>NZ_FSRK01000001.1:1292290-2584580 GCF_900141765.1 Epilithonimonas zeae | reverse complement strand
AAGCCCTCTAGCGCCGATGGTACTGCGAAAGCGGGAGAGTAGGTCGCCGCCAGTTTTTTTTAAAGCTCATCAATTTATTTTGATGAGCTTTTTTTATGACCATACCTCAAAGAAGAATCGATATAAGGATACCTTTAATTATATATTGAAATCATATTCAATACTAAAAGCTAGACTGTATGTATTCTGATGAGTTTTTTCGTGTTAAAGTTTTAGAATTATTCTTACTGAAGTTAAAGTCATTAATAAGTACTAAAGTCTCTACTGAAGCTAAAAGCTTCTTGTTTTTCCCTTTGTTAATAAATATACCTACAAAATATAAATTAATTTTTTTATTAAGTAATAAATATTGTTTATGACTTTACTTCCCCAAGAACAAGAAATCAATCAATTATTCATTCAATATCAATCAGAATCAATGTTATTTAAAAATGATAACTAAGAATTATCGGAATGTATTAGAAAAATAAGTTGATAGAAATACAGTAATCAAAGAAAAGAGAAGCGCTATAAGCCGGATTCTGTTGAAGCTTGTTATTTATCTGCGTCATACATTACTGCATCACTTTTGCTGCCTACCCCTCATCAATAGCCGAGCCGACCTTAACTGATGATATACTTGGCATTGCAAAGTATAATTTACTTCAGTCGTACTTTAGTAAACCTCTTAATAAATAAAAACTTGTCTCATTTGTTTAGGCTTTTTTTATTAATCCAATGTTGAATTTTTTTCCGAAAATCTGTTTAACATAATATTTTGTGTTTTATCAATTATATGATTCGGATATATATTATTGGTGTTTTTTATATTATAAAATGAATATTTATTTCTTTATAGTAGATAAAATTTTATTTTAATAATGTTATTTTTTTTAAATGATAATCTTTTTTTTTAAATATTATATTAAATATTTTTTTAAATAAATATTTTTTTTGGCAAAAAAATTCGAAATAAGTTATACATTAGCTTCATCGTAATAATTAATTAACACAAAAGATTATGATGAAAAAATTTACCTTAGTTAAAGCATTCTATGCTTTTTCGGGAAAGCTTGTCTTTTCCATCTTGTTCATTACTTTTCTATCATTGGTAAAAGGACAGGTCACTCAAACTTTTTCTTATACAGGTTCAGCACAATCATTTGTAGTACCATCTGGCGTAACTTCTGTAAGTGTCAAAATATGGGGAGCTGGAGGGGCAGGGTCTGATGGCTCTGGAGGTTCCGGAGCATTTTTGAAAGGAACACTAGCTGTCACTTCTGGACAGACACTTACTATTGTAGTTGGTGGAGGAGGTAGTCTCAACACTAGTGCAGTTTCTGCCGGTGGTTACGGAGGAGGCGGTGCATCAGGAGGAGCTTATGGTGGTTCAGGAGGAGGATATAGTGGTATCTTTAGCTCTGCAACACTTTCTCAAGCTAATGTTTTGGCTCTTGCAGCTGGAGGTGGAGGTGGAGGATATTATGGAGACTCATCTTATGGAGGAGCTGGAGGAGCTACAGCGGGAACAAATGGTGGTAATGCTGCTAGTACATCATATACGAGCGGTAGAGGAGCAACGATAACAGCAGCTGGAACAGGCGGACAATATAATGGAACTGATAACAGAAATGGTTATACAGGTGCAGCTTTACAAGGTGGAGCGGGTAACAGTTTTAGTGCAGCTTATTCTTATTATGGCGGTGGCGGAGGCGGTGGCTACTATGGTGGTGGAAGCGGTTATAGTAGTGGATCAACAACTAATTATTCTTCTGCCGGAGGAGGAGGGTCATCTTATATCAGTGGATCTTTGACAGCGACTACTAATACTGTTGGTACCACGAGTAATGCTGGAGCAGCGACCCAAGCACCTGGAAATGCCGAAACTGGCTATGTATCGGGAATTGGTAATGGAGGTGCTGGCTCTATATCTGCAACCACGGGTAAAGGAGGTAATGGCTTAATTACAATTACTTATAATACGGTTGCTTGTACAACACCTGCAACTCAACCAACAGCTTTGACTTTTGGAACTACCTCTGCAACATCTATTGCTGGATCTTTTACCGCTCCTGGAACACCACCCAGCGGTTATCTTATTTTAAGAAGTACAAGTTCAACAGCGCCAACACCAGTAAATGGAACTTCATATACTACGGGCAACACAGTGACTTTGGGCGGGAATTCTTATTACGTGATTCAAGGAAGTGCAACAACAGCCAATGCAACGACATTTACAGATTCGGCTTTGACGAGCAATACAAGATATTATTATTACATCTATTCATATAATAATGCATGTATCGGTGCGCCTTATTATTTGACAACATCACCTCTTTCAGACAATAAAATAACTTGTGCTGCAGCTCCTACATCACTTTCTGTTGGAACAATTACTTCCGCAGGAGCTACCTTCACTTGGACATCTGCTGCAGGTGGAAATGCCGGAGCCATCAGTTCAACACTTAATATCTATAGTAATAGCGGTTACACAACTTTAGTGACTTCGGTTCCTGGAGTTACTTCATCTTATGTTTTGTCTTCGGGATTAAATTCAAATACAACTTATTATTATCAAATTGTCAATACTAATGTTGGAGGTTGTAGTTCTTCTACCAATGGAGGAAGTTTTACAACGCTTTGTGCAAGTGTAAGTATTCCTTATCTGGAAGATTTCAATAGTGTTACAACGCCAGCGATTCCAAGTTGTACTACAGTTATTAATGCAGGTTCTGGAAATTCTTGGGCAACCGCTGCTAATCCTGCAGCTAATGGTTTTTCTTCTCAAGTATTAAGATATGCTTGGAATACAGGTAATGCTGCTAATACCTGGTTTTTTACCAAAGGATTAAATTTAACATCTGGGGTATCATACAGATTGACATTTAAATATAATAACAATAGTTCCACATTTGTAGAAAAGATGAAAGTGGCTTATGGTACAAATAATACTGTTGCAGCAATGATTAATACTTTAGCAGATTATTCTAACATTACTGGAGGTGCATCCACTGCAAATTCTGTTGTAATAGATTTTGTGCCTAGCTCTACTGGTGTTTTTTATATTGGTTTTCAGGCTTACTCTGCTGCGAATCAGTTTTATTTATATTTAGATGATATTGCTGTCAATGTTTCTCCAGATCCAATTGTTATTACACCTGCTGTTCCAAGTTTTTGTGCCGGAGGCTCAACGACATTGACAGCTTCCAGTACTACTTCATATACCTATAGCTGGTCACCAAGCACGGGACTTAGTTCTACTTCTGGCGCTACAGTTACGGCAAGTCCAACCACTACGACAACTTATACAGTTACTGGAACAAGTGGAAGTATAACCAATACAAAAACGGTGACGGTAACGGTAAATCCGGTTCCAACTAATGTATCGATTACAGAAACGCCATCTTCTGCGGTTGCGTGTGATATGGATTATGTTAAGCTGGATGCGAGTGGAGGAATAGGAAATGCTGTGGCATACAGTGAGGATTTTTCTGCAGGAGTTGGTAGTAATTGGGCATATGCTGGAACTGATACCAATATTATTGGGGTTTATTACAATTCCAACAATGCTGGAGGTACTGCTTATGAAGCTGGATTGAGTTGGAGTTCAGGTTCTAATACTACAGGAACTTGGGTGTTTTTACCATACAATATATCTACTTCTCAAAGTATTCCAATGGATATTTCAGCCTTTACAAGTCTGAATTTATCCTTCAAATATATGTTTGATGCTGATACAACTTCTAACTATGTAAGGGGGATTTATGTTGATGTATCAACTGATAATAATTCTTGGACTAATGTATGGAGCAGAACAGCAATTACTGCAGATATTGCAGCAACACAAATTAGTAATGTCAGTCTAGCGCCTTATATTGGGAATAACCAACTCTACATAAGATTCAGATATACGGGAGAAAGCTATGGTTTGTTTGATTGGTATATAGATGATATTGTTTTTGACGGTAATAAAAAACTGGTTACATGGTCTCCTTCTATAGGTTTATATACAGATGTAGGACTTACGACTCCTTATAATGGTACGGATTATCTTTCAACGGTATATGCTGCTCCGGGAACGGCTACTACATATACAGCTAAAGCCACATTAGGAACATGTGATAAGACGGCGGTAACCTCATCTATTGTTAGAAGTAAAATGCAATATACAGGTACAGGAACCGATTGGAGCACTGGATCTAATTGGTTTCCAGCGGTAGTTCCTGATGTTACAAAATGTGCCAATATCCTTGCTGGTAAAATAGTGGAAATTAATGCAACAGCTCAAGCAAAAACAATAACTATTGCTAACACAGCTAAACTTACAGTTAAGGCTAATAATTCACTTAGAATTATCGATGATATTAATATTACTAATAATTCCAATAATGATAATTTAACAATTGAAAGTGATGCAGTATTGCTACAAGATAATGCTAATGCTGTGAATTCCGGAAAAATATTAGCGCATCGCGATGTAAAAATGCGTAAAATGGATTACACTTACTGGAGTACGCCAGTAACAGGTCAAAAACTATTAAATGATACTACTTTGAATGATGGTTTTTCTGTAGGAACACCAAATAACAGAATTTTCTACTACAATGAGCCAAATGATACATTCAAAGCGGTTCCTGCTACCGAAACCACATTTATTAATGCTAAAGGATATGCTATTAGAGGTAAAGATAGTTATGATCCAGCAGTACTGACTTCAGATAACACATTAAAATTTGTTGGTACTCCAAATAACGGATCATTTTCTACAAATATCCAAAGGTCGGCCAATACGGGTACAGGTGGAACAGTTGAGCATGGCTATAACCTGATTGGAAATCCTTATCCGTCCAATATTGATTTTATTAAATTTTATAATCTTGGTAATAATAAAAATATAATATATGGAAAAGTGTGGTTCTGGACAGATGTTACCCCAGTTACAACGCAACAAGGATCAAGTTATTCAGGAAACAATTATGCAACAATTACTTTGGCAGGAGGAACGCCGCCAACTTACAGTGATACTACAGTAACACCTTCGCCATCTTCTGGTTCGTATACCCCAACAAAGAATATCAAATTGGGGCAGGGTTTCATTGTTCAAGCTAAAAATCTTGGAACAGGTCAGGTTATAAGTTTTGATAATACAGTAAGAACAAACGAGTCTGGAGTATTTTATAATAACAAGAATACAGATCAAACCAATCGTTATTGGTTGAAATTGATTTCTCCTCAAAATGTTATTAATACGATATTGATAGCACACATAGATGATGCTACTAATAATTATGAGGGCGATTACGATGCGGATATTCTTGTTGTTGGCGATGATTCTTTCTATTCTAAAGTAGATTCACATAAACTTCAAATTCAGGCAAGAGGAAGTTTTGTTGATAGTGATGTAGTTACGGTATCAGCTAAATATTCTGCAAACGGCACTTATAAAGTTAGTTTGGAAAATAATCAAGGAATTTTTGCAGAGAATCAAAACGTATATTTGAAAGATAAATTACTGAATATTATAACAAACCTCAAAGAAAAAGATTACAGCTTTACAGCAAGTAAAGGAACAGATGAAACACGATTCGAAATAGTATATAAAGATAATGCTGTATTAGGATCTGACGTTATGACTAAATCCGATTTTGAGGTTTATAAATGGCATGGTAATTATATTGTAAAATCTTCAAAATCTTTAGGTAAAGTTGAAGTTTATGATACATCTGGAAGATTAATGTATTCTGTAAAAACCAAAGAAACAACTTTGGAAATTGATGCTTCTAAATTGGTTAATGGAGTTTACATTATAAAAGCAGAAAATTCTGGCGATTTAAAAACTAAGAAAATTATTAAATAATAAGTAAGAAAAATATTGTTAACAGAACCATCTCGTATAGATGGTTTTGTTGATTTTGAAGCTTTGTAATTAAAAATTTATAATAGCTAAAATTTGATTAATTGAATTTTATATTTTAAATAAACTTATATTTGTTTCCTTATAAAACATAAATTCGATGAAAAAAAATCTATTTTCCTTTTGGAAGTTGATAGGCTTTTCCGGTCTACAAACATTTCTTTTTTCTTGCTTTTTTTTGATCAGTTTCCATAGTTGGGGACAAGTTCTTACTGAAAATTTTACAACAGGTTTGCCTTCTAGTTATACAACTGGAAATATAGTTTTGAATTCTGGTAATTGGAATGGTACAGATATTATTAATGGCTCAGGTGTGGCAGGATTTAGCGGCAACTATTGTCAGCTAAGAAGTGCAACTGGTTCACAGATTACCTCTCCGGTTATTGCTACGGGAGGAATAAGTACAATTCAGTTTAAAGCAAGAGGTAGTGCTACTACTAATGGTATTCAGGTAAATTATAGAATTAACGGTGGAAGTTGGACGGCAGCTACAGGTTCTCCTTTTGCTCCTACTAATTCTGGTGTGACAACATATACTGCTACTATAAATAATACAAGTAATAATATAGAATTCCAGTTCTACAGAACGGCAGGAACTATATATATAGATGATGTTGTTGTGAATGCTCCAGTAGTTAGTACTCCAACTTTAACAGCTTCGGGAACACTGAATGAAGCAACACTTAACGGAGCAACAGTTGGATTAACACTCGCCAACGATACATTTGCAGACGCAACATTGAATGCTTCAAATTTTACCTTAAACAATGCGCCTTCTGGAGTAACTATCCAAAGTGTTGCATATAATTCTTCAACAACAGCAACGGTTACGTTAGCTTATAATAATACAGATTTTGATGCTAATGTTACTAACTTTAGCATTAGTATTAACGGAAGTGAACTTGCTTCTGCTTCCAATTTAACATCCAATAATTTAACTATCACAGCAGTTACAGAAACACTTACTGTTAATACAGGAACTTTAGCTTTTGGAACAGTCTGTAATGGCTCGTCTAAGGAGTTTTCGTTTACTGTCTCAGGAACAGGACTCAAAGCAGGAACAATTAGCTTAGGTTCATTAGCTGGATATACTTACTCTGAAACATCGGGTGGGATTTCTGTGACAGGCTTTTCGCATGCTGGTGGCGACCTCGCTTCGAAAACCATTTATGTTACGCTGACTCCAACTGCAGCTAATCAAACTTATAATGGGAATATTGCAGTTTCTGGAAGTGCGGCTACAGCTGTTAATAAAGCTATTACTGGTAATTCCACAAGTACGGCTCAAGCCATCACAACTAATACAATTACGACATTTGCCCAAACTACGGCAACATTACGAGCTACGTCAATCACTCAAGGGAATTGTCCAAGTTCAACTATTCAGGGTTTTGTATATTCTGTAAAATCAACTAATGCAACACCAACTGTTGGAGGTGCCGGAGTTACTAATGTGACTGTTACCCTTGGAAGTACAAATTATGCTGCGACTTCTCTTACGGAAGCTACAACTTATGTTGTTCAAGCCTATCTTTATAATGGGGCGACTTATACTTATGGAGGTGTACAGGAATTCACAACAACTTTTAGTGGAAGCCTTAATAATGTAACTGGAGCTTCGCAAACGTGTTTAATAGATAACGGAGGAACTATTTCTTGGACAGCACCAACATCTGGAGCTGTGCCAACAGGTTATATGGTTTTTGCAATTGCTGGAGCGACAACGCCAAGCGGAACGCCTACAACTGCATTAACAGACTATAGTTATGCGAATAGTAATTTTTCCGCTTCTACTAATAGTGCAACACCTACAACTTTAGGCAAATTACTTTACAAAGGCACAGCTACATCTGTAGATATTTCCGGATTGACAGAGAATGGTATTTATTCATTTATGATTCTTGCCTACCAAGATGGTGCTTCTGTCAGAAGGTTTTCAAATGGATCTGCAAGTTCAAGAGCTTTGAATCTTCTTGCTCAGGATGATGTGAAAACTTTCACAGGGACTCCATCAAATAATCAAGTGACTCTTGAGTGGACACATAACACGGCAACTTGTTTTGACGAAGTTATGATTGTAGCCAATCAAGGCGCCATAACTTATATTCCATCTGGAGACGGAAGCAGTATCATTGCTGATGATTCTTGGAATAATGCCGGAAATCAGGTGGTGTATAAAGGAACAGCTCTCAGTAAAGCAATAACTAATTTTACCAATGGAACAGAATATTGCTTCAAAATTTGGCTAAGAAAAGGAACAACTTGGAGCGATGGAACTGATGTTTGTGTTACACCAGAGATTACATACTGTGCTTCTTCAGGGAATACAGATTATAATACAGGCATTAGATATGTAAAATTTAATACAATTGAAAATACAACTGCAGCAACTAAAACTGTAGGATATACCAATTTTACTACACCAACGACAACAGTTGTAAAAGGAGAAACTTATCCAATAACGGTTCGTGTTAATACAGCTGGGGATTATATAGTATATAGTAAAGTTTGGTTTGACTGGAATCACGATGGCGATTTTGCAGATTCCGGAGAAGAATTTGATTTGGGAACAGCGACTAACGTAGCAGATGGAGCGACATCTCTTTCGCCTCTTAGTATTGCAGTCCCAACTACTGCTGTACTAGGTGATATAAAAATGAGAGTGAGTGCAAAATATTCATCTGCTCCAACTTCTTGTGAAACGGGATTTGATGGGGAAGTAGAAGATTATATAGTTACAATTACTCAGCCTACAAATCAGGAAATTAATATCAAAGGGAATAATATCAGTATTCCAAATAATTTTGATGAGCCTTATGGTCTTAATAATACACTGTTTGCTGCGACTAACTTAGGGACAGATTCTGTAGAGAAAGAATTTGTGATTGAAAATTTAGGTTTAGCCAATCTTAATCTTACAGGAACACCAGTTGTGAATATCACAGGACTCAATCCTTCCGATTTTATTGTAACACAACAAGCCGTCTCTCCAGTTATTAGTGGAAGTACAACATCATTTAAAATTAAATTCCATCCAACAGTTGCCGGACTGAGAGAAGCTAATGTAAGTATTGCGAATAATGATTCTGATGAAAATCCTTATGTATTTAAAATTCAGGGGACGGGAACTTGTACCACTTCTCCTTCTATTACAGCATTTCCAACAAGCGGACCAGCCAATACTAAAGTTACATTTACAACTTCGGTTAATGATATGACTGGCGCTTCTGTAACTTATAATGGTGTGAGCGTACCTTTTGATTTGATATCATCAGGAAAAATCGAAGCACTGATTCCTACTGGAGCTACCGATGCTAATTTTGTAGTAACATTGGCTAGTGGATGTTCTTTCACTCAGGCTTTTGATGTGATTGATAATTTAGTTACAGATTGTGAAGGTACCGGAGGTAGTGGTGGTTCTACAACGCCAGCTTCTGATATCATTATTTATGAACTTTATGATGAAAATGGAGGTTCAGGTGGTATTATCACACTTTATAACAGAACTGGTGCTACGGTTAATTTGAGTACATATTCTATCCAAAGAGCCGGAGATTATGGCGGAACTTACACAACTTATGCTAACTTAACTGGAACTGTTGCGTCTGGAGCTGTTGCTGTAATTGGAGTGAGTTCTTCTGTCTGCGGATACGCGCCTACAGGTAACGGAAGTTTTGGCTCTACAGGATTTAATGCAAATGATGGTTTTAGATTAATGAAAGGTTCTACTATTATAGATGATGTTCACGCACCCAATACAGTCGGCTATTATCTAAGAAGAAAGAATGATTATCTTTCTCCGAAAACTGTTTTTGATGCTAACGAATGGACATCTCAAGCATTATCAAGTGGACAGTGTTTATCCGGAGGCGACGTAGCGCAACCACCAGTGGTTAAAAATCCGCCAGTTGTTAATACACAACCTTCATATTCTGTGACTTGTGGTGTTAATAATGCGTCTTTGACACTTACTGCAACAGAAGGTTTTGCTGGAGGAAATGGATTGGCTTATCAATGGTATGAATTGGGAAATACAGGAAGCTGGACGGCCGTTTCTAATGGTGGGGTTTATTCCGGTGCAACTTCTCAAACATTGAATATCTCTGATGTCAGCGGATTGGATAATTATCAATATTACTGCCAGGTAAGAGAAAATACACAGACTTGTTATGCAGCAACAAAAGCAGTACAAATTAAACCAGCGTCTAATACTTGGACAAGTAATGTTTGGTCAAATGGAACGCCTGTTTTGGGAAGCAAGGTAATCATTGCAGGAAGTTATAATACTCAAACTAATGGTGCTTTGGATGTTTGTGAGCTTACAGTGAGTTCTGCAGGAACAATGCTTGTAAAACCAAATTATCCTATTAAAGTCAAAAATAAAATCACGAATCTAAATTCTACCGCTAATAGCTTTGTGGTAGAAAGCGATGCTAATTTGATTCAGACTGATAATATAATTAATGAAGGAACTATCAAGATTGAGAGACAGGTTTCTGATATGAATAATGTAACCGGACACATTGATTATGTTTATTGGAGCTCTCCAGTTGCAGGACAAACGATCAAGGGAGCAAGTGGTTTCTCTCCAAATACACCTTCAAATGGTTATCTTCAGTATAACGAATCGACGGATAAATTTACGGTCACTTCCGATGCTACTTTCCAAACAGGAAAAGGTTACGCAATCCGTGCAGAAAATTCTTTGCCTGATGGATATGGCAAAACTTATAGCTTTACGGGCGTTCCAAATAATGGAAATCTTCAGTTCTTAAGTTTGCAAAAATCTGCCGGAGCAGACAAAGGTTATAATCTGGTTGGAAATCCTTATCCTTCTAATATCAGTTTCGATTTGCTTTACAGTTTGAATAGCGCCAAAATTTATAATACAGCTTGGTTCTGGACTAATATAGATTATACTGCTACACAAATGGGATCTGGATATACTGGAAATAATTATGCTGTGTTCAATGGTTCCGGAGGTGTTCCGCCGGCTTATGATTGGGCAGATTATGACCCAGAAAACCCAAGTGGTATTACACCCAATGGCAATATAAAAGTGGGACAAGCTTTTATCGTACAAGCGAAAACTGCTGGTGCACTAGATTTTAACAACGGAGTCAGAATTACAGATAACGGAACTTTCTATCAAAAAGGTGTAACGAAAAATAGATTTTGGTTGACGATGAGATCTCCAAAAAATATGGTTAACACAATTTTGATTGGTTATATCCCAGGTGCAACTAATAATTATGAAACAGATTTTGATGGTGAATTATTTGTTGTAGGATCGGATTCTTTCTATTCAGTTTTAGGAGCTAAAAAATTAGCAATCCAAGGTAAAGAGGATAATTTTTCTAATGAAGATGTAGTAACTCTTGGAAATGTTTTTTCAGCTGACGGAAGTTATGTCATCAGTCTGCAGACGCCAGAAGGTATTTTTGATGGTAACCAAACCGTTTATTTAAAAGATAAATTGTTAAATAAATATATCAATCTAAGTACTGATACAAATTATACATTCACAGCGGTTAAAGGGACGGATGCAAGTAGGTTTGAGATTGTATATAAGGAAGATGCAGTTTTGAATACTGGAGCTTACTCCAAATCTGATTTTATCGTTTATAAAGATGGCAATAGTCAGGTTATCAAATCATCCAAAAAATTAGGTAAGATTGATATTTTTGATGCGTCTGGAAAATTAATTAAATCAATTAATATAAATCATACTGAGGCAAAGATTGATGTTAGTAACTTTTTAAACGGAGTTTATATCATGAAAATCGAAAACTCTGGAGATATAAAATCTAAGAAATTCATCAAATAGAATTTTATTTTCCAATATTAAAGGCACTTTTAAGTGCCTTTTCTTGTTTTTGTATCTGTCAAAAAAATCAAACACTTATTTAAATATTCGTATCTAATTTCTAAGATTAATAATTAATTAAAAATAAATTAACTTTTTTTATATGAGTATATAAAAATTAATTAATTTAGCGCCCTCATTTCTACTTTTTTAAAATAGAACCTTATATATCGATGAAGAAAAATTTATTTAATCCACAAAACACAAAAACTTTTTACCATCAATTTTTATTACTATTAATATTATTCCTTTGCAGTAATGCTTGGGGGCAGACAACTGTTTTTAGTGATGATTTTGGATCGGTTCAGTCTGATACCTATACAACTTCGGGTGTTATAGGGACAAGTCCATGGACAGTGAATAGATCTGGCGCAGACTGGGGTGCCAGAAGAAGTTCTGCGGGACAGTTAGATGTCACAAATGACGCATCAGCAACCACCAATGTTGCTGGATGGGGATTTGCAAATGTGGCTTTAAGTAGTTTCTCGACTCCTTTTAGCTCAACCTTAAATTCTAATTCAGGTTTGGTAACTTGGACATTTAATTTTAGAACTAATAGAACAAGTGCTTTAGCTGGCTTTTCAGCAACCACTTCATATGGTTTAGCATATATTCTGGCGGGTACTTCAGCAACGGCAGGAACAGCAGGAACGGGATATGCAGTTGTAATGGGAGGAGGTTCTAATAATAATATTGCGCTAATAAAATATTCGACAGGTTTACAGGGGACAAGAACTACTATTATAGGTTACGGAAACACACCAACAAATCTTACAGATTACATCAGTGTAAAAGTTACCTATAACCCAAACGATAATACATGGAATTTATATACAAGAGATGATGGAACTACTTCATTTGCAGATCCTTCAGCAGGAACTCTTACACAAATAGGAACTTCTACTGTAGATAATACATATACAAGTACCGCAATGTCTTTTTCTGGAGCATATTGGCAAGGTAGTACAGGTGCAACACAATTTTCGACTTTCGATAATTACAAAGTAACTGTAGTATCTGCGGCAACTTGTGCCGCCCCAACTTCTCCATCAACAACTGGCGTTACTTCCAGTTCTGCAACTCTTAGTTGGACTGCACCTACCTCAGTACCTGCAAGCGGTTATCAATATTATTTATCAACAACCAATACTGCTCCAGATGCTTCTACAACGCCAACGGGAAATGTTGCTTCAGGAACATCTGTAAACGTTAGTGTTTCAGCAAATACAACTTATTATTGGTGGGTAAGATCTAATTGTAGTACTTCAGATAAAAGTAGTTGGGTTTCCGGAGGGAATTTTACAACATCACAGTTAGCTGCTTCTTTTCCTTACAGCGAAAATTTTGAAGGAACTAATGGAAACAATTGGACATTTGTTAATGGTTCTCAAACTAATAAATGGTTTGTGGGATCTGCTGTAAATAATGGAGGTTCACAATCCTTGTATATTTCCAACAATGCGTCTGGGACTACTCATAATTATGCTAATACAACATCAGTTGTACAGGTTTACAGAGATATTACAATTCCCGCAGGATCAACAAATGCAAATATAAGTTTTGACTGGAGAGCAAATGGAGAGACTTTTGGTAGCACAAAATACGATTATTTTTCAGTCTGGATTGTTCCTGCTTCATTCAATCCCACGGCTGGCTCTGTTATCACTACAGTTCCAAGTAGAATAAAAGTTGGAGATTTTAATTTAGTAAATACCTGGGGAAATTATACTAATAACTCTATTGATGTTAGCTCTTTTGCTGGTACTACAATGCGTTTAGTTTTTGAATGGCAAAATGATGGTAGTGGTGGTGCGCAAGCTCCTGCTGCAATTGATAATCTTGCAGTAACTTTACCACAAGCCTCTACAACTGTAACTCCAACCTCATTAACAGGCTTCACTGCAACAACAGCTTCTGACTCTGCACAACAAAGTTTTACAGTTTCTGGTGTTACTTTAGGAAGTAATAATATTACCATAACACCATCAACAGGTTATCAGATTTCTACAACATCAGGTTCAGGATATTCTTCTACACCTATTGTTTTAACACCGACTTCGGGAACTGTTGGAAGTACAACTATTTATGTTGTGCTTAAGAAGAATTCTACAACAGGTGCTGCCAATGGTTCAATAACAGTGAGTGCATCTCCTGCGGTAACGCCGGATAAAACGGTGAGTTTAGCAGGAACAATTAGTAAGGCGACTTTCACATCTGCGAATTCGGGGAATTGGGAAACCGCTGCTAACTGGGATCTTAACGCTGTTCCGGGTGCGGATGATAATGTGGTGATATTATCAGCGCATACTATCACTGCTACAACTGCACAAACAAGGAATTCCGGAACTACAACTACAGTTTCCGGTGTGTTAGCGACCAATGATTCTTATCTTAATAACGGAACCACAACCATTAATGGAACTTTCCAGATCAATGCTAATGGCTGGGGCGGGGGTTCTAACGATTTTGTTTATGGATCATCAGGTAATTTGATTTTCGCTCATAATAATGGCTCCGAATACGGATCAATAGATGCAACTCATAGATATTGGCCGGCAACATCCGGTCCGGTCAATGTTACAATCAATTCCAATAGTCCCATTAACTTGGGAGTTGCAAGAACAGTGACTGGTATCTTACAAGTAGCAGCAGGATTTAGAAATCTTGGAAATATTACTGTCGGTACTAATGGTACATTAAGATTGAATTCTGGCTACAGCTGGCTTAATGCCAATAGTAGTCCTGTTTATGGAACATCATCCAAATTAATTTATAATTCTGGCGGTTCTCCGGGTAGAAGTAATGAATGGACGGCTAGCACAGGAACAGTCGGAACAACAGCGGGTCTTCCTCAAGACGTACAGGTCAGCAATAATACAGCCATTAATTTTCCGAATGGAAATACTGCAACAGGTTCTGGTACAGTTGCGGCGATGGCAGGAGGCATTGTCACAGTAGACAGTGGTTCTGCTATTTATCTGGATTATGGTACGAACGGAAATTCGGCACTGATTGTCACTAAAGATTTATTATTAAACGGAAGTTTGTCATTAGGAAATGCTGAAGGCGGGAATATCACTGTTGGTGGAAACTGGACACAAGCAACAGCAGCAACTTTTTCTCCAAAAGGAAGAAGAGTGATATTTAACGGATCAGCAGCGCAAACTATTACAAAAACAGGAGGAGGAACTTTGGATTTTGACAGATTAGAAATCCAGAAAACCAATGCTACCAATGTCTCTTTGAGCAATGCGGCAGGAAATCTTACAAGTTTAAATCTTAATGGCACTAGTCTTAATGCGCTTGCTATTACAGGTTCAGGAACCGGCAGTCTAAATCTGAATGCTAATACTTTGACATTTAACAATGATGGTGGTGATATCTATGTAGACGCAGCAAAAACAATTGTGGCTTCTTCGGGTGCTGTTATTAATTTCAATGCGAATAAAAAAGTTTCTAATAACTCAGGAACAGGTAGTCTGACTTTTGCAGCAAATGCAACAATTAATATTAATAATAATGCAATAGTAGATTTCGGAAAGTCTTCCAGTACTAATATTTCTACAGTAAATGGTGTTCTTAATATCGTTGGGAATGGATCTTCGGTTACTCCAAATGGTCCGATCTATGCAACAGGTTCCAAATTAGTTTATAAAACTGCAGGAATATATGCGAGAAAAGCAGAATGGAATGCGACTTCCGGTGCAGGTTATCCATATGATGTACAGGTTACAGCCAACACAACTTTGAATTATCCAAACACAGGATCCGGTGCTTTTTCTACAGCTTTAGGAATTGCCAGAGACTTAACAATCGACAGCGGTTCCTCACTTTATATGGATTATGGTAATGGCGGAAACAAAAGTGGATCGCTTACTGTTGGCAGAAATATTGTTAATAGTGGAAGCTTATCTTTAGGAGATTTTGCAGGTGGAGATTTATCGTTAGGGGGTAGCTGGACGAGTTCCGGTACTTTTATACCGAACAACAGAGCTGTTACATTTAGTGGAAGTGATGGTAATGATCAAACTATCAATAGCGCAACAACCTTTGATTATCTTACTGTCAACAAAACAAGCACAGGAAGTGTTGTTTTGGCTGCAAGTATTATCGTTAATAAAGATTTAACTTTAACCAATAAGAGTATTGTTCTCGGAACTAATAATTTAACACTTCCAAACAATAGCTCTATAATAAACTCAAATGCTAATTCTTATATCCAAGCCATAGGAACAGGTCGATTAATACGTCAGAATGTAGATGGAACCAAAGATTGGGTATTTCCAATGGGTGTTGCTGCCGCTGGTAGATATGCACCGATTACTATTAAAAATTTATCAGGAACAACAGATTTGTCTGTCAATGTCAGTACATCAATTACTCCTACTGTTTCTGATGCAACCAGAGTATTAAGCACAAAGTGGTTAATTGCAACAACAAATAATGTTACTGCTAATATCTACACGGAATGGCAAGGTGTTGCAGCAGAAACCAATAGTATGACAATCCCAGCAACTGGAAGTTTAGCAACGACTGTTGGTGGAGCACCTTATACTTTTTACAATGTAAATCTGGTTGCAAACAACACCACTGCTACAGCTGTTAGTCTATCCAATACCGCAGCGAACGGAATTGTAATCGGTAATGATAATGCAATTTCAATAGCAAATGACGAATGTTCTGGCGCAATTAATATAACTGTAGATGCAGTAGCGGTTTCCGGTTCAAATAAAGGTGCCACTTCAAGCTCTGGTTTTAGTGCTTCTCCGTGTTCATCTAGTAGTAATAGTAGAGATGTGTGGTATAAATTTACTACGTCAAATGAGGGGAACTATAAAATAACTGTTTTCAAATCAACGGGTACAGGTGCAATGTCTGACCCTGTATTAGATTTAAGATCTGGAACTTGTGTAGCATCTGTAAATATCGGATGTTCTGATGGACTTGGTGATGAAGTTGTAACGTTATCTTTAAATGCTAATACTACTTATTATTACAGGGTTTTTAATTATGGAAGTGCTACCGGCGATGGATTCTTTACAACATCTGTATCAACAGTTCCAACTGTTATCGTCAATCCTATAGCTTTAACTTACGGAGATGTGACTTACAATACAACGTCTGATAAAACATTTACGGTTAAAGGTAATTTCTTAAATCCGGCAAATGATAATATATCAATAGCTTCTTTATCGGGTTATGAATACTCTTTAGACGGTGTTGCGTATTCAACTTCACTTACTCTTCCATATACAAGTAAAACATTGGCAGAGACAACTGTACATGTAAGATTTAATCCGACATCGGCTTGTACAGATTATAATGGAAACATTTCAGTTTCCGGAGGTGGAGCAACTACAGCCAATATTGCTGTTACAGGAAGAGGGGTAATCCAGGCGCCTACTGCGAATACAGCTACAGATATTACAACTAATTCTTTTGTTGCAAACTGGACGACGGTGAGTGGTGTAACAGATTATGAGTTGGATGTTTATACAAAAGGAATTGTTTCCAATACAGTTTTGAATGCTACTTTTGATGATGTTACCGGAGCAAGTGGTAATACAGGAGGTAATGATGGGCAATGGAGTGGAAGTATTGCTTCTGCAACAGTTCCGGCCGCTTACACAGCCGCAGGATGGGCTCTTACAGCTGCAAATGGAGCAGATAAGAGTTTAAAAGTGGGCTCGGGGAGTACTTTAGGAGTTCTTACAACACCTGACTTAGTTATTAATGGTTCAGGAACATTGACTTTCCGTGCAGGTGCTTGGAATGGTACTTCTGAAAGTACGTCATTAAAATTATCAGCTACTAATGCAACACTTGATTTAGCAACTGTTACTTTGGTAAAAGGCAGCTTTAATACATACACTGTTCAGGTTACGAATGTAACAGGAAATGTAAAAATTAGTTTTACAGGAGGAGGAGCTGCTACTACTTCAAGATTCTTTATTGATGATATTAAAGTAGTGACATCTGGCATCGGAAATATTCCAATTGCTGGCTCAACATTTACAGTCTCCGCTCCCGCAACTAGTAAATTAATTAATGGACTTACACAAGGACAAACTTATTATTATAAAATAAGAGGTATAAACGGAACTTGTAAATCAGCAGATTCCAACGAAATAGAAGTAACTACAAATAATACCATTATCTGGAACAATAATGCTTGGACCAATACAACAGGGCCAGATACAACTTTAGATGCAATTATCAGAACACCTTATTATGTGAAAGCTAATGCAGATGAGTTCGCAGTCCATAATTTGACAATAGAAAATACAGGTTTACTGAAAATTAAAACTGGTCACGGAATTACAGTAAGTGGTGATATCATAACACCAGATAATAAAATAATTATTGAAAGTGATGCAAGTCTTACTCAGACTAAAATTGCTAACGGAAACAGTAACAATAAAGCTATTGCGAAAAGAAATGTAAAAATGAAAACTCTTGATTATACTTATTGGAGTTCTCCTTTACAAGACCAGGTATTGCTCAATACAACTAACGTGAATGCTGCAAACAGTAGTGGTGGTTTCTCTGCAGGAACTCCAAATAATAGAACTTATGAATACAATGAGGTAACAGATAATTTCAAGGCTACAACCAATGCAACATTTGTTCCTGCAAAAGGTTATGCAATTAGAGGTAAATCAACCTATGGAACTGTACTTGCAATGGATTCTTTAACTTTTAGTGGAAATCTTCATAATGGTGATTATTCCATCCAAATCCAAAAATCTAAGAATACAACAGGTACTGGAGGTGTGATTTATGAGCATGGTTATAATTTGATTGGTAATCCTTATCCTTCTAATATTAATTTTATCAATTTTTATAATTTAGATCAAGGAAATGGCAATAAAAATAGTGATGTAATCTATGGAAAAGCATGGTTCTGGACCAACTTCTCTGCAAGTGGCACGCAGGCAGGTTCATCTTATGCTGGTAACAATTATGCTACTATTACGCTTGCTGGTGGGACATCTCCTACCAGTGTAGATTCTGCTGAAGGAAATCCAATGCCTAATGAATTCATAAAAGTAGCACAAGGTTTCATTGTGCAGATGAAAGGGACGCCTCCAACAGGAACTACACCTAATCTTGGAATTGTTAAATTTGATAATTCAATCAGAACCAACAATAATACGGGACATTTCTATAACAATAATAAAAATGCTGATGAAGGAATCAATCGTTACTGGGTTAAGATAGTTTCTCCTTATAATATTGCGAATACAATTTTGATAGCTCATATGGATGGTGCAACAAACAACTATGATCCTGATTATGATGCTGAATTGTTAGCAGTAGGTGATGATTCATTCTACTCAAAGGTTAATGCCCAAAAACTACAAATCCAAGCTAGAAATAATCCATTGAATAACGAAGATGTTATTGTATTGGGAACTAAACATGCAATGAGTGGACTTTATAAAATAAGTTTGGGTAATAGAGAGGGCGTTTTTGCTGAGAATCAAAAAATCTATTTGAGAGATAAGCTAACAGAAACTTATACAGATCTTACGATTCAGGATTATTCATTCAATGCAAATCAAGGAATAGATGATAACAGATTTGAAATCGTGTATAAAAATAAGGAGGTTTTGGGAACTGAAGGTATTGGAAAATCTGACTTCCTGGTATATAGAGACGGAAATAATTTTGTTGTAAAATCATCCAATAATTTGGGTAAGGTTGAGCTGTATGATGTAACTGGAAAACTGGTACAATCAAGATATTCTTCGGACAAAGAAGTTAAATTTGACAGTTCTGTACTTATTTCAGGAGTATATATCATAAAGGCTGAAAATTCTGGAAATATCAGAACGAAAAAAATAATTAAGTAAATAATTCTTAAAAGTATTGTTAATATTATTTAATGTTAATAATTTTAAGGATTTTGTTAAATTTTTATATCTTTACAACCTGAAAAATATGTTTAGTTTTAAACCATCGATGAGAAAATATTTGATCTTAATATACCTGAGTTTAAGTATAATGTCTTTTGCTCAATTTAAGGAGAATGCTTTTGATAATGAGCAATCCAAAGTTAGTCAGGAAAATGCTGTTAATCAAACTTCAGCATTTGAAGAAGAACCAACAACAGCATCAGCATTACCTCCAGGTGGTGAACAACCAGAAGGTCCAGGTAACCCTGGTGAACCGGTCCCTATTAATGGATTTGTTCCGGTGTTGTTATTAACTGGTATTATGTTAGCCATATATTATCAAAGAAAAAAGAATAAAATTAATATTTAAATTTTTAAATCCGAAATTTCAATAATTTCGGATTTGTTTTACCTGATGTATAAAATTTTCATAAAACCTTTGTTTGATTTTGTTTTTGCGTTTTTACTTGTTCTGATGCTATCTCCTGTATTTGTAATAATAATTATCTTATTATATTTTTTTAATCAGAAGAATGTGTTTTTTTTACAAGATCGTCCGGGTAAAAATGAAAAGGTTTTTAAAATTATAAAATTCAAGACCATGACGGATCAAAAAGATGAGTTTGGTAATCTTTTATCCGATGAATTGAGACTTACAAAGTTAGGTAAGTTTGTCAGAAAAACTTCTTTAGATGAGTTACCACAATTAATCAATGTTTTAAAAGGCGATATGAGTTTTATAGGTCCAAGACCTCTCTTGGTCCATTATCTCCCATTGTATAATGATGAGCAGAAAAAAAGACACAATATAAAACCAGGTATTACCGGCTGGGCTCAAGTCAATGGACGTAATGCAATTACCTGGCAACAGAAATTTATATTTGATGTTTATTATGTGAACAATTTAAGCTTACTTTTGGACTTAAAGATATTTTTATTGACCATAAAAAAAGTAATTAAAAGCGAAGGAATCAACACAGCTGGTGTAGCAACTACAGAAAATTTCAAAGGGAATGAATAAAGAAGTCTGTATTTTGGGCGCGGGAGGACACGCAAAAGTAGTAATTGAAATAGCTGAGGATTTAGGTTATAAAATTACTGGTATTTATGATCAGAATATAAATGTTACAACTATACTAGATTATAATGTCTCCAATGACATTGATTCTCTATTACAAAAAGAGAATATATTTTATGCATTTGGAAGTAATTATAATAGAAAAAGTAATTCTTTAAAGTACAAATCGGCTGATTTTAATTTGATACATCCTAGTTCTATAATATCCAGAACTGCTGTTTTTGGTCATGGTAATGTAGTGATGGCTGGAGCGGTGATTAATTCTTCTGTTCAAGTAGGTAATCATTGTGTTGTCAATACTTCTGCCTGTATAGACCACGACTGTGAAATTGAAGATTTTGTACATATTTCGCCCAACGCTGCTCTTGCAGGTAATATAAAAGTTAAAGAAGGTGCTCAGGTAGGTATCGGTGCCTCTATTAAACAAAATGTTATAATTGGGAAATGGTCTGTAGTAGGAGCTGGTGCTGTTGTTATCAATGATGTGCCTGATAATGTGATAGTAGTAGGAAATCCTGCGAAAATAATAAATAACATTCCAAAATAGTATAAATATTATTTTCTATCTGGTTAAATAATTTTCCGTAATAAAGTTAAATAATATTAACTTTGTTAATAATAAAAATGAATTTGGGCGATTCTAAATTAGTCACTATTAATGAAATCTAAAATCTGGTTATCATCTCCACATATGGGTGGAGGAGAAATGAAATATGTTCAAGATGCATTCGATCAAAATTGGGTTGCTCCGTTAGGAAAAAATGTAGATGAATTTGAAACTTCAATAGAAAATTTTCTTAATGAAAATAAGTTTGTTTCTGCACTTAGTTCGGGAACTGCAGCTTTACATTTAGCATTAGTTCAATTAGGTGTTGGATATGGAGATGAGGTAATCTGCCAATCGTTTACTTTTTCGGCTTCTGCTAATCCAATTAAATACTTGGGAGCCAATCCTGTCTTTGTTGATTCTGATGAATCTAATTGGAATATGTCACCGGTTTACTTAGAACAAGCTATCCAGGATAGAATCAAAAAAAATAAAAAACCAAAAGCCGTTATTGTTGTTCATCTGTATGGTATGCCAGCAATGATGGATGAGCTTTTGGAAGTATGTAATAAATATGATATTCCATTAGTAGAGGATAGTGCTGAATCCTTGGGCTCTACTTACAAAGGCAGACATTGCGGAACTTTTGGAGAATTTGCTTTACTTTCTTTTAATGGCAATAAAATTATTACAACGTCTGGAGGAGGTGCCTTAGTAACTAATACCAAAGAACAAAAAGATAAAACAATTTTCTTGTCAACTCAAGCAAGAGACAATGCACCCCATTATCAGCACTCGGAGATTGGATATAATTATAGATTGAGTAATATCTGCGCCGGAATTGGTAGGGGACAAATGGAAGTTTTAGAACAAAGAGTGCAAAAGAGAAGAGAAAATCATGACTTTTATAAAAGTTTATTTTCAAATATAGAAGCGGTGAATGTTTTTTCAGAAATAAGTTCAGATTTCTATTCCAATCATTGGTTAACAAGTATAACAATTAATCCTACCCTTACAGAAAAAACAAATCTGGAATTAATGACTGCATTTGCAGAAGAAAATATAGAAACGCGTCCATTATGGAAACCGATGCACCTTCAGCCAGTTTTTAAAGATTGTCCATATTATGGAGAAACTGTTGCAGAAGATTTATTTAAAAGAGGCTTATGTCTTCCTTCAGGATCTAATTTAACAAGTGATGATAAAAAAAGAATTAATGAAGTAATAAGTAAATACCAATTTTAAAAAATAACTAACCAAATAAAATGGATAAGGTTAAAAATCTTAAAAGATTTTCACTGAATGATAACGTACTGGATCTTGCGGACTTAAAATTTTTGCCAAGATGGGTCATCTTAGTTATTGATATATTAATATTGATTCTTTCTCTTACTGCGTCTCATTTACTTATAATGGGGTTAGAGGTGAAGCATTATGATGTTTTTCCTTTACTCTATGTTTTTATGTTTCTTATTTCGGTTAATGTTTTTTATATGTATATATTTAAAACTTATCTTGGAGTCATAAGACATTCTACTTTTGTTGATTTGTTTAAAATATTTCTTGCAAATCTTTGTAGTAATTTAACCATCATTATAATCAACTATACTTATTATTTTGGGTCACAGCAAAAAGTAGTATTAATACCTTTTTTGGGGTTATATTTTGCAATCTCATGTCTTTGTTTATTTGTTTTCAGACTTTGTGTGAAAGGTGGATTTAATCTCATTAAAGAAAATAAGAGAAGCCTTAGCAGAAAGAAAATTTATATACTAGGCGATGATGACTTATCTGTTGCGATAGCCCAAGTTATTCTTTCTAGTCCTAATCTTCCGTTTGATATTCAGGGTTTTATATCTTACAGTAATAAAAAAGTTAATATAAAACTATTAGATAAAAAAATTATTACCAAACAGAATTTCATTAATAATTTAAGAAATGGGATTAGTGATATTAATGGAGTTTTGGTTATAAAAGAAGCACTTCAGAAAGATGAATTAGAGTTTTGGGTTAATTTATTTTTAGAATATAATCTTAAGATTTACAAAGCGCCGGCAATGCAGAAGCTTAGGACAAACGACATTATTAATAATATCAAGACTATTCAAATTGAAGATTTGCTTAACAGAAAACAAATTAAGTTAGATAATCTTGAAGTTAAAAAAAGACACTTCCAAAAAACAATTTTAGTTACAGGTGGAGCAGGCTCAATAGGTGGTGAAATTGTAAGGCAAGTGGCACTTTTAGAGCCTCTGCAAATCATTATTTTAGATCAGTCAGAAACGCCGCTTTATGATACTGAGTTGGAGATGAGAGAGTTATATCCTCATATTAATTTTAAATTTATATTGGCAGATATCTCTAATCTTAGTCGATTGGAACCATTGTTTGCTAAATATAATTTTTCGATGGTTTATCATGCTGCTGCTTATAAGCATGTTCCACTGGTTGAAGATAATCCCCATGAGGCCGTTTTGGTTAATGTTTTAGGAACTAAAAACTTGGCTTTGCTTTCAAACAAATATAATGTGAACCGTTTTGTAATGGTTTCAACTGATAAAGCTGTAAATCCTACTAATGTGATGGGAGCTTCCAAGAGAGTGGCGGAATTATTTGTTCAATCTCTTCAGAATTTAGAAGGAAATACTACAAAATTCATCACAACGCGTTTTGGAAATGTTTTGGGATCCAATGGATCTGTCATCCCTCATTTTAGAAAACAAATAGAAAAAGGGGGGCCTGTTACAATTACTCATCCGGAAATTGTGAGATATTTTATGACCATAGCAGAAGCTTGTGAATTAGTATTGCATGCTGGAACAATGGGAGCAGGAGGTGAGATATATGTTTTTGATATGGGAGATCCCGTTAAAATATTAGAATTAGCAAAAAGAATGATTAAGCTTTCAGGCTTCGAGCCGGATATTGATATTAAAATTATTTATACAGGTTTAAGACCAGGTGAAAAATTATACGAAGAGCTTCTAAGCGATAATGCAAGAACTTTACCTACTTCTCATGATAAAATTATGATTTCTAAGGATCCGTCTATGCAATTTGCAGAAATAGATCAATTAACAGATCTTGTGATAGAATTTTCTAAAAAAGAAGAAAAGCAGGAAATAGTGAGAATACTAAAATCTATAGTTAAAGAATTTAAAAGCAATAATTCTATATATGAATCGTTAGATAAATAAGAATTCCTATATTTGCAAACCTTCAGTTAAGAATTATTATATATGAGAAGAGCTTTATCCATAATCTTTATGGCTTCATTATTTTGTGTTATATTTTCGTGCAAAGTAAAAGAAGATATTGATTACATGAAAAATATAGAGCAAACAGCAATTCAAGCATCGATACAAACATCTACTTTTACAATTCAGCCTGGAGATCAATTGATGATTTCTGTGTCGGCAAAGGATAATGATGTTGTAAGACCTTTTAATCAGAATTATTCGTCGAGTGATGTCTCTCAATTTTCATTACCGAGTAGTAATTTGCCTGTACAAGCACAAAGCTCTGTTTCTGGACCCACATATATCGTAGATTCTAATTCTAATATAGAGTATCCAATACTTGGAAAACTAAATACCACTGGAAAAACAATTGAGGAGTTTCGTGATATCTTGAAAGAAGGTCTTAAAAAGTATGTGAAAGACCCTGGAGTGAACATTCGAAATACTAATTTTAAAGTAACAGTATTGGGAGAGGTTAACAAGCCGGGAGCTTTTTTGGTTCCAGATGGGCAATCTATGACCTTGCTTGCTACTTTGGGACTGGCAGGAGATTTAACAATATATGGACAAAGGAAAAATGTATTAGTTATCAGGAATATAAATGGGGTGACTAGTAAAGAATATATAGACTTGACAAATGCTGAGTTTATTAATTCTCCCTATTATTATATGAAGCAAAACGATGTTGTATATGTTTCTCCCAATAATACAAAGAAAAATTCCTCAGCATTTGGACCGCAAGCAGGTGTATTTATATCGATAGCCTCAGTTGTTGTAGGACTTTTGGCCTTACTATTCAGATAAATATTTTTTCAGTTTCATTGATAAGATGATGGAAAAAAACACTAATAACCCCTCAGAATTTGATATTCACGCAGTACTAAAACCTTACCTGTCAAAATGGTACTGGTTTCTTATTGGTGTTTTTATAGCATTGGTATTAGCCTTTGCCTATATAAAAACATCTCTGCCAATATATAATGTGAGAAGTGCAGTACTTATAAAGGATGCCAAAAAATCACTCGGAGCAAGTGTAGGTGATGTTGGTGTTTTGGAAGGACTTTCCGGCTTTGGTGGGATGAGTACTAATAGTATTGAAAATGAGTTAGAAGTTTTTAAGACAAAAAAATTAGCAAGAGATATAGTTTCTAATAATCAACTGCAAGTTTCCATATATCAAACCAATGATATTGTTGAAAAAGAACTTTTTGGTGATACCTCTCCGGTAGCCATTCATATAATCAACGAAAAGAAAAATAAAAAGTTCCCAAAAGAACCTTTTTTATTGCGTTTTGAAGATAGTCAACCTGTTTTAGAATCAGAAGAATATAACATTTCTCAAAAAGTTGTCTTTGGTAGATATATCAGTTTACCTTTTGCCAATATAATTATTGCAAAAAACAGGTTATTTGATTCTGAAAAAGTGGGTAAGATTGGTAATCAATTTAAAATTTATTTCAATACGTTAGAGGGTGCGGCATCTTCTATACAAAGGTTGGTGCAAGTAGATCTAGCCGACAAAGATGCTACAATAATTAATTTGTCTCTTAATTATCCACAAACTGATAAAGCAAAAAAAATTCTGAAATCTTTAATCGACTCTTATAATAAGGATGCTATTTTAGACAAAAATTCTGAATCACAAAAAACAAAGGAATTCATTGATCAAAGAATTGTAAAAATCTCAAGAGAGTTAGGAGATGTAGAATCTGAAAAAGAAAAATTTAAGACAGATCATAAAATAACAGACCTGATGACAGAATCGAAGATCAATCTTGAGAGTTCTTCGGATGCGAGGAAAAAGCAGCTTGAATTAGGGGCGCAGTTTGAATTGAATCAAGATCTTATATCTTATCTCAACAGGCAGAACGGCTATCAAGTTCTTCCTATTAACATTGGGTTGGATAATAGTGAATCCAATAATAATATTGCAGCATATAATAAACTTGTAATAGAAAGGAATAGATTGTTGGAAAATGCCACACCGCAGAATCCTATCGTATTAGATATTACGCAACAGATTGATTCTATGAAAAAATCTATTGAAGAATCCTTGAAAAAAAATAAAGTTGCTATACAATTGGCGCTTGATGAGTATATAAGTGAGCAGAATAATATAGGATCGAAGATTACGAAAATACCTTATCAGGAAAAACTTTTCCGAAGTCTGGAAAGGCAACAGCAAATCAAAGAGAATCTTTACTTATTACTTCTACAAAAACGTGAGGAAACGGCAATTTCTTTAGCCGTTGTTGCACCAAAAGCGAGAGTCGTAGAACCTGCATTTGTTTCTGATAAACCTGTGGCACCTAAGAAGATAATTATATTATTATTAAGTCTCGTCTTCGGATGCCTGTTACCATTTGTAATAATTTATTTAAAGGAACTATTCAATACCAAAATTAGTTCAAAAGATGATCTTAAGTTATTAACCAAAATTCCTATAGTTGCAGAGATTCCCGCTATCAGTAAAAATATAGATCATCTGGTTAAACGAAATGATTTTTCTCAATTAGCAGAATCTTTTAGGATCTTAAATACAAATATTGATTTTTTATTACCAAAAAATGCTGATAATAATGTTATTTTTGTGACATCTTCTGTTAAAGGTGAGGGTAAAACATTTGTATCAATGAATCTGGCTTTAACTCTTACTAACTCTAGTAGGAATAAAGTTGTTATTATAGGCACAGATATTAGAAATCCACAACTCCAACGATACAATGATGGTGTTAATCCAGGGAAAGGTCTAACGGAATATTTGTACGATGATCACATTACTGTCGATGAGATTTTATTCAAAAATCCAAGTAACGATAAGTGTGATATTATTTATTCAGGGACAATTCCACCTAATCCAACAGAATTACTTACAAATGGAAGGTTAGGGATGTTATTAGAAGAGCTAAAAGTAAGGTATAATTATATTATTGTAGACACAGCTCCATTACTTTTAGTAACGGATACTTTTACTTTTGTAAAGCACGCAGATCTTGAGCTATATGTTACAAGGGCTAATTTCACAGATAAGAAACTTATAGAATTTGCAAACGACTCTGTTGAGACAGGGAAATTAAATAATGTGGCATTTATACTAAATGATGTAACAAAGCAAAACTTTGGCTATGGCAATAAGTATGGCTATGGCTACAACAACAAATAAATTACTTAATGGACGTTACGAAAAAAGAAGAAGAATTCAATTTAAGGGAGGTTATTAAACCGTATACAAAAAGATGGTATTGGTTTCTAGGAGCAATGTTTCTAACAACAGTTCTTGCAGTATTATATATAAAATTTACGACGCCTATCTATAAGATACAATCATCCGTACTCATAAAAGATGCAAAAAAAATGTCCACAGCATCTGGAGATTTTGGCGTGCTGTCTGGACTTGGAGGCTTTGCTGGAATGGGTACTAATAGTATAGAAAACGAACTAGAAATTTTTAAATCTAAAAAGATTATAGAAGATGTTACAAAAAATCTTAAACTTCAGGTTTCTATTTATTCTAGGGAAAAATATCATGACGTAGAATTATACAAAAATACTAACCCATTTATTATTCATGTAATAAATGAAAAGCCTTTTGAGGAGTTACCTAAAGAGCCAATTAATGTTAAAATACAAGGTAATAAGATTACTCTTTCTTCTAATGAATTAAAAGCTAATATTATTACGACCTTTAATAAAATAATCAGTCTTCCATATGCTAATTTTATAATCACAAAAAATTTAAATTTTAATCTTAAGAAAGTTAAAAAGTTGGATTTGAATGATTTTTATTTTACTTACTCCGATTTTGCTACTATTGTAGATAATTATCAAAAGGCATTGGAAGTAGATTTGATGGATAAGGATGCAACAGTAATTGGTTTATCTATGGCACATTCTAATAAGGAAAAATCTCAGGATATTCTTAATAATCTAGTTGATATTTATAATGAGTATGCTATTAATGATAAAAATACAGAATCGAAAAAAACCAAAGATTTTATAGATGAAAGAATAATATTAATATCAAAAGAGCTTGGAGATGTAGAAACAGAAAGAGAACAATTCAAAGTAAAAAATGATATTGTTGATATTGCAACAGAAGCAAGAATCAATTTGCAGATAGCTACTGAAACTAGGAGAAAATCTCTTGAGACAGATACACAAATTGAGGTTTCCAAGATGCTTTTGGGGTACATTGACAGCCAATCTTCAACTTATCAAATTCTACCTACAAATATAGGTTTAGATAATCCTACAGCTACTTCCAACATTACAGCGTATAATAAACTTGTAATGGATAGAAACAGATTGTTGGAGAATGCTACACTAGAAAATCCATTGGTTAAGGAAATTACAAAAGATCTTAATGGACTTAGAACTGCTATGCGGGAGAGTATTCAAAGATATTTAATAAACTTGAATACCAGCAAAAATCAAATTGATAGAGAAAATAACTATAGTGATACAGAAATACAAAAAGTTCCAAGACAGGAAAAGCTTTTCAGAAATATAGAGCGCCAACAACAGATTAAGGAAAACCTATATCTTCTTTTACTGCAGAAAAGAGAAGAAGCTGCAATTTCCATGGCCATGACAGATAACAAAGCAAGGGTTGTAGATCATGCCTACGTTTTGAAAAAAGCTGTTGCCCCCAAAAAAATGTTATCTATATTGGGTGCCTGGATAATGGGACTTTTGATACCATTTGGCTTTATATACATTAGAGAACTTCTTAATAATAAAATAATCAGCAAGCATGATTTAGAGAAAATTACAGATACCCCAATTTTATCAGAAATTCCTAGATTGTATAAAAAAGATGGTGAGACTATTGCTAAAAATGATGTGTCTCCATTAGCAGAATCCTTTAGGATTTTGGTTACCAATCTTAATTTTATGTTGCCTAAGACCAATGAAGCAAAAACTATTTTTGTGACTTCTACAATCAAAGGAGAAGGTAAAACATTTGTTTCTGTCAATCTTTCGTTAGCTTTGGCATCATCTACAAAAAAAATATTAGTAATTGGTTCCGATATTAGAAATCCACAGTTACAGAGATATAACCCTGAGATGAAAAATAGTAAGGGCTTATCCGAGTACCTTTATGAAGAAATTAATAACCCCAACGATATTATTCATCCAAGTGGATTCCATCCAAATTGTGACTTTATTTACTCAGGAGTTATTCCACCGAATCCGACAGATTTACTACAAAATGGTCGTTACAATCAATTATTAGATGCCGTACGGAATGTCTATGACTATATCATTTTAGATACCGCACCATTGATGCTTGTAACAGATTCGTTCTTAATATCCAGTGTCGCAGATGCTACTGTTTACGTTACAAGATCAGAAATCACAGAAAAAGGGTTTATTGATTTTGCAAACAAAAATATTGCATCACAGAAAATCAAAAATGTTGGTTTTGTTCTCAATGATGTTCATAAAACTAATTTTGGCTACGGAAATAAATATGGCTATGGCTACCAAGCAGAAGAGAAAAAATGGTGGCAAAGGATATTTTAATTATAATAACAAATGAGAAATCCTGAAATTATAAAACTTCCAAAGATAGTGGATCCAAGAGGTAATCTGTCTTTTTTTGAATATCCGAATCAATTGCCATTTGAGATCGCAAGAACCTATTGGCTTTATGATGTTCCGGGAGGAGAAGTACGTGGCAGTCATGCTTTCCGAGAACAACAGGAATTTATTATTGCTTTGTCGGGTAGTTTTGATGTCGTTCTGAACGACGGGGAGAAAGAAGAACGTTTTTCTCTTAATAGATCCTATTATGGATTATATATACCCAAGATGTATTGGAGGAGAATAGAAAACTTTTCAACCAATTCATTGGCTTTAATTGTATCTGATAAGAATTATAACGAAGCAGATTATATTAGAGATTTTGAAGATTTCAAAAATTTGAAACATGGATAAGAAGACAGTTTTCGAGTGCTCTGTTATTGATTTGGGAAAAGTTAGTTTTCCGGAAGGTAATCTTACTGTTATAGAAAATGATTCACAATTTCCTTTTGATGTAAGAAGGGTCTTTTATCTTTATGATATCGCTGGTGGCGAAAGTAGAGGTGCACATTCTCACAAAGAATGCCATCAATTCCTAATTGCCGCAAGTGGTAGTTTTGAGGTTCAATTGGATGATGGAAAATATAAAACACAAGTGTTTCTAAATCGTCCTGATGTAGGATTACATATCCCGCCAGGCGTTTGGGCATCTGAAGTTAATTTTTCTTCCGGAGCTATTTGTTTGGTTTTAGCTTCTCATACTTATAATGAGAATGATTATATAAGAAATTACGACGACTATTTAAAATACATCAATGAGTAAAATTCATCCTTTATCCGATGTACAAACAGCAACCATAGGAGAAAATACTTTGGTTTGGCAATACACAGTCATTCTAAAAGAAGCAGCAATTGGTGACAATTGCAACATCAATTGTCAGGTTTTTATAGAGAATGATGTTATCATAGGTAACAACGTAACGGTTAAACCAGGCGTTCAGATTTGGGATGGGATTCGTATTGAAGACAATGTATTTATTGGACCGAATGTCACTTTTACCAACGATCGGTATCCACGTTCCAAACAATATCCGGAAGAGTTCCAACAGACCATTGTTAAAAAAGGAGCAAGCATTGGAGCCAATGCAACTATCCTTGGAGGAATTACTATTGGCGAGCACGCATTGATAGGAGCTGGTAGTGTGGTAACAAAAAATGTTCCCGCAAATGAATTGTGGGTAGGTAATCCTGCAAAAAAACTCAAAAATATAAACAAATGATTAAGTTTTTAGATTTACAGAAAATTAATTTAACCCATCAGGCGGAGATAGAAGAAAGACTTATTGCTACTTTTAGAAGTGGATGGTATCTACTTGGCAATGAAGTAAAGGTATTTGAAGAAAACCTGGCTAAATATACAGGTAGTGCATTTGCAATAGGTGTTGCCAATGGATTAGATGCGCTAAGATTGATTCTCCGAGCATATATAGAATTGGGAATATTCCAAAAAGGGGATGAGATTATTGTTCCTGCCAATACTTATATAGCTTCTATATTAGCTATTTCAGATAATGACTTGGTTCCAGTCTTGGTTGAGCCATCTCTGGAACATTATAATATTGATATTGATAAAATTGAGGAAAAAATTACTGAAAAAACCAAAGGTATTTTAATTGTACATCTTTATGGAAGAGTCATTTTTTCTGAAAAACTGAAAGAGATCTCTGAAAAATATCAATTGAAAGTTATAGAAGATAATGCGCAGGCCATTGGTGCAACGTGGAAAGGAATCAAAACCGGAAATTTGGGTGATGCCGCCGGATTTAGCTTCTATCCGGGAAAAAATCTGGGTGCTTTAGGTGATGCCGGTGGAATTACTACCAATGATGAAGCTTTGGCAAAAACGATTAGAGCACTAGCCAACTATGGATCCAATCAAAAGTATGTTAATATCTATCAGGGTCTGAACTCGCGATTAGATGAGATCCAGGCTGCTGTCTTGGATGTGAAATTGAAATATATTGACACTGAAAATGACCGTAGAAAAGAAATAGCAGCAATATATATAGCTGAAATAAAAAACCCAAAAATAGTTTTGCCGGAAAATCCTAAAGATATTGCAGAACACTCTTGGCATATCTTCCTCATCAGGTCAGAGGATAGAGAAGCTTTGCAAAAATATCTTACGGACAAAGGTGTTCAGACACTTATTCACTATCCAATTCCGCCACATAAGCAGCAAGCTTATAAGGAGTGGAATGATTTGTCTTTTCCAATCACAGAGCAAATTCATAGAGAAGTTCTAAGTTTGCCAATATCTCCTGTTATGACGGATGAGGAAGTCTTATCAGTTATACAAATTATTAATGAATTTTAATGATTGCAAAAACAAAGAAAATACTATCGAGTGATCTTGTAAAAGTTTTCTCCTATACAGGGTTTTCTACTTTAATAAAACTTATCACAAGTTATGTAACGGTAAAAGTTGTTGCTAGTATTATTGGTCCCTCTGGTGTAGCTTTGGTTGGGCAATTACAGAACTTTACATCAATCTTCACGACGGTTGGAGCTGGTGGCATTAATAACGGTGTTGTAAAATATGTTTCCGAATATAAAGAGGATAAAACTACTCTACAAAAATATTTAAAAAACGGTTTCAAACTAACAGCTTATTTTTCAGGGATATCAAGCCTTTTTTTAATTGCTCTGTCAACATATTTGAGCCGGTGGGTTCTTTTTGAGGAAAAGTATCATTATCTGTTTATCCTTTTCGGGCTTAATCTGATGTTACTTTCATTTAATAATTTTTTCTTGTCTGTACTTAATGGTTTCAAAGAATTTAAAAAATTTGTAAGCATTAATATTTTTACTAATATCATCAGTTTGATATTTACCGTGATATTAGTATGGATATATGGTCTAAAAGGAGCACTAATTTCGTTGGTAACTTATCAGGGATTTATTTTGCTTATTACACTGTTTTATCTGAAGAAGAAATCCTGGTTTTCAAAACAATTATGGGGCAATTGGGATAAGCAGATTGTTAGAAAATATTTTTCATACACTCTTATGGCTCTTGTAACTGCAATGACACTTCCTGTCTCGCAATTGTTAATCAGAGGGTATATTATAAAGGAGTATTCTATAACAGATGCAGGATTTTGGGAGGGAATTAATAAGATTTCAGCAATGTATCTGATGTTTATTACAACATCTTTTAGTGTCTACTATCTTCCGAAACTTGCTGAGATAACAGATAACAACATCTTGAGAAAAGAAATTTTTAAAACGTATAAAATCATTACACCACTTATTTTTATAACTTTAGTTATGATATATTTGTTAAAGGATGTCGTAATAAATATACTTTTTACAAAAGAATTTTATCCAATGAAAGAACTGTTTTTATGGCAATTGATTGGTGATTTTTTTAAAATTATGAGCTGGTTGTTAGCTTTTGTGATGGTAGCAAAATCTATGACTAAAATGTATATCATTACAGAAATTTTGTTTGCAACTTCTCTAGTTTTGTTATCCTATTATTTTATAGACCACTTTGGTATTTTAGGTTCTACACAATCGTATTGTATTAATTATTTTTTATACTTTGTTGTAATGGTAGTAGTCTTCAGTAAAAAATTGAAATTAGCAAGATGAAAATTATAGTACCAATTTTAGGGAAATTTGGAAACTCGGGAGGGTTTCGTGTGCTTTCCAAACTTGCCAACTATTGGATTTCCAGTGGTAATGAGGTCAGCTTTCTTGTGTATGTTGGTTCAGAACCACCTTATTTTCCAACTACTGCAGATTTTTTATACTACAATAAAAAAGGTAATTTGGTTTCAAAAGACCAAAAAGATGCGTCTCTGCCATTATTGAGAATGTTTCAGATGAGGGTAGCAATGCAGACTGCTCTAAACAATTGTTACGCAGATGTTGTTTTGGCTAATCATTGTCTGACTGCGTTACCTGTAAAAAAATCAGTAATTAAGGCAAAAAAGTTCTACTATGTTCAGGCCTATGAGCCAGAGTACTATTATAGAAAGACTTTGAAAGATTTTATTTTTAAAAAAATAAGTAAGAATTCTTACAATCTCGGGTTAGATATTATAGTAAATGCTGATATGTATAAGAATTATGCTAATTTGCATTCGACAAAGGTGGTTTATCCTGGAATTGATCTTGAGGTTTTTCGTCCTGCTCTCAATGAAGAATCAAGCAATGAGAAAATTATAATTGGAACAATTGGCCGATTGGAAGAATATAAAGGAACTGCATACGTTATAAAAGCCTTCCAGTTGCTGCGACAAGAATTGGGTGAACGTGTAGAGCTTCATGTCGCGTTTGGAGAGGAAGCAATGGGTAATATTGATGGTGTAAAGGTTTTTTATCCCAATGGAGACCATAATTTAGCAGATTTTTATAGATCTTTGGATATCTATGTTTGTGCCGGAACTGTACAATTGGAAGCAATACATTATCCTGTTTTGGAATCTATGGCTTGCAAAATACCCGTTATTACAACTGGATACTATCCTGCCTCTATAGATAATGCAGAAATTGTACCTATAAAAAATGCGGAAGCTATCAAGCAAAAACTCTTAAAAATTATATCAGATAAAGATGATGTTAAAATTAATAAAGCTTTTGAAGATGTAAAACAGTTCGAGTGGACACATATTGCTAATAAAATGTTGAACTATTTTAAAAACTAAATAAGTTTGCAAATTTCATACGATGGTTGTGGAATAAAAACAATGATATATAATTTTTTGATTTTTTTTGTTGTCTGTCCATTTTAAAAAGAGATAAGACAGATTATTAACACTTATGACTTACTATTTATTTTTTGTCGTAACATCAATTTTGGCTTTAGCAGGAAACTACAAGTTCAAAAATATTGTTGTTACAATACTAATTATAGCACTTGCCTTATTTGCAGGTACGCGGACGGAGATAGCGCCTGACTTTAAGATGTACAAGAATTTTTTCAGATTTAGTGAAGATAGCTACAAGGACTTTGTTGATAATAATGTGACTTTAGAACCAATTATTTATATTATTCCAAACTTTCTGAAACTTTTTTTTGGTAGTAAAACGGATATTATAAACGGGAGTTTTCTTTGCTTTGCTTTTTTGGGAGTAGCTACCAAATTGATTGCTCTGAAAAAATATGCTAATAATTTTTTTCTGGGCTTCATTATCTACTTTACTTATCTCTACCTTATGATGGAAATGATAACCATTAGAGCTGGTATTGCCGGAGGTGTTTTTCTTCTCAGTTTACCTTATTTATACAAAGGAATGTATAAGAAAAGCCTTTTGATGATTTGCCTTGCAATGATTTTTCATACATCCAGTGTAATCTTTTTTGCCATTTTCATCGTCATAAGATTAAATGTTAAGATAAAATACTATTATTACTCATTAATACTTTCCTTTATATTAATAGCAACAAAAGTTAATCTCTTAACATTACTTCTATTAGATAAGGTTTTTCCAAAAGTTAAAGCCTATTTGGATTTGATGGAAAAAACTAAAGAGGAAGATGTCAATATTTTTAGTTTTAGAATCTTAATAGCTTTGTTTATGACTGTTTTCTTAGGATTCTACTATAATAAGCTGAAAAAAATAGAAGGATTTGAAGTCTTGTTCAGGATTCATATAATTTCACTTTTCCTGTTTTTCTCCTTCAGTGTTACAGCATCGGTATTTTCAATCAGAACATTTGAGTTATTATCTGTGGCTCAGTTATTACTGTTTCCTATGTTAACTTACGTTTTTGCACCTAAATTCAAATATATAGCCTGGGTTATTTTAATTATCTTTTCTTTTGCCCAGATATACTACATGATAGATATTTCGGAATTTTATGAACAATATAAATCTTGGCTTTTTTAATATTTCAAAAATAGAAAATACAAGATGTAAATCTTTTTTTATAAACGATTTTTACTTAGATTTAAAAAAAGATTTTCTATAAAACGTTATGATGAAATTAGCAGGTGTTGTAATCACTTTTTTTCCTGATATTCCAGAATTACAAAAAAATATCAATTCTTATATTGACGATTTGGATTTTCTTGTTATTTGGGAAAATACACCAATTGATAAACGGAATTACAAGGAAGATGATTTAAAAAATATAAGTGACAAAGTTATTGTTATGGGAGTAGGCAGTAATCTAGGAATAGGCGCTGCTTTGAACCAAAGTATCTGGCATCTTTTGGATTATGACTGCGATTATTTTGTAACTTTTGATCAGGATAGTAGTTTTGACTTCGGTGTTTTAAATCAATATAAAAAACTCGTTACAGAAAACAACCAGGAAGAAATTGGGGTTTTTGGTACCAATTATATTTCAAATGATAGTCTAGCTTATAGTGGTGATTTTGATAGTTTGGTAGTCAATGAATGTATAACATCTGGCTCTATATTTCCTAAAACAAATTTTATAAAAGGTCATTTTTTTAATGAGGATTTTTTTATTGATGCTGTGGATTTTGAGTACTGTTACAGGATTGCTAAAACTTCTGGGCTAAGTACAGTCATTTTTCCAAAAATTATTCTCAATCATAATATTGGCTACTCTGATCAATCTTTTGTAAGTAAACTGTCAGACAACTATTCGGCATTTCGTACATTTTTCCTGATAAAAAATCAAATCTATATTTGGCGAAAATATCCCGACTTATTTGAATTTAAAAGAAAAATTCATTTGGTCATAAAATACATTATACTTAGGATTGTTTCTGTTGTTTTTTTTGAACGAGATAAATACGCAAAGTTGAAGTCGATAATCAGAGGAATTAATCAAGGGCTGTCTAAGCCATAATTTGATAAAAGAAACTAATGAAAGTAAGCGTTTGTATTGCAACTTATAATGGCGAGAAGTATATTGTAGAACAATTAACATCTATTTTGAATCAAATAGGGCGTGATGATGAAGTAATTGTTTCAGATGATCACTCAAGCGACAGAACTATAGAATTTATAAATTCTCTCGATGATTATAGAGTGAAGGTGATTCTTAACAACGGTGAAAAAGGTTATACCTCTAATTTTGAAAATGCACTCTTGAATTCTACAGGAGAAATTATTTTTTTATCAGATCAAGATGATATATGGTTACCTGGTAAATATGAAGTTGTTGTAAAACATCTTGAAAAATATGATCTTGTTGTGACCAATTCCAAAGTTACGGATGAAAACCTAAATGTGACACACCATTCGTTCTTTGCCTTATATCATTCCAGAAAAGGCATTGTGAAGAATCTTATAAATAATACGTATTACGGCTCCTGTATGGCATTCCGAAAATCAGTTTTAAATTACGCTTTACCATTTCCAAAAGACAGAAAAGTTGGTTTTGATATTTGGATCGGACTTGTAGCAGAAATAACGGGTAAAGTCTTTTTCTTACCAGAACCCTATCTCCTCTACAGGAAATCTGCAGCCAGTGTTACTGTAGTCGGAAATAATCTCTTAACAAGAAGTAATAATCCTTTGTCAGAAAAAATTATTAAAAGATTAATCATTATGTACTATTTTTCTGTATTTTACGTAAAATATAAATTTGGAAAAAAAGAGATCAATTTTTAATCTCTCAAAAACATTTATTAATAATCATGAAAGTAGCATTAGTTCAAGATTGGCTAACGGAATTGGGTGGAGCAGAAAAAGTATTTAAACAAATTCTTGACATCTATCCTGATGCAGATATATATACTTTAGTTTACAATAAAGAAGTTTTGAAAAAGCTGGATATAGAAGAAACAAAAGTAACTGCATCTTTTATTCAAAATTTCCCTTTTTCAAAAACGAAATATAGAAACTATCTTCCTTTCTTTACAATGGCTATAGAGAGTTTTGATCTTCGGGGATATGATCTTGTGATTAGTTCTTCATATTGTGTTGCCAAAGGTGTTCTTACCACATCAACACAAAAACATATATGCTACTGCCATTCTCCAGTACGCTATGCGTGGGATCTACACCATCAGTATTTGGAAGAAGCAAATCTGAAAAAAGGATTAAAGGCTTTTGTTGTCAAATATTTTTTACATAAACTGAGAATTTGGGATATTGCTTCACTCAACCGTGTAGATCAATTCGTAAGTAATTCTAATTTTATCAAAGAAAGAATTAAAAAAGTCTATAACCGGGACTCTGTTACTATCTATCCCCCAATAGAGATTGATGAGTTCGAGTATCATCACACAAAAGATGATTTCTACATAACTTGTTCCAGAATGGTTCCTTACAAAAAGATAGACCTTATCGTAAGTGCTTTCTCAAAAATGCCAGATAAAAAGCTGATAGTTATAGGTACAGGACCAGATTATAACAAGATAGAAAAACTGGCAACATCCAACATTACGTTGATGGGCTATCAGACTTTTGCAGTCCTGAAAGATCATATACAAAGGGCAAAAGCTTTTGTTTTTGCAGCAGAAGAAGATTTTGGAATAGTTCCGTTAGAAGCACAGGCGGCTGGAACTCCTGTTATTGCATATAGAAAAGGAGGTGCTCTGGAGACTGTGATAGATGAGAAAACGGGTATCTTTTTTAACGAACAAACTGAAGAATCAATTATCGAGGCGGTGCAAAAGTTCGAGATTATTGGAAGTCATTTTAATACAAAAGACATTAGAGAAAATGCCGAAAAATTTAGTCCATTTTCTTTTAATGATAAATTTACAAAGCTATTAGAGAATTTATAATTTAGATAATTCTAATATGATACTATTCAGGAAAATTTTTCTCTTTCTGATTTTTAATCAGTTGGTATTTGTTAGCTGTCAGAGCAAAAAAGAGAAGGCAAGCATCGATATTGATTTGAGTGTTAAACCTTCAAATATTAATTCTATGTCTGGATTCCTTCACTATCAGGATATTAAAACTTTGGATAGTGATATTAAAAAACTGAAACCAAAGTATTGGAGAATAGGGTGGTCTTTTAATTCTATGGAGGAGATAGATTATATGCGAAAGAATAACATCACACCAATCATGGTTGTAAGTGATAAATATGGCTATCCTTACGAGACTCACAAAAAGTGGGAAGACCCTTTGAAAACAGATAAGCTTGTTGTATTATTGAAAAATATGTATCAGCAAATGGGTAATTCGGTAATCTATGATATTTGGAATGAATCAAGTTTTGAAGAAAAAGAATTTTTTTCCATTTTTAAAAAAGCCCATGATATTATTCGTTCCCAGCCAGGCGGTGATAAGGCTCTCATATCGGGACCTTCTTACGATAAATATGATCCAAAGCAAATAGACCGTTTTCTTCAGTTCTGCCTGGACAATAATGTTAGACTTGATGTGATGAGTTGGCATGAATGGCGTTATGGTGATAAAGAATTTCAGGATATTAAAAAAGATATTGCAGAACTAAAAGTGATTCTTAGCAATAGATATGCTAAAGTTGGCGTGAAAAAAATAATCCTTAACGAAGTAGTGTTTGCAGATATTCAGTTTAATCCTACAGAGATTTTACAAACTCTTAAATCTTTAGAAGAAAGTGGAATAGATGGAGCCTGCAAAGCATGTTGGGAAGAAAGCAACGGCGTATCCAACTGCAATAATAATTCTATGGATGGTATTTTGGATCAAAAAGGAAAACCAAGATCGGCTTGGTGGGCATATAAATTATATAATCTAAGTCTACAAAATAGAGTTAGGGCTCACTCTGATGAGAGTAATCTCATACCTTTCGTTTCCTATGATGATAAGAATATTCATTTAATTGTAGCTAACAATAGCAAGTATAACATTAATCAAGTGAGGATATCAGCCAAAAACCTACTGAAAAATAAAGACTTGAAAAAATATAAAAATTTTAATCTAAAAGTATATCAGATTCCTAATACTGGTGAAAATGTACTTTTAGAACCCAAGTTATTATCATCAAAACAAATGAAGTTGACCAATAATCAACTGATTTATAATTTGACTGACACAGGTTCCAAGACATTGTATTATTTGGTTTTATCAGGAAAATAAACCTTATAATGGTAAATTATCATATCTAGACTCCATAATTGCTTATTCTAAGATAATCCAAGACAAGAAGTTTACTTAATAAAAAGAAATTGTTACTTAAATGTTTTTTTTAGAAATAAACAACAATTATTTTCTATTTTTGCAATCATAGGACTAAAACATGAAAACAGAAAAAATAGGTATAACATTCTCGGCATTCGATTTACTTCACGCTGGTCACATTAAAATGTTGGAAGAAGCCAAGACTGTTTGTGATTATCTCATTGTAGGTCTTCAGATGGATCCAACCATCGATAGACCACAAAAAAATAAACCATCACAATCTGTTGTAGAACGATACATACAGCTGAAAGCTTGTCGGTCAGTTGACGAAATTATCCCTTATAATACAGAAGAAGATTTGATGGATATTCTAAAATCTTTTGTAATTGATGTAAGAATAATTGGTGATGATTATAGAGATAAAAACTTCACGGGTAAAGATTATTGCGAAATGAAGGGTATCCAAATCTATTTTAACAAGAGAGATCACAGATTTTCCAGTTCAGCACTCAAAAAAGCTGTATTTGAACAAGAATTAAAAAAAATAGATTCCACTTTGGGATAATAATTATATGAGAATAAAAGAAACACCTCTCAAAGATTGCTACATAATCGAGCCAACTGTTTATAATGATGATAGAGGTTATTTTTATGAGAAATTCAATGAACAAAAGTTTACAGAACTCTCTGGTCAAAACGGGCATTTTGTTCAAGATAACATTTCGAAATCGTCTTATGGCGTTCTAAGAGGTTTGCATCTTCAGAAAGGAGAGCATGCACAGGCAAAATTGGTTTCTTGCTTGGAAGGAAGAGTTTTTGATGTGGCAGTAGATCTTCGACAAGATTCTCCGACATTTGGTCAATGGTTCGGTATCGAACTTACAGAAGAAAATAAATTACAGCTATACGTTCCAAGAGGTTTCGGACATGGTTTTTCCGTACTTTCTGAGACTGCTGTGTTTTCTTACAAGTGTGATAATTTTTATAACAAAGCTTTTGAAGGTGGCGTGTTATGGAATGATGCGGATCTTGCGATAGATTGGCAATTGCCTTTGGAGGATATTTTACTTTCTGACAAAGATGCTGTTCTTACACCTCTTTCAGCCAAAAACTTTTGATACATACTCAAAAACACAAAAAACACTTTAATGAATTCATTCACTTACCTTGTTGCAAAGTTAGGAATGACTATAATCTAATAGAGCTGGATATATGATTGTTTATCTATTTAGGCACTTACCGAAAATATTTCTTGTTGTAGATTATATTGTAATCAATCTTTTTCTTTATTTATACAACTTTTACTTTTTTGAAGACCAGAGAAGTGATCTGTTTAATATAGATTACAAAATTCAATTTGTTATTGTCAATTTTTCCTGGTTTATAATTACTCAGCTTACAAGGCTCTATAAATCCAATACATTACAAGAATCATCGCTGCAGTTCAATGCACTTACAAAGTCTTGTTTTCTTTTTATTATATTTTTTCTGATTTATCTTTTTTTGGTATTTTCACAAAATATCAATTATGCCAAATTTTCACTGTATTTTATAGTAGTAAGCTTTTTAATGTTTACAAGCAGGTTTATTTTATTTTTATACAGGAAAAAAAATAGAGTGGCCATAGGAAGAAAGCTATATGCCTTCAGTACGGTAATTGTTGGAGAAAGTAATTATTCCAAATTATTGATGTCTGACAGAAGACTTAGAAGAAGTCTGGGTATTAGAAGTTCTTATACATATGATAAAGATAATTGTAAAGAAAAAAATATTGGCGATATCAACCAACTTTTCTCCGATTTGGAAACTGTGAAAATTAATAATATTATCTTCTGTGATGATAAAATTGATATAGATCTGTATGAGAAAATTGTAGATATTGCAGAACATAAAATGATTAGAATCTATATGGTTCCCGAATTTAAAAATAGTCATTTGGGATCTTACTATGTTGATGTGATCCATGAGATGCCTTTCCTTAAACTAATCAAGGAACCTTTGTCTAATCCAAAAAAACAACTTTTAAAAAGGTCTTTTGATATTTTGTTTTCGCTGTTTGTAATTGTTTTCCTCTTATCTTGGTTAATGCCAATTATAGCATTAATAATAAAATTGGAAAGTAAAGGGCCTGTTTTTTTCTTGCAAAAAAGGTCAGGTTTAAAAAATAAACCTTTCGATTGTGTGAAGTTTCGTAGTATGGCAGTTAATGAGATTGCAGATTTGCAGATAGCCAAGAAAAATGATTCCAGAATAACCAAATTTGGAGCCTTTATGAGAAAAACCAGTATAGATGAATTGCCACAGTTTATCAATGTTTTTCTTGGTGATATGTCAGTGGTCGGACCTAGACCTCATATGCTTTCGCAGACAGAGCAATACTCTAAGATAACAAAGAAGTACATGACAAGACACATTGTAAAACCCGGAATTACAGGTTGGGCACAAGTCATGGGTTCCAGAGGTGAGATATTTTCGGACAGAGATATGGAGAGAAGAATAGAAAAGGATATTTGGTACATACAGCATTGGTCGTTTTTCTTAGATCTTAAAATTATATTTCTTACGTTTTATAATATTGTCAAAGGAGACGAGCAGGCTTATTAGTAATCTATTTTTAATAAATACAAATAACAAGGAATCAAAAATTGATTCCTTTTTTTATTCCTAAATTTGCAAACTTAAAATTGTAGATAATGCGTACCAAATCTGTAGGTAAAAAGAAAATTAATATCGTGACACTTGGATGTTCCAAAAATGTCTATGACTCAGAAGTTTTGATGGGTCAGCTGGAAGCGAATGGAAAAAAAGTCGTTCACGAGGAAAAAGGTGATGTTGTAGTGATTAACACCTGCGGATTTATTGATAATGCGAAAGAAGAAAGTATCAACACCATTTTGGAGTATGTTGATTTGAAGAATCAGGGTATTGTGGAAAAGGTTTTCGTGACGGGTTGTTTGTCAGAAAGATACAAACCGGACTTGATTCGTGAGATTCCGGATGTTGACCAATATTTTGGAACGCGTGATTTACCGATTTTGTTAAAACATCTTGGTGCCGATTACAAACACGAATTGGTAGGTGAGAGACTGACAACGACTCCTAAGCATTACGCCTATCTAAAGATTTCTGAAGGTTGCGATAGACCTTGTTCATTCTGTGCAATCCCATTGATGAGGGGGAATCATATTTCAACTCCGATTGAAAAATTAATCATAGAAGCCCAGAAATTAGCAAAGAAAGGTGTTAAAGAATTGATTCTTATTGCTCAGGATTTGACTTTTTATGGTTTGGATATTTATAAAAAAAGAGCTCTTGGAGAACTTTTGAAGGAATTAATCAAAGTAGAAGGAATCGAGTGGATTCGTCTTCATTATGCGTTCCCGACAGGTTTTCCGGAGGATGTTTTAGATATTATCAGAACAGAACCTAAAATCTGTAACTACATTGATATTCCACTTCAGCACATCAATACAGAATTGTTGAAGGCCATGAAACGAGGAACAACATTTGAAAAAACAAATGCACTTCTGGATAAATTCCGTGAGAAAGTTCCGGATATGGCTATTAGAACAACCTTAATTGTTGGATTTCCGGGTGAAACAGAAGAAAAGTTCGAAGAACTGAAACAATGGGTAAGAGATCAAAGATTTGACAGATTAGGTTGCTTCACTTATTCTCACGAAGAAAATACAACGGCTTACGTTTTGGAAGATAATATTCCGGATGAAGTGAAGCAGAAAAGAGTAGAGGATATTATGGAAATCCAACAACAGATTTCTTGGGAGAAAAACCAGGAAAAAATTGGAAAAACCTTTAAATGTATTTTTGACAGAAAGGAAGGTGATTATTTTGTTGGACGTACAGAGTATGATTCACCCGATGTAGATAACACAGTTTTAGTGCCTGCAAAAGATGTCTATATCTCGATTGGAGAATTTGCCAATGTCAAAATTACTTCAGCTGAGGATTACGATTTGATTGGAGAATTGGTGTAATTCATAAAATTATTAATTAAAACCATCTTAATATTAAGGTGGTTTTTTTGTTTTATGTTAAAAAAATATTCGTTTTCAATTAAGTTGTTGTAATTCAGTATTTTATAATTTTATTGTATCCCGTAAATAATGTAAATTTTAATATATTGAATTATTAATAAAATATACTATTAATTTTTATCAAATATGTAAGTTATTTGATTTAGATGAGTTTATATTTAGCTAACATTAATTTAAAAATGATTTTAATTAATTTAATCAAATTATTGTTTAATATTTAATTGTCTGATTTTCAGTAATATTAATATTTTGTCTCAGTCTTAATTGATGAATATAATTAACAAAACTGAAAATAAATTAACATTATTTAACAAATCTTCTAATCTGCGTACTATAGCTGTATTACAGCTTCCAAAAATTAGTTTTTACCTCGAATCTGCTAGTCAAACTTCAAAAGCGAGGTTTCAGTAATCATTCCGAATATCTTTGCAGAGTCAAAACCAATAAATATATTCAAAATGATGAAAAGAGTTATTCTCGTAATCATAATGATGATTTCAACACTTGGCATTTATTCCTTCAAGAGTGATGCCACAGATGCCAAAACAAGTTTTGCATCGTTCTACCACGATAAGTTTAATGGTAGGAAAACAGCAAGCGGAGAAATTTTCAGTAACAGTGAGTTAACCGCTGCTAACAAAACCCTTCCTTTTGGAACAGAAGTAAAAATTACTAATTTGATTTCAGGGAAAAGTGTTGTAGTGAAAGTAAATGATAGAGGTCCTTACCATTCGTCAAGAGCCTTTGATTTATCTAAAGCTGCATTTAGTTCAATCGCAGATACCAGAAAAGGTACTATCGCTATTGAATACGAAATTATCGACTAAGATTATCTTACATTAAAACAAAAAACCATCTCAAAACGAGATGGTTTTTTGTTTTATATAATTCTGGTTTTAATTCCAGATTTCATTCATTTCTGTGAGGATGATTGGTTTCCCATCCGTAATTACAATCGTGTGCTCGTGTTGCGCCATAAAACCGCCTTTGTTTCCAACCATTGTCCAGCCATCGTTAGTTGTATCAGCAATAGATGAAGAAGTCGAAATAAAAGTTTCTATTGCAACAACAGAGTTTTTCTTAAATCTTCTTTGGTCAAATCTATTTCTGTAATTCAGTAATTCATCTGGTTGCTCGTGTAAACTTCTTCCGATGCCGTGGCCTCCTAGATTCTTAATAACCTTGTAGCCCCTCTTTTTGGCTTCGGTTTCCATCAGATGTCCAATGTCAGAAATTTTCACACCACCTTTGATCTGATTGATGGCTTTTTTCAAAATCTCCTTGGAAGCATCCACTAATTTCTGATGTTGATGAAAATCCTTTCCAACTACGAAAGACGAACCATTATCTGCCCAAAAGCCATTCAGTTCGGCAGAAACATCAATATTGATGAGATCGCCCTCTTTCAGAATTCTTTTCTCTGAAGGAATCCCGTGGCAAAACTCGTTATCTACACTGATGCAAGTCCATCCCGGAAATCCGTAAGTTAAATAAGGCGCAGATTTGGCTCCAAAATCAGCTAAAATTTTCCCTCCGAAATCATCCAGCTCTTTTGTGCTCATTCCAGGTTTTGCAAACTCTACCATCGCTTTCAAAGTATAGGCGACCGCTTTGCTGGCTTCCTGCATTCCTTTCAATTCAGATTCGTTGTTGATTGACATTTGTTTTGGTTTTAAGTTTTAAAGTTACGAAAGAATTCTTTATGCTTAAGATTGCTTTAATGTAGCCATTTTCTGTAATAATTCTTTTTTCAGCAAGAAAAAATTTCTTACAATATAGAAATGATAACTATTAACGGCAAAAAATAGGTGCTGAAGATTTGTCTCCAGATATTCATTTTGATTGAAGTATATTAAGTCGTTATTGATATAATATTCCAAATCTTTTCTATTCTGCTCACTGATTTCTTCTTTTAGCAAAGGATTTTCGATGATTTCTCGTAACTCTTGTTTTAGTTTTATTTCCAGCGGTTTTAGCTTTAAGAAGTTTTTGGTAATGCGCTCAAAAGGTGTTGTGGTGCTAACAAAATCTAAAGCTTTGCTGAGTTCCGCAAAAAAGCCGAATTTGTCACCGTAATACTTGTCATAATCATAATACTCAGAAAATGATTGTCTTAATTCAAATTCTTGATTCTTATCTTTTGCTAAACTCAGAAAGTATTGATATCGTTTTGCGTAATTTCTTCTTGTAATTTTTTGATTTGCTCATCTAGTTTTGGAGTCAGAATTTTAGCTTCTTTCGCTTTATATTTTCTTCCGTCATAATCAAAAGTTTTGATGTCGATGGTTTTATCAGCAATAGAAGAAATGGTGTTTTTGTCATTTTCCAAAGCAATTAAAGTATACACTAGTTCTACTTTTTCTTTAGAAAATAAATCCTCAAAATTGGAAACGTTCTCTGATGGGGTAGAGGAATTCAGGTCAAACTGATTCGGGTTTTTGTTATCATAATAATTATTGAAGATTTTATCAAAAGTATCTTTATTATAATTTTTCTCAAATTCATTTTGAAAAGTATCGAGATCTAATTCTGATTTAGGCTTTTCATATTGTACATTGGAAAATATTTTTGTAGTCAGTTTTTCTTCCGTAGCATCTATATTTTTGAACAAAGTTCTTGCAGAGTTGTTGTCATAATCTTTTATAATATTTAATTGTTGCAGTTTGGCAATTCTGTCTTCGGTAGAAGGATGGGAAGCCCATTGATTTTCTATTATCAATTTGGATTTGTTAAACAGTCCGGCTTCAGAGATTTTTACAACAGGTAGATCATATTTCAGTTCCAGTTCGCTTTCTTTTGCTAAAAAATTCATTACGAAATTTTGTTCTTTGTAAATATTTTTGCTGGTTTGGCTTTCTTCGATTTTGCTGTTATAAAAATCGATCACAGAACTGTAAGAATTACCCGCTAAGTCTAGCCTAAGAAGTGATTCTTCCAAAGCTATCGAACCTGCGATATTGGCTGCTACTTCATCTGCGTGAAACTCCATTTCTCTGGAAAGTGCCATATGACGGATGTTAACGAAGGAATACATCTTTCGCAGAATCCATTGGATGGCTTGGGTTATTTTTATTGCTAATTCTGCGAAGATGGCGAAATAACCACTTGCATTGGCCCAATCTTGGACGGTGTTTCTGTAAGATTCATCTTCGTTCACTAAGTTGAAAATGATTTGATTTACATTATAGACATAACCTCCAACTTTCATAGACCGTTGAGAAAAATGTCCGAATTCGTGAGCCAAGATAGCCTTCAGCTCTTGTTTTGTGCAGGCATTAACAAGTCCAATTCCAATAATCAGATTTTTTTTGATGGGCAGAAACATACTCCAAAAACTGGAATCATAGAAAACGCTGGCGTTCACATCGTAAGCCAGATAAACTTTTTTTGGAAAATCTGTTCCTGCTTCTTTTACGATCTCGTCTATCACTTGGAAGAGTTGAGGTTCATCATTTCTAGTGATTTCAGTAAGGTCGCTTCTATCATTGATGTGTTTTTTAAAAAGAAATTTTATCAGGAAATAAGAAATTAAAATCCCAAGGCTGGCAAGTCCAATACCTATCATAACTGTAAAAAACATCGGTTTTATACTAATAATCCAAAGTCCGGCGGCGATACAGCCAATGGTCAAAGCAATTGCGGAAAGGAATAATAAAATATAAACAATGATGAATAAAATGATTGAGAAAATTGCAGAATTGCTTTTCTTCTTAAACTCTTTTGAAACCTGAATCAGCATAAATGGTAATTAATTTTTTTATAAAAAAAAAATCAAATAATATACTGAAAACATTATTAAAAAAATCAAAAAAAAACCGCTCAGAAAATCTGAACGGTTTAATATATATTTGCTTCGGTCGCTGACCGTTACATCATTCCTGGCATTCCGCCGCCCATTGGCATTGCAGGTTCGTCTTTTTTGATTTCAGTGATCACACATTCGGTTGTAAGAAGCATTCCTGAAACTGAAGCTGCGTTTTCTAGAGCAACTCTCGTTACTTTAGTTGGGTCAATGATTCCCGCTTCCAGCATATTTACATATTCGTCAGTTTTAGCATTATAACCGAAGTCTCCAGTTCCTTCTGCAACTTTGGCAACAATTACAGAACCTTCACCACCAGCGTTAGCAACGATTTGTCTTAATGGTTCCTCAATAGCTCTTTTTACGATTTTGATACCAGTTGTTTCGTCAGCATTATCACCTTCGAAGTTAAGGGCAGAAACCGCTCTTACTAAAGCAACACCACCACCGGCAACTATACCTTCTTCAACAGCAGCTCTGGTTGCGTGAAGCGCATCGTCCACTCTGTCTTTTTTCTCCTTCATTTCTACTTCAGATGCAGCACCTACGTAAAGTACAGCAACGCCGCCAGCTAATTTAGCCAGTCTTTCCTGAAGCTTTTCTTTGTCATAATCAGAAGTTGTCGTTTCCATCTGAGCTTTGATTTGAGAAACTCTGCCTTTAATTTGAGCTTCGTCACCACCACCATTTACAATCGTTGTATTGTCTTTATCGATAGAAACTTTTTCAGCAGTTCCCAACATTTCGATAGTTACATTTTCCATTGTGAAACCTCTCTCTTCAGAGATTACAGTTCCGCCAGTCAGAATTGCGATATCTTCCAACATTGCTTTTCTTCTGTCACCAAAACCTGGTGCTTTCACAGCGGCAATTTTAAGAGAACCTCTTAATTTATTAACCACCAAAGTTGCCAAAGCTTCACCTTCAACTTCTTCAGAAATAATTAATAATGATTTTCCGCCTTGTGCAACTGGCTCAAGAACTGGTAACAATTCTTTCATAGAAGAGATTTTCTTCTCAACCAAAAGAATGTAAGGATTATCTAGTTCAGCAACCATCTTTTCAGGATTAGTTACAAAATAAGGCGATTGGAAACCTCTGTCAAACTGCATACCTTCTACAACATCTACAGTTGTGTCGATACCTTTTGCTTCCTCAACAGTGATTACACCTTCTTTCCCAACTTTTCCAAAAGCTTCGGCGATCAATGAACCGATAGTTTCGTCGTTGTTTGCAGAAACAGAAGCTACCTGTTTTACTTTTTCTGTTGAATCACCAACAGTTTGAGACTGAGATTTTAAGTTTTCAACAACAGCAGTTACCGCTTTGTCGATACCTCTTTTCAAGTCCATTGGGTTAGCGCCGGCTGCTACGTTTTTAAGACCTTCTCTTACGATAGCCTGAGCAAGAACGGTTGCAGTTGTAGTACCATCTCCAGCGATGTCATTGGTTTTGGAAGCTACTTCTTTCACCATTTGGGCACCCATATTTTCTACTCTGTCTTCTAGTTCGATCTCTTTTGCTACAGAAACACCATCTTTAGTTACGTGAGGAGCACCGAAAGATTTTTCGATGACTACGTTTCTACCTTTTGGTCCCAAAGTTACTTTTACTGCATTAGCCAATGCGTCAACACCTCTTTTCAAAGCGTCTCTTGATTCTATATCGAATTTTATTTCTTTTGCCATTTTTTGTTGTATTAATGTACGTTGTACAATTTATTTTACGTTTTACAAATTTTTAACCAATGATTCCAAGTAAGTCACCTTCTTTTACAATCAAGTAATCTTTACCTTCAAATTTCAACTCGGTTCCAGAATATTTTCCATAAAGAACTTTGTCGCCTACTTTTACAGTTGTTGGCTCGTCTTTTTTACCTGGGCCAACTGCTACTACAGTTCCTTCTTGTGGTTTTTCTTTCGCAGTGTCTGGGATAATCAATCCAGATGCAGTTTTCGTTTCAGCTGGAGTTGGTTCTACCAAAACTCTGTCTGCTAATGGTTTAAAATTTACTGACATAATAAGTATATAATTTTAATGTTATTCTGATTCCTACATCTCCAACAATGTGCCAATGGCGATGGAAAGCGGAACATGCAACATGGAAGTTAAATTTTGGCAGAATTTATTTATAGATGTGAAATTTTGGCAGAAAAAAAGTTTACCGATTGGGTAAACTTTATATTAGTAAGTTCTCATTATTCCATTATCATTTTCCTTCCACCTGCATTGATTTCCTGCTTAAGAACTTTTCGGGAATCGATATCAATGTAATAAGTGCTCTCCGTTTTTCTATCCTGAATATCATCAGTTGTTTTTACAACCCAAACTTTTTTACCATTATATTCAGATTTCTCAACTTTTTCTATGTAAGCTTTGATAACGCCTTTTTTAGCTGTCGGATTATAATCGAAAATAGAAATTTCTGTTGTATAATTTTCTTTCAAAGGTAAAAATCGGATTAAGGCGGGATAACTGTTGCTGTCAAAATATGGCGAAGTTGTAGCTTCATCAATCATATCTTTTTTCTGAGTTTTCTTATCAAGATAATATCCGGTTGCTTTGTTTTTATTAAATCTAATCGACATATTTCTCATCGAATTTAAAGACGAATGATAAACCGGCTGGAAATTTGAAATTTTAACAATAGTAGAATCAACCCAAGCTTCAGGCGATTGTTTCATCTTGACGGTCGTTTTTATCAGAAGGTCTTTTTTGTTTAATTTCTTAAAATCGGTGGTCACTTTACCAATTTCAAATTTTGAACCAGCGTTTTCCATTGTCCAGCTTACTTCCGATGATTCATCTTGGATATATTTTGAATCAAGCTTAACATTAGTTGGTGAAAGAAGGTTTTGTGCCGAAAAATTGGCAGTGCCAATTATTAAAAGAATAAGAAATGTTCTCATATTTTTTAATAATAAGTAGTGCCGACTAGAATATAGTTACAGCAAACAGAATTTACATTAATTTAATTTCCGAACCAAAGATTTTCACCTTCCAAAAACAATGGTGTTTCAAAATTATTGGTAAACAAACTTCCGGTGCCTAAACCTTGTGGCATCGGATTTTTTTTGGTGTAAGTATATTGAGCAATTGCATTCAGTCCAATATTGCTTTCAAGTGCTGAGGTAATCCACCAACCAATATTGTTTTTTTCTGCCAAATTTATCCATTCATCAGAACCGGAAAAGCCTCCAATTAAACTTGGTTTCAGAATAATATATTGAGGATCGATTTCTTTTAGCAAGTCTTTTTTAGATTCGAAATTTAAAACACCGATTAATTCTTCGTCCAAAGCAATCGGAGTTGGTGTGTTTTTGCAAAGTTCTGCCATAGCTTCCCAATTTCCAGCCTCTATTGGTTGTTCGATAGAATGAATGTCCAAATCTGCTAATTCCTGCAAAACAATTTTAGCCTGTTCCGGTGAAAAAGCGCCGTTGGCATCTACACGAAGTTCGATTTTTTCTTTTGGGAATTTTTGTCTTAAAGATTTTAATATTTCTTTTTCAGAATCCCAATCGGTTCCGATTTTTAGTTTGATACAGGTGAAATCATTTTCCAACTTTTCCTTGATCTGAGATTGCATAAAATCCGAATTTCCCATCCAAATTAATCCGTTAATTTTAATTGAATGTTTTCCATCTGTAAAATCACTTGGAAAATACAAATCTCCCTGATATTCAAGATTAAGTAAAGCCTGTTCGATTCCGAAAATAATAGAAGGATGATTGATTAATTCTTCCTGTAATTCTTCCAATTTGAGATTGATATTACGGCAAGCCCATTCCAAAGCATCTTCATAATCATCATCGTCATCAAAACTCAATCCTCGGAAAAGAGAACACTCACCGATTCCTTTTTTGTCATCTTCAAAAATTTCTATGAAATAAGTTTCTTTCGTGTTCAGAACACCTCGCGAAGTTCCGCTAGGTTGTTTGAAATTGAGAATATATTGATGGAATTTTGCAGTCTTCATTTTACAAAAATAAGAAAAGACCGACGAAATCGGTCTTTAGTATAGATTAAGATTGAAAATTAATCTTTGTGATTAACAGCTTTTGTCATAAATTCTTCAGCCTTAGTTACCATTGCTGCGCTACCACAGAAAAATGGAACACGCTGGTGAAGCTCTGTCGGTTCGATTTCCATAATTCTTTTGAAACCGTCACTGCATTTTCCGCCAGCTTGTTCTGCCAAAAATGCCATCGGATTACATTCGTAAAGTAATCTCAATTTTCCATTCGGCGATTGTGAAGTGGAAGGGTAGATGTAGATGCCACCTTTCAGCATATTTCTATGAAAATCAGAAACCAAAGATCCGATATATCTTGAAGTGTAAGGCCTGTCGCCTGCTTCTTCCTGACAATATTTGATATAATCTTTCACGCCTTGTGGGAATTTAGCATAATTTCCTTCGTTGATTGAGTAGATTTTTCCTGAAGTTGGAAATTTGATATTTTTATGAGAAAGGTAATAAGTTCCGATAGAAGGATCAAGTGTGAATCCATTGACGCCGTTTCCTGTGGTATAAACAATCATAGTAGAAGAACCGTAAACAATATAACCTGCAGCTACTTGATTAACGCCTTTTTGTAAAAAATCTCTAAGTTCAACAGGGGTCCCTGGATTGGTAACTCTTCTGTAGATGGAAAAAATTGTACCTACTGAAACGTTAACATCAATGTTGGAAGAACCGTCCAAAGGATCAATCAAAACAACATATTTACTAAGGTGTGCATTTTCTGTACATTTGATTTCGATAAAATCATCACTTTCTTCGGAAGCAATTCCGCAAACAACTTCTCTCTGAGACAATGCAGCGATGAAAATATCATTCGCCAAAACATCCAGTTTTTGCTGATCTTCACCTTGTATATTTTGATTGCCCACATTTCCAATAATATCAGCAATTCCGGCTTTGTTCACTTCTCGGTTGACGACTTTTGATGCAATCCTGATGGAACTGATGAGACGGGAAAGTTCCCCTGTAGAATACTTGAAATCATCCTGCTTTTCAATGATAAATTCTCCTAAAGTCTGTAAAGCCTGTTGTGACATATTGGGTTAATTTGATTTTCTACAAAACTAATTTTTTTTTCAAAGAAATAAAACAAAATTTATCAATTTTTGATGATACTTATCATAAAATCATTAATATGGTTTCATTATTTCACTTTGAAACATTAGAAAAAAAATGACTGATTTTTATATTTCGTTCATTATTAATATTTTTGAAGGTTAATAATCAATTAACGACTTCTTAATTCTTAATAAAAAAGTTTAACGGTAAAAAATCTAATGAAAGTTTACAAATTTGGTGGTGCGTCTGTAAAAGATGCTGAAGGTGTGAAAAATGTAGCCTTGGTTCTAGAAACTCAGGGGTTTGAAAAATGTTTAGTTGTGGTTTCCGCAATGGGAAAAACGACGAATGCTTTGGAAAAAGTAGTCGAATATTATTTCAAGAAGCAGGATTATCAGGCAGAAATTGAGTTAATCAAGAAAAATCACATCGATATTGCCAAGGGGTTATTTTCAGAAGGTCACGCTGTTTTTGGGGAGATATCATTATTTTTTGATGATATTGATTCTTTTTTAAGAAGAAATAAATCGCCGAATTACAACTTCGTTTACGATCAGGTTGTGAGTTGTGGAGAGATGATTTCGTCTAAGATTCTGAGTGAGTATCTTAATGATATTCAGTTTTTCAATCATTGGTTAGATGCGAGAGATTACATCAAAACCGACACAAATTACAGAGAAGGTATTGTAAACTGGCAGGAAACGGAACAGAATATTTCTAAGCTGGATAAAATCAACTGTTATGTGACTCAGGGATTTATCGGTTCTGAAAGTAATAATTTTACAGTGACATTAGGTCGTGAAGGTTCAGATTATACTGCAGCAATCTTTGCATATTGCTTAAACGCAGACGAAATGACTATCTGGAAAGACGTTCCGGGTGTGATGACTGGCGATCCGAGAAAATTCGAGAATGTAGAACTATTGTCACACATTTCTTACGAAGAAGCGATTGAGATGGCTTATTATGGAGCTTCTGTTATTCATCCAAAAACACTTCAGCCACTTAAGCAAAAAAATATTCCGTTTTTTGTAAAATCCTTTGTAGAGCCTAAAGAACCAGGAACTAAAGTGGGGAATTCTACAGAAAATGAATTGATAGAAAGTTATATCCTGAAAGAAAATCAAACATTGCTGAATGTAGAAACACGAGATTTCTCTTTCATAGCCGAGGATCACATCAGTTTAATTTTTACGCTTCTGGCAAAGTATAAAATTAAAGTTTCTTTGATGCAGAATTCAGCAATTTCATTAGCTTTATGTCTGGAAGATAAATTTGGAACTGCAAATGATTTTAATGAAGAATTACAACAAAACTTCATTACCCAAATGACAAAAAACGTATCTTTATTTACTGTCAGAAATGCTGAATTGGATAAGTTGGAAAAATTCTACAAAGACAAAAAAGTATTGCTGGAGCAGATTTCCAAAAAAACCTTCCAAATGGTAACCATGTAAAAACACTATGAGTTTAATTTCAAAAGAAGATTTGATAAAAGCCGCAGGACTCGATAAAATTGGTTTTCTCAAGAGACCGGTTGCCTCGGCAATTATGAATCTTACTAAAATAAATGAAGTCAATAATCTTTACAATAAACTGATCCATACCCAAGGTGTGCAGTTCTTTGATGAGTTTATCAGAGAGCAGGAACTCAGTTATATTGTTTTCGAAGAAGATTTGGCAAAAGTTCCCAAAACAGGACCTTTCATTATTGTTTCCAATCATCCGTTGGGCGCTTTAGACGGGATTTTGATGTGTAAAATTCTGTTGCGTGTTCGTCCGGATTTCAAGGTTATGGGGAATTTTCTTTTATCGAAAATTAAACCAATGGAACCTTTCGTCATCTCAGTTAATCCTTTTGAAGGGAGAAAAGATGCTTACAATAGTTCTTCCGGGATGCGAGAAACCTTCAAACATTTGCAAGAAGGTGGATGTATCGGTATTTTTCCTGCTGGTGAAGTTTCTAACAAGAATAATGAGTACGGCGAAGTTCTGGACAGACCTTGGGGAAAAACTGCACTGAAGATTATCAAAAAAGCAAGAGTTCCGGTAGTCCCAATGTATTTCCACGCAACCAACAGTAAAATGTTTTATAATGTTTCTAAGCTGCATCCGGATTTACAAACCTTGATGCTGCCAACCGAAATGATGCGAAAAAGAGATAAACCAATCAGAATAAGAATTGGAAAGCCAATCTCTGTGAAGCAAATGGAAGAAGAAGAAACTTTGGAAGAGCTGGGCGACTATCTTTATAATAAGGTTTATATGCTGAAGTCTTATTATGAAAGACGAAAAAGCATAACTGAGAAATTAAAGCTGCCTAATATGGTGCTTAAAAATCCGCTTCAGAAACAAAATAATATAGTACAGAATATCATAGATGAAACGCCTGTTGAAGATATTGTTAATGAAATAGAAAAATTAAAAGTTGCCGAAAATAAGAAACTTTTTTCTCACGGTGATTATGATGTTTTCTTTACAAAGTCAGAAGAAATTCCTTCTATTATGAGGGAAATCGGGCGACAAAGAGAGCTAACATTCCGAGCGATTGGAGAAGGAACCAATCTTCCTTTTGATTTGGATGAATATGATAACCATTATCATCATCTTTTTCTTTGGGATAATGCAGGCAAAAAGCTGGTTGGTGCCTACAGGATGGCTTTGGGTTCTGAGGTGATGAAGAAATTTGGGATTGATGGATTCTACACAAGCTCACTTTTTGAGTATGATCCGGAATTGCAACCGTTTTTCCGAAAAGTAATAGAAATGGGAAGAGCTTATATTTCAATTGAATATCAGCAAAAACCATTTCCATTATTCTTGCTTTGGCGCGGAATTGTTCACGTTTGCCTAAGAAATCCTGAACACAAATTCCTGATGGGCGGTGTAAGCATTAGTAATAAGTTCTCAGAATTCTCGAAATCGTTGATGATCGAATTTATGCGTTCTCATTATTATGATTCTGCTGTAGCGCAATATATCCATCCGAAAAATGAATTCAAGGTTGTGATGAAAGAGCGAGACAAAGCTCTATTCTTTGAAGATATGGATGCTGATCTTAATAAATTAGATAAAATTATCGACGATCTTGAACCTGAACTTAGATTGCCTGTTTTGATCAAAAAATACATCAAGCAAAATGCAAAAATGATCGCTTTCAACGTGGATCCGAACTTCAATGATGCGATTGATGGATTGATGTATATCAGGATTAGCGATCTTCCTGAAGATACAATTAAGCCTGTTTTAGAAGAATTGAGTGATTTTTTCAAAGCGCAAACTGAAAAAAAATCTTCTGATAATCAATGATTTTAAATAAAATGTGTGAAGAAATTCTAATATAATTTGCATTATAAGAATAAAGAATATACTTTTGCACCACTCAAAACAAAACGAGTGATGGTTTCTTAGCTCAGTTGGTAGAGCAACGGATTGAAAATCCGTGTGTCCCTGGTTCGATTCCTGGAGAAACCACTTACAAACCGCCTAACTAAGGCGGTTTTTTAAATAAAAAAAATCAAATTAGTAGCAATCTAATTTGGATTATATGAGTAAAGAGTGTATTTTTGCACCACTCAAAACAAAACGAGTTATGGTTTCTTAGCTCAGTTGGTAGAGCAACGGATTGAAAATCCGTGTGTCCCTGGTTCGATTCCTGGAGAAACCACTTAAAACCACCTAATTTAGGTGGTTTTTTTATAAGTAATCCAGAACAAAATAAGAACAAAATCCAATTTTGTTCTGAAAATAAAAAAATCCTGAAGCTAACTTCAGGATTTTTAATTTATTTTTTTTCAACTCTCACAGCATCAGGAACCATAATTTCATAGTTCCCGCCATAAGAAATAATTTCCCTTACAATGCTGCTGCTGATATAAGATTTTCCGGAGGAAGTCAAAAGGAAAATAGTTTCAACCGTATTTTCTCTGGTTAAAGCTCTATTGGTTTGCGCGATCGATTTTTCGAATTCGAAATCGGCTGGATTTCTTAGGCCTCTCAAGATGAAATTCACGTTTTTACTTTTACAGTAATCGATTGTCAAGCCTTCAAAATCATCAACTTCCACATTTGGAAATTTTTCGAATGTTTTTCTGATGAATTCTTTACGTTGTTCAAGAGAGAACATATATTTTTTCTGAGAATTCTTTCCGATGGCAATAATGATTTTGTCGAACAACGGGACAGCGCGCTCCACAATATCATAATGACCCAGAGTGATTGGGTCAAACGACCCTGGAAAAACAGCAATTTTCATAGAAATTTTAAATTTTAGATTATGAATTTTAGATTTCTCAAATAATTTAAAATCTAAAATTTATCATTTATAATTATTTGTTAAGTGCTTTTTCTACTTCGTTTCCGCAAAGGTCTTTGATAGAGATTCCGTAGATTTTTGCCTGTTGTGGAAGGATGCTTGCCGGAGAAAACCCGGGATTTGTATTCATTTCCAAAAGATGTGGGATTCCATCAACGATAATGAATTCTGAACGGGAAAATCCACTCATTCCAAGCGATTTGTAAGCTTTTATGGAAATTTCTTCTACCTTTTTTCTGGTTTCTTCATCAATTCTTGCAGGCGTAATCTCTTGAGAAGCACCTTCATATTTGGCTTCGTAATCGAAGAATTCTTTGTCTGGAACAATTTCCGTAATTCCTAAAACAATCACTTCGCCTTTGTAATCCAAAACGCCAACGGAAACCTCCATTCCGTTAAGAGCACTTTCGATAAGGATTTCGTCATCTTCTTTATAAGCAAATTCAATTGCGTTTTTAAGCTCGTTTTTATCTTTCACTTTAGAAATTCCAAGAGAAGAACCACTTTGATTGGGCTTTACGAAAAGCGGAAGCCCAAGTTTTTCTACAATCTCATCGTCAGAAACTTGCTCACCATTTCTTAGATAAATACTTTTTGCAGAAGGAATTCCGTATTTTGATAAAACAGCTAACGTATCTTTTTTATTGAATGTCAGTGCACTTTGATAGAAATCACAGCCTGTATATTTTTGTCCAATTGCGTCCCAGTAAGCTTGCATAATTCCATTTTCGCCTGGCGTTCCGTGGATGATATTGAAACAAACATCAAAGTTAAGAATGTCTCCATCGCCGAGGTTTACTGAGAAATCTGCTTTGTTGATGAATCTTTTTTTATCTTTTTCGTCTAACAAATACCATTCATCTTTTAGAATTATTACTTTGTAAACATCATAAAGTTCACGGTCAAGTGAATCAAAAATTAATTGTCCGCTTTTAAGAGAAACTTTGTATTCATCAGAATAACCGCCCATTACAACGGCTACATTTTTTTTGCTCATTTTAGAAATATATTGAAAACAAATGTAAAGATTTTATGAAAAAGATAGGATTAAAATTTTTCTAAATATTGTAATTAAGAATTTAAAGGGAACTGAAAAATACAAAGGCACAAAAGAATCTATATTTATTGTAGTGTTTTTAAGACACAAAGTTTAATTTCATTAAATAAAAATCTTTTATTTTCTTGTGTCTTAAAACGTTTATATAATTAAAAAAAATCATTGTGCCTATGTGTTAAACCGCTTTAATGAAATAACAATTTCAAATAAGGCCAATAAACCAAAATGCCAACACAAACCGAAGAAATCGTAGCCAACATTACCGCGCCACCAGCTAAATCCTTAATAATTCCAATTCGGGAATCAAACTCAGGTTGGATGTAATCACAAATTTTTTCAACACAAGTATTCAAAGCTTCTGTTACCAAAACAAAAAAGCAACAAAGAATAATCATAGCTGTTTCGATATTTGAAAGCTCAAAAAAAACAATCAGAAAAAGATTAATAATCAATCCTAAAATATGAAACTGGAAATTCCTTTCGTTTCTCAAAATCCAAATAATTCCTCGGAAGGTGAACAAAACACTTTTATGAAATGGCGGTTTTTTCATTGTGATAATATCAACAAAGATAGATTATTATCATAATTGTTAATAACTAAATTAATACACCTTTTACAATCGAACCGAAATCATTATATTTGTGGAATTGAAATAAATACAGTTTATGAGATTTATTGTTGCCAGTGGCGATTTGCAAAAAGCTTTACAGACGGTAAGTGGCGTGATTTCCGGTTCACAATCCAGACCAATTTTGGAGAATTTTCTTTTCGAGTTAGACCAGAACTTGTTGACAGTTACGGCTTCTGATGGTGAAACGACGTTGATCACTTCCCTTGAAGTGAAGTCGGATGACAAAGGAAAATTAGCAGTTCCAGGGAAGATTTTTCAGGATTTCCTGAAAACTTACGGTGAGCAGCCTTTGACTTTGGCGGTTAAAGATTCTGAAGACGGAAACGGAAGCGTTTTGGAAATTTTGGATGAAAAAGACAATTTCGCAGTGGCTTTGGATAATGCGGACGATTATCCGGAATTGCCGGAATTTGATGCATCTCAGAAAGTAACAATTGGAGGAGGAATTTTAGCAGAAGCTTTGGCTAACACTTTGTTTGCTACAAGTAATGATTCTCTTCGTCCTGTGATGACTGGTGTTTTGTTTCAGTTCAAAGAAGATGAGACCAATTTTGTTTCCACAGATTCTCACAGATTGGTGGTTTACAAAAGAACAGATATCGTACATCCGGAGACTTTGGAATTCATTATGCCAAAGAAACCTTTGTCAATTTTCAAAAACATTCTGAATAATTCCAACGAAGATGTTGTGATTGAATTCAGTGATAATATGGCGAAATTCACATTTGGAAATAATATTTGGATTTGTCGTTTGATAGACGGGAAATATCCGAATTACAACGCAGTAATTCCTAAGGAAAATCCAAACGTTTTGACCATCAACAGAAGCTTACTTTTAGGTTCTATCAGAAGAGCATCTATTATGTCAAACAAATCGACCAATCAGGTAAGATTCAAGTTGTCTGGCAATGTTCTACATCTTCACGCAGAAGATACAGAGTACGCAAACAAAGCGGATATGCAGATTCCTTGCGACTATAATGGCGATGATATCAATATTGGTTTCAGTTCAAAATTCCTGACAGAGATGTTATCCGTTTTGGCTTCTGACGATATCACAATGAAAATGTCTCAGCCAAACAGACCAGGAATCGTAGAACCGGTTGACGGATTGGAGGAGAACGAAAGTATCCTGATGCTGTCAATGCCTGTAATCGGTTTATAATTTTAAAATTAATCATATTTAAAATTTGAGATTTGAAATTCAAGTCTCAAATTTTAGTTTAAAAACTTCTTATAAGTTACATCGTTGTGAACTTAAAAGCAGTTTAAATTAAAAAAATCTTTGCGCACTTTGTGTTCAAAAAATTCAAATATAAAAAGAATGAAAATTTCTAATAATTGGCTTAAAGATTATATCAAAACAGACCTTAATTCTGAGAAAATCAGTGCATATTTGACCGATATCGGTTTGGAAGTGGAAGGTGTTGATAAATTCGAAAGCGTCAAAGGAAGTCTGGAAGGAATTATCGTTGGCAAAGTTCTGACTTGCGAAAAACATCCGAATGCTGATAAACTAAGCAAAACAACAGTCGATGTTGGCAACGGAAAAATTCTGGAAATCGTTTGTGGAGCGCCGAATGTTGCTTCTGGGCAAACTGTTCCTGTGGCTGTGGTAGGAACAAAAATCTATGCAAAAGACGGCAATTCTTTCGAAATCAAAAAAGCTAAAATCCGTGGCGAAGTTTCCGAAGGAATGATTTGTGCCGAAGACGAATTAGGTTTGAGCGATGACCACGCCGGAATTATGGTTTTGGACGAAACAAAATATGAAGTTGGGAAACCTTTCGCTGATTATTTTGAATTGACAAACGATGAGGTTTATGAGATTGGATTGACGCCAAACAGGACCGACGCCATGTCACATTATGGTGTTGCAAGAGATTTGCAGGCTTTTGTGTCTTCCAATAATTTGAAGTCAGAATTTACGAAACTAGAATCTAAAGTTTTAAACATCGAAGGTTCTCACGATTTCAAATTAGAAGTCGAAGATTCTGAATTGACGCCAAGATATCTGGGTGCTGTCATAGAAAACGTAGAAATCAAAACGTCTCCAGATTGGTTGAAAGATAGATTGAAAGCAATCGGACTTTCGCCAATTAACAACGTTGTTGATATCACCAATTATATTCTTCACGGCCTTGGACAACCGCTTCACGCTTTCGATGCAGAAAAAATTGCAGATAAAACTGTGAAAGTTGGAACCGTAAAAGCTGGAACCAAATTCAAAACTCTAGATAATGTTGAAAGAACTTTGAACGGTTCCGAAATCATTATTAAAGACGGAAAAGATAAACCAATGTGTATTGCTGGAGTTTTTGGTGGAAGCGAAAGTGGTGTTTCATCTGAAACCAAAACCATTTTCTTAGAAAGTGCTTATTTCAATCCGGTAGCGATTAGAAAAGCGTCTAAGTTACACGGTTTGAATACTGATGCATCTTTCCGCTTTGAAAGAGGTGTTGACCCAAATAATGCCAGAACAGCTTTGACTCACGCAATTAGTTTGATTCAGGAATTGGCTGGCGGAAAATTAGTTGGAGAGATTCTGGAACATTATCCTGAAAAAATCAAAGACCATTATGTGGTTTTCAGATATTCGAAATTAGACCAGATTCTGGGAACTAAAATCCATAGAGAAAAAATCAAAGAGATTTTAAAATCTCTTGATATTCAGATTCTTAATGAGATTCAAAACGGTCTTGAATTATCTGTTCCTGTTTATAGAGCAGATGTTACAAGAGAAATCGACGTTATTGAAGAAGTATTGAGAATCTACGGTTACAACAAAATCGATGCGCCGAAAAAAATCTCTTTCACACCAGTAAAATTGAGTTTCGATGATCAAGATGCTTTAGAAAATTCTTGGGCAAGAACATTGCAATCCAACGGTTTCCACGAAGTGATGAACAACTCACTGACTTCTGTAAAAGATGAAACCAATGCTGTGAAATTGTTGAATCCTTTGAGTAATGATTTGGCATTTATGAGAAAGTCTTTGTTGGAAGGACTTTTGGAAAATGCAATTTATAATATCAATAGAAAATCATCTGATATTAAGTTTTTCGAATTAGGGAAAATTTACCATAAAAAAGAAAAATACGAAGAAAGAAAGCAATTGGCGATTCTGACAGCTGGTAGAGAAGTTTCGGAAAACTGGCGTCAGCCAAAAAGCGCAACGGATTTCTATTATCTGAAAGCTTATGTAAAAGTTCTTTTAGAAAAGCTTAACCTTGAACTTAACGAATCTGCGTTAGATGACGACCGTTTTTCTGATGCTTTGGAAATCAAATCTGACGGAAAAACTATAGCAAGAATAGGAAAAGTTAGTCCTCAAATGTTGAAAGATTTTGATATCAGCCAGGAAGTTTTCTATGCAGAAATCGAATTGGAAACTTGCCAAGCTTTGAGAACAAAAGAAAATTTGAAATTCATCGATATTCCGAAGTTTAATAAGATTAGAAGAGATTTGGCTTTGTTGGTTGATAAAACGATTACTTATGCAGAATTATATGAGTTGGCAAAATCCAATAAATCACCTTTCTTGAAGAATATTAATTTATTCGATGTTTATGAAGGTAAAAATCTTCCGGAAGGCAAAAAATCTTATGCATTAAGTTTTGAACTTCTGAACGAAGAAAAAACTCTTGAAGACAAAGATATCACAGAAGTAATGAACTCTCTTATCAAATCTTTTGAAAAAGAGTTCAAAGCAGAGTTAAGATAAAAACTCAATTATAAAAATAAAAAATCGGGAAATTCTCCCGTTTTTTTTTATTTTTATAGAAAAATTTAAAACTGTGAAAAAAATATTTATTTATTTTGTACTTAATATTGCAAATACTGTACTCTCACAAACTTATAACTGGCAAGCTCTAAATTATCCGTCATCTACTACAGGTCGATACGATGATGTCTTTTTTCTGACCGAAAATCTTGGTTGGGCAGCAAGAGGAGGAAATGGAGCCGTTTTCAAAACAACCAATGGCGGTTCAACCTGGATAGAACAAGTTGTAAGTTCACAGACTGGACAATATTTCAGAAATATAGAATTCCTCAATGAGAATATCGGTTTTCTCGGAACACTCAATAATAACTTTTATAAAACAACAAATGGAGGAACAACGTGGACAAAAGTCAATAATATTTCTCCTTATCCAGCTGCAATTTGTGGTTTAGATTGTGTTGGAGAATCAACTGTTTATGGCTGTGGAGCCTGGTTTTCTCCGGCTTATGTTATTAAGTCAACAGACTCCGGTAGTACTTGGAAGTTTATTGACATGTCGACTTACGCATCTGCTTTGGTCGAGGTTCAGTTTATTGATGAAAATATCGGTTTTATTTCAGGAAGTGACGAACAGGGCGCGGTGATTCTCAAAACAACTGACGGTGGCGATTCCTGGGACAAAATTTACAGTGCAGGAGAATACGGCGATTATGTCTGGAAACTACAGATTTTTCCTGGTAACAAAACAATATTTGGTTCAATAGAATCTGAAACTCAAGGAAAATTACTGAAAACTTTTGACGGCGGATTAACTTGGCAGACCAAAAATTTCCCAGACCCATATGTTCAGGCTGTTGGTTTTGTTTCCGAGACACACGGTTGGATGGGCGGCCATAATTCAGGCTTTATGGAAACTTTTGATGGTGGAAATACTTGGGTCAATAACAGTCTCGGAGGTTCTCTCAATCGGATTTTTTTCGTTAATGGAGCAACTGCTTTTGCATCTGGAAATCAGATTTACAAAATGACAACAACGGGCTTGTCAACCAATGAATCTGGCAATGAAAAAGTTGAAAATCTAAAAATTGAAGTCGTTCCAAATCCGGTAAAAGATAAACTAAATTTGAACATCAACTACATCCATTCCGACCATATTATTATAGGATTGTATGATTTGACAGGGAAGTTTCTAGGGAATATTCTTAAAGATAATATCAGTCAAAAAGGACTGAAAAAGTATTCATTAGATTTCAAATATCCTATAGGTGAATATCTCTTGGCGGTACAATCCAATTTGGGAAGACAGTCTATAAAAATTATGAAGAAATAGTTTTAGGAGCTTAATCCCGCTATCCACTATATCTTTTTCTTTTTTTGCCAAAAAAGAAAAAGGATGCCGTTACTATCGGGGCTAGGGCATTTGTCATCAATATAGATTTCGATATTAGAAATAGAAACCACCAATCAAAAATCATCCCTAATTCAAAATCATTCCAAACATAGTTTTCGTAACTTTGCAGTGATGAATTCTTTAGTTGATAAATACAATATTCCAGGTCCGCGCTACACGTCTTATCCTACAGTTCCTTATTGGAATGAGGTCGATTTTACTGCAAACCTTTGGAAAAAATCCGTAATAAAATCCTTTTCAGAAAGCAATTCTGAAGAAGGAATTTCCATTTATATTCACCTGCCTTTTTGCGAAGCACTTTGTACATTTTGTGCTTGTCACAAAAGGATTACGAAGCAGCATTCGGTAGAAATTCCTTATTTGGAAAGTGTCTTGAAAGAATGGAGATTATATCTTGAATTATTCAATGAAAAACCGAAGCTGAAAGAACTTCATTTGGGTGGTGGAACTCCGACTTTTTTCTCTCCAGAAAACCTTAAAACACTTTTACAAGGGATTTTCGATACAGTTGAAATTGCAGAAGAACAGGAATTCAGTTTTGAAGGTCATCCTAATAATACAACTAGAGAGCATCTTCAGACTCTGTTTGATTTAGGCTTTAATAGAGTGAGTTTTGGTGTCCAGGATTACGACCTGAAAGTTCAGAAAGCAATCAACAGAATTCAACCTTTTGAAAATGTGAAAAATGTTACTGAATGGGCAAGAGAAATTGGCTATAAAGGAATCAGTCACGATTTGGTTTTCGGATTGCCACATCAAACTTGGGAAGCAACAGAATATACGATTAGAAAAACTTTGGAGTTGAAACCAGATCGATTGGCTTTCTATTCTTACGCACACGTTCCGTGGGTAAAAGGTGTTGGACAAAGAGGTTTTGACGAAAGCGATCTTCCAAGTGGCGATGAGAAAAGAAGATTGTACGAAGACGGGAAAAAACTCTTAGAAGAACTAGGTTATATTGAGATTGGAATGGACCATTTTGCGTTGAAGCACGATGATCTTTATCAATCGTTGATTCAGAAAAAACTGCATCGTAATTTTATGGGTTATACATCCAGTAAAACCCAGTTGATGGTAGGTTTGGGAATGTCAGCAATTTCCGATTCTTGGTACGCTTTTGCGCAGAATGCAAAAACGGTGGAAGAATATCAGAAGATTGTAGAAGAAGGTGAGATCCCGGTTTTTCGTGGTCATATTCTCGATAATGAAGATTTAATAATTAGAAAACATATTCTGAATCTGATGTGTCAATTGGAAACGAGTTGGGATTTACAAAATTCATTTCCGGAAATCGAAAATGCGATTGAAAAATTGAAAGAAATGGAATCTGACGGTTTAGTTGAAATATTAGACAATCAAATTAAAATCACAGAAAAAGGACGGGCTTTTACACGAAATGTAGCAATGGTTTTTGACCTCAGAATGATGAGAAACAAACCGGAAACCCGGATTTTTTCAATGACGATATAATGATTAAAAGAAGTTTTAGTAACTTCTTTTTTATTTTAAATAATATTGAAATGAATTTAATCAAACATAAAAATATAATCCTGAAAGGTCAAAAAGAATTTCTAGCTGATGCTTTTTATCTTGAGTCTAAAGAAAAATTTCCATTAATCATTTTTGTTCACGGCTACAAAGGCTACAAAGATTGGGGTGCTTGGGAACTGATGGGAGAGACGTTTGCGAAAGCCGGATTTTATTTTGTTAAATTCAATTTTTCACATAATGGAACTACGATTGAATACCCAAATCAATTTGCAGACTTAGAAGCTTTTGGAGAAAATAATTATTCCAAAGAACTAGAAGATTTGGAAGTGGTTATAAATCATTTTAAAAATCAGAAAGAAGTTGATTCTCAAAATATAACTTTACTTGGGCACAGTAGAGGTGGAGGGATTTCTATAATCAAAGCTTCTGAAAATAGTTCGATTTCAAAGTTAATTACACTAGCAAGTGTTTCTACACTTGACAGATTTCCTAAAGATGAAGCTTTTGAAAACTGGAAAAATGAAGGTGTTTACTTAGTAGAAAATGCCAGGACTAAACAAAAAATGCCTCATTATTTTGAGTTCTATCAAGATTTTGAAATTAATAAAGAAAGATTTGATGTAGAAAAAGCCTGTGAAAAACTCGCAATTCCAAGTTTATTTATTCACGGTTCTGCTGACGAATCTGTTTCTTTAAGCCATTCTGAAAATCTTAAACAATGGACAAAGGATTCTCAAATCAAAATCATTGGAAATGCCAATCACACTTTTGGGGCAAAAGAACCTTGGGAAGACGATTCTCTTCCAAAAGAATTAGATGAAGCCGTTGAAGTTTGTATTGATTTTTTAAGAGAAAAATAAACTTATTTTTTCTTCAAAAGGTTATTGTTTTCTATCCAACGTTTGCTGGTATTGATGTCTTTCAAATACCAAATATCATTGGCATTCATCAGATAAAGACTGTAAATAATAGGTGTTGCAATCTGCTTGCCTTCCAAATAATTGGCTCTGATAGAAATGGCATTTCTTTTACGAATAAAATCGCCACTGAATATATTGGAATAAGTTTGTCCGGTAGCTTTATCATCAATCAGCTCAATCAAAGTGATGCTGTTATCTTCTTTGAATTCGAGAATATGACGTTCTGAATGATCTTCAAAATCTTCTACTAAAACAAATTTTTTATTGTTAATTGTGTAGCCAGAAGCATCCTTCATTTTTTTGTGTTTACTTTCAATTTTCTGCAAAATATCATTGATAGCAGAAAAATTCTGAGAATAAAAATAAACAGAAGAGGTTAAGCTTAAGAATAGGACTAATTTTTTCATTTTGATGTGTCTTCTCTACAAAATAAGCTATTGTAAACTGGATACACAAATCTTTAACAAAAATTATAAAACAGATTTTTGATTATCTTTGCAAAATGATACGGATTACAAAAATTTTCACTTTCGAAACAGCACACGTTCTTTATAATTATGATGGTAAATGCAAAAATATGCACGGTCATTCCTATAAATTATTTGTAACAGTGAAGGGTAATCCAATCAATAATCTGGATGATCCAAAAAACGGGATGGTTGTAGATTTTGGCGATATTAAAAAAATTGTAAAAGAAGAAATTGTAGATATTTGGGATCATGCTGTTCTGGTGAATGGCGCTTCTCCGCACAAATCTTTGGGTGAAAATCTACAGAATGAAGGTCACAAAGTTATTTTTTGTGATTATCAGCCGACTTGCGAAAATATGCTTTATGATATTGCTTCGAAAATCAAATCTAAACTTCCTTCCGAAATCCAATTAGCTTATCTTAAACTTCACGAAACCGAAAATTCTTATGGTGAGTGGCTTGCTGAAGAGAACTGATTTATTGTATTATAGATAATTTTAAGTGCCTTTTTTTGTTAAATATTTGGTGTATTAATAAATTTTAATACTTTTGCACCCTAAAATTTAACAAACAATGAAAAAATTATTAGTTATTGGTGCGATTGCACTTTTCGGAGCTATGAATGCACAAAAGAATACTATCCTTGTTGGTGGTGATATTTCTTTACTAACTTCAAAAGACAAATTCGGCTCTACAACAACAAATGAAAGTAATACATTTAACTTCAATCCAAGAGTTGGTTACCAATTTACAGATAATTGGACTGCTGGTGTAAAATTAGGTGTTGGCACAGGGAAAGTTACAGAGCAAATTTCTGGAACTTCTTATGAGGGAACGGAAAAAATAAATAATTTTACTTACGGCGTATTTGGTAGATACACTCAGCCATTGAGTGAAACTTTTGCAGTATTTGGTGAATTAGATGTTTATGCAAGTAATGGTAAAGTAACTTACTCTACTAATGCACCTGGAAATTTTTCTTCCACAAACAAAACTACAGGTTTTGGTGTAATGTTTACTCCAAATTTGTTTATTAACTTTAAGAATTCTTTTGGATTGAACTTCAACATTGGTGGTTTAGGTTATGAAACTAGCAAAGTAAAAGATTCTGACTTCAAAACTAATGCATTTGGTTTTAGTTTCGGAAAAGGAGTTACTGTAGGTATTTCTAAAAACTTCGGTACAAAATAATATCGAATTATAATAAAACAAAAACCTCGCAATCTGCGAGGTTTTTTAATTGAAATATAAGTCTTTAATCCAATAGAAAAATCAAATTTTTATAAAATTAACTAATTTTGATTTTTGTTAAAATTTTCTTAAAATTGCAGACTTAAAATTAATAACAATGAAAAAACTATTTTTAGTTGGTGCTTTGGCACTTTTCGGAGCTATAAATGCTCAAACAACATTTGGAGCTAAAGCTGGATATGCTTTATCACAAATGAATTCTGATGATGAGGATGATATGGAGTTTGAAGGGATTGGGGTTGATAAGAAATCAAAATCCGGATTTTATGTTGGAGGATTTGTAGAACATAAATTGACCGACAAATTTGCACTTCAGGGTGAGCTTCAATATGCAGAATTGGGTGGAAGATATCAAGGGAAATTACAAGAATCTGGTTACCACGCAACATTAAATATGGATTTTAAAATCAATCAGATTTTGGTTCCAATTTCTGCAAAATATTATCCAACTGCTAATTTTTCATTATCAGCAGGACCTTACTTAGGTTTTGTAGTTTCAAATAAATTCGAAGCAAAATTCAAAGATTCCAATCTTCCAAAAGAAGTAATTGCTGAAGCAAATGCTGAATTAAGTGAATATAATGAAATGTTCAGTGATTCTTTTGATGAGAGTTTACAAAAAGTTACATTTGGATTACACGTTGGTGCAGAATATACTATCTACAAAGGTTTGTTAATTGATGCTAGATATAATTTTGGACTTTCCAATTTAGAAAAGGATACTAATACTTCAACAAAAATGAGTTTCTTTCAAGTTGGATTAGGATACAAATTTTAATTCGATTTCTAATAAAACAAAAACCTCGCAATTTGCGAGGTTTTTTTAATTTGGATAGAAAACATATTTCTGCCTTGTTTTCTCAAAATTTTCTAAATCTTTTTTCCAACTATTTTTTATTTCTTTTTCAGATTTGCCAGCAATGATTTGTTTTCTAAGTTCATCATTTCCAGCTAACTTATCAAAAAATAGATTTTTCAGGAAATAATCTTGTTGTGGATTTTTATAATTCTTGTAAGACTTCAAAAGCCATTCTAAATTTAATTCTCTTAAATCTTGAGAGTATTGACTCAGGTTTTCGCCGTAACAAAGTTTTCCATTCAGGAAAGGATCTTTTGCACCTTCTGTTGGTTTTGGTGTGAATTGATATGAGAAATCTTTTGTCCATGGGGAACCATAGATTTGAAATGGTAAATCAGTTCCTCTTCCTACAGAAACCTGCGTTCCTTCAAAAAAACAGAGACTTGGATAGAGATTGATAGATTTATCATTTGGAAGATTTGGAGACGGTTTGTCAGAAACACCATAACGTTGCTGTTTATGATAATTCAGCATTGGAATCAACGTGTATTTTGCAGTCACTCCGTTTTTCAACCATTTTTCTCCGTTCACCATTTTCCCGTATTCGCCTATTGTGAGTCCGTAAACAACAGGAACATTATGAAGTCCAATAAAACTTTTCCATTGATTTTTCATCATTGGTCCATCTGTGTAACCGTCGTGTGGATTTGGCCTGTCAAGGATAATCACTTCAACATTATTTTCAGCGGCAGCTTCCATAATATAAGATAGTGTCGAAATATAAGTGTAAAATCTTACCCCAACATCTTGGATGTCAAACAAAATAACGTCAGCACCTTTCAGATATTCGGCTTTTGGTTTTTTGTTGTCACCATACAATGAAACAATCGGTAAGCCGGTTTTACTATCAGTTCCATTTTTAACGTGTTCGCCGGCATCAGCAACGCCTCGAAAACCGTGCTCAGGCGCAAAAATAGATTTGATTTTTATATTATTTTCGACCAAGAAATCAACCAAATGTTTTCTGTTTTTCAGAAGACTGGTTTGGTTAGCTGCGACAATGACGTTTTTATTTTTTAATAAAGGAAGATACAGTTCCGGTCTGTCAGCAGCGGTTGCAAAACAATCTTTGGATTGATTTTGAGATTTAATAAATGGTATTGAACTAAAATAAATTAGCAGGATAAAAACTAAAGTTTTATTTTTGAAGCTTAAACTCATTGATTTGAATTTTCCGTTATATTTCTCGAAAAAGATAGCGTTTTCCAAAGATAACAAAAATAATCTCTCCAAGGTGATTGTCTATATCGGTAGGCTTTCTGTTGCTTTGGGCATCATAGTTTCGCTGATTACAATCTCTACAGGTCTTGGCTCCAAAAAGGCTATTGAAGATAGGATTTCCAATTTCAGCGGGGATATTTCTGTAAAATCGACGCGTTCCAATTCTTCTTACAATTCATCTGTTTTGGATGCAAACGGACTGGATACCAATGCTGTGAAAGCAATTCCTGGCGTTGCTGGTTTACAATCTTATGCATCGGTAAGTGGAATCCTAAGAACTGAAAATAATTTTGCGGGTATCATTCTGAAAGGTGTTGGAAAAGATTTCGATAAGGAGAGATTTCAACCGTTTATGATTTCGGGATCGATTCCGGATTATAAAGAAGACGGTTATAATAACGAGGTTATTTTATCAGAAAAAATCGCCAGCGACCTTTCACTCAAAGCGAACGACAGTATTGTTGCCATCTTTTCAAAAGAAGACCAAAAACCGATTTATAGAAAATTTCTGATTAAAGGGATTTACAAAACCGATATCAAATTGGTGGATGATCTTTATATGATTGGTGATATCAATCACGTTCGCAAAGTGATGAATATGAATGATAAAGAAGTAGGCGGACTTGATATTTTCCTGGATGACACGAGCGAAATAGATACTACTTTTCCTCAAATTGAAAGATACATCGGTTATAAAAATTATGCAGAAAAAGTAACAGAAAAATATCCTCAGATTTTGGATTGGGTTAATATTTTCAATCAGAATATATCTTTGATTATTGCCATTATGCTGATTGTTGTAGTCATTAATATCATTATGGTTTTACTGATTTTGATTATCGAAAGAACCAATTCCATAGGGCTTTTGAAAACATTCGGAGCTTCTAATGCGCAGATCAGATCAATTTTTATTAATTATACATTAATTATAATGATTCCAGGATTGTTGGCAGGAAATGTGATAGGAATCGGATTATTATTGATCCAAAAATATACAGGAATTATCAAGCTTGATCCGGAAAATTACTTCATCAGTACAGTTCCGGTAGATCTTAACCCGTTATACATCATTTCGATTTCGGTAGGGATTTTCATCGTATCGGGCATCGCAATGATTTTACCAAGTTACTTGATCAGTAGAATCTCACCACTAAAGGCTATTAAATACAGTTAATTAATTTTTATAGATTTAAAGATCTTAAAAAAAATACTTAAATGATACTAAAAAACCTCAATTATCCGCTTGATTTCAAATTCAAGATCACCACATTGGCCAGCGATTTCAACATTACGGACAAAAATGGGAATTATGTGGCTTATGTTCGACAGAAAATGTTTAAACTGAAGGAAGACGTGATTGTTTTCAATGATGAAAGCAAAACTCAAGAATTATTTAATATCAAAGCTAATCAATGGATAGACTTCAACGCATCTTATATGATTACGGATTTGGTTAATGGCAAAAAATTCGGAAGATTAGCAAGAAAAGGTGTTCGTTCTATCTGGAAATCACGTTATGATATCATTGATGAAAATGACCAGCCAAAATATCAAATCAATGAAGATAATGGTTGGGTAAAAGTTTTCGATAGTTTCATTGGTGAAATTCCAATTATAGGTTTGTTCACAGGTTATTTTCTGAATCCTTCTTACACCGTAAAAGATAATGCGGGTAAAGAATATTTCAGACTGAAAAAAATGCCTTCTTTGGTTGGAAGGAGATTTCAATTGGAAAGATTAATTGATATTGATGACGAAGACGAATCTCTTGTTGTTTTGAGTTTTCTGATGATGGTTCTTTTGGAAAGAGCGAGAGGATAATAGCCTTTATTAAAATAATAGAATATGAAATATTACAATAATATAGTTGAAACGATTGGTAACACACCTTTGGTTAAAATCAATAAAGTCTTGGGAGAGGATTTCCCGGCTTTGGTTTTGGCTAAAGTGGAAACGACCAATCCCGGAAATTCTGTAAAAGACAGAATGGCGCTTAAAATGATTGAAGATGCTGAAAAAGACGGTCGTCTGAAACCCGGCGGAACAATCATCGAAGGAACTTCCGGAAACACGGGAATGGGACTGGCTTTGGTGGCGATCCAAAAAGGGTACAAATGTATTTTCGTGACTAATTCTAAACAATCTAAGGAAAAATGCGATATCCTTCGTGCAGTTGGTGCAGAAGTGATTGTTTGTCCAACTGATGTAAAACCGACAGATCCGCGTTCTTACTATTCGGTTTCAAAAAGATTGGCTACTGAAACGGAAAATGGTTGGTACGTAAACCAATACGATAATTTGTCCAACAGGCAGGCACATTACGAAAGCACAGCACCGGAAATCTGGGAACAGACGGAAGGAAAATTAACACATTTTGTAGTTGGTGCCGGAACAGGCGGAACGATTACAGGTTGCGGGAAATTCTTCAAAGAGAAAAATCCAAATATCAAAGTCATAGGTATAGACACTTACGGTTCAATTCTGAAAGAAATCCACGAGACGGGAGAAATTCATCTGAACCATGCTTACACTTATGTTACTGAAGGCATCGGCGAAGATATTCTTCCTGAGAATTATGATATGAGTGTGATTGACCATTTTGAAAAGGTTACCGATAAAGATGGTGCTATATACGCGAGAAAACTGGCTAAAGAAGAAGGAATTTTTTGTGGCTATTCTGCAGGAAGCGCGATGTCTTCTCTGGTTCAGATGAAAGACCAGTTTACAAAAGATGATATCATTGTCGTTCTGCTTCACGACCACGGTTCCCGCTATGTAGGGAAAATCTATAACGATGAGTGGATGAAAGAAATGGGTTGGCTGGAATAATGAATTATTAATGATAAATTATAAAAAAACCGCTGTCGAGAGATAGCGGCTTTTTTATTTAAATGTGATGAGAATTATACAATTCCGCCACCTACTATCAATCTTAAAAATCCAAAAATAGCTGCTGCTGAGCACATAATAATTCCAGCCGTTGCATTGCCTTTTGGTAAATTATCTTCTTGTACATAAGCCACAATGCTGATTACCAATCCTATCATTGCAAACGGAATATTAATCCAGTTAAAGGCTCCAAGACAAGGAATAAACCCAAATAACATCCCGAAGATGGCTAAGATTCCCATTACTAGACTTGCTTTTTTCATAGTTTCGTTTTTATATTTTTTATAAAGTTTAAGAATACGATTGAATTTAGGAGTAATAATCCGAAAATAGAAATACTGAATGGGTTTAAATTGAAAGCGTTTTCAAAATTAAGATGTTTGATTTCGATAAAAGCTCTGGTTGAGCCACACAAGAAACATTCTTTCCCTATTTTTTGATAGTAACAGGTTGGCGAAATTGATAAAAGTTGATTATCGTCAACAAAAAATAAAACCAATAAAATCAGAATAGATAGAACTGCAGAGATTTTCCAAACAATTCTAATTGCGGTTTTAAGGTCTTGATTTTCGAAGATTTTTTGTGTTGGGTTCACTAGCATTTTTATTGTTCCCGTTGACTTTAATATTTATTTTACAGCAGATATAATCTTATCTATTTCGGTTAATGTATCCAGTAAATAATTCCAAGAATCTCTAAGTTCTATGAATTCAGGCTTATCGAATGGATTTTCTAAAAATGAATATTTTCTGAGACTGCCGAATCTATGAACTTCAGAAGTTCGGAATTTATCATCAAAACTTTGTATATGCCCAAGTATGTTATTTACATATTCAGGGTCTAGAAAATCTATTTCATCGGCAAGTTTTTTAAAAGCTTTTTTTCTGCTTTTGGAAGAATTAAATATTTTGAATTTTTCTTCACTATCAAATAAAACAAAAAATCCCATTATTTTATCCCACATTGCTCTATATCGAACTATGTAATTTGAATTTAAGTGGTGTATTTCTATTCTTTGTATGAATAATGAAGGATTTTCTAAAATATTATTACTTTCATCATTTTTTATGTTATTCTGGTTATTCCAAATAGCTCCGGATAAAAAATTTTCAACAAGTAAAGCTATAAAGTTTAATTTTAAATCCATTAAAGCCGTAAATGTTCTTTTTCCGTGTATATCATACTTAGAAAATTTTTGAAAAGCTGTAACTAAATTTAAATAGGGTAGATCAGTACCTGTTTTAGATTTGCTATAAGAAGATAAATTTTTTTCGAAATTTTCTACATCAGATTCTGTTTTTATAAGTTCATTCATAAGACTTGGTAATTATTTTGTTCTTCAAATCTATAAATAAATAGTTATTTAATTACCCAAAAACCTCAAAATCAATCCCATCAAAACTAGCGAAAACCATCGTTGGATAAGAATCCTGATGGAAGATATTACCTTCAGAATCAATCCCGATTGCACCGGCAAAACCGTCAATTTCTTTCAATTCTTCAAAGGTTCTGTCAAAAGCATTTTCTATGCTTAATCCGTCGGTTACTCGGGTTACGATTTTTGCGGCAGTCGCATTGCTCACGATATCTTCACCAACACCAGTACAGCTTACAGCACAAAATTGATTGGCAAAATTTCCGGCAACCGTCGCAGAATCAGAGATTCTTCCAGGGATTTCAAAACCTTTTCCTCCGGTTGAAGTCGCAACAGCCAGTTTTCCGTGTTTGTCAATGGCAACTGCGCCAACAGTTCCTTTTCCTCCATTTTTCAGTTTCTCTTCGTATTCTTTTATTCGTTGCGGAATTTCCGTTGAGAAGTTTTCAAAACCTTTTTGATTAGCATATTGTTTGGCGCCGTTGCCGCCTAAAACGCGGTCGTCTTCTTTCATTAATTCTTTGGCAACAAAAATCGGATTTTTCACATCCTGTATATTGATCACGCCACTCATTTTCTGAGTTTCGCCATTCATTATCGCAGCGCTCATACGGATAATGCCATCACTTTGGATTTGCGAACCAATTCCGGCATTGTAAAGCTCATTATCTTCCAACAGCGAAACCGAATAAGCAACCGTATCAAAAGCAGAATTGTCTTTTAAGAATTCATAGGATTTTTTCGCAATATCTTTCAGTGAATTTTGTTTAGCCAACTTCACTTCATTACTTTGACTGCTTTCTGAGAAAAATCCACCGTGGATGATTATTTTCATTTTTAAATTTTATTAGTTTTTTCAAAGAAAATCTCACAGATTAAGCAGATTGCTGATTTATTTTAAATGTTAATATGTTGAATTTGCTTAATCTCCGAGAAATTAATATTAATTATTCAGAACTCATCTGCGGAATCGGATTGTACTGGGAATTTACAATCGTCATTTCTCTGCTTTTCAGATCGAAAGTATCATTCATAGAAAGTACGTCTACAATCAGATTTTTGATAGAAATTGGCTGACCCAATTCTACATTGGTTAAGTTTGTATCTTTAATCTGAAGTCCATCAACCAAAATTACAAGACCGGAACCAATTGCTGTCATTGTATCCTCTTCAATGAACAAACCTGTGTCTTCACCAAGACCAATTCCCAATGTTCTTGGATTATTCACAACCGCCTGAAACAACCTTCCGATTCTTCCTCGCTGTACAAAATGGGTGTCGATGATCACATTTTCTATAAAACCAAGACCTTGAGTTGTTTTGATTTCACCTTTCAAAAGTGCTTCTGAACTGGATCCTTGATAAATCATATTTTCCGATGCGGCTGCAGCTCCAGCAGAAGTTCCGGCGTAAATAAAATCTTCGTTTTGATATTTGTTCAGAATCGAATCGTGAAATCTTGTTCCACCAAGAATTGAAGTTAAGCGAAGTTGGTCGCCACCTGTAAACATCACAACATCAGCAGCATTAGCTCTCGCAACAATCGCGTCGCTATTGGCTTGTTCACGATTTTGGATATCAAGAATATTACAATTTTTTGCGCCAAGATATTCGAAGGCTTTTTTATATTCGGGACCAACGATGTCAGGGATTTGAGATGCGGTCGTAATCACTTCAATGACAGAATCTTCTTTCAGTTTCGATTCATCAATAATCTTTCTGAGGATTCCGCGTTCAAAAAAGTTAAGATTTTTTTCAACATTTTGGTCAAAACTGGTCTCTGTAAAACTACCTTTGTTCACAGCGCCTCCAATGATGACTAGTTTTCCTTTTGATTTCATATTAACAAAAATAATAAATCATTACAGAATAAACCTCATATTAATCGTTTAAAAATCCACGAAACAGATTTAAACTTTTAATAATTAAGGACTTATTTCCGGAAAACAGTGCTTGTTGATTAATGAATTGTTAATTTTTCTAATGAATCAATAACAAATTTGTTTTATAATAGAATAATTATTTTCTATTTTTCTTGATTTTACATTATCTTTGATAAAATAGAGAATAAGAATTTACAAATTAGCTTGCCTATTGATTTGACATTTTAGTTCGGCATTAGATTTGGGCAGCTTTATCCGCCCTCCGTTCCCGCTATTTTTATTTTTATCAAAAATAAAAATGAGCTCCACTCAGGTCGGGCTGCGTGCAATTCAATGTCAAAAAATTAGGTTAAACAATCATCGAATATAGAATATGAAAATAGAAAAAATACAAGTTTTAAGAGGTCCCAATATTTGGAGCATCACGAGAAAGAAACTCATTCAAATGCGTTTGGATTTGGAAGAGATAGAACATCAGCCAACTAATAAGATCGAAGGTTTCCGAGAGAGAATTGAAAAACTATTACCATCACTATATTCTCACAGATGTTCTGAAGGAACCGAAGGCGGATTTTTCAAACGTGTAGAAATGGGAACTTGGATGGGGCACGTGATCGAGCATATAGCGTTGGAAATCCAGACATTGGCGGGAATGGATGTTGGTTTCGGAAGAACAAGAGAAACCAAAACGCCGGGAACCTACAATGTCGTTTTCAATTATATCGAAGAAAGAGCAGGCGTTTTCGCAGCCGAAGAATCTGTGAAAATTGCAGAATCTCTTATCGCAGGAACCGATTATGATATCAATTCTTGTATTCAGACACTGAAAGAAATCCGAGAAAGAGAACGTTTAGGACCATCTACAGGAAGTATTGTTGAGGAAGCGGCTTCCCGAAGAATTCCGTGGATTAGGTTGGGGAAAAATTCTTTAGTTCAATTGGGATACGGAATCAACCAACAACGTTTTCAGGCAACGATCACCGGGAATACAAGCAGTATTGCTGTTGATATCGCTTGTAACAAAGAACTGACAAAAAAAATGCTGGAAGATGCAGCAATTCCTGTTCCTTCCGGAGGTTTGGTGGTAGATGAAGAAGATTTGCAAGCGGTTATCAGAAAAATCGGTTATCCGTTAGTTCTGAAGCCTTTGGATGGCAATCACGGAAAAGGTGCTTCCATCAATGTTAAAGATTACGAAACAGCTTTGGTGGGTTTGGAACACGCTCAGAAATATTCCAGAAAAGTTATTGTGGAGAAATATATCACAGGCTTTGATTTCCGGGTTTTGGTTATTAATCATAAAATGGTTGCAGCAGCAAGGAGAGTTCCTGCGCACGTTGTCGGAGATGGGGAACTAAATCTTCAGGAATTGATTGATAAAGAAAATCTTGATCCAAGAAGAGGTTATGGACACGAAAATGTTTTAACCGAAATTGATGTTGATAAAGATACCAATGAGCTTCTTGAAAAACTGAATTATACCTTAGAAACCATTCCGCAAAAAGGCGAAATTGTCTATCTGAAATCAACAGCGAATCTCTCTACTGGAGGAACGTCGATTGATGTCACAGATATGATTCATCCGGAGAATATCCAAATGGCGGAACGTGTTTCCAGGATCATCGGATTAGACGTTTGCGGGATCGATATTATGGCGGAAAATTTAACGCAACCTTTGAAAGAAAGTGGCGGCGCCATTTTGGAAGTGAATGCTGCGCCTGGATTCAGGATGCATTTGGCTCCAAGTGAAGGTTTGCCTAGAAACGTTGCGGCTCCAGTTGTTGATATGCTTTATCCTCCGGGAAAAGAATTCAGAATTCCGATTATTGCGGTGACTGGAACTAATGGTAAAACTACAACGACTAGACTTCTTGCTCACATTGTTAAAAACAATGGTAAGAGAGTAGGGTTTACAACTTCAGACGGAATTTACATCCAAAATACTTTACTTGAAAAAGGGGATACCACTGGACCAATGTCCGCAGAATTTATTCTGAAAGATCCAACGGTAGAATTTGCTGTTCTGGAAACTGCCAGAGGTGGAATTCTTCGTTCCGGATTAGGTTTTGGAACTTGCGATGTTGGTGTTTTGACGAATATTAAAGAAGATCATTTGGGAATCAGTGATATTCATAACCTGAAGGATTTGACAAGGGTAAAACGTGTTGTTCTGGATAGCGTGAAAAAAGATGGTTGGTGTATTCTGAATGCTGATGATGAGTATTCTATGCGATTGGCGGGCGATTTACATTCCAAAGTGGCTCTTTTCAGTCTGGATGAAAATAATCCTCATATCAAAAAATTTGCTAAAGAAGGAAAAATCACCTGCGTTTACGAAGAAGGTTTTGTAACCATCAAAAAAGGCGAATGGAAAATCCGAATTGAAAGGGTCAAGAATATCCCAATCACAATGGAAGGGAAAGCGAAGTTTATGATTGCGAATGTTTTAGCTGCGTCATTAGCCGCTTACGTTTACGGCTTCGAAATTCCGAATATTGCTTTGGCTTTGACGACTTTTATTCCAAGTGCTCAATTGACGCCAGGAAGACTTAATATCTTCAAATTCAAAAACTTCAAAGTGATGATTGATTTCGCACATAATCCTGCGAGTTATGAAGCGATTGAAGATTATCTAAAAAATGTAGAATCCAACAAGAAAATCGGGATCATCTCAGGCGTTGGAGATAGGCGGGATAATGACATCCGAGAGTGTGGGAAAATCGCAGCAAGAATGTTTGATCACATCATCATAAGAAATGAAAAGCATTTGAGAGGTAGGCTGGAAGATGAAATTAATGGATTGATTATAGAAGGTATCCAGAGTATCGACAAAAGTGTAAGCTACGAATGTATCCCGAAAGAAATCGATGCCTTGAAACATGCAATGAGCCTGGCCGAAGAAGGTACTTTTATTACCGCTTTGAGCGATGTGATCAATAACGCCATAGAACTGGTTCAGGAATATCAGGCTAAGGAAGTTCAGGACGAAGGGAATTACTAGATTTCTAAATCCTAAAATATAAACCGTCATTTTAATGGCGGTTTTTTTGTTGCAAGACAAATGAATCCTTAAATTCAACCATTCAAATTGATATCAATGCAACCATTTAAAATAATAACTGCTGTTCTTACCTTAAGTTCATCACTTGTATTTTCACAGAATTATAAAATATCTTCAACAGTGAAATCCGGTAAAGAATTTCCAAAAATTGATGCTGATAGAAACGCTCAGTTTAAAGTTTATTTTCCAGACGCAAAATCTGTAATTCTGGAAGGCGGCGACGGAATGCAAAATGTGAAATCTACGACAACTAAAGATAAAGAAGGCTTTTGGAATATCTCAACTTCACCATTGGAAATTGGTTTCCATTACTATTGGTTCAATGTCGATGGAAAACGAACTAACGACCCGAATACAGAATTATATTTCGGTTACGGACAGCCAACAAGCGGAATTGAAGTTCCTACAAATGAAGATTTCTTCTTCGAAAAAAATGTAAAGCACGGAAAAATTGTTGATGACAATCTAGATTCTGAAATCACGAATGGAAAACGGAATTTCAAAGTGTATTTACCGCCAAATTATGGAACCAAGAATTTTCCGGTTTTATACCTTTATCACGGAACCGGCGAAGATGTTACGGGTTGGGAAAAACAAGGTTACATCAGGAATATTTTAGACAATCTTTTTGCAGAAAGAAAAGCAAAAGAAATGATTGTAGTAATGGATTACGGTGTTGCTTTGACTCCCGAACAGGAGAAATTACCAGACAATTATCCAAGAACAGTCCTTTCCGCTAAAAATTTGGACAAAATCGTAGTTCAGGAATTGATTCCGTACATCGATAAAAAATATAAAACCAATCAAAAACAAGCCATTGCAGGACTTTCGCGGGGAAGTTATCAGGCAATGTTGATTGGCGCTAATCATCCTGATTTGTTTTCAGCGATTGGTTCTTTCAGTCCGGTAATTTATGAGGGAACAGAAAGTCAGCCTTTCAAAGAATTGCCAATTGAAAATCTCTTGAAGTCGAAATCAAAACCTTTCTTTTTTATGGGAATTGGCGAAAAAGAAGACCAGCGTTTTATCAATTATAATAATTTGTTGAGTGATTATTTACATCAAAATAAATATCCGTTCGAACAATACCAATCTACCGGAACTTACCACGAATGGCTGACTTGGAGACGTTGTCTTTATGAATTTTCACAGAAAATATTTAGATAAACTACAAAATAAAACCGCTGATATTGAGCGGTTTTTTTGATTAATAACTTTCAATTTTTCTAGAATATTCTGGTGTGAAAACTTTATCTTGTACTTCCTGTGAATATTTTTTTACCCAATCTTTATAATAATATTCAACAGAAAGCCGACTATTTTCCAGCTTGTATTTTGCAAAAGATTTTCCTATTTCCGGCACTTTTTTCAGACCAAAAGTTTTGTTGGTTCCATTATCAAATTTGCAATCCATTTCTCTCGCCCAAATCATTTCAAACTCATTATCATTAATTTTTCTAATAGGATAGCTATACATGCATTGCCCATGATATTCAAAATTCAAAGTGGCTTCCGAGATATGAAGAATGACTAATCCATTTTCCCAGTTTCCGGTAAAATCATCTGAAAGTTGAAAACTCCGAACGAATGAATTGTAATCAAAACCTTCCATTGTATTGATTTTCCATTGATTATCCTCTTTCATAGCTTTCAAATTGTAAACCAAACCATCGCCCCAACTCCAATTATAAGAAACTGATTGACCGTCTTGTTTCAAATTCATAATCCAGATTTTATCTAAGAAATTATCTGGTCTGTCCTGACAGTTGCACCAGGGATTCGCGCCATTTCCGTAAGGTGGCAATTCTCCAACTTTATAAACTAAGGCGCCGGACTTCATTTCTTCATCAATTTTCAATGCGACTTTGTTGTAGTTATTAATGAAATCTTCGGTGAATAAATTGGTTTTTCTTAATTCTTCCAATCGTTTTTTATGTGCTGTTTTATCAATTTCTGAATAGACAGAATCATTTTCATTCTTTAATAAAACATCAAAATCCTGACCTTTACTTTCTGTTTCATTCCATTGATAAAGGTTCTTTGTTAATGCCAGAAGCGCAATACTATCGTTGGACTTGGAATCTATTTTTAATGCATTTTGTGATTGTTCTAGTTTAGGTGATTCTGTTTTATTACAATTCAATAGCAAAACAAGGAAGCTGAATAGAATTATTTTTTTCATTGCGCGTTTTTATATTAAACGAAATTATTTTGTTGTCTCTACACTTTCCACAGTTATTCCCAGTCAAAAACAGTTTGGCTGGAAAGGACAAATGAACAATCAAATCAGTATATCGGGATTCGAATTTTTATAATCAAAATTATGAAGATTTTTACAGTTATAATCCTTCTTATTCTTCTGGTAGCATTGATTCTTGTATTGAATTTGCATTGCTAAAATAGTTATTATTTTTTGGTTTAAGTATTCTTGTTAAGCAGACTAGGTTTTCTTTTGATTTGGTATATTTGCATTTAAACTCCGAAAGTGAAGCTTCACAACAAGAAAAAATACCTCAGCTTTTTAAAATTCAAAAGAGATTTCCAGCAATATGGGCTGGAGAAAGCGAGGAGCTATGAGATAGTTCTCCATTGGTTGAGTAGCAGAATGAGCAGAAGCCAATTTCTTCTTCTTTCGGGTATTCTGGTTGGTCTCACAGCTGGTTTGGCTGGTGTGATTTTGAAAACTTTGGTTCACAATATTCATTATTTCATCACGCACAAAGTTCACTTTGAGTATCAGATTTTATTCTACATCATTTTTCCTTTTTTAGGAATCGTGTTGACGACAGTTATAGTGCAGACCATATTCAAAGGGCAGGATAGAAAAGGGATTGGTGCTATTCTGTATGAGATTGCCCAAAATTCAAGTATTGTTTCTTCTGTTAAAATGTATTCTCAGATTATTCAAAGTGCTATAACGGTTGGTTTGGGAGGTTCTGCTGGTTTGGAAAGTCCAATTGCAGTTACCGGCGCAGCGATTGGTTCCAATTTCGCGCAAACTTACAGATTGAGTTATAAAGAGAGAACACTTTTATTAGCTGCGGGAGCAAGTGCCGGAATCGCTTCAGCTTTCAATGCACCAATTGCTGGGATTATGTTTGCCTTTGAGATTCTTTTGACAGGAGTGGTTTTTACAGATTTTATTCCGTTGGTTGTGGCGGCGGTTTGTGGAAGTTTATTGTCAAGAATATTACTTCAGGAAGATGTACTTTTTAGATTTTATACAAGAGAAGCTTTCAATTATAAAAATGTTCCTTATTATCTTATTTTAGGAATTGTAACAGGTTTATATGCCAGATATTTTGTAATAATATCTCAGAAAGTAGAGCATTTTATACACAAACTCAAGATGTCGCCTTTACGTAGAGCAATGTTTGGTGGCGCTGTTTTATCATTACTTTGTGTCTTGTTTCCGCCTTTGTTTGGCGAAGGTTATGATACGATTAAAGCCTTTACCAATGGCGAGACGCTTGAGATTATGGAAAACAGTTTGTTCCGATATTTTGAAATCAAGAGTCTGACGGTCATTGTCTTTCTTGTTTTAGTTTTGATTCTGAAAGCTTTTGCTACGCCATTCACTATTTTTAGTGGTGGAAACGGCGGTAACTTCGCGCCGTCTTTATTTGCGGGAGGAACAGCAGGGTTTCTTTTCGCTGTGGTTTGTGAGCAGTTGGGTTTCAAAGAAGTTCCGGTTACCAATTTGGTTTTAGTCGGAATGGCAGGTACAATGAGCGGAGTTCTCTATGCGCCACTCACCGCTATTTTCCTGATTGCCGAATCCAGTTTTGGTTACGATTTGTTCATTCCGTTGATGATTGTTTCGGTAATATCTTATTTGATGGCAAAACGATTTTCGGCCATTTCTCCTGAACTAAAATCCCTGGCTGACGAAGGTAAAATCTTTACCAACAAACACGATAAGAATCTTTTGTTTTCGCTTAATACCAAAGATTATATTGATTATGAATCTCAGACAATTAATGAAAATGCTTCTGTAGAAGAATTGTTTGAGATGATAAAAAACGGCAATAAAAATACATTTGCTGTGATTGATAATGACAAAAAGCTGAAAGGTATTCTGGATCTGGATGACGTTCGCCCTTATCTTTTCAGCAAAGAAACCGAGTCTCTTTCTCTCCGTAAAATGATGAAAGCGCCACCTGCAATCATCAATCCTGAAAATAAAGCACAGGAAATATTACAGATTTTTGATGATACTGGTTTTTGGAATTTGCCTGTTGTAGATAACAACAATCAATTCATTGGGTTTATCTCCAAATCAGCCATATTGATTGGTTATAGACAACTACTGAAATTATATTCTGAATAACAAAATTGTTCAGAAAACTAATGTTTCCTTTTGTGATAATTCAAAAGATATTTTCCTTTCTCAGAGCCTTTGGAAAAATTACCACTTAGTTCCCATAGATAACGGGCATTGGCTCTTGCGTCTTCGTTACTGAAGTTTTCATACTCGATTCTGTAGATAGAACTGAATAACCGTGAACGCCCAACACCGTGATGACAATGGATGAGTACAGGATAATTCTTTTTGTCATCCATAATCTTCAGAAACTTCTGAACTGTGCTATCTTGTGGAATTTGGTCTGTTGGCAGGTTGAAATAATTAACGTCGGAAATCTTATTTATAGCATTTTCTTCGGCACCAACCTGCTTTTTGGTTTCGGGATTCAGTTCGGTCTGTTCTTCACCGTCGCGTAGGTCGATAACTGTTTTTATTTTATGGTCTTTTAGAAATTCTGGTAATTTGCCAGGTGCAACCACACCAGAGTTGTAAACTTTATTTTCTGAGATGGTCACCAGATTGTAACGGACTTTTTTCTGATAAAAAACGAATGCTGAAATAAAGATCGCTATCATTATAAAAAGAAAAATGATTCTTTTCATTGTTGTACTTTTTAATTTCATAAAGTTTGAAGTTTCGAAATAAATCAATCGTGCATTATTCATCATTTAGAGAATCCACGCCATCATCTTTTAGTTTTGCCAAAGCCGTTTTCATACTTTCTACCTGCTCTTTTTGGTGACCTTTCCAAATACTGACTTCTCCCACAATTCTGAAAGGTAAAGTAGATCGGTAGGATTTTGTTGGATTACCCGGGAATTTTCTATCCGTCAGATCGGGATCGTCTTCTATTTCGCCCGTTGGTTCTACGAGGTAAATTCTTTCACGTCCTTCTCCAACTGCTAGTTCTGCACCCCAAATAGCAGCATCTAATGTAGCGCTGAGAAAAATATACTTGGCGTTTTTTCGCTTTCCAAAATTCGAGGTTTTTCCAGGCTCTATCAGTTGCCCCAGTTGTAGGTCAGCTTTTGTTCCGTGAAAATAGGTTTGGGAAAAAGGGGTTGGATTTCCCAAATTGGGAATATTGTGATGTTTTTCAGTCTCCATTATTTAAATATATTGATTTCTATTTTAAAATTAATTTTACTTTAATCTCCACCGCCACATCCACCACAGCTACTGCAAGAACTACCACAACTGCTTCCGCAAGATGAACTGCTACCGCTATCATTTCCAAAATAATTGTTCTTTTCTGTGTAACTTATGACTGGAATAAAAGTGGCTGTCAAAACTGCTGAACCGACAAGAAAATATTGCCATTGCCAATCGTCTTCTGTTTGCCTTGTTGGGAGAATCTCAGTTTTGTATAAATCAGGAATGGTTTTAGTGGAAAACAGTTTCGTAAGTTTGTTCAGATAATAGATAATTAAAACAATCAAAATTACGGTAATCATCAATATTTGAAAGACAGGCTTTTCTCTCAGAATTCCGGTTATTAATCGGATGGAACCCAGCATTAGTAAAATACTTAAAATAACAAAATTGATGTAAAACAAGTTTCCGAATTTCTTCGATTTGATAATATACTTTTGAAATGCATCAGCCCATTTTGCAGTATTCGAGAATATAGGCTTATTCATCAATTGTCTTAACAAAGCAGTGTAATGTGTCCTTCCTAATTCTTCTAAGGTTATGATTACTTGTAACTCTTTTTGCGAATTAACCTTTTTAGATTTCAACAAATCAATGGTTTTATCTGGGTTGATGAAGATGATGTTTCTATCAATTAATTCGTTGACAGTTCCATTGATGATATTGTCAAGTCTTTGAGTCTTTAGATAAACCAATTCATAAGGCTCGAGCTGATAAATAAAAGAATTTTTATCGAAGCCTTTTGTTATATTTTTAAGTTTAATTCGATTATAAAATTCCAGTCCGGCAAATGTCAAAATACTTAAACTAATAAATCCAACGACAAAATAAGGATTATTGATTTCAATATAAACAGGCTTCAACAAAAAGTAAAAAGGTACAACAAGAGCAATGAAACTAAGAATACCAAAGACCAAAAAAGTTCTGATTTTGAATCTAGCTTTATCAAGGTTCAGACTGTCAAACATACCATGATAATCCCAAATACTTTTAGGTTGTTCGCCGAAAATATCAAAATATAGTTTCTGTGTTCTTTCTTTCGCCTGACTGAATTTGTCAAATTCTGCTCTATTGTGTGTCGAAGGAATGTGTTGGATTTGCTTACCAATTAAAGTACAAAAGTTTTGATACGATTGTGTGAAAATCAAGTGCTGATGCCAAACTGTATCCACAATTTCAGATGGAGAAACCATCATCTCAGAAGTAGCTGCCAGATACATAAACTTTTTGTACTCCAGAATTGCAAGCTCTGTAAACGCCTCTGTCCAGAAGTTTTCATTAGCAAGACGGGTCGTAAATCCATATTCACTCGGCGGATCGTCAAAATCAAACTGAAGTATCTCCTCCCAAAGTTCTTTGTTCATAAAGTTTTACTTACGGTTTATGGATAATTTATACAGTTATACTTCTATTTCTCTGTCTTCTTTCTGAAATTCTTCACCAAAACAAAAGTCGCAAACAAAAGCGTAACTGTATAAAGAATAGCCAAAGCGGGTTTTTCAACAGTCATTGTTTTAAAATCGATTTGTTTGTACAAAGCTGAGCCAACAATTAGAGCGACAACAAGCATCGTGAAGATGGGTGCTTTATTATTTTCCATAGTTTAGTTTTAATTTATTGAATTCAAATATACAATTAATAGGAATACACATCGAACCATAAAATCTGTCTATCATTTATTTCAATTATAGGAATCATTACTGCTAAGGTTTTAAGAATTCCTTTTATAGCTTTGTTGAAAATAAAATTAAAGATAATGATTACCGGATTATACGAAACCCATATTCAGGTCAGCAACTTGGAAAATGCTGTCGAATTTTATACCCAAGTTTTAGGATTGGAACTGGCTCACAGAGACGAAAACCGCCCGATTGTTTTCTTGTGGATTGGAAAAAATAAACAGGCGATGCTTGGCTTGTGGGAGCAGAAGGAAAATCTGCAGACCAGACATTTCGCCTTCACCGCAGACAAAGAAGATATACTGAACCGCGCTGCTGACTTCCTCAAAAACAAAAAACTAAAACCCTACAATTTCCTGAAAGATGGCTTAGACAAACCGATGGTTTTTGCGTGGATGCCGGCTTTAGCGATTTATTTCAACGATCCAGATGGCAATCAATTGGAATTTATTTCAATATTAGAAGGTGAAGGTAAACCTGAATTGGGCGTGTTGTGTTATGAAGACTGGCTGGTAAAAAAGTAATCAATATTAAATTGAATTATATATTCCCAATCACAAACATATTTTCCATTGTAGGAACAGCACTTCCGCCTTCTTTTTCAAGCGTAATGGCAAAAGCCTGAGCATTCGGAATATTAGATAGTGCAATTTTGCTGTCTTTATTTTCAGAATATAGTCCTGCGCTTACAGGTTTTCCATCTACAATGGCCCAAAGCTGATACTGAGTACCATCTTTTGTTTTTGGGAGGCTATTTGCACTGAGGTAAACATCTTTAGACGTCTTATCCCAATATACAATAGCTTTAGATTCAGGATGTTTTTCTACACCTGCCAATACTATTTTGATCATATTAGGATTGGAGGATATATCTAATCTTTGCTCCAGATCCTTCATGACAAGATTCTGAGATTTTTTTTGGGTTTGGAGTTCAGCGATCTGTTGTTCATTTTTGGATTGGATATTTATCCAGAAAACATTAGCAGCCAAACTAAAAAGCAGTAAAAGCGACGCTGCGGCAGTAATAATCTTCCAGCTGTTGATTTTTCTGATTTTACGGTCTGGCTTATTTCGTACCTCATTGATATCTGTTGTCATTCCGGAAAGATTGGATTCAATAGTTTGTTCTTGTTGAATTTTGTTCCAAATCTTCGATTTCAAATCATCAGGAGGTTTTACAGCCTGAACGGTTGCGAGATCTTCCAATGTTTTTTGTGCTTCTTCGAAAGCCGCTTTTACTTCAGCATTGTTCTTCATCACACACTCCAAAATACCTGCTTCCTCGGGAGAAGCAAAACCTAGAATATAAGATTCTATAATTCCGGATGATATGTATTCTTTAGTGTTCAATTTATTGATAATCTTTTAGCAAGTCCTTTAACTTCATCAATGCGTTCCTCATTTTGGTTTTTACAGTGCCGAGAGGTATTTTCAGCTTTTCAGATATTTCGTTTTGAGTGAATCCTTGATAATAGGCTAAATTAATCAATTCCTGCTTATCTGTTTCAAGAGTTTCCAGCACATTTTTAATTCCGATAAAATCAGATTCTTCATTAGTTGTTGAAAGTTCTGCAGTGTTATATACGAAATCCGGCAGAGGTTGGTTTTTGAGTTCATTCTGAAATCCTTTAGACTTCAGATAATCAATCGCTGTATTTCGCGCAATATTGATCATCCAGGTATAAAGACGACCTTTCGAAGCATCATATTGATGAATCGAATTCCAAATTTTCACAAAAACTTCCTGGATGACATCTTCAGTATATTCTTTGGAGCAGACGATCCGGAGGATAACACCATACAAAGCACCCGAATAGTGATCATACAAATGATGAAAACCATTTTCGTTTTTCTCTCTTAGTAAGACGAGAAGTTGCTCTTCCGAATAGTTTGTTTTGATAAATGACGATTTAGTAATCCAAATGTAACAAAATAAAAGCCAACATAAATAAAATGTGAAAATATTTTTAAATCATTAATTATAATCTATATCTGTTTAAAAATTTTTAAAGCAAATGTGAATGTATTTTGAATTAATTTAAAAATAATTACCTGATTAACAATAATTTAAAATAAAATGTGAAAATTTTTAAATCCAAAAGATCATCGCTGTCGTAAATCATTTTATCAGTGAATAATATTAATCAAAAAATAAACTAAAATGAACAAACAATCAAAAATCGCAGTGCTGGGAATGATGGCTTTATCATTCGCCTTTAGTGGAAATCTTACTGCACAGACAATGAAGGAAAAAACAGTAATGGTGGGCGGAGCAGCAATGTATCCTTCCAAGAACATTATAGAAAACGCAATGAATTCTAAAGACCACAAGACTTTGGTTGCTGCTGTAAAAGCGGCGGGTTTGGTAGAAACATTGGAGGGCAAAGGACCATTTACGGTTTTGGCACCAACAGATGAAGCGTTCGCAAAATTACCAAAAGGAACGGTTGAAAATCTTGTTAAACCGGAAAATAAAACGATGCTGACAAAAATCCTGACTTATCACGTACTGTCAGGAAAATACAATGCGAAACAAATCTGGGCTGCTGTAAAAGCTGGCAACGGAAAAGCAATGATGAAAACAGTAGAAGGACAAGATGTTACTTTTTGGACAAAAGGTAAAGATCTCTATGTGCGAGATGCTAAAGGTATGGACGCGAAAGTGACTATTGCTGATGTAAACCAGTCCAATGGTGTGATCCATGTGATTGATACGGTTTTGATGCCGTAAGTAGTTGATAAGGCGGCGTAAATTTTTATGCTGCCTTTTCTGATTTCTTAATAGATACCAAATACTAAAAAAATAATATTATGAGAAAAACGATTAATGTGTCCAATCAGGGAGCGACCCTGGATACAGGAAGAAGAAACTTTTTAAAATTGAGTGGTGTAGGATTAGCGATTGCTGGACTTACGCTTGTAGGATGTAACGATGATGATATGATCATTGGTGGAAACAACGGTAATGTTTTCGATCTTGGAAAAGGCGATGTCGGAGTTCTTAATTATGCTTATGCACTGGAGCAGCTGGAAGCGGATTTCTATACCAAGGTGGTAAATAATTTTTACTCAGGGATATCCAGTGTGGAAAAGGAACTTTTTACAGATTTATATCATCATGAGGTAATTCACAGAGATTTCTTCAAAGCGGCAATTGGTGGTGCTGCTCCGAACAGTATTCTTCCAACTTTGGAATTCCAGTATCCTAATGTCAATTTTAGTGATAGAAATTCGGTGTTGGCAACGGCAAAAGCTTTGGAAGATACAGGTGTAGCAGCTTATAACGGCGCAGGAAAATATATTACCAATGCAGATTACCTTGTGATTGCGGGAAAAATAGTTTCTGTAGAAGCAAGACACGCTTCTGCCATCAGAAACCTGATTAAACCTGGTTCGGCAGATTTCTCAGGAGACGATGTAATTGATGCTAACGGGTTAGATTTGGCAAAAGAACCAAAAGATATTGTGATGGCAGCAGGCGGCTTTATCAAAACACCATTTACCTGGAAAGAAAGAAACATCGGTTAATTTATTCATCTTTTAAATTCAATTATTATGAACATTCTTAAAATATTAGATAAGCTTTCTGATGACAAATTCTTTACTGCAGAAGCTTCACGATTAGATACGATTACCAATATTACCAACTTTGGGAAAAAAGCGGCAGTGGCTGCAATTCCTTTAGGGTTAGGCGCCTTAATGACAACACCTGTAAAAGGCGGAACCACAAAAGCTGAATCATCATTTGCTTTCAAAAGTACATTAACAGATGCTTTGCAATTGGCTTTGGTTTTAGAATACCTTGAGGATGAGTACTACAGAATGGGATTGGGAACTTCAGGGCTAATCCCAAATGCTGACAGAACCGTTTTTATGCAAATCTCAAAACACGAGACTGCTCACGTTGCTTTTCTAAAGAGTGCTTTAACATCCTTAGGACAAACACCTGGTGCTAAACCAACCTTTGATTTTACAGCAAAAGGAAATTTCTCGCCGTTTACAGATTACAACCAGTTTTTGATTTTGGCTCAGGCTTTCGAAGATACAGGAGTGCGAGCTTACAAAGGTCAGGCTGGTAATGTAATGTCCAACAAAGATGTGTTGACCGCCGCTTTGCAAATCCATTCGGTGGAAGCAAGACACGCTTCTCAGGTCAGAAGAATGAGAGCAAACAAAGGTTGGATAGAGTTAGCTAATGGTGGCAATATGCCGTCAGCTACTAATCCAGTCTATGCTGGAGAACAAAATACGAATCAGGCTGGCTTCAATACAGCAACAGCTTTTGGTGCTGAGGCAGGTTCTGCATCTTACGATGAACCAATGAGTGGCAGCGATGCTCAGACTATTGCATCATTATTTATTGCATAGACCTTACATAGTATATTTTGGTAAATCATTTTTCAGTTTCGGCTGGGAAATGATTTTATTTTTTTAGCTAGAAATGGAGGTTTTAAGATTGACATTAATTTTAATAAAAAACAAAACCGCTTGATTAAAGCGGTTTTCGAGTATTTTTATCCCATCGGAGTGCAAACTTCTATCAGGAAACCATCAGGGTCTCTCAGGTAGGCTACAGTTTGTCCCCACGGTTTGATCTTAGGTTTTTCTACAAGCGTGGCACCTGCTGTTATAGCTTTTTCAACAGTTGCTTCTACATCATCTGTTGTGAAACCAATCTCAATCCCAAATGGCTTATTACTCAATTTACTTTCCGTAAAGCCTTCGGATAGATTAGATTGTGCTAAAGCGACCGATGCAAAAGCAAGAGTCGTTTCGCCGACCAAAAGCTCACCGTAATCTTGATCTGGGGTCACAAATTTTCTCGTGAAACCAAATCCATTCTCATAAAACGCAACCGTTTTCTCCACATCCTGAACGTATAGAATGGTGTAAGCAAATCTTATCATAGTTTTGATTATTTAATTTTTAAGTCAAATATAACGCACATAGTCTCTAGCTCAAAATCCCCACCGTCAGTTCGAATGATTTTTCGTAACATAACGAAGAAAAATTGTATCGAGGACCTTAATAATTTCTCGGTACGCTCCGTGACGAACAATCATTCATCCATTAATTTAAACTCTCTCATCCTTGATCTCATCAACAATCTCAGGATTCAAAAGGGTAGAAGTATCTCCAAAGTTAGAGAAATCACCTTCTGCAATCTTTCTTAGGATTCGGCGCATAATTTTCCCGGATCTTGTTTTCGGTAACCCAGACACAAATTGGATTTTATCCAACTTGGCAATCGGTCCAATCTGTTCAGAGATCAATTGGTTAATCTCTTTCGCAAGATTCTCTTTGTTTCGGACTTCTCCGGATTCTTTCAGAATGACGAAACCATACAGTGCATTTCCTTTGATATCGTGAGGATAACCTACAATAGCTGATTCGGCCACAGCAGGATGTTCATTGATACTGTCTTCTATTGGTGCTGTTCCAAGGTTATGTCCGGAAACAATCACGACATCATCCACACGCCCTGTAATTCTGTAATAGCCAACCTCGTCTCTCAAAGCTCCATCTCCCGTGAAATATTTCCCAGGAAATGCTGAGAAATAAGTCTCCTTATAACGCTGATGGTCACCCCAAATCGTTCTTGCAATTCCAGGCCAAGGAAAGCGGATACAAAGATTACCCGTTACTTGGTTGCCTGATATCTCGTTACGTTTGTCGTCCATCAGTACAGGCTGAATTCCGGGTAATGGCAAAGTGGCATAGGTAGGTTTGGTAGGTGTCACAAAAGGAATGGGAGAGATAAGGATTCCGCCCGTTTCTGTTTGCCACCAGGTATCGACGATGGGGCATTTCTTTTTCCCGACATTGTCATTATACCAATGCCAGGCTTCATCATTAATAGGCTCTCCAACAGAACCAATGACTTTCAAGGAGTCTAAATTGTGTTTCTGAACCCACTCTACACTTTCTTTGGCTAATGAACGAATCGCCGTTGGAGCCGTGTAAAACTGAGTCACCTTATGCTTTTCAATCACCTCCCAGAATCTTCCTGCATCCGGATAAGTCGGTACCCCTTCGAAGATGACGGTTGTTGCTCCATTCAGAAGCGGCCCGTAAAGAATATAGGAATGTCCTGTGATCCAGCCGATATCCGCAGTACACCAATAAATGTCATTCTCTTTATAATTAAAAACATTCTTAAACGTGTAAGCTGTATAAACCATATAACCTGCACAAGTATGAAGCATCCCTTTTGGTTTCCCTGTAGAACCCGAAGTATAAAGAATGAAAAGTGGGTCTTCCGCATCCATAATCACCGTCACAAAATCCGAAGACGCTTTATCATAATACTCCGACATCCAGTGGTCTCGGCCTTCTTTCATCTTTACATCATTGTGGGTTCTTTTCACAACCAAAACATTTTCTACAGTTGGTGTTTTCTCCAGAGCTTCATCCACAATGCTTTTCAGGTCAAGAACTTTGTTTCCTCTGTAGCTTCCGTCTGATGTGATAACCATTTTTGCACTACAGTCATTCACTCTTGAAGCAACAGCCGAAGCGGAAAATCCAGCAAAGATCACAGAGTGAACCGCGCCCAATTTAGCACATGCCAGCATCGTTATCGCCAATTCCGGAATCATCGGAAGGTAAATGCAGACTCTGTCGCCTTTCTCAACGCCCATTTCACGCAGGACATTGGCGGTTTTATTCACTCTTTCATAAAGTTCATTAAAGCTGATATGCTGAGCTTCTTCTTTTTTGTCATTCGGTTCCCAGATGATAGCGGTTTTGTCGCCACGCACAGAAAGATGTCTGTCCAGGCAGTTTTTGGTAATGTTCAGTTTTGCGTTTTTGAACCATTTGATGTTCGCTTCCTCCATATTGTAATCCACGACTTTGGACCAACGCTGATACCACACAAAATTCTCATCCGCAATCTTGTCCCAAAACTTTTTCGGATTTTTAATCGACTTTTTATACTCCTTGAAATAATCCTGTAAATTCTGAATGTGATAATTTCTCATATATTTTGATTAGGTTTTTAACTCTTGTTACTTTCAAGCCAATTTACATAAAATTAAGCAATTATGAACTGGGAATTACTTGTTATTAAGATAATATTGTCGTTAATATAAATTTAACAGATAAAATTATCTTTTTAATTTGGATAATAAAGATAAATATATTTAAATTTGCGACTTAATTAGATAATATCAATGAAATTAGAAGTTTCCTCAGAGAAACATTTGGTATATGTGGAAGAAATCCGAAACGAAATGGAGGATTCTGCGAAAAAAAGAGGAACAGGCATCGCAAAACGTTCCTCCGAATACTTGGGCAAAAAAATCTCGGAAGGTAATTCTATCATCGCCATCGACGAAGATGGAACCTGGGCAGGCTTCTGCTACATAGAAACCTGGACAAATGGAGAATATGTGGCTAATTCCGGATTGATAGTTTCGCCCCAATTCAGAAACGCCGGATTAGCAACTTTGATTAAAGAAAGAATCTTCGAGCTTTCCCGGGAGAAATATCCAAATGCAAAGATTTTTGGTCTCACCACCGGATTGGCAGTGATGAAAATCAACAGCAGTTTAGGTTACAAGCCCGTGATTTATTCGGAACTGACTCAAGATGAGCAATTCTGGAACGGTTGCAAAAACTGCGTGAATTATGAAATTCTGATGATGAAAGAACGCAAAAACTGTCTTTGCACAGCAATGCTTTTCGTCCCGGAAAAAGTAAATATGAATAAAGAAAAAGATTTTGAATCTATAAACAACGATAATGAGTAAGAAAGTAGTTTTGGCATTTAGCGGAGGTTTGGACACGTCGTATTGCGCCAAATATCTAAGCGAAACTTTGGGTTACGAAGTTCACGCTGTCACGATTAATACAGGCGGTTTTGACAAAAATGATGAGGTTTTGCTTAAAGAAAAAGCAGAAAAATTGGGCGTGGCTTCTTACAGGTTTATAGATGCTTCAGAAAAATATTACAATGATTGTGTCAAATATTTGATTTTCGGTAATGTTCTGAAAAACAATACTTATCCATTATCAGTCAGTGCAGAAAGAACGATTCAGGCACAGACGATTGCGGAAGCAGCTTTGGAAATTGCGGCAGATGCGATTGCTCACGGAAGTACAGGCGCAGGAAATGACCAAGTTCGTTTCGATTTGATTTTCAATGTAATGTGTCCGAAAATCGAAATCATAACCCCAATTCGTGATTTGAGTTTATCGCGTGAAGACGAAATCCAATTCCTAAAAGATCACAACTACGAAATGGATTTTGATAAAGCTAAATATTCCATCAACAAAGGACTTTGGGGAACTTCCGTCGGCGGAAAAGAAACTTTAACTTCCCGATTTTCACTTCCGGAAGATGCTTTTCCTTCTCAAGTTGAAAAAACAGAGCCTTCAAGTCTCGAAATCGAGTTCAAAAATGGAGAGTTGATTTCTGTCAATGGCGAGACGTTTTCGCATCCAGTTTTCGCAATTCAAAAAATTGAAGAATTGGCGTCACCTTACGGAATCGGTCGCGATATCCACGTTGGAGACACTATTGTTGGTATTAAAGGTCGTGTCGGGTTCGAAGCTGCGGCAGCATCAATTATCATAAAAGCGCATCATCTTTTGGAGAAACATACACTTTCCAAATATCAGCAGACCATCAAATCTCAATTGTCAGATTGGTACGGAAACTGGCTTCACGAGGCTCTTTTCCTCGACCCAGTGATGAGAAATATCGAATCATTTTTGCAGGATTCGCAGAAAATAGTCAACGGAAAAATATTTATCACACTTCATCCATATCGTTTCGTCTTAAATGGAATAGAGTCTGAAAATGATTTAATGTCTTCAAAATTCGGAAGTTACGGCGAAGAAAATCTCGCCTGGAGTGGCGATGATGTCAAAGGTTTTACCAAAATCCTCAGCAATTCGCTCAATATATATCATCAGGTTAATAAATTGAATTAGAATAATTTTGAAGATGTCATCCTGAAGGAAGTCGAAGGACTTTGCAACTTTAAATATTTTTAATAATTACAAAAAATCTTTGCGCTCTTTGCGTTAAAATATAAATGAAAAAATCAGTCGGAATCATCGGAGCCAATGGCTATGCAGGAAGCGAACTCGTTCGTTTGCTCGCATTCCACCCGAATATAAAATTAAAGTTTTTGTTCAGTCGTTCCAATTCCGGAATTAGAATTTCAGAATTATATCCGGATTTGGACTCGATTTGCGATTTGGTTTTGACGAACGAAATTTCAGAAACTGAGATTCTTTTCCTTTGCCTTCCCCACAAAGAAAGTCAAAATTGGCTGACTGAAAATCCGGTTTCAGACGATACTTTGATTATAGATTTAGGAAATGATTTCCGTCTCAATACCGATTTCGGAAATAGAAATTTTGTTTACGGTTTGCCTGAGATTTATTTTAATGAAATCCAAAACTCGAAAAGTATTGCCAATCCTGGATGTTTTGCAACTGCGATTCAGTTGGCGTTATTGCCTTTAGCAAAAGAAAATCTGTTGAATGATGTTTATACAACAGGAATCACGGGTTCGACAGGCGCAGGACAATCTTTGCAACCGACTACGCATTTCACTTGGAGAAATGACAATATTTCAGCCTACAAAACTTTAAATCACCAACACGTTGACGAGATTTTAAAACAAGTTAATTCGCTCAATAATCAAGACATAGAACTCAATTTTATTCCGTGGCGTGGCGATTTTGCAAGAGGAATTTTCACAAGTTCTATCATCGAATGCGATTTGAAATTAGAAAAAATTTATACTTTATATAAAGACTTCTACCAAGATTCACCTTTCGTAAAAGTTTCAGAGAAACCGATTGATTTGAAACAAGTTGTGAACACCAATTTCTGCGTCATCCAAATCGAAAAACAAGGAAACAAAATAGCAGTTCATTCCGCAATTGATAACTTATTGAAAGGCGCATCCGGACAAGCCGTTCAAAATATGAATATCGCCAATGGATGGGAACAAACTCTCGGATTAAACTTAAAACCAATTGCATTTTAAGCTTTGCGACTTTAAAGCAGTTTAAAATTAAAAAAATCTTCGCGCACTTTGCGTTAAAAAAATGTAAAAATGAATTTATTCAACGTATATCCACTTTTCAACATCAATCCTGTAAAGGCCGAAGGTTCTTTCCTTTGGGATGAAAACGGTCAAAAATACCTCGATTTTTATGGCGGTCACGCTGTGATTTCCATCGGTCACAACCATCCGAATTATGTTGAGAAATTGAAAAATCAACTGGAGAAAATCAGTTTTTATTCCAATTCGGTTCAGAATAATTTGCAGACAGAATTGGCCGAGAAATTAGGAAAATTGTCAGGTTACGAAGATTATTCATTGTTCTTGTGTAATTCAGGAGCAGAAGCAAACGAAAATGCTTTGAAACTGGCTTCATTCCACAACGGAAAAAAGAAAGTGATTTATTTTTCTGAAGCTTTCCACGGCCGAACTTCCGCCGCAGTGGCGGTAACAGATAATCCGAAAATCGTAGCGCCAGTCAACGAATCTCAGAATTTCATCAAATGTGAATTCAATAATTCGGAAAAACTGGAAAAGGTTTTTGTCGAAAATCAAAACGAAATTTCAGCAGTAATCGTAGAGGGAATTCAAGGTGTTGGCGGCATTAATTTATTGGAAAAAGATTTCATTTTAACGATTGAAAAATTGTGCAAAGAAAATGATGCAGTTTTGATTTTGGACGAAGTTCAGTCTGGTTACGGACGTTCAGGGAAATTCTTTGCGCATCAGGAATTTGACATCAAACCGGACTTGATTACAGTTGCCAAAGGAATGGGAAATGGTTTCCCAATTGGTGGGGTTTTGATTAGTCCAAAATTCGAAGCGAGTTACGGATTATTGGGAACTACATTTGGTGGAAATCATCTCGCTTGCGTGGCTGGAATTGCAGTTTTAGAAGTGATTGAAAATGAAAATTTAATTGATAATTCTGAAAAAATAGGAGCGTACATCGAAGAAAAAATCAAAAATTTCCCTCACATCAAAAAAATCAAAAGGCGCGGTCTTATGATTGGAATCGAGCTCGACCAAGCTTGTGCAGATGTCAGGAAAGCATTGCTGTTTGAGCATTTTATTTTCACTGGAAATGCCAATGACAAGAATGTTCTCCGGATTTTACCGGCGCTCAATATTTCGGAAAAAGAATCCGATTTGTTCATCAATGCTTTAGAAAAAACCTTGAAAGCTATTGATGAGAAAAAGAAAATTTTAACAGAGAATTAGAAAGATTTCTTTCTGATTCCAAAATTCAGCAAAATGAAAAATTTCACTTCAGTTTACGATATAGATAATTTGCAGAACATCATTGCAAAAGCTTTAAAGATAAAAGAAAATCCATTAGAAAATCCAACCAAAGGTAAAGGAAAAACGATTGGTTTGGTTTTCCTCAATTCCAGTCTCAGAACAAGATTAAGTTCCCAAATTGCCGCGCAAAATTTAGGATTAAATGTCCTGACGCTCAACGCTGCGCAAGAAGCCTGGAATCTGGAATTTGCTGATGGAACGGTGATGAACGGCGACACGGTTGAACACATCAAAGACGCCATTGGAGTTCTGAATCAATATTGTGATATCATCGCTGTACGATGTTTCGCAGGAATGAAAAGCAAGGAAGACGACGTGAACGAAAGTATTCTGAGCCAGTTCCTGAAACACGCAAAAGTTCCTGTAATTTCTCTAGAATCTGCGACTCGTCATCCTTTGCAAAGTTTGGCAGATTGCATCACAATTACAGAAAATTGGACAGAAAATAGAAAGCCAAAAGTCGTTTTGACTTGGGCACCTCACATCAAACCAATCGCGCAGGCTGTCGGAAATTCATTCACAGAATGGATGCAACGAATGGACGTTGACTTCGTGATTGCAAATCCCGAAGGTTACGATTTGGATAAAAATTTCACAAAAGACACAAAAGTAATTCATAATCAGGATGAAGCGTTGAAAGATGCAGATTTCGTTTATGTGAAAAACTGGTCGTCTTTTGAAGATTACACAACGATGCCGAAAGTTGAAGAAAATTGGATGTTGACTAATGAAAAATTAGAATTGACGAATGATGCAAAAGTGATGCATTGCCTTCCAGTTCGTAGAAATCTGGAATTAAGCGATGAAGTAATGGACGGCGAAAACTCAATCATTTATCAACAGGCAAAAAACAGAATCTTCTCTGCACAAGCAGTTTTCTCTGAAATTTTGGATGAATTAAAATAACAAATAAAGATTAAATCTTTGATGAGTTTTACGTCTTTGCGAACCTTAAAATATTTTCAATAATTAACAAAAAATCTTAGCGCACTTGCGTTCAAAACAAATGCAAAAACTACACATCATAAAAATCGGAGGCGCTCTAATCGATGACAAGAAATCATTGAAAGCTTTTCTCGAGCAATTTTCTCAAATCGAAGGTGCCAAAATTCTGATTCACGGCGGTGGAAAGATTGCAGAAACGTTGGCGGAAAAACTGAAAATCACGCAGACGATGATTGATGGGCGGAGGATTACCAACAAAAAAACTTTGAAGCTCGTAACAATGGTTTACGCGGGAAGAATCAATAAAAATATTGTGGCAAAATTGCAAAGTTTCAATTGCAATGCAATGGGATTTTCTGGTGCAGATGGGAATTTAATTCAAGCCGAAAAACGCCAGCATCCAACCATCAATTTTGGATTTGTGGGCGATATTAATGAAAAAAGTATCAATCAGGAATTGATTACAAATATGATAAATCTGGGTTTGGTTCCGGTGTTTTCTGCAATCACTCACGATAAAAAAGGAAATCTGTTAAACACCAACGCAGACACGATTGCCGGAACTATTGCTCAGGCTTTATCAAAAAAATTCGAGACAGAATTGTTGTTCTGCTTCGATAAAAATGGGGTTTTGGAAAATGTGGAAGATGAAAATTCAAATCTTGAAACCATTAATAAAAATGAATTTTCTGAATTAAAATCACAAGGAAAACTCCACAAAGGAATTTTACCAAAACTCGAAAATGCTTTCAAGGCCAAAGAAAACGGCGTTCAGAAAGTGTCTTTGATTAACGAGAAAAAACTGTCAGACCAAATAAAACAAGGAAATGAAGGAACTGAAATCTGTCTTTAGCAGAGAAGAACTTGCGGAAAACGCTGTCAAATTACTGAAGAAACTCATCGCAACACCATCGATGAGTCGCGACGAATACAACGCTTCGCTCATCATAGAAGGCTTTTTCAATGAGCATCAATTGACCGTCAACCGATTCAAAAATAACATTTGGGCAACCAACAAACATTTTGACGCTGGCAAACCATCGATTCTCCTCAACACGCACCACGACACGGTAAAACCGAACAAAGCTTACACTTTGGACCCATTCATTCCAGTGGAGAAAGATGGAAAATTATTCGGTTTGGGAAGCAACGATGCGGGCGCGTCTTTGGTGGCGATGGCGCAGACATTTCTCTATTTTTATGAAGCCGAAGATTTGTCGCACAACCTCGTGATTGCATTGACAGCCGAGGAAGAAATCTCCGGTCTGGACGGCATCGAAGCTTTATTTCCTCAACTCCCGAACGTAGAATTGGCAATCGTTGGCGAGCCTACAAAAATGAATCTCGCAATCGCAGAAAAAGGTTTGCTGGTCATTGATGGTGAAATGCTGGGAACGCCTTCTCACGCTGCGCATCCAAACGATGACAATGCGATTGTGAAATGTATGAAGGATTTGCAAAACATCCTCGATTTTAAGTTTCCGAAAGTTTCCGATTATTTGGGCGATGTGAAAGTCACATTATCCGTTCTCAACGCAGGAACGCAACACAATGTAGTGCCAGAAAAATGTAATTTTACGCTGGATGTCCGCGTGACAGACGAATACTCGAACCGCGAAGTTTTCGAAATCATCCAATCGCAGATGGAATCCAAACTGACACCAAGGTCATTCCGACTCAATTCCTCAAAAATCGACGTCAACCATCCGTTTGTTCAGGCTGGATTGGCGTTGGGCAGGACAACTTACGGTTCGCCGACATCCTCGGACCAGGCGATTATTCCGTGCACATCGGTCAAGCTGGGGCCCGGCGACAGCTTACGTTCCCACACCGCAGACGAGTTTATTTACATCGACGAAATCCGAGAAGGCATCGATGTTTACATCAAAATATTAGAGAAAATATTGTAATAAATTTTAAGGATTTGGGCAGCTAATCCGCCTTCCGCTCCCAATCTTTTTTGCAGACGATTTCACATTAAATAGAAATTGAGCATAAGCAAAAAAGGATTTCCACTCAAGTCGGGCTGCAGATTCGGTATAAAACAAGAGAGGATTATAATCACAAAGTTTGTCATTCCGTAGGAAACCTAACGAAGTGGTTCGACGAAGTCAATCTCAACCGTTTAGATTCCTCCGGAATGACAAAAGAACTTTAAAATTCATTCTTAGCTGAGCGTAAGCGCCTTTGCGAACCTTAAAATATTTTCAATAAAAAATCAAAAAATCTTTGCGCTCTTTGCGTTTAAAATTATTAAAATGAAAAAAATCTGGCAAAAAGACAACATCACAACCAATGATTTGGTTACAAAATTCACCGTCGGGAAAGACCTGGATTTTGACGACAGATTAGCAAAATACGATGTGTTGGGTTCTATCGCTCACGCAAAAATGCTCGCAGAAGTGGGATTGATTCGACTCGATGAAGAGCAGGCGATTGTTGCAGTTTTGGAAGAAGTTCTTATCGACATCGAAAAAGAAACTTTCGAAATCGATAAAACCGCAGAAGACATCCATTCTCAAATCGAAAATATCCTTATCGAAAAATTGGGCGAAACAGGAAAAAAAATCCACACTGCAAGGTCAAGAAACGACCAGGTTTTGACGGATATCAAGTTATATTTAATTGACGAAATCAGAGAAATCACAGAACTGACCGATTCATTTTTTCAAATCCTGAAAGACAAAGCCAATCTTTACAAAGATGTTTTGTTGCCAGGTTACACGCATTTGCAAGTTGCGATGCCATCATCTTTTGGATTGTGGTTTGGCGCGTATGCGGAATCTTTGGTAGATGATTTGGAATTGCTGTTTGCGACGAAAAATATCATTAATAAAAATCCACTTGGTTCAGCCGCAGGTTACGGGTCGTCTTTTCCGATTGACAGGGAAAGTACGACTTACAAACTCGGTTTCAGAACTTTGAATTATAATGTTGTTTATGCACAAATGACGCGTGGGAAATCGGAAAAATTATTGGCAAATTCATTGTCGGTTTTGGCAGGAACTTTAAGCAAATTCTCTTACGATGTTTGTCTTTATCTGAGTCAGAACTTTGATTTCATAAGCTTTCCGAAAGAATTTACAACTGGAAGTAGCATTATGCCACATAAAAAAAATCCGGATATTTTCGAATTGGTGAGAGCAAGATGCAACAGAATTCAGGCTTTGCCAAACGAATTGATTTTGGTGACTAATAATCTGCCTTCAGGTTATCACAGAGATTTACAATTGACAAAAGAAATCCTTTTTCCAGCCATCGATTCTTTGAAAGAATGCCTTGAAATCCTGATTTACACACTTCCAAACATCGAAGTGAAAGACAATATTTTGGACGATAAAAAGTATAAATACATCGTTAGCGTAGAAAAAATCAACGAAGAAGTGAAGAATGGAAAATCATTTCGTGATGCTTACATTCAAATCGGTCAGGAAATAGAAAGTGGTTTGTTCGAATACGATTACAAAGAACTCAATCATTCTCATCAAGGCAGTTTGGGAAATCTTTGCCTCGACGAAATCGAGTATCAATTCAATAAAGTCAGAGATAAATTGTTGGGTTAATCCAACTTAAACTTAGTCGTTTTTTTGACTTCAGCAAGAACTATAGAACTGTGATATTGACCAATGTGAGGACTGTTTGAAATCACATTTACAGTGAATTCGTTATAAGAATTGATGTCGTTGGCAAGGATTTTTAATTGATAATCATATTCGCCGGAAAGACTTGTAATTTCCTGAATTTCATCATATTTAGAAATGTAATCTTCAAATTCTTTCAAAGTTTTTTGAGATTGTTCTTTCAGGCGGATATTGCAGTAAACAACAATGTTGATTCCGAGTTTTTCACGGTTTAAAATTGCTACATATTTCTCTACAACGCCTTGTTTTTCAAGATTTTTGATGCGCTCGTAAGTAGGTGTGAAAGTCAGTCCGATTTTTTCGGAGATTTCTTTTACAGATAATGTAGAATCCTCTTGTAGAAGCGAAAGAATTAATTTGTCTTTTTTATCCAAACTCATAATGGGTAATCATTCTTTCAAAAGTAAAGAAAAAAATTGAAGGCAACAATTCGAGAATAGAAGTTCATTGATTTAACATAAAATATTGTGAAGAAGATTTCATAATATCAAAAATATTGGTATCTTTGCACCCAATGAATCTGGTACAGAATTTAGCGACAAAAACAATTGGCAAGTTTGCCGACAACAACAATATTTTTTATATTTAACGAAGTCTTTTAGGCTTCGTTTTTTTTATTTAAAAATTTGAATTATGATTAAGCTTTCACGCATTTCTACTGATAGTATTGAGAAAATTTTACAAGAAACACAACAGTTTGCCGATGGTAAAATAAGTAAGATCAAAGGCGACGTTTTTGCAGCGAACCTGTTTTTTGAGAATAGTACAAGAACAAAAACAAGTTTTGAGGTTGCTGAAAAGAAACTCGGACTTAAGGTTATCGACTTCGAAGCCGATAAAAGTTCGATTGCAAAAGGAGAAACACTTTTGGACACTATCAAAACACTGGAAGCAATTGGCGTGGAAGTAGCGGTTATCAGACATTCTGAAAAGCGTTATTACGATGCATTGAAAGATGCTAAACTAAGTATTATAAATGCGGGCGACGGCGTAGGGAGCCATCCTTCACAAGCGATTCTGGATGCGCTGACAATCATTCAGGAATTTGGAAAGATCGAAGGTCTTAAAATCGGAATTGTTGGCGATGTAAAGCACAGCCGTGTTGCGAATTCTGACGCAGGACTATTCAGAAGATTGGGTGCGAAAGTTTATTTCTCCGGACCAGAATTTTGGTTTGATGAAGGAATGCTGGTCAACGGAACTTATATGCAGTTCGATGATCTTGTGAAAGAAGTTGATGTTTTGATTCTGTTGAGAATCCAGCACGAACGCCACGAGAGAAATTTCAGTTTCAAACCGGAAGATTATCTGAAAAAATTTGGTTTGACAAAAGAAAGAGAAGCAAAGATGAAGCCCGGCGCCATCATTATGCATCCGGCGCCAATCAACAGAGGCGTGGAAATTGATTCGGAATTAGTTGAATGCGAAAGGTCGAGAATTTTCAAACAAATGCAGAACGGCGTTTTTGCGAGAATGGCAATCCTTAAATATGATTTGGAAAACAAAGGATTCGAATTCATCGACTCCAAAAATTAAAATATTTATTCACGCTTTCGGGCGTGTTTTTTTTGAGTAAAAATTGAAATAAAGAAACAAGAAGAAAGATTCAAGAATCAAGAAAAGTCTGAAATCTGAAGTCTCGGTTCTTGAATCTAAAAAAGTAAAAATGAAAAAGAAATTAATATTAGAATCCGGCGAAGTTTTTTACGGAACGGGATTCGGAGCAGAGCAGGACACTGCTGGAGAAGTGGTTTTCAATACGGGAATGACGGGTTATCAGGAATTGATTTCCGACCCAAGTTATTGTGGACAAATTGTTTGTATGACGTATCCTTTGATTGGAAATTACGGAATTAATCGTGACGATTACGAAAGCATCGAGCCTGCAATCAAAGGTTTGATTGTAAAAGAACTATGTGATTTACCTTCCAATTTCAGAACTCAAATCACTTTGGACGAATTGTTCCAAAAGAAAAATCTGTCAGGAATTTCTGGAATTGACACTAGAAGATTGACAAGAATCCTTAGAAACAAAGGTGTTGAAAAAGGAAAAATCGTCAATGCAGATGCAGACGAACAAACTGTTATCGAAGAACTGAAATCAACAACTTTTCCAACTAACCAAGTAGAGCAGGTTTCTACAAAAACGTCTTATGCAAGTCCGGGAAGAGGTTTCAAAGTGGTGTTAGTAGATTTCGGCTCCAAATTGGGAATCATCAGAGAATTATCTCAAAGAAACTGTGACATCATCGTAGTTTCTCACGACACAACTGCTGAAGAAATTCTATTAATGGACCCGGACGGAATTATGCTTTCCAACGGTCCCGGCGACCCGGAAGATAATGCAGAAGCTTTGGTAATGATTCAGAAATTGCTTGGGAAAGTTCCGATTTTCGGGATTTGTTTAGGCCACCAATTGATTGGTTTGGCTTGTGGCGCAAAAACTTACAAACTGAAATTCGGTCACAGAGGTGGAAATCATCCGGTTTTGGATTTAGAAAAAAATAAAGTAGCGATTACTTCTCAGAATCACGGTTATGCGATTGATCAGGAATCTTTGAAAAATACAGATTTAGTTGAAACCCATATTGCTTTGAACGATAGAACGAATGAAGGTGTAAAACACAAAATTCATCCTTGTTTCTCAGTTCAATATCATCCGGAAGCAAGTCCGGGTCCGGAAGATGCGAATTATCTTTTTGATGATTTTATTGAATTAATGGAGGAGTTTAAATCTAATCAAGTAAAAAATTAAAATGGCAAAGCGTACAGATATACAAACAATTTTAGTAATAGGCTCAGGCCCAATCATTATTGGTCAGGCTGCGGAATTTGATTATTCGGGAACACAGGCTTGCCTTTCACTTAGAGAGGAAGGTTACAAAGTGATTTTGATTAATTCTAATCCTGCGACGATAATGACGGATGTGGAGATTGCCGACAAAGTTTATATTGAACCGATTTCTTTGGAATTTGTTTCCAGAATCATTCGCAAAGAACGTCCGGATGCGCTTCTTCCAACTTTGGGAGGACAAACCGGACTCAATATGGCGGTTGAATTACAGAAGTCAGGAATTCTTGAAGAATGCAAAGTGGAAGTTTTAGGAACGAAACTTTCAGCAATCAATCAAGCAGAAGACAGAGATTTGTTCCGAGAATTGATGAGAGAATTGAACGAACCAGTTCCAGAATCAGATATCGTGACAACAGTTCAAGGTGCTGTAGATTTTGCTGATGGATTAGGTTATCCGGTGATTGTTCGCCCTGCTTTTACAATGGGAGGAACAGGAGGCGGAATTGCGTCCAACGAAACTGAGCTTCGTGAAATTGCGGAATTGGGACTTAAATATTCACCTGTGACACAATGTTTGATTGAAAGGTCAATCGCCGGTTTCAAAGAAATTGAATACGAAGTAATGCGTGATTCCAACGACAACGCCATTGTGGTTTGTAATATGGAAAACATCGACCCAGTCGGTGTTCACACAGGAGATTCTATTGTAGTTGCGCCTTCGCAGACACTTTCTGACAGAGAATATCAGTTGTTGAGAAATGCTTCCCTAAAAATCATCAGAGCTTTAGGAATCGAAGGTGGATGTAATGTTCAGTTGGCATTAGACCCACATTCATTCAATTATTATATCATCGAGGTAAATCCTAGAGTTTCGCGTTCATCGGCTTTGGCGAGTAAGGCAACAGGTTATCCGATTGCAAAAATCGCAGCAAAAATCGCAGTTGGTTTGACATTGGACGAAATCAAAAATCCGGTAACAGGAACTTCTTATGCTTGTTTCGAACCGGCTTTGGATTATGTGGTAACCAAGTTTCCTAGATTCCCATTCGATAAGTTTGAAACAGCTGACAGAAGATTGTCGACTCAGATGAAAGCAACAGGCGAAGTAATGGCAATCGGAAGAAACTTCGAAGAATCTTTGCAAAAAGCGATTCGTTCTTTGGAAACGGGATTGAGACATCTTGGACTTAAGAAAAAACAGGCAGATGCTTTAACAGCCGAAGAAATCGAAAGAAGGATCCGGGTTTGTGATGACGAAAGATTATTCATTATTGGTGATGCTTTACGAAGAGGGTACGATTGGGAACAGATTGTAGAGTGGAGCAAAATTGATAAATTCTTCATCTGGAAAATCAAAAAATTAATTGATTTTGAAACGAAAATCAAAGAAAATAAATTCAATAAAGACATTCTTCTCGAAGCTAAGAAATTAGGTTTCGCAGACTTGAATATCGCGCATCTTTGGGAAACCACTCAGAAAGAAGTGTTCCAGTTCAGAAAAGACAACGGAATAATGCCAGTTTACAAAATGGTAGACACTTGCGCCGCAGAATTTGAATCAGAAACACCTTATTTCTACGGAACTTACGAAGATGAAAATGAAAGTATCGTTTCTGACAAAGAGAAAATCATCGTTTTGGGTTCTGGTCCAATCAGAATTGGTCAAGGTGTTGAATTCGATTATGCAACGGTTCATTCGGTTTGGGCAATACAGCAGATGGGTTACGAGGCGATTATCATCAACTCCAATCCTGAAACGGTTTCTACAGACTTCTCGATTTCAGACAAATTATACTTCGAACCTTTGGCAGAAGAAGATGTGATGAACATCATCGAACTCGAAAAACCAAAAGGAGTTGTGGTACAATTCGGAGGACAGACAGCGATTAATTTAGCGGATAAATTGGCAGCGCACGGTGTACAGATTTTGGGAACTTCCCTTGAAGATCTGGACAGAGCTGAGAACAGAGATAAATTTGAAAAAGCTTTACAAGATTTAGGAATTCCTCAACCATTGGGGAAAACTTCGACTTCAAAAGAAGAAGCGATTGTGATTGCCAACGAGATTGGTTATCCGGTTTTAGTTCGTCCAAGTTATGTTTTAGGAGGAAGAGCGATGGAAATCGTTTATTCTGAAAAAGAACTCGCCCATTATATGGAAAATGCGGTGGAAGCTAGTCCAGATCAGCCAGTTTTGATTGACCGTTATCTGACAGGAAAAGAAGTGGAAGTAGACGCCATTTGTGACGGCGAAACGACAATAATTCCAGGGATTATGGAACATATCGAAAGAGCAGGTGTTCACTCCGGAGATTCGATTGCGGTTTATCCGCCTCAGACTTTGACGGAAACTCAAATCAAAACGCTTGAAGATTACACCATTAGATTAGCAAAAGGCTTGAACGTTATTGGGTTAATGAACATCCAATACGTGATTTCTGGCGGAGAAGTTTTCGTCATCGAAGTGAATCCGCGTTCGTCCAGAACCGTTCCTTTCTTATCGAAAATCACAGATGTTCCGATGGCAAATTTGGCAACGAAAGCAATTCTTGGAACGAAATTGAAAGACCTTGGTTACCAATCAGGTTTGGTTCCGAATAAAGATGGAATTTTTGTAAAAGTTCCGGTTTTCTCTTTCAGTAAATTAACAAAAGTTGATATTTCTCTCGGCCCGGAAATGAAATCGACAGGAGAAGTAATGGGTAAAGATTCAACTTTCGAAAAGGCTTTGTACAAAGGATTGATTGGAGCAGGGAGAAAAGTTCCGACTCACGGTTCTATTTTGTTCACCGTTGCAGATCAGGACAAAGAGGAAGCTGCTGAAATTGCAAGAAGATTTCATACTATCGGCTTCAGGATCTGGGCGACAGAAGGAACAGCGAAATACTTCGAGGAAAAAGGAATCCAGACGAAAATCGGTTATAAGATTGGAGAAGAAGATGTGAATTTGATAGATCTTATTCAGAAAGGAAAGGTACAATATGTTGTGAATACGACCACGAAAGGAAAACAATCCGAAAGGGACGGTTTCCAGATCCGAAGAATGTCCGTAGAAAACGGCGTTCCTTGTCTGACATCAATGGATACGGTGGAAGCGATTCTGAAAGTGATCGAAAGTATGAGTTTTAAAATGGAGACGATGTAGTTTTCAAAATAAAATATATTTGAAGCCTCGTAAGATAACTTACGAGGTTTTTTTAATTACCGTGCATAATTTGGAAAGCTTTTTTTTATTCAATATACATTTGTCCTGTTAATTAACAAACAATAAAATTTTAACTAAACAAATTAAAAAAAATGTCAAAAAATCACAAAGCTGATATCAGCAACAAAAACATCGGAACAAAAGGGTTGAATACTACTTTTAAAACAGCAAATAACAATCATGCAAATCAATTAAATCCTAATAATAAAATTTTTCAACCAAAGAAGAAATAAAATTTAAAATTTTGTAATCGTTTATTATTTTTGATAAACGATTTTTTTATTATGATGAAACATATTGTTAAAATATTTCAAAATCTTCCTCTCGAAAAACAAGAAAGGTTAATTGAAAACAATCTCGCTAGAATCTATGGTTCGCAAGAAATTGCAGGTGAGAGAATAAAACAAATAAAAGAGACGGCAGACTCAGATAATGATTTTGAACAACTGTTAATAAATGAGTTGAATGTTGATTTTTTGATGAAATTAGCAGAGCCACTAATAAAACCAGTTAATATTACTGAGATAATTTCTGGACTTAAAAAACTATCCGAAATCGATTTACAATCTTTTATTACCAATGAGGATAACCTTCATAATTTTTTTAATATCGATGAAAAAGATGAACAAAAAATTATCGATGAAAACTTTACGATTCTTTTCAATGTAAATTTAAAGAAAATGACAAATGATGAGAAGAAGATTTTTCTGATTAAAAAGTTTACAGTAAATAAGGATGATATAACAGAAGAATTTGGAATCAACAAAAGAACTTTGAACAAGTGGTTAATTTATTTTTTTAAAGACAAGTATAAGGGAAAAAGAAAAATATATCTTGATGAATATCTTGAAATTTTTTCCACTTTCATTACTTCAGAAAATGAAGACTTGTTCGAAGATTTTGAAATAGAAAAAATATATACCAGATTAAAAAAAGGACATTCTTTTTACAAATCTGATATTGCTTTTCTTCTGGAATCAGATTTAAAAACACAAAGAGAGAATGTAAAACAGGTTTTATTATATAATTTTATGGATAAATTTCCTTACAGGATAATGAAAGAAATCACTGATAAAATGGGCGGGGAAATTGATTTTTAACTATTAAGGAAGCCAAAATTTGTTTCAAAAGCTAGTTAATTTATTTATACCTTTAATCCAAATAAAAATCTATGAAAGTATCACACATTTTATCTTTAGGAATTTTCTCAACATTGTTATTTTCCTGCGCCACTGTTCACGACAGATTGCAAACAGGAACCATTGTAAGAGATTGCACAGGAACTTACCTCAGAGTCGGAGAAAATGAAGATTACCTGGTTTGTAATGCCGAAATTCTGGAATCTAAAAAAGAGGGCGAAAAAGTGTCATTGGTTTACGATTACACCAAAGAATGCAAAGAAAGAGACGGCAAAATTATGTGTATGATGTACCACGAAAGCAAAGGAATGATTCGTGTTAAAAGCGTGAAATAATAAAATAAAATCCCTCATTATTAATGTTTATGGGGGATTTGCTCTTAATTAAATTTGAAATATGGTGCGTCAAAATATTTACTAGGCTTGATGTAAATGTGTTTTGTTTCCGCATCGAAAATCCAATTGAATCTTCTTATCAAATCAGCTCCAAAATAGCTGGTAGATTGATTTTTAATTTCCCCACTGAAAAATCCAGCCGATACATTCTTTAAAGTAATGTTATCAATAATTGTCAACATTGGCAAGATTCCCTGTTTAGTTATAATGCTTTTTCCTGCAGAATTTTTTAATGTTTTTTCGCCTGTTATTTTCAGTTTTTTATTCAGATCTTTTGTGTCCGCAAACTGATTGTTATAAAGCAAGCCACCAGCATAACCCGATTGTAGAAGGAAATTTGATTCATAAGTTTCGTTGTCTATCAAATTATCACAGGATAAAAATATTTGTCCTTCCTGGTTAGATATATAAGAAACTTCTTTGTAACCTTTGATGTCAGGTTGTTTATCATAAATTACAAATTGATTGTTGTCATAATCTATTTTATAAGTTTTTCCTTTGAACATTCCTGTTCCGATTTTTCCGTCAGCTTCTGGTCCGGTCAGTTCGTTGTCATAGAATTTCACATTTTTCCATTCCAGGTTTCCAATCTTAACCGAATTATTTTCACTGATTTCATTTTTGAATACAATACTTTTTGCCGGTTTCAGTCTTTCGGGAGAAACAGAGGCATCCTGCATTGCGATTTGAAACATCAAGTCCAGAGAATCTTTGTCATTGACCAACGTTTTTACAATGATATTGTTGTACTTGGTAATTCTGAACGGAATCTTTTCCTGCGCATTAATTGAATTAATGAATAAAGCAGTGCATAAAAAGAAATAGATTTTTTTCAATGTTTTAAAGTTGTCAATGGTTGTTAATCTCAAATTTAATAAAATTAATTATACATTTAGATTTAATTTGAAATTTCTGGAACACCTATGATTTTAGAATTGTTGCAAACCCAACTTTCCTGGCAAACGAAAGAATTGAAGCGGAATGAATTTCTCAAAACGTCCGGAACTACCGATACGAACATTTATTTTGTAGAAGAGGGAAGTGTCCGGATTTTTATCGTAGATGAGGATGAAGAACGGATTATTCGTTTCGGTTATCAAGGCAATATCATTGTTTCGTTGGATTCTTTTTTGTCTGGAAAGCCTTCTGAGTTTTATATTCAGGCAATCAAAGCTTCAACGGTAAAAATGGCTTCCAAAAAGGATTTTTATGAATTTATTAATTCCAGTAATGAGAATCTGAAGTTATGGAATTCGATTCTGGAAGATCTTGTTTTGCAACAGATGGAGCGTGAAAAAGATTTGCTGTACAGTTCACCAAAAATCCGTTACGAAAGAGTTCTGAAACGCAGTCCGAAGCTTTTTCAGGAAATACCAAATAAGTATATTGCAAACTATCTCAGGATGTCGCCGGAAACATTATCGAGATTGAAAAAATCTTGACTTCAATCAATCTTTTTATAAATGAAGATTTGGACTTTTGTGAAAAATTTTGACGATGACGATTCCAATTAATCAATTACTTAACGAACTTAAAACTATCACAGAGAATAATATTGAGTTTGCTGAATCATTACTCAATCAAAATAATAGAACTTTAAATTTTCGAAAATCAGAAGACAGCTGGAGTATTTTGGAATGCATGGAACATCTCAATTTTTATGGTGATTTCTATCTTTCGGAAATCGAAAATCGAATCAGTGAAAGCCGGTTTCAAACAACTAAATCCTATTTTAAAAGTGGAGTTTTAGGAAATTATTTTGCCAATATGATGCTTCCGAAAGAGAAACTCAATAAGATGAAGACTTTGAAAATATCCAATCCAATTCATAAACTTTTGGACAAATCTATCATCGAAGAATTTATCAGCCAACAGAATAAAATGCTTGAACTTTTGGGAAAAGCAAAAAATGTTGATTTGGAGAAAACGAAAACTTCAATCAGTATTTCAAAACTCATTAAACTGAAATTAGGCGATACTTTCCGCTTCGTAATTTATCACAATTTGAGACATATCAAACAAGCTGAGAATATTCTGAAAAGTATTCAAATCGGAGTAAATTGATGAATTACTCTTGCAATTTGATAATGTAATCTTGGTAAATTTTTTGGAAATCAGCTAAGTTTGCTTTTCCGGATTTGATAATTTTTCCGTTTTTGTAGATGTTGTAAGGATTGGGTTCCTTGGCGTTTTTATTTTGATAGTCTAGAGTAATCCCATCCGTAATTATTCCCGAATCATTAGTTTTTAAATAGGTCAAAATCTTTGGTGCAAACTTTTCCGCATAATTTCCATAGAAAATTTTCAAAAGTGCATCTTCTTCACTGAAAAATGCTCCAATATTTTCAAAAATTGCGTCCAGATTATCCAAGTCGGTTCGGATATTCAGTCTATAAAAAAGTTTAAAGGTCTTGTCTGGATTATCATTGCCAAAAACCTCATAATCTGTTTTGATACTTACATTTTGGATAATATTATCAAAGAAAAAACGATTAATCATCGTGTTTTTTGGTAACTGATTGATATCAAAATCAATACTTTCAACAACGATTGCAGGTTTGTCTTTATAGAAAAAAGTTCGGACTTGTTTATTATTTTTTAATTCAATTTTAATGACAGAATTTTCATCATCAGCATTTGTAATTCTGATTTCGTTGTTTTTCTTGGCAAAGATTAGAGCATTACCGTAATTGACAGCGTACATTGCTACGACAATGCTATCCAGCTTTCCATTTTTATATTTTTTGAACGTGCTTCCACTTTCGATTTTCGTTTCTTTATAATCTGGCGACTCTAGATTCTGTCCAAAAGTAAATAGTGAAGCCATTAAAATAATAATGATTGTTAGACTGTTTTTCATACGATTTTATGTTGCTTCAAGATACAAAATTATCGCTTCAAAAGATTAATACTCACTGTAGCCAATTCAGAATCTGGAAATTTCTTGAAAAGATTAGTATCAGGTTCCAAACCGGATTCTTTACAAATTCTGTGAAAAACATCCACTTCTACAATGTATTGGTCAGAAAATCCGTGTGTTGCATCATAAGCTGTTGATGCTGTTAAACCAAGATTTTTTGAAGTGATTTCTGGCGAAAGCGTATGAAGTTCAATCAATAGCAGTCCAAATTTCTCAACATAAGGTGTCCATTTTTTAAGATGATTCAGCAGGTTTTCTTCCACATCTTTGTTGGACAATCGTTTTCCTCGGAAAGCAAAAGCACCAGTTGATGTACTAATTCTATCAGAATTAATATCCAAAACATCTTCCCAAATCCTGTTATGGTCAAGGAAAGTCCTGATATTTAAAAGTTCGCTAAGTTCAATATTATAATCGGATTGTAAATCTTCTGCCAGTTTTTGAGGATTTCCAATGTCGCCCCAAATCACTTTTGCCCAAATATCATTTTTAATGAGATTGGCTCTTGTGACTTTCAACGCAGCCTGATTGTAATCTGCACCTACCAAAAACAACGGATTTTCTTCGAGGTGTTTTCCACGTAAAGTCTGCCTTTCGATGACTTCGTAAAGATGTTGCAAAAGTGCACCGTTTCCACAGCCCATATCCAAAATTCCTTTTGGCTGTTCGCTCAAAGGTCGGTTGAAAATATCAATGATAAACTCATCAATCACTTTGAAATAAGTCAAATGTGCGCCACCGCTTCCCCAAACATTCATTTCACGGTTCACGTGGATTTCGTCTTCGCCGTCTTCAATTTCTCTGATTTCTGAAGCTTTTCCAAAAATCAAATTATCGAGTTTTGAGAACATCGGAAGATAAGAAACTGTTACGCCATAAGCAGTTGCTCGTCTTGCGAAGAACAATCCTGTTTCGGTGAATTGGAAGTTTTTTCCTTTTTTCGAAAACCAACCTAACTCGGAAAGATAATCGAGGATTTCCCCAAAATATTCAGGGGTTTTATGGAACTCTTCTGCGCTGAAACTGGCTTCCATAAAGTATTTGTGAAACATTCCGCTCATTCCGAGTTTGATGATAATTGGTCCAACAAGAGCTCCTTCGATATGTTTCTGGATTTGGTAATTCAGAGAAAATTCGTCTGCGTTTTCATTCAGAAAAGATTTGTATTTTTCAAAAAGCCGAATCCATTTTTTACAAAGATTTTCAGTTAGTTCTTTAGAATTAATAACATCATCATCTGCTAAAAATTCTGCTAAATCAACATAAAAATTCTGATGAGAAAAAGCGTCTTTGCTTTTAGAATTAACAGAAATTTTTACAATATCAGATTGATTATCCAATTCGTAATTCAAAAATCCTTGAGAAGCCAAAACCCGCAATGCGACATTCAGATAACCTTCGTTAGCTTCAAATTTTTCGTTGATTTCAGAAAGTTCCAAATTGTCATTAGCAAGAATAAAATTCAGTACTTTTTTCTTGGACAAAGCCGAAATCACAGGTGCTGTAACGATGCCGTCCAAATGTCTGAAAATAGATTCGCGAAGTTTTCTCTTGTCCATAAAACTGTTGATTTTGTGTTTTGGAAGATAAATATTTTCCTCCAATCTTAGCAAAGAAAAAATACTTGTTCATTTTTCGGTTGTTGACTGATTACGAAAACGATTAAATTTGTATCATTCAAGACAATCAATTATGGAATTGAGTAACGAAATAATGTATCAGGCATCGTTTGAAAAGAATCCGGAATTCGAAGGTGTATTTTGGATGGGTGTAAAAACGACGGGGATTTTCTGTCGACCAACTTGTACGGCGAGAAAACCGAAACCTGAAAATGTGGAGTTTTTTGATAATACAAAAGATGCCATACAGAAAGGTTATCGCCCGTGCAAAGTTTGTAAACCATTAGAAAATCCTGATGAAACACCAATCGAAATTCAAAAACTGATGGATGAATTGTCAGAAAATCCGGAACTCAAATTCAAAGATATTGATTTGATAAATAGAGGAATGGAGCCTGCAACTGTAAGACGTTGGTTTCTCAAACATCACGGAATGACTTTTCACGCATTTCAAAGAACTTTCAAAATCAATTCGGCTTTCAAGAAACTTCAGCAAGGAGAGAATGTCCTGGATGTAGCTTTGGAAAACGGGTACGAAAGTTTAAGTGGTTTCAATGACAGTTTCAAATCAATCATCGGAACTTCCCCAAAGAACTCAAAATTGGAAAAGATTGTTGACCTCAAAAGAATCGAAACACCGCTGGGAACAATGATTGCCTGCGCCAACGAAAACGGAATCTGTATGCTGGAATTCTCCGACAGAAAATCACTTTCGAAAGAACTGGACGATATTTCAAAATATTTCAAAGCCAATATTATTCAGGGAGAGAATCCTTATTTTAAAATATTAGAAAAAGAATTAGAGGAATATTTCGACGGCAAAAGATTGGATTTCACCGTTCCGCTTGCGCCTGTTGGCACGGACTTTCAAAAGAATGTTTGGGAAATCCTGAGAACTATTCCTTACGGAACAACAAGGAGTTACCAGCAACAAGCCGATATTCTTGGCAATCCAAAAGCTGTAAGAGCGGTAGCCAATGCGAACGGACTGAATAAAATCTCAATCATCATTCCGTGTCACAGAGTCATCGGAACTAATGGAACTTTGACGGGTTATGGTGGAGGAATCTGGCGAAAACAAAAGCTTTTGGAACTGGAGAAAGCGATACTTTTTTAATGATTAGAACAGATAACACAGATGAAATATGATAATAGATTACCAAAAAATTGATTTGTATGAAAAATCATTTATCCAAAAGATAGTGTTGAAACCACCTTTTGAGTTTGTATTTCCTGTTTCTGAACAAGCCTGCTTTTTGTATGTGAAGAATGGCAGAATGCAATATAAAACAGATGAAATATATTTGGATATTCCTCAAAATTATTCGTTATTTTTAAATTGTGTCAATTCTGGAAAAAAGATAGAACAATTGGATGCAGACGCTAATAGCGAGATTGTAATTGTCACTTTTCACGCTGATATTCTGAAAAAAATCTACGAAAGAGAATTTCCCGCTTTGCTACAATCGCCAAAGAATGCTGTCAGCAATCAATCGGGCGGAAAAATTAACAACGATTTCCTGATTCAGAAATATATAGAGGGACTGTTGTTTTATTTTGAAACACCAGCTCTTGTAAATGATGATATTTTGATTCTAAAATTGAAAGAAATTATTATTCTATTATCTCAAACCCAAAATGCAGAAACCGTAAATGTTATCTTATCACAGCTTTTTTCGCCAGTAACTTATACTTTCAAACAAATCATAGAAGCCAATCTGTTTTCTCAGGTTAGTGTAGAAGATTTAGCACAAAAGACCAATCTGAGTGTCTCTTCTTTCAAAAGAGAATTTGCAAAATTGTATAATAATTCTCCTGCCAATTATATCAGAAATAAAAGACTTGAGAGAGCATCGGAACTACTTTTGACCTCGGACAATCGCATCACAGACATCGCTTTTGAATGTGGTTTTAATGATTTGGCGAATTTTACCAAAAGTTTTCATAACAAGTATAATACATCTCCAACCAATTATCGAGTGAACCAAATGCACAAATAATTGACCTTTTTTGCAAAATGTTTCATTTTTTCATATCTCAAATTTGCACTGTCAATAATGACACAACAATTTGAAATTAAAACAAAATGGGACTATCTGGTTTAGGGATTTTTCATACCATCATCGGTATTATAGCGATTGCAGCTGCCATCATCGCTTTTGTAAAACAAGGGAAAATTGATTTGAAAAAGCTTACAGGCAAAATTTATTTTTATTGTACGCTCGTCACATCGCTCACATCATTGGGATTGTTGAAGCACGGCTTCAATCCTGGACATGTTTTTTCGTTATTTATCGTCATATTAATTGTGGTTGCTTTTTATTTGTCAGAAAAGAAATCTAATAATCATAAGGCTCGGTATTTTGAAAACTTTCTTCTGTCTTTCAGCTTTTTTCTATCATTTGTGCCGACGGTTAACGAGACTTTTACAAGAGTCCCAATTGGTCATCCATTAGCAAAAGCACCTACTGATCCTATTATTGCAAAGACTTTGCTGTTCTTTTTCATACTTTTTATTGCCGGTTCAGTGTATCAGTTTAGAAAACAACGCACTATTAATAAGACTGAAATGAATTAGAATAATCTGTGTTTAGAAAATAATAATGTTGATGAACAGCTTTTTGTTTTAAATTTGGTATCAGTAAACAGAATATGATACCACAAAACCTGAAAGATATCGCAATGCTTTGGTTTAAAGCTTTCAATGAACATAATTTGGAAAATCTGCTTGAACTTTATCATGATTCAGCAGAACATTATAGTCCGAAACTTAAAATCAGAGAACCGGAAACAGATGGTTTGATAAAAGGTAAAAACGCTTTGAGAACTTGGTGGAAAGATTGCTTTGAAAGGCTTCCGACTTTGCAATATGAAGTCAATAAGCTGACCGCAGATTCTGAACAGATTTTTATGGAATATACCAGAAAAGTGGAAGGCGAGGAAGATATGAAAGTGGGAGAGGTCCTGGAAATCAAACACGGAAAAATTGTCTTCTCCAGAGTCTATCACGGCTGAAAATAATTAAAAGGTTCGATAACCTCAGCCTGACAGAGAATATAACATTTATCAACCATAATTATCATATGAACATCCAACCAACTTTAGAGAACGACTTTGTAAGATTAGTTCCATTAGAAGAGAATGATTTTGAGCAATTGTTTTCAGTGGCTTCTGACCCAAAGATTTGGGAACAACACCCGAATAAAGACCGATACAAAAAAGAGGTTTTTCAAAACTTTTTTCAAGGCGCAATGGAGAGTCGGGGCGCTTTCAAAATTGTAGAAAAAAATACTGGAGAAATTGCCGGAAGCACAAGATTTTATGATTATAACCCGGAAGATAACTCGATATTCATTGGTTATACATTTTATGCAACCAAATTCTGGGGTTCCAAACTGAATCCAAAAGTCAAAAAACTGATGCTGGATTATATTTTTCAGTTTGTAGATAAAGTTAATTTCCATGTTGGAAAAGATAATATCCGTTCTCAGAAAGCAATGGAAAAGCTAGGTGCGAAGAAAGTAGATGAAGTTAATGTAGCTTACTTTGGCGAACCAGAACGATTGAATGTCGTTTTTGAAATTACAAAAGAAAATTATCTGATATGAAAAAGTACAGAATCCAGGCAAACCCTTTTATTGTTCCGACAACGGATGGGAAATTAATTGAAGAACATTGGGGGAATTCTACCAGAAACTCAGAAATCTCCATTGCGCATATGGTTGCACCGCCCAACTGGAGCGAACCATACCAAACGCCGGAATTTGATGAATTTACATTGATTATCTCAGGCAAAAAGCATTTCGAGATTGATGGTGATTCTATAATTCTGGAAAGAGGACAAAGTATTCTGATAGAAAAAGGAGCCAGAGTCCGTTATTCTAATCCCTTTTATGATCCTTGTGAATATATTGCGATTTGCTTGCCTGCTTTTTCTATGGATTTGGTAAACAGAGAGTAGTGATAATGTGAGTAAATATTCTTATATTATTTTATGGATTAAATATGGATAATTTATATGATGTTTTTATGAGAATATTGTATTTTTGAAAGGGTTTTGGTTGGATAAGCAGAGCTCATTTGCAAAATAAAACGATAGTTCTATGAAAAAGTCGCTCTACTTAATGCTTATTCTTTTTTCTTTTTATACGGTTTCTTATTCTCAAATCAGAAAGGAAACTCAAAGAAACATCATCAATAGTTATGATAGGATTGAGATTGATGATAAAGAGATTGCCAGTATGGATAAGGTTAAAAAACTGGCTGATCAATCCAAGAAAATAGACTTTCAACAAGGTGTTTTGAGAGGTTTGACGATGTTGCAAAAGATTGCCTTGATGAAAAATGATTACATCCTGTCCGGAAAATACAGTGACGAGGCAGAAGTGTTGGCTGAAAAACTGAAAAATAACTCTGCTCTTAGTGCAATCTATTTGTACCGAGGAAAAATCAATATTATTTTAGATAAATTACCCGAAGCAGAAATAATTCTAAACAAATCCCTTGGGTATGCTGAGAAAATAGAAAACCCTGCAGATAGACATATTCAGCTTTGCCGTATTTATGCAAATTTTGCAGGAATGTACGAGGGAGAAAATGATCCCAAGAATTGGTATGTTTCAACCAAAAAGAGCCTTAATGCTATAGAAACTACACCTACCAATAATCTTACGGAATATCAGAAATCAAAATACTATTATCTCTATATTTTTGAACTGATGAATATGGGCAGTTATTATGTCTATGGGCAGAAGCCTCCGGATTTTAATATAGCAGAAAAATATTTTGTAAAAACCTTAGAGTTCCAGACAACTGCTCCAAAATACTTTAAGATCTGCGAAAACGATGTTTATTATGCAATTAGCGGTTTTTATCTGGAAAAAGGCGACTATCAAAAGAGTATAGATTATTCTCAAAAGTTACTCGAAATTGAAAAGACTAAAAGTGAACCGAGGAATCGATTGTTTGCTTTTAACAATATGAAGAATGCGTACGGCTTTCTCAAAAATACCGCAGAAGAAAACAAGTATATGAAGTTGTACACTGCGCTTAATGACAGTATCAACTTTGTGGAGAAAAGAGCAATTGTTCATCAGTCCAGAGATGAAATTAAAAAAGCCAATGTCAAAAATGAGCAATCAAAAAAGACGCTTTTGTTCTATGGCGGGATTGTGATTGTAATTATAGCGTTTGGGTCTTGGGTCTTGGTTCGTAGAAATAACAGGATACTGCGCAAGAATTATGAGGCGATGATAGATAGGCTTAAGGTTGAATCGGTTCAAACTGAAAATTCAACCAATGCCATTCACGAAACTGAAGATAATACTCAAATTGAACCAGATTTTACTGATGATTTTGAAGTTTCTAACAAAAACTTGATCTCCGCCGAAACAGAAGCTCGAATTCTCAGAAGGCTATCAGCTTTCGAAAAATCTGACAAATTTCTTAGAAAAGATTTTACAGTCAGTCACTTGGCAACTCATCTTAATACCAATTCCAAATATCTGGCAGAAATTATCAAAAATAACAAGTCCCAGAATTTTAGCAATTATATCAATAATCTAAGAATTAATTATATCGTCCATAAGTTATATAATGAGCCGAAATATAGAGAGTGCAAAATCAGTTATCTCGCTGAGGAATGTGGTTATGCCTCACCTCAGGTGTTTGTTTTGGCTTTTAAAAAGATCAATGGTGTTACGCCGTCTTATTTTATCCAGAGTCTGAAAGAAGATGAAGTTTTGGTGTACAATTAATTTTACAAAACCAACTCTTCAAACAATCTTTCAAAAGTTTTTTCCAAATCTGGGCTTGATCCGGGATGAGGTCTTGAGGTTTGAATAATAGAACTTTTCACGGCAGTTAACCATCGGAAACGTTCCGGAATTTCAAGCTGAGCAATAGAGCCTGCAGACTTTTCACCTTTGGCAATACTGACAAAAGATTCCAAATGTTTTTTCACATCATTATAATCTATTTTCGATTGGATGACGCGAAACTTCTCCTCGCAAAGATGAATTTTTACCTGAATGAATTTTTCTCTTTTGGAGAACATAATTAATCCAACGTTGAAGAACTCTTCGCGTTCAGGTTTCGGAACCAAACGGATTACCGCGTACTCATATAACTTTTGCTCTTGCATTTTTGGCTTCATTTAAAAAGTTGTCAGAATTATCGCGTCTCAGGATTAGGAATTGGAAATATACCTCTTTGATTTCGGTTGGAGTTAAATCGGTGTCATTCCATTGTAGCCAATCTTCAGGAATCAGTTCTACGATTTCTCTCAAAACATCATCTGTCAATATCGCTTTGAATCGTTGATTCACTTCATCCAATTCTGAAGCTTGAGGAAGGAGGACGTGGTCCTTTATCATCACAAAAGGACTTACAGCGTTCTTCTCCCAATTGTCCCAGTTGTGATGGAAGTATAGGGAAGCACCGTTATCTATTAACCACAATTCCTGATGCCACATCAACATATTGGTATTGCGGAAAGTACGATCGATGTTGGTAAGAAATGCATCCAGCCAGACAATTTCGGATGATAATTTCGGGTCGATTTTTACTGCGCCCGGATCATAAGTGATGGCGCCGGAAAGATAATGAAGAGCGAGATTCAGTCCACAGCTATTTTTCAATAAGTCTTGAATTTCCTCATCAGCTTCGCTTCTTCCAAAATCCTCGGAAAGATTAGCAAATACCAACTCCGGAATACGAAATCCTAAAACTTGAGAAACTTTGCCTCCAATCAATTCTGATATCAAAGCTTTCACGCCATGTCCTGCGCCACGGAACTTCAGTACATATTTGAAATCGTCATCAGCCTCTGCCAAAGCAGGCAAAGAGCCTCCTTCTCTTAATGGCAGGATGTAACGTGTGACGGTAACTGTTCTTAAAGATAAGTCCAATTTGTAATTTTTCGTAAAAATAGGGATTTGTTTAGAGTTATGATAATTATTAAAAGGCTGAAATAAAAAAAGAGACCATCTATTAATGGTCTCTTAAAATTTAAAATTAGTTATTGTTTTAGTTTTTAATAACTTTAATTGTTTCTGATTGCTTATCGGAATTAATTTTCAAAATATAAACTCCAACAGGTAATTGTCTCATATCAATAAATCCTTTTTCAGAATTGATAATAACATTTCTAATTGCTGATCCAGAAGCATTGTAAATTTCTACAGTATTAATCTTTTTGTCATTGCTAATTTGTAATTGGTCAACGACTGGGTTAGGATAGTAATTAATTTTAGATTTATTAACATCCTGAACAGCTAAAGTAGTGTCGGTAAATTCGTATCCGCCTAAATCTGGTGTTGTAGCGCTTCTTGTATTGCCGTTCATATCTAGAGTGACGTCTGCTACAGGTGTTCCTTTGTTATCTAAGGTAGCATTTCCTGTTGTTGCTGGGGTTAAATCTGTTGCAGACACAAATGCTGGTAATACATTGATTGAATTCACATTGCCTCCAAAGCCTGTTTGTAAATTAGCTAAAGTGGCTCTAGCAGAACCGATATATCCAAGATTAGCTCCTGAAGAGTAGTAGTCATTATAGTCGATATTTGAAAAAACGGTATTAGCCGCACCGGAATAGATCGTGTACTTTTCTCCTGTCTGTGTTTGTTTATTTACAAAAATATTATTTCGAAGATCTATTGCTCCAGCTGCAGTAACTGTGCTTAATACGTTAAATGCGGAAGGTCTTCCTGCGTTCGTTTGGTTGGTGTCCATAACTACCGTATTGTAGTAAATCTTGAAACCGGCGCCGTTGCCAATTACTATACCGTTGCCGTTATCAGCTAATCCGCCGCCTGCTGAATATCCGGTGCCTGCAATATCATTAATAACATTGTTGTAAATTAATAAATTAGATGTAGCTGAGCCTGAATTGATATAAAGACCTACAGCGCCGTATCCGGCAGTGTTGGGTTGTTTGATATCCGAAATTCTGTTGTTGAAAATACTTCCGTTAGTTACTGCGGCGCCAACTAGAATACCTTGTGTTGTATTTGTGGAAGTTGCAGGAAGAGCTACTCCTTTTATTACGTTTCCGCTTACCTCAAAGTTTTTGGCGTTTTGTACTGCGATACCTCTAAATAGCATTTTGTCTGCAGTAACCGTAGATCCTATTTCGTTGTTTCTTACGATCCACCCAGTGTCGGTATTTGTTGCATTTCCAACCAAAAAGATACCATTTTGAGCTCTTATAAAAGTGTTGTTGATGGCTGAGAAGTTATTGTTGGGTACTTCGGCAGCTCCTAGAGTCGTTCCTGAAACAATAACGCCACCAATAGTTCCTGTTCCTGAGGATCCAGCAAAATTTGTATTTCTAAGCGTTATGTTTTCTGACCCATCCGTCGCAGTGCTGGAAACCCAAAGCACGACAGGTGTAGTGCCTGTTGTTGCTACAAAAGTGTTACTAATAGTCAAATTTCTTGAAGAGCTTCCATTATTGCTTCCGTTAATTGTTACGTTATCGGCACCATTGAATTTGATAGTTGCAACAGTACTTGCGCTGGTAATTGTTGCGTTAACTCCTGTTGCAGGTTGGATAAGAACCGATGTGTAACTGGAAGTGCCTGAGCTCGCATTTAGAATTGCTGTAGCAGTTTCGGTTGTATTTCCGGTTATGCTAATGGTGATAGCACCTTGGTGTGTTCCTGTATTAATGGCGTCAAAAGCTCCTTTCAATGTCGTGTAGGTTCCGGTTGCTGTACCAGATGATGCGGTAATGTCAACTTGTGCATACAAATTTGAAACTGCAACGCTTACAGTTAATAATAGTAGAATTTTTTTCATAATAGTTAATTTTTAATTCAATGTAAATTTATGATAGTTTTTTAATATTCGGATATTATTTGTGTTAATTTTTAAAAATATTTATTTAATCATTGGGAATATTTTATTAATAATGTTAAAATGCGTAGTTATTTCGTATTCTAATTATAAATGATTGAACGTATATTTTAGAACAAAAACCATTACTTTCAGAACATTTTTAATGAATAGGTCACGGAAGATTATAAATTTGAATCCTTACAAAATGTAGTTGGCAATATAAAAAATAGAGACTGCATTTGTTTATCTTTGTTAGGCTGTGAGAATCTATTTTGGCTTTTTTCTTTTTTTTCTGATTGTTTTTTGTTTCGGGCAAGAATCTATTCAGTCATTGGAAAGAAGTCTTGATAATAAGATTAAGAATTCAGATTATTCAACTGCTTTAGAATTGATTAATCAAAATAGAGAACGTTTTAAAGATTCTGAAAAAGTAAATTTGGACGTTTTAAAAGTGAAAATTCTAACAGAATTGGGACTCTATGATGAAGCTTTCAAACTGTCTCAAAATCTCATTAATTATAAATTAACGCCTGAACAGCAACTCAAAATCCATATCGAAAGAGAATTGATTTTTGAAATTAATAATGATGAAAAAGCCTCCAAAATCGAAATTGATAAAGCGGAACAGATAATCAAAAATCATCCCGAACTTAAACCTAAAAATTATACTCATTTTCTTATCAGGAAATCATCTTATTACAGGGTGAATGGTCATCGGGAAATTGCATTTGAAATAGCTAACGAGGCTAAAAAATATGCGATATCAGTCAATGATGAATCAAATCTTCCTGATGTAGAACTGATTCTCGGGTTGGGAAATCGGAACAATCCTGAGAAAAGATTAGCACATTTTCAGCGTGCACTTTATTTGTACAAAAGACTTCATCACAACGAGGCGATTAATTCTATGTATAATAATATTTCGTTTTTATATTTCTCAAAGCGGGATTATAAAATGGCTGATGTTTACATAGATTCTGCAATTGCTAATTCCAAAAATTCAAGAGTTTTAAATTACAGAGCGGATATTTTTCAATTGAAAAGTGAAATTATGGAAAAGCAAAATCAATCTGATTCCGCTTTACATTACTATAAACTTGCTTCAGACTTGTACAATCAGTTCCGTAATCAGCAAAGAGATCTTAAAGTTAAAGAACTGGGAATTCAATTTAATTTTCAGAAGGAAAAAACAGAGAAAGAACAACTACAAAAGAACATTGCAGGCACTCGAAAGCTTAATATCACATTATTTATTTCTGTTTTCGTTTTAGCGTTTTTACTTTGGTTGATTCTTAAAAATAAAAAGAAAATAGAAGTTCAAAAACAAGAAATTTCCGATAATAATCTTGCTTTGAAAAACAATCTTGAGCAAAAACAATTCTTGGTTCAGGAACTTAATCATCGTGTCAAAAATAATCTGGCTGTGATTCTCAGTCTGATAGATTTTCAGAAAGACCAAGCTGATAGTTCTGAGTATAAAAACAGATTCGAAGACTTGCGTCAACGGATAAAAACGATAATGATTGCGCACGAACTGTATTCTTACAGTGTGAATCATAATGATAATGCACTTATCGAGGTCGAAAGTTATACGAACAGGATTTTCGAAACGCATCAAAACAGTTCACAAAGAGTTATTGATTATAAAATTGATATCGAAAATATCACTCTGAAAGTAGACAAAGCATTACCATTTGGTTTGATTCTTAATGAATTGATTACTAATTCTATAAAGCACGCAAAAACAGAGTCGTTAATATTAAATTTAAAATTAAATTTGATTGATGATAAGATAGAATTGTCATATTCGGATAACGGAACCGATTTCGATTTTGAAAATAAGAAAGATTCGCTCGGACTTTTGATTATCGAAGGAATGGTAAAGCAGCTGAAAGGGAATTACATAAGAGATAATGCTAATTACAAAATCACATTTCTCAATGACTGAGCATAAAAACAGAATACTGATTGTAGAAGATGAGGTCTTGATTTCGTTCTCTGTCAAAAGAATGCTGGAGCCGTTTTTCTTGTCCGAGATTGCCCACGATTATGAAGAAGCAAAACTGTTGTTGTCTCACAAATTATTTGATTTGGTTTTGATTGATATTTCGCTTTCCGGAGAGAAGACGGGATTGGATTTGGCGCAATTCATCAATAATAATATTTCGATTCCATTCATTTTTACAACCGCTTTGACCGATCCAAGTACACTCGAAAAAGTGACTAATCTGAAACCTTCTGCCTACCTTTCAAAACCTGTTGAAAGTGTGAATTTGATCACAGCGATTAATCTTGCATTGGCCAATCAGGATAATATCTTCAAGATTGAGATTGGCAAACAGGTCTATTATTTCCAATCCAAAGATTTTCTTTTTGCAGAAGCTGACCATATCTATGTCGAAATCTATTTGAAGTCCGGTAAAAATCAAATTCTAAGAACAACGATGTCCTATCTGGAAGAGGTTTTCCCTTCTAAATATTTTAAACGGATTAACCGAAGCGTAGCCGTTAATCCATATCATATTTCAAAAATCGTGAATGATAAATTGCATTTGGAAGATAAGGTTTTCAAGATTTCCAAACATTTCTAATTTCATTTTAGAACAAAAAAGCATAGTTTCAGAACATTTTTTAAGATAAAAATTTCATCATTTCTAATTTTAATGGATGAATGCTAAATCATCGTCATTCAATTCTAATCTATTAAAACTGAAATTATGAAAACATTTCTATTCTTTCTTTCTTGTTTGTTGATTCCTGCTTGTGTTGGTGCGCAGATTTCACCAAGTCTTAACGGTATTGTTTATGTCAATGCGGCTGTAATTGATGGTGCAGAAACGGGTTCTTCGTGGTCCAATGCTTCTAAAAATTTGAAACAGGTCGTTACGGCTGCCAACTCTAATCCAGCAATCAAAGAAATCTGGGTTGCCAAGGGAACTTATTATCCTTCTATTACTTCCAACAGAGATGAGTTTTTTTACATTACCCGAAATGATTTGAAGATTTACGGCGGTTTTATAGGAACAGAAACTGCTTTGTCACAGAGAGATATTGTTGCTAACGAGACGATTCTTAGTGGTGATATTGGAACTGTAGGATCTGCTTCTGATAACAGTTATCATATCATGATTATCGATGCGTATGATTCAGCGATTGACAATTCTACACAGATAGATGGTTTTATTTTTCAGGATGGAAATGCAAGCGCCGGATCTGTTTTGAATAATTATTTTCCAAGATATACAGGAAGCGCAATTCTGGTTTATCCTTCGATTGCGAATAATTCTCCGTTGATATCCAATAATATATTTAAGAATAACTCGCAGTTTCAGTTAGGAGCTTTGGCAATCGAAGCTAATACGTCAGGAGCTAATGTCACGCGAGTAGAGAACTGTTCTTTCTATAGCAATTACGCAAAATATGCAGGTGGAGCGCTCGATGTTTTTAATCATTATGGAACGGACCAAAATATTGAGATCAAAGGCTGTCGTTTTGAAGAAAATGTTGTAGACAATGGTTCTCAAGGCGGAGCAAATGGTGGACTTGGGGCGGCCATTTTTGCTTATGGTAATAATAATATTTTAATCAATAAAAGTAAGTTTATAAATAATAAAATAGGGCCTTTTACCCAATATGCCGGAGCCTATAAAGGAACAGCAATTGCGGTGAGAAATGGCTCCAGTGTTACTTTGGTTAATAGTCTCGTTTATTCAGATCAGATTTATATTCCTTTTTATAATAATGCTTCTTCCCTCAGTTTTATTAATTCCACGGTCTATAATCCAGATGGCGGGACAATTCTGGCAACTGTAAATCCAATTCTTAATTTGATACAAAACTCTATTTTTTGGATGGGTGGCAATTCTGTCAATACAATTGATGGTGCTGGGGCAACTGTAACAGCGAACAATTCAATTATTCTCCCAAAGTATAATGTGACTTTGAACGGTTCTAATAATTATACAACTGATCCTTTGTTCAAAGATATTGCCGGAAAAGATTTCACATTGCAAACTTCTAGCAGCGGAATTAACCATGGAAATAATTCTTTCTACGATGCTTCAAAATATGGTAATTACGACCTTTCAGATAAAAGCAGAATCGAAGAAACAACGATTGATATTGGCGCTTTTGAATTGCAGCCGACTTTATCAATTTCGGATATTAATGAAGGTAAAAGTATCACTATCTACCCAAATCCTGTAAAGGACATTCTGAACTTGAAAACTCAGGAAAAAATATTGAAAGTGGAAATTATATCACTGGAAGGGAAAAAAATAATATCAAAAAATATGACTGGCGAAATGAATGTAGATCTGAAGTCATTATCAAAGGGGATTTATCTAATTCAAATTTATACTGCTAAAGATATTGAGAGTTTCAAATTCATTAAAGAATAATTTGAAAATAAAAAGCACTTTGGGATAAATGAAAGATAATCAGCTTGGTTTATTTGTAAAATCATTTGTCCTCCCATTGTCCACCCAGAAAAATTCAAATTTTTAAGTATAACAATTACATTTATCGAAAAAAAATTTAACAATCTTAAAAAGTAAACATTATGAAAAAAATCAATTCTTTGTTGGTAATGGTTTTATTAATCTTTTCCAATGCTTTTGATGCACAAACAAGTACAGAACATTTTGAAACCGAATCGCACGCAAGCAGTTCTTTTACGGACAATGGTGTGATTTTCAATATTATTTCCCACATAGGTACGTTCCAAGTACAGGGTAATTTTCCTGGAACAGGCTGGAACGGAACAGCAAATGATAATAGATACATTGATAACTCATACACGACAGATAGTCCAGCTTCTTTTAGCATTAAAACAACATCTAATTTATTCAAAGTTAATAGATTTTGGATGTTTTTATCTGCATTAAATCTTGATTTAAATGTTGCCGGAACCCTTACTATTACTGGTAAATTATCTGGAATTACCAAATTTACTCAGACCAAAACGAATGGTTTTGCTACTTCTTTTGGAAGCTCAAATGGTTATACCTTAATTGATTTGACAAATCTGAATGGTCAGAACTATTCTAATATCATCATAGATCAGCTTCAGATTACTTTGGGTGGAGCTTTTAGATATGCGGGTTTAGACGCCTTCACTTGGGTTAAGGATTCGGGTATTGTAATTGATCCTAATGCCCTTACTGTAAGTGCCGGAGCGCAGACAAATGTTAGCTGTAATGGTGGATCCAATGGTAGTGCTACTGTCAATGTTTCTGGGGGAACAGCACCTTACACCTATAGCTGGTCTCCAAGTGGAGGTACTAATGTTACGGCTAGCGGACTTGCTGCGGGAAATTACACTGTCACAGTAAAAGATGCTGCTAATGCGACAAAAACTCAAAGTTTTACCATTACGGAGCCTACTGTTTTGGCTGCAACTACAAGTTCCTCACCTGCAAGTTGTGGAAGTAATAATGGTACAGCTTCGGTAACTCCAAGTGGTGGAACATCTCCTTATACTTATCTATGGTCTAATGGAGCAATTACTAGTTCTGTTTCCAATCTGGCTTCAGGGAATTATAGTGTTACAATAACAGATGCCAAAGGATGTATTATTACACGTAATTTTGAAATTAATGGACAATTGCCATCTGCTCCGGCTATCAGACTTAGCTTCAACAATGGAGAAACGTTATCAAAGTTTACTGTAATAGGTCAAGGTATCAAATGGTATGCGACAGAAGCCAATGCTATAGCTCATACCAACGTACTGCCTGGTACAACATTAATCAGCAACAATTCAACTTACTACGCTACACAAACTGTCGATGGTTGCGAATCCAAGATCGCTTTAGCAATTAATGCTTATAATGAAACCTTGAACGTTTCTGACATTAATAAGAATTCTCAGATCACACTATATCCCAATCCGGTAAAAGATGTTTTGAATCTAGCTTCGGAAAGCAAAATGGATAAAGTTATTATTTCCGATTATTCAGGAAGAAAACTATTGGAAAAATCTTTGAATGGTAGTAAGATTGTAGATGTTCAATCTTTGGTTAAAGGAACTTACCTTATTCAAATCTTTACCGAAAAAGGTGCAGAAACCATCAAGTTTGTTAAGGATTAAAATTATTCTTATCAACAACTAAACTAACACCATAAAAAGTAGGCTTACTTAAGCCTACTTTTACCTAATATTAAGCCTTCTGTCAACCGATAGTGGGCTTGCTATTTTATTAATACAATGAAACTAAGATATAAGTCATTTTTTTGATATTAGGTATTCTTTAAAATAAAAAATGAATCGCTATTTTTGAAAAAAAATAAAAAATGTCCAGCTTCATAGATTTTGGAATTGCCCAAAAACAATACAACAAAATGAATAGAATCTCGCAGCTTTTCGGTACAAAGTATCCAATCGTTCAAGGTGGAATGATTTGGCATTCCGGATGGCGATTGGCTTCGGCGGTTTCTAATAATGGCGGATTAGGATTGATTGGTTCAGCGAGTATGTATCCCGACATTCTGAGAGAAAATATCAGAAAATGTAAAGCTGCAACAGACAAACCTTTCGGAGTGAATGTCGCTTTGCTTTACCCAAATCTTGAAGAAATCATCAATATCATTTTGGAAGAAGGCGTAAAAATCGTTTTTACATCGGCTGGCAATCCGAAAACTTATACCGAGACTTTGAAAAAAGAAGGTATCAAAGTCGCTCACGTTGTGTCGAGTGTGAAATTTGCTGTAAAATGTCAGGAAGCTGGCGTAGATGCAGTTGTAGCAGAAGGTTTTGAAGCCGGCGGACATAACGGACGAGATGAAACGACAACACTTTGTTTGATCCCGAATGTCAGGAAGCATATCGACATTCCTTTGATTGCTGCGGGAGGAATTGGTTTGGGAAGTCAGATGCGTGCTGCGATGACCTTAGGTGCAGACGGTGTTCAGATTGGTTCTCGTTTTGCAGCAACAGTTGAAGCCAGTTCTCACGACAATTTCAAAAATAAAATTGTTGAACTGAAAGAAGGCGATACGCAATTGACATTAAAGGAATTAGCACCGGTTAGATTAATTAAAAATAAATTCTTTCACGACTTAGAAAATCTTTACGAAACGGGTAGAAATATTGAAGCTCTGAAAGAAACGCTCGGAAGAGCCCGTGCAAAACGCGGAATGTTTGAGGGCGATTTGGTAGAAGGCGAACTGGAAATCGGACAAGTTTCTGCTTTGATAGACGAAATTCTTCCAGTTGAAAAAGTCTTCGAAAACTTAATTAAGGAATTCAATGAAGCAAAAGTTGATTTGACTTTGTAAATTCCAGGTAAGTCAGATTGCTCATCATTTATAATTCATCATTAATCATTTATAATTAACCACGTGTTTTCCAAACAAGAAGCTCAAAAATTGAAAACAGAATTCTGGACGGCTTTCGGGAAAGCTTTTCCGAGAAAATGGCTGTTGTATGATACCAAAATCAAAGATTTTTCTTTCAAATTTTACGCAGATAATAAAAAAGCTGAGGTTTCGATTGATATCGAGATGAAGGATGAACTGTTCCGTAATGCTTATTACGAGAAGATTTGGTCTCTGGAATCCATATTAGAAGATGAGATTGGAGAATTTACAAAAGATGAGTTTTATGTTTTGGATAATGGAAAAGTCATCAGCAGAATTTGGGTGGAGAAAACTGGAGTCAGTATTTTCAATAAGCAAACGTGGCCAGATATTTTCGAATTCTTTGTAGAAAAAATGGACGCCTTCGAACGTTTGTTTTATGAATATGAGGATTTCATCAAAGATATTTAATGAGCATTCAGAATACATTTTACTTTTTACAAAATACATTTTACATTAATGAAAAACATCACCATAAAAGCCAACGATTTTTTTGAATTACTGAAGTTAAAAGACCAATCGATGTGGGATATTTTTGCACAAATGATTGATGGCGAAGAAAAGGAAATCGGTTTTACAGATGAACACGATCAATATATCTTTCATTATATTCTTCCAAAAACTCTGGAAAAATTACAAGAAGACAAAGCACTTTTTGCTAAAGAATATGTAGAGAAATTATCAGGACTTAACTAAGTTTTTCTTCCATTCCAGATAACCAATGATTGCCATTGCTGTGAAAATCAAATATTGCAGCGCTGTAAATCCCAGACCTTTGTAAAGCATCATTGGAACGCAAACTATATCCGCAACAATCCAGAATATCCAGTTTTCAAGATTTCTTTTGGCCATAAAATACATTCCGACAAGGAATAATGAGGTGGTGACAATATCCGTGTAATTCGCCCAATCGAGGTGATAAAGTCCTAGTTTGACGCCTTCCATAGAAAACTGATTATCGATAAAAGGTTTGAAGTAATAGATTAATCCAACAAAAAGGAGGCTTCCAAAAAATAAAGCACTTCCGAAATTCCAATCGTTCTTACTTGCTTTTTTTACTTCTACGTGGATGTGGTCTTCTGAACTTTTTGACCAAAGAATCCAGCCATAAATACTCATAACTGTATAATAAACATTGATGAGCATATCTCCCAAAAGTCCAAAGACAAACATAATATAAATGAAAAGGACCGTAGAAATGATCCCTGTAGGATAAACCCAGATGTTTTTTTTGATGGAAAAGTAAACGCTAAGTAAACCGAATACAGTTGCAATGACTTCTAAAACAATCAAATAAGTTTCGTAAGATTGATATTGAGCAGTGAGTTCTTCGAGAAAATTCATATCCTCAAAGATAATTATTAATGTTCAAAAATGGGTTGGCTTATTCATAATTAATACAGATAAGTAAAATTAATTAGTTAAAAAAAGTTAATGAAAGCATTTTTTTAATATTTTCGTAATTCAAAAATAAATATAGAAGAAAAGCCCCCTTTAAATTTTTGGGGATAAAAAAAATTTTAAATTATGGCAAACATTTGGATTAAGAAGCCAATGGAAGCGTATGAAGCAGACATTAAAAAAAGTCAGCTGAAGCGTGTATTGGGAAAATGGAGTTTAACAGCTATTGGGATTGGTGCCATCATTGGAGGTGGTATTTTTGTTTTAACAGGTACAGGTGCTTACTATAATGCCGGTCCTGCTTTAGCACTTTCTTTTGTCATCGCTGGGATAGCCTGTGTTTTTGCGGCATTGTGTTACGCAGAATTTGCATCCATACTTCCGGTAGAAGGTTCAGCTTACGCTTATGCTTACGGAACGGTAGGAGAGATTTTCGCTTGGATTATCGGCTGGGGACTGATTCTGGAATATGCAATGGGCTCTATGACAGTAGCTGTTTCATGGTCCGGATACTTTGGAAAATTACTGAAGATGTTTGGGCTGCATTTACCGGCTTGGTTAACAACAGACCCACAAACATATCTTGCTGCAGGTAATTCTGGATTTTCTATGAACCTACCTGCATTTTTAATTGTATGGGTAGTGATTGGGATTCTTTTAAGAGGAACAAAGGGTGCTGCAAAAGCCAATAACTTCATTGTTGTGATGAAAGTTTCAGCCATTATTTTCGTAATTGTTGCCGGAGTATTTTTTATCAATCCAGAAAACTGGTCACCATTTATTCCTGCTGCAACTACAATTACAGAAAACGGCGTTTCACATTCAGCTTATGGTTATGCGGGAGTTGTTGCCGGTGCATCTGCTATTTTCTTTGCTTATGTAGGATTCGATGCCGTTTCCACACAGGCGGGAGAAGCGATTGACCCTAAAAAAGACGTTCCATTTGCAATCATTGCATCTTTGGTGATTTGTACATTATTATACATTTTGGTATCATTGGTTTTAACGGGAATGATGCATTATACAGACTTCAATCCATTGGGTAAATATCCGGATGCAATCAAAGCGCCTGTTGCTTACGCATTTGATATTGCTGGACAAGCTTGGGCTGGATATATCATTACAATTGCAGCAACAGTTGGTTTGATTTCCGTATTAATGGTAATGATTATGGGACAATCCAGAATCTTCTTAGGAATGTCAAAAGACGGATTAATTCCAAAAACCTTCTCAAAAGTAAATCCAATCACAGGTGTTCCTTCTAAAAACTTGATTATTTTAGGTGGTGTGATTTCAGTAATTGCTTCATTTACACCAATCAATGATTTGGCACATATGACCAGTTTTGGAACCTTGTTTGCGTTCACAATGGTATGTGTTGCAGTTTGGGTTTTGAGAGTTAAAGAACCGAATCTACAAAGAAACTTCAGGGTGCCAGCTTTGCCGGTTATTGCAGTTTTAGGAATTGCCATCAACATCTATTTGATTATCAACCTGAGCAAAGAAGCGCAAATGTACTCTTTGGGTTGGTTGGTTATCGGATTCTTTATCTATTTCTTGTACAGTAAGAGAAATTCAAAACTTCAGAACGGAGGCTTTGGAGAGACATTTAAGGCAGAACAAGAACCCTTGGAAGATGTTGATATCGACATCGACAACAAACACTAAAATATAAATTCCGCATCTTTTTGCGGAATTTTTTTTGGAGCTTAATCCCGCTATCCACTATATCTTTTTCATCATTGCGAACGAAGTGAAGCAATCTTTTGAACCATTTACCCCGCAATAACAAAAAAGGATGCCGTTCCTATCTGGGCTAGGGATTTTGTCTGTATAATCAAATTTTATCAACAATCATCAACATTCCCAAACTTTCATTAATTTTATAAAATGAAAAAACTAGTACTATTTTCACTGACGATGATTTCGTCATTTCTACTATCTCAGAAATTCACAGTCGATACTTTATTGACCGATAAAATCAGCATCAGAGCCATTCAACTCTGGGACGGAAAAGTTTGGTACGCAGGTACGGATTCTAAATTTGGATTTGTGAATTTGAAAGATAAAGCGGATAAGAAACAAATATTGCTTTCTGATAAAAAGTTACAGTTTCGAACTTTAGCACAAGATAAAGCTGACTTTTATACAATTAATATTGAAAGTCCAGCTTATTTTTTTAAGATTGATAAGAAAACTTTAAAGTCAGAAACTTTTCATACTGATTCTGCAAAAACAGCTTTTTACGATTCATTTGTTATTCAATCGAAGAATTTAGGAATTGCTATAAGTGATCCTAATGAAGATGGTTTTCCGAGATACTTCAATTTTAATAATAACAAAAATTATGAACTTTTGAATTATCCAAAATATGATAAAGGTGAAGCTCATTTTGCAGCCAGTAATACTAATATTGCTATGAATAAAGGTGTGGTATGGATTGCAACTGGCGGAACGAAAGCTAGAATTTTTAGATTTAGCTGGAATTATCCTTTACATTGGGAAGTTTTTGATACACCATTTGTTCAAGGAACTTCTTCTAAAGGAATCTATTCTATTGATTTTTATAGTGAAACTAATGGAATTGCAGTAGGCGGAGATTACACCAAACAATCCGAGAATATCAATAATATCGCAACGACAAACGATGGTGGACAAACTTGGCAAATCCAAGCCAGTGGACAAAATGCAGGCTACATGACTTGCGTTAAATTCCGTCCAAAAACAAATGGGAAAGAAATCGTTGCGGTCGGAGACCAACACATTAGTTTCTCATCAGATTATGGAAAGACCTGGACAAAAATTTCAGACGAAAAAAATCTTTACGCCTGCGAATGGCTCGATAAAAATATATTAATTTTAGCTGGAAAAGATAAAATTATAAGACTGAATTTCGATTAGAAAAATTGATTTTATGGCTATCAAGGATAGTTTATAGCTTTGTCCAATTCTATAGGATTATTATATTTCTTGATAACATTGCGCAGTTGATTATTGATTTCTCTCTGGTTTTTGGAGTTGACAACTGTTCCATCATTCAAAAAGAAATCTTCAACTTTTGAATTACCAATTCCGTTTTTGATGAAGTTGAAAGGAGATTCGTAATAATTCAGTTTCATTGCTTTATATTTTTTCCAGTCTACTGGGATGCTCATCTGTTTAGACATTTCTATGAATTGATTCTCTTCGGGATTTGCGATTTTTTCAGATTTAGCCAATTCAAAACGGTAATTGTTTTTATCATCAGAAAGTTCAATAATTAAACCAGGCAAACCGTGAAATTTATGCGGACCTTCTGGAAAAGGAAAACTTGTTGCGAACCAAGCAATCCAATGTCTTCCACCCCAAGTTGTGGTAGCTTTTTGTAATGTTAAATTTTTAATCTGTCTCTTTTCATCGGTCAATTTCCAGTTTTGGCTGTTCTCAGTTTTTAGATTCAGAACTGTGTTTTCTATCAGGTCATATTCCTCAAACTGATTATTTCCAATCTTGTGAACGATGATGTTAGACGTATTCAGTTTCATATCCTTAGGGAAAGGGATATTGTTGTTGATTAATGAGTCTGCAAGATAAAAATCCCAAGTGTAGAAAAGCGTTTCAGACTTATTAATATCCAAGATGTAATTTTCTTTCGTAGTAACCTCAGATGTAGAATCTTTTTTATAAATCACATCATATATGAAACGATGCGTCTGTGCCTTTGCAAAATTGGTAAGCATTACCAATGCTAAAAAAATATTAATTCTGTATTTCATTCGATTTTTCATTGATGAATTCTTCCTCTTCCTTAGATAAAAGTATGTCGCCTTTATCATAGCTCATTTTCAAATATTGCCAATAATCTTGGTTGATTTTGACTGGATTTTGAACTCCTTTTGAATCCGATTTTGCGAAATTTTTGAAAATAATCTCTCTTGCAGAACGTTTCTCATAAATTTTATCTCCGACAAAAGTTTTTAAATTTTCTACCACAAAACCAATTTTCGACGGTACATATTTATCCCCATTTTTATAATAATCAAAACTAAGGATTCCATCTCCCAATTGTACTAGATATTCTACACCGTCCTCATCTTTTAATGGTAAAGGTTTGGTAGAACTTTGATTGAAATGTAAGTCAAAATGCGTGATGGCTTTATCTATTTTATTATACAAAATCCGTCCTTTGTAAATATGGGTAGAATCTAATTTGATAAGAAAAGAAATATCTTGTTCTGTTCCATTATCGTCTAACAGCTTTCCAGATGTTTTTGACCTTTTCAATTCAGCAAACCTCAAGGTTCGTAAAAGTTCAAAACTTAAGAACAAATCTCCGATGTTATCTTGAGTAGTATTTTGTTTTTTTATTTTGATTTTATTCTCATAAGTTTCGGATTTCAAATATCGCAAATCATCTATCTGAAGTTGAACGAAATTATCAAATCTGTTGTTGATAGCTTCTTTTGGATAATAGGTTCCATCTTTACTCCAGAATTTTCCATCTGCAATCATCAGAAGTTTCATTTGGTTATTTTCAAAAGCTCTTTGTTTTATCGTGATGTCATAAAGTTGAGGTTGGTCATAATAGATTTTTGAGTAATTGTCAGAAACATCTTTCAGTAATTTTTTGATGTCGATGGAAACAATTTTTAATTCATCAATATTTTGATATTTTGGTTTTAAACTAATTATCGGTTTGTAATTTTTCACTGTTTCGGACAAATAACCAATTGCAGAGATCTCTTGTTTATCACTATTTTCAGGCAATAGAATATAGCCGTCATCATTGGAATAATAGACATTTTGGTTGGAGATGATTCTGGCATTAGGAATTGGTTTCGATGTTTCAGAATCAACAATTTTAATTTTTTGTTGACTAAAAACAATAATAGGAAACTGCAATAAGAGTATTAGTTTTTTCATGGTTATAATTTAAAGCTAAAGTACTTTAAATCCTGATTTTATTGTTATAATGAAATATTAAAGTTGACGGATGAAATGTTAATTTAAAGTTAGAATCACACGCTATAATTTAATAAATTAATCCTTAAATTAAATTCAACAATTCTAGAATCCCTACTTTTGCACCGAAATTAATGAAATAGGTTAATGAAAAATACGGTTATTTTTGATATGGACGGTGTGATTGTGGATACAGAACCACTTCACAAAAAAGCTTACTATCAACACTTCGGGGAACTGAATATCGAAGTTGACGCAGAATTATTCTCAAAATTTACAGGCAAATCGACCCGGAATGTCTATCAAATGATTAAAGAAATTTTTGGGATCGATACCAATGTTGAGGAATTAATCCAAAGAAAAAGAACCTTATTTTACGACTTATTCGATAGTGACCCAGCTTTGAAATTGTTAGATGGCGTAGAAATTCTAATCACAAACCTTTATTCTTCTAATTTCCAGTTGATATTAGCTTCTTCGGCTGCAAAATCTACGATTGACCGAGTATTTAAACGATTCAATTTATTTCCATTTTTCTCACATCTCGTGAGTGGAGAAGATTTCCCAGAATCTAAACCAAATCCTGCTATTTTTAATGAAGCACAAAGACTCTCAGGTAGTGAAAAATCAAATTGCATTATTATAGAAGACAGCACCAACGGAATCCAGGCTGCAAATGCTGCAGAGATATTCTGTATTGGTTACAAAAGTGAGAACAGCAAAAATCAGAATTACGAAACTGCCGATTTGGTCATTCATCATTTTGATGAATTGAAAATTGATGAATTGAAATTGATTTAAGAGACTCTTTTTTTATTGGAAGATTCTACCCATTCATCATTTTTGCAGACCTTACAATTGCTGTGTTCTCCGGATTTGAATTCCTGAGTATAGCCACAAAAAGTACAAGAATAATGAGTGGTTTTAGTAAATGTCTTTCGTGGATTTTCTAATGAATTGGGCATAATCGGTAAACCATATTTTACATCTTTATCTTCGTAATAAAAAACACTAATTTCACCGGAAATTTCCTCAATCGCTTTTTCAACCTGACCAAGTTGCGAAACGCCTTTCAGTCTTAGCTCCGCAAAGAATTCGTCTTCTCCAAGGGATTCTTTCTTGAAATCATCAATACAAAAAACTCCATCCTGAATCAAACAAATCGGTTTGCCTTCAACCAACTTTTCAAATTTTTTGCTTTTGCCAATTAAGTAAGTAATAATAGTATATAGGCTAATAATCATTGTGAAAACAACAATCGCAGGCATTATTCCAACATCTTTATAAAACATCGGGTCACCAGCGGCAGAGCCGAGCCCGATAATCACAACAAGCTCAAAAACTGATAATTGTTTCACGCCTCGTTTTCCCAAAAGCCGAAGTCCGAAAATGATGACAAAGAACATTATTCCAGTCCTGAGAACCGTTTCTAGAAGGAAGTTCCAATCTTCGGAACCGAGTAGAATTTGCTTAAAATCGAACATAGTTTTTTATCGCTATGTCCAAAAAATAAGCCAGAACTACAAGACAAGTAGTAACTTACTTCTCAAAAAATGCCATAGAACTCCCAATCCAAATCGCATCTTTCTTATTAAAATCTACATTTACCATTGCAGCTTTAGTCATTCTTACAAGATTGACAAGTAGTTCGGGATTTTCATCCTCTGGATTCCACGCAAAAAGCAAACGAATTTCGGCTTTGGAAAATTCTCCGTTGATGTCTTCAAAAAGAGGCGCATAAGTCACTTTTCTTTGAAGGATATAATTTTCTTTATCTTCAATTTGACTAATGATTTTCTGACTTGGATTAAGATTCACGCCACTTCCTGCAAATGAGAAAAGCGGTTTCAGAACGAAATTTTCCAGTTGTTCATTTTCAGTAAAACCGGACAAGAAATAACTTTTTGGAACAAAATCGTGTTTCAATTTTGGAAGGATATATTTTGAGATTTTGAAAAACCAATTCGGATGTGTGATCCATTCTACATCAACGTCTTCTCGGAAATTAAATTCGGTTTCCAAACTTTCAATCTTATCCAATTCATCAAAAATCACACGATTATAAATTCGGTTGATTTGGATTAGTTTTCCCTCATTTTCATAAAACAACTTTTTGCCTTCTTTTTTGATTTTCGTCAGACAAACCGTTTTGATTCCAAGATATTGCTCTGTCAAAACAAAATCAATTGCTGTTTTTTGTTTTTCAGGATAGATTTCCAGAAGAATCACATTTTCAGGATTTTCGTTTCCGACGATAACCTGTTTTATTTTTTTGATGTATTCATCTTTCGGAAGCGAGTTTTTCAATTCATTCAGAAAAGGATAAACTTCGGTAATGACTTCTTCAAACAACTTTTGAAATCCAAACAGACTTGGAAAAGCCTGCAATTCTATCAATTGCGGAATCACATTTCCATTTTCATCCTGACAGATTCCAAAATCTATCGCCACAAAATGTGGTTTTTGAGTGTCATTTGGAACATTACAATTAGCAGGAATTGCTTTTCTTAATTCCTCATCAGACATCTCTTTGATTTGCGAAATGATTGTCTGAGAAGCATCATCCAGCTTTTGCTGAAAATCTTTAGTTAAAAAAATAGGGCTCTCAGAAAGCCGAAACGCGGCTTCGTGACCGCATTTCTGTTTTATTAATTCATTAACTTTTTGGTGTTTTTCCTGAGAAAATTCTTCGTTGAATTGAGTTCTGTATTTTGGAATCATAGTTTGTGTTTGGTTGTAGGTATTTGGTTTTAGTTAGAATTATAATTAACCAAATACCAAGTTTTTAATAATTTGCTCAGAAGCAAGCTGTAAAAATCTTGGGATAATTTGTGCTCTGGTTAACACGATTTTGTCATCATCGTCCATTCTGTCAATTGTTTCAAGATATTTTTCCATCCCAAAGGTTTCAATCATCGCTTCCTTATTTTTTTCGTCTTCCAGATTTTTGATGAAGCCAAGCGGGTCAGCTTCCGGATGAAATTGTGTTCCGAAAATCTCGTCAGAAAAACGAACTGCCATCATTGCTCTTTCCAGATGAACTGTTGGGCGGATTTTTTCCAAAGCCACGATTTTCATTCCCAACTCGTCCAATTTTTCCTGATTTGGTTCAATACATTGGTACGCTCTGGAATCAACACCGTAGAAAGGATCGGGTAGATTTTTAAATAAAAATTCCTGCTCGCCATCTTCCGATTTATGGATTGGCATCACGCCGAAAGAATATGATTTTCTCTTGCATACATTTGCAATCCCAAAATGAATAACAGCTAATTGGAAAGAATGGCAAACCAAAAACAGATATTTTTTCTGTTCATTGGTTTTGTTGTGTTCCCAAATCTGCTTCAAAAAATCAGCAAATCTCTGCTCCCATTCATAACCTTCGCGATGTGGATTTCCCGGGCCACCAGAAGAAATGAAGATGTCAAAATCTTCAATATTTGGCATTTCATTTTTATAACGAACATCAAAAAGCTCCAGTGAAACATCGTATTCCGACTGCTCCTGAAAGGCTTTCGATAGCTCTTTTATATTTCTCATCCCTTGATTTGGATGATTATTGTTCATATCAAGAAGTGCAATTCTTACATCATTTTTACTCATATTCATAATTGTCTTTAATAAATTGATTTTTGCTTACCGTCTCTGAAATTAATTATTACAATTTGTTTCTTTTTCGGATTTATTTTGTAAACGATATAGTTATTTTCATCAACCATTCCTTTATGCAGATGTTTGAATCTAATAGTTTTAGGATATAGACTTGGCTGTAATTTGATTCGTTCAATGAATTTATGGATATTGTCTTCCAATCGCAGAATTTCCTTTTTTGTCCAATTTGATTTTAGATATTCAATTGTTTTGAAAAGCCCTTTTTCTGCACGATCTGTCCAGACGATTTCTATTTCCATTCATCAAACAATTTCATCACATCTTGGTTCGATTTAACTTGTCCGTTTTCAGCTTCTTTTAGTCCTAATTCAATTTCCTGATGTTCCGCTTCACTTAATTCTTCCCACCAATCCTTCGAAGATTCTTTCTGGAAAATCTCTTTTATCTTCTCAAGAACACTTTCTTTCTGAGTATTCAAAAGTAGTTTCATCAGTTCTAATTTGGTTGTTTCGATATTCATAACCAATCTTTTTGCAAAGTTACAAAATTGAAAATATTTCTTTAATTTATTAAATAACAGAATAAAATTAATACTCCATAATTACAAAAGTCCTTTCTCGGTTTCGTAAATCATATAATCTACAACTTTCTTCATATCACCGCCGCTTTCGTGAAAAACTTTCAATTGTCTGTCGGCACCGGTGCCGTTTTTCACAATTTCTCTGGCGTATTCAACTTCTTTTCGACAGCCTAAATCATCAACAACATCATCAATAAAAAGTAATAGTTCTTCCAAAAGGTCACGATATGGAACGCTGGCTTCTTTTCCAAAATCAATCAGATGTGCATCTATTCCATCTTTGGAAGCACGCCATTTATTTTCAGTTAGTAGAAGTCTTCTGTAACTTCTGTAACTTGTATTTTGCTGGTGCATTTTATAAACTTTTGCAACCAAAGCCTGCATAATTGCCGCAAGACAAACCGTTTCATCAATAGTCAAGGGCATATCACAAATCCTGAATTCAATGGTCGGGTAGAAAGGATGAACTCTCAAATCCCACCAGATTTTCTTCGCATTATCAATCGTTCCGGTTTTTACCATCAGATTGACATAGGCATCAAATTCTGCAACACTGCTAAAATAACTTGGTAATCCCGTTCTTGGGAATTTAGCAAAAACTTCCTGTCTGTAAGATTTGAAACCCGTCAATCGTCCAACCCAAAATGGGGAATTAGTTGATAAAGCGTATACGTGAGGTAAAAAGTAACGCATCACATTCTGGATTCTGATACCTTCTTCTCGGTCAGGAATCCCGATGTGAACGTGCAATCCAAAAATCAAATTCGATCTTGCAACATCGCCCATATCGCTTACGATTTTATCGTAACGGGCATCTTTTGTAATGATATTATCTTTCCAGTGCGAGAATGGATGTGTTCCACCTCCGGAAACTCGCAAACCTTGGTCGTGAGCCGTTTTTACAAGATGTCTTCTAAGGTCAGTCAATTCCTGGCGCGCCTGTTGGATATTTTCACAGATGCCTGTTTCCATTTCAACGACCGACTCGTGCATCTCGTGTTTTAGATTTTCGCTGAGAACTGCTTTTCCTCCTTCTATTATTTTGGAAACGTGAGAAACCAAATCGCGGCTTTCCGCATCGATGATTTGATATTCTTCCTCAACACCAATTGTGAATCTGTGCATATTTTTTCTTTGTGTTTGTAAATTAAAGTTAGTAATAGTTAGTTTAACAGTGAATTACACGCAGCCCGACCTGAGTGGAGCTCTTTTTCTTTTTTGATAAAAAAGAAAAAAGCGGGAACGGAGGGCGGATTAAGCTGCCATAAATATTATTATTTTTTTAAAGCTGATTGGTTACAAATTTTCCCCAATCGATATTGATTTTGCCAGGCTTGTAGTCTTTAGCTTTTTCGATTGCTAGTTTTGCAGCGTGTTCTACAATCCATTGGAAATTTTCTTCTCCAACTGAATTTCTATCTGCATCAGGAGCCGGATTACAGAAATCAATCGCATAAGGAATTCCGTCTCTCACAGCAAATTCCACTGTGTTGAAATCGTAACCCAGAGCTTCATTCATTTTGATGGTATAATCCGTAATTGTTTTTAATAACTTTTCGAGTTCCTTTCCTTCTGTTTGATGTGTAGTTGCATATCTCAAATGGTGTGGGTTTCTCGGCTCGTAAGGCATAATGTGAACATATTTTCTGCCCAGACAATACACTCTATAATAATCCTCAAAGACAATCTCTTCTTGAACCATCATTACCAATTGTTCTGTCTCAGCGTGTTTTGCCCACATATCTTCAGGACTTTCAACTCGATAGACATTTCTCCAGCCACCGCCGTCGTGAGGTTTCATATAAGCAGGAAAACCAATATAATTAAAAATGTATTCCCAATCGTGAGGGAATTTCAAATTTCTGAAAGATGTTTCAGAAGTGTTTGTTGGTCTTTCGTGTGAAGGTAGTAAAACGGTTTTCGGCAACGGAATCCCTATTTTTGACATCAATGCATTGTTGAAGAATTTTTCATCTGCACTCCACCAAAATGGATTATTGATAACGTAAGTTCCGTTAACAGCCGCATTTTTAAGATAAGCTCTGTAAAATGGAACATCTTGTGAAATCCTGTCGATAATCACAGCGTAACCATAATCTGCACCTTGTTCTAATTTATCTATTTGAACCGGTTCTGCGATATATTCTCCTTTTCCTAATTCATTGACTTTATCAATAAAAGCCCACGGAAAAGTATCTTCCATTCCGAATAAAATTCCAATTTTTTTTGCCATAATTTTGTTTTTTTAAGGTCGGAAGACGGATGTCCGAAGTCCGAAGTTTGTATGTTTATTTTATTAATTTAAATTTTTGATTACCCGAAAAACCTACCTATGAACTTGGGAAAAACCATTCTCCAAAGCACCCAGTCGTGGTCTATCCATTTTTGTTCATCATACCAATGATTGATTCCTTTTTCAGTTAAGATTCCTGCCATTTTTCTAGTTGGTTCCAAACAAATGTCACGGTCAGATGTGCTGAGAACAATATGCATATGTTTATATTTCCAGGCTTCGTCATTTTTCACGAATTCGTCTGGGCAATTGAAATAAATCAGTTGGTCTTGATAACCGTCCATAAAATTCCTGATGTTAAAAGCGCCTGACAGGCAGAAAAGATGCGAAACCAAATCCGGAAATCTGAACGCGAAATTCGCAGCGTGATAACCTCCGAAGCTTGCACCTGCTACGGCAACGCGATGTGTGTTGTGGGTTCTTTGGATGTAAGGAATGAACTCCTGAGCCAAAAACTGAACATACATTTCGTAGTTTCTGATTCTTTCATAAGGAGAAATTCCTTTGTCATAAAAACTGAATTTATCAATCGTCTGAACATTGAATAATTTTAAAATTCCATTGTCTGTGAAGTGAGAAATGCTTCCGTTCAAATGGAAATCTGCATTCTGAGTATAAGACCCTTGAGAAGTTGGAAACATAATAATCGGGTAACCGAAATGTCCTGTAACTTCGACCTGAAGGCTCATCCCGAGAATGTGTGAATAATAATCTGTATGTGTTATTTGTGGCATTTGTATTTATAATTGATGAATGATAATTGATAAACTTAGAACTTAACTTGTCGGTTTATCTTTTGGAGGAAGAATATTTAGAATCTGTTCTGTGACAACTTCTGCTGCTTGGTCTAATCTTTCCTCGATGATATCTGCTGTTTTTGCTTTGTAAACAATCCCAACGTGATAATCGATTGGTAAAAATTTTTCTACTTCTTCACTTTGCAAATTGTGAGTGTCGGGATGTTTATCTTTAGCTAATGCCACAATCAATCCTCCAAATAATTTATGAGTTTCTTCCACAGAATATTGAGTTCCATCTAAAAGTGCGTTTTCCAATTTTGCCCATTCTCTCCAGATGTTGACACCAGTCGCAGCTTCTACCATATCAGGAATATGTGCTCCGCCAACTCTGGAAGACGTTTCCAGGAAATAATATCGTCCGTCAGTTCCTCTGATATATTCGCTGTGAGTTGCGCCGTTTTGGATTCCGAATTTGTCCAGAACTTGTTTGTTAATTTCGTTTAAACCTTTTGCTTCTTCTGAATTTTTGTCCAGAGTTTTGGTACGGAAAACACCGCCTTCGTGAGAAACTTTCATCGGTGGAGAAAGATATTTTGAAAAGCAGGAAAACACGATTTCTTTATTGTAAACCAGACAATCCACGTGATAAACATCGCCTGGCTTGAAAGATTCTAAAAGAAATTTGTAACGTTCATCACCAAGATTTTCCACAGCCGGCCAAAGTTCTTCGGCTGAATTGATTTTCTTAATGCCGCTGGCTGAAGCTTCGGAACGAGGTTTCAAGACCCAAGGTCCGGGAACATCTTGTGTGAACTGATGTAGTTTTGCATCATTGAAAATTGATGAAAATTCTGGTACAGAAATTCCGTTGTCTTTTGCCTGTTGGCGCATTGCCAATTTATCTCTGAAATAACGATGCGTTGTCTGTCCCATTCCAGGAATACGGTAAGTTTCACGAATCATCGCCGCTTTTTCCACATCGAAATCATCTAATGCAATCACAGCATCGATCTGATGATTTTTCATCAAATATGCGAATCCCTGAACCAAATGGTCAAGATTCCAAACCGAAGGTTCCAGTTCCGGCATATAATAAACTTCATCGATAGCGTGCCAAGGCCAAGGTCTTTCCTTCAGATTTTCCGAAGTGATTAAAATGACTTTGTTCCCGATTTTTTTGCACTCGTCCATAAAATCGTAACCTTTGTAATAACAGGAGATACAGACAATCGTTTTTTCCATATTCATTTTCAAAATTGTATTGTGTAAAAAGTAAAATTTACAAAGATTTACTTCTTTATTTTTAGTCTAATAGTTTTCAATTAAATCTAATAAAAGTTGAATGCCATAACCAGTCGCCGCTTTATCTTTGGCATAACCAACATTTCCAAAAGCAACGCCTGCGATATCAAGATGCGCCCAATTTGGATGACCTTCTATAAACTGTTCCAAAAATTTTCCTGCAATAATACAGTCTCCAAAAGGTTTCATCGATATATTTTTAAAATCAGCAACATCCGAAGTGAAATCATCTTTCCAAATATCCCAAAGTGGAAGATTCCAAAGTCTTTGGTTGGTTTTATCCGCAGATTTTTCCAGTTTGATTTTCAAATCATTATTGTTAGAAAAATAAGCTCCACAAGTGTAGCCAAACATTCTAACCGAACTTCCGGTAAGTGTTGCCAAATCTATCAAAACATCGGTTTTGTAATTTTTTGACAAGTAAGAAAGTCCGTCAGCTAAAGTCATTCTTCCTTCTGCATCAGTGTTTAGCACTTCAATTGTTTTTCCATTGTAAGCCGTTACAACATCGCTTGGCAAATACGCATTTTCCGAAACAGCATTATCTGTAATCGGAAGAATAGCGATGATATTGACTGGAAGTTTCAGTTCCGAAGCTGTAATCAACGCTCCGATAACGGCGCTTGCTCCGCCCATATCGCTTTTCATATAATGCATATTGTCAGATGGCTTGATGGAGATTCCGCCTGTGTCAAACAAAACACATTTTCCCACTAAGCCGAAAGTTTTTGCATCATCTTTTCTGCAATTGTATTCCAAAATCGTGAAAGATGCTTCCTGTGAACTTCCTTGATTTACAGCTACAAACGCACCTAAACCTTCCTTAATCGATTCTTCTCTGTTGAATGATTTATATTTTAATCCATATCTATCTGCGGTCGATTTCAAAAAATCTGAAATCTGATTCACTTTTTTGTGATTGGCTGGTTTGTTCAGCCATTCCATTCCGGCAAATTGTCCGTTGCAAAGTGCTTCTGTTTTCAAGGCTAGATCTTTTCCTTCTTCCTCAGAAATATTTTCAAAATGAAGTTCAAAATTCTCCTGCCAAAACGGATGCGATTTCTCAAAAGGGTAGAGGTACGTTCCCAAGAATAAACCTTTTACAAATTCTTCCGTCAAATTCAATCCTAACTTTGAATGAACCGAAGTCGCAACTGCCTGCAGATTTTTTTTGTAATCATTCGCAAATTTGTTGGCTATTGCCTGAATTTCAAAACCTTTCGAATCTTTCCCGATTCCAATGAAGAAATCAAATTTATCAGACTGAGTTTTGATGAAAATTTCATTCTTTTTCCCATTGAAGAATAATTCAACATTCGGATACGAGCTTTTTTCCTGTTCCCAATCATCTTCGCTGAACAGATATATGTTTTGTATTGTTGATTCTTTTTTATTGTAAATTTTGATCATAGTTTTATAAGTTTTGGCTAAAGCCAAATACAATATTTAATTCTTCATCGGGCTAGAGCCCGATGCTATTGATGTCATTTTCTAATTCATTCTTGGCTTTCACAGGACTTTCGAGACTATCGATGTAAAGCCATTCTACTGCTCTTGGAAATTCCTGGGACCAGAAAAATTCCTGATGTGTTCCTTTGTCGCTGATGTTGGTTCTGACTTCAAAATCGAATGATTTCTGAGCTGTCAATTTCTTCAAAGCTTTTTCAAATAACCTGATTCTCCCAACCATTCGGGAGCCTTCTAATCTTCCGCCGTAGAGATAAACTTTGATCTTGTAAGGATTAGTGAAGTTTATCATCGGAAAATCATTTTCAGGCTCAACCCAAAGAGACGGAGAAAAAATCAATAATTTGGAATAGACTTCCGGATAAAGAAATCCCCCATAGATGCTGATCAATCCACCCAAAGAACTTCCACCAATTCCTGTGTTTTCTCTATCTTTTTTAGTTCTGTAATTTTTGTCAATCCAAGGTTTCAATGTGTCTGTGATGAATCTCAAATATTTTTTGCCTTCAGCATTTTTTGTCACATCTTCATTATCAAAAATATATTCCTTGATTCTATCATCGTTGCCATGTTCAACAGCTATTACAATCAAATCCCCGCGACCATATTCTGCAAGCAAAGACAATTTTTTATCGATTTCCCAATTTCCGTAAGCCGAACCTTCATTGAACAAATTCTGCGCATCCTGAAGATACAAAACCGGATAACTCTTCTCTGAATCATAATAATCATAAGGCAAAAGCGCCCAGACTTTTCTGGTTTTGTCGAGCTGAGGAATATAAAATTCTTCATCCATCAATTCTACAATCGGGAAAAATTCTTGTTTGAAAGGTCCCCAATTCAATCTCCATTTTTCTACAGAATCTTGTACTTTCTTTTTCTCTTTTTTTGTCTTTCTGTTCGGTGTGATGTTATCATATTTATCAATTTCCACATTTTCCCAACCGCCTTTTGTGAACTTATATTCGATTTCATCATTTAAAATTTCTTCGGGAATATTGATGTAATAATTATCCTCATTCAATTTTTCCAATTCAAACTTTGAATCTTTCGGATTCCACTTGTTGAAATTCCCGGTAATGAAAATCGGTCGGTCATCATTATCTTCTGATGTCAGAAAAAACTCCATTCTATTTTAATTCTCTTATTTCTTATAAATTTATAAAATTATTTCAATTGATGAAAAAATGTTGAGTATTTTTCTTTTAAAATTTAAGTTTGTTAATGAATATTAATCTAATTTTTAAAATCATTGAATTAATGAAAATTTAATATTTCGAAATAATAATCAGAAAAAATAAAAAAGCTTTCGAAGATTGACTCCGAAAGCTTGAATTTTTGTTTGAAAAACTTTAAAATTTATTCTGATTTTACAACTTTTGCCCGTTACTTAATCTATATTATGGATTTGCATATTCTTTCCACGTTTTAAAATGAATTGATATATTTTTTCAGTTAACTCAACAACTTCCGGAACCGTTTTAAAATCATCCCAAGTTAATTCTTTATTTAATGTTTTTTCAAGAATGATTCTACTAAGAGAAGCCTTGTCTTTGAACGTTTGCCATTCTTCTCCAGCGCCTCGAGGTATTTTTTTTGCAACTTCATTTAAGGGGATTCCTGAATCTTTTATTTTTTTTAAAAATTTACCAACATATTCTGTCTGGTTTAGTTCTGATATAGTCGAAAAGTAATTATCAATCTCATTTTGAGTTTCTTCTGTTACTTCTTTTTTATTACAAAATTCAATCAAAATTTTTCTCCAAACTTCTATTGATAAAAGATTTTCAGATTCTCGTATATTTCTAATTATTAAACCTTCTAAATTATTATCGGCAGAGAATTTTTCTTCGAGTAATTTCAATCTCTCAAATTTTTTAGTTCCTTCTTTTGCCATATCAGAATCGGCGAATAGAAAAATCTTATTGGATAACGCTAAAGTGTTTATCTCTTTAAGGAATTTCTCATCATCGTCAATTTCATCCAATTCGTCTCCGAAAATGTAATGTTCTATATTTCCGCCCGCATATTCGAAAAAGGCGAAATCAATATCTTCTTTAGGATAGTTTCTTTTGTTATCATCATCGCAATAGGCTCTCAGAAATGATTTAATGTAATTGCGGTCAGAAATTCCTTCGACCCAAATACTTGAGTTAGCAAGAAACACTGAAGTGTTGTTAACTCCTAAATCTTTTAATAATTCATTATTTCCAGAGTTTACATTTCTGACAATGATTTTTTTATTTCCCTTTTCTAAAACTGGATTGAAAGAATAAATTGAGACATTGTCGCTTTCTAATGTTAAGTCCAATAAATGATTTGAATGCGTGGAAATAAAATATGTGAGATTTTTTTTAGTGATATCATTATTTAATGAAATCTGTTCAAAGAATAATCTTTGCATACCTGGGTGAAGATTAAGTTCTGGTTCATCAATAAAAATTGTAGAATCATTTTCAGCCATAAATATTTGATACATCAAAATAATAATAGCTTGTATTCCGTCTCCAAGTTCATATAATTTTCTTGTGTCATTTTCGCCATCAATATGAATTGTAATTATTTCTCCAGAATTATCTCCATTTAAGCTTTTGTCCTTGTCAAATTCGGCAACAATATCAATCTTTTTTCCGCTGAAAAAATTATTTTGTACAAACGTTTCAAAATCTTCAAACCTTTTTCTGATTTCTTTTCTTGCATTTCTAGCATTAAGAATGGATTTGTATAGATGTAGCCCAGTAAATGTTTTTACATTTTCAGTTGGGTAATTTTTTTGTAAAGTATTGTAGAAAATGTCATCTTCTATTTTATGTCCTTCAGAATTATATAGAGAATGGGCTGTTCTCAGAGTAGGGATGTAAATTTTTTGTGTATTTTCCTGCTCGACAATATCTGTCATTAAAGCAAAAATTTGGAGATTTATTTTATCTAAAATAGTTATCAGATTTTTTTTGATAGGCTTATCGAAATATGCCCATTTATGTTCAGGAATATTGTCAAGAACTCTAAATGCGTCATTATTTACCCTTGTCGTTTTTGTAATATCGTTAAAATTTAAATTTTCAAACTTTTTTATATTTATAAGGGGCAAGGCACCATCGCTAAGCAATATGTTTTTTTGTTGGCGTGTTATAATGTCATTGGTAATACTCTTGTTGAAATTTATAATTAAATCATCAATTTTTTTTAAAGGAATCCTTTTGTAATCTTTTATTTGCATCAAATGTCTCATCATCCAACTTTTTCCGCTGTTATTAGCTCCTACAAAAATGTTTACAGTACGGATATTTGGTAAAAACCGGATTACTTTTTCATCCTCAAATAAATAGTATCTATCAATAATTTTATTATTTGTGTTTTCATTTAATAGTAAGTCATATTTCATTGAATTCGTTTTTGTTAAAAATAAAAAAACCTCAGAATAATTGCAATTATTCTGAGGTTTAAAAGTGAACTTTGTTTTATTTATTCCGATTTTACAACCTCGGTTCTTTCCGAGATTCCATTGGCGTTGAATGCTTCAATTTGGAAATAATAGGAGTCTGTTCTGTCAGCTCCGGTGAAAAAATATTCGTTTTTACCATAAACCATAATACTTCCATATAATTTGTCAGGCGATTTTCCCCAATAAATGACATAACCGTCAGCGTCTGAGTTTTGTTGCCACTTGAACCAAATGCTTCTTCTCTCGCCATATTTTTTCGGGTCAGCCCGCAATGGAACGAAGTTTTGAACTTTTGCGGGTTTTGTTCCGGCACCTTTTCCAAAAACTCGGAATCCACTCAAAGCAAATTTTCCTGTCGGCATTTTCAGATTTTCCATTTTGAGGAATCTTGCTTTTGCTGGCGTTTCCAATTCTACATAATCGTGCGGAACATCGGTTTGGTTTTTTGATTTGTCAACAATTACTTTCCAGTTTTTGCCGTCATTAGAGCCATAAATTTTGTATTGATGCATTTTGCCAAGCGTTTTTCCCATAAACTCAACATCTTGGTCGGCATAATTAATTTGGATTGCATTGATTGTAGAAACTTCTCCCAAATCTGTCTGAAACCATTCTCCTGAATTTCCAGTTTTTGCAGACCAATAAGTCTTGATGTCTTCATCTACTGCAAGATTGGGTTGATATCCGCCTAAAGTCGAGGAAACCTGAACGGGTTTGTTATAGTTCAGCAACATCCAACCAGGAAATAAACCTTTCGAAAAATCTTTGCCCTGAGCAAATTGTGGCAAAAGCGTCGGATAATCGCCGTAAGCCGTGTTGGTGTACATTACATCGTCTTTGTCAAAACCGGTTGGCCAGATTCCCAATCGTCTTTCGAAATTATTTTTGGTCGAGATGAAAATCGTGGAAACGTGCCACCAATTATTGTAGTTATCCTGAAATGTGGCACCGTGTCCCGCTCCTCTTGCAAATCCGCCAGGTTTGTAAGAAAACGGATTGTGTTGCTGATATTCAAAGCCTTCCAATGGATTTTTCGAAACATAAACACCATCAGAATATCCACTGAATTCCGTTGCCGGCGCGCCGTATTGAAGATAATATTTGTCTTTATATTTTGTCATCCAGGCACCTTCCACAAATGGCTGAAGGAAAACATTATCATTGTATTCTCCGAATCTTTCCCAGCCGTGGTCTTCTGGTTTAAGTCTGATGACGGGTTTTACAAAACCTTCAGATTGAAGAGTTTTTGTTTTGACTTCGGTTCCGAGAAGAGGCCATTCGTTGCTCGAACCCCAATAGAGGTAAAGTTTATCTTTGTCTTCATCATAATGAAATGCCGGGTCCCAAGCGCCAACTTTCAAAGTATCGACTGCGATTTTCCAATCGTCTTTCGTTGGGTTGGTGCTTTTCCAAATCGGAAAATCCTGTTCCCAAGTTGAACCGAAAACATATAAAGTGTCCTTCATTGCCCAAACTGCAGGTGCGTTCAGGTCGTGTGTATATTTGTTGTCTCTTAGGAATTTTCGATAGACAAATTTCCAGTCCAGCATATTGTCACTGTACCAATAACCTTCCTGATTGGTAGAAAACAAGAAAAGTTTTTTCTGAAAATTAACGATTACCGGGTCCGCAGTTGCACGATGTTTTCCTTGCTTGGAGAAAACTTCAAACGGCGTGTAACCATAATCGATGTTAATAGGATTACAATAGGTTTTTTGCTGAGCTGAAAATAATGATACAATAGATAATGAAACTATTGCGAGTAATTTTTTCATTTAAGTTTTATTTTAATTCCGAATATATTGAAAATTTGGAGAAGGGCAATTTATTCCTTCCAATTTTCCTTAATCAAGTCTAATAGGAAATCTGGACATCTTACGATTTTATTAGTTTCTGCATCCAGAAAAAATAGAGTAGTAGAAGCTTCGGTAATTTTGACTTTATCTTCATTGTAAATCTCATAATCGAATTCGATTTTAACACCCGGAATTTTTTTAACATAAGTATGAATTTCCAAAAGTTGGTCATAAAGTCCTGGTTTCAAATACTTAATTTTATATTCGGAAACGGGAAGAAAAATTCCTCTCTTTTCTATTTCGTCATAAGACATCCCAAGGGTGCGGAAAAGTTCAACTCTCGCTACTTCAAAATATTCTGCGTAGTTACCATAATAGACATATTTCATTGGGTCAGTTTCTCCGTAACGTACTCTTATTGAGTTGGTTGTGTGTATCATTTTAAGTCGTTAATAATTCATACAAATATATTTTTTAATAATCAATAGTGAAAAAATTTTTTTATGAAAATTAATAATTAGATATTTGTTGTCTTCTTAAAAAACTAAAATCCCACCGGAAATAGCAGCAGAAAAATGAATGAAAATTTAGAGTTAATCTGGGATAGATGCATCCAGTTTATGCGGGATAATCTAAACGCAGCGGAGGATAATACAGACCTCAAAAAGTTAGAAAATTCTTTCGACTTATTGTTTGATAAAGTTCAACCAATTTCTTTGGTGAACAATAATCTGACGTTGCTTGTTCCTAGTGATTTTTACAAAGAATATATCGAGGACAATTACTTGTCTTTACTGTCTGCTGCGCTTAAGAAAAATATTGGTAAAGGTGTGAAGTTGTGGTATTCTGTAATGGAAAATAAGCCTGCCGGAAAAGAAAAACCAATTACGATGAATGTAAAAGGGATTTCTACCCAGGCTCCAAAAATCCAGGAGGCCAGACCGGTTCTTAAGGATAATAATGTCAATGCTTTTGCGGTTCCGGGAATCAAAAAAATCAATATTGATTCTAACTTGAAAGCGGATCAATCTTTTGATAATTTCATCGAAGGAGAAAGTAATAAGTTTGCTTCCACTGTTGCGAGATCGATTGCAAAAAGGCCAGGCTCAACTGCTTTTAACCCGTTATTTGTTTATGGTGGATATGGAGTTGGTAAAACTCATTTGGCGCAAGCGATTGGACTTGAAGTGAAAGCTTCTTTTCCTGAGAAAGTAGTTTTGTATCAGTCTTCTGAAAAATTCATTCAGGATTTTGTGAAAGCGGCGAAATCTCAGAATAAAACAGATTTCCAGCATTATTATCAGATGATTGATGTTTTGATTATTGATGATATTCAGTTCTTGTCAGGAAAAGCGGCAACTCAGGATAGTTTCTTCCATATTTTTGACTATTTGCATCAGAACGGGAAACAAATTATCTTAACTTCTGATAAAGCACCGGCAGATATTCTGGATACTCAGGAAAGGATTATTTCCCGTTTCAAATGGGGACTTTCTGCAGAAATCAAATCGCCAAACTTCGATACAAGAAGAAAAATCATCGTTGATAAATTAAGCCGTGACGGAATCGAATTAACGGACGATATGTTAGATTATTTAGCATCAGAAGTTAAAACCAACGGTGTAAGAGAACTGATTGGTGTTGTGAATGCAGTAATTGCTTATTCAACGGTTTATAAATCTGATTTCAGCCTTGATTTATTAAAAGATACAATTAACAAATTAGCGACAACTCAGAAGAAAACCATCAATATTCCTTACATTCAGGAGATTGTTTGTGATTATTTCGGAATTCAGAGAGAACAATTGTTGTCTAAAACTAGAAAAAGAGAAATCGCTTTACCGAGACAATTAGCAATGTATTTTGCAAAAGAATATACCAATGCAACGTTCACAAAAATCGGTGAAGAAATGGGCGGAAAAGACCATTCAACTGTGATGTATGCTTGCGACACGATTCGAGATGTTTCAAAAATTGATAAAGAATTGAAGAAATACATCAAGGATTTGAAAGATAAAATTGCACAATAACAATACAAGGATTTAAGTTTTTAAATCCTTTTTTTATGATCTTATTTTTTTTAATTTTAAAGTCATAATACTTTTTACATCTTACTTAATACAAATTTGATTAATGAAAATATTAATGGTCTGTCTTGGGAATATTTGCAGAAGTCCTTTGGCAGAAGGAATCTTAAAATCTAAACTCGATGATAATTATTTTGTTGATAGTGCAGGAACAATCAATTACCACGAAGGAAATGGACCTGACGAACGTTCTGTAAAAACCGCTTTAAAAAACGGAATAGATATCTCGATGCAGAAATCAAGGCCAATCAAAAAGTCAGATTTGGATGACTTTGATTTGATTTTCTGTATGGACAAAAATAATTACAAAGATGTTTTGAAAATGGCAGACGATTCTCAAAAACATAAAATCAGATTAATTCTTGATAACGAATTAGAAGTTCCTGATCCCTATTACGGCGGAATAGACGGTTTTGATAAAGTTTACAAAATGCTCAATGATTCTTGTGAAATAATTGCAGAAAAAATCAAGAACAACACCATATAATTCATAAACAATTCTAAATTTGTAAGATAAGTCTTTTTATGAATTTGGACATTGAACAAAAACCTTTAAAACCGAAAAAATTCTACCAGCTTCTCTACATTCAGGTGCTGATTGCGATTGTCTTCGGTGTTTCTCTCGGTTATTTTTATCCTGACTTGGGTGAGAAAATGAAACCTCTTGGCGAAGGCTTTATCAAGCTGGTCAAAATGATTATTGCGCCGGTCATTTTTCTTACCGTTTCCACCGGAATTGCCGGAATGAGCGACCTTAAAAAAGTCGGAAGAGTAGCAGGAAAAGCATTCATTTATTTTTTTACATTTTCAACTTTGGCTTTGATTATCGGAATGATTGTCAGTCATATTGTTCAGCCGGGAAAAGGTCTTAACATCAATCCAAATACGCTGAACGGCGCAGAAGTTGAGAAATATGTAAAAGCGGCACACGACAATTCTTTGGTCAGTTTTATTTTCAATATTATTCCAGAGACGTTATTTAGTCCGTTGACAGGTGATAATATTTTGCAGGTGCTTTTGGTAGCAATTTTATTTGGGGTCGCTTTGGCAGTCACGTCGGAAAAAAGTCAGCCAGTTCAAGATTTTCTTCAAACCTTAACAATTCCAATTTTCAAAATTGTAGAAATTTTAATGAAATTGGCGCCAATCGGAGCATTCGGGGCAATGGCTTTCACGATTGGAAAATATGGTGTAGAATCGTTAAAAAACTTGGCGATGCTCGTCGGAACATTTTATGTGACCTCGGCGTTGTTTGTGATTTTGATTTTGGGAAGTGTTGCTTGGTATAATGGATTCAATATTTTCAAATTTCTGAAATATATCAAGGAAGAGATTTTTCTGGTTTTAGGGACAAGTTCGTCTGAACCTGCACTTCCAGGATTGATGAAAAAAATGGAAAATGCAGGCTGTGATAAAGGCGTCGTTGGTTTGGTGGTTCCGACTGGCTATTCCTTCAATCTCGATGGAACCAATATTTATATGACTTTGGCGGCGTTGTTCATCGCTCAGGCTTGTAATATCGATTTGACTTTGGAACATCAGATAGGTTTACTTTTGGTCGCAATGTTGAGTTCCAAAGGTGCAGCTGGCGTTACAGGTGCAGGATTTATCACTTTGGCGGCGACTTTGGCTGTTGTTCCCGAAGTTCCGATTGCCGGAATGACTTTGATTCTCGGGATTGACAAATTTATGTCGGAATGTCGTGCTTTGACCAATGTTATTGGGAATGCAGTAGCAACGGTTGTCGTTTCCAATTGGGAAAATCGATTGGACAAAGACCGATTAAAAGAAGTTTTGAACTAAATTTGTAATTGTTAGGATTTGGGCAGCTTCATCCGCCTGTAGTTTATCCTGAGCTTGACGAATGGCTCCCAATCTTTTTTGCAGACGATTTCAGATTAAATAGAACTTTAGGGTTAGCAAAAAAGAATTTCCGCTCAAGTCGGGTTGCGAGTGATTCGACTTTAATAATGACATTGGAAACGGAAGCGTTAAGAAATATTGAAAAAATTGCTTTAAGAAAAATCTACTGTTTGAAGCTGTTGCTGGAAAAGCATTGGCAGCGAGTTTAGATTTTTTAGTAATTTATTCAATATTTTAGCTGAGTTTCCACAGTCTTGAATTTTTGGTTCTTTTGTTTCAAGAAAAAGAACATAACATAATTAATAAACATAAAATGCTATACCTTTTACCAGCTTATCTTTCAGAAAATTCTCCTGTTGATTATTTTGCATCGACAATCAAAGACATTATTATAAATGTCGACCATTACTTTGTGGAAAACGAAAAGACAGCCCGAAAGGTCATCAAGTTTTTTGCTCCCGAGAAAAAACAACCGGAACTCAAATTGTTTCTTCTTGACAAATATTCTGAAACGGCAGATTTGAAAGAAGCTCAGAAACTAATGAAAGAAGGCGTAGATTTCGGATTGTTGTCGGAAGCAGGTTTGCCTTGCATTGGCGACCCAGGAAATATTATTGTTGGTTGGTCTCACAAAAATAATATTAAAGTGATTCCTGTTAATGGGCCAAGTTCTTTCGTTTTAGCTTTGATTGCGAGTGGATTCAATGGGCAACAGTTTTCATTCAATGGTTATTTGGCTATTGAAAAAGATAAAAAGAAAAAGGAAATTCAACATTTGGAAAATATGGTGGAGAAAACTGGATTCACGCAGATTTTTATGGAAACACCTTACAGAAATAATCCATTATTCGAAGATTTAACTAAATTTCTGAATCCAAATACAAAATTGTGCATCGCTGCCAACATCAATGACCCAGAAACTGAATTTATCAAAACAAAAACGATTAACGATTGGAAAAAAGACAAACCAGAATTGCATAAGATTCCAGCTGTTTTTCTAATCGGAAAATAAATTTAGAAGATATTAGAAGTTAGATTTTAGAAATTAGTCCAAAATCTAACTTCTAAAAACTAAAATCTAATAATATGAAGCAGACTTATCCTTTTTACCTCAAGTTATCTTGTATTCTCATCAGTATTGTTGTTCTGGGATTTTTAGCGATTATCGGCGAGCAAATTTTTGTTCCGATGATTTTGGGATTGCTTGTGGCGATTTTACTGACACCGCTTTCCCGTTTTATGGAAAAGCGATTGAGATTCCCGAGAAGTTTGTCATCTATTTTGGCGAGTCTTTTGGCTTTGGCAATTATTGCAGGCGTAATTTACGGAATTTCAATACAAGTGGCTAAATTGTCGAATGACTGGCCTCAGTTTCAGAAACAATTTATCACTTTGACGGACGATTTGCAAAGCTGGATTTCCAAAACTTTCGGAGTCAGAAGACGCGACCAATTAGAGTATTTAAATGACACAGCAAAAAAATCTATCAGTACAGGAACTGCGATTTTGGAAAGAGCATTGAAGTCGATTGGTTATATCTTGATGTTGACAGGTTTTACGTTTTTGTTTGCCTTATTTTTCCTTTTGTACAGAACTCATTTACTTAAATTTTTAGTAGCAAGTTTCACAGAAGCACATCACAAAACTGTTTTTGAGGTGGTTCACAGTATTCAGTTTATGGTGAAAAAATATCTGGTTGGATTGTTTCTGCAAATGATTATTGTGACCATTTTATCTTTGATTGCTTACACGATTATCGGCGTTAAATATAATTTTATGCTGGCAATCATTACAGGAATCTTAAATATTCTTCCTTACATCGGAATTTTTATTGCTTTATTGATTGGTGCTTTGATTACGTTTGCAACTTCTGGAATCAGTCACGTTTTGTTTATTGTGATTGCGATTGTTGTGATTCACGCAATTGATGGAAACATCATAATGCCAAGGGTTGTTGGTTCCAAAGTGAAAATCAATTCTTTGATTGTTATTATTGGACTTGTAATTGGCGAAATGCTTTGGGGAATTGCGGGAATGTTTTTGACGATTCCGGTTTTGGCAATTTTGAAAATTATTTTTGATAGAGTGGAAGGTCTCCAATCCTGGGGATTCCTAATGGGTGAAGATGATGAAGTTCCGGTTTTCAAATCGACTTTTGATAAGTATTTTCAAATGAAAAAAGCTAAGTTGAAGTCTAATGAAGTTGATGATTCTGAGAGTGAATCTGCTGACTAAATAATTAAATTGAATTATGAAAAAATTAAGTTTCCTATTCCTCATATTGTCTTTATTTTTAAATGCTCAGACTGAAAAAGAAAATATTGCATCGATAAAAAAATTCCAAAAAGAACTGAATTCAGAATATCTAAACCCAAAAGAATCGCCTTTACGAGGAGATAATCTTAAGAATTTTAAAAAGCATCCGTTCTTTCCAATCAATCTGAAATATAGAGTTACTGCTAAATTTGTAAAAACTGAAAACCCTGTTCCATTTGAATTGCCGACTTCCTCTGGGAAATTCAAGCAATATCAGGAGTATGGGAAAGCGACTTTTGAGTTGGACGGTCAATCTTTGACATTGACTTTATATCAAAGTCTGGATCTCATGAAAATGGAGAAATATAAAGATTATCTTTTTCTGCCTTTCCGGGATTTGACAAATGAGAAAGAAACTTATGGCGGCGGAAAATATATGGATTTGAAAATCCCATCAGGAAACGAAATTGTCCTGGATTTTAATCAATCTTATCAGCCTTTTTGCGCTTATAATGCTTTTGATTACAACTGTCCGATTGTTCCGGAAGAAAATAAGTTACCAGTAAGAATTGAGGCTGGTGTGATGTATGAGGATGTTTATCATCATTAATTGTTCGCTGATTATAAAAAAACCTTTCCAAGTTCTAAGCTTTGAAAGGTTTTTTTATTAACAATTTGAGATTTTAGATTCTTTCCAATTCTCCAGAATCAATCGTGGTTTTGAAGGTTCCGTAGTTAACAATCACTTTGTTTTTTGAAATCTTTTCAATGGTCCCAACACTTGTACTTCCGGCGATTCGGACGCGTTGACCGACTTTCATCCAAACGGCACGTTCTGCTTTACGTTTTTCTTCCAACTTTTCGTTGGTTTCAGCAATTTTTTCGATGACGTCTTCTTTCTTCAGTTGTTGCGTGATTTTGCGTTTCACCACCTGAAGACGTTTTGTTTCATCTTTGTCAGTTCCCAATTTTCGGAATTTTTCCTGTTCCAGGATTTTCACAAAATCTTTAACCACATCTTTTCGGGATTTACCTTTCACATAACTGTCGATAAACGCTTCAATCTTGTTTCCAAACTGAAGTTTTCTGTGTTCTTCTTCATACAATTTTTGGAAATTGAAAAGCTTTTGCTGAAGCTGTTCATTCAGTTTTTGAAGATTATCACGTTTGTCTTCTACAGAATCACGTTTTTCCGACAAATCAGATTTCAGTTTTTCAACTTCGAATTTTTCCTGCTGAAGTTTTACAATCGTTTTGTCAAGATTTACAATATCGTGTTCTACTTTCTTTCTTGCGTTTTTAATAATAAATCTAGGAATCTTATTTTTTTCAGCCACTTCAAAAGTGAAAGAACTTCCGGCTTGCCCGATTTCCAATTTATAAAGCGGTTCCAAAGAATGTTCGTCAAAAAGCATTGCTGCATTAGTTGCTGCAGGCAATTGTTCTACAACCAGTTTGATATTGGTGTAATGCGTTGTGATGATTCCGAAACTTTTCTTGTCGTAGAAATATTCCATAAAACTTTCTGCCAAAGCACCGCCCAATTCCGGGTCAGAACCGGTTCCGAATTCATCAATCAATAACAATGTTTTGTTATCCGCTTCACGAATCATTCCGGACATTTTTTTCAGTCGGGAAGAGTAGGTTGACAAGTGATTTTCTATGGATTGATTGTCTCCAATATCAGTCATAATCTTTTCAAAGAAAAACATCTCAGATTTTGGATGACAAGGAACTAAAATCCCACTTTGAATCATTAATTGTAATAATCCAACGGTTTTTAACGTGATAGATTTTCCACCGGCATTTGGTCCGGAGATACAGATGATTCGATTATGTTCTGTTAAAGTTAAAGTCTGTGAGAAAATCTCTTTGTTTTCGTTTTTATTCCTAACCCAAAGCAACGGATGAAAGGCATCTTTCAAACGCAAGGTTTGATGTCTGTTGATTTTCGGTAAAATTCCGTTGACTTTTTCGGCAAATTTTGCTTTGGCTCGAATTAAATCCAAATCGAAAATATAAGTTTGATAATCCGAAAGTTGTGGCTGGAATTCTGCAATCTCTGCAGTTAGTTGACGAAGGATTTTATCGATTTCTTTTTTCTCTTCTTCCTGATTTTCTCTCAGTTTGAAATAATGTTTCACAACATTTTCCGGCTGAATGTAAGTGATAGAACCTGTTTTGGAAATACCTAAAACACGCCCGTTCACTCTCTTTTTGAAACCGGATTTTACCGCTAAAACTCTTTGGTCTTCGACAATTGTTTCCCTGATATCTTCTAAAAAATCTGAATAAGTAACCAAAGATCGGTTGAAGTTTTCGTCAATCGCTTTTCTGGCGTGTTGGATTTCTGTTCTTAAGGTTTTCAGAATCGTTGAAGCTTCGCTTTTGACTTCTCCGAATCGGTTGAAAACTTTATCCACTTTATCGATAATTTCTTTTCGGAATTCCAAATCTTTGATTTCTTCCAATAATGTTGGAAAAGCTTCTGAAAGCTGAGGGAAGAATCTTTGCAATTTCCCGATTTGCTCGGTAATTGTTTTGATTTTGATAAACGATTTATTCTCTAATCTGTAATTCTCTATCAGCATCAGTTTTAGTTCCTCTTCGATGTCTTCATACTCATCAAAAGGAATGGCGTTGGAACTTTCAAAACTCGTTAAGAATTCTGAGGTTTTTTTCAAAGAGATTTCTGCCTCGTCTATTTCCATTGGACGAAGTTCCATTATTTTGTCTGCCGTTTTCGGCGAGTAAGCGAAAGGGGCAATTTCCGAAAGGAGTTCCGGAAATTCTAATTCGTTAAGGTCTGCTTGATTAATATTCACATTGCAAATTTACGAATTTGAAATATTATGAATTTTGAAAATTTTTGATGAATAATTTCTTTCAGAAATTTGTCTTCGAGAGCCTCAGACTGATAGATTGCTAAATTGTGCGATATTTTATTTGGTAATTTCTTCAGAATTAAGTTTTTTATTTGTCTTCGATTGGTTTGATTTGAAAGTGAAATCGTCGATAAAGACGCCCAAAACCTAATGAGTGGTTCGGTGAAGTTAAATAAAAAGGAACCTACAGCTGAGTCTGCAAGTTCCTCGAATCACAATGTCTTTCTAGCGCGATATTGTGATGTTGAAAAATCTAATTATATGAAAAAGTTATTGGATTGATTTTAAATTTTTGTTGCTAAGCTGAATGTCAAGTCCAAGTCATCTTTTACGACGATCATTCCACCCATTTTTTTCGGAGGTGTGATATTGAAATCACTGAATTTAACATTTTTGCGTCCGATTAACTTGTTGTTTTCTATCTCAAATTCTACGTTGTATCTTTTACTTTGGTTCATCATTTTGACTTCTACAATGGCGATATAATTTTTCTGAACTTTGGTGAAGTTGATGAACTTGATAATCATATTCGGGTATTTTTCAGAATTCAGTATTTTCTGAAAATCCTTGGTCATCATTTTGTTTCCACAATCAAACTCGTTGACTTTCAGAATGATATTCGGGAGGCTTCTTTCTGTGAAAGTATAAACGCCTGTTTCTGCTTTGAATTTGTTATTCACACACTGAAACTTGTTGACGTTGGTACTTCCGTTGATCTGAACAAAGTTTTCCTGTGCCTTTGCAAAAAGCGTCATAAAACCGAAAAGTAAATAAAGAAGTCGCATAATTTTAATTTTTTAAAACAGAGGAAACCCTAGAGTTTCCTCTGCTTCTGTTAACTGAATATTTAGAAAGCTATGGCTGCTTCTAATACAAATCCATTGAATTTGCCACCATAAAGGATGTTGGTTGGCGCATACCCATCATATTTTTGGTTGACGTACTCCAGTTTGGTAAGGATATTTTTTGTCATAAACCATCCACCCCCAACATTGAATCTTGTGACATCCACTTTTTCTCCGGTAGCCAATTTTCCGTCTACGCCATTGTATCTTCCTGCAACGTATAGATTTTCGTTATTTCCAAATCTGTAAAGTAATTCTGCAGCGTATTGGTTCCATGTTCTTCTGTCTGTCTCCGCGAAGTTTCTGCCAGACGCATTTTCATAAGTTCCGAAGAATTCCAATCCTTTGTATTTTACAAACGGGTTGATCATAAATGAGGTCAGTTTGTTTTTGAAGTCAGGAACAATCTGTCCAGATCTGAAGTTGGCAGAAGAAGTTGCTGCTGTATTTTCCATTACAAAGTAATATCTTGATCCTGCTCTGTCGCCATCATAGAAGTCGAGTCTTTGGGTGTGCGCTGTATTATAAACAGATCCTGTTAGTCTCACTCTAAGATCTTCATTGAGCTGTTTGTCATAGCCTAATTTGGCGTAAAGTGAAGGACTCGTTCCACCATTAGCAGTTTGGTTCAGTCTTCCGTTGGTTATACCTGCCATTCCTATAAATCCGTCTCTTCTGTAATAGACCTCAGCAAAAACCATTGTTGCAAAAGCATCCATCAGATAGTTGCCTACAAAAGGATTGTTTGTAACATAAGCATTATCACTTCTTCTGAAATGGACATCGCCATAGTTGATCTCATCGTGACCAAATTTGATGGTTGCATACTTCATCACATCTTTAAGAAAGTCTTTCTTGATGAAGTCTAATTTGTTGATTTGTAAATATCCACCTTTTACATAAGTCTCGTTATGGTGACGAGAAGATAAAAAAGTTCTCAAGTGTAAGTTAACGCCGTCGTATAATGCCACGTCAAGATCAAGGTTGGCAGTTGCCAGGTTGAAGTTGTTTCCGATATCATACAATTGGTTTGTATTGACTCCAGCAGCGTTGAGTACAGGTGTTGCATTATTCTCGTGCTGGATAGCCTGGAACTGAAGTGCGAATGCGCCTCCAACTCTCACTTTCATTTTTTCAAAAGTACTTACAGTATCTTTTGGGTTTTCAAAAGCATTGATGCTTCTGTGATCACGTGGATTAAGATTGTCGATTGGAAATTCTTGAGCCAAGCCAAGGTTTGCCATTGCTAAAGCAGCGATGAAGCTAACTTTTAATAGATTTCTTTTCATGATATTAAAATTATTCAGTTATTATTCAGTTTGATTTTTTATTCTGCTACAACATTCACTTTTACAGTGACAGCATCTCCGGTTTTGATTCCCATAAATCCTGGACGATCCATCCCAAATTCAGATAATTTAACCGTTTCGGTTCCGTCTATGATGTAAGCATTTCCTTTTTTTACTACAGACACTGGGAAAGAAACATTTTTAGCAGTTCCTGCTATGGTTAATTTTCCTGTAACATTGCTTTTCCCGATATTAATTGAGCTTGCTGTGAAGGTTACGTTTGGTGCTTTGTCAGATTTTAAAGCTTCATAAGCTTTCTTTTCCATTGTTTTACCTTTTTCTGCATTCAAAGCCTTTACTGGAACTATAAGGTTTACATTTGTAATTACATTTCCGGCTACTATTCCACTGAAAGTTGATGTTGAACCTTTCATTTCCCAATCGTGCATTGGAGAAGTTCCTGAAATAGTGATTGTGGTAGTTTTTTGAGTTATTTTTTGAGCATTTGATAATTGAGGTAATAATAGGCCTCCTAAAACTAAACCAAGACTAATTAGATTTTTCGCTGTTTTCATTTTATTAAATATTAATTGTTATTATTATGTATCTTGTGTTATTGATAGGGCAAAGGTATAAGGATGATAAATAATTTGCTATTTTTTTACAATGACAAAAATCTTATTAAACTTGCCTGTTGTGATATTGATAAATAATATCAATATGACTTATCGATTTAATCAAATAGTAATTTGTTTTGTCAATAAGTTAAAGTCGTTTATGGGTAAAGATTATAGAATAATCAGAGATGATATTTGTTAGGTCGTTAATTGATGATGAATATCAGTATTGATATTTTTTAATTTTTATAAAAAATGTTAAATTATTAAGGGATTAATAAATTTTTATGACGGATGTCATGGTTTAGTTTTTTGGGAATTGCTTCAAGTATTTTTTATAAAAGATTTAGTTTGTTAAGCCAAATTAACAATGGTTTTGTTGAAAATTTTAAAATTGACAGCTTATATTGTTGGGAAAATAGATAAAGAATGTCATTTAATTGATGGAAAACCAACAATTAATTCATATTACCAAACATCAGACGATGATAATCCTAGACTTATACCTTATAACTTTGCACAAGGAGAATTTTTAGAAGGCAAATATCAAGGAATTTGGAAGTATTATGATAAAAAAAGACAGGCTTATTAAAAAAGAAAAATGAGATAATGGCAAGCTTATTTACAGGAAAGAATATAATTTTAATACGTGTGATAATTTAGAAGAATATGAATTTTGTAATATAAAATCATCAGGATGTAATTCGATAGAGCAATTAAAAAAAAATTTTCAATTAAGTCAGGGAAATTAGTTTGTAAAATGGGGTTATTAAAAGTATGCGACTAATATTTGATGAAGAAACTATTTCTGATAAGGTCAATTGGAAAAAGAGATAGATGAAATAGAATCAGAGTCTAAAAAACAAAGTATCGACTTGGAAAATAAAATAATCTCTACAGAAACCATAATTAAATTTTACACAAGAATTGAGGAATACCATAAAATATACTTTAATAAATCTACGACTGATACCATTATGGATTATAATTCTTTTAAATATGGTTTTTTGATTATCAATTTGACATAATAACAAAGCTCAATGAAGAATTTAAACATATGTAGCTTGTTTTTCCTGCAATTTTTTTTGCTTTTTTTTTGCATGTAAACCAAAAATATATATAAATGAAAAACCAAATCCAAATAATGATGGAACTTGAGACATTGCATGGGAATTGAGAAAAAATTTATGAAAAAAAAGAACAGGCATATTCATATATCCTAATTTAGGACCCAATTTTCTTTGAAAAGAGGTACATTTAATGGCGTTTTCAAAATAATTGATATTGATAAGAATGGTACAATATTTTATTGTAACTATGTTGATAATCTACCAGTTGGTAGGTATGTTAAAAATTTCTATCACCGAAATAAATATAGACATTTTAGAATACTTCCATTGAAACCTAAAATAGATTTTAATGATGGTAAAGGTTATAACCAACATCAAAAAGAAGGGGTTTGAATAGAAGGTTTTGGACATTGTACTCGTAAAGGCAATTATATAAATAATAAAAAGGAAGGAGTCTGGGAAGAAAATTGTTTTGAAGATGTTAGAGGTTTCTATACAAACAAAATAGATTTATATAAAAATGATAGTATAATAAGTATGAATCAATATTGATAAGTTAAAGAAAAAACTTTTTAAGAAACAAGATTTAACATTGAACTATATAAAAGTTTCAAAATTTGATTTCGAATCTCGAACATTTTATAACGGAGACACTTTGGCTTATTGGAATCTTACAACCTATAAAAAGTTTGGATACTAAAAAAATGTAGTGCAAAAAAAAGATAAAATATAGCTTCGGTTGTGGATATGAGAAATATGAAAGGACTCTCTGTTTTTGATAGGAAAATCATAAATAACCAAATCAAAGTGTTTTAATTTTTTTTATTAAGTTTTGATAATCTCTTTACAAGATATTATTTTGTAATAAATTTTGTGATATTCCTTAACTCAATTGTATTAAGTTAAGGAAAAATCAAAATATCTAAAAATTAATATTTTTTTTCTCTAAAATGTAAAATTGAATATTCGCAACAAATTTTGGTAAAATATTAAGTGTTAAAATTACATTTTTTAATGCTTTTTGCCCTTAATTTTTGATTTATTAAAAAAAAATAAGATTAATTTTAAATAATTCTTATCATCATTTACCTTAAGTTATATATTATAAATTTAATATTTTTTAACATCCTAATTCTTTGTTTATTAATAGTTTTAAAAATTATATCATTAAAATAATGATAACCTTATCATATAATTGATATAAATCTTATCATAAAAAATAGATATGTAAAGTGTTGATATATAGTAAGTAATTGAAAATTTATTTTTTTTTATCAATTGTATTTTTATATTTGTGATGTTACGTAAATGTTAACAGGCAAATGAATCCAAATTTCATTCATACTTATTTATCTGTAGACTGTGTGGTCTTTGGTTTTGATTTTGAGAATAAACTTAATATTCTCTTGGTGCAACGTCACGTGGAAGATATTCCTGTAGAACAACAGAAAAAATTGCCAGGCAGCCTTATTTATAGTAATGAGGATGTAGATGATGCAGCAAACCGAGTTCTATTGGAATTGACGGGGATCAAAAAGATGGTTCTGAAGCAATTTAAGTGTTTTGCAGACCCTAATCGTGCGAGCAATCAAAATGATATCAGATGGATGGGAGAAGAGTATAAGCATAATATAGACAGAATCATTACTGTAGCTTATCTTTCACTATGCCGTATTGACCATAAAATAAACAGTACAAAATATGATACTGTAGATTGGCATCCCATAGACAAAGTTCCGCAACTGCCATTTGATCACAATAAAATTATAGACGAATCTCTAATAGAAATAAGAAAGTGGATCGATTCTGATTTTTCTATCATCTTTGTGCTCCTGCCAAAGAAATTTACAATCAGACAATTGTATCAGCTATATAACGCTTTGAGTGAGAAGAAAATAGATATTAAGAATTTTCATAAAAAAATCTCCTCATTCAGTTATATCATTCCGTTAGATGAGATAGAAACCAATGTATCACACCGTGCAGCAAGATATTACAAGTTCGATCCGAAAATCTACAAGAAAACTCAAAATAAATTAATCAAATAAAATAAGCCTCAAAATAAAATGTATTTATTAGGATTCGATATCGGCAGTTCATCTGTAAAAGTTTGTCTTATTGAGGCATCCAGCGGCAAAGTCATTGCATCTGATTTTTCTCCGAAAAAAGAGATGAAGATCATTGCAGAACAGCCTGGATGGGCAGAACAAAATCCTTCCGATTGGTGGACTAATCTTAAACTGGCGCATCAGTCTGTAATGTCTCACGCAAATATTGAGCCAGAAGATATCAAGGGAATCGGGATTACTTGGCAGATGCACGGATTGATTTTGGTAGATAAATATCAGAATGTTCTTCGTCCGTCCATCATCTGGTGTGACAGCCGCGCAGTTCCTTATGGCGAAAAAGCGTTTAAAGAAATTGGCGAAGAAAAATGTTTGTCTCACCTTTTGAATTCACCAGGGAATTTTACAGCTTCAAAACTGGCTTGGGTTAAGGAAAATGAGCAGGAGCTTTTTGATAAGATTGATAAAATAATGTTGCCAGGAGATTACATCGCAATGAAACTTTCCGGCGAAATTGGAATTACTGTAGAAGGACTTTCCGAAGGGATTTTCTGGGATTTTAAAAACAATTGCATCTCGGAAGATGTTATTAATTATTACGGAATTCCGAAGAGCTTCTTTCCAGAGATTGTTCCAACATTTGGAATTCAGTCTACTGTTTCTTCATCTGCAGCAGAAGAATTAGGATTAAAAGAAGGAACTCCAATTTCGTACAGAGCCGGAGACCAGCCGAATAATGCATTATCGCTTAATGTTTTCAATCCGGGAGAAATTGCTTCCACAGCAGGAACTTCAGGTGTTGTTTACGGCGTTTTGGATCAGTTGGATTATGATAAATTATCAAGAGTTAATACGTTCGCACACGTCAATCATACTGAGGAGCAGATGAGATTAGGCGTTTTACTTTGCATCAACGGAACAGGAATTCTTAATTCTTGGTTGAAGCACAATTTCGCAACTTCATTATCATCTTACGGCGATATGAATGAACTGGCTTCTCTTTCTCCGATTGGTTCCAGGGGTTTAAGCATTATTCCATTTGGAAACGGTGCAGAAAGGGTTTTAGAAAATAAAGATACAAGATGTTCTATCCACGGAATTAATTTTAATATTCATTCAAAAGGTGATGTTCTTCGCGCTGCACAGGAAGCCATCGTTTTTTCTTATGAATACGGGATGAACATTATGAGAGATATGGGAATGGACATCAATGTCATCCGCGCCGGGAATGCCAATATGTTTTTAAGTTCCATTTTCCGCCAGTCATTGGCGAGTGTAAGCAATGCAACAATTGAACTGTTTGATACAGACGGAGCAGTTGGTGCCGCAAGAGCCGCAGGAATGGGAATCGGTTTTTATGCAGATTCCAAAGAAGCATTTTCTTCGTTAGAAAAAATCACTGTTATAGAACCTGAACACGAAAAAAGAGAACAATACCTGGAAGCCTATGAGAGGTGGAAAGATCATCTTCAAGAAATAATTTAATCCAAAAAAAACATACCGAATTTACATTCACTTGCTGGCTCAAAACATCAGCAGGGAAGGGATTCTACAATCAAAATTAAAATCAATAATTAAAAATAAATTAAATAAATATGAACATTTCAAAAGAAACAAAAGCATTTTTTCCAGGGGTAGATCAAATTAGATTTGAAGGTAGAGAGAGTAGAAATCCTTTGGCGTTTCGCTATTATGATGCAGACCAGGTTGTGATGGGAAAACCGATGAAAGAATGGATGCGTTTTGCAATGGCTTGGTGGCATACACTATGTGCAGACGGAAGCGATCCATTTGGAGGACCAACTATTCACCATCCTTGGAGCCAGGGAACTGAGGCAGTTTCCAGAGCCAAATATAAAATGGACGCCGGATTTGAATTTATGCAAAAGATGGGATTTGGTTATTACTGTTTCCACGACATCGATTTGGTAGATCCTGCTGACAACTGGAGAGATTATGAAAAAAATCTACAAGCAGTTGTTGATTACGCTAAAGAAAAACAATCAGAAACGGGCATCAAATTGCTTTGGGGAACGGCTAACGTTTTCACACACGAAAGATATATGAATGGTGCTTCTACCAATCCAAACTTCGATGTTGTGGCTTGCGCAGGAACTCAGGTGAAGAATTCTATCGATGCAACTATTGCTCTAGGAGGCGAAAATTACGTGTTTTGGGGCGGAAGAGAAGGTTATATGAGCCTTTTGAATACCGATATGAAACGTGAAAAAGAGCACCTTGCTCGTTTCCTTACTATGTCTCGTGACTATGCAAGAAGCCAAGGTTTCCAAGGAACTTTCCTTATCGAACCAAAACCAATGGAGCCTACAAAACACCAATACGACTACGATGCAGAAACGGTCATTGGATTCTTGAAAAGCCACGGTTTAGAAAAAGATTTCAAATTAAACCTTGAGGTAAACCACGCAACATTAGCAGGGCACACTTTCGAACACGAACTTCAGGCAGCGGTTGATGCAGGAATGTTAGGAAGCATCGATGCCAACAGAGGAGATTATCAAAACGGATGGGATACAGATCAGTTTCCAATCGATTATTTTGAATTAGCTCAGGCTTGGTTGGTGATTCTTCCGAGTGGCGGTTTAGGTTCAGGAGGTGTCAACTTTGATGCAAAAATCCGTCGTAATTCGGTAGATGCAGATGATCTTTTCATTGCTCACGTTGCAGGTATGGATGCTTTCGCAAAAGGACTTTTGGTAGCAGCAGATATCCTAGAAAATTCGGATTACAGCAAATTGAGAACAGAAAGATATTCATCATTTGATAGCGGAAATGGGAAAGCATTTGAAGAAGGCAGATTGACTTTGCAGGATCTTCAGAAAATTGCTCACCAATCGGGGGAACCTATGCCAAAAAGTGGTAAACAGGAACTTTTCGAAGCGATCGTGAATATGTATATCTAAAATTATATAAGAAAGTTAATCCAATCTCAACGACGAGACTCAAAACTTTCTTATCAAACTAACTTTAAAAATAATAATTATGAATCTATTTCATTTAAGTAAAACCAATAGAGCGGCATTATTTTTTGCTATGACTCTATTACCAACAGGTCTTGTTTACTCGCAGAGTAAAAAAGATACTGTTCAAAAGGAGAAGCAGATTGAGGAGGTTGTTGTTATTGGATATGGAACTCAAAGAAAGGAATCAGTAACAGGGTCTGTTGCTACGGTGAAGGGAGATGCGTTAAGAGAAGTACCATCAGCTAATATCACTCAAGCTTTACAAGGTAGAACTGCGGGTGTGGATATATCACAAACTTCATCAAAACCGGGTGCTTCTATGCAAATTCGTATTAGAGGTGTACGTTCTTTAACTGGCGATAATAATCCGTTAATTGTTTTGGATGGAATTCCATTTGTAGGATCACTTGGCGACATCAGTTCCAGCGATATTAAAAGTATTGATATCCTTAAAGATGCCTCTGCTACAGCTATCTATGGTTCTAGAGGAGCAAATGGTGTAATCTTAGTAACTACAAACAGAGGTGCGAAAGGCCAAAAACCAAGATTTAGCTATAATTCTTTTACAGGTGTTCAAACCTTGTTTTCAAAGTATCCAATGATGAATGGTCCTAAATATGCCAAATTAAGAACCGATGCTGGTAATATTTATGGACTTGGAACTGACGAGACATTGACCACCAATACAGATTGGCAAAGTTTGTATTATAAACCAGCAATGATCACCAGCCAAGATGTTGGTGTTTCTGGCGGAACCGATGGAGGTAATTACAATGTTGGTTTGTCATACTTTAAACAAGATGCTTTGGTGCCGATTCAGAATTATGAAAGGTTTGCATTGAGAATTGGCTTAGATCAGCAGGTTGGTAAAAATTTTAAATTTGGTTTTACAACCAATACCAATTTTACTATTTCAGAAGGTAATGGTATTGCGGCTGCACCAACTCTGGGTAACTCTCCTTTAGCAAATCCATATAACCCAGACGGAACCTTCAAAAGAACGATCAGCACGGCTTCAAATGTTGACCAAGGTTGGGTATATACCAGAAAAACTGTTCAAAATCTGGGAGATAAATATATAGATGAAAGCAAAGCTTTCGCTTCTTACAATAATATATATGGAGAAGTAACCTTACCACTTAATGGATTGAAGTACAGATTAAATGTAGGCTTAGATTACCGTACCTCCAATAGCGGAAACTATACTGGTGTGGGAGCTTTCAATGTAAATGCGGCAGCACCTTCGTCAGCTGGACAAGGTAATAATCAGACATACCACTGGGTATTGGAAAATTTATTAACTTATGATAGAACTTTTGGTAAGCATAAAGTGAATGCAGTGGGTCTATACTCGGCTGAGCAAAACAGATATGTAAGTAGTTACATAAGCGCTAGAAATGTACCTGGTGATTTCTTCCAGTACTATAACATTGGACAGTCACCTCAGGCAGATATCACTATTGATCCAAATAATCAAGTCTATCAACAATGGGGGTTAATGTCTTATATGGGGAGAGTGATGTATACATTTGATAATAAATATATGTTAACCGCAACATTACGTGGAGACGGCTCATCTAGATTAGCCCCAGGAAACAAATGGCATACTTATCCGGCACTTTCATTAGGATGGAATGTGACAAACGAATCTTTTATGCAGAATTTCAGCTTTATTAATCTTTTCAAGTTAAGAGCAGGATGGGGACAAACCTCTAACCAGGCTGTCAATCCATATTCAACTTTGGGTGTGCTAACAGTAGTACCATATAACTTTGGTACCACAAATGGAACAGGACTTTACGTTAGTTCTGCGCCTAATCCAAATTTAGGATGGGAATATTCAAAAACACAAAACTATGGGGTTGATTTTGCATTTCTTAATAACAGATTAACTGGGACTGTAGAATATTATAGAACCAAAACAGAAGGACTTCTTCAAGCGGTGGCACTTCCACAATCCAGTGGTCTAGGATCACAAACTGCCAATGTAGGTGTAACAGAAAATAAAGGTTGGGAATTTTCATTGAATGGAAGTATTATACAAAGTGCGGAAGGTTTCAATTGGGATGCTGGAATTAACTGGTATACCAATAAAAATCAAATCTTAAGTCTGGCATCTGGTAGAGATAGAGACGAGGGAAATCTGTGGTTTGTAGGACACAATATTAATGCTTTGTTGGACTATCAAAATATAGGACTTTGGCAGCAAGGTGATCCTTATTTGAATATTCTGGAACCCCAAGCAGGTGCTGCAGTAGGAATGATTAAAGTATTATATACTGGTGGTTATAATGCGGATGGAACACCTATGCGAGCAATAGGAGCAGCGGATAGACAAATTATTGATACGGCGCCAGATTGGCAAGGTGGATTTAATATGAGATTTGCTTATAAAAACTTTGAATTAAGTACTGTAGGTGCTTTCCAACACGGCGGTGTTTTGATCAGTACTTTATATGGTTCTTCAAGTTATCTTAATCGATTGACAGGTAGAGGAGGCAACGTAGATGTGGACTATTGGACTGAAGAAAATCCGAATGTTAGATATCCAAAACCTGGTGGGCTAAGAGATGGTGATAATCCAAAATACGCTTCCACATTAGCACTTTTTGATGCTTCATATCTTAAGTTAAGAACTATAACTTTAGGATATAATGTAAATAAAGAATTTTTGAAAGATTTGAATTTAAATAGTTTGAGAATTTATTTTACAGTTACAAACCCATTAGTTTTATTCTCACCATACCACAAAGAGTCTGGAATGGATCCAGAACCGAACTCCGTGGGAGATCAAAATCAAGCTGTTAACTCAAATTATAAATCGAGACAATTGATTATAGGAACTAATAATCCGGCAACCAGAAACTATTTGATGGGACTTAATTTAACGTTTTAAAAAGAAGGTCATGATAAATTTAAACAAAAAAATAATAATCGGCTCAGTATTTTTATCACTAGCATTCACAGGATGTAATGATATTTTAGAAGAGCAACCAAGATCAAGTTATACTGTAGAGTTTTTCAATACCGAAGATGGTATTAGACAAGGTGTTACATCTCTCTACAGACATATGAGATCGCTTTATGGAAATGGCTATTATATGAGTAACTGCCAAAACGGAACAGACGAATCTACTTGGGGACAAAGTGCTGATGGAAACTTCAAAGACCTTGATATGACAGGTAATGTTGGAAGTATAAACCCAAACACATTTCCTACGAGTATGATATGGGGTTCAGTTTTTCCGTATATCAATAGCGCAAATGGAATTATTGAAAAAGGACCCAATTTTGGTATCGCAGAATCTTTGGTTTCTGAAGCAAGATTTTTCAGAGCTTTTGATTATTTCCTACTAGTTCAGACTTATGGCGGAGTGCCTTTGGATTTAGGTTCGGGAGAGCTGAAATTTAACACGTCTGCGGTAACAACTTCTACAAGAAATACAGTCACAGAAGTCTACACTAAAGCTATTTTTCCAGATCTCTTAAAAGCAATTGATAATCTACCAGTTGCACCAAGAGTAACTGGTGGGGTTACAAAAAATGTAGCAAGACTTTTCTTGGCTAAAGCTTACCTGACATATGGTTGGTGGTTACAAAACCCAAATAGTATTCCAACTTATCCAGAAACGCCAAGAGTTGATCCAAACGGTCAAACTGCACAATGGTACTTTCAACAAGCTTACGATATAGCGATGACAGGAATCACTAATCCTGGTCCTTACTCATTACAACCTACGTTCTATGATGTTAACGTTGGATCTAATGACCGTAATAGCGAGTGTATGCTTTATGCAGATCATACAGCTTCAAGTACTTATTATAACGAAGGTGATCCAACAGGTTTTGGTGCGGCATGGTCGCCAGATAACTTTGCAGCTTGGATGCAGACTTGGAATTATACCAATCTAAAAAGCAGTAAAACGCCAGCTTGGGGAACTAATGACATTGTAAGTTCTGTACAAAGAGCTGCTACACAATCTCTTGGTAGACCTTGGGTACGTATGGCTCCTCCTATTGGAGTTATTAAAAATACTTTTGCCGATAAATCTGTGGATTCTCGTTACGATGGAACATTTGTAAGTGCATACAGAGGAAATTGGGATAAAGCTGGATTGGGTAATATTACACTTTACAATGCTAATGCATTACCTGTACAACCAGGTGGAGTTATCCTATCTTTCTTAGATGATGATTCTGTGACACCAACTTATCCAACAGGAGCAGGGCAAAACGGCGTTGGAGCAGGAACCTTGCCAGGCAGAGCTGATTATGTTGTTGCACCTAATGGTATTAGTAGAATGGTGTATCCAGGTCTTTGGAAAATTGGAACTTACACTACGCTTGACCCTAATGGTTTAGGATATCCTAACGCAGGTTTAACAAGACCTTTTAATGTTGCTAAATTCTCAGAATTTTATTTCATCGCTGCTGAAGCTGCTGTAAAAGGTGCGACTGGTACAATGTCAGCAAGAGAGTTGATCAATGTGATCCGAGCTAGAGCGGGTAAATGGAAATTTAACAATGCTAAAAATGCTCCTATGGTTGCCGATAATAGTGCTGCAATGGTTGCAGCAACACCATCTGTTATTACAATTGATTATATTTTGGCGGAACGTTCTAGAGAATATTATGGAGAATTTTACAGATGGTATGATCTTGTACGTACTCAAAAATGGGAAGAGTATGCTGCTACTTATCAAATTGGTGGAGTTAATTATGGTGATCATACGCCTCAAACCTTTACTCGTAATATTCAAAAGTTTCATTATCTAAGACCAATTCCTCAAGGTCAGTTGGATAATATGAGCTTAAGTGCAGAAGAAAAAGCAAAATACCAGAACCCTGGTTACAATTAATAATTTTCACATTCATATCAATCAAAACAAAGTAGGTGTAGCCTTTACACCTGCTTTGTTTAATAAATAAAATTAAAGAAAAAGTATGGAAAAAACCTGGCGTTGGTTTGGGAAAAAAGATAAAATTAAATTACAGACACTTCGGCAAATTGGTGTGGAAGGAATTGTTTCTGCACTGCACGATATTCCGAACGGAGAAATCTGGAGTCTCGAGGCTGTTAACTATTATAAAAACTATATAGAAAGTCATGGACTTCGCTGGTCTGTAGTTGAAAGCCTTGCTGTGAGCGAGTCTATCAAATACGGAGGAAACGACAGAGACCAACTGATAGAAAATTATATCAAAAGTCTTGAAAATCTCGGTAAAGCAGGCGTGACAACAGTTTGTTACAACTTTATGCCGGTTCTCGATTGGGCCAGAACAGACCTTTTTCACGAGTGGGAAGACGGTTCATCATCTTTATATTTTGATAAGGCCAAATTCGCCTATTTTGAAATTCATATTCTGAAAAGAGACGGAGCAGAAAAAGATTATACACCTGAAATTCTCAAAAAAGTTGAGGAATTAAAAAATACGCTTACAGAAGCCGATAACAATGATTTGATAGATTCGGTCATTGTGAAAACGCAGGGATTTGTCAATGGAAATATCAAAGAAGGCGACTTAAATCCGGTAGAAAAGTTCAATAGTTTATTGGCATTGTATGACGGAATTGATAAAAATCAACTTCGTGAAAATTTAAAATATTTCCTCGAAAAAATAATGCCGGTTTGCGAAGAGTGGAACATCCAAATGTGTGTGCATCCGGACGACCCACCATTTGCTTTGCTTGGTTTGCCAAGAATCGTGACCAACGAAGACGATATCGATTGGTTTTTGAATGCTGTCGATAATCCACACAACGGACTGACATTCTGCGCAGGTTCTCTAAGTGCCAATCTTCAGAACGATGTTCCGAAATTAGCTCAAAAATATGCCCACAGAACTAAATTTGTTCACCTCAGAAGTACCAATGTTTTTGAAAACGGAGATTTTATCGAGGCTCATCATTTAGGCGGAAGAGGAAAACTGATTGACGTTATCAGAGTTTTCGAAAAAGAAAATCCGGATTTACCAATGAGGATAGACCACGGAAGATTGTTGACAGAAGACGTTGACAAAGGGTACAATCCAGGTTACTCGTTCTTAGGAAGAATGTTGGCTTTAGGTCAAATTGAAGGCGTGATGGCAACAGTACAATCAGAATTGCAAAAAAAATAAATTTAAAATTTGCAATCATTTTAAAAAGTAAAAAATGAACGAAATATTCAGCATAAAAGATAAAGTAGCGGTCATCACAGGCGCTTCCGGCGTTTTGGGAGGAAGTTTGGCGAAAAGTTTCATCGAAGCCGGAGCTAAAATTGTTGCGGTAGGCAGAAATCAGGAAACTCTGGATTCCCGTGTAAAGGAGCTCGCAGATTCAGGAGGTGACGCATTTGCCGTGGAAGCCAATGTAATGAACATCGAAAGCCTTGAAGCTGCTTCGAAAAAAATCATCGAAAAGTATGGTAGAATAGACATTCTGCTGAATATTGCGGGCGGAAATATTCCCACAGCAACTTTATCTCCTGAACAATCTTTTTTCGATATTAATATGAAGGGATGGGATGAGGTCACTGATCTCAATATCAACGGAACGGTTTATCCAAGTTACGTGTTCGGAAAAGTGATGGCTGAACAGGGAAGCGGCAGCATTGTTAATATTTCTTCAATGGCCGCTTATTCGGCTATTACAAGAGTGGCGGGATATTCAGCGGCAAAATCAGCAATTACAAACTTTACACAATGGTTAGCTTCAGATTTGGCACTGAAATTCGGAGACAAAATCCGTGTGAATGCTGTTGCCCCGGGATTTTTCATCGGTGACCAGAACCGTGCTATTTTGTTGAATCCAGATGGTTCTTTAACGGACAGAAGCAAAAAAGTGATTGCCAAAACACCAATGCAAAGATTTGGTGAAGTGGAAGAACTGAATGGAGCTGTCCAGTTTCTTTGTTCCGATGCCGCAAGTTTTATAACAGGCGCATTATTACCTGTGGATGGCGGTTTTAGCGCATTCAGTGGTGTTTAAATTAAGTATTATTTTCTTTATACAGTAAGCAGGGCCTTAATAAATTTTTCTCATAGTTAAGGTCTTGTTTTTAAAGATTTTCACAAAATAAAAATCAGTTTTTTAGATTAAATAATGACTCATTCCATTAAAAATAAAGGAGTTTTCGGAGAATCATTTTTGCTGGAATCGGCAAAGGCGGAAAATCTCTATTTTGGATATGCGAAAGAGATACCGATTATTGATTACCATAATCATCTTGAGCCTGACGTGATTTCAAATAATCAGAATTTCCGTTCTCCAACAGCCATCTGGCTGGATGGCGACCATTACAAATGGCGTGCAATGCGGAATTTTGGGATTGATGAAAAATTCATTTCCGGCAATGCCTCAGACTTAGAAAAATTTAAAAAATGGTCAGAAGTGGTACCCAACACGCTTCGGAATCCATTATTTCACTGGACTCACCTCGAGCTCAAAAATCCTTTCGGAATCAAAGAATATCTTTCGATGAAAAATGCAGAATCTGTTTACAGTCAGATGAATGCAAGTCTTCAGACATCAGAATTTCTGCCGCAATCTATCATCAAAAATTTTAAGGTGGAAGCACTTTGCACAACAGACGACCCATCAGACGATTTGGTATATCATAAAGCTTTGAAAGACAGTAGTTTCGAGACCGCTGTTTTACCTGCTTTTCGTCCGGATGCTTACATTAACATCATCAATACTGAACAATATTTATCTGCAATTAAAAAACTTGAAAAAGTTTCCGGAATTGAAATTAATTCTGCTTCAGATTTGCTGAATGCGCTACAATCAAGAATTAATTATTTTGCAGAAAACGGAGCGAAAGTGGCAGATCACGGCTTCGAATATTTTCCAGATACAACCATTTGGAATCAAAATCTTGAAACCGAATTTTCAGAGTTTTTAAAGGGAAACAGACCCAGTTTTTCAAATCCTGAAGCGTTGTGTGGTTACTTGCTGAAAGAACTTTGCAAGATGTACAATGAACAAGGTTGGGCTCAACAGTTTCACGTGGGCGCAACCAGAAATAACAATTCTCAAATGCTGAGCAAAATTGGAATTAATGCTGGTTATGATGCCATTGGCGAACAATATTTTGCACAAAGATTAAGTGTTCTTTTGGATGAATTAAATTCTACCGGACAGCTTACTAAAACAATTATTTACAACCTTAATCCCACTTTTAATGAAGTTTTGGCGACCCTTGCCGGTAATTTTAATGAAAGCGGAATTAAATCCAAAGTACAGTTTGGTGCAGCCTGGTGGTTTCTCGACCAATTAGACGGAATGAAAAAACAGATGAACACGCTTTCCAACATCGGTCTCATTAGCACTTTTGTCGGAATGTTGACCGATTCAAGAAGCTTGTTGTCATTCTCAAGACACGATTATTTCAGGAGATTGTTGTGCAATATGTTTGGCAGCGAGATGGAAAGAGGATTGCTTCCCAATGACGAAGAATGGATAGGAAAAATCATTCAGGATATCTGTTATCACAACACCAAAAACTATTTTGAATTTTAAAAAATGAATTCCAGCTCTAATAAAATATTGTGTTTCGGAGAATTGCTTCTTCATTTTGCACCGGATTCCGAAGGAAACTGGCTGAATGAACAGGCTATGAAAATCTTCCTTGGCGGCGCAGAATATAACGTGGCTTCCGCACTTGCTCAATGGCAGAACCCTGTTAAATTACTTTCAGCTTTACCGGAAAATTTTGTCGGAAATCAATTGGAAATTCAGCTTCAAAATAAAGGAATTGAAGTTTTAGCAGAGAAAAGCAATGGCAGAATCGGAACTTTTTATCTTTCATCGGATGGCGATATGCAGAATGCTTCGGTTGTTTATGACCGTTCTCCATCGGTTTTTACACAGTCAGATTTTTCTGAATTTAGTTTTGATGAAATTTTTTCTGAGGTTAAATGGCTTCACATCAGTACAATCACACCAGCTTTAAGCGAAAATGCTTACCAGAAATGTATCGATTTAATGAGTGAAGCTGCAAAGAGAAATATCACGGTTTCTTTGGATTTAAATTACCGCGCAGCGCTATGGCAAGGAAGAAATCCATCAGAATTAGTCAGAAAAATGATGCCTTTCGTGAATGTGTTGATGGGAAATATCTGGTCGATTCAGCAGTTTCTTGAAATCCCGATTGAATATGAACTGAACGAAAATTTTGATGATGAAAATCTTTTAAAGCAAGCCGAAAAATCAGCGTTAGAAATTCAGAAACAATATCCGAATGTAGAATTGATTGCCAACACTTTTAGATTTACAAAAGGCAAAAAAGTGAATTATTATGCGACTTTGTTCACTAACCAACTTTTAGTTTCTGAGCAATATTATTCTGATAAGATTTTGGAAAGAGTAGGAAGTGGCGATTCATTTATGGCAGCATTAATTCACGGAAAAATCAAAGGAAATTCTTCACAGCAGATTTTGGAAGATGCAACAAAAGTGGCCTTCAGTAAACTATTTGTAAAAGGTGACACCATCGATAAATCTATAAATATCGAAAAACTATGAATCCAATCATACAAAAAATAAAAGACCAGAAAATCGTTCCGTTGTTCTACAACGAATCGTTTGAGTTTTCAAAAAATACCGTAAAAGCCTTGTACGAAGCAGGAATCCGTGTGATAGAATACACGAATCGAGGTATTCAAGCTTTGGAAAACTTTACAAAACTGAAAGATATTTCCACTACCGAATTTCCGGAACTTTTATTAGGAATCGGAACTGTGAAAAATATAAAGGAAATGGATGATTATGCCAATGCAAAAGCAGATTTCATCATTACACCTGTCATCAGTGAAGAACTTGTAAAACATTCAGTCTCAAAAAATATCAATTTAATTCCAGGATGTTTTACGCCTTCTGATGTTAATCTGGCTTTTCAAAACGGACTTCGATTGGTAAAGATTTTCCCCGCAGATGCTTTGGGTAAAAATTATATCAAATCCATCCAGCCCGTTTTTCCGGGAATGAATTTTATGCCAACAGGTGGCGTGAATGCCGATGTTGAGGATATCAACGAATGGTTCAAAGGCGGTGCAATAGCCGTTGGATTGGGAAGTTCTTTGGTGAAATCGGATTTAAACGAAGAGAAACTTACCGAAAAAGTAAAAAATTTATTACAACAACTTAATGAAAACTAATGCAGGCTCCTAAAAACCGAAATATCAGATGGTTTATGCTGTCTATGGTCTTTCTAGCTACTACGATCAATTATCTCGACCGTCAGGTAATGGGTTTGCTGAAACCTGTTCTTGAAAAAGAATTCAGCTGGGACGAGAAGGATTACAGCTACATCGTGATGGCTTTTACGACTACTTATGCCATCGGATATCTCGCAATGGGACGTTTTATCGACAGGGTCGGAACTAAAATCGGATATGCCGTTTCTTTGATAGTCTGGAGTTTAGCATCTATCGGACACGGTTTTGTGAAAAGTACGGTCGGTTTTTTAATCGCAAGAAGTACTTTGGGAATTAGTGAAGCAGGAAATTTCCCAGCAGCAATAAAATCTGTCGCCGAATGGTTTCCGAAAAAAGAACGAGCTTTGGCGACGGGAATTTTTAACTCAGGTGCAACGGTTGGAGCTATTTTAGCGCCACTCTTAGTTCCTTTTATTTTAGGTCATTACGGCTGGAGACAAACTTTTGTCTGGATTGGTGCATTGGGTCTGTTATGGATTGTTTTGTGGTGGAGATTTTACAATATTCCGGAAAAAACTAAAAATCTTAGCCAAGAAGAACTTCAATACATCAAAAGCGATCAGGCTGGACAAACGGAAGTACCGTCTAAAGTTCCACTTTCAGAATTATTAAAATATAAAGTAACTTGGGCTTTTGCCATCGGAAAAATCCTTACCGATCCGATTTGGTATTTCTTTATGTTCTGGCTGCCTGCGTATTTTTCAGACGTTTTTAAAATGGATTTGACCAAACCTTCCATTCCACTAATCATTATTTACAGCGGAACCACGATTGGAAGTATTGGTGGCGGTTATCTGTCTTCATTATTAATTAAAAAAGGCTGGGCGATCGGAAGAGCGAGAAGTTTTACAATGTTACTGTTCGCCTTGATGGTAGTTCCGGTAATGTTTTCAAAATATGTCGACAATATGTGGATGATTACGATTATCATTGCTTTGGCAACAGCTGCGCATCAAGGTTGGGGAGCAAATCTGATGACAACAGTCGGAGACAAATTACCCAATAATTATGTGAGTTCGGTCATCGGTTTTGGCGGAATGCTCGGTTCTGCAGCCGGAATTCTTTTCCCACTTTTCATCGGGATTGTTTTGGATACATTCAAAAAAGCGGGAAATATCAATGGTGGTTACAATATCATATTTTTCATAGCTGGTGTTTCTTACATTGCAGCTTGGGGAATTATTTGGTTGATTAATAGAAATACGACCGTAAATTCTGTCTCAGAAAAGAAAATTTAAAAAAATGAACTTCAAATTTTCCATATTAACCTTCTGTCTTTTCCTTAGCGGATTTTCCTTTGCTCAAAAAGGAGGAAAATATAAGCTTTGGTATGACAAACCTGCCAAACAGTGGGTGGAAGCGTTACCGGTTGGAAACGGAAGATTAGCAGCGATGGTTTTTGGCGATCCTTCTCAGGAAAAACTTCAGCTGAACGAAGCTACTTTTTGGTCAGGCGGACCTTCCCGAAACGATAATCCGGATGGCCCGAAAGTTTTAGATTCAATAAGATATTATTTATTCAACGGCAATTACAAAAGAGCGCAAATCCTAACCGATAAAGGTTTAACAGCAAAGACTCTTCACGGTTCAGCGTTTCAGAATATTGGTGAGTTAATTCTTGACTTTAAAAATAATAATGATGTTAAAAATTATTACAGAGAATTAGACATAGAAAAAGCAATCACAACAACGACTTTTACCGCCAACGGAATCAATTTCAAAAGAGAAGTTTTCGCTTCAATTCCGGATAATGTAATTGTGATTAAACTAAGTTCAGACAAAAAAAATGCGCTGAGTTTCTCCGCCAATTTCAACAACGAACTTAATAAAAGCGTCAGAGCCATTGATTCCAACATATTGCAGATTGACGGATTGTCTTCAACTTTAGACGGCGTTCAGGGTCAGGTTAAATTCAATGCCATCGCAAAAATTCTCAACAAAGGTGGCAAAACAGATGTTTCAGAAAACAAAATTTCAGTAAGCAATGCCAATGAAGTCACGATTCTGATTTCCATTGCGACCAACTTTACAGATTACAAAACTTTGAACACAGATGAAGTTTTAAAAAGTAAAAAATACATCGAAGCCTCAGAACAAAAAAGTTTCAATACTTTACTGAAAAACCATCTGGCTTTTTATCAAAAATATTTCAAAAGAGTTGATTTGGATTTAGGAACTTCCGAAGCTTCAAAAAATCCAATCGATGTTCGGATTAAAAATTTCGCAACCAATTACGACCCTGAACTTGTGGCTTTATATTACCAGTTTGGTCGTTATCTTTTGATTTCCTCTTCACAACCTGGTGGTCAGCCGGCGAACCTTCAGGGAATCTGGAATAATTCCAACAAACCCGCTTGGGACAGCAAATACACCATCAACATCAACACGGAAATGAACTATTGGCCGGCGGAAAAAACCAACCTTTCCGAGATGCACGAACCGCTGATTCAGATGGTCAAAGACTTGAGCGAATCCGGAAAAGAAACGGCAAAAACGATGTACAAAAGCCGTGGTTGGGTCGCACATCACAATACGGATATCTGGAGAATCACAGGAGTCATAGACTTTGCCAACGCAGGAATGTGGCCATTGGGCAGTGCCTGGCTTTCCCAGCATCTTTGGGAAAAATATTTATACAGTGGAGATAAAAATTATCTTCAATCCATTTATCCGATTCTAAAATCTGCCGCTCAATTCTATGAAGATTTTCTGATAGAAGAACCGACGCACCATTGGCTGGTCGTAAGTCCGTCAATGTCTCCCGAGAATATTCCAAACGGACATCAGGGAAGTGCTTTGGCAAGCGGAAATACGATGGATAATCAGCTGATCTTTGACCTTTTTACCAAGACAAAGAATGCAGCCGAAATTCTTAATATAGACTCAGATAAAATCCCGGTTTGGAACAATATTATTTCAAAATTACCACCGATGAAAATCGGAAGGTATGGTCAATTGCAGGAATGGGCAGAAGACTGGGACAATCCGAAAGATAATCACAGACACGTCTCGCATCTTTACGGATTATTTCCGTCCAACCAAATCAATCCTTTCACCACGCCCGAATTGCTGGACGCTTCCAAAACGGTTTTACTGCATCGTGGCGACGTTTCCACAGGCTGGAGTATGGGCTGGAAAGTGAATCTTTGGGCGAAATTATTAGACGGAAATCACGCCAACAAATTAATCAAAGACCAATTAACTTTGGTAGAAAAAGACGGTTGGGGCAAAAAAGGCGGAACGTATCCCAATCTTTTTGATGCGCATCCGCCGTTCCAGATTGACGGAAATTTTGGCTGTACCTCGGGAATTATCGAGATGCTTTTGCAAACTCAGAACGGGTTTATCGACATTCTTCCCGCACTTCCGGATGAATGGAAAAATGGAAAGATTTCCGGGCTGAAAACCTACGGCGATTTTGAAATCAGCATTGTCTGGGAAAATAATAAAGCGAAGGAAATCACCATAAAATCCAATTTAGGCGGAAACTGCAGAGTCAGAATTCCCAACAAAATGGAATTATCAGGAAAAACAAAACTCAAAAAAGCGGAAGGCAAAAACCCGAATCACTTTTTCGAAACACCTGAGATTAAAAAGCCAATAATTTCCAGTGAAGCAAAATTAAACCTTGTCGAAATAAAAGAATCTGTGATGTATGATTTCCCAACAGAATCAGGAAAAACATACAAACTGAAAATAAAAAATTGATTAATAGGAACGGGCTTTAGCCCGTTTAATAAATGGATCAAACAATTGGCTTTAGCAAAAATTTAAATGATAATCAAAGTCCCGAAGGGACGATTTAAACGAGAATAGGATAAAATCCTATCAATATAAATAAAACGAACCCGAAATGTTCAACGATTAAAAAAAATTAAAAATTATATATGAAAAAGATAACAATGAATCCAAATTTCCTAAGAAACAAAACCAGCATTTTTGCTACTCTGGCTCTACTTTCTGTAACCAGTTTGCAAGCACAGATTTTTACCGATTTTCAATACAGAGGAAACGATAAAATATATAATGACAACCCTCTGAAACCGGACGAATTCTATTCTCCGATTCTCCAGGGCTGCTATCCTGACCCAAGTATCACCAAAAAAGGAGAAGATTATTACTTGGTTAATTCTTCTTTCTCAATGTTTCCGGGCGTTCCGATTTTCACCTCTAAAGATTTGGTCAATTGGAAGCAGATTGGGCACGTTCTCGACAGGCCTTCACAACTTAAAGTAGAAAAAGGTGTCGTTTCTCAGGGAATTTATGCACCGGACATCAAATACAACAAGTACAACGACACTTTTTATATGATTACCACCCAAATCGCGGGCGGAGTCGGTAATATGGTCGTAAAAACCAAAGACCCGGCAAAAGGCTGGAGTGAAGTGCAAAAACTGAATTTCGACGGGATCGATCCTGCCATTTTCTTTGATGATGATGGCAAAGCATACATCGTTCATAACGATGCACCGCCAAAAGGAACAGAACAGTATCAAGGTCACCGCGTCATCAAAATGTGGGATTACGATTTGGAAAAAGATCAGGTTATCGCAGGTTCAGACAGAATTATTGTAAACGGTGGAGTCGACCTTTCTCAAAAACCGATTTGGATTGAAGGTCCGCATTTATACAAATACAAAGGAAAATATTACCTGATGTGCGCAGAAGGCGGAACCGGAGGCAACCACAGCGAGGTTATTTTTATGGCAGATTCTCCGAAAGGACCATTCGTTCCCGCTAAAAATAACCCGATTTTGACGCAGAGATATTTTCCTAGAGACAGAAAGGAAAAAGTGGATTGGGCGGGTCACGCCGATTTGGTAGAAGGCCGTAACGGACAGTGGTACGGTGTGTTTTTAGCCATTCGTCCCAACGAAAAAGGACGTGTAAATCACGGTAGAGAAACCTTTATTCTTCCGGTTGACTGGAGCGGAACTTATCCTGTGTTTCAAAATGGCTTGGTTCCAATGAAGCCGAAATTGAAAATGCCACAAGGTGTTCAGAATCAAACTGGACAAAACGGATTCTTTCCGAACGGGAATTTCACGTATAATGATAAACTGACCGATAAAAACCTCGATTTCCGTTGGATTGCGATGCGCGGACCGCGTGAAAACTTCATTACGACTACGAAAACGGGTGTAAAAGTGAATCCTATGGAAACGAATATCAAAGCATTGGCTCCGATCTCATCTTTGTTCCACAGATTACAGCACGAAGATTTCGAAACTTCCGTAACCTTAGATTATAAACCAAAATCTGAAAAAGAATTGGCTGGAATTACGCTCTACCAAAGCGAAACATTCAATTACGTTTTCGGAATTACGAAGAAAGACAAAGATTTCTACATTGTTTTGGAAAGAACCGAAAAAGGGGCGTCAACATTAGTAGCCAGCGAGAAAATTTCTTTAGGTAAAACCATTAAATTTCAGGTTACAGGAGAGAAAGACAACATCAGCTTTAATTACGCAACAGATGGCAAGAATTTTAAAAATTTGGGAGGTCCGGTTTCCGGCGATATTCTTTCCACAGATGTTGCAGGCGGTTTCACAGGAAGCTTAATCGGATTGTACAGTACTTCGTCAAACGATATTGTGCCAAATTAGCATTGAAATAATCGTACATAATATCAATAGGAACGGGCTTTAGCCCGTTTTCAAAGAAAAACAATCAATCGGCTTTAGCCAAAACTTAAGATAATATAGGCTTTGATGTGATAAGCCAATTTGAAATAAACAGTTAGTATTAGCAATGTCACACTGAGCTTGTTGAAGTGTTTTTAAGATTGATTAAATCAACCAAACCAAAATATCAAAACCGTGAAAATTAATCAACCATTTTATATAGTTTCTTTTTTGGGATGTATCGGGCTGAATCTTCTTTCAGCCCAGGTAAATCCTGTGAAAAAACAGGAGACAACGGCATTCAGAAACCCGATTATCTGGGCGGATGCACCGGATTTGTCAATCACCAGAAATGGCGACGATTTTTACCTGATAAGCACCACTATGCACCTGATGCCGGGCGCTCCGGTAATGCATTCCAAAGATTTGGTCCATTGGGAAATGTCGAGCTATGTTTTTGATACACTAAATGATAATTCAAAATACGATTTGATAGACGGAAGCGTTTACGGACGTGGGCAATGGGCGTCGTCCATTCGTTATCACAAAGGAAAATATTACGTTCTGTTTTCCCCGAATGATGAGCCTTTCAAATCCTATTTTTATGTTACCGACAATCCTGAAAAAGGCAATTGGAAGCTCATCACGAGAACCAGACATTTTCACGATGCATCTTTGCTTTTTGATGATGATGATAGAGTTTACGTTTTTACTTCCAACAAAGTTTTTGAGCTGAGTCCGGATTTTAAAACCATTATCGGAAATCAGGATGGAACGGAAGTTTTTCAGAAAGATGAATCGGAAACCGGACTTTTGGAAGGTAACCAAATCATTAAAAAAGACGGAAAATATTATATGATGATGATTTCCTGGCCGAGAGGCGGAAAACGTCGTCAGGAAGTTTACAGAGCTGATAGAGTAACGGGACCTTATGAGAAAAAAGTCATTCTTGAAGACAATTTTCTTGGATTTTCCTACGCCGGACAAGGTGCTTTGATTGACGATAAAAACGGAAATTGGTATTCCCTGATTTTTCAAGACAGAAATGGAGTAGGAAGGGTTCCTATTTTGCTCCCTGTGAAATGGGAAAATGACTTGCCCATTTTGGGTGACAACGGAAAAGTGCCGTTGACAGGTGAAATTCCACTTTCGCCATTTAAACCAAAAAATCATTTGGTAGAAAGTGATGAATTCTCCGACAAAAAAATGAAAATCCAGTGGCAGTGGAATCATAATCCTGTCAATTCAGCTTGGTCTTTATCCGACAGGAAAGGCTTTTTAAGGTTAAAAACGAATAGAGTCGTTGATAATCTCTACCTTGCTCCCAATACACTAACGCAAAGAATGGAAGGTCCGAAATCCAGTGGCATTGTTGCTCTGGATGTGAAGGGGATGAAAGACGGTGATGTTGCAGGTTTCAGTGCGTTCAACGGTGATTCCGGGATTTTGTCTGTGGTAATGGAAAATGGTAAGAAGTTTATTGTTTTTTCAACCAATGAAGTCAGTTTAGATAATAAGACGAAGGCGGTTACAGGTGTTAAAAAAGATGAAAAAAAGAGAATCCCATTAAACTCGGACAAAGTTTATTTTAAAATTGATGCCGATTTTAATCTCGGAAAAGATTTGGCCGATTTTTATTACAGCACTGACCAAAAAAACTGGACCGAAATGGCAAAAGATTACAAAATGATTTTCGATTACCGGAGATTTTTTATGGGTTCAAAGTTTGCGATTTTCAATTATGCTACCAAAAATCTGGGAGGTTTTGTAGATGTTGATTTTTTCAGAGTGAATAAAAGTTCGGAATAATTAGAGTTGAATAATTTGGGAAGCTTTATCCGCCTTCCGCTCTCAATCTTTTTTGCAGAGATTAAATAGAACTAGAGTACAAGCAAAAAAGGATTTCCGCTCAAGTCGGGCTGCGAGAGATTCGCTGTTAAAATAAATTAGGATTATTGCTCCATAGGAGAATCCTGTTAATAGCAAATAATTGTTAAAACCCCAAAGCCTCGTAGAGGCGACCTGTTAATTACGGCAATGATAATTAACATTAAAAATGTAAAAAAGATAAAACCCTTGTCGGTCTTATTTTTTTGTCTAAATTAATAAGTGTAAAAATCACAAATAAAAATTTATGAAAAATTCCCTGATATTCACTGTCACTTTTCTATTGTATGGTCTGTATGTTTCTGCGCAAAATACTGACAGACAGGCGCCGCAAGGTTTTGATGTGGAAAGAAAAGATATTCCGCACGGAAGAATTGATACGATTCAATATACTTCAAAAACCGTCGGAACTACAAGGAAAGCTTTGGTTTACACACCGCCGGGATTCAAAAAAGGGGAAAAATATCCTGTTCTTTATCTTCTTCACGGCATTGGCGGAGACGAAAAAGAATGGTTTAACCAAGGAAAACCGAATGTTATCCTGGACAATCTCTACGCACAGGGAAAACTCACACCGATGATTGTTGTTTTGCCGAACGGCCGTGCGATGAAAGATGATAGGGCAACAGGAAATATTATGGCTCCGGATAAAGTCGAAGCTTTCGCAACTTTTGAAAAAGATTTGCTGAATGACCTGATTCCGTTTGTAGAGAAAAAATATCCTGTTAAAAAAGACCGTGAAAACCGGGCTTTAGCGGGTTTGTCAATGGGAGGAGGACAAACACAGAATTTTGCTTTCGGAAACATTGATAAATTTGCGTGGCTGGGGGCATTTTCTTCAGCACCTAACACGAAAGAACCGAGCAAGCTTTTACCCAATCCACAAGATGCACTGAAGCTGAAGCTCATTTTTATTTCTTGTGGCGATGCAGACGGATTGATGCCTTTCAGCAAAAGAACCAGCGATTATCTGAAGAAAAATAAAATCCCGCATATTTTCTACATCGAACCGGGCGGTCACGATTTTAAGGTTTGGAAAAATGATTTATACATCTTTTCACAGCTCTTATTTAAGCCTGTTGATAAAACTAAATTTGACGGATTTACCGTTTTAGGAACACCTGCAGCAACCAATATCAGAAATGCGCAGTATCCTCAAATCCTTCCCGATGGAAGAGTGATGTTCAAGGTAAAAGCGCCGGAAGCGCAAAAAGTTCAGATCGATTTAGGAAAAAAATATGACCTGAAAAAAGATACAGACGGCTTTTGGACAGGAACGACGGATGCACAAAGCGGAAGTTTCCATTATTATTCTTTGCTGATTGATGGTGTTACAGTAGCAGACCCATCCAGCGAAACATTTTACGGGATGGGAAGATATGCCAGTGGAATCGATATTCCTTTTGATGGCGATGATTTCTATGCATTAAAAGACGTTCCGCACGGTGATATCCGCATCAAAAATTTCTATTCCAAAGTCACTAATTCTTGGAGACGGGTTTTCATCTACACGCCACCGGGTTACGACCAAAATTCTTCTGAATCTTATCCGGCATTGTATATTTTACACGGTGGTGGCGAAGATGAAAGCGGTTGGGCGAATCAGGGCAAAACGAATCTGATTTTGGATAATCTTATTGCGGAAGGGAAAGCTAAAAAGATGGTCATCATTATGCCCGATGCGAATATTGGACAAGGCGGAATCCGAAATTTTGGTGAGCGCAATCTTCAGATGTTTGAAAAAGAGCTGAAAGAATCCATCATTCCCTTTGCAGAATCTAATTACAGAATAAAAAAAGGTAAAGAAAACCGCGCTTTGGCCGGACTTTCTATGGGCGGGATCTATACATTGTATGCAGGAATTCAGAATTCGGATATGTTCTCAAGTCTAGGTGTTTTCAGTTCTGGATATATGTTGCCGATGCTTCAGGACGTTGCCGACAAACAGTACAAATTTTTAAATGAAAATAAATCTGCCTTTTCATCCAATGTCAAAAATTTCTGGATTTCAATGGGCGGAAAAGACGATATCGCTTACGAAAACGGTCAGAAAATGCTGAAAGAACTGGATAAAATCGGAATTAAATATTCGTACAGAGATTATCCGGGAGGTCACAGCTGGCCGGTTTGGAGAGACAGTTTACATCAGTTTGCTCAGGAGCTTTTTAAAAATTAAAATGTAATCCTAACAGACTGTTAATGTTCAACTCTAAAATCCCTGTACAATGAATTTCAACAGAATAAAAATAAAAGCACTTATTATCACGGTCGTTATTGTATCGGGAAATATTGTTGCGCAATCTTATCAGAAGACAGATTCAGGATTGAAGTTTTCTAATGATAATATGAATGTTGAAGTGAAATTGTATGGAGAAAATACGATTAGAATTATTAAATATCCCGCCGGAAAATCATTTGTCAAAAACAGTCTGTCAGTAATCAAAAAAGAACAGAAAACTAAATTTTCAGTTTCAGAAAACAATCATATTATTTCATTAAAAACAAATGATTTAAATATTTTCATTGATGCTAAAAATGGTAAAATCACTTACAATTCATCCTCAGGAAAAGAACTTTTAAAGGAAATAGGAAGTGATTTCAAACCCTTTAATGATGCTGGAAACCCTACTTATTCGGTGACACAGTCTTTTCAGCTGGAAAAAGACGAACCCATCTACGGCTTAGGAATTTTACAGAATGGTAAAATGTCCCAGCGAAATACGGATGTAAAAATGATTCAGAATAACACTTGGGATTTTGTGCCGTTTTTTCAGACTGTAAAAGGTTATGGCGTTTTCTGGGATAACTATTCTCCGACACAATTTACCGATAAACCAGACAAAACATCATTCTCATCGGAAGTTGGGGAAGGTGTGGATTATTATTTTATCTACGGAAAAAATGCGGATGGTGTAGTTGCTGGAATACGAAACCTGACGGGAAAAGTGCCGATGATTCCTTTATGGACTTATGGTTTCTGGCAGAGCAAGGAACGCTATAAAAGTCAGGAAGAATTGGTGGATGTCGTTAAAAAATACCGTGATTTGAAAGTTCCTTTGGACGGAATTATCCAGGATTGGCAGTATTGGGGCAACAATTACCAGTGGAATGCGATGGATTTTATCAGCCCCGATTTTCCTGATGCCAAAAAAATGATACAGGATATCCACGATATGAATGCGCATCTTTCCGTTTCCATTTGGTCGTCATTTGGTCCGATGACGAACCCGTACCGTGAAATGGACAAAAAAGGAATGCTGTTCAATTTCAAAACCTGGCCGGAATCTGGCAGAGAAGTCTGGCCACCCGATATGAATTATCCTTCCGGAGTCCGCGTTTACGATGCTTACAATCCCGAAGCCAGAAATATTTACTGGAAATATCTCAACAAAGGCGTTTTCAGTCTAGGTGCCGATACTTGGTGGATGGATTCTACGGAACCCGACCATCTCAGCCAAAAACCGGAAGATTTGGATACCAAAACGTACCTCGGCTCATTTCGAAAAGTTAGAAATGCATACCCACTGATGACGGTTGGTGGCGTTTACGACCATCAGCGTGAAACTACGAGTGATAAAAGAGTTTTTATTTTAACACGGTCGGCTTTTGCAGGACAGCAAAGATACGCAGCTAATACGTGGTCGGGCGATGTCAACTCTTCGTGGGAAATGTTGCGCAATCAGGTTCCGGCAGGTTTAAATTTCAGCCTCACAGGAAATCCGAATTTCAACTCTGATATCGGCGGTTTCTTTGCCGGTATTTATAAAAGAAACGGAGGTGCCAAAGATCCGATGTTTCAGGAATTGTACGTTCGCTGGTTGCAATACGGCACTTTCACACCAATGATGCGTTCGCACGGAACCGATGTTCCGAGGGAAATTTATCAGTTTGGGAAAAAAGGAGATGTAGTCTATGATGTAATAGAGAAATTCATCAACCTTCGTTACAGTATGTTGCCCTACATTTATTCCATTTCTTGGGATGTTTCTAAAAATAATTCGAGTTTTTTGAGGGCACTTTCGATGGATTTTTCATCAGACCAAAAAACCTGGGATATTAACAATGAATATCTTTTCGGTAAATCATTCTTAGTTGCGCCTGTTCTAAATGCTCAATATACCCCCGAAAAAATAGTAAAAACCGATGAAAATGAAGGCTGGAGTAAAACCGATGCTACCAAAAAAGAAAATTCGCTTTCCAATATAGATTTTACACAAAATAAAACCGTTAAAGTTTACCTTCCCGCAGGTTCAGACTGGTTTGATTTCTGGACGAATGAAAAATACAAAGGCGGTCAGGAAATTGAAAAATCCGTTAATCTTCAAAGCATTCCATTATATGTTAAAGCGGGAAGTATTATTCCGTTCGGCCCAGATGTACAATATGCTACCGAGAAAAAATGGGATAATCTTACCGTAAAAATCTATCCGGGAACTGACGCAGATTTTATCTTATACGAAGACGAATTCGATAATTACAATTACGAAAAAGGAGACTATACCGAAATCCCTTTCCACTGGAACGAAAAATCAAAAACCTTAACGATAGATTCCCGAAAAGGAAATTTTAAAGGAATGATTGATAAACGGAATTTTATTGTAGTTCTTCCTGATGGACAGCAGAAATCGGTGAGTTATTCAGGAAAGAAAGTGACTGTAGATTTCAAATTATAAAACTTACTAATGAAAAACCGTCAGATAAATAACCAACTATTCATCCTGTTTCTGTTTTTTGCAGCAAGAACTTTTGCCCAGCAAACCTCAGGAATCACGGAAAATATCATTTCAGATGATAAAGGATTCCCTATTGTTTCAAAAGAAGGAAAGGTTGCCGATTTATTTTATGACCCATCAGAAAATGTTGCCGTCATTCGTGCTGCAAAAGATTTACAGAACGATATTCATAAAGTAACGGGAAAACTACCGAATCTATTCGCCACAGAAACTTCCGGCGAATTTGAAATCAACATCGGAACAGTTGGAACCAGCAAGCAGATTGATAAATTGATTTCCTCAAAAAAAATCAATGCCAAAGATTTGAAAGGAAAGTGGGAAATTTTTGTCATTACAACCGTAGAAAATTCAAAATCCAAATCCAAAAAACAGCTCATCATCGCCGGAAGCGACAGGAGAGGAACGATTTACGGAATCTATGAATTATCAAAACAATTAGGGGTTTCTCCGTGGTATTACTGGAATGATGTTCCGGTAAAAAAACGTTCTTCGGCATACGTAATTCCGGGATATTTTGCTTCAGGTGAGCCCAAAGTAAAATACCGTGGGATTTTTATTAATGATGAAGAACCTGCTTTCGGAACGTGGGCAAGAACCAAATTCGGAGACATCAACAGCAAGATGTATGAGAATATGTTTGAGCTTTTGCTTCGTCTCAGAGCCAATTATCTCTGGCCTGCAATGTGGGGAAAAGCCTTCAACGAAGACGACCCGCTCAACCCGAAAGTTGCTGATGAATACGGAATCGTGATGGGAACTTCGCACCACGAACCGATGATGCGTGCCCAGAAAGAATGGGGAAATCACCGCAAAGAATACGGAAACGGCGAATGGAATTACCACACCAACAAAGATGCGCTTCTGAAATTCTGGGAGGATGGTTTTAACCGAAATAAAAATTACGACAATCTCGTAACGATGGGAATGCGTGGCGACGGCGACGAACCGATGAGCGATTTGGGAAGTGCAGAAGCCAATTTTAAATTGCTTGAGAAAATTATGCAGGACCAGCGAAAAATCATTGAAAAAGTAACCCAAAAACCTGCAAAAGAAACACCTCAGCTTTGGGCTTTGTACAGCGAAGTTCTTGATTATTACGACCAAGGAATGAAAGTTCCGGATGATATGACGATTTTGTTGTGTGACGACAATTGGGGAAATGTCCGCAGGCTTCCATATCTAGATGCCAAAAAACATCTCGGCGGTTACGGAATGTATTACCACGTCGACTTGCACGGTGCGCCAAGAGCGTATCAATGGCTGAATATGACGCAGATTCCGCATATGTGGGAACAGCTGCAGCTGACTTATAATTATGGCGTCGATAAAATCTGGATTCTGAATGTAGGAGATTTAAAACCCAACGAATATCCAAAGGATTTCTTCCTGAATATGGCTTGGAATCCGACTTCTTTTACCCAGGATAATCTTGAAAATTATACTGTAAAGTTTGCAGAAGAACATTTTGGAAAGACCAATGCAAAAGAAATTGCAGAAATCATCAATCTGTATTGTAAATATAATTCAAGGGTTTCCGCAGAAATGATGAACCATAAAACTTACAATCTTCAAAGCGGCGAATTTTTGCAGGTGAGAGATTCGTATTTGGCTTTGGAAACAAGAGCTTTGAGACAGTTTTTGACTTTAGATGAAGCTTATAAAGACACTTACAAACATATCGTTTTGCATCCCGTTCGTGCAATGGCAAATCTGTACGATATGTATTATGCAGTCGCTATGAATCATAAATTGGCAGACGAAAAAAACCTAAAAGCCAATTATTGGGCAGATTACGCCGATGAATGTTTCGCAAGAGATGCAGAATATACCGAAGATTACAACCTGAATATCTCCGGTGGAAAGTGGAATCATATGATGGACCAAACACATATAGGTTATAAATCCTGGGACGAGCCGAAAGAAGGAAACATAAAGCCAACGGTTTACAGAATCACACCTGAAGAAGCAAAAACCGGAGGTTATATTTTCGAAGAAAAGAATGGCGTGGTTGCGATGGAAGCCGAACATTTCTTTGAAAATAAAAATTCAAAGGATACAAAATGGACAGTCATTCCCGACTTGGGAAGAACGCTTTCCGGAATTGCTTTGATGCCTTACACACAGAAAACAGAAGGAGCTTTCATCAATTATCAGTTTAAATTAAAGAATAATCCTACCTCTATAAAAGTTCATTTCTTCTTTGATTCTACGCTTCCGTTCAAAAAAGGCGGTCACAACATCAAAACGTATATTGATAAAAATGATTCAAAAACCATCGGCATCAATCGGGATTTAACTTGGGCAAATAATTATACTAAAATGTATCCTGCAGCTGCGGCGAGATTGGTGGAAAAAGTAGAAACATTCAAACTTCCGACAAATCAAAATGGTAACTATACATTGACGATTGAACCTTTGGATCCCGGAATTGTCTTGTACAAAGTAGTTGTAGATAACGGAGGTTATGAAGAAACGTATTTGAAAATGGATGAAAGTCCGTATAAAAAATAAAATTAAATTGATTAAGATTTTAAAAAATATTGTGGCATTTTCATTATTCATTTTTACTTTGAATAATGCGTTTGCTCAGACTGAAAAAAGCAAAAATTCATTACAGAAAGAATTTCGCTACACCAATCCTATAACAAGAGATTCCGCCATTTCGATGCGCGATCATTTCATTATTAAAGTTGATGATTTGTGGTATTGTGTGGGAACCTCCAACCCGGTTTGGACAGGTCCAAATCCAGGCGTCCGAATGTTGGTTTCGAAAGATTTAATCAACTGGAAACAGCATTCTTTTATCATTGATGCTAAAAAACTTCCGAAAGACACTCCTTACAACGGAAGATTCTGGGCTCCCGAAATCCACTTTATTCAAGGAAAATATTGGTTGACCGTAAACAGCGGAAAAGTTACCAAAGAAGAACCGAAAGGAATGGCAACGCACAGCGTTTGGTTGTTTTCAGCGGATAAAGTGACCGGTCCTTACAAATTAGTCAACGGTCCTCTGACACCTCAGTATAATAATGATTCAACATTGTTTGAAGACGAAGACGGACAGGTTTATTTATATTGCAGTGGCAACGGACTTTTTCAGGCTAAAATTGATTTGAAAACAGGAAAATTGACCACACCTATTCAAAAATTTCTCGACAAAAAACAACCAGGCTGGCCGGAATGGATGGTTGGCGGAATCGAAGGACCTTTTGTCATCAAAAAAGAAGGAACTTACTTTATGTTTTTCTCGACTTGGACAAGAGGTTACGAAGTGGGTTTATTAAAATCAAAATCGCCTTTAGGACCTTGGGAACTGGCATCGCCTGAACCAATTTTCGGAACTCGAAAAAAAGGTTATCGAACCGAAATGGCAAAAGAAAACGGCTACGAGAATCTTTTCTTTACCGATACCGAAGATCCTTATCAGGAAACAGGACACAACGCTTTGTTCATCGGTCCCGACGGAAATCTCTGGAATTCCTGCCACTATTTTATGTACGAAAAAAGACCTTATCCGTACAGTCAGACTTTCCAGCCTTGGGAATCAGGACCACAAATGGGAATCGAGCCGGTACATTACAGAGACGGAATGTTTTACATCGATGGACCAACCTGGACAGAACAAATCATTAAATATTAAATTCAAAAAAAACTGATTATGATTAAGAAAACAGTTTTAAAATATACTTTAAATATTGGGTTGATGCTGACAGGATTTTCGCTGTCTGCCCAGAATCCCATCATTCAGACCAAATTTACGGCTGATCCTGCGCCAATGGTTTACAAAGACACCGTTTTTCTGTACACCAGTCACGACGAAGATGATGCGTTCGGATTTAAAATGAAAGACTGGCTGTTGTACACTTCGACCGATATGGTCAACTGGACAGACCACGGCGTTGTGGCTTCCTTAAAAGATTTCAAATGGACAGACCCGGAAAACGGAGCGTGGGCTCCACAAGTCATAGAAAGAAACGGCAAGTTTTATATGTATTGCCCGATGCCCGGACAGAGAGGAATCGGTGTCTTGGTAGCAGACAGTCCGTATGGTCCGTTCAAAGACCCAATCGGAAAACCGCTTGTGAAAAATTCGAGTGACGATATTGATCCGACTGTTCTCATTGATGATGACGGACAAGCTTATCTGTACTGGGGAAATCCCAATTTATGGTACGTAAAGCTTAATAAAGATATGATTTCTGTTGACGGACCAATCGTGAAAGATCCTTCGATTGCCAAAGTCAAAGGTTCGCCAGACCCATTTCATTATCAGGAAGGTCCTTGGGCGTGGAAACGCAACGGGAATTATTATATGGCGTATGCCTCAACGTGCTGTCCGGAAGGAATTGGCTATGCAATGGGCAAATCGGCAACCGGTCCGTGGGAATACAAAGGAATGATTATGGACAGCGACAAACGTTCCAACGGAAATCATCCGGGAATTATTGACTACAAAGGAAAATCTTACGTTTTTGGTTTCAATTACAATCTTGGAAAACAAACCATAAGCAAACATTACGAGCGCCGTTCCATTTGTGTGAGCGAATTGATGTACAATACCGATGGTACCATTCAAAAATTGCCTTTTTGGAATCCTGAAGGCGTAAAAAGAATTGCAACATTAAACCCTTATGAGAAGGTAGAAGCGGAGACGATTGCTTATAGTGAAGGCTTAAAAACAGAAAAAAAGACCGAGTGGGAAAGAAATAATCCTTACGATACCGGCAAAAAAATTACCGACCGATTGGTGGTTTCATCTATCAACAACGGAGATTATCTAAAAGTTCAGGGTGTGGATTTTTCCAAAGGAACGAAATCCATAGACGTTTCTGTTGCTTCAATGTACGGCGGAACGATTGAAATCCGCACAGATGCACTAGACGGACCAGTTTTAGGAACTGTAAAAGTGACAGGAAAAGCGGAAGGTGATATTTTTAAAACCATCAACACTCCTGTGAAAACTATCAAAGGCGTTCACGATTTATATTTTGTTTTTAAGGGAGAAAAAGACCTTTTCTATTTTGATTGGTGGAAATTTAATTAAATCCAAATTTTTAAATTATGTTGAAGACGAAAATACTTTTAATTGCTATAACATTTTTGTTGTCGGGAAATATTTCTAAGGCGCAGTCAACCGTTTGGTTAGACCAGTTGGATTTAAGCGTGGCAACACAGGGATACGGAAAACCGGGCATTAATACTTCGGTAGACGGAAAATCTATAACCATTGCCGGCGATGTTTTCAAAAGAGGCTTCGGAACACACGCAGAAAGTTCTTTATTGATTAAATTAAATGGCAAAGCAAAAAACTTTTCCGCAATGGTGGGGATGGATGATGAAATCAAAGGTCAAAATCCCGCTGCCGAATTTGAAATTTACGGCGACAACAAAAAACTTTGGTCAAGCGGGGTAATGAAATTAGGGGATAAAGCAAAGCTTGTTTCCGTTTCGCTGGAAGGTGTAAAACAATTAGAATTAGTCGTAACAGACGGCGGAAACGGACCTTATTATGACCACGCCGATTGGGCAGATGCCAAATTTGAAACAGCGGAAGGTGCAAAACTGATAACATTTAACCCGATTTCATCAGTACCTTATATTTTGACACCAAAACCTGTGGCAACTCCAAAAATTAATTCAGCAGGCGTTTACGGCGTTCGTCCCAGCTCACCTTTTTTGTTCAGGGTTGCAGCAACGGGTGACAGACCGATGACTTTTACAGCAAAAAATCTTCCGAAAGGTTTGACAATAGATTCCAAAACCGGAATTATTACCGGAAAAATAGATACGAAAGGAACCTATGAAGTCCTTTTATCAGCTAAAAATGCTAAAGGCTCGGTTTCTAAAAAATTAAGAATCGAAAGCGGTGACAAAATAGCTTTGACACCAACAATGGGATGGAACAGCTGGAACTGTTTCGGACACGAAGTTTCTACCGATAAAGTAAAACGCGCTGCCGATGCTTTGGTTAAATCAGGATTAGTAAACCACGGCTGGAATTATATCAATATCGATGATTCGTGGCAATTTAATAGAGACGGAAAAGACCCGTCTTTCAAAGGGAAAATGCGTGATGAAAACGGTTATATTCTGACCAATTCAAAATTTCCGGATATGAAGGAATTAACCGATTACTTTCATTCAAAAGGTCTGAAAGCAGGAATCTATTCCTCTCCCGGACCTTGGACTTGCGGTGGTTGCGCAGGAAGCTACGGCTACGAAAAGCAAGATGCAGAAAGCTACGCCAAATGGGGAATCGATTATCTGAAATACGATTGGTGCAGTTACGGTGGTGTGATTGACGGTTTGCCCGATAACGACCCGAATAAAGTTTCTTCCCTCAATTTTCAGGGTGGAGGAGATTTGGATAAAGGCGTAAAGCCATTTAAATTAATGGGAGATTTATTAAAAAATCAGCCTCGTGATATTGTGTACAATCTTTGCCAATACGGGATGGGCGATGTATGGAAATGGGGGAATGATGCCGACGCGCAATCCTGGCGAACAACCAATGACATCACCGATACCTGGGCGAGTGTTAAAAATATTGCTTTGGCTCAGGATAAAGCCGCTTCTTACGCAAAACCCGGCAACTGGAACGACCCGGATATGTTGGTGGTAGGTGTCGTAGGCTGGGGAAATCCACATCAGAGCCGATTGAAACCGGACGAACAGTATCTACACATCAGCCTTTGGAGCATATTTTCAGCACCATTACTGATTGGTTGCGACCTTGAGAAACTGGATGATTTTACTTTAAATCTTTTAACGAATGATGAAGTTATCGCCGTAAATCAGGATGCTTTTGGAAAACAGGGCGTTTGTCTTCAAACCATTGGCGAATTGAAAATTTATGTAAAAGACCTTGAAGATGGCGGAAAAGCGGTGGCTTTTGCCAATTTCGGAAGGGAAAAAGTGGATATGTCTTACAAAGATTTTAGGCAGCTCGGGATTTCTGGTCGCCAAACCGTAAGAGATATCTGGAGACAGAAGGATATTGCAAAAATCAATACAACGAATCAGGTATTATCACTGGATATTCCGGCGCACGGTGTGGCTTATTATAAATTTATTTCATCAAAATAATAAAATATGATTCAATTTAAATCAAAATATATCGCCTTATCATTTTTGCTGGCAGGAATTTATATTTCTGCCCAAAATCCCGTAATCCAAACCCATTTTACACCGGACCCTGCGCCGATGGTGTACAAAAACAAGATGTATGTCTACACCGGAGATGATGTTCCCGGCTATGATTTTTATTATATGACTAAATGGAGAGTGTATTCTTCTGATGATATGGTCAACTGGACCGACCACGGTTCTCCGCTTTCACTGGAATCTTTCAGCTGGGCCCGTGACAGAGCCTGGGCGGCACAATGCATTGAACGTAACGGCAAATTCTATTGGTACATCTGTGTTCAGACCGTTGATAACAATATGGCGATTGGCGTTGCGGTATCCGACAGTCCTACAGGTCCTTTCAAAGATGCACTCGGAAAACCATTGGTGACAACGGGAACCTGGGATAATATCGATCCGACGGTTTTTATTGATGATGACGGACAAGCCTATTTATATTGGGGGAACAGCAAATTATTTTACGTGAAGCTTAACAAAGATATGGTTTCCTATGATGGAAAAATCACCGAAATTCCACAATCGGTAGAAGCTTTTGGCGGATTGAGACGTCCCGGAAGAAGCGATGAGGTTTTGCAGAAACAGGAACAGTTTAAAGATGTTTTTGTTGAGGGACCTTGGTTCTACAAACGCAACAAGCAATATTATATGATGTATGCCGGAATGACCGACCGAACCGAATGTCTGTCTTATTCGATAAGCGATTCACCGACCGGACCGTGGAAATATCAGGGAAAAATAATGACCGGCCAACCTACCAACAGTTTTACCAACCACGGCGGAATTATCGATTTTAAAGGCAAATCCTACCTGTTCTATCACACAGGATTATTGCCAGGCGCAGGAAGTTACGGAAGGTCAACGTCTATTGAAGAATTCAAATACAATCCGGATGGAAGCATTCCAAAAATTTCTATGACCAAAGAAGGCGTAAATCCCGTTGCAACACTCAATCCCTACAAAAGAAACGAAGCGGAAACAATAGCCTGGTCAGAGAAATGCAGCACTTCCGAAAACAAAAAGACAGGTGTTTATGTTTCTGATACCAGAGTGGGAGGTTATATCAAAGTCCGTTCGGTAGATTTTGAAAAAGGTCCCTCTGAATTTTCAGCGTCAATTGCTGCAGGTGTTGACGGAGGAATTTTAGAAGTGAGATTGGATAGAGTGGACGGAAATAAAATTACCGAGATTGAAGTTCCGAGAACCGGAGGTTGGGAAGAATTTAAAACCTTGACATCCAAAATTTCAGAATCAGTTTCTGGTGTTCACGATGTTTATTTTGTCTTTAAAGGTAAAAACATTACAGCCGGAAGAGTGCTTTTCAATTTCGACCACTGGAGTTTAAAAAGAAATAGAATAAAATTCCCCTCCTTTGGAGGGGGGGCGAAAATTCAAAGAATTTTTGACGGGGTGGTTAAAATGGTCTGTATAACAATATCGGAAACCTGATTTACCAAACCAAACAATACAGCCACACAGCTTATACAAACGTTAGCGGCTTTGTGAAACTAAAGAAATATTTATAAAAAAACTTTGCGCACTTAGTGTTCAAAATCAAAAAGTTAAATATGAAAAAAACAATACTCAATCTCTGTTTAATAGCATATTCGGGAATATTATTTTCTCAGAATCCCATTATTCAGACCAATTATACGGCAGACCCGGCGCCGATGGTGTATAACGACAGGCTTTATGTCTACACCACTCACGATGAGGACGATTCCACCTGGTTTGTAATGAACGACTGGAAGGTCTATTCCACCAACGATATGGTGAACTGGACCGACCACGGAAGCATTCTGAGCTATAAAGATTTCGACTGGGCAAAACGAGATGCCTGGGCAGCGCAATGCGTGGAAAGAAACGGCAAATTCTTTATGTATGTTCCGATGTGGTCCAAAACCAACAACAAAGGAGCAATTGGTGTTGCGGTAGGTGACAGTCCGTTTGGACCATTTCACGACCCGCTTGGAAAACCTTTGGTACAGAGCGAATGGGGCGATATTGACCCGACGGTTTTCATTGATGATGACGGTCAAGCCTATATGTACTGGGGAAATCCGAAACTTAAAATGGTTAAGCTCAATCAGGATATGATTTCCTATTCCGGCGATATTGTGGAAGTGCCAATGACCGCAGAATCTTTCGGAAAAAGGGATGGAAAAGAAAACCCGGAAAGACCCACAAAATACGAGGAAGGGCCTTGGCTGTACAAAAGAAAAAATCTGTATTATCTGTTCTGGCCGGGCGGTCCGCTCCCTGAATTCATCGGATATTCAACCAGCAAAAGTGCACAGGGACCGTGGAAATACGGCGGAATTGTAATGCCAACCGAAGGGAAATCTTTTACCAATCATCCCGGAATTGTTGATTTCAGAGGAAAATCCTATTTCTTTTATCACAACGGCGCTTTGCCGGGAGGAAGTGGTTTTACAAGGTCGGTAAGTGTTGAGGAACTTAATTTTAATAAAGACGGTTCTATTTCACCCATCAAAATGACCAATGGCATTACCAAAGCCATTGCAACCGTTAATCCTTATGCTTTTAATCAGGCAGAAATGATTGCGTGGTCTGAAAATGTAAAATCTTATCAGAACAAAGAAGCAGGCGTCTTCATCAAAGCTAAAAAAAGTGGCGCTTACACCAGTGTCAAAAATGTGGATTTCGGCAAAAAAGGAGCATCAACATTTTCGGCCAAAGTTGGGACTACACATAATAGCGATGTTACGATGGACGTTCATCTGGACAGTGTAAGCGGACCGATTATCGCCACGGTAAAAGTTCCGTTGACTGGTGGAGACGATCGTTGGGAAACGGTGAAAGCCGAGGTTAAGGAAAAAATTACCGGTGTTCACGATGTATATTTTGTATGTAATGGAAAAGCGGCAAAAGATATAATGTTTTTCGATTATTGGACTTTTCTTGAAAATAATTAATTATGATTAAACTTTTTTTAAAACTATCACTCGCCTTTAGTATTCTGATTATGAATACTGTTTTTGCACAGGTTGCAGAAATCTCCAGTCCTGACGAAAAATTAAAACTGAATGTCTTTTCAGAAAACGGAAAAGCGCTTTATAATGTTACTTTTCAAGGGAAAACAATGCTTGATAAATCTCCGTTGGGCTTAATCACCAATGAATCTGATTTTTCTAAAAATTTAAAATTCATTGACAGCAAAAAAGATAAGGTTTCTAAAAATTATACGAACGAAAAAATCAAAAAATCACAAGTCAGTTATACAGCTAATACTCTGATAGTCAATTTTACCAATGCAGATAACTTCAATATCGGAATTGAATTTCAGGTGAGCGATAATAATGTCGCTTTCAGATATGAGATTCAGCCGATGAAAGACCATTTGAGCGCAATTGTACAATCGGAAATTACAGGTTACAGATTTCCGTCTCAAACCACAACTTTCCTTTCTCCGATGATGAAGCCGATGACAGGTTTTGCCAGAACCGCCCCAAGCTATGAAAGCGGTTACAAAGCTGATGCGGAATTAGGAACAAAAGCCGATTATGGTTACGTTTTCCCTGGACTGTTTCATATTGGAAACGACGGCTGGATTTTATTGTCCGAAACAGGAGTGAACAGTTTGTACTGCGCTTCTCATTTGGATACAACTTCAGAAAAAAAACTTTACCGGGTTGCTTATCCGAATATGGCAGAAAACAATGGTTTCGGAAGTTCCGGAGCTGCCATTTCACTTCCCGGAAAAACACCTTGGAGAACCATTACGATTGGCGATTCTTTGAAACCGATTGTTGAAACGACAATTCCTTTTGATGTATTAGAACCGATGTATGAACCCTCACAAAAATACACTTTCGGAAAATCGACCTGGAGCTGGATTTTGTGGCAGGACAACAGTATGAATTATGAAGACCAGAGTCTCTTTATCGATTTAGCATCAAAACTCGGTTATGAATACATTTTGATTGATGCGCTTTGGGACAAAAATATCGGAAAAGAACGAATGAAAGACCTCATTCAGTATGCGAAATCCAAAAATGTTGGGGTATTGCTTTGGTATAATTCCAATGGTGCTGCGAATGACGCGCCGATGGGACCGAGAAATAAAATGAGCTCTTCCATCGAACGAAAAAAAGAAATGAAATGGCTGAAAGATATCGGTATAAAAGGTCTGAAAGTCGATTTCTTTGGTGGTGACAAGCAGGAAACGATGCGCCTTTACGAAGATATTCTTTCCGATGCCAATGATTTTGGATTAAAAATTATTTTCCACGGAGCTACTTTGCCGAGAGGCTGGGAAGTAATGTATCCGAATTATGCCGGAAGTGAAGCGGTTTTAGCTTCAGAAATGCTGTATTTTTCTGAGGACGTTCGCAGACAGGAAGCCTTTTTTGCGACTTTGCACCCATTCATCAGAAATACGGTCGGAAGTATGGAGTTTGGCGGAACTTTCCTCAACAAATATTTGACAAAATCCAACAAGGATAAAAATAAAAGATACACAACAGATGGTTTCCAGTTGGCAACGGCGGTTCTGTTTCAAAATCCGGTTCAGATGTTTGGTATAATGCCGAATAACCTGAGCGACGCACCGAAGTTCCAGCTCGATTTTATGAAAGAAGTTCCGACGCTTTGGGACGAAACAGTGTTCATCGACGGATATCCCGGGAAATATTCCGTGATTGCCAGAAGACATCAGAATCAATGGTTTGTTGCCGGTGTGAACGCTGAAAATGCTGTTCAGAAGCTTACTTTAAAACTTCCGATGCTTGCCGGAAAGTCGGTTAGATTCATCAATGATGATTCGAAAGGGGAGACTTCTGAAAAAACAATTACTGTTGGCAAAAACGGAGAACTCAAAATAGAAATTCAATCCAAAGGCGGATTTGTAATTCATTAATTTCATTTTAACCCGAAAAAATAAATCTTAATGGAACCCAGAAATTTCAAATTCTCAACGATTTTTAAAATTGTCTTTTTGATGATTGTTCTTAGCCATCAATTGTCTTTCGGGAAAATAAAACTTCCCGATTTGGTAAGTGATAAGATGGTTTTACAACGTGATGTCGAGCTTAAAATTTGGGGTTGGGCAGATAATGGTGAAAATATTACCATCAAATTCCGAAATGAAACCTACAATACATCACCGGACAAAAACGGAAAATGGTCTGTCCAATTGAAACCACAGAAAGCAGGAGGGCCATTTGTGATGGAAATTAACGAAATTACGATTCGGGATATTCTGGTGGGGGATGTCTGGCTCGCTTCCGGACAGTCTAATATGGAAACGCCTATTGCCCGTTTAACAGACCGTTTTCCGGAGATTAATGTTTCTGATTTTAATAAAATCCGCTACTTCAAAGTTCCTACTCAGAATACTGTTGAATCTGTGCGGGAAAATATAGCATCCGGCGGAAAATGGTTTACCGGAACCGCTTCGGAAGTAATGAATTGGACGGCCTTTGCGTATTTCTATGCGGTAGAAGCGTATGAACACAGCAAAATTCCGCAGGGAATGCTGGTTTCCAGTTTAGGTGGTTCGTTAATTCAGAGTTGGGTCAGTCAGGAATATCTTAAGAATTTCCCTGATGAAATCATTGATAAACAGGCATTGTCAGTACTCAATTCTTCAAAACTGGATCAGGGAAGAAACCTTTGGAATCAAAAGGATTTTAATGACGGGAATTGGGAAAAGGCAAAAGTTCCCGGAAAATGGAAAGATAATGGAATCCGCACAAAAGGAACGGTCTGGTTCCGGAAAAACTTTGAACTTCCTGCGTCAATGGATGGGAAATTTACCCGATTATATCTGGGAGTAATGGTGGACAGTGATTCGGTTTTTGTGAATGGAAAATTCGTTGGTTCTACTTCATACACTTATCCACCAAGAAAATATGATATTCCGGGCGGAATTTTAAAACAGGGAAAAAATACGATTGCCATTCAGCTGACTTCCAATTTCGGAAACGGAGAATTTGTTGCTGATAAACCTTACAAAATTGTTGGAGATGGCTTTACCGTTGATTTGACGGGCGAATGGAAATATAACATCGGAAGAGATACGAGCAAAGATGAAGAATATAAATCGAAACTGAAAAACCTGAGAAGCACGCCTTCCGGATTGTATAACGGGATGATTTATCCGATTCGGGATTACAAAGTCCGGGGAGCTATCTGGTATCAGGGCGAAAGCAATGCCGGTCAATCCGAAGATTATGCAGGTTTGCTGAAAAATCTTATCGAAAATTGGCGGGAAGTATTTCAATGGAATCAGATGCCGTTTTTATTGGTTCAGCTGCCCAATTTTATGGAGAAAACAAACGACCCGAATGCGCCAAGCGGATGGGCTGGAATTCGTGAGGCTCAGTTTAAAACGTCACAGACTGTTCCGTACACGGCAATGAGCGTCAATTATGATATTGGAGAATGGAATGACATTCACCCCCTCAATAAAAAAAATATGGCAAAACGTCTATTCCTGGCTGCACGAAAATTGTTGTATGGTGAAAAATTGGTAAGCGGTGGTCCTGTTTTCAAATCGATGAAGGTGGAAAATTCAGATATCATCCTTTCGTTTGACAATGTTGGAAGTGGCCTTCAAAGTAAAACAGGAAATCTGAAACATTTTGCAATTGCCGGAAGCGACAAAAAATTTGTCTGGGCTGATGCGAAAATTAAAGGGAATACAGTCATTGTAACCAGCAAGGAAATCAAAAATCCGGTTGCCGTGCGATATGCGTGGAGCAATAATCCCGAAGATGCCAACCTGCAAAATAAAGAAGGTTTGCTGGCGTCGCCATTCAGAACGGATGACTGGTAGCGCAATATATATTAAAATAAAATACTCATAAAATATTGATTATGAAGACGATTTTTAACTATTTTTCTCTTTTGATAACGTTGGTTTTTACAACGATTGTAAAAGCCGCCGACCCTTTTATTTCTTTTACTAAAACGGAAAACTCGGTTGTGTTGAAAGAGCACAATTTAGGTTTGATGCTGTTTTCGGATAGCGATTCGGATAAAGGAATTCTTCGTGCGGTTGCGAATCTTCAATCGGATTTTCAAAAAGTAACAGGGGTTCAGCCTACTCTTATTTCCCAAAATTCCGGGGCGAATGGAATGCTCATCATTATTGGTGAGGCCGGGAAAAGCAAGACCATTGATGCTTTAATTAAAGCTAAAAAAATTGATGGAACTTCAATCAAAGGAAAGAATGAAAAATTTATCATTCAAAATATCAGCAATCCGTTTCCCGGCGTTTCCGAAGCGATTGTAATTGCAGGAAGCGACAAACGCGGAACAATTTACGGAATTTACGAAATGTCGCAGCAAATCGGGGTTTCACCTTGGTATTACTGGGCGGATGTTCCGGTTGAGAAAAAAGAAAATCTATACTTTAAAAAAGGAATTTACACAGACGGAGAACCGGCGGTAGAATATCGCGGCATTTTCCTGAATGATGAAGAACCTTCGCTCGGAGGCTGGGCAAGAGCAACTTTTGGAGGAATCAATTCTAAATTTTACGAAAAAGTTTTTGAGTTGATTTTGCGAATGAAAGGCAATTACATCTGGCCTGCAATGTGGGGAAAAGCGTTTTATGATGATGACGTTTTGAACGGACCTTTAGCCAGCGAAATGGGAATTGTGATGGGAACTTCGCACCACGAACCGATGGCTCAGGCTCAAACCGATTGGCACAGATACATCAAGAAGAATAATCTTCCGAATGTCTGGGATTATTCGAAAAATGAGAAAGTTTTGCAGGAATTCTGGAAATTAGGGCTCGAAAGAAGCAAAAACTGGGAGAAATTAGTCACAGTAGGAATGCGCGGCGACGGCGATGAAGCGATGGGAGAGGGAACTAATATTTCCTTACTTGAAAAAATCGTGAAAGACCAGCGAAAAATTATTGCTGACGTAACAGGAAAAAAAGCGGAGAAAACGCCTCAGGTTTGGGCTTTGTACAAAGAAGTTCAGGATTATTACGACAAAGGAATGCGCGTTCCGGACGACGTTATTTTATTGTTTTGTGATGACAACTGGGGAAATGTGAGAAAACTTCCGGACCTTTCAAAACCTTTACACAAAGGCGGTTACGGGATGTATTATCACTTCGATTACGTGGGCGGACCAAGAAATTCAAAATGGATTAATATCAGTCCGATTCAGAGAGTTTGGGAACAGATGAATCTTTCTTACGAACATAAAGTGGATAAGGTTTGGGTCGTCAATGTCGGAGATTTGAAGCCGATGGAATTTCCAATCAGCTTTTTCCTGGAAATGGCCTGGAATCCGAAACAATTCAATTCAAAAAATCTTTTAGAATATACCGAAAAATGGGCGGCGCAGCAATTTGGTGAAAAATATGCCAAAAAAATTGCAGGAATGATTAATCTTTATTCAAAATATAACCGCCGTGTAACGCCAGAAACATTAGACTGGAAAACTTACAGCCTTCAAAATTATAATGAATTTGAAACGGTTTTAAATGATTACAGAACTTTGGCATTAGAAGCTTTACGTTTGAAAGAGAAGATTCCGGCAGAATATCAGGACGCATACTTTCAGCTGATATTATATCCGATTGATGCGTGCAGCAATTTGTATGAAATGTACTACGCAGTGGCAAAAAACAAAGAATTGGCAGCTAAAAAAGATGTTGAAGCTAATGTCTATGCGGATAAAGTCAAAGAATGTTTTCAGAGAAATGCTTATCTCGATAATCAGTATAATAATGTCATTGCCGGTGGAAAATGGCAGCATATGATGGACCAGATGAAGATAGGTTACAAAGCCTGGTTTGACGGAAAAGAAAATATAATGCCTGAAGTTACCCGTGTTTCTGAGTCTGAAGTTCCGAAAGAAAAAGTATTTCAAGAGAAAAACGGTTATGTTTCCATAGAAGCTGAAAATTTTGCAAGAATTGGCAATTCAGACCGAATCCATTGGGAAGTGATTCCGGATTTCGGGAAAACTAAATCCGCTGTGACGACTTTTCCGCAAAATGCTTATCCGAAAGCTGATGAAAATCTTTATCTGGAGTACGACGTAAATTTTGAATCAAAAGGTGAGTTTGAAGTCCAGTTATTATTAGCCCCAACTTTGAATTTCAATCATAATAAAGGTTTGCGTTATGAGATTTCCTTTGATGGCGGAACCCCGCAGATTGTCAATTTCAATGGTCACTACAAAGGTGAATTGGGAAGATGGCAGTCTGAACATATCATCAAGTCTACAACAAAACACCAGATTGCTCAACCCGGGAAACATACGTTGCGATTCAGAGTACTCGAACCGGGAATCGTGCTGGAAAAAATTCTGATTAACACAGGAGGTTTACAGCCTACTTATCTGGGTGCACCGGAAAGTGAAGTTTCCACAGAAAAATAACTATCCTTTATTTTTAATTATACTAAAAGTTAAAATAAGTAACCACTCAAAGACAATTCTTTGAGTGGTTTTTTTGATTTGTATTCGTTATAATTTCATTTTTAATTTTTGAAGACTATTTCGGTGAATTTGAAATTGATTTTCATATTAGATTTAGACTTAAATCAATGTAAATATGATATTTTTTTTGTGATATTTAAGGATTAATATTGTTTTTTTAATTTGTTAATGTAAATACTTATCATAATGTAATATTACATAGCGAATACACTTTAAAATTTTCATTTTTAGAATATGCTTTTAAATCTACATTTCAATGTTACGTAATCATCAACGCAATGATAACATAATCATATTTAATCTAATTTTAAATTATTATATTAAATAATAATTTCTAAAAATATTGTGAATTTTAGGGACTCTAGTATTGTTTTATTATGTTATTTATTATATTAGTGTTGAAATAACACTTAATTATTTAGTTAATATATGGAAGCAAAAAATTTACTTTTCCGATAATCCGGGATAGGATTAAACAAAACTAAAAATCAGTTCGAAATTTCTTTTTAACTGTTTTACAAAAATTTTTCATTCTCTACAAAGATGCTACTCAAAAAGCATCCGGACATTCTTATGCCCTATCTGAAAAAAACAAAATTCAAAAACTATTGTAAAATCTTAAGCTATGAAAAAAACTATTTTAAAATCACTTGGCCAATTTGCCTTTATCGCGATGGTATTTCTAAGTTTTCTGGCAAATGCCCAAACACCGAAAGTCCGAATAGACAATACGCCACGGCAAAAAATTACTGGTTATGGTGGCTTCGTGTGTAGCCCGCAGTTTGCTTACGATCATATGACACCTGCAGAAATCGAAAAAATGTGGGGAACAAACAGCGAAGCAGGTTACAACATTATGCGACTTTATATTCCTACAACCAGAGAGAATTGGAACTTGGCTCTCGCTACTGCACAAAAAGCGAAATCTCTGGGTCTGATTATTTTTGCGAGTCCGTGGTCACCACCTGCAGAATGGAAAACCAACGGAAATGATGCTGGAACATACAATGGCGTCGAGGGTTTTCTAAAACCTGAGCATTACGGAGATTTTGCAAATTACCTGAATGATTTTGTTCTTTATCTTAGGAATAATGGTGTTGAGCTCGAAGGTATCTCTCTGCAAAATGAGCCAGATTATGTAGTAGAATATACAGGATGCACTTGGACAACTACTCAAATGACCAATTTTCTGAAGAATTATTCAGATGTTATTAGTTGTAAGATTATTGCGCCGGAAACTGTGGGATTGTCAAACAATTTTGCTAATGCACTTCTTGCCACAGATGTATTGCCGAAGTTTGAAATCTACGCTGGACATCAATATGGAGGAATAGGTTCTGCGTACAAAGGTTTCCTTAATACAAACAAAGAAATCTGGATGACAGAGTTTCTAATCAATTGGAATTCCAATGGTGGCACAAGAAATTTTTCTTGGAATACAGATGCATTTGACTTTGCAAAAAGCATCAATGATGTTATTGTAGGCGGTGGTAATGCCTGGATCCATTATGCTACAAAAAGATATTACGGAATGATGGGAGATGGGCTTTACGGAACGGTAGCTGGCGAAATCACCAAGCGTGGTCATATTCTCTCTCATTATGCAAAATATACAACGGGTTACAAAAGATTGGATGCTATTTGGAGCGACCAAGGCGCTATGCAGGGTTCTGCGTTTATCAATGATTCTGGAGATAAAGTGACATTGATGATTTTAAACTCATCGGCTAATGCTTACACTTTGAAGGTGGATTTGCCTTTCTACACGACTTCAGCACAAAAGATTATGACCAATGAAACTTCTAATATGGTTTCCTCTAATCAGACTTTTACAGAAACTTTCCGCCCGACTATTCAGGTCAATCCTTCAAGTGTTATCACTTTAGTTTTTGATAAAAGTAATATCAGAGAAGTTTCCAATATGACGGGTCAGGATGTTAATTACACTAAAATTGAAAGTCAATCTGTTACCAATCCTGCGTTTGGAATAACTTATCAATTGAGCGGCAAAACAGCAACTTTATATAATTCTACCCCTTTAATCAGTTCTAATATGAATGATGCAAACGGCTATGTCAGCTTAGACGACCGTTATAATAAATTGGTTTTCCACGTGAATAGTTATACAACGAGCAATTTGCCAACTTCATCTAATACAACTTTATATTATGTTGATAATGCAGGTGTCGTGAAATCTTACAATTATGGAACTGTAAATTTGCCATCATCTGGGTCTTCCAATTTCGATTTGACATTTGATATCTCCAGAGCAGTTCTTACAACCGGTTGCAAGGGAATTATTGGACTTAGAAATGGTAATTTCAGCTCTATTCTGACATTCAATTTCGGAGATGTCTATTTTGCAATTTCAAATGAAAAATCGATGAAGTTTGCCGGTGTTTATTCAGATGGCGATAGCAATCTGATGGATGTTTATGAAAATACGTATTATACTTCATTGGATTTTACCAACACAACAGGTATTAATACTTCTGCTAATTGGAAGAGCAAAATGGCCAATTCCAACAGTATATTTTACGTTAGCAGTGGAGCAGGATTCCGCAAAGATTCTAAAGCAAGCAATACAAATGTTGTTTCAGGAACTGTTGCTGCATCGTTGGAATTATCCGATCAGGGCGGCGATTTTAATGTACCTTTCGCTTTCACCGCAACAGCCGCATCATATACAAAAACATTGAATGGATATGCCGTGATTGTATTACCTTTTGAAGCGAATGTTCCAAGTGGATTGCAAGCTTACAATATGCTGCCGTCATCATCAAAAGTTTTATGTACAAGTGTTCCAAATGGAAAAATTCCAGCTAATATACCGGTGCTGATTAATGGAAACGGAACATTTACTTTCACAGGATCCGGATCTGTTTCTACACCAAAAGCGATTGTTTCTAATCAGCTTAATGCAGATTACAGCACGGTAAAAGCTTACACAGGAGGATATGTTCTCAAAACAGTTGGAGGAGTTACAGGATTCTATAAAATAAGCAGTGGAAGCGAGACTGTTCCGGCGTTTAGCGCTTATATTTCTGAAGAAAATGCTTATTCAGCTTCACTTTTGCCATTGGAATTTGAAACACTTGCAGCTCAAAGTATATCTGATTCGAAAATGCAATTGTATCCAAATCCTGCTAAGAACGAAATCTTTGTTAATTGGAAATCGTCCGATACAGTTTATTCGATTATTGACGCTAAAGGAAGCCTGATCTCACATCAGTCGAAACTTGTCAGTGGTAAAAATAGAATTGATGTTTCAAAACTTGCTCCCGGACTATACTTTATTGAAATATACGAAGCAGGGAAAAACACCAGAACCAAATTTATAAAACAATAATTATCATATTTTCAAATCAAATTTTATTAAAAGTCACCGTTTATTCTGGTGACTTTTTTAATTAATATGAGCCAAACCTATTATTCGAATAAAAAATATAGGTCAGTCGGCAAGCTGCAAATATTATTATTTTAAATTAAGTGTTAATTTTACATTTATATAAAATAGAATCTTATATTTGTTAATAATCAAATATCAAATGTCAGTTTTTGAAATCAATCTGATATTTTAAATCAATTATAATGAAAAGAATCCTGTTTTACTTATCAATCTTCATCTGCGCAATCTATTCAGCACAGAACTATAAATTTCCTTTCCAAAACCCCAAACTTCCCGTCGAACAAAGAATAGAAAACCTTCTTGGATTACTAACTGTTGATGAAAAAATAGGAATGATGATGGACAATTCCAAAGCAGTTCCGAGATTGGAAATTCCCGCTTACGGATGGTGGAATGAGGCACTTCACGGTGTCGCAAGAGCCGGAACAGCGACTGTTTTTCCTCAAGCCATTGGTTTGGCGGCAACCTGGGATGTTCCGGAACATCTCAAAACTTTTGAAATGATTTCTGATGAAGCCAGAGCAAAATACAACAAATCATTTGATGAAGCCAGTAAAACCGGACGTTACGAAGGTCTGACATTCTGGACGCCGAATATCAATATTTTCCGTGATCCTAGATGGGGAAGAGGTCAGGAAACCTATGGAGAAGATCCCTATTTAACTTCTGTTTTGGGTGTTGCTGCCGTAAAAGGCTTGCAGGGAAACGATCCAAAATATTTCAAAACACACGCTTGCGCCAAACATTTTGCGGTTCACAGCGGTCCGGAATGGAATCGCCATTCTTACAATGCGGAAGTTTCCAAAAGGGATCTGTATGAAACCTATCTTCCTGCTTTCAAATCTTTGGTTTTAGAAGGAAATGTAAGGGAAGTGATGTGTGCTTACAACGCTTTCGACGGACAGCCGTGCTGCGCAAACAATACTTTGCTTACCGAAATTCTTCGCGGAAAATGGAAGTACGACGGAATGGTAGTATCAGACTGTTGGGCTTTGGCAGATTTCTATCAGGAAAAATACCACGGAACACATCCCGATGAAAAGACAGCAGCATCAGACGCATTAAAGCATTCAACTGATTTGGAATGCGGAGATACGTATAACAATCTTAATAAATCTCTTGCCAGCGGATTAATCACCGAAAAAGACCTCGATATATCAATGCGCAGAATCCTGAAAGGCTGGTTTGAACTCGGAATGCTGGACCCAAAATCGTCCGTGCATTGGAACCAAATTCCATATTCGGTTGTAGATTCGGAGGAACACAAGAAACAGGCTTTGAAAATGGCTCAAAAGTCAATCGTGCTGATGAAAAATGAGAAAAATATTCTTCCTTTAAATAAAAGCATTAAAAAAATAGCTGTAGTTGGTCCAAACGCCGATGACGGAATGATGCAATTGGGAAATTACAACGGAACACCTTCTTCAACGGTTACAATTTTAGATGGAATCAAGGCAAAATTTCCAAACGCTGAAATCATTTATGAAAAAGGAAGTGAAGTCGCAGATCCTACGGCAAGAACATCACTCTACCAAAATTTCATCAGTCAGAAAAACGGACAAAAAGGAATGAAGGTAGAATTTTTTAACAATAATGAATTCAAAGGTCAACCAGTCAATACATCAGTCAATAATACTTCAATCACGTATAATAGTTTTGGAGGAACACAACTCGCTGCAGGTGTTGCCAGAGAAAATACTTCAGCAAGAATATCAGGTATTTTTAAGAGCAGTTATTCGGGTGAAGTGATATTTTCAGCTGCAACATCAGATATCTACACACTTTTTGTTGATGGTAAAGAAATCGCTACCAGAAAAGGTCCTGACGCAAGACATCCTTCGGAGTTTCCTGTGAAAATGGAGAAAGGGGAAGAGTATCAAATAGAGCTACGTCACAGCCAGAAAGGAAAATATGTAAGCATTGTCTTTGAAGTGTACAGAAAAGACCCGGTAAATTTTGCTTCAGTAAAAGAAAAAGTAAAAGATGCAGATGTCATTGTCTTCGCAGGCGGACTTTCCCCAAATCTTGAAGGCGAAGAAATGTTGGTAAGCGCCGAAGGTTTCAAAGGAGGTGATAAAACCTCAATAGAACTTCCGAAAGTTCAACGTGAATTGCTTGCAGAATTAAGAAAAACCAGAAAACCTGTTGTTTTTGTGCTGTGTACAGGAAGTTCACTCGGTTTGGAGCAGGACGATAAAAATTATGATGCTTTGCTGAATGCCTGGTACGGCGGTCAGTCGAGTGGAAATGCAGTTGCAGATGTTTTGGCAGGCGATTACAATCCGTCTGGAAAGTTGCCGATTACGTTTTACAAAAATCTCGAGCAATTGGATAATGCACTTTCTAAAACCAGCAAGCATCAGGGTTTTGAAAACTACGATATGCAGGGAAGAACCTACCGTTATATGACAGAAAAACCTTTGTATGCATTCGGTCACGGTTTGAGCTATTCAAAATTTACTTATGGAGATGCTAAATTGAGTAAAAACTCTATTAATTCTAAAGAAAATTTGACTATTACAATTCCGGTTACCAACATTTCAGAAAGAGATGGTGAAGAAGTTGTTCAGGTTTATGTGAAAAGAAATAACGATGCTTTGGCGCCTGTAAAGACTTTAAGAGCTTTTGAAAGGGTTTTGATTAAATCTAAAGAAATAAAGAATATTCAACTGACAATTTCTCAGGAATCATTCAAATTTTACGATGAAAAAGCCGATGATTTGGTTTCAAAGCCTGGAGATTACACCATTTTCTACGGCGGAACTTCTGAAAATTCAGGATTGAAAAGTATGATATTAAAAGTTAAATAATGACAGACTGCCACACTCCATTAAACATTTAGTATTAGATATGTCACACTGAGCATAGTCGAGGTGTCTGTTTGAACAATCAAAAAATAGTATCAATGAAAACTAAAAATAAAATCTTCACCCTTCTTCTTTCAGGTTGCGTTGCATTTTCATCGGCACAAACCTCAAAGTTTACTTTAGATTTGGACGGAACATCTACCAACATCAAAATCCAACCAACGATGTACGGAATCTTCTTTGAAGATATCAATTTTGCAGCCGATGGCGGTATTTATGCCGAACTCATCAAAAACCGGAGTTTTGAATTTGACGAACCATTAACGGGCTGGAAACAACAAAATACGAAAACCCTTTCTCCGAATTTAGATTCCGGGTTTCTGACGATTTATTCTGACGATTCTAAAACCAATAAAAACTACGCAAGAATCACCGTTTACAATGATAAAAATTATATTTTGGGAAATGAAGGTTTCAGGGGAATCGGACTTCATCAGAACTCGAAGTATGATTTTAGTTTCGACTTGGAAAATGTATCCGGAAACATTTCTGCCGTCAACGCAAGTCTGATTGATGAAAACGGAAAGATAATCTCGACAGTTCCCATTCTCATTAAAGGAAAAGGATGGCAAAAATATACGGCTGTTTTTTCTCCATCAAGAACAGTTGAAAAAGCAAAACTTCAAATCACTTTTACCGGAAACGGCGTGGTAAATATGGATATGATTTCGCTCTTCCCGCAAGACACTTGGAAGGGACGAAAAGGTGGTTTGCGAAAAGATTTGGTTCAGAAATTATATGATTTGCAACCTGGATTTTTACGTTTTCCCGGTGGCTGTATTGTCGAGGGAAGAACACTTGCAGAAAGATATCAATGGAAAAAAACATTGGGAAATGTTGCCGACAGAGAATATCTCATCAACAAATGGAGTTCCGGATTTGACCATCGTCTCACTCCCGATTATTATCAGTCTTTCGGATTAGGTTTTTATGAATATTTCCAGCTTTCCGAAGATTTGGGAGCAGAACCATTACCGATTCTAAGTTGCGGAATGGCGTGCCAGTTCAACACAGCTGAATTGGTTCATTTGGAAGAATTAAATCCTTTCGTTCAGGATGCTTTGGATTTAATTGAGTTTGCTAACGGAAGTGAAAATACAAAATGGGGTAAAATTCGTGCTAAAATGGGACATCCGAAACCATTCAATATGAAATATATCGGTGTTGGGAATGAACAGTGGGGAGAAGATTACATCGAGCGTTACAAGATTTTTGAAAAAGCCATTCATTCCAAATATCCTGATATTAAAATCATTTCAGGAAGTGGACCGTCGCCCGACGGAGAATTCTTTGAATACGGCTGGAAAGAACTCAAAAAACTCAATGCACAGATTGTCGATGAGCATTATTACAATTCGCCCGAATGGTTTACAAAAAATGCCGGAAGATATGACGATTACGACCGGTCCGGTCCGAAAGTTTTTGCCGGAGAATATGCCGCACAATCAGTGGGTGTAGTGAAACCAGATAATAAAAACAATTGGCAGACCGCACTTTCAGAAGCCGCTTTTATGACAGGATTGGAAAGAAATGCAGATGTTGTCACAATGACTTCTTATGCACCGCTTTTTGCCCACGCAGACGGGTGGCAATGGACACCGGATTTAATTTGGTTCAATAATCTCCAGTCGTATGCGACACCAAATTATTATGTTCAGAAATTATTTTCCAATAATAAAGGAACCGATTTAATTAAAATTTCTGAAAACGGGAATGCTGTAAAAGGTCAAAATCAACTCTTTGCATCGGCGGTGAATGACAGTGAAAATAATGAAGTAATCATTAAAATTGTCAATACAGATTCTCACGAAAAATCAATTGAAATCAATCCAAAAAACATCAAAATAGGAAGTAAACTGACCAAAATAACATTAACAGCTTCACAACTTTCGAGTGAAAATAATTTTGAAACAGAAAACATAAAACCTCTGGAAGAGAATTCTGTGATCAAAAAAGGGAAATTTTCTGTTCAAATCCCACCCAATTCTTTCGTTGTTTTAAAGATAAAATAGCTGTTAAATACCATCAATAAAAGAAAAATAAAAAATAAGTGTAATATTTACATTTATTTAAAATAAAAATTTATATTTGTTTAAATCTCTTAATAGAAATGCAACGATTTCGTTCAACCTAGACATTTAGTATTAGAGATGCCACCCTGAGCCAAGCTTGTGCTGAGACTGCCGAAGTAAAGGGTTTACCAAAATAAAAATTAATAAAAATTAATTCATCGCAACAATGAAGAAATATGTTATCGGATTAGACTATGGAACAGATTCCGTTCGTGCTGTCTTGATTGATACAGAAAACGGAGCTGAGCTCGCAACATCCGTAAACTACTACCAAAGATGGAAAGAAGGAAAATTTTGCCAGCCGGAACAAAATCAATTCCGTCAACATCCTTTAGATCATATTGAAGGCTTGGAAAAAACCATTTCCGATGTTGTCAAAGAAAGTGGAGTAGCACCCGAAAGTATTGTCAGCATTTGTATTGATACCACTGGTTCATCACCGCTTCCGGTAAACAAAGAAGGAATTGCATTGGCTCTGACTCCCGGATTCGAACAAAATCCAAATGCAATGATGGTATTGTGGAAAGACCATACTTCAATTTCAGAAGCCGAGGAAATCAACCATTTGGCGAGAAATTGGGGCGGCGAAGATTATACCAAATTTGAAGGCGGAATCTATTCCTCCGAATGGTTTTGGGCAAAAATTCTCCACATCAACAGAGTTGATGAAAATGTGAAAAATGGGGCTTACAGCTGGATGGAACATTGCGATTATATCACATTTCTACTTTCCGACCATCAGGATTTGACAACTTTCAAAAGAAGCCGTTGTGCGGCCGGTCACAAAGCGATGTGGCACGAATCGTGGAACGGATTGCCGTCAAAAGATTTCCTTGGTCAGTTAGACTCGTCTTTAGCTGAACTTCGGGACAGATTGTACGATAAAACTTACACTTCCGATGAGGTTGCAGGAAATTTAAATCAAGAATGGGCAGCAAAACTAGGCTTGACAACCAACACAGTGATTGCCGTAGGAACTTTCGACGCCCATTCCGGAGCAGTCGGCGCAAAAGTGGAGGAGAATACGCTCATTAGAATTATGGGAACTTCAACCTGCGATATTATGGTTGCACCTAACGAAATTATCGGAGACAAAACGGTCAAAGGAATCTGCGGACAAGTAGATGGTTCGGTTATTCCAGGATTGATGGGTCTTGAGGCTGGTCAGTCTGCGTTCGGAGATTTGCTGGCCTGGTACAAAGACATTCTGATGTGGCCGACGCAAAATATTCTGATGAATTCTAATATCATCGATGACAATCAAAAACAACAATTAAAGGAAGAAATAGAACACAATCTCATCCGAAATCTTACTTTAGAAGCCGAAAAAATTCCTCTTTCCGAAGCCGTTCCTATCGCATTGGATTGGGTGAACGGACGTAGAACGCCCGATGCCAATCAGGAACTGAAAGCTGCTATCAGCAATCTTTCACTCGGAACAAAAGCGCCACATATTTTCAAAGCGTTGGTGAATGCCATTTGTTTCGGGTCCAAAAAAATTGTTGACCGTTTCGAAGAAGAAGGTGTGAAAATAGAAAAAGTAATTGGAATTGGCGGTGTTGCCAGAAAGTCACCGTTCATTATGCAGACCTTGGCAAACGTCCTGAATATGCCGATTGTCGTAGCTGCATCCGACCAGGCTCCGGCATTGGGAGCCGCAATTTACGCAGCCGTTGCAGCAGGAATTTATCCGAATGTCCAAGACGCAAGCCAGAAAATGGGTTCCGATTTCGAAGCAGAATATTTCCCGCAGACAGAACACGTGGAAAAATATGCAGAATTAATGAGCCAGTATCAGATTCTTGCAGACTTCACAGAAAATAATGTCAAATTAAAGAAAAAGTTGATAGTTGACAGTTTGTAGTTGATAGAAATCACATTCAATTTTAAAATAACAACTAATAACCAAAGATTTTATGGCAGCTTTATCCGTCTTCCACTCCCGCTTTTTTGCTCGTCGTGCCTCCTCACAAAAAGAGCTCCGTTCAAGCCGGGCTGCGTGCAATTCGCTGTAACAGAAGTAAAGACAGTCAAATAATTTTTTTATCATTTAATCTTTCAATCATTTAATAAAACTAAAATGAGCATCTATAAAGAACTCCAGAGAGAATGTTACGAAGCCAATATGCAGCTCGATGCATTGAAGCTGGTCGTTTACACATTCGGAAACGTAAGCGCCGTCGACCGTGACAAAGAAATATTTGCCATCAAGCCGAGCGGTGTTCCTTACGAATTACTGAAACCAGAAGACATCGTGATTTTAGATTACGATGCCAATGTCGTTGAAGGAAATTTAAGACCATCTTCCGATACCAAAACCCACGCTTATCTCTATAAAAACTGGGACAAAATCGGCGGAATCTCACATACACACGCCATCTATTCCGTAGCTTGGGCACAGGCACAGTTGGACATCCCGATTTTCGGAACGACCCACGCAGACCATCTGACAACAGATATTCCTTGCGCACCGCCGATGCGAGACGATTTAATCGAAGGAAATTATGAATACAATACGGGAATCCAGATTCTCGACTGTTTTAAAGAAAAAGATTTGTCTTACGAAGAAGTGGAAATGGTACTCATAGGAAATCACGGACCGTTCACCTGGGGTAAAAATGCAGACAAAGCCGTTTACAACAGCAAAGTTCTCGAAACCATTGCAGAAATGGCGTATCGCACAAAACAAATCAACCCGGATGCACCACGCCTTAAAGATTCGCTCATCAAAAAACATTACGAACGAAAACACGGCAAAAACGCCTATTACGGACAGTAAACGGCTATTAGCTTTTGGCAATTAGCATCTAGATTTTAAAATCAATCAACAATCAACCAAAAACCATCAACTAAATATATGTTAACACCTCTCAATACAAAAGAAATCTGGTTCATTACCGGAAGCCAGCATTTATACGGACCTGAAACCTTAGCTCAGGTTGCGGAACATTCAGCAAGAATCGTAGAAGCACTCAATGCTTCTTCACAAATTCCTGTAAAAGTTATTTTAAAGCCAACGGTAAAAACAACAGAAGAAATTTTCGAAACATTAACTGCCGCCAATTTCTCAAAAGACTGCATCGGAATTGTAACCTGGATGCACACATTCTCACCCGCAAAAATGTGGATTCGCGGACTGACCGCTTTACAAAAACCAATGTTGCATCTTCACACACAGTTCAATCAGGATATTCCTTGGGCTACGATGGATATGGACTTTATGAACCTTAATCAGGCAGCGCACGGCGACAGGGAGTTCGGATTTATGGTAAGCCGTCTGCGTAAAAACAGAAAAGTAGTCGTAGGACATTGGGCTGAAGAAAGAGTTCAGAAACAAATTGGAGAATGGAGTAGAGTTGCCGCAGGCTGGGATGATTGGCAAGGTGCAAAGTTCGCCCGTTTTGGGGATAATATGAGATTTGTAGCCGTTACCGACGGAGATAAAGTAGAAGCGGAAACCCAGTTTGGTTTTTCGGTAAACACTTGGGGAATCGGGGATTTGGTAAGCGTTGTCAATTCAATTGGTGATGGCGAAATCAAAACCTTAATTGAAGAATATGAGGCTTCATACAAAATGGCAGAATCCCTTCTTTCCGGAGGTTCAAACAGAAAATCTCTGGAAGTTGCTGCAAGAATTGAATTAGGTTTAGAAAAATTCCTGAAAGACGGAAATTTCAAAGGTTTTTCCGATACTTTCGAAGACCTTCACGGTTTAGAACAATTGCCAGGAATTGCCGTTCAGAGATTAATGCAAAAAGGTTACGGATTTGCCGGAGAAGGCGATTGGAAAACTGCCGCTTTGGTTCGTGCGATGAAAACGATGGGACAAGGCCTTGAAGGCGGAAATGCCTTTATGGAAGATTATACATATCATTTAAATCCTTCAAATCCTTCGATTTTAGGTTCGCATATGTTGGAAGTTGACCCTGTTTTGGCGATTGACAAACCATCTTGTGAAATTCATCCATTGGGAATTGGCGGAAAAGCTGATCCGGTTCGTTTGGTTTTCAATTCAAGAGGAAATATCGATTCTTTAAATGCCGCTTTGATGGATTTCGGAAATCATTTCAGACTTTTAATCAATAAAACAAAAGCGTTGGAAATTACCGAAGAATTGCCAAAACTTCCTGTTGCGAGAGTTCTTTGGAAACCGCTTCCTGACCTGTACACGGCAGCTGAAGTCTGGATTTTGGCAGGTGGAGCGCATCACACGTGTTACAGTGAGAATATCAGCGTGGAACAATTGGAAGATTTTGCGGAGATTGCAGGTATCGAATCGCTTGTTATTGATGAAGATACAAAAATCCGTGATTTTAAGAACACTCTTCGCTGGAATGAAATATATTATCGTTAAACTTGCAAAACTTCTAAAAAATGAGAAAAACAAGTATAAACTTGATAATTCTTTTTGCCGTTTTATGTATTTTCGGGTGCAATAAAAAAGAAAATCAATCAAAAACTCAACCGGAAACAATGGAAAACATACAGGTTTCAGATTACGGAGTCACATCAAAGGGGGATTCTATCAAAAAATACACTTTAACCAACAAAAACGGGATGAAGGTGGAAGTCATTAACTTCGGTGGAATTATCACTTCACTTACTGCTCCCGATAAAAACGGAAAATACGAAGATGTTGTTTTAGGATTTACCAAACCTGAAGATTATTTTAACGGAAATCCTTACTATTTTGGAGCATTAATTGGTCGTTACGGAAACAGAATTGCCAATGCCAAATTCACTTTGGAAGGTAAATCGTATGACATCGACAAAAACGACGGTCTGAACAGTCTTCACGGCGGAAAAGAAGGATTCCATACCAAATTCTGGAATATCGAATCGGTGAAAGATGCCAAGTTCCCAACCTTGAAACTGACTTACACCAGCGCAGACGGTGAAGAAGGCTATCCTGGAAAATTAACGACAACGGTTTTGTATACTTTGACGGACGACAACGCTTTGGAAATTTTTTACGAAGCGGAAACCGATAAACCGACTGTGGTGAATTTGACTCAGCATTCGTATTTCAATCTTTCAGGGAATTTTTCAAAAACCATTCTTGACCACGAATTGCAGATTAATGCAGATAAATTTTTACCGGTAAATGAAACTTTGATTCCTACAGGTGAACAAAAAGCCGTGAAAGGAAGTGCATTCGATTTCACAGTTTCAAAAGCTATTGGAAGAGACATCAATGCTGATGACGACCAACTGAAAAAAGGAAAAGGTTACGACCACAACTGGATTCTGAACGGAAGCGGATTGAGAAGCATTGCCAAAGTTTACCACCCGGAATCGGGGAGAGTAATGGAAGTTTTGACGGATGAACCGGGCGTCCAGTTCTATTCCGGAAACTTTTTGGATGGAAAATTTGATACAAAGACAGGCGGAAAAAATGAATTCAGAACAGGTTTTTGCTTGGAAACACAACATTTTCCGGATTCACCAAACCAGACTTCTTTCCCTTCTACAGAACTGAAGCCGGGACAAAAATACCAGTCGAAAACAATTTACAAATTCTCAGTTAAACAATAAAGTATGGGAAATTTAGCAACTATTGATATCATTATATTTCTGATTTATTTTGTGGTGGTAGCCGGTTACGGAATCTGGATTTATAACAAAAAAAAATCAGCAGCAACAGGCAGTAAAGATTATTTCCTTGCGGAAGGTTCACTAACCTGGTGGGCGATTGGAGCGAGTTTGATTGCTTCCAACATTTCGGCAGAACAGTTCATCGGGATGTCCGGTGAAGGGTTTTTCGTCGGCGTAGCAGTGGCAGCTTATGAATGGATTGCAGCATTGGCGCTCATCATTATTGCCATTTGGTTCATTCCGATTTATCTTAAAAACAAAATTTATACGATGCCGCAATTTTTGGAAACCCGTTACAACAAATCGGTTTCCCTGATTATGGCGGTGTTCTGGCTGTTTTTATATGTGATTGTCAACCTTACTTCCATTCTTTATTTAGGAGCTTTGGCTATTGATACGCTGTTGGGCGGCGGTCATCTTCATATCATTATGATTGGATTGCTTTTAATGGCATTATTAATCGGTCTTGGCGGAATGAAAGTAATCGGTTACACCGACGTAATTCAGGTGGCGGTTTTAATTATCGGAGGTTTTGCTACGGTTTATATGGCACTTCAGATTGTTGACCAGAGAATCAACGGAGCGGCTGTAGGAAATGCTTTGACAGGTTTTCAGACCTTGATGAACGAAGCACCACAACATTTCAAATTAATGCTTGAAAAACCGGTTAAAACAACGACAACTTTAGCAATGCCTGAAAATTTGGACGTTCAGAAATATGTTGTCCTTCCGGGCTTAGCAATGTATTTTGCAGGACAGTGGATTGTTAATTTAAATTATTGGGGTTGTAACCAGTACATCACACAAAGAGCTCTGGGAGCTGATTTGAAAACAGCGAGAACTGGGATTTTATTCGCAGGATTCCTTAAATTATTTATGCCGATTATCGTAATGCTTCCGGGAATTGCGGCTTACGTTTTGTATACGAAAGGTCACTTACCTGGTTTTAACGGAGTGAAAGACGGAGCATATTCTGCAATATTAGGTTTTTTACCGGTTGGTCTGAAAGGTCTTGCTGTAGCAGCTTTGACGGCAGCAATCGTTGCTTCACTGGCAGGAAAAGTAAACAGTATCTCAACGATTTTCACATTAGATATTTATAAAAAATATTTGAAGGCTGATGCGACGGAAATTCAAATGGTAAGAACCGGAAGATGGGCGATTATTATTGCAATGTTTGTAGCTTTGGCATTTACCTGGACAGATGTTTTAGGTATCGGTGGTGAAGGTGGATTTACTTTCATTCAGAAATATACAGGATTTATCAGTCCGGGCGTTTTTGCGATGTTCCTTTTAGGAATGTTCTGGAAAAGAACAACCGGAACTGCAGCTTTGGTAGGCGTAATTTTAGGATTTGTTCTGGCAATTTTCTTCAATAGTTTTGCTGTGGAAATTTTCGGAAAAGAAACTTGGCTATACACAGCTTTTACTTATGAAAAACTGGAAAATGGTGTAGTTCATACCATTACTGAAATTCCGTTCCTGATTAATATGGGCTGGTCATTCTTTTTCACGATTGTAGCAATGATCCTGATAAGTCTTGTAGGACCGAAAGTGAACCCGAAAGCATTTGCAATCGATGCATCAATGTTCAAAGTGGATAACAGAACATTGGTTTTAATTGTTGTAACGTTACTTTTATTAACTGCACTTTACGTGAGATTTTGGTAAATTTTAAGGTATTATAAAAAAGATGTCATTTGAGGCATCCTTTTTTATTTTTTTATAATTTTGATTGTATTTTGAAAACCTATTTTCTTTTCATCGATACCGAAACTACGGGAATCCCGAAACGATGGAGTCTGCCTTATTCTGAGAAAGATAATTGGCCTTCCGCAGTTCAGGTGGCCTGGGTTATTTATGACGAAAATGCCCAGGAAGTTAAACGTGAAAATTTTTATATTTTTAATGAGGATTTGAAAATCAGTTCGAAGTCATTGAAAATCCACGGTATTACCAAAGAATTCTTAAGTAAAAACGGACAGGAAAGAACGTTGGTTTTAGAAAAGCTTTCAACGGATATAAAAGAATTTCAACCATTGATTACGGGACATTTTACAGAGTTTGATATTCACACACTAAGCGCCGATTTTTACAGGGCAAACCTGGAAAATCCTTTTCTGCATAGTCATTTCTACTGCACAATGCTTAAAAGTAAAGGGTATGCTGTTAATCCGGAAGCTGATTATTTTAAACTGCCTCAGCTTTACGAGTTTCTTTTTAATGAAAAAATGGAACATCTCCACAATGCGATGATCGATGCAGAAATAACTGCAAAATGTTTTTTTGAAATCCGGAAAAGGGGAGAGATTTCAGAAGCTGACTTTCAGAATATTCATCAGAAAATCGAATCCGGTTTAAAGTTTTTAACCCATAAAATGAAATAACTATGATGCAGGAAAAAATTATTTCACTTTTAAAAATAACAGAACCTTTTCACCTTTTACCCGAAACCGTTCTTGCAGAAATCTCAGAAACGCTCACAAAAACGGAATTTTCTAAAGATACGTTGGTCTATCGTCAGGAAGTGACGGAAATGAGAGGGGTAGACATTATTGAATCCGGAGAATACGAAACATTTTTTTTCGATGCAGCGGAAAACAAAAGATGTATTTCGATACACGATTCGCCTTATTGTTTTGGGGGAATATCTGTGGTTCTGAACAGAATACGTGCATTGAAATCGGCGATTGCCAAAAAGGGAACTGTTGTTTATACATTGCCAAAAAAGGAATTCTACGAGCTGTGTAACGCGTATGAAGACTTTTTCCACTATTTTACATCAGATTTCGGCAAAAAAATGCTGGATGAAGAATTTTCTCATTTTGTGAAAACCCCTGCAACGTTTGAAGAAAGTTATTTTGCGGCCGACCAGCTTTATTCCAGAAAAATAAAAGGAATTACCTACAAAAGTATCGTTTCCTGCGAAGAAAATACTCCTGTTTTTGAGGCGGCTCAAATGATGGCAACTCATAAAGTAAGCTGCATCTTTGTGAAAAAATCAGCAAATGAGGAAATTATCGGCTATGCGACAGATATTACCTTGCGAGATAATGTTATTGCCCGCTGCCTGGATTCCAGAATTGCAATTTATGAGGTGATGGATAATCCCATTGTAAGTATTTCAATCGACGCTTATCTTTATGAAGCGGTTCTGATGATGTTTAAAACTAAATCAAGATATCTTCTTGTAAAAGATAATGGCGAGTATGTAGGTTTTCTGAGCAGAAATCGCCTGTTGAGCGAGCAAGGGCAGAGTCCGCTTGTTTTTATACAATCTGTAAAACAGGCTGAAAGTGTAGAAGAACTTAAGAAAAAATGGAAACAGGTTCCGGATATTATTACTCAATTATTGGGAAGGGGAGTGCACGGGGAGATTGCCAGTCAGGTCATCACAACAATTGCTGATACAATAACAGGAAAAGTAATAGAAAAAGTTATCAGGCAGATAGGAAAACCTCCTGCAAAATTTGCGTTTATCGTGACCGGGAGCGAAGGCCGGAAAGAACAGACTCTAAGCACAGACCAGGACAACGGAATTATCTACGAGGATAAAGCCAATGAACACCGTGAAATGGTAAGGGAATATTTTCTGGATTTTGCCAAAAAAGTTTCGGATGATCTCAATACTATTGGGTTTGAATACTGCAAAGGAAATTTTATGGCAAGCAATCCCAAATGGACTCATTCTCTTTCTCACTGGAAAAGAAATTACAACCAATGGATCGAAGAATCGGTGCCGGAAACCGCAATGAAGCTTTCCACTTTTTTCGATTTCCGTTTTATTTATGGTGAAGAAAATATTGTGAAAGAACTGAAAACCTTTATTAAGGAAAAATTGGTTTCGCCCAATCAGCTGTTTTTTGCTCATATTGCTAAAAATGCTCTACAGTACGAACCGCCTTTGACTTTTCTCAAAAGAATTAAAACCCAGACCATCGGGAAATCAGAGGTTTTTGATATCAAAACTGCGATGTCGCCAATTGTAGATTTACTCCGTGTGTATGCGTTGAAAAACCAGTTGGAAATAGAGAATACCGGCGAACGAATGAAAAAACTGACGGAAATAGGAGTTTTCACGCAACAGCAATACAATGAAATGCATCAGTCTTACTATTATCTGATGGCACTTCGGCTAAAAAATCAGGCAAACCAGATCAATATTGATAAAAAGCATCCTGATAATTATATCGAAATCAGTAAACTTACCAAAATAGAGCGTGTCACTTTAATCGAAATTTTTAAAACCATTGCTAATTTCCAGCTGGGAATCAAAGTGAAGTTTACAGGAAGTTTTTAAGTTTAAATCTTAAACATAAATCCTTCCGCAATTTTCTTATTGTATTTTTCTTCGTCAAAAGTGTAAAGAAAAGAACCTTTTTTAGACGAACTCATATCTTTTCCTTCCGTTTTCACAAGAATATCCAGCGCATTGATTTTGCTGATGAAATTCCGCTTGTCATACTGTTCGTTGAAGATGGCTTCGTATAAAGTCTGCAGATCTTTCATCGTGAATTTTTCCGGCAGAAGCTCAAAACCGATAGGTCTTGTAGATGCTCTTCTTCTCAGCCTCAGAACCGCATCTTTCACCATTTCATTATGGTCGAAAATTAAGGTCGGAAAATCCTGCAGGTCAAACCATTTTGCGCTATATTTTTCATTGATCTGAATATTTTTTTCAATATTGATCAGTGCATAATATGAAATCGACATAATTCTCGCCGTCGGTTCACGGTCGATTTGAGTGTAGGAATTAAGCTGTTCAAGATAGATATTTTCCAGTCCGGTAAGTGTGTTCAGGACACGCTGTGCCGCTTCATCAGAGGTTTCTTCGTCCCCGATAAAACCGCCCATTAATGACCATTCTCCCATTTTCGGTTCAAAATTCCTTTGTACCAGAAGGATTTTAAGATTTTCGCCATCGAACCCGAAAATAATGCAGTCAACAGCTACCAGATGTCGTGGAAAATGAGAATAGTCTTGTGTCATCGATTATAATTTTTATGCAAAGTTAATGCTTTTAGGCGTTGATTTTACAGTTGAAACCACATAAATGTATTTTATACACTTTATTTTATTTTTTATTTTTAAAAAATCCAATTTTCATCATTTACCTTAATATTTTGGGAGCAATTATTAGCTCTGAAGCTTACATTTTATTCACTAAAAACATTAAAAACAGATGAACTCAACGTTAAAAATATGTTAAAATTAAGTTTCCTTTCATTTTAAATTTACCCAAAAACTATAGTCAAGGCTTAGTCTTAAAAATACGATAAGTTATTTATATAAATTACTGACGCCTTCACTCGGTATTCCGTATTCATTTTTATACAAGCGATTTAGCCGTATGGTTCTGATTATCGTGATTTTTAATAATCTTAATTTTTATGATAAGTCTTTGCTGTTTTTAGCTTTTTTCTAAGACTTTAAAATATACTTTTTTTTGATTCTATCGGCTTATTCTGCAAAATTCTTTGCCATATTGATTCTTTCTTTTATTTTTAAAAATGTTGAATAGACATTTATTAATGAACAAAAAATCACTGATATTATTTTTAAGCTTTACTTCGCTTGCTTTTGGGCAGGTAAAGAAAAATGTTAGCTACTTTCCGCTTAACAAGGTTCATCTGTCCAAAAGTGTTTTCAGCAAGGCAATGCAGACCGATGAAAAATATATCCTTTCGATGGATGCAGACCGACTTCTTGCACCTTATCTAAAAGAAGCAGGACTGAAACCTAAAAAAGAAAACTATCCCAATTGGGAAAATACTGGGCTTGACGGTCATATCGGCGGTCATTACATTTCAGCTTTGGCGTTAATGTATGCTTCCACAGGCGATCCAAAAGTCAAGCAGCGTTTGGATTATATGATTAATGAATTGGAACGTTGCCAGAATCTTTCAGAAAACGGTTATCTTTCAGGTGTTCCGAACGGTAAAAAAATCTGGAAGGAAATTGCCGATGGAAACATTCGTGCTGCAACTTTCGGTTTGAACGACCGTTGGGTTCCTTTATATAATATTCATAAGATTTATTCAGGTTTGCGCGATGCCTATTGGTATGCAGATAGTGAGAAAGCAAAAAAAATGCTGATAAAACTCACGGATTGGATGGCTGATGAAGTTTCCGGACTTTCCGATGAACAGATTCAGGATATGTTGCGCAGCGAGCACGGCGGTCTGAATGAAGTTTTTGCCGACGTTTACGACATCACAAAAAATCCGAAATACCTCAAGCTTGCCCATCGTTTTTCACATCTCGCCATTTTAAACCCATTGCTGAATGGTGAAGACAAACTCACAGGAATCCACGCTAATACACAGATTCCGAAAGTGATTGGTTTCAAAAGAATTGCAGATTTAGAAAATAATAAAGAATGGAGCAATGCTGCCGATTTTTTCTGGACGAATGTCACGCAAAAAAGATCAGCGATTATCGGAGGAAACAGTGTGAGCGAGCATTTCAATCCCATCAATGATTTCAGCGGAATGATTAAAAGTATCGAAGGTCCCGAAACCTGCAATACGTATAATATGCTGAAACTTTCCAAAGAATTGTATGTGACAAATCCAAAATCATCTTACGTAGATTATTACGAAAGAGCTTTGTACAATCATATTCTTTCCACCCAAAATCCCGAAAAAGGCGGTTTTGTCTATTTCACGCCGATGCGTCCCGGCCATTACAGGGTTTATTCCCAGCCGGAAACCAGCTTTTGGTGCTGCGTAGGTTCGGGAATGGAAAATCACGCCAAATACGGTGAAATGATTTATGCTTATTCTGATGAAGATTTATACGTGAATCTATTTATTCCTTCCATTTTAAAGTGGTCTGAAAAGAAATTGGTTTTGAGACAGGAAAATAATTTCCCTGAAAATCCATCGACAAAATTAGTTTTTGATGTTGCTCCGAAATCAAATATAAATTTAAAATTAAGATCTCCTGAATGGGCAAATGCTTCTGAAATTACAATTTCAATCAATGGTAAAAATATCAATGTTCCGGTTGATGCCGAAGGCTATTTTACCATTAATAAAAAATGGAAAAAAGGAGATGTTATCGAAATGAAAATGCCGATGCATCTTTCCGCAGAGCAGCTTCCTGATCATTCGGACTATTTTGCGTTTAAATATGGCCCGATTGTTTTGGCTGCGAGATACGGAAAAGAAAATCAGGACGGACTTTTCGCTGATGACAGCAGAGGCGGACATATCGCGCACGGACCACAAATTCCTTTGAATGAAATTCCTGCCATTTTGGGAAGTTCAGATTCGGTTTTAAGCCATTTGGAAACGGTGAATGATAAGGATTTGACTTTCAGATTAAAAGGTTTGTATCCTCAGAATAAGTTCAGTAACGGATTAGAATTGGTTCCGTTTTATAAAATTCAGGAAGAACGTTATATTATTTATTTTCCGCAGGCGAATCAGGATAAAATCGAAATGATTCAGAAACAAAAAGCCAAAGAAGAAGAGGAAATCAGAAAACTGGACAACATCACAACTGATAAAATTCAGTTAGGAGAACAGCAGCCGGAATCCGACCATTTCATCGACAGTAAAGATTCCAACACCGGTTATATGGAGGACCGCCATTTCCGTGAGGCAAAAGGTTGGTTCAGCTATCAGATGAGAAACAAAGATAAGAATGCAAAGTACCTTTATCTTATTTATTTTGATGCCAACAATAACAGAACTTTAAATGTAGAAATCAATGGAAAAAAAGCAATTTCTAAAAATTTCGACGGAAAAATGGGTGGCTCTCCACAATCATTATTAATCCCGATTCCTGAATCTGAAAGTAGGAAAGAGATTCTTAATGTAAAATTTAATACAAATGAAAAATCGCTTACACCGAAAATCATCGAGGTAAGATTGCTGACCCAAATGCCAGATAAAAACTAAAAATAAACTGCAGAATTCAAACTTGCTATGAAAAATAGAATCTTTTTTAAAATATTAATTTTATTCGTAGGCTCATTATGCATTTCGTTCATTGAAGCCAAAATCACACTTCCGGCACTGGTTTCAGATGGAATGGTTTTACAGCGCAACCAGAAATTAAATATCTGGGGAAAAGCCGATGCCGGAGAAAAAGTGGAAGTGAAATTCCTCAATAAAAATTACAAAATCACCGCTGACCAAACCGGAAACTGGAAAATCTCACTTCCCGAACAGAAAGCCGGAGGTCCTTACACGATGACCATCAATGAAATTATATTGAAAGATATTCTGATTGGTGACGTTTGGCTCGCTTCCGGACAATCGAATATGGAATTGCCAATGCGCAGACTGACTCCGCTTTACGCCGATGAAATTAAAAATGCAAATAACCAGAACATCAGGTTTTTTACAGTTCCTCAAAAATATAATTTTAAGTCACCTCAGACCGAGCTTGATGGCGGAAAATGGGAAGCTACAAATCCACAAACGATTCTTAATTTTTCCGGAGTTGCCTATTTTTTTGCTAAAGAATTAAGTCAGAAAAATAAAGTGGCCATTGGAATTATCCACGCAAGTTTGGGTGGTTCTCCGATTCAGGCGTGGATGGATGAAAATTCTCTGAAAAAATACCCTGAATATCTGGACGAAGCCAAAAAATGGCAAAATGATGATTTGATAAAATCTACCGAATCTAGCGAACAGGCCTTGAGCAAAGCTTGGTACACAGAGCTCGACCAAAGCGATATCGGATTAAACCAACATTGGGAAAATTTCGACCTAAACGATTCTGACTGGAAAACAATGAATATTCCCGGTTCTTGGGAAGATAAAGAGGGTTCTTTCGAAGGCTCGGTTTGGTTCCGAAAAGAAATTAATTTAACTAAAAATCAGGCAGGAAAAGCCGCTTTTTTAAATTTAGGAAGAATAAAAGATGCGGATGTTACCTACATCAACGGCGTAAAAGTAGGAAATGTAACCTATGAATATCCGCCGCGTTGGTACGATATTCCGGCAGGAGTTTTAAAAGAAGGTAAAAACGTCATTGCTGTAAGGATTACCAACGGGAGCGGAAAAGGACAGTTCATTGCAGACAAACCTTATTACCTCGAAATTGACGGAAATAAAATCGATTTAAAAACCGAATGGAAATATAAAATCGGTGCTAAAATGGGAAAAATGGCTCCCGGAACTACTTTTATCCGCTGGAAACCTACAGGGCTGTACAATGCAATGATTAATCCGATCATCAATTATAATATTAAAGGGGCAATTTGGTACCAAGGGGAAAGCAATACCGGAAAACCAAAAGAATACGGCGATTTGCTGACCACAATGATTCTGGATTGGCGAAATAAATGGAATCAGAAAGAGATGCCTTTTTTCACCGTACAATTAGCCAATTTTATGGAGCCAAAAGCGCAGCCTATTGAAAGCAATTGGGCAGAATTAAGAGACCAGCAGCGTCAGGTTTCGCTGAAAGTTCCGAACACAGGATTGGCTGTAATTATTGATATAGGAGAGTGGAGCGACATTCATCCATTAAATAAGAAAACAGTCGGTGACCGATTGGCTTTACAGGCGCTGAAAGTTGCCGATAAGAAAAATATCATCGCAGACGGACCGATTTATCAGTCGATGAAAGTGGAAGGAAATAAAATTATTCTTTCCTTTAAAAATGGAACTGATGATTTTGCACCGGTTTCAGAACTGAAAGGCTTCGCCATCAAAGGAAAAGACGGAAAATACGAATGGGCAAAAGCAAAAATGGAAGGCAATAAAATTATTGTCTGGAACGAGACTATTTCAAATCCAGTTTCAGTAAGATACGACTGGGCAGACAATCCAGACGGAAATCTGAAAAATAAAACCGGACTCCCCGCTTCACCATTTACTACAGAATAATCAATTATCATTTATCAATTATAAATTATTAAAATGAACAACTCATCTCAAAAAATATCTGTCGTTGAAAAAATCGGCTACAGTTTAGGCGATTTAGCCGCCAATCTGGTTTTCCAGACTTTGGTAACGTATTTAGCCTATTTTTATACAGATATTTACGGATTAAAACCGGAAGATGCATCCATCATTACACTTACGGTCGGTTTATTGGCTGGTTTTGTTTTTAATCCGATGGTTGGAGCTTTGGCAGACAGAACCCGCACAAAATGGGGGAAATTCCGTCCTTGGATTTTATTAACGGCAATTCCGTTGGGTGCTGCGGCACTTTTTGCGTTCAGCACACCCGATTTTTCTTATAAAGGAAAAATGATTTATGCAGCAGTTACTTACTCTGTTTTATTATTGCTTTATGCAGCCAATAATTTACCTTACGCAGCTCTAAGTGGCGTAATTACAGGTGATATGAGCGAAAGAAACAGTATTTCTTCCTATCGTTTTGTTGCCGTTATGTTTGCGCAGTTTTTTGTTCAGGTATTTATGTTGCCGATTATTTTGTCTGCGGGACACGGTGACAAAGCAGCCGGAATCGAGGTGGTAATGACCTGGCTTGCAATTATCGGAACGGTAATGTTGCTCATCACTTTTCTCACAACTAAAGAAAGAGTGATTCCAAAACCGGAGCAGGAATCTACTTTAGGAGCTGATTTAAAAGATTTAAAGAAAAACAAGCCGTGGATTATTATGTTAACGGTTACTGCGTTGATTTTCATTACATTGGCAATGAAAGGCGGTTCGTATGTGTATTATTTTAACAATTATGTAGATGAAACTTCGCTTCAGCAATTTATATCACCGATTACCAATTTCTTCAATTCCATTGGGATGAATTTCTTCGGAGAAGACCCTCGTTCAGCAGGTTTCGGGTTATTCAATGCAGGTGGAATCATTATGATGATTGTTGGAATCACTTTCTCGAAAAAGTTTGCAGATAAATATGGCAAAAGAGATGCATTCATCGCTTCACTTTTTATTTCAACACTATTCGTTTTAGCATTTATCTTTTATCCGCCAAAATCAGTCGGATTGATGTTTTTATCCCAGATTTTACACGGTTTCTTCTACGGAACCGGAACACCATTACTTTGGGCGATGATTGCCGACGTTGCCGATTATTCAGAATGGAAGAACAACAGACGTGCGACAGCAATTATTTTCTCGGCAATGATGGTCGGTTTGAAAGTTGGTTTAAGCATTGGAAGTTCATTAGTTGCATTAATTATCGGAAAATATGGTTACATTTCCTCAGAAGGTACAGTCAACGTGATACAGCCGGAAACCGTTTCCACAGGTGCCAAAATGCTGGTCAGCGTATTCCCGTCAATCCCATTCTTTTTAGCGTGCGGATTGCTGATGTTCTACGAAATCAATAAGAAGAAAGAAATCGAAATCGAGCACGACCTTAAAGAAAGAAGAAAAGCGAAAGATTAATGATATAATAAAAATTTGGGCAGCTTTTCCGTCTTCCACTCCTAATCTTTTTTGCCAAAGTTTTTCCAGCCGCAAAAAAAGGATTTCCGTTCAAGCCGGGCTGCGAGTGATTCGTATTCAAAAAATCGTGATAAGATTAATTGGAAAATCAATAGGAACGGGCTTTAGCCCGTTTAATACAAGACAAGGAAAAAGGCTTTAGCCAAAATTTATAATAAGTTTCGGCTAAAAGCCAAATGAAAATAAGAATTTTATGAAAAAAATAGCAACATTATTAGGAATTTTAACCTTAACTGTTTCGTGCAAGACAGCCAACACGGCAACTTCCAACGATTCCCTGAAAAATGCATTCAAAAATAAATTCTATATCGGAACAGCGATGAGTCTTCCGCAGATTTATGAGAAAGATGTAAGGTCTGTAGAAATTATTAAAAATCAGTTCAGTTCCATTGTTGCCGAAAACTGTATGAAATCGATGTTTTTGCAGCCGGAGGAAGGAAAGTTCTTTTTTGATGATGCCGATAAATTTGTGGCTTTTGGGGAGAAAAACAAAATGTTCATCATCGGTCATACTTTGATTTGGCATTCGCAGTTACCCAAATGGTTTTTCGTAGACAAAGACGGAAAAGATGTTTCTCCGGAAGTTTTAAAACAAAGAATGAAAAATCATATTACCACTGTTGTTACCAGATACAAAGGCCGAGTAAAAGGCTGGGATGTGGTTAATGAAGCTATTATGGAAGATGGAACTTACCGTAAAAGTAAATTTTATGAGATCCTTGGCGAAGAATTTATTCCGTTGGCTTTCCAATATGCGCAGGAAGCAGACCCGAATGCAGAACTCTATTACAATGATTATAACGAATGGCATCCCGGAAAAGTTAAAACTGTAAGCAAAATGGTTCAGACTTTAAAATCCAGGGGAATCCGAATCGATGGAGTAGGAATGCAGACCCACGTTGGTCTTGATACACCAACCCTTGACGAATACGAAAAAGCAATTCTTGACTACACAGCAAACGGCGTAAAAGTAAATATTACTGAAATGGAAATCAGCGCACTTCCTTCTCCTTGGGGAACTTCTGCCAACGTTTCCGATAAAGTAGAATATGAAGCAAAAATGAATCCTTATACGGCCGGACTTCCCGAAAATGTAAAAACAGAATGGGAAAACCGTTATCTGGATTTTTTCAGATTATTCCTGAAACATCAGGATAAAATCAGAAGAGTAACCTTGTGGGGAACTACTGATGCACAATCCTGGAAAAACGATTTTCCGGTAAAAGGCAGAACCGATTATCCGTTACTTTTCGACCGGAATAATCAGGCAAAACCTGTAGTAGAAAAAATCATTCAGTTAACAAAAGAAAAATAATGCAGCTTCAAACCTTATAGGTTTTCAATACCTATAAGGTTAAAAAATAATCTGCAAATCACAAAAATATTTCTCTCGCAGACTTAGCAAATTAAGTAGATTTTTATTTAAATAATCTGAAAAACTGCGAGAAAATAAAATCTATCAGTCTATTATCTTAACATCTAAATTAAAATGAAAAAAGCAAAATATCTATTCCCGAAAGATTATATGGCAGACCCGTCCGTACACGTTTTTGAAGGCAAAATTTACATTTATCCATCACACGACCGTGAAAGCGGCATCGAAGAAAATGACAACGGAGACCATTTCGATATGAACGATTATCACGTTTTCTCGTTGGATGATGTAGAAAACGGCGAAATCACAGACCACGGTGTTGTCCTTTCGGTAAAAGATATTCCTTGGTCGGGAAGGCAATTGTGGGATTGTGATGTGGCATTCAAAAATGGAAAATATTATATGTATTTTCCGTTAAAAGATAAAAATGACATCTTCAGAATCGGTGTTGCGGTAAGTGACAAACCTTACGGACCATTTATTCCGGAGAAACATCCGATGTTGGGAAGTTATAGCATCGACCCTTGTATTTTTGAAGAAAACGGAAGACATTATATGTATTTTGGTGGAATCTGGGGTGGACAATTGCAGCGTTACAGAAACAACAAAGCCTTAGAATCTGCAGTAATTCCAAATGATAACGAACCGGCAATTCCTTCAAAAGTTGTTTTATTGAGCGATGATATGCTGGAGTTTGAAGAAGAGCCGAAAGATGTTTTAATTCTTGACGAAAATGGAAATCCATTGCTTCACGGCGACAAACACCGCTTTTTCGAAGCGTCCTGGATGCATAAATACAACAGCAAATATTATTTCTCATATTCTACCGGCGATACGCATTTGATTTGTTATGCCACAGGCGACAGTCCTTATGGTCCCTTTACTTTTCAGGGAGAAATTCTGACGCCTGTCATTGGATGGACAACTCATCACAGCATTGCTGAATTCAAAGGAAAATGGTATCTGTTTTTCCACGACTCTGTTCCGAGTGAAGGAAAAACCTGGCTCAGAAGTATGAAGGTAATCGAATTGGAATATGACAACGATGGTAAAATTAAAACCATTGAAGGTTTAGAAGAATAATCTATAAAAAGTCCCGAAGGGACGATTTAACGAAGGATAGGATGAAATCCTATTATCAATAGGAACGGGCTTTAGCCCGTTTAAAGATGAAGAGATACAATTTGGCTTTAGCCAAAACTTATTTAAATAAAAATTAAAAGAAAATCTAATGCGCTATTTCCGACTGTATATCCTATTATTTCTAATGATTCCATTAACCATTTTCGCAGAAGACGGCAGTCAGCTTTGGCTTCGGTTTCCGGCAAGGAACGGAATTTCGACAGAGAAAATTATTTCCAAAGGAAACAATCCGACTTTGAATGTCGCCAAAAAAGAATTAATGAATCATTGGCAAGGTCAGGAAATTGAACTTCGAACCGACAAATCATTAAAAAATCTGAAAGGCGGTTATACCATAAAATCAGTTCAGAATAAACTGGTCATTTCTGCCGAAAAAGAAATCGGATTGTTGTATGGGGTTTATCATATTTTACGTTTGCAGCAAACAAAATCTGGATTAACAAATCTGAATATTACCGAAAAACCTTCCTACGATGTCAGAATTCTCAACCATTGGGATAATCTTGACGGAACGATTGAGCGTGGTTATGCAGGACATTCGCTTTGGAAATGGGAAGATTTGCCGAATGCAATTTCTCCGAGATACGAAGAATATGCTAGAGCAAATGCCTCAATCGGGATTAATGCAACTGTTCTCAACAACGTGAATGCTTCACCAAATATGCTCCGCAAAGACTATCTTGAAAAAGTAAAAATTCTCGCAGATATTTTCAGACCTTACGGAATCAAAGTTTATTTATCAGTCAATTTTTCGTCGCCTAAAGTTTTGGACGGATTGGAAAATTCTGATCCTTTAAATAAAGATGTTCAAAAATGGTGGAAAGACAAAGCATCAGAAATTTATAAATTAATTCCTGACTTCGGAGGATTTTTAGTGAAAGCCAATTCGGAAGGACAGCCGGGACCGCAGGATTACGGAAGAACGCACGCTGATGGCGCTAATATGATGGCAGATGTCTTGAAGCCTTATGGCGGAATTGTAATGTGGAGAGCGTTTGTGTACAGTCCGAGTAAAGAAGACCGAGCAAAACAGGCTTATCTGGAATTTGTTCCGCTAGACGGGAAATTCAGAGATAATGTGATTGTTCAGATTAAAAACGGACCTGTTGATTTTCAGCCTCGTGAAGCTTTTAATCCACTTTTCGGAGCATTGAAAAAAACTTCCGAAATGGTAGAGTTCCAAATTACTCAGGAATATTTAGGGCAAGCCAATCATCTTGTTTACCTTGCTCCTTTATTCAAGGAAACTTTGGACAGTGATACGTATTCTGACGGAAAAGGTTCTACAATTGCGAAAATTACAGACGGAACTTTAAGACCTGCAAAAATTTCGGCTATTTCGGCAGTTGCCAATATTGGAGAAGATAAAAACTGGACGGGACATCATTTTGCACAGGCCAATTGGTATGCTTTCGGACGTTTAGCTTGGAACCACGATTTGACTTCGGAACAGATTGCCGACGAATGGATTAAAATGACCTTCACTGACAACGAAAAATTCCTCAATCCTGTAAAACAAATGATGCTCACTTCAAGGGAAACGGCGGTAGATTATATGATGCCACTTGGTTTACACCATATTTTTGCCGGAATGCACCATTACGGACCGGAACCGTGGGGTGACTATAAAGGTACGAGAGCAGACTGGTCACCGGTATACTATCATCAGGCAAATACGCAGGGTTTAGGTTTTGACAGAACCAAAACGGGAAGCAATGCTGTTTCACAATATTTTCCTCCACTCAACGACATCTACGGAAATATCAAAACGACTCCCGAAAACCTTATTCTCTGGTTTCATCACGTTCCGTGGGATTATCAGATGAAAGACGGTAAAACTTTGTGGGAAGAACTATCATACAAATATGATACAGGTGTAAAAAATGTCAGAGATTATCAGAAAATCTGGGACAAAATGCAGCCTTATGTTGATGAAAAAAGATTTACCGAAGTTCAATCAAAATTAAAGATTCAGGCAAAAGATGCCGTTTGGTGGAAAGATGCGTGTCTGCTGTATTTCCAGACGTTTTCAAAAATGCCGATTCCTTATGATATCGAAAGACCCTTGAACGAACTGGAAGATTTGAAGAAAATCAAACTCCCAATGGGTCATCACAATTAAATAAAAATTTAAGCAACAACTTTCTGAATCTTTTTAAGACAGGAAATTGTTTGTTTTATTTATTAAGTGTAAATTTAACACTTAAAATACAATTTAAAATATAAACATTCACTTTGATAAATTATAATCAAATTTCAACAACACCTTTGTCATTCCGTAGGAATCTAAACTGCTTTATTCTTGCTGTGTTGAGATTCCTACGGAATGACAAAAGAGTGCTGAATGGAATGAAATAATCAAACCTAATAACTGAACTAATAACAAATAAAAATCTACATATGAAATTTTTTATCGACACTGCCAATTTAGAGCAGATTAGAGAAGCTAACGACCTTGGAATTCTGGATGGCGTTACAACTAATCCATCCTTGATGGCAAAAGAAGGAATCAGCGGAACAGAAGCTATCTTGCAACATTACAAATATATTTGCGAGATTGTAGACGGAGATATTTCTGCGGAAGTCTTATCCACAACTTACGAAGAAATGATTGCCGAAGGCGAAATTCTTGCCGCAATTCATCCAAATATCGTTGTGAAAATTCCAATGATAAAAGATGGTGTAAAAGCTCTCAAATATTTTTCCAGCAAAGGAATCAAAACCAATTGCACCTTGATTTTCTCTGCCGGACAAGCTCTTTTAGCCGCAAAAGCAGGTGCGAGTTACGTTTCTCCGTTTTTGGGAAGACTGGATGATATTTCAACAGACAGTTTGAATCTTATTGAAGAAATCCGTCTTATTTTTGATAATTATGGTTACGAAACAGAAATTTTGGCAGCCTCTGTAAGACACAGTATGCACATCATCAATTGTGCAAAAATCGGCGCTGATGTCGTGACTTGTCCGATTCAGCCGATTCTTTCCTTGCTAAAACATCCCTTGACAGATTCGGGATTGGAGCAGTTCATCAAAGATTCACAAAAAATGCAATAATTTATGCAGCACGATATTTCAAAACTTAATCACATCGCTTCGCAGGTCAGAAGGGATATTGTAAGAATGGTTCACGCCTGTCAATCCGGTCATCCCGGCGGTTCGTTGGGTTGCACAGACTTTCTGGTCGCTCTTTATTTTGATGCGATGAAAAGAAAAGAAGGATTCGATATGAAGGGTAAAGATGAAGACGTTTTTTACCTGTCCAACGGTCATATTTCGCCTGTTTTTTACAGTGTTTTGGCGCACGCAGGTTATTTTGATAAGTCAGAACTGGCAACTTTCAGAAAACTGAATTCAAGATTACAGGGACATCCCACCACGCACGAGCATCTTCCGGGCGTTCGTATTGCTTCCGGTTCTCTGGGGCAAGGAATGTCTGTGGCAATTGGTCACGCAGTCGGAAAAAAAATAAATAAAGATAAAAATCTTGTGTTCACCCTTCACGGCGACGGCGAATTGCAGGAAGGGCAGAACTGGGAAGCCATAATGTATGCCTCTCACAATAAGGTTGATAATTTGATTGCAACCATCGATTACAATGGTCAGCAGATTGATGGCCCGACTTCAAAAGTCCTTTCTTTGGGTAATCTTAAAACCAAATTCGAAGCCTTCGACTGGAAAGTTCTCGAAGTGGAAAACGGAAACGATATGGAAGAAATTCTTAACGTTCTGGACGAAGCAAAATCATTGACCGGACAAGGGCAGCCGATTTGTATTCTCCTGAAAACCGGAATGGGTCACGGTGTCGATTATATGATGGGAAGCCACGCGTGGCACGGAAAAGCGCCTAACGATGAGCAACTGGCAAAAGCATTAGACCAGTTAGAGGAAACTTTAGGCGATTATTAGACTTTAAATTATTTGGGCAGCTTTATCCGCCTTCCGCTCCCGCTTTTTTGCAAATTCCCAAGGCTTTTTCCATTGTTGAATTTGCAAAAAGAGCTCCACTCAAGTCGGGCTGCGAGCGATTCGCTGTTCAAAAAAATATCTAACATCTAAAGATTAAATTCCTTTGCTGAGCGAAGCGCCTTTGCGAACGAAAAATATTCCCAATAAGCTAAAAAAATCTTTGCGCTCTTTGCGTTTAAATAACCATCAACAGATAAAAACAATGAAAAAATATACATACACAGAAAAAAAAGACACCAGAAGTGGTTTCGGAGCCGGTCTTGCAGAACTGGCGGACAAAAATCCTGATGTCGTAGCACTTTGCGCCGACCTTATCGGTTCTTTGAAAATGGAAAAATTCATCGAAAAAGTACCGGAACGTTTTTTCCAGATCGGAATTGCCGAAGCCAATATGATTGGAATCGCCGCAGGATTAGCCATTGAAGGAAAAATTCCATTCACAGGAACTTTTGCCAACTTTTCTACCGGAAGAGTGTACGACCAGATTCGTCAGTCCGTGGCGTATTCTGATAAAAACGTAAAAATCTGTGCTTCTCACGCCGGATTGACTTTAGGTGAAGATGGTGCAACACACCAGATTCTGGAAGACATCGGATTAATGAAAATGCTTCCCGGAATGACAGTCATCAACACTTGCGATTACAACCAGACCAAAGCGGCAACAATTGCCATTGCTGATTATGAAGGTCCGGTTTATCTGCGTTTCGGAAGACCTGTGATTCCTGTTTTTACAGACGAAAATCAAACATTCGAAATAGGGAAAGCCTGGATGGTCAACGAAGGAAAAGACGTAACCATAATCGCCACTGGACATTTGGTTTGGGAAGCGATAAAAGCCGGGGAAATCCTGGAAGAGCAGGGAATTGATGCCGAAATTATTAATATCCATACCATCAAACCTTTGGATACTGAAGCAATTTTAAAATCAGTAAAGAAAACAGGTTGCGTTGTAACTGCCGAAGAACACAACAGATTAGGCGGTTTAGGCGACAGCGTTGCTCAACTTTTGATTACAGAATATCTTGCACCTCAGGAATATGTAGCTGTAAACGACAGCTTCGGAGAAAGCGGAACTCCAGACCAACTGATGGAAAAATATGGATTGACCGCCAATGACATTGTTGAAGCCGCAAAAAAAGTAATGAAAAGGAAATAATAATTTTTAAATATTGATTACTAATAATACACAAAGGCTTCGATAAGCTCAGCGTGACATTTCTACTACAAGCATCCGATTTTAAGCGGTGTCAGGCTGAGCTTGTCGAAGCCTTATGCGTTTTTCTATTTAAACATTACTAGAATATCAATAGAAACGGGCTTTAGCCTGTTTTTAATATGAATAATTAAATTGGCTTTAGCCAAAATATATTATAAAAAAGCCATAAATTGCAGTCATCTATGAAGGAGAAATTAATCAATCATACAACAGAAGCATTCCAGACTTTCTTCCAATCAGAACCGGAAAATATTTTTCTGGCACCGGGAAGAATTAATATTATCGGTGAACACGTTGATTACAGCGATGGCTTCGTACTTCCTGCCGCCATCGACAAACATATTTGTTTTGCTGTCAAAAAGGTGGAAGACTCAGAAATCTGTACTTTTTTTGCAAAAGATTTTAATGAATTCTTCAGTTTTAATATTCATCAAAAGCAGACTCCGGTTGAGCAAACCTGGGCTAATTATTTGCTGGGTGTTTTCAACGCAATCCAGGAAAGCGGTAAAGAGATTGGCGGTTTGCAGGTTGCCTTCAGCAGTACGATTCCGATGGGTTCCGGCTTGTCGTCTTCGGCAGCTTTGGAATGTGGGTTTGCCTATATTCTTAATCAGGTTTTCGATTTAAATTTATCTAAAAAAGATTTGGCGCTGATTGGTCAGAAATCCGAACATACCTTTGTTGGTGTAAAGTGCGGAATTATGGACCAATTTGCATCCGTTTTCGGTAAAGAACACCAAGTAATTATGCTCGACTGCAATTCTCTGGAACATCAGTATTTTGAAGCTAATATCGAAGGTTACAGTCTGGTGCTTTTCGACAGTTGTGTAAAACATACGCATCTTACTTCCGGCTACAACGACCGAAGAAAAGATGTTGATAACGGGAAAAAAGTTTTGTGGGAAAAGTTTCCTGAAATAGAGAAATTCAGAGATTTCAGCTTTTCAATGCTGGATGAAGTGAGGGCAGAAATAGGAGAGACGTCTTACAAAAGATGCCTTTATCTTCTAAAAGAAATAAAAAGAGTAGAAAAAGCTGCAAAAGCTTTATCAGAAGGCGATGTGGAATATTTAGGAGAACTTCTTATCGAAACGCATTCCGGACTTTCTACTGAATTTGAAGTGAGTTGTGAAGAACTCGATTTTATGGTGGAAGAAACTTTAAAAGAAAACGGCGTTTTGGGTGCAAGAATAATGGGCGGTGGTTTCGGCGGATGCAGCATCAATCTTATAAAAGATGAAAATGTGGATGAAGTGATTAAAAACATCAGCGCAAAATACAAAGCAGATTTTGCCATCGAAATGAAAGTGTACCGTGTAAAAATATCAGATGGAATTAGAGAATACAAAAGAAATGAATTCGTCGTTTAATCAAAAGCAGCACCCTCACAGAAGATACAATCCGCTTTTGGATGAGTGGATTTTGGTGTCTCCGCAAAGAGCCAACCGACCTTGGCAGGGACAAACTGAAAAAGTTACCGAAGAAAAACTTCCTTCTCACGACCCAAATTGCTACTTGTGTTCAGGAAATGTACGTGTGAATGGTGATAAAAATCCTGATTACAAAGGTGTTTTTGTTTTCGAAAATGACTTCGGTTCTTTGATGAAAGATAATGTTGAATTCTCTTATGAAAAGTCTGATTTTTTTACATTAAAACCGGAGCGAGGAATTAATAGAGTCATTTGCTTTTCTGAAAATCATAGCCTTACTTTGCCTGAAATGGAAGTTGATGATATCAAAAAAGTGGTAGATGTCTGGCAAGAGCAATATAAAGATTTAGGTTCTGAAGATTACATCAACCACGTGCAGATTTTTGAAAATAAAGGAAGCGTGATGGGATGCAGCAATCCGCATCCGCACGGACAAATCTGGGCGCAGTCTTCGATTCCTTCGACAGTTTTGAGAACACAGGAAAATCTGAAAAAATACTTTGATAAAAACGGAAGGTCACTATTAGAAGACTATGTTAAAAAAGAATTAGAAGCCGAAGAAAGAATCATTCTTGAAAATGAAGATTTTGTCGTATTAGTTCCGTTTTGGGCAGTATGGCCCTACGAAACAATGATTATCAGCAAAAGAAAAGCAGAAAATATCCTTGAGTTTTCGGATTCGGAAAAGTTTTCATTGGCTGAGATTATTAAAAATTTAACCACAAAATATGACAATCTTTTTGAGATTTCTTTTCCATATTCAGCAGGGATTCACCAATCAGCAACCGATGGAAAACCCCATCCAGAGTGGCATTTTCATATGCATTTCTACCCGCCTTTGCTACGTAATGCAGAAGTCAAAAAATTTATGGTAGGCTACGAAATGCTGGCAGAACCGCAACGAGACATTACACCTGAACAAAGCGCTGAAATCTTAAATAATCTTTCCACCATTCATTATAAAAGTATGTAAAAAGATAGTTTTATCTTTGTGTAGCTTTTATTAATCATAGAAAATCAGGCGATTTTTCTATAAAATTAAATTTATGAACGACATTAAACTGATTGTCACCGATATGGACGGGACTTTTCTTAATTCTCAATATGAAGTAAGTCCTGATTTTCCTCGGATTTACCAAGAATTGAAAAAAAGAAATATCCTTTTCGTGCCTGCAAGCGGAAGACAAATGCCCGGAATTACGCAGTATTTTACAGAAATTGAAGATGAAATCGGTTTTATTGCGGAAAACGGCGGTTATGTGGTTTATAAAAATGAAGAATTGTTTGCAGACAAATTAGAACATCAATTTGTCATCGATATCATTAAAACAATTCGTGAAATTCCTGGCGCAAGAGCGGTGCTTTCTGCGAAGAAAAAAGCGTATTATGAAAGTGATGATAAGACATTTGTTAATTATTTCACTAGATATTACACAGAAAATCAGAAGGTTGATGATTTGACTTTGGAAGTTGATGATGATGCTTTTAAAATTGCCATCTATCATCCGGAAGGTGCTGAGAAAAATATTTATCCATATTTAAAACATTTCGAAGATGAAAATCTGGAAGTTGTAGTTTCGGGGCAATATTGGGTTGATATAATGAATAGAAATATTAATAAAGGAAAAGCTTTAGAAATAATCCAAAAAAAACTGAATATCCTTCCGTCTCAAACAATGGCTTTTGGTGATTATATGAATGATATCGAAATGCTTAAAAATTCAAAATATTCTTATGCGATGCAAAATGCACATCCTTCTGTGAAAGAAGCTGCCAATTATGAGGCTGGAAATAATGATAGTTTTGGGGTTTTAGAAGTTATTAGTGCGTATCTAAATCTTGATTATAAAAGAGTAATAAAAGTCTGAATTAAAAAATATAGAGACAGCGACAGAAGCTGATGTTAAAGTTCAAAATAAAAATGAATTTAGAATAGTGTTGATTGAAAATTTTGGTAACTATCTACTACCCTAAAAATGAAAAACCTCTTAAAATCAAAGATTTAAGAAGTTTTTTGTACCCAGTGCCGGAATCGAACCGGCACATCTTTCGATACTAGAGTTTGAGTCTAGCGCGTCTACCAATTCCGCCAACTGGGCCGATGTTTGTTTTAAATTGGTGTGCAAATATAGGATTATTTTCTAACCGATGAAAATGAATTTGAATTATTTTTCTCATTAATTCGTAACATTGTGTTAATCAGAAAAATATTTTTATCAAAATTCTATTTCCAAACCATCATAAGCCAAATGAATATGGTCCGGAAGCTCGTTTTCGACTTCCTCGTGGAAACCAAGATGATGACTAATGTGAATCAAATATGTTTTTTTCGGTTGAAGTTCTTCTACCAATTCCAAAACCTGTGGCAAAATAAAATGTGAATGATGAGGTTCTGTTTTTCTCAGGCAATTAATAATAAAAAAATCTAAGTCCTTCAGTTTCTCTTTTTCCTTATCATCAATTTTACTTGCATCTGTTATGTAAGCTAGATTTTTAAATTTAAAACCAAGAATATTTATCTCAGAATGGATAATATCAATTGGCTGAACTTTCACTTCATCAAAAAGTGTAAACTGATTATCAATTTCAAATAAATCGAAACTTGGTGCTCCTGGATATTTGTGGTCTTGAAAAGCGTAAGGAAAACGGTCTTTGATTTCTTTAGCAACACGGGAATTACAATAAATTGGCATTGAAGCTTTGTTTTTGAAAATCAAAGGTCGCAAGTCATCAAGACCAATTATATGGTCATTATGTTCGTGCGTAATCAGCACCGCATCGATTTGCTCCTCCTGATTCGTCAACATTTGCTGACGAAAATCGGGACCACAATCAATTAATATTTTCTTTCCAGAGTCGGAAGTTACGATGGCAGAAGTGCGTAAACGCTTATCTTTTTGGTCTTTTGAAAGACAGACAGGATGATGGCTACCAATAACAGGAATGCCTTGTGAAGTACCAGTTCCTAAAAATTTTAAAAGCATTTTTGTTTTTGCTGTTATTTTGGTAAATTTACAAAATAAATCTAATTCTTTGTGATAAAGCCAAAACTTACCCCAAAACAGAAAGCTTTAGCTATTAATCTCGATTCTTCAATTTACGGAACTTTTGCAGAGATAGGCGCGGGACAGGAAACTGTTCGTCATTTTTTCAGAGCTGGCGGCGCTTCTCAAACTATTGCAAAGGCGATGTCTGCTTACGATAAGGACTTTTCTGATGCCATCTATGGTAAGGAAGCTAAAAACCGATACGTAACTCAGAACAGACTCAGAAAAATGTTGCGTTATGAGGTGGCGCTTATTGAGGAAAGAATCCCAAGAGAGAACAATCCCGGTAAAAAATTCTTTTCTTATGCCAATACCGTTACAACCATCAATTTTGATAAAACGACCAAAGGTCACGGTTGGGTAGGAGTAAGGTTTCAAAATTCTGAAAATGAGGAGTATAACGAAATAATCATCCACGTAAAATTCAAAGAAACCAATCCGACTTTGCAACAGGAAACATTGGGAAGTTTGGGTGTTAATTTGATTTATGGTGCTTATTTTTATACAGATAATCCCAGAATTCTTGTAGAATCTTTGTACGACGACCTTTCTTTGGACAGACTAGAGATTGATATGATAGATTTCAGCGGACCGGCTTTCAAATATGTTGACAATCGTTTGATGAGTCTTCAGCTGGTGAAATTGGGGATGACAGATGCTGTTATTTTCAATTCTGAGGGAAACAATATGTTACCGGCGGATATTCTTTACAAGAAAAATATTTTTGCGGTAAGAGGTAGTTTTCGACCCGTAACACGAGTGAATATTGATATGTTTGAGCACGGTTTGGAAATGTTCAATCAGGATAATTCCTGCGACCACGAGAATACACAGATTCTTTTCGAAATTACGATTTCGAATCTACGAGCTGCTGGAGATATTGACGAAAGAGATTTCTTAGATAGAGTTGATATTTTGGGAACTTTGGGCTACACAGTAATGATTTCCAATTTCTCAGAGTATTACCGAATGGTAGATTATTTCTCTACATTTACCAATCAGCATATTGGTGTTGCAATGGGAGTTAATAACCTTTTAGATGTTTTCGATGAGGAATATTACAAAAATCTTCCGGGAGGAATTTTGGAGGCGTTTGGTAAGTTCTTCAAAAAGGATATGCGCGTTTATCTTTATCCTTACAAAAACCCTGAAGATGGCGAGTTGCTGACTTCTGAAAATCTGAAAGTTCAGGATAATCTGAAAGAATTATACAAATATTTCAAACTCAATAAGAGAATTGTAGACATTCATAATTACAATCCAAAATTCCTGGAAATCTATTCCAGAGAGATTCTTAAAAAAATCGTTACACACGAATTGGGTTGGGAAGAAGAGTTGCCGAAAAGTGTGGCAGAAATGATAAAAGAACGCGGAATGTTCGGTTACAAAGAATTAACTTTTGAAGGATTAAATTAACAACAATGGTAGAACTTAAAAAAAGACTTTCAGTAATCTTGGAAAGTCCACAAGATACAAACGTAAAACTTCTGAAAATCTGTCAGCTTTTGGATAAAGAAATTGATTATTACAACTGGACAGGTTTCTATTTTAAAAACGGCGACAAAGACGAGTTAGCTCTTGGACCTTATGTTGGCGCAGTTACAGATCATGTGATTATTCCTTTTGGAAAAGGGATTTGTGGGCAAGTAGCGGTTTCAGGAGAGACTTTCGTAGTTCCGGATGTTCATTCTCAGGATAATTATTTGTCTTGCTCCATTGATACAAAAGCAGAAATTGTAGTTCCAATCTTCAAAAACGGAGAAAATATTGGACAAATCGATATCGATTCTCATACCATTGACCCATTTACAAAAGAAGATGAAGAAATGCTGAAATGGCTTTGTGACGAGGTTGCGAAGATTTTGTAATTAAATTTTCTATAAAATATTAAAGTCGCATCTACTGCGACTTTTTTATTGATTGATTTTTGTCAAAAGGTCTCGATAATATTCCCCACACTTCGCAAGATGTGTCCCATACCAAGAAAAAGCTTCGCCGTCAACAATCCTAATTTTTTGATTTTGACAAACTTCTTTGATTTCATCAATATGTTTTTCTTTGAAAGGAAAAGGCTCTGACGAAAGAAAAATCAAATCTGCATCTTTCAAATCTTCTAACTGGATTTCCAGATATCGTTTCTGGTTTTTAAACAAATTCTCAAATCCCAGCTCGTCTAAAATCCTAGAAATAAAAGTATCGCCACCAACTGTCATATAGGGATTTTTCCAGATCAAATAAGCAACTTTTAACCTTTTTCCGGATTTAATAATATCAAAAGCTTCATAAGTTTTCAGGTTGAAAAACTGCGCTTTTTCTTCTTTCCCGAATAGATGCCCGAGTTGTTTCAGTAAATAATAATTGTCTTCCAAAGTTTCAACATTCGTGACTAAAACTTTGAAATCTTTCATCAATTCCTCAACTTGTTCTTTGGTATTTTCCTCTTTGTTGGCAATGATGAAGTCTGGTTTTAGTGATTTGATTTTATCTAGGTTAAGGTTTTTTGTACCACCAATCATTTCAACTTTATCAACCACATCTTTTGGATGGATGCAGAATTTTGTCCGACCAACAATTTCGTCAGTCGTCAAACCCAAATCAAACAAAGCTTCCGTAATCGAAGGAACTAATGAAATAATTCTCATAAATAAAACGCTTTGATTTCGCTCAGTGTGACAATAATTAATTTCTCGAGATTGAGGCTCTCGAAGACCTTAAATATAAAAAAAACTCTCTCGAAAACAAGAATTTCTGAGAGAGTTTAATATTGTAAAATTAATAATGATAAATGAATTGAGGAATTTTCAAATCATCAAATCAACTTATTATCATATCAAATTAATCTTCTTTTTTAGTCGCTTTTTTAGCAGCAGGCTTTTTAGCTGAGGCTTTTTCTTCTTTAGCTTCTTCTGTTTTTTCAGCAGTCTTTTTTGCAGGAGCTTTTTTAGCAGCAGGTTTTTTCTCTGCTTTTTCAGCTTTCTCTTCAGCTTTTGGCTCTTCAGCAACTTCTACAGAAGGAGTTTCAGGTTTTACAAAACTTTCAGGTGTGATGTAACCCGCTTTTTGAAGCAAGTTGTACCATTGAGCCAATTTTTTGATATCAGACTCATAAACTCTTTCTACATCATAGTTAGGAAGAGATTCAGCCATAAAAGCTCTTAATTCTTCACTGGAAGATTTGTGGTTAATCGTTGGTTTGTAGTCGTATTTTTTTGCAATATTTTCAAAAACTTCGAACAAAGGAACTTCTTTATCAAATGTGAACATTGCGATGTTGTCAAGAAGACTTACTTGGCTAGAGTTCGAGATGCTCGCTTTTTTCTTAGTCGTGATGTCCTCAACGATAAAACCGTTTTTAAGTTGAGAAACCAATTTGAAAAGTCCCGGTTTTCCGGAGATTGAAATAATTTTTTCTAACTGCATTTTAATATTTTTCTTTAGTATATTTTATTTTAATTTGTCTGATGTTCGATGATGGATATAAGATGTTTTCTAAGTTACAGGCTTCAACCTTACTTCGGAAATCTCATTTTATAACTCACTGATACTTCGCCATTAGCAATTTTCTGAAGTTTTCCTTTCACGATTTTTTTCTTCAATGCACTCAGGTGGTCTGTAAAAAGAATTCCCTCGATGTGGTCATATTCGTGTTGAATAACTCTTGCCCTGATGTCGGAAAATGTATCGGTATGTTTAACGAAATTTTCGTCGTAATATTCTATTTTGATGGTCGATTTACGTTTCACATCTTCTCGAACCTCTGGGATGCTTAAACAACCTTCGTTGAATTTCCATTCTTCTCCAGATTCTTCTAGAATTTTAGCATTGATGAAAACCTTTTTGAAGTCTTTCAGTTCATCAGCAATATCTTCGTAATCTTCGTCATCTGAAAGTGGAGAAACATCCACAATGAAAAGTCTGATGTCCAAACCAACTTGAGGCGCAGCCAAACCAATTCCGTTCGCTCCGTTCATCGTTTCAAACATATTATCGATTAGGGTTTGCAACTCAGGATAATCTTTTTCGATTTCGTGAGCTTTTTTTCTCAAAACGTTGTCGCCAAAGGCTCTAATTGGTAGAATCATCTTTTCTGGTCTAAAAAATTTTGCAACAATATCGTCGCACTTACTTTGTCAATCAATCCTTTTTCCTGTCTTTGTTTTTTGTTTTTTCCGCTTTGACTAATATAAAAAGAAGCCATTTTGGAAGTAAAACGTTCATCCAGACGATTGATTTTTTTATCCGGGAAATCCTTTTCAAACACTGAAATAAATTTCTGAATATCAGTTTCGATTTCGGACATATTTCCTTTCAAATCTGTGGGAAGTCCTATGACAACTTCGTCTACACTATTTTCAGAAAAATACTTTTTCAGAAAATCGACAAGTTTCGGAGTTTCAACCGTCGTCAGCCCGCTTGCAATAATTTGTAAGTCGTCTGTTGCAGCAATTCCTGTTCTTGCTTTTCCGTAGTCTATTGCTAGGATTTGTCCCATAAGTCTGCAAATTTACAAAAATTTTCAGCTTATGAAAATTAAAAAAAGCCCTGTAAAGTTGATAGGCTTTACAGAGCTTTTTGCTAGATGGATTTGAGTTAATTTTGTTTCATTTCCTCAACCAACAATTTGATTTTATCGATGTATTTTCCATAAAAATGTCTAAACCACCAGTTTCCAATAAAATATAGCAAAGACAATCCAAAAAGAACTGACCCGATAAAAACTAATGTTAAATAACCATTGGTGTAATGATGTGTATGTGGAATAGACTCTATCACGATAATCATTTCACAAACGAAAAATGGGACAAAGCTTAAGTAAAAAGACAAATAATATTGTTTGTTCAGTTCAAATTGATGCAATAAATCTTTTAACGAATCGTAAGTTCCCAAAGTCGGATTACTTATTTCCTTATACAGCTTAAAGAATTTGCCAAAGAAAAATACAGTTACCAAAACCATAGAAACAACCAAAATTTCGATGTATAAAGTGAATCTAAAAGGCAGCGGGAAAAACCAGATAGCAATCAAAACAAAAGGCATCAAAACTACAGTTGACCAAAATTCATAGCGCATATTTTTCCTAATCCTTTCCAAAGGATGGTGTATTTGTCTCTGTTTTTCTGGCGAAATCTCCGGTGTCTCGGAAACATCTTCTTTATTCCAAAGGGTTTTAAGATTATCTAGGTCCATATCTTTGATAGTTGATAGTTGATAGTTGATAGTTGATAGTTGATAGTTGATAGTTGTTTGCTGTTAGGCTGAGGCTCTCGAAGCCTGTTTATTAATTAATTCCTTTAACTTTTCTTTCGCACGGTTCAGTTTTACTCTTGCATTGCCTTCCGAGATTCCCATTTGTTCCGCCATTTCTTTTCCTGAAAAATCTTCCAGATAATAGAAAATCAAAGCTTTGTCAATTGGGTTCAGTTGTTGGATAGATTCATACATCAGCTTTAGGTTTTGTTCGTCTTCAAAGTTGTATTCCTCTTCTTTTATTTTGTAGAGCGAGACATCATCGTTTTGGATAAAAGTCCGTCTTTTCTTAGATTTCAGGAAGATGATTGCTGTGTTCAGAGCGATTCTGTAAAGCCAAGTCGAGAATTCTGCTTTTCCTTCAAAACTCGAAAAAGACTTCCAAACCTGATAAACAATTTCCTGAAAAAGGTCATTCTGGTCATCACGATTATCCATATACATTTTAGAAATCTTAAAGATGATTCCTTTATGCTTATCGACTTTCTCTAAAAATTCTTTCTCAGACGAACCCATTTTTGTTTAACTCTATTCGGTTAGTAATGATATCAAAAATTTGTTACAAAAAATAATTCTTGAATTTGATTTGGGCGCCTTTATCCGCCCTCCGTTCCCGCTTTTTTCTTTTTTCTCAAAAAAGAAAAAGAGCTCCACTCAGGTCGGGGCGCGCTTCGCCAAGTTTAAACATTTGTCTTTCAATTGACATTTTCTCAACTATCCAGGTTTTCATATCCTTAATCATAATATTTGTCCGTAGGAACCTCAACCGTTTAGATTCTTTCAGAATGACAAGGTTTGCGTTTAATTCTTCTCTGAGCGAAGCGTCTTTGCGAATCTTAAATAGTTTCAATCAATTCAAATAATCTTTGCGGACTTTGCGTTCAAAAAGATGCAGTAATTTTCATATTTTTGTAAAGATTAAAAATCACTCATAACTCATCACTCATAACTAACTCGATGTCTTTAAAAATTTCAGGACTTACCAAAAAATTCGGAGAACAAGTTGCTCTCAATGATATCAATATAACAATCGCTAACAACGAAATCATCGGATTACTCGGCCCAAACGGTGCTGGAAAATCCACCTTGATGAAATCCATCACAGGTGTTCTGAAAATCGATGAAGGCGAAATTCTCCTCGATGAAAAAAACATTTCAGAAAACGAAATCGAATCGAAAAAGAAAATCGGTTTCCTTCCGGAGAACAATCCACTTTACAACGAGATGTTTGTGAAAGAATATTTGCAATTCGTGGCGAATCTTCATAATATTAAAAAAGAAAGAGTAGAACAGGTCATAAATTTGGTTGGAATTACGCCGGAAAAATCAAAGAAAATTGGTCAGCTTTCCAAAGGTTACAAACAACGTGTTGGATTAGCGCAAGCCATTCTTCACGAACCGGATTTATTGATTCTCGACGAACCAACCAACGGACTCGACCCCAATCAAATTGTAGAAATCCGAAATGTCATCAAAGAAATCGGAAAAGCAAAAACTGTGATTCTTTCTACACACATTATGCAGGAAGTTGAAGCACTTTGTTCACGTGTGATTTTAATTCATCAAGGTAATATCATCCAAGATTCTCCGATTTCAGAATTCAAAGGAAAATTTGCAAGTCTGGAAGAAGCTTTCCAAAGTTATACAGTTTAATTATCGTTTAAACGCTTCGACTCCGCTCAGCGTGAAAATGCTAAATAATCAACTTGATTTCTTGTCAGTCCGAGCGGAGTCGAAGACTTTTAATATATCTCATTAATTTACCATAATCAATCAAAATTGCAATTTGCTCAAATCATTCTTCCACTCAATCTCAAAGGAACTTTCACGTACAAAGTTCCAGCAGATTTTTTGGATAAAATCGAAGTTGGAATGCGGGTTTTGGTTCCGTTTCGTGGAAAGAAAATCTACACGGGAATTGTTGCGGAATTGTTCAACGATTTTGAAGAAACTTTTGTTCCAAAAGAAATCATCAATCTGTTAGACAATAAACCGATTGTTCCAAAACAACAATTGGATTTTTGGAATTGGATGAGTTCTTATTATCTCTGCAATTTGGGCGAAATTTACCGTTTGGCTTTTCCTTCTTCTCTTAAATTGGAAAGTGAAACTTATGTCAGATTATTGTCAGAAAGAACAATTGATTGGCAAAATCTGGATGCAAACGAAACTTATCTTCTACAAGCTTTGGAAGTTCGACAAATTTTGAATTTACAAGAAATTGAAGCCTTCATTCCAAAAAAAGAAATCATCAAAACCATCAATGCGCTGATTGATGAACGATATATTTCTGTTGACGAAAAAATAACAGAAAAATATAAGGCAAAAGAAATTGCTTACCTGAAAATCAATGATGAAGCTTTGGTTTCAGAGAATTTGGCAATGATTCTTTTAAAGCTTGATAAAGCTAAAAAACAAAAAGACCTTTTCCTCAATATTCTTTCAAAACAAATTGATAATCCTGAAAATCCAATTCGCAAATCTTTGGTTTTTGATGAAGGGAATTTTGTTAATCAACAACTCAAATCCTTGATAGAAAAAGGTTGGGTTACAGAATATTATCTGGAAAAAGACAGAATCGATTCTTATGACGGCGAAATCGAAGAAATCGAGGAACTGACAGATAATCAGAAATCAGCAATTTCGGAAATCAATCGGGCTTTTGATGAAGATAAAAATGTTTTGCTTCACGGTGTGACTTCGTCTGGGAAAACGCATATTTATCTTGAGAAAATTGAAGATTGTATCAATGCTGGGCAAAATGTGCTATTGCTTTTGCCGGAAATTGCTTTGACCAAACAAATTACAATTCGTCTCGAAAAAAAATATGGTAAAAAACTCGGGTTTTATCATAATAAATTGACGGATTTTGAAAGAGTAGAAGTCTGGAGAAAAATCAAGAAAAATGAACTTAATATACTGATTGGAACTCGAAATTCTTTGTTTTTACCTTTTGAAAATCTGGGATTGATTATTGTGGACGAAGAACACGATTCGGCTTACAGACCAAGAGACCAGCACTTCTTTTTCAATGCGAAAGATTCAGCAATGATGTTGGCAGAATTTTATAATTCAAGAGTTATTCTCGGTTCGGCAACGCCTTCTTTGGAAAGTTATGATTTGGCGATGAGAGATAAATTGCGTTATGTTTCTATTAATGAAAGGTTTGGGAAAGTTGATTTGCCAAAATTTGAAATTATTGATGTTAAAGAAGCGCAAAATCAGAAAAAGATTGTCGGAAATTTCAGTCAAAAAATGGTTGACGAAATCAATCTTCAATTAGACCATAAAAAACAAACGATTATTCTTCACAATCGCCGTGGTTATGCCAATGTCATCGAATGTGAAACTTGTGGTCACGTGACTTATTGCAGTAATTGTGATGTTGTGATGACCTATCACAAAGCTTCGAATGAGCTGAAATGTCACTATTGCGGACATCGTGCAGGAAAACCAACCAATTGCCCAAGCTGTAACAGCGACAATCTGAATACAAAAGGCGTTGGGGTAGAACAAATCGAAGAGGAAACGCAAAAGATATTTTCTAATGCCGAAGTTGACAGAATGGACGTTGACGTGATGCGAAAGAAATTCGCTTACGAAAAACTTTACGAAAAATTGGAAAACGGAGAAACCGATATTTTGGTTGGAACACAGATGATTTCCAAAGGTTTGGACTTTGATAACATAGAATTGGTGGCGATTCCAAAAGCCGATTCTTTGATTCACGTTCAAGATTTCCGTGCGGAAGAACGAGCTTACCAATTGATTACGCAGGTTGCAGGGCGAGCAGGAAGAACTTCTGGAAATGGGAAAATTCTGATCCAGACCTATAATCCGTCGCATTCTGTTTTTGAATTAATTAAAAATCAGAATGTTAAAGAGATTTATAATTATTTTCTTGATGAAAGGAAAAAGTTTCTCTATCCGCCATTTGTGAAATTAATAATGATTGAACTGAAACACAGGAAAGAAGATAAAATCAACAGAGCCTCTCAGTTCTTGGGTTCGATTCTTAGAAAATATATTCCGGAAGAATGTATTCTTGGACCGGAGAAATCGCCTATTGCAAGGCTAAACAATCTTTATCAATATCAGATCCTTCTTAAATTTCCAAAAAACAAAAACTACAGAATCTATAAAGAATTACTTCTGAAGTCTTTTGATGAATTTGATGAAATCACGGCTTATAAATCTGTGAAAAAGGATTTATTTGTTGATTTTTAACAATTTTTAACGGCTTTTCAGATTTTTTATTACGGTTAAACCATAAATCGACGGCAATATTCTCTAACTTTACTTAGTTATGATAAAAAGATTAGACAATCTTAAACCTTAATTAATAAAAATTCAATAAAAATTGTAATTGTTTTGAGAATGAATAAAATCAAAAATTATTTTTCAATCATCGCAATTGGTTTTTCCTCATTTGTATTTTCGCAAGGGAGCGTCGCAGTTTCTACATTTCCACAAGTTGCTGATCAGCAAAGTCTTGTAAAGGATATTACCGCAGAAAAGGCGCTGTTGTCTCCGAAAGAACAAATTGAGTTCAATATCAATAAGATGTTTACAGACCCGGTTCTGAGAAATGCCAATTGGGGGTTTGTGGTTTACGACCCCAAAACAGAAAAAATTGTAACGGCGTACAACGAAACAGCACCGCTGATTCCTGCTTCTACAACCAAATTATTAACAACAGAAACGGCATTTTCTTTATTAGGAACGCAGTACAGATGGAACACCCAGTTGGAATATTCTGGCAGTATTGATGTTGAAGGCGTGTTGACAGGAAATCTCTATATCGTCGGAAGTGGCGACCCTTCTTTAGGTGGAAATAGAGGCGGCGCAGCAAGTTATACGCAGATTGTTAATCAGTATCTTGATGCTATCAAAGAAAAGGGTATTAGAAAAGTTACGGGAGATATTATCATCCAGACGGCAATTTTCAAAGAGAATAAAAAGCAGGAACTTCCGCAAAATATCGTTTGGTTAGAGCAGGCTAATTATTTTCTACCAGTTGGAACAACCAAAGATATTGATCCGAAAAATGAAAAGTTACTTATTAGTCAATCTAATAATCCATTTAATCAAGCAAAAAAGTATTTCTATGTTTCGCCTTATACCAACAAGGCTGTCTATGCCGATAAATTTGAAGGTGCTTGGGTAACGACAAAAGTGGCTGAACCACCTGCTTTTTTGGCTAATAAATTGAGAGAAGGTCTTGTTAAAAATAAAATCACCGTTTCTGGAAAAGTGACTCCCAAAATTGTTGACAGAGAACCGGAACCAAGAGAAATTTTGACGATTTATAAATCGCCGACTTTAGCTGAAATTGTTAATTATACCAACCAAAGAAGTGATAATGGTTATGCAGAGGCTTTGTTGAAGTCTAACGGCTTTCAGAAATTAGGCGACCAAACGGTAGAATCTGGAAGATTAGCTGTAACTGACCATTTGCAATCTATTGGTTTTGATTTGAATGGCCTTAATTTTATGGATGGAAGCGGACTTTCAAAAGCTCATACTGTTACGCCAATTTCACAAGCTAAGTTTTTAGCTAAAATGATGAAGTCACCTTACTATAAAGAATATTTTGAATCACTACCAATTGCTGGACAATCCGGAACGTTGAAACATATGTTTATGGTGAATTCCAATGGACAGATTTTTGCTAAAACAGGAACTTTAAATGGTGTGAAATGTTTAGCAGGATATATCAAAACAAGAAATAACAAAACGCTTGCTTTTTCTTTATTGATTAACAAATTTTCAGGTTCTGTTGCTCAAGTAAAGGACAGAATGGAACAGTTGCTGGATCCGACTTTAGATTTGTAATAATCAATGTTTTATAAATTAAAAACTCATCTCGTCGGGATGAGTTTTTTTTGTAGATTTGAGGTAAAATTTTTAAATAAAATGAAACATTTTTACACATTAATAATTACTTGTTTAACGATTAATATTATTTTTGGACAAATTCATAATATTGATCGAAAAGGTTTGATAGAATCTGAAAAAAAATCTGCCTCCCGCTCGATTTTGGATGTAAATGTGAATCCGAATACATTAAATTATGATTTACAATATGTTAGAGTAGAATTTGATCTTGATCCCACTCAGCAGTTCGTTTCCGGAACTATGACTTCCCATTTTAAGATGCTAGCGAATTCCGCTACTATTTATTTTGACTTGGCAAAGATTCTGACAGTTTCTACGGTAAAATATCACGGTCAGAATTTAACCTTTCAGCAATTGAGTTCAGATGAAATTAAAATTAATTTCCCGGTAGCTTTAACAGCCCAGACTACAGATTCTTTATCAATAACATATAGCGGAGTTCCTGTCAATACAGGTGCCTTTGCCAGTTTTGAAGCAGGAACTACACCTGCCGGAGATCCGGTTTTAGCAACATTGTCTGAGCCTTATGGGGCAAAAGGTTGGTGGCCAACCAAACAAAGTATGAATGATAAAATAGAGAAAATGGATATCAAAGTGACCACTCCTGCTCAATATACAGTAGGTTCAAATGGAAAACTGATGTCTGAAACTATCTTAGGAAACGGAAAAAAGCTGACTTATTGGCAAACTAATTATCCAATTCCTGCTTATCTTTTTGCGTTAGGAATTTCCAATTATACAAAAATGAATTCCACTATTACAACTACAGAAAGTTCTTTTCCTTTCCTGAATTACGTTTATCCAGCTTATGCGAATGCAAATACCCAAGCAAGTCTCGACTGGACTACAAGTTCTATGCAAACTTTTGAAGACCATTTTGGATTATACCCTTACAGAAATGAAAAATATGGTCATATGATGTTTAACTGGGGCGGAGGAATGGAACATGCAACAATGACATCTATGGTTAATTTTGGGCAGGGATTGATTGCTCATGAGTTGGCTCATCAATGGTTTGGAGATAAATTGACATGTGGTGCATGGAATGACATCTGGCTTAATGAAGGTTTTGCAACATTTGGTGAGCATTTGACTTATGAAAAATTATTAATGAGCTCTTCTCAGTTTCAAAATTATCTTGCAAATGAGATAAGTGATATTACAAGTAGCCCTGGCGGAAGTGTATACGTTCCTGATGCTGGATTGAGTGATATCGGCAGAGTTTTCGACGGAAGATTAACTTATGCTAAAGGAGGTTTTGTTTTAAGGATGATAAAATGGATTCTTGGTGATAGCCAGTTCTATGCGATGTTAAAAGCTTATCAGAACAATCCTGCTTTTGCTTACAATTATGTAAAGACTAATGATTTCAGAGATTTTTTAAGTTCTTTTACAGGAAAAGATTTCACAGAATTTTTTAATGACTGGATCTATGGTGAAGGTTATCCGAGCTATCAGATCAGGTGGACTCAGAATACCACAACCAAAAAACTGACTTTCCGTGTCGGGCAGACAAGAAGCAGTTCTACTGTCAGCTTTTTTGAGATGCCGCTTCCAATCAAAGTGACAGGATCTGGAGGACAGACCGCTTATTTTGTTTTGGATCATACTTCCAACAATCAATATTTCACACAAGATGTGACTTTTGATGTGACAAGTGTTGAATTTAATTATGAAAAACAAATCATTACAAAAGGTTCTACGGTGACCAAAGATAATAATCTGGCTGTTAATGACATTAATCAAAAAAACATCAGTGTCTATCCAAATCCGGCAAAATCTTTCATCAAAATTTCTGGTTTACAAAAATCAACAGATTATGAAATTCTTTCAATCGATGGAAAATTAATCAAGAAGGGAATTTCAAATCCAGATTCAGAAATCAATATTTCTACCTTAGTTAAAGGAACTTACATTTTGAAATTTAATAATCAATCAGTTAAAATTATTAAAGAATAACTCAAAAGATAATTTATTAAAAAAAAGCACTTTATTACAGTGCTTTTTTTATTTTTGTTAAAATCGAAAATCAATAAAAATGATATCACAAAAATTTCTTGAGAACATCACAAACGAATTAACAAACATAGAAAACGACGGACTTTTCAAAAGAGAAAGAATCATCACATCACAACAGAGTGCCGAGATAGAAGTTGCTGGGAAAAAACTTTTGAACTTTTGTGCCAACAATTATTTGGGATTATCCAATAATCCGGAGGTGATGAAAGCTTCTCAAGATGCTATAGAATCTCACGGTTATGGGATGTCGTCGGTTCGTTTCATTTGTGGAACACAGGATATTCATAAAGATTTGGAAGCTAAGATTTCCAATTTCTTAGGAATGGAAGATACCATTCTTTATGCCGCTTGTTTTGATGCGAATGGCGGTGTTTTCGAACCATTATTCTCAGAAGAGGACGCAATCATTTCCGATGAACTGAATCACGCTTCGATTATCGATGGAGTAAGGTTGTGTAAATCTGCAAGATACCGTTACAAAAACAATAATATGGAAGATTTGGAAGCACAATTGATTGCCGCTTCTGAAAAAAATCACAGATTTAAAATCATTGTGACTGATGGTGTTTTCTCAATGGACGGAATTGTTGCAGACCTAAAAGGTGTTTGTGATTTAGCGGATAAATATGATGCTTTAGTTATGGTAGATGATTCTCACGCAACAGGGTTCATTGGAAAAACAGGTCGTGGAACGCACGAGGCGAATGATGTGATCGGAAGAGTCGATATCATTACTTCAACTTTGGGAAAAGCTTTAGGTGGTGCTTTAGGTGGATTTACTTCTGGGAAAAAGGAAATTATTGATATGTTGAGACAACGTTCTCGTCCTTATTTATTCTCAAATTCATTAGCACCCGGAATCGTCGGAGCGGCTTCCAAAGTTTTGGATATGATTTCTGATGACACTTCTTTGAGAGATAAAGTGATGGAAAACGCAGAATATTTCCGAAAAGAAATGAAGGCTAAAGGTTTTGATATTCCGGATGGCGATGCAGCGATTGTTCCGGTTATGCTTTATGATGCGAAATTATCTCAGGAAATGGCCGAGAAACTTCTGGCAGAAGGGATTTACGTTATCGGATTCTTCTATCCGGTTGTTCCGAAAGGAAAGGCGAGAATTAGAGTTCAGTTATCTGCAGCTCATACCAGAGAACATTTGGACAAAGCTATTGCAGGTTTTGAAAAAGTAGGGAAAGAGTTAGGAATTATCTAAGATAAAAGGAAAGCTTACAAAAATTTGTAAGCTTTTATTTCACAAAAAAACCAGCAAATAGTTTTGCTGGTTTTGTATTTTTCGAGAAAGTCTCAAGATTATTTCTTAGCGTAAGACTTATCCTTGATTCTTGCTTTCTTACCTCTAAGATCACGGAAGTAGTAGATTCTAGCTCTTCTAACTTTACCTTGTCTGTTAACTTCAATTTTCTGAAGTGCAGGCATGTTGATTGGGAAAACTCTCTCTACTCCAACATCACCAGACATTTTTCTGATTGTGAAAGTTTTTGTAGCTCCAGTTCCTCTCAATTGGATAACAACACCTTTGAAGAACTGAGTTCTGGTTTTGTTACCCTCTTTAATTTCTGTGTACACAGTGATGGTGTCACCGGCTTTGAATTCTGGGAATTCTTTTTTCGTAATGTACTTATCTTGTACGTACTTTAATAAATCCATTTTTTATAATAAAAAATTTGTTTTGTCAAGCTAAGCAACATTCACGTCCTTCGTCAGAGGTTGATTAACAGGTTGCAAAAATATAAATAATTTTCATAACTGCAATACAATCTGAGAATTAAATTCTAATTATTTAATTTCCAATAACTCCACGTCAAAAACCAAAGTACTGTTGGGACCAATTTCTTTGCTGACTTCCTGCTGTCCATAAGCCAAATGTGGCGGAATCGTAAACCTGAATTTACTTCCAACAGACATCAACTGCAAACCTTCTGTCCAACCTTTGATAACTCTATTAAGAGGGAATGATGCTGGTTTTCCACGTTTTACAGAACTGTCAAAAACTTTGCTTGTAATGGTCGTCCCGTGATAATGACATTTCACTGTGCTTTTAGCTGTTGGTTTTGGACCTTCTGTTTCTACAAGGATTTCGTATTGCAAACCGCTTGGTAAAATCGTTACACTTTCTCTTTTTCCATTTTCAACCAAATAATCCTGACCATCTCTCAAGTTTTTTTCGGCCAATTCTTTTTTTCTTTTCAATAATAAATCCGCTACACCCATTTCTAAATTTTTTCCAAAGGTATTTATTCTCAGTCGATTCATCAAAAAATTGCAATTATTTCCCGTAACTTTGATGAGATAAGAAAAGATAAAGCAATAAATTAGGAGCTTAATCCCGCTGTCCACTATATCTTTTTTATTTTTTTACAAGTTTTGTCACTTCGATTGAATCGAAGTCCATAAAAAATAAAAAAGGATGCCGTTTCCATCGGGGCTAGGTGTTTCGTCAACGATTCAAGTTTTGTTATTAATAGTAAGATTTGTCAAAAGATTAAAATTAAAAAGCATTAAAAAGTCAAAATCAACAACCAGTTTGTCATTAAGTTTTACGTCTTCGCGAGCCTTAAAAATATTTTCAATAATGTCCAAAAAATCTTTGCGGACTTTGCATTAAAATTATTAGATTATACATTATGAACAAAGAAACCGAAAACAAACTCATCCACAAAAATACCAAACCAACAAGTATGAGAATTCTGGTCTACGATTTTCTGAGTTCCCAACCATTTGCCACCTCACTATCCGAAATCGAAAACCATTTTCAGAATGCCGACCGAACCACCATTTACCGAACCTTGAAAACCTTCGAAGAAAAAGGAATCGTTCACAGCATTCAGGAAAATGCAACCACAAAATATAAGCTTTGCCACGATGATTGTGACGAGAAAACACACAAAGACTGGCATCTCCATTTCTACTGCAAAATCTGCAAACAGACCACCTGCAAAGAAGATATTTCGTTCCCCGAAAGTATGAAAACCAATTTCAGGATTGATGAAATCAGACTTTTCGCTAAAGGCATCTGCGAAAATTGCCTCGAATCGACTTTCAACAATTAAGTAATTTGTATAAGTCTGAGGCCCTCGAAGATATTATTCCATAAAACTTTGCAATAGCATTGCATTTGCAATAGCAATATCTTTGTTAAAAATTATTTCGATATGGAAGAGTGTTGCAGTACAAAACCGAAGAAAGAGCACAACCACGGAGCTCACGACCACAGTGACCACGACCATTCTCACGGTAATTCAAAAATTGCATTATACATCAGTTTAATCATATTTTTCTCTGGACTCATTTTAGATTTCTGGATTAAAGCCGATTGGTTTACCAACAACGTTTGGCTGAGATTTAGCTGGTATTTCGTGTCTTATATATTAGTGGCGTTCACAGTTTTCAAAGAAGCGTTGGAACTGGCAAAGAATTTAGATTTCTTCAATGAGTTTTCATTGATGGGAATTGCAACAATTGGCGCTTTTGCAATTGGCGAATTTCCCGAAGGTGTTGCCGTGATGCTATTTTATACAATCGGCGAAATGTTCCAGGAATCTGCAGTTAACAGAGCTCGAAATAATATCAAATCATTATTAGATGTTCGTCCGAAAGAAGCCACCGTTTTCCGAGATGGAAATTGGAAAACTATTGCTCCAGATGATGTCAAAATCGGGGAAAAGATTCAGGTGAAAGTAGGAGAGAAGATTCCGTTGGATGGTGTTTTGTTGTCGGAAAAAGCAAGTCTCAACACATCAGCTTTAACAGGAGAAAGTAAACCCTCATCAATCCAAAAATTGGAAGAAGTTCTTGCCGGAATGCTGAACTTAGACCAAGTCATCGAAATCGAAACAACCAAATTATTCGAGAATAGTTCGATTGTCAGGATTCTTCAAATGGTTCAGGATGCAAGTTCCAGAAAAGCCAAAACCGAATTGTTCATCAGACGATTTGCAAAGATTTATACGCCAATTGTTTTCGTTTTAGCTCTTTTGGTAACACTTGTTCCATATCTCTTTGTAGAAAATTATGTTTTCAAAGATTGGCTTTACAGAGGTTTGGTTTTCTTGGTGATTTCTTGTCCTTGCGCACTGGTTATTTCAATTCCGTTGGGGTATTTTGGTGGAATTGGCGCCGCTTCCAGAAACGGAATTTTGTTCAAAGGTTCTAATTTCCTCGATATTATTGCGAATGTAACAACAGTTGTAATGGATAAAACCGGAACGTTGACAAAAGGTGTTTTCAAAGTTCAGGATATTGTTCCGGAGAACATTTCGAAAGAAGATTTTCTTTCCATTTTATCATCGGTTGAAAGTCATTCTACACATCCTATTGCGAAAGCCGTTTCAGAATTTCATCCTTCCAATCAGATTCCGGAATCTGTAGAAGAGATTTCCGGAAAAGGAATAAAAGCGGTTATTAATCAACAAAGAGTTCTTGCAGGAAATACAAAACTTCTGAAAACTTTTAATATCAATTATCCGGAATTCTTGGAAGAAATTGTAGAAACAACTGTTGTTTTAGCTATTGATAATGAATATAAAGGTTACATCACGATTTCCGATGAGGTTAAAGAAGATTCGGAATTGGCGATTAGTAATTTGAAAAATAACAACATCAAAACCATGATGTTAAGCGGTGATAAAGACTCTCTAACTCAAAATATTTCTAAAAAATTAGGAATCGATTCTGCTTTCGGTGGTCTGCTTCCCGAAGGAAAAGTTGAGAAATTGGAAAATCTGAAAAGTAATCCAAAAGAAGTTGTTGCTTTTGTTGGAGACGGAATCAATGATGCGCCGGTTTTGGCTTTGAGTGATGTTGGAATGGCGATGGGCGGATTAGGTTCCGATGCTGCGATTGAAACTGCGGATGTAGTTATTCAAACAGACCAGCCTTCGAAAATTGCAACTGCGATCAAAATCGGAAAAGCGACGAAGAAAATTGTTTATCAAAATATAGGGTTAGCTTTTGGAGTCAAAGTGATTGTTCTGATTCTTGGAGCCGGAGGATTAGCCAATATGTGGGAAGCCGTTTTTGCAGATGTTGGTGTGGCACTTTTAGCAATTTTAAATGCAGTTAGAATTCAGAATATGAAGTTCAATTAATCAATTTTAACAAATTTATTTTTTGCTAACAAAATAGTATTATCTTAGTAAAAAATGAAAATATGTTAAGAACTACCGTTTTATGCGCTTTATTATTGTCTCAATTTGGGAACGCTCAAGGCTTTCTGAAAACTCAGGGTCAAAAAATTGTCAATTCTAAAGGTGAAAATATTTATTTGAAAGGTCTTGGATTGGGCGGTTGGATGCTTCAGGAAGGTTATATGCTTAAGACGGCTGATTTTGCCGGACCACAATATCAAATCAAAGAAAAAATTGCAGAAGTAGCAGGCGAAGATGGAAAAAACGAATTCTACAAAGCTTATCTCAAAAACGGAATTACCAAAAAAGACATCGATTCTTTAGCAAAATGGGGATTCAATTCCATCAGGCTTCCGATGCATTATAATCTTTACACTTTACCAATAGAAAAAGAACCTGTAAAAGGACAAAATACTTGGTTGGAAGAAGGTTTCCAAATGACGGATAATCTTTTGAAATGGTGCGAGGATAACAAAATCTATTTGATTCTTGACCTTCACGCGGTACCTGGTGGACAAGGAAACGACGCCAATATTTCCGATAATGACAAATCAAAACCGAATCTTTGGGAAAGCGAGGAGAATCAGAAAAAGACAATTGCACTTTGGAAAAAGCTGGCAGAACGCTATAAAGATAAGGAATGGATTGGCGGCTACGATTTGATTAACGAACCTAACTATCCGTTCACAGGAAAAAATCCGAATGGAACCGACGAGATGTCCAACGCGCCACTTTGGAAGCTTCAGAAAGATATTACGGAAGCCATTCGCCAGGTCGATAAAAAGCACATTATCATTTTGGAAGGTAACGGTTGGGGAAATAATTACAATGGTTTACCGAAACTTTGGGATGATAATTTGGTTTTAAGTTTTCACAAATATTGGACAACTAATTCTCAAGATGCTATCCAGAATATTATCGATTTAAGAGAAAAACTAAATGTTCCAGCTTGGTTAGGCGAAACGGGCGAAAATTCTAATGTCTGGTTTACAGAACTGAACCAATTGTTATTGAAAAATAACATCGGTTACGCTTATTGGCCAATGAAAAAGATTGATAATATCGCTGGAGTAACCAATGTGAAAATCACTCCGGATTATCAAAAGCTATTAAATTATTGGAAAAATGGCGGAACTAAACCAACGAAAGAATTTGCCAAGAAAACATTGATGAAGATTGCTTATAATTATAAATTGGAAAATGTAGAAGTTAAAAAAGATGTTATCGATGCATTGTTCCGTCAGGTAAATGATGAAAGCACAAGACCTTATAAAAATCACATTGCGCCGGGAAGAATCTTTGCGACAGAATATGATTTGGGAAGATTTGGCAGTGCTTATTCTGATAACGATTTCCAAAACCTTTGGGTGAGTAATGGAACTCATACAGAATGGAACTCCGGAAATAAAATGAGAAATGATGGTGTTGATATCTACGCTTGTAATGATAAAATCACCAACAAATATTATGTGGGGAAAACTGAAAAAGGAGAGTGGCTACAATATACGGTGAATAGCAATCTGGCTAAGAAATATAAATTGAACATTAGATATAATAATGATTCTGCTCAAGCTTCAGAATTGGTCATCAAAACAGAAAATGGCGATGATTTGGGCAATATAAAATTAGCTCCAACAGGAAAAGCTTGGAAAACAGTTTCTGTAAATAACATCAACTTGGTAAAAGGAGAAAATAAATTGAGATTGTACTTTGAAGCTGGAAATGCTAACCTTAATTACTTCGAACTTCAATAAAAATTGAATTTAAACTAAAACTAATAAAACCGAATGTTGAAAAATGTTCGGTTTTTTCTTTGTAAGACAAACTTTGGCTTGATATTGTATAAGGTAATTTGTTGTAATAAATTAATTTGTAAATTAGAAAGAAGAAATTTCGTAACAATACCGGTAATTTTTTGACTACTTAATAAAACTAAACTATGAACAAAATCTTTTCTTTAATCTTTCTGTTCTGTTTTTCATTTGTTTTTTCTCAAAGCACGCTGAGTGTTTTTAGAGCGGACAATCATAAACCCATCAAAGGCGCAAAAATCTATTGTAATAACCAATACATAACGGAAACCGATGAGAAAGGTGTGGCAACTTTCACAACCAAATGTTCCAAAGTAGATGTGGAAATCAACGGATTTATCGGGGATGAAGTGGTTGTTGACAAAATAATGGAATTGGAACTGGACAGACAAAACGCCAAGACACACGAGATAGAAGGCGTTGTACTTTCCAACGAAAGCGACCCTAGAGCTTTGGCAATCATAGATAAAGTTTTCCGAAATTTTAAAGATAATTCTCCTAATGCATTAGATTCTTATTCCTACAAGTCGTATGAAAAAATGTCTTATGATGTGGATGAGGACAGCATTAGAGAGTACAGAAAGTTCATAGATGCTAGAGAAGATTCATTGTCGAAGCTTCCTAATCGTGAGTTTGCCCAGAAAGATAAAAAGAAAAAAGATTCTATAGAAGGTGAACAGATGATGTCGGTTATCAAGGACAGCAAAATGTTTCTTTGGGAACGTGCGATGCAGTTTTTGTATTCTAAGAAATATGGCGAGAAAGTCAATATCCTGGATAACAGAATCTCCGGTTTGAAAAATCCTGTTTACGAAATGCTGGCTCTGAGATCCAACAGAGACAAAATCCCAAGAGAAATTCTTCCTGAAAACAGAAGCCTTTATAGATATTTCTTGACAGACTCTATCGAGATTGATGGCAGAGAGAATTTCGTCATCCGTTTCCGTCAGGTAGATTACAAAGTCCCTGTTAACCGTAGAAAATACAACGGTTATCTGTACATCGACAAAGAAACTTATGCCATCAAAAAAATCGAGAGTAATAGCAAAGTAAGAACAGACGGAAGCATCACTTCGGTTTGGATTCCGATTCAAAACAAATGGTTTCTGAAGACCGAGAACCTTAAAATCAAAATGGGTTCATCAGAGTTTTCGACAGTTAAGAAAAAAGATAACGAAACGGCTGAAGAGAAAAAAGAGCGATTATCCAAAACCAAAAGATTTGGGAATTATGCTTATATGAAAGCCGATTATTTCGATTTCCAAACGCCTGTAGAGCTCAAAGCATCGCAGTTTAGTGGCTATACAATGGGCGTTCAGAACGCAGATGGAACATTGTTGGATCAATACAGAACAGACAGTCTCACTACAAGAGAAAAGCAGACTTATGTGAAGATTGACAGTCTGGGGAAAAAATATACATTGGATAGCAAAGTCAAAGTTTTAACAGCATTACTAAGAGGGAAATTCACGGTGGGACTGGTAGATATTGATCCTTTACAAACCAAATATAACCGTTACGAAGGTTTCAGATTAGGTGCTGGTTTTAAGATGAATGAGCGTTTCAACCGTTACATTTCGCCAGATGTTTATTTGGCTTACGGCTTCAAAGACAGAGGTTGGAAATACGGTGCAGGGATCGATTTCCGAACAACTTTGGAAAGAAACTCTTTCTTCCGGATCGAATATTTCCACGATGTGGCCGCTTCGGGGAGGTTCAGTCAGAATCTTTGGAATATGAAGATGTCCATCAATAATACCGGAATGTCTATCCAGAATGATAAATATTACAAGTATGACGGTTTCCGCGCAGGTTATGAAATCGATCTTTCTAATTCTCTGACCCTGAATGTCTCTGCAAAAAGACAGACCGAAGAGGCAGGATTTGATTATCGGTTTATGAATCAGTCCGGCCAGTTTACGACATTCAGCTCTTTGGCGACGATCAAATTCTCTCCGAATAGTAAAAACATAATGACGCCTTCCGGAAAATATACTTTTGATCAGAACTTCCCGGAGGTTTATTTTAATTATGAACAAGGCTACAAAACTCTGGGCGGCGATTTCAATTACAGCAGATTGGACGTTTTATACACACATCAGTTCAGAACCATTTTAGGAAATACTGGGACAAGAGTTTATGGTGGTTATTATCTTGGCGAAGCACCAATATGGCACGCTTTCGAGATGGGCGGTTTGGATTCTAATAAGAATACGGGCATCTTATCCAATTTCAATTTCACGACATATCTTGGATTCGCTACGATGACTGCAGGGAAATATTTTAATGATAAGTTTGCAGGATATTTTATCACACATCGCATTCCGTGGTATTTCAAAAGTTTTGGTAAGAATACATCCAGCTTCGATTTTATCTATAAAGGGGTGATTGGTAATATGAAAAATCCGGAGTATCATCAGTTTGAGTTTTCGCCTTTGGATCATCTGTATCAAGAAGTCGGTTTGGAATATAATAACTTCCTGAGCTCACGATTTAACTTAGGTTTCTTTTACAGAGTCGGGCATTATGCCAACAATAATTTTAAAGATAATTTTGCTGTGCAGCTAAAGCTTAAACTTCTAGAATTTTAACAATGAACGATCTATTCAAGCAACAGGTTTATGAAGTCACCAGACTGATTCCCAAAGGTAGAGTTTCCACCTACGGCGCTATTGCAAAAGCAGTGGGTTATCCCAATCATTCCCGCCACGTAGGCAATGCGATGGGCAATTGTCCAAAAGATGTTCCGGCACACAGGGTTATTAGCAGTTCCGGAAAGTTATCGGTTCCATCGTTCCGGGAAAGGTTGGAAAAAGAAAATGTGGTTGTACAGGAAAACTGGAAGATCAAAGACTTTAAATCCCTCTTTTGGGATCCATTGAAGGAATTATAATTAATAAATGTCCCTTAGTTACGAGCTAAGGGATTTTCTTTTTTTATAATTAATGACAAAAATTGACTCCGATTTTTAATGAAATTAATCTCAAAAAATGCCCTTCTGCAAGTCCTATGAATAGGGCATTTGCGTAGGTGGCCCAAAACACACGAGAGTTTTCATCAAAACACACGAGAGTTTTCATCAAAAGACACGTGTGTTTTAAAGAAAAGACACGAGAGTTTTTAACAGAATACACGTGTGTTTTATATCGTATTTGTAGATTTTTATCTATAGATGGAAAATATTAATTCAATTTACTTTTTTGTTTAATTAAAATTTATACTTTTATCTCATTCAATAAAATTTAATTTTTAATTAAAAACACAAACAATGTCAATTAAATTTAGTGTGGTTCAAAGAGCCAATCCTCAAAAAAGAGATGATCCTGCAAAGTATTACGCCAATATCATAGGTGATGGTAAAACCACTTTGTCTGATCTTGCAAAGCACGCCAGCACAATGTCCACTGTTTCAAAAGCTGATATCCTTGCCGTCTTGGAAAGTACTTTCGAGAAGATCGCACAGGATGTAGCCGATGGTAAAATTGTTTACGTAGGAGAATATTTCACCTTGCAAGCTGGCGGATCCAGTGTGGGTGCAGAAACAGAGAAGGAAGTGACTGCTGCCAATATCAAAACTGTAAAAGCGGTGTTCCGCCCCGGTAAAATGATAAAAGATGCTTTGAAGCTGGCCACGTTCCAGAAGAAAGGCTAAGTTTTTGGTTGATGATTTTCCTGCAGATCTCATAGTATTGGTTGGTGGATTGTACTGTCTTAATCATTTGTGTTTTTTTGCTATTTTGGTCTGCGGGATTTATTTCTTAAAATATAATTTAATAAAAAAGCCATCTCAATTGAGATGGCTTTTTTATTGATATTCGTGATGAGACTTTATTTAAAAGCTTCAATTGTTTTGTTAATGGCGTTAATCTGTTGATTAATCGTTGGGCTGTTCGGATTGTTTTTCAGAACTTCCATTTTCTTGTTCAGTCCGTCTTTCAGCATTTGTACAATCATCATTTTCACTTGTGGATTGTCTGGCATTTGAGATTTTGCCTGAACCAGAACTTTAGTTACTTTTTCGGTTGCTTTCAGGTTGTCAGAACTCATAATCCAATTGTATCCTTCCTCAGCAGATTTGCCTAAAGTCGGATCCTGGAATTTGATGAAAGGGTAGAAGGCAACCGTTGTCCCGATAGCCGGCATTTGTTTCTCAATCTTATTCTTCACAATGATTGGAAGCAGCTTCGAAATCAAATCATCCGAAGCACCGTTCAGATCAATGTTTTCAATAGATGTTGCTGCTTTTGACGGATCCAATTCTGCAATTCCTGCCAATGAAGAACCTTTTACAGCATTAGAAACGGCATTCAATCCTTTTTCATAGATAGAACTGTACTTAGCATTTTTAGTTTTTGCTAAAGCTGAAATTGCTGCTGCCTGAACCAGAGTTTTCGGATCATTAGAAGCCAATTTTTCAACCTCAACAGTCAAAGCTTTTGCCTGATCCGGAATGGTTAAATCAATTTGCTCCAATGCCTGTTCTCTGATTCTGAAGAAAGGATCTTTCAATGCTGCTGCCAACAATTTGATACCTGCAGGATTTTTTCCAGCTTCTTCTTTAATATTACTCAGCGCAATAGATTTGCTTTTGTATTCTTTAGATCCCGTGAACTGAAGGAAACTTTGTTCTGGTGTTTTAGTCTCCGTAATATCTGCAACCAAGATTCCGTCAGCATTAATATTAATCAAGTCAGGTGTTTTAGAAGAATCAAAAGTGAACGTATTTTTCGCCTTGGCATCTACCCAAACTTGTTTTCTGATTGGTTTTCCGCTATCATAAACATCGATCGTTAAAGGAAACTCGAAAGGCTGATCCTGAGATTGATTGATGACCACAGTCACTTGCTTTTTAACAGGTTCGTAAGTTGAAGTATAGCTCAATTTTGGATGTCCGCTTCCGAAATACCATTGATTGAAGAACCAGTTCAAATCTTTTCCGGATACTTTTTCGAATGCTAATCTTAACTGATGCGCTTCGGCGTTACCATATTCATACGTTTTTAGATAGTCATTCATTCCGGCAAAGAAAGCATCATCACCAAGATAATTTCTCAACATATGAAGGATTCCGCCGCCTTTCTGATAAGTAACCAAATCAAAAACATCTTCACGAGAAGCGTAATCGAATCTCACCAAATTCTTTTTGAAATCTGCAGGATTATGAATGTAATGGTTCACATCTTCCATCTGGTGATAATCGGCTTGATCTTTTCCGTACTTATACTCGTTCCAAAGATATTCGGAATAGTTAGCAAAAGACTCGTTAACAGTTAAATTACTCCAGCTTTCTGCCGTTACTAAATCTCCAAACCAATGATGAAATAATTCGTGAGCGATGGTGTCTTCCCATTTATTCTCATCGATTAATTGTCCAGGTTTCTGAAGAATATCACTTCCGTGAAGAGTCGCTGTTGTATTTTCCATTGCTCCGGAAACATAATCTCTTCCCGAGATTTGCGCATATTTTGCCCAAGGATAATCGTAGCCTAACTTCTTAGAAAAGAACTCAATCATTTCTGGAGTGTTTCCGTAAATCTGTTTTGCATAAGGTTCATATTCCTTTTCGATGTAATAATCGACAGGAATATTTCTCCATTTATCCTTCACAATAGCGTACTCTCCAACGCCCATAAAGAAAAGGTAAGTCGAATGTCTCTTATCCATCACCCAATGGTCGGTTCTCATATTTCCGGATTCTTTTTGAGAATCTTTCAGAATACCGTTGGAAAGGGTAACATATTTATCAGGAACAGTCATATAGATTTCCTGAGTTGTTTTTTGGTTGGATTTATCAATTGTCGGGAACCAAGCAGATGAAGATTCTGTTTCTCCCTGCGTCCATATTTGAGTTGGTTTATCCGGGTCTTTGCCCTGCGCATTGATGAAATAAAGACCTTTTGCATCGCTGATTGCTTTGCTTCCCTCTTGTTTTACTTCATTCGGACGGGCTGTATATTTGATGTAAACCGTGTAATCCTGATTTTTTTGATAAGTTTTATCAAGTGTGATTTTCAACTCATCATTTTTATAATCGAATTTTAAAGGCGACTTAGAACCATTTTTGTCCAAAGCCACTTCGTGAATCAGCATTCCTTTTGCATCAAGAACCAACTCGTTGGTTGCATAGAAGAAAGGACTTGCTGTAAGCCATTCTTCACCATTCATTTGCTCTTTCTGATAATCGAAATTGACTTTCAGTTTGGTGTGTTTAAGTTCTGTGGTTTTGGTGTGTGTTGCTCTATAAGGAACATTTCTACCTGAAGTTTCTGTCTGTGCAAAAGCAACATTTGAATTAAAAATTGCACCCAAGAAAAGTGCAGCTATGAATATCTTTTTCATTCTTACGAATTTATAATCGATGTTATTTTAAAGTTTATAAGTCTTGATTTTTAGAGGATTGTTACAAAAAAAGTGGGAATTACCCACTTAATTTTATATCGCCACTGGTGCTTTAATCCCCGGATGCGGGTCATAATTTTCCAAAGTAAAATCTTCAAAATCAAAATCAAAAATATCTTTGATATCAGGATTCAGTTTCATTGTTGGTAAAGGTCTTGTTTCTCGGGAAAGCTGTCTGTTGACTTGCTCAAAATGATTGTTATAAATATGGACATCACCAAAAGTGTGAACATAATCTCCAACTTCAAGTCCAGTAACTTGCGCAACCATCATCAATAAAAGCGCATAACTCGCAATGTTGAAAGGAACTCCTAGGAAAACATCCGCACTTCTTTGATATAACTGAAGCGACAATTTTCCATCTGCCACATAAAACTGAAACAAAGCGTGACAAGGTGCCAAAGCCATATTAGGAATTTCTGCGGCGTTCCAAGCGGAAACTATTAATCTGCGGGAATCTGGATTTTTTTTGATTTGTTCAATTACTTCAGAAAACTGGTCAACCACTTTTCCATCGGCTCCGCTCCAACTTCTCCATTGTGCGCCGTAAACTGGACCTAAATCTCCATTTTCATCCGCCCATTCATTCCAAATTGAAACCCCATTATCAGTCAGATATTTCGTATTCGTATCACCTTTAATAAACCAAAGCAATTCATAAATAATAGATTTCAAATGCACTTTCTTTGTAGTAACCAAAGGAAATCCTTTCGACAAATCATAACGTAATTGGTAACCGAAAACGCTTCGTGTTCCCGTTCCTGTTCTGTCGGTTTTATCGGTTCCGTTGTCTAAAATATGCTGAAGTAAATCAAGGTAGTTTTGCATTTTGAATTCTTAATTGAAGAGTCAAATTTATTAAAAATGAGTCAGTTTTCTATTGAAATATATTAATTAAGTTACTAACATCTATTATTTTTTTCATTCTTATTTTACTTGGATAATCTTTGTAAATCCAAATCCTGAAAATCAAAACTAAAATCGATATTCGGAGAGATGCCTTTCATTTTTATACTTTGTCCTTTTCCTTCTTCATCCAATGTGAAAATGGCGAAGGCATCGGCGTCAAAACCTCTATATTCCCATTGGATGGCGAAGGTGTTAGCTTTATAGAATTTCATCGGGCCATTAAGTTTTGGAGAACGATAAGACTTGAACCATAGTTGATTATCTTTCATAAAAACCTCACATTTTCCAAACCATTTATCTTCATAGATTCCGATATAATCTTCATTTTTTATTTTCACATTTTTGTTATCAGCTACAGTTTTCCAAACTTTATCAGTAATTGCATCTCCTTCTTTTAAACGGTTTTTGAATCTCGCAGAATATTTTGAAATCCAGTCTTCTTTAGGCACATTCAGAATATAATCGGTTAGTATATTTGCAACGGCATAATCTAGGTAGATTCCACCATCTTGCGTATTAGTAAGAACAATAATCCCGAATTTTTTATCAGGAATCATTCTCACAATTGACAACATTCCATCCAATCCTCCCGTATGTTCTACTACAAAACTTCCGTTCATATCGGATAAATCGAAACCTAATCCATAACCTGAAAAATGTGTTTTGTAACGTTCTTCGAAATGAGAATCCATTACAGTATGGATTTTCCACATCTCGTTTTGACGGTCTTTTGTAAATAGTGTTTTATCGGATTTTTCGCCATATTTTCCACCATTCAACTGGAGCTGAACCCATTTTGCCATATCATTTACATTAGAAAAAATGCTTCCGGCAGCACCGTTCATCTTACTACCAAAATCATAAAGAGGAACAGTTGTTTTCTCTTTTAAATTAACAATATGGGGTGTTGCAATATTTGAAAAGTCTTTGATATAAGAATTGGCAGGATAAGAATTCGTCATTTGTAAAGGTTGAAAAATTCTCGTTTGTATAAAATCTTCCCAAGACATTCCGCTAACTCTTTTAATCAATTCTCCTGCAACAAAATATAACTGATTGTCATAATCCCACTTAGTTCTAAACGGCGAAACGGGTTTGAAATGCTGTAAGTTTGTAATAACGTCATTAATCCCAAAATCGCTTCCCGCAGGAAATTCCATCAAATCGCCGGCTCCCATTCCGAGTCCGCTTCTGTGGCACAAAAGGTCTTCAATAATAAAATTTTCAGTGACGTAATTATTATACATTTTGAACTCAGGAATGTATTTTGTGACCTTGTCATCCCATTTTATTTTTCCTTCATCTACCAAAATAGAAAGTGCGGCAGTCGTAAAAGCCTTACTATTAGAAGCAATCTGGAAATTGGTAAATTGATTTACAGGTTCTTTTGTAGTTAGAGATTTCATCCCGTAACCTTTTTCAAGAACAATTTTTCCGTTTTCGATAACAGCAATAGAAGCACCTACAACATTGAATTCTTTCATTGATTTTTCCATCAAAGAATCAATTTTTCTTGGAGAAATCTGGGCAAAGGCTACTTGAAAAAAAGAAGTAGAAAATAGAGTAAATGTTATGATTTGATTTTTCATAGGTTAAGATTGTTTTGTAAATATCATAAAAAAAGCATTCACTTTTAATGAATGCTTCTAATATTTTTATTTGTCTAAATCTTAAACCGCCGTATAACCACCATCAACAAGATAATAACCGCCAGTCATAAAAGAAGATTTATCAGAACTTAGGAAAAGAACCAATTCTGCAACTTCCTCAGGTCTTCCTAATCTTCCCATTGGATGTTTAGCTATTAATGCTTCTTTCATATCGCCACTTGCACTTTCCAAAAGTGGCGTTTCGATATAAGCTGGACCAACTGCATTACAACGGATATTTTTCTGTCCATATTCCGCACCGATATTTTTGGTTAATCCGACAACTGCGTGTTTTGAAGTTGTGTAAGCCGAAGAAAGTGGCGCGGCTACTGTTCCGTGGATAGATGCGATGTTGACGATAATGCCGCCTCCGTTTTTCTCCATTTGAGTTAATTCATATTTACAGCCGTAGAAAACACCGTCAAGATTCACGTCAAGAACTTTTTTCCAACTGTCGATGCTGTAATCTCCTGTTAGTTTTTGCTCGCCACCGATTCCCGCATTATTGCAGGCGATGTCCAATCTTCCGTAGGCGTCAACTGTTGCTTTTATTAAGGCTTCAACTTGCTCTGGATTTGATGTGTCTGCTTTTACAAAAGTCGCTTCTCCACCTTCCGATTTGATTTCTTCAACAGCTGATTTTCCGTGTTCTTCATTGATGTCGGAAACCACAACTTTTGCGCCTTCTTTAGCGTATAATTTTGCGATGGCAAGTCCAATTCCTGAACCTGCGCCTGTAACCAAAGCTACTTTATTGTCTAGAATTTTCATAATAAATGAAATTTTAATTTGTTTATTGATGCCTTATTTAAAGCAAAAATGATGCAAAGCAAATGTCTCTGACAGTTAATTATTTCTTAAATGTTTCATACTGAATCAATGATGAAATTTCTTATCGAAACAATCTTGACTTTCTTCTATAAAATCCCTCAGTTAGTCTATTAGATTTGATATTATTTTCTATATGAGACAACTTTGTTCCCGTAAAACAGACGAACAATGCGAAAATATATCATCATATTGCTTTTCATCGGAATCCTTGCTCCGGCTCAAAAAGTCTGGACACTTGAGGATTGTCTTGATTACGCTGTACAAAACAACATTACCGTAAAGAAAACGGTTTTGGACAAGACGACCGCATCGTTGAATTATCAACAGCAGAAGAACAACAAACTTCCGACAATTTATGGGACAACTTCTTTGGGTTTGACGAATGGTTCCAGTATCGACCCGATTACGAGTTCATTTGTGAATCAGAATATTTTGTCAAATAGTTTCGGTTTAAGTGGAAATATGACAATTTATCAAGGAAATAAACTGAATCTTCAAATCGAACAGAACAAAATGATTCTCGACCAGTCTTCATTATATCAAAAACAAGCTGAAAATAATATCGTTTTGAACGTTCTGAATGCTTATTTGCAGGCTTTATATTATTATGAAGGCATCGAAAGTGCAAAATATACAGCAAGTTCTTCCGCTCAGGAATTGAAATTAACTCAGACCAAATTTAAAAACGGAGCGATTTCAAAATTGGATTTGGCGGATGTTGAAACTCAGGATGCGCAGAATCAATACACGGTTGTGAACAGCGAAAACCTTTACAATCAGCAGGTTTTGAAACTAAAACAATTATTGGAACTTGACCCAAGTATTGATTTTCAAATCGAAAAGATAAAACTGACCGATTTAATGGAATCCATTCCGGATAAACAACAAGTTTTTGCTCAAGCAATCGAAAATCTTCCTGATTTGAAAATTTATGATTCTCAGAACGAGATTCTTGCAAAAGCACTTCAAATTACGAAAGCTGGTTACAAACCGACACTTTCTGCCGCTGCAGGTTTGAATACAGGTTTTACGAGCACTCAAGATTACAGCTATTTCAATCAGTTTAAAAACAATTTCAACAAGTCGGTTGGCTTGTCTCTGAATGTCCCGATTTTCTCGAAAAAGCAAAACGATACGAATGTCAAATTAGCTCAAATCGATATCGAACAAAATAAACTCGATAAAATAAGTGCAAGCAAGACTTTGTATTCATCCATCGAAACCGCTTGGCAGAACGCAATCGCCAATCAAGCTCAGCAAAAATCATCGAAAGTGGCGAGAGACAATGCAAAGCTCGCTTATGATTTAGCCAGTAAAAAATATGAATTCGGAGGTTTGACAACAACGGAATTGGCCGTTAGCAGAAACACTTATTTGACGAATGAACAAACTTACCTTCAATCAAAATATATGTCGGTTTTGTACACTCAACTGCTGAATTTCTATCAAGGAAAAGCATTAACTGCCAATTAAAAATAACAGGAAAAACATCAAGATTATGAATCCAAAATATAAAAAATACTTCAAAAATTCTATTATCGTTCTTGTTTCAGCGATTGTTATTTTCTTCGTTTATAAATATTTTACAACAGAAAAAACGAGCAATATTGCGGTTCAAACGGTAAAATTAACAAAGCAGAATGTTACAACTTCGGTTACTGCAACCGGAACTGTAGAACCTGTTGACCAAGTAGATGTGGGAACGCAGGTTTCGGGAATCATCAATAATATTTATGTTGATTATAATTCTCAGGTTAAAAAAGGTCAGCTTTTGGCAGAATTGGACAAAACCAATCTTCAGGAATCTGTGAACAATGCTTTAGCGCAATATAACGCATCACTAAACGAACTAAATTATTACCAGCAAAACTTTAATCGTCAAAGTAATATGTTCAAATCCGGAGTGATTAGCAAGGCAGATTACGAGCAGGCTTTTTATCAGGTTAAGAACTCTCAGGAAACCGTAAGTCAGAGAAAAACAGCTTTGGCGCAGGCGAGAACCAATTTGAGTTATGCCAATATTTATGCTCCGATTGACGGCATTATTTTGAGTAGAGAAGTGGAAGAAGGGCAAACTGTACAGGCAAGTATGACAACGCCAACGCTTTTCACCATTGCAAAAGATATTACCAAAATGCAGGTGGAAGCGGATGTGGATGAAGCAGATATTGGTGGAGTAGAAGTTGGTCAGCGTGTGAGTTTCACGGTGGATGCCTATCCTCAGGAAGATTTCAGTGGTCGAGTTCGTCAGGTTCGTTTGTCCGCAACTACAGAATCCAATGTTGTGACTTACACCGTCATCATCGATGCCGATAATCCTGAACAAAAACTGAAACCAAGTTTGACAGCAACCATCACAATTTTCACTCAGGAATTAAAAGATACCAATACAATTCCGGCTTCGGCAATCGCTTTCACTCCTGATACGGAAACTTTGCAGAAATATTATCAGCAAAATCAAATCACGGCAAAAATTCCCGAAATCAAAACCGGAAAAAACAAGGAAAAATATATTTGGATTAAAAATAACGACGGAAGTCTTTCCCAGAAACAAATCACAATCGGAATTAATGACGGAATCAATATTCAGGTGGTCAACGGACTTTCAGGAAACGAACAAATCGTAACCTCACTTGACGAGCAGACAGAACCTATTACAAAATCGAGCGGAGACGGAAGCAGTCCATTTATGCCGAAAAGACCAAATAATAACAACAAAAAATCAAGTTCAAGCCAAGGTCCACCGAATTAAAATTTAGTATTCAGTTATTTAGTTAATTAGTTTTAAGCTAATCAGTTATTAACGAAACAACGATTTATCGATTTTACAAATCAAATATTTAACTAAAAAACTGACAACTAATTAACTAACCAACAAATCAACTACAATGAAACCCATTATCAAAATAGAAAACCTGAAACGCGAATTCAAAATGGGCGACGAAATCGTTCACGCTTTGAAAGGCATCGATTTGACTATCAACGAAGGTGAATTTGTGACGATTATGGGAACCAGTGGTTCGGGAAAATCAACATTCCTCAATGTTTTGGGATGTCTCGACCAGCCAACTTCGGGAACTTACGAACTCGATGGTGTTTTGGTCAAAGATTTAAACAAAAACCAACTGGCGGAAATCAGGAATACAAAAATCGGATTCATATTTCAATCATACAATTTATTGGCTAGAACCAGCGCGCTGGAAAACGTAGAGTTGCCTTTGCTCTACAATTCCAAAGTGTCGGCGGAAGAGAGAAGGGAGCGCGCTGTGAAAGCCTTGAAACAGGTCGGTTTGGAAAGCAGAATGGGACACGTTCCGAGTCAGCTTTCAGGCGGACAACAGCAGAGAGTTGCGATTGCGAGAGCTTTGGTTAATCATCCGATAATCCTTTTGGCAGATGAGGCAACGGGGAATCTCGACACCAGAACGTCCTACGAAGTGATGAATCTTTTTCAGGAACTCAATGACCAAGGAATCACGATTGGATTCGTAACCCACGAGGATGACATTGCGAGATTCAGCAAACGAACTGTGATTTTGCGAGACGGAATCATCAAAGAAGACAAGCAAGTAGAAAACCGACTGATTGCCAAAGATGAATTAGTAAAACTTCCAAAAGCAGAATAGTTTTTTGACTCCGTCGAACCACTTTGTTAGGTTTGGGTAGCTAATCCGCCTTCCGCTCCAAATCTTTTTTGCGGACGATTTCAGTCTAAATAGAACTTGAAGTTTGGCAAAAAAGGATTTCCGCTCAAGTCGGGCTACGATTGATTCAATGTTAAAAAGAAACTTGTTCAAATATATATTTAGAAATCTCAATGAAGATGAATTAATGAAGTAAACTTTTGTAAACCTACAATGAAGACCGAAATGCAGATGCAATGAAGACGTAAAATGAAACCGACAATGAAAAGATAATGAAGAGGTTGGTTTACAAAAGTTTTATTAAAGAAGTCGTAGACTTCAATGTGAGTAGCCTCGGGTGAAACCCGTGGATTAAAAGATCAAATTCAACGAACCCGAAGGGTTCAATATCAATAGCAGTAGGTTTTAACCTATGGAAAAAAATGAAGAGGAATTAATGTTGTGAACTTTTTGCAAACCTGCAATGCAGACGAAAATGCAGACGCAATGAAGCTGAAAAAATGAACCCGACAATGAAAAGAATAATGAAGAAGTCAGGTTTGCAAAAAGTTTTTTTAAAAGAAGTCGTAGACTTCAATTTGAGTAGCCGTAGGTAAAACCTATGGAAAAAAATCCCGAATCTTCGGTAACAAAAAATCAAGAAAATGAATTTCACCAATTTATTAAAAATAGCCTGGAAAGCGATTCTCCTCAATAAAACCAGAGCAATGCTGACAATGCTCGGAATCATCATTGGTGTGGCTTCCGTGATTGCGATGCTGGCAATTGGAGAAGGTTCCAAAGAAAGCATCAAAAAGAACATTTCCAGTATGGGCGCGAACCTCATCACTATTCGTCCAGGAGCGGGAATGATGGGTGGCGTTCGTTCAGACCCTTCAGCGATGCAGACTTTGACTTTGGCAGATTACAATGTTCTTAAATCTCAAGCCAAACTCATCAAAGAAATTTCGCCTTTGGTCAACGGGAGCGGACAAAGTATCGCTGGTTCCAATAACTGGCCAACTTCAATTTATGGCACTTCTCCAGAATATCTGAAAATCCGTGATTGGGGCGTAGATGAAGGCTCGATGTTTACAGAAGACGATGTTGAAGCCTATTCGAAAGTTGCCGTCATCGGAAAAACGGTTCGGGAAAATCTCTTCCCTAATGAAAATCCGATTGGAAAAATGATTCGTTTCAAAAATATTCCTTTCAAAGTGATTGGCGTTTTGAAAGAAAAGGGCGAAAATACTTTCGGGCAAGACCAAGACGATATTATCATTGCGCCTTACACGGCTGTTCAGAAAAGGATTTTGGCACAGACCTATCTTCAGTCGATTGTCGCTTCATCCTTGAGCGAGGAAGATTCTGAAAACGCAGTGAATGAAATCAAATCCATTATGGAAACTCAACATAAGATAAAATCTGATGAAGACAATGATTTCAATGTCTCTTCTCAGCAGGAGATTATCTCGATGTTCAGCTCCACAAGCGAAATGTTGACGATTCTTCTCGTTGCGATTGCAAGTATTTCTTTACTCGTAGGCGGAATCGGAATTATGAATATTATGTACGTTTCCGTAAAAGAAAGAACCAAAGAAATCGGTTTGAGAATGGCGATTGGAGCCAAAGGAAATGACATCTTGATGCAGTTTTTGATTGAGTCGGTTTTGATTTCCATCACAGGCGGAGTTCTCGGTGTTTTGATTGGCTTGATTTCTACATTTTGTATTCAGCAATTTGCAGGCTGGCCGGTAAGTGTTACAGCGAGTTCAATTGTGATTTCCTTTGTGGTTTGTACAATTACAGGTGTATTTTTCGGTTGGTATCCTGCGAGAAAAGCGGCGCAGAGTGACCCGATTAATGCATTGAGATACGAATAATCGTTGATGGTTTTTGATTGATAGTTGTTGGTAATTTTAAAAATGAAAAAGAATTATGCTGGAAAAAATCTTAAATTCACTTCTTGAAAACTTTCACAAATCCAATATTTTTAAGGGTTTGAACAAATTCAAGTTTTAAAAAATCAACAATGTGTCTGAATTTATTTAAGTTATTTTCTCGCTGATTTAACAGATTTTTTAAATGACAATATTTGAAAATCTGCGTAATTTGCATAATCTGCGAGAGCTTTTAACAAATTTAAAAAATTCTAATCTGCAATTTTTTAATCTAATTTAAAAATGATAAACCTTAAAAATAAAAACCTCGAAATCAGCCTTCATCTTTTGATTTGGCTGGTTTTGTTCTTTCTTCCAGCGGCGTTTACAATTGGTTCAGAGACGGATTGGAGTGCGATTTTCAGACACTTTTGGTTGCAGTTATTTTTCCTTGCGATTATATTTTATCTCAATTATTTTATCATTGTCAAATGGCTTTTTGAAGATAAAAGATTATGGTTTTTCACATCCAATTTTTTACTGCTTGTTATACTTATCGTTGTTAAAAGCCAGATTTTCGAACTGCTTGAACCAGACCGACCAAAAATGTTGGGAAAACGTCCGCCAGAAGGAATGCGTTATTTTTTCGATTTCCTGATTTATCTTATTCCTGTTGCGTTTTCGATTGCCATTAATGCCAGTAAAAAAATGCAGAAAGCAGAAGAAATGAAAATCGAAGCCGATAATATCAAACTTCAATCTGAACTTAAACATTTGAAATATCAGTTACAACCGCACTTTTTCTTCAATTCGCTTAATAATATTTATTCCTTAATTGATTTTGATTCCGAGAAGGCAAAACAAAGTGTTCATAGTTTGAGTAAATTGATGCGACATCTTTTATACAAAACCGATGTCGATAAAATCAGTCTTTCGGAAGAAATTGATTTTTTGAATAAATACATCGACTTGATGTCATTAAGATTAAATGACAAAACGAAAGTTTACACTAATTTTCCAACGAAAATTCCGAGTTTGGAAGTTGCGCCGTTGTTATTTATTTCGATTGTGGAAAATGCTTTTAAACACGGCGTTTCTGCCACACAACATTCGGATATCAGTTTTAAAATGGAAATTGTTGAAGACGAAATTCACTTCACAGCGTCCAATTCAAATTTCCCAAAAACGGATACGGACAAAAGCGGTTCAGGAATTGGCGTCGAAAATTTACAAAAAAGACTTAACTTGCTTTATCACGAAAAGCACGAGTTTCATTCTTGTTTGAATGACGGAATGTACATCGCGGAAGTGAAATTGAAAACGAAATAATATTCAACTTATGAAAAAACTTTCGACATTATTTTCATTATTGATTTTGATTGGATGTTCAAAATCTGAATTTAATATTGAAGAAAGAAACGAAGACATAAATTCAATTATTAATTCTGTTCTGAATAAGAACAATATTGATGTCAGTAAAAATAATGTTGAAAATAATAAAATTGTACAATTTCTCAGAAAGGTTAAAATTGTCATTCCTAATCCGGATAAAAATATTATAACACCTCCAGATAGAAATGAAATCGAAATAAATTAATTATTAGATTTTGAGTTTAAAAAATATTTTAACAAAAATGATTCTCTTTATTTATTATCTCAAAATATAAATCCAGATAGTTTAGAGATAAATAAAGTTCTGAAAGAAAGATATAATTATTCTGAACTTTCTAAAATTTCAAATGATAGAAATAAAAGAAATTATTATCAATATTATGAATTTACAATTCCCTTTTTTTCAAAAGATGGAAAAACGGCTTATATTGAATTAAATTATCAATCTAAAGGTTATTTTGGAAATGGAATTGCTTATATTCTTAAAAAGGAAAATGACAAATGGAAAGTTTTTGATACAAGAGCAACTTGGATAAATTAAAACATAGATAATGAAAAAAATAACCTGTCTAATCGCCGACGACGAACCAATGGCTTTGACCTTAATCGAAAGTTACGTTCTCAAAACTCCTTTTCTGGAACTAAAAGCCAAATGCAACAGCGCAATTGAAGCAATGCAGGTTTTGGAAGAACAAAAAGACATTGATTTGTTTTTCCTTGATATTCAAATGCCAGATTTGACAGGTCTGGAATTTTCGAAACTGCTTCCTCAAAACAGTCGAGTGATTTTCACAACAGCTTTTGACCAATATGCGATTGACGGCTACAAAGTGAATGCTTTGGATTATCTGTTGAAACCTTTCGATTATAATGAATTCTTAAATGCTTCTACAAAAGCCAGAAATTATTTTGAATCTCAGCAATCTGTCTCAGTTACAAAACCAGAAAGAAAGCAAGAGTTTTTTTTCGTAAAATCTGAGTATAAACAAATCAAAATCAATTTCTCAGAAATCCTTTATATCGAAGGTTTGAAAGATTATGTGAAAATTTATTTGAAAGACAATCCAAAACCAATTCTGACTTTAATGAGCCTGAAAAAATTGGAAGAAGAATTACCTTCCGATAATTTTATGAGAATTCATCGCTCTTTTATCATTGGATTGGATAAAATCGAAGCGATTGAAAGAAACCACATCGTCATCGGAAAAGAACAAATTGCCATTGCTCCAAATTATAAAGATTCGCTGATGGAATATATTGGAGGGAAGAGTCTTTAAAAGAAATTAGATATTAGAAGTTAGAAATTAGATTCATTCGATATCTAAAATTTTCTGGTTCATATTATTCAAAGAAAAAATCTCACCTTTTATTTTCGAATTCATCGCCTTTGCCAATGGAGATTCTGGAGAAATACAAATGATTTTCTCATTCTCAACTTTGATTTCGCCTAAAGAAACCGAAATGAAAAACAAACCTTTTTCAGTTTTTACAATCGCTCCTTTTTCAGCTTTATCAGAAGGTTTTGGTAAGACAGTTTTAAGGAAATCCTTTTGTTTCAAAATCTCATTCAGTTGAACCTGCAGATTGTTGATTTCCTGCTGAAGCATTTCTCTTCCGGTTTCGTATTTGTCGCCCATCGAGCTTTTGGTGTCGTTGCTGGATGCGCGCGTTTCGGCTATAAGATTCTCGAAATTTTGGATTTTTTCAGAGAGTTTAATTCGGATAAGCTGTAATAAGTTTGATTTCTCCATAGAGATTTTTAAAGTTATAATTCTCGCTGATTTGTCAGATTAAGCAGATTAAGCAGATTTTTTTAACTATTTGAATTCCTTATGCTATTTTTAATTTGATATTTTAAAAAGAATATTTCTGAAATTCCAAAAAGCCACCAAGTAGGAAATCTAAAATAAGTATATAAAAAAGTAAAGCTATCAATTTCTTTGATGTTTTTACTCGCATTTTTTATTTCAAAATCAATAGAGAAAAAAGGAATTATAAATCCAAATAGAAGAAAAATGGACAAATAAAGAATTTTACTTCCTTTCTTAATTATTTTATATTTCCAAACTCCAATATTGAAAATTAAAATGACTACTAATAATATATAATCGAATATTCCTAAAAGCATTTCATTGCTATTTTACCAAAGTCAATCCTAATTTCTCAGCTTCATTAATCACAAATTCTCTCGCTTCTGTTTTATCATTCTGAATTTCGCCTTCCAAAATCGCTTCCTTCACTTTTTCTTTCAAAATTCCGATTTCTCTTCCAGGTTGCAATCCAAAAAGTTCCATAATTTCTTCCCCTGAAATTGGTGGTTGGAAATTACGAACTTGGTCCTTTTCTTCAACTTCTTTTATTTTCGTGGCAACGTATTCAAAATTCTTTTTGAATTTGGCTTGTTTAGAATAATTCTTGGTTGTAATGTCGGATTTGCATAATGTAAACAAATCTTCCAAATCTTCCCCAGAATCAAAAAGCAAACGTCGCAACGCCGAATCCGAAGCATCATCCGTAATCAATGCAATTGGTCTGGCGTGCATTTTTACCAATTTTTCCACATATTTTTGCTCTTGCCCAAGAGGAAGTTTCAGACGTTTGAAGATAGGTTTTATCATTTTCGAACCAAGGAATTCGTGACCGTGGAAAGTCCAGCCGATGCCTTCCACAAACTTTTTCGTAGGTGCTTTTCCTATGTCGTGGAGTAGAGCTGACCAACGCAACCAAAGCTTATCGGTGCTTTCAGAAATATTATCGACAACAGCCAAAGTATGATAGAAATTATCTTTATGCGTCTGTCCGTCGATATCTTCGATGCCTTTTAATGCGGTAAGTTCTGGTAGAATATATTTTAACAGTGAAGTTTCTTCAAGAAGTTTCAATCCTTTTGAAGGTCTGTCGGAAAGCATTATTTTATTGAATTCCACCATTATTCTTTCCATCGAAACGATTTTCATTCTTTCCGCTTCGTCTCTGATGGCTTTCAAAGAATTTTCTTCGATATCGAAATCCAAAGTTGTTGCAAAACGAATCGCTCTCATCATTCTCAAAGGGTCATCAGAATAAGTTTGATGAGGTTCCAACGGCGTTCTCAGAATTTTATTAGATAAATCCTGCATTCCGCCAAATGGGTCAATCAGTTCTCCAAAATTATCTTTGTTAAGGGAAATCGCCATCGCATTGATGGTAAAATCTCTGCGTTTCTGGTCATCCTCAATGGTTCCAATTTCCACGGAAGGTTTTCTGGAATCCTCACTGTAACTTTCTTTTCTGGCGCCAACAAATTCCAGTTCCAAATCTTTGTAACGAAACATTGCTGTCCCATAGGTTTTGAAAACGGCGACTTTTATTTTTGGGTCGATTTCCTTTGCAATAGCTTCTGCCAATTCTATTCCGCTGGATTCTGTTACAAAATCGATGTCGGTTGAAGCTTTTCTTTTCATTAATAAATCTCTTACGAATCCACCCACTGCGTAAACGGTTTGTCCGTTTCTGTCGGCAACTTCAGAAATGATTTTGAAAAGTTTGAGATTTTTATTTTGGTTTAAGTTTATGAACATTACTAAAATTAAGAAATGAAATCCTTATATATAAGGACTCCTTTATTAAGGTACAAAGATAATTGTTTTTAAAGTTATCGCCTTGTTTATTGAAAGTCAGGACTTTTTGTCTTTTTTAGCCTGTTTGAGCTATTGAAAATCAGACATTTTGCTATAAAAATAGGAGCGGTATTCTTTTTGAGATTATGGTAAATACAAAAAGTAGTTTTTTTTCATAGTTTATTTTTCCGGCGGATGGTCTTGCAAGAGGTCATCCGCTGGTTTTTTTATTCACGAAGAACTTTAATTTGATTATTATTCCAGACTTTGATGACGGACGAACCGGAAAACTCCGAAACCTTATCGTGATTATCTTCTACTATATAGTCAACCGAATTTTTAATTTCCTCAGAGATATCACTAAATTTCATTGGAGATTTTTGTCCGCTGAGATTAGCAGATGTTGAAACGAGAGGTTTGTTAAGTTTTGAGATCAGTTTTTTGCAATATTCGTTCTTCACGATTCGGATTCCAACGCTTCCGTCTTCTGCCAGCAATTCTTTTGGAAGATTTTTTGGGTTTTCGTAAACAATAGTTACTGGTTTTTCGCTCAAATCGATAATTTGCCAAGCCATCTCGGGAACGTCCACCAAATCCTGCAGTCTTTTTTCAGACTCTACTAATATAATAAGAGATTTGTTTTGCTCTCTTTTTTTGATGTCAAATATCTTTTTAATCGCTTCCGGATTGGTCGCATCACAACCAATTCCCCAGATTGTATCTGTTGGGTAAAGTAGGGTTCCGCCGGATTGTAAAGTTTCTATTGCCCGAGTTAAGTCCATTTGAGTGCAAATTTTGGTAAAAATCAAATATTAATGACTGTTAAAGTTTTTAATTGATTGATTTCCATTGGTTTGATTGGTTTGGGTGAAATTTCCAGATAAAATTATCTGCCGCAAATTTAACAAATAATGAACAGACTTTTAAAACTCATTAACCTGTTAAACTTGATTTAACATAATATGTTTTTTCGTAACGCTTAATTAAAGAATATTTAAAAAATCTTATACATTACGATTGCTTTCCATATCATTTCTTTGGCAACGAAGAAAAAGGAAAGTAAAAAAAATGAAAGCAAAAACTATAAGCATTAGTGCTTTGTTTCTTTGTATGTCAACCACAGTTCTGTTGGCGCAAAATACCCAAGATACTCTGAAGGGCGAAAAGAAAATCGATGAGGTTAAAATCATCGGGAATACTAAAAAAAGTACAGAGGCCAATATCATTACCGTGCAGAAAAAATCCGTAGAGGTAATTGAAAGAGTAGGAGCTGCACAGCTATCCAAACAAGGTGTTGGAGATGTTGCTACTGCTGTGACCAAAGCCACTGGGACTGTAAAACAAGAAGGCGGAAACACTATTTCTGTAAGAGGTTTACTAGATCGTTACAACGCGACAACTCTTAACGGATTGGTTATCCCATCAGATGATCCAGAAAATAAAAATATTGACTTATCATTACTCAAAACCGATATCATAGACTATATCTCTTTGGAAAAAGTCTTTAATCCAAGGTTGATGGGAGATTTTGGAGGTGCTAATATTAACATCGTTTCCAAAGAATATTCTGGAAAAGGTTATATCTATCTTGGAATGGATAGTGGGTATAATCTGCAAAATTCTAAAACAGATAAATTCTTACTACAGGATGGGCCTAATTATTTTGGAACCAAAGTGATGAAAGTTCCAGCTAATGCTCTTTCTGCTTATAACTACAAAACAAGCTGGAACTTCAAAGATGCATTTGGACCATCTATGACAATGCCAATTAATACTGGTTTGAATCTACAAGCCGGAAAATCTTTCAAAATCGGAGATCAGGGTAGATTGAATACGTTTGCTTATGTAGGCTTCAATAATGATTTTACTTACAGAGAAGGATCTGAAGGGCAATTTGGACAGGAAACTGTATTTAAAGATTTTGATAAAGTTCAAAAGTATGGTTACACTACCAACTCTACAGGTTTGTTAAATCTTTTCTATAGAATCAATGCAAATCATCAGTTAAAATTGATTACCAATTATATCCACTCAACCAATCAGGAAGCCAAGATCTATGAAGGTGAACTTCGGGATTACGCAGAAAACGGGGGTGCTTATGTAAGAAGGGCAGATTATAAAGTTACCAATACTTTAGTTAATCAATTAGGAGGAGATCACAAATTTGGAGAAAGGTTCTCAATCAACTGGATTGCAGGTTACAATTATCTTAATAGTCAGAGACCAGATAGAATTACCAATACTTTGGTACGAAATGATGAAGGAACCTACACAGTAACCAGAGAATCGGGTCTCAACAATCGTTATTATGACAATCTGGATGACAAAGAATACACTGGGAACATCACCTTCAACTATAATTTGAAGGATCAGTCCAAAATAGCTTTTGGATACCAAGGAAGATTCAAAAAAAGAACATTCTTCTCAAAACAGATGGATTTCAAATGGGATAACGAGATTGCAACACCAGCAATAGTTGCAGATCCTAATAATCTGGATGCTATCTTTAACGCTTATAACTATTCGAAAGGCTTCTTCAATATTACCAGTAACTTTGGAGACGCAGGCACTTTGAAACCTGTGATTTACAATGGCAATCAGGATATCAATTCAGGATTTGCAAACGTAGACTATAAATTTTCTGAAAAATTTATGGCGCAGTTAGGGGTAAGGTACGACCGTATCAGACAATATATCGAATGGGATGTACAATTCTATACACCGATTAATAATATCGAGAAGGTTTACAACAAATTTTTGCCGGCATTTAACCTAAAATATTCTATCAATGATAGACAAAACTTACGATTAGCTGCTTCAAGAACCTACACCTTACCACAAATGAAGGAAATGGCACCCTACATTTATGTAGATGTTACAGAGACTACACAAGGTAACTATTATTTGAAACCATCTGATAACAATAATCTGGATCTTAAATGGGAATATTTCCCAAAAGCAGGCGAAGTAATCTCCCTTACAGGTTTTGGGAAATACATACAAAATCCTATTGCTAAAACATTTATCAATTCCTCAGATCCTTTCTTTTCTTATCTGAATACTGGTGATTGGGCATATGTTTATGGTTTCGAAGCAGAGCTTAGAAAAGACATCATTAGTTTTGGTAACGGTTCCAAACTGTACACGTTTGTAAACGCAACATATATGGACTCAAAAGCTGAACTCAATGGAGATAAAGTTGCCAAAGATACTTACAACCAGGATTCTGGTAATAGCTTGTTGGCGGTTAACTTTGATGTGAAAGAAGATAAATTACAGGGTGCAACAGATTTTGTAGGAAATGGTAATCTTGGTTTCAACCACAAGTTCAGCCGAGGAAGCGAAATGGATTTGGTAGCTTCCTACTCTTACATCGGCAGTTACATCTATTCCATCAGTACAAATAAAATTGGAAATATTGTTCAGAAGCCGGTCAATATGCTGGATTTTACAGCGAAGTTCAGATTTCAAAACAACATAGATTTTGGAGTGTCTGTTAAAAATATTTTAAATCCCTCAATTAGAAGAGTTCAGGAAAACTTCAACAACTCAGAAACTTATAACTTCAAAAGAGGTCAGGTAATTGGTGTCAACGTTGGGTACAAATTTTAATAAATAATAATATAATAAAAATAAACAAAAGTAATTACAATGAAAAAGTTCATCTCAAGCGCATTAGTACTTTGCACACTATCGCTTACAACAGTAGCAGTTTTCAATTCTTGCTCTTCTGACGAGGACACAACTATTACCCCTAATCCAAGTAATGTAACAATTGATCCAAACAATTTTAAATTAGCTTTGAAATCTGGAGATAAATTGGTCCTTGATGCTAATATAGTTTACCGTATGAACGGTCCGGTGATCGTAAACAATGGTGCAGAATTGACAATTCCTGCAGGTACAAAAATCCTTTGTTCTGGCGGTACAGATACTTACTTAGCAGTAGCTCAAGGTGGTAAAATTTTTATCAATGGTACAGCATCCAGTCCTGTGGTCTTCACTTCAGGAGCTGCAACACCTAAGAAAGCAGATTGGGGCGGTATTGTAATTTGTGGAAAAGCACCTATCAATGCTGGTACAACTGCTGCTTCAGAAGTGGGAGGTAGCCTTCCTTACGGCGGTACGGTTTCTGATGATAATAGCGGATCTATCACTTACACGCAGATTAGATGGGCTGGAGCAAGATTTAATGATGCTAAAGAATACAACGGACTCTCTCTCTTTGGAGTAGGTAACGGAACTAAAATAGACGGTGTTTCAATACTAGACGGAGCAGATGACGGAATCGAATTCTTCGGTGGTACAGTGAATGTGAGCAATATTCTCTCTATCAATAATGACGACGATGCATTCGACTGGACAGAAGGATGGAACGGTAATGCAACAAATATCTATGCTAAGAGAAATGCAGCAAATGTTGGAAACAGAGGGATAGAGGCAGATAACAATTCTGGGAATCAGACTGCAACACCTATGTCAAATCCTACAATCAAAAATGCAACATTTATCGGATTCACTACAACAGATAATGAAGGAGCTGGTACAAACTTATTCAGAGTAGGAACAGGCGCAACTTTGGACAATGTTGTATTTTCTGGTTGGGCTACAGCTATCACAATTCAACACGATACAACTATTGCAAACCTGAATGGTAAAAATAAGTTTACAAACATCAAATTTGATAACGTTGGAGCCAACGCTGTAACAATCGCTTCAGCAACAGGTTCTGTTGCTCAGCCAGCAGCAGCAGGCACTTACACAGAAAATGCAAATGCTACTGGTGCAGGAAATGGGACATCTACACCATCTTGGGCTAATGGATGGGCAGGATTGTAAAATCCTAATTTAGAAAATTCTTTTTTCTTCATATCAAATCAAAAAATTATTTGAACCTGCAGATCCTCTGCAGGTTTTTTTTATTAGAAAGGCATTACGAGAGATATTTTTGTAATCTGGTTTTCAATTCTGAAAATACGGTTTTACATTGTTTCATTTTAGTTTTCACTTTCTGCAGTTTAGTTTTATAGTATTATAATATATTTTTCATTTATTACGATCTGATTTTATATTGTTACAACTTAGTTTTATATTCTTACACTATAATTCTATATTGCCTTAATAAATTTTTCTTTAATTAGCATATAGTTTTCTATTCTTGCGATACTGTTTTCTATTCTTACATATTACGCCTGGCATTTTTTTGCAATTCAACCCTTACCTCCAATAGAATTTTCCATTTATTAAAAAACATTTACCGAAATTTGCTGCCAGCAAATCAACAAATCAACCAATGAACATCATCCTCGCATCCACATCCACACTCTTCGGTGGTCAATATTTAGAATATCTCAAACCAGAACTCCAGATTCTTTTTAATGGAATTGAAGAATTAATTTTTATTCCTTTTGCAAGACCAGGCGGAATCTCCCACGAAGATTATACAGCCAAAGCAAAAGAATTTTTTGCGACAATTAATATCAATGTTAGAGGTCTTCACGAGTTCGATGATAAAGAAGAAGCAATTAATTCGGGCAAAGCTTTTTTCACCGGCGGCGGCAACACCTTTCTCTTAGTTAAAACACTTCATGAATTAGGGTTAATGACTGTTTTAAAACAAAATGTAGAGTCGGGGAAACCTTATCTTGGGTGCAGTGCAGGAAGTAACATCGGCGGAATCAATATGAAAACAACCAACGATATGCCGATTGTCTATCCACCAAGTTTTGATTGCATGGGATTAGTACCTTTTAATATCAATCCTCATTATCTTGACCCAAATCCCCAAATCAAACATAATGGAGAAACCAGAGAAACCAGAATCAAAGAATTCTTGACTCAGAACGATATCAAAGTTATTGGGCTGAGAGAAGGAAATTGGATCAGAAAGATAGATGATAAGATCACTGTAGAAGGGTCTGAGTTGACTAAAATCTTCGAAGTAGGAAAAGAACCTTATGAAGTAGAATCAGGAACCGAATTATAAAACCGGGTCAATGAAAAAAAATATAGGATTTATATTAGTGTCAATTGGTCAATTGTATTTGGCTCAAAATCAATTCAAGATCAGGGATGGTTCAAAACAATTCGATGCAAGGATCACAGTCCAGAATTGTGAGGGCGATACTTGTAGCGGAGAAGGCGTCGTAGAATTAATTAATAAAAAATCGAAAAAAAATTTCCAAACACTCAGATCGGATGACCTTTATTTTTATTTGAACAAAAATCAAAAGCCAAGCGTCAATGTTATCCAATTGTACAATGAGCAGAGTCCGCTGATATTTGATGATTTCAATTTTGACGGAACAGAAGATATTGCTGTAAGGAACGGAAATCAAAGTGGTTATGGCGGACCATCTTATGATATTTACGTTTACAATTCTACCAGGAAACAATTTGTTCCTAGCGAAGAATTAACAGCCTTGGCCTACGAAAACCTCGGAATGTTCCAGACAGATCACAAACGTAAACGCATTATTACTTTTGCAAAAGACGGTTGTTGTTGGCACATTACCACAGAATATGCAGTAATTCCCAAGAAGGGACTCCAGAAAGTCTATGAGTTTGAAGAAGATGCGATGGACGGCGAGTATGTGACAGTCACTACGAGAAATCTCATCAATAATAAGTGGACAAGTAGATCAAAAAAATATAAGATCAAAGATTATTACAAAGATTAAAAAATGAAGATACAGAAAGAAATAGATTTCATCCTGGCTGTTGATGCCTTGAAAAATGTACAGAGAAGAAATTACAATGCGGACGATTCCCGAAGAGAGAATACGGCAGAACACAGTTGGCAGATCATTATATTGGCACAAATTCTTTATCCTTATGCCAAAAACAATACGGAAATTAATTTGTTGAGAGTTATCAGAATGTTGTCGATTCACGATTTGGTAGAGATAGATGCTGGAGATACATTTCTTTTTGACGAAGAAGGAATGAAGGGCAAATTCGAAAGAGAAAAATTAGCTGCTAAAAAAATCTTCGGTATCTTGGATGAACCAATTTCAGCTGAGTTCTACAATCTTTGGATAGAATTTGAAGAAGAAGAAACACCAGACGCTATTTTTGCTTGTGCTATTGATAGGATTATGCCTTTCATTCTTAATTCTTATACATCCGGTAAAAGCTGGACAGAAGCCGGTGTTACAGAAAAGCAAGTTAGAAATATGTTAGAAAACGCCATCTGCAGAGCTTCAGACGATATGGGAGATTGTTTCCAATTACTGATGAAAAAATGCTTCGATGAGAATAAGTTTTCTTAAAACAATATAAAAAACGCTTCCAAATTGGAAGCGTTTCTATTTTATAAATAAGTCTTAATTATTTAGTCGCTGGAGTTTGTGTAGCAGGAGTACTATTTGCTGGTGTTTTTACAGGCGCTTCAGATTTCGCTGGTGTAGGAATAGAGGGTGCTGTTTGCGATGGCTTTCCTGTAAGGATGATACTTAGGAAAATCAAAACTACGATTGTAGTTCCTAAAGTCCAAGTTGCTTTTTCCATAAAATCATTGGTTCTCTGAACCCCGAAATTAGCAGCAGAAGCACCTCCGAAAGTTCCGGAAAGTCCGCCTCCTTTTGGATTTTGCGCCATAATGATGATAACTAATAAAATGCTAGCAATGATAATTAGAATCATAAACAGCGTAAATATTGTGCTCATAGTATTGTCTTGATAATAAATTTTGAAGCGCAAATATAGGGATTATAAATCAATAAATAAAAACTTATTTCTTAATAAACTTCACAATATTAGTTTCGTTGTCTAATGATTTTAGTTTGATGAAATAAAGACCCGCCTTCAAATTACTAATATCAATTTTAGAAGATTTGAAATCCTTATTCAAGATTAATTTTCCAGACTCGTCAATAATTTCGTAGGCAATGAAATTTTTATCCGATTCTATATTCACATAATCCTGCACTGGATTTGGAAAAATTTTAACAATAGCAATTTTTTTCGATGGGTCATTTACAGCTAATAAACAAGCTGGTGGATTAGAAATTGGTCCTTCAGAATAATCATAGAAAATAGTATCTTCTGAAGTGATTGTAAATTTATCATAATCAGGAAATATCATCCCACTGAAAGCTTTACAATTATTAAACTCAATATAGGCTTTATTAAAAGCATAAGTTGTTTTGTACCAACCCTCGCAAGCACTTGCCATCTGATTGCCTGGAGGAAAAAAATCGATTGTAACGACTGGGTCAATGTAATTCATGAAAGAACATACATTTGTCCAGTTTGCCGGTGGTTTAAAATAAATTGTTCTATTGGGCAGATTATCAGATTGTGCAAAATTTAATTGAGAAACAGCTAGTAATAAAAAGAGTAAAAGTTTTTTCATAAAAATTAGTTTTAATTGGTTAAACCCAAATTTACTTAAATTTTTAATAACTTCGTCCGAGTTTTTTCAAAATGATAATTATAAATAGATGAAAATCAAACATTTCATGGTTGCAGCTGCAACAGCGCCTTTTATGATGAATGCACAACAGGTAATGACGCCTGAAATAATGTGGACACTCAATCGCCTTGGTGTTCAGGCCGTTTCGCCGGATAATTCTTCTCTGATTTACAAAATCAGCAAAACAGACCTTAAAACAGAAAAATCAAATTCCGAAGCTTTTTGGCTTGATGTTTCCGGAAAATCAACCAAGATTGATTTAGGAAAGAAAAATCTTATTCAATGGGATAGTAATGGGATTTATGCTCTTGAAAATAATAAGATTTTCTTGTCAAAAGATTCAGGAAAAACTTGGTCAGAATTTTATGATGTTGGCGAAGTTGATAATATCGTAATTTCTCCGGATGGGAAAAAAGTAGCTTTTAGTAAAGCTATTCATATCGAAAATCTTCTTGGAAAAGATAAATACAAAGACCTTCCAAAAACAACGGCTCAAATCTATACAGACCTCAATCACCGTCATTGGGACACTTGGAACGAAGGTTCTTACAATCACGTTTTTGTAGTTAATACAACAGAAACTGCAGAATTTGCAAAAGATTTGTTGGAAGGCAAAGCTTTTGATTCGCCGCAGAAACCTTTTGGCGGAGCGGAAGATTTTGTTTGGAGTCCGGATTCTTCGGAATTACTTTATGTAACCAAAGCAAAGTCAGGTGCAGAATATGCTCAAAGTACCAACACAGATATTTTTGCTTACAATCTTGCTTCCGGGAAAACTACAAATTTAACAGAAGGAATGAAAGGTTACGATGTCAATCCAAAATTCAGTAATGATGGAAAACTTCTCCTTTGGAATTCTATGGAAAGAGACGGTTTTGAAGCTGATAAGAACGATATCGTAATTATGGATTGGAAGTCGAAAGCAAAAACCAATTTGACCAAAACTTGGGACGAAAGTGTGACGGGCGATGTAAAATGGGCTTCGGACTCCAAATTAATTTATTTCACTTCGGCTTTCAGAGGGACAAAACAATTGTTCTCTGTTGATGTTAAAAACAAAACGGTAAAACAAATCACAAAAGGCGATTTTGATATTAATGATGTTGTTTTGGAAAACAAAGGCAAACTTTGGGTTACAAAAACCGACATCAATCATAATGCGGATTTATTTGAAGTTGATTTGAAAAGTTCAGCTTTGAAGCAGATTACTGATATTAATAAAGATAATTACTCCAAATTAGTCACAGGAAAATCTGAACTGAAAATGGTAAAGACAACGGACGGAAAAGAAATGGGCGTTTGGTTCCATTATCCTCCGAACTTTGACCCAAATAAAAAATATCCGACTTTGGTATATTGTCAAGGTGGACCACAATCCGGATTGACACAATTTTTCTCCACAAGATGGAATTTCGCTTTGATGGCTGCTAACGGTTATATCGTAGTCGCTCCAAACAGAAGAGGAATGCCAGGTTGGGGCGTGAAATGGAATGAAGAAATCAGTGGCGATTGGGGCGGACAACCAATTAAAGATTATTTGTCAGCCACCGATTTTGCAAAAACTTTACCTTATGTAGATGGAAATAGAGTAGCAGCTGTAGGCGCAAGTTACGGAGGTTATTCGGTATTTATGCTGGCTGGTTTTCACGAGAACAGATTCAAAACATTTATTGCACACGATGGTTTGTTTGATATGAAATCTTGGTACGGAACGACTGAGGAACTTTGGTTTGCCAATTGGGATTTGGGCGGAAGCTATTGGCAGAAACCAACTCCGAAAGCTTATTCGGAATTCAATCCGAGTAATTTTGTGGACAAATGGAACAAGCCGATTATGGTCATCCAAGGCGGAATAGATTTCCGAGTTCCTTACGAGCAAGGTCAGGAAGCTTTCCAAGCAGCAAAACTGAAAGGTCTGAAAACAAAGTTCCTTTACTTCCCGAACGAAAATCACTGGGTTCTACATCCCCAAAATGGTTTGGTTTGGCAGAGAGAATTCTTTGATTGGTTGAAGGAAACTTTGTAGTGAATAATTACAAATGAATAATTAAATTGCAGTTGAATTTTTTCAGCTGCAATTTTTTATTTTAGCTGAGTATGAAAAACACAAATATGAAAATTTTATTACCAATGATGTTCATAGGAACATTGATGAACGCACAGGTTTCTAATATCGTAAGAAACCCGGATTCCTACAAGAATTTCCCTTATGAAGGGACAAGGATTATTCAAGTTGATGAAGCAAATTCTCCTGACAATGAGGACAATGTTTTCATTTTTTCTAAAATCGAGAAAGGTGCGAAACCCGATAAAATGACGTTTCAGAGATTTACCAAAGTTGGTGGAGACTGGAAAGTGGTTGCCAAAAAACAAATCAATTATGACGGCATCATCAGCGCTTGGGGGCAACGCAAAGCCTTTGCAGATTATGATAAAGACAAGAGCATTGATGCTTTATTCATCTACGCCTTGAACGATTATAATCTAAAGCAACAATCTGTTCACTTGATTTTTTCTAAGAAAGATAAACTTTACGAGATTTCGACTTCTGCAGAAAGTGGTTATACAAAAGATGTTTATTCCAACAATTTCAAAACTTTGCCAGAAAGTATCAAAAGTGAAATTTTAGAATATTGGAACAAGTTGGATAAAGAATAAATTAAAGATAGCTTTTGACTTGGTCGAAAGCTATTTTATTTGATTTTAATCAATTGTTTTTCTTCTTTTGAGATGTTTTTTAATCTTACAGATACATTTGTACTTGTAAAGCTTGCTTTTCCAAATTCTATATAAATATCATTGTTTGAAGAATTAAGATTAAATGTTTTTAAATCTTTAGTATCTAAATCGTTTCCATCAGAAAAAACTATAATACAAGTGTATATTTTTACTCCAACAATTTTGTAAAATCCTATAATAACAAATGCATTGTCAAAAAAATATAAATCAGATTTTCTAAAGTGGTATCTGTGATTTTTTAATCCAACTGTAAACGTTTCACTTTTTACATTTTCTTTTATTAATACAATTTTCTCTTCTAAATTCAATATTTTTTGAAGTTTGTTTTTTACTGCTTTATGCATCATATATCTATCAAGAAATATGATTAATAAGAATAAAGAAAATGCAAAAAAGATTAGAAACGCCATTAATTCATTTTTTTAATTACTCAATCTCAACCGCCCAATCAGCCTTCCAATCTTGATGCTTCTCCAATTTCAAAATCCCAAATTTCTCAGTCAATTCCTGATTATGGTTTTCCAAATCCGCAATTCCCTGCCAAGGCTCCAGACAAACAAAATCCGCATTTTTAGCTGCCCAAATCCCGAAGTAAGGAAAATTTGAAAAAGTGAAAATGACTTTGTGATTATTTTTATTATTTCTCAAAATCAATTCTCTGCTTTTCATTGTGGTCATTACCAAAGCATCTTTAGAAAAAAGTTCGTAAGACAATAAAAGCGTTTTATTATCAAGTTCGATGGTTTGAGTTTCATTGCTGATGAGATTATCAACTAAAGGATGAATTTCTAGTTTTTCATCATCAGAAAAAGAAATTTCGTAATCGTTGTAATTCAAACCATTTTCTGTATCGATTGCAAATCCCGGATGTGCGCCTAATGAAAAATACATTTCTTTTTCAGAAAGGTTTTTAACTTGATAAGAAACCGTCAGTTTTTTCTCAACCAAAGTATATTTGATTTCCAAACTGAATTCGAAAGGATAGATTTTTAAAGATTCTTCATCAGATTTTAATTCAAAATTAACCTCATTGTCGGATGAATTTTTCACATTAAAAGTTCGTCTTCTTGCAAAACCGTGGCGAGGCAATTCATAAGTTTGACCTTCAAAAATATATTGTTCATTTTTCAAAGCTCCAACTATCGGAAAGAGCACAGGACTTTGTCCGCCCCAAAAATCTGGATTGCCATTCCATATTATTTCTTTCTCAGTCTCAAGATTGATGAGAGAAATCAATTCTGCTCCAAGTTCGTTGAAATTCGCTTTTAGTTTATTATTCTGAATCGTTATCATTTTTTAATTTTTTTTGAATACAAATATCTAAATTAATCTTGATTTCCAGTCTAATTTCTAATGTCTAAAATCTAACCTCTAATTTTATATAATAAATTCCTAAATTGCCGTTTTATAAGCATTAATGAAAGGACTTAATTTTCTGAAACGTATCAATAGCTGGGTTGTATATTTTATATTGACCTCAATTGTTGCAGGAATTATAATCTCCTCCAATTTCCTGATTCAGCATCTTAGAAGTAAAGAAACTGAAAGAATTAAGTCTTTGGCAACAGCAATGCGTTATCTTCAGGATACCGATGTAGATTCGAGATTCAGCGAGTTAGCACTTTATGTCATTAGTGAGAATGAAGATTTGCCCATCATTGTTACCAACAAAAAAAGAGAAGTTTTAGAAAGCCGAGGTATTTCCGAAGAGATTCTTAAAGACAAAGAAAAACTAAAGGCAAAAATGACTGAAATGGAAAACAAATATCCGCCATTCGAGATTCAGTTGCCGGATTTTAATAATCAATATTTGTATTATGATAATTCGGATTTGATGAATTATCTTCGTTATTATCCACTTTTGTTGGCAATTTTCATTTCGCTTTATCTTGTTTTTTCATTTTGGTTTTTACGATTACTGAAGAAAACCGACGAAGGTTTTGTTTGGGCAGGTTTAGCCAAAGAAACAGCGCATCAGATTGGAACGCCTCTTTCCTCAATGATTGGTTGGGTTGAGATTATGAAGCTCGAAGATGAAAATGGAATGGGTGTAAAAGAATTGGAAATGGATGTCAACAGACTCAAAACTATTTCCGAAAGATTCTCAAAAATTGGTTCTATTCCAACACTTAATGATTTGGATATCAATGAAACCGTTCAGCAAAATTTTGATTATTTAAAATCCAGAATTTCAACTAAGGTTGAATTTACCTTAAGAAAAACTTACGAACCGGTTTTGGTTCCACACAGCCAGATTCTGATGAGCTGGGTCATCGAAAATCTTGTAAAAAATGCAGTTGATGCAATGAAAGGTGAAGGTAAACTGGAATTGTCGCTTTACAAAAAAAATAAAAACGTCTACATCGACGTGACCGACACTGGTTGCGGAATGACTAAACAACAAATCCGAAATGCCTTCAAACCTGGATTTTCTACCAAAAAACGGGGATGGGGATTAGGATTGTCTTTGACGAAAAGAGTAGTGTCAGAATATCACAAAGGCGACGTGAGAATTGCAAACTCTGAAGTTGGGAAAGGAACGACTTTCAGGATTATTTTGAAGGAAGAGCAAAAATCGTAATTCATAACCATATAGATGCAGAGTTTTTGATTTTATTCTATGTGTCCAAGTGGTAAAAAAAATATCAGAAGTGATTAACTATTAGTTGATAATCCTCCCTTGATTTCAAAATCCATATCTTTGCCGGATGAAAACCACTTTTGCAGACTTCGATTTACCGGAAAAGATTCTAGACGTTTTAGCTGATCTCAACCTTTTTGAGCCAACACCTATTCAGGAAAAAAGCATCAGTCCGATACTTTCTGGACGTGATGTAATGGGAATTGCCCAAACCGGAACGGGAAAAACTTTGGCCTATCTGCTTCCTGTTCTTAAAAATTGGAAATATAACAAATCCGGAAATCCTACAATTTTGGTTCTGGTTCCTACAAGAGAATTGGTGGTTCAGGTAACGGAAGTTTTAACGACGCTGACACAAAATCTTACTGCAAGAGTGATCGGAATCTACGGTGGAAAAAACATCAATACACAAAAATTATTGTTCAATGACGGTTGTGATATTTTGGTAGGAACGCCTGGTAGAGTAATGGATCTAGCGATTGACAATGCAATTTCATTGAAAGAAGTAAACAAATTGATCATCGATGAATTTGATGAAATGCTGAATCTTGGTTTCCGCCCCCAACTGACGCATATCTTCGAAATGATGAAGGAGAAAAGACAAAACATCCTTTTTTCTGCAACGATGACAGATGCTGTAGATGCTTTGCTGAACGAATATTTCGCTGGTCCAATTGAGATCTCATTGGCAAGATCAGGAACGCCTTTGGAGAAGATTGCACAGTCTGCAGTTCCGGTTGAGAATTTCAACACGAAACTGAATTTATTAATTCACCTCTTAAAAACAGAAACGGATTTAGAAAAAATCTTAATTTTCGCTAATAATAAGAAACATGCAGACCTGATCTTCGAAAAACTGAATATTGAATTTCCTGACCAATTTGGTGTGATTCACTCCAACAAATCTCAGAATTTTCGTTTGAGAGTGATGCAGGAGTTTTCTAATGAAGAACTGCGTGGCGTGATTACAACAGATATTATGGCGAGAGGTTTGGATATTCCGGATATTTCTCATGTTTTCAACTTCGAAGTTCCAGAAGTTCCGGAACAATACATCCACAGAATCGGTAGAACTGGGCGTGCAGATAAAGATGGAATTGCGGTAACTTTCTATACCAAAAAAGAAGAAGCTCAACTTTTGGATATCGAATTGTTGATGGACAAAGAAATTGCCAAATCTGAATTCCCAGAAGAAGTAACTATTTCGAAAGTCAAAATTGCTTCTGAACAGGATGAAGTGAAAATGAAATTCCTAACAAGTGCCAAACTCAATGAAGGCGAATCTGCTTTCCACGAGAAAAAAGATAAGAACAAGAAAATCAATCTTGGAGGACCGAGTAAACGTAAAGCACCTAAGAAATTCGGAGCGAATAGAGCACAGCAGAAACAAAAGTCAAAAGCTAAGAAAAAGAAATAAATAAAAACCTCAGAATTTTCTGAGGTTTTTTGTTTTTATTGTTTAATGTAAATGCTGAAAATTCTATCAGGAGTTCCATCTCCATCTTGATCCATTTGATCATTCATTAAAATTTGCATTTCAGTTTTAGTTAGGGAATTCACATTTAGAATATCTTGAGTAATTCCGTCAATCTTGTAAGAAATAGTTTTAGAAGATTCATTATAAACGTAATCCATCTCTTCTAAAAAAGCTTTATTACCACATTCTCCAGTATTCGGATCCCGAAAATATTCTCCAATGTATTTCCCATTATTTTTATAATTGTAGTTTGATTTTCTTTTACAATCATTTTCAGGAATTGTATTTGAATAAATAACTGAGCCATCTTTTCCGGAAACAGAACGATAATCAATAAGTTTCCAAGTTCCAGTAATTATCGATTCTGATTTTTCATCATCATCTTTTCGACAAGAAATAATGAATAACAAAATAAGAGCTAATAAAGTAAGTTTTTTCACATTATTAATTTTCCACAAATAAAATGAAAATTTTCAATAAAGAAAATCAACTCCTGATCCACTTCCAGATCTCCTTCAAAGTTGCCTTATTTCCGTACATCAAAATTCCCACTCTGTAGATTTTCGCGGCAATATAAACCATCAATAGAGTAGAAGCGATCAATAGAAAAATCGATAACAGAATCTCCCAAAGCGGCACACCAAACGGAATCCTGGCGATCATCGCAACAGGCGACGTAAACGGAATAATGGACAACCAAAACGCCATCGGTCCATCTGGATTATTCATAATCGTGAAACTTCCGTAAAGTCCTATCATCAAAGGAATAATGGCAAACATTGTGAACTGCTGAGTTTCTGTTTCATTGTCAACTGCACTTCCAATCGCTGCATACATCGAGCTATAAAAGATGTATCCAAACAAAAAGAAAAATACAAAAACGCTGATGATTCCGATATAATTCATATCCAAAAGAACGTGGGAAACTTCAGTAGCGATTTGTTGAAAATCAAAATTTTTCATCATTTCACCTTGTTCCGCGGGCATATTTTTTTGCATTGCAGAGAATCCAGTATTTAAGAAAAGAGCAGCAGTCACAGACATCGCAATCCAAACGATAAACTGGGTCAAAGCCACCAAAGTCACACCTAAGATTTTCCCCATCATTAGCTCAAATGGTTTCACAGATGAGATGATGATTTCCACAACACGGTTGTTTTTCTCCTCGAGCACGCTTCTCATTACTCTGACACCGTAAATAATGATGAACATAAAAACCACGTACATCAATCCAAAACTCAACGCCGTTCTGATTCCGAAAGCGAGGTCACTTTCTGGTCGGTCGCTTTCCGTTACATTTTGAGAAATGATTTTAAAATTTTTATCAAGATTGACGATTCTGTCTTCTGAGATTCCCAACATTTTGATTTTCTCTTTCTTCAGAATATTGCTTAGGTCAGAAGAAACAGCAACTTTGGTATCAACACCAATTTTTTTGTTGGTTAATAATTTTGTTCCACTTTCCAAAGCATCAAAATTCTTGTCTATCAGTTCCGGAATGATAAGAATTCCGTCTGAACCTTTCAGTTCTTTTAGATTTTTAACCAAAGTATTTTCGGTGTTGGTCGGAACAAAAGTGTAAGTAATGTCTTTTGTCGATTTCAATTGACCAGCAAAAATTCCGCTTTTATCAACCACTTCGAATTTGTATTCCGCTTCATTAGCTTTGAACATAAACCCAATCAAAGCACCAAATCCAACAATCATCAGCGGCGCCAAAAGCGTTAAAATAATAAAAGATTTTTTCTTTACCTGCGTCAGAAATTCTCTTTTGGTAATTAAATATATATTTTTCATTTATTGTAAAAAAAGTAAAATGTATTAAGTAGAATCATTTATCAATTATGATTGCACCGCATTAATGAAAACCTCGTTCATACTAGGAATCTTCTCATTGAAAGTTCGTATTGTTCCAGTTTTCAAAAGGTCTTGCAAAAGAATATTTTGATTCTCTGTATTTTTCAATTCAAAATTGAACAAACCGTTCGCAGTTCCAATGTTTTCGATTTGATATTTTCTTGTTAATTCCTCAAGGTTTTCAGAGTTCACATCCGACAAAACCACCGAAAAAACATTCTGTTTAAACTGTTCACGGACATCAAAAACTTTCCCGTCCAGAACTTTCTTAGAGTTATTAATCAACGCTACAAAATCACACATTTCCTCCACACTTTCCATTCGGTGCGTTGATAAGATGATTGTCGTTCCCTCATTTTTCAACCGGATGATTTGGTCTTTGATGAGATTCGCATTCACAGGGTCAAAACCGGAAAAAGGCTCATCCAGAATCAACAATTTCGGGCGGTGCAAAACCGTCACTACAAACTGGATTTTCTGCGCCATTCCTTTTGAAAGTTCACTCAGTTTTTTCTTCCACCATTGGTCGATGTTCAGTTGTTCAAACCAGAATTTCGCCTGCGAAAGTGCTTCCTGACGGGACATTCCTTTCAACTCACCAAAATACAGAAGCTGGTCGCCCACCGTCATATTCTTATAAAGTCCGCGTTCCTCCGGCATATAACCAATGTTTCGGATGTGTTCCGGATTCAGTTCCTGGCCGTCAATCCAAACCTTACCTTCATCTGCCTGCGTAATTTGGTTGATGATACGGATAAATGACGTTTTTCCGGCGCCGTTCGGTCCCAAAAGCCCGTAAACACTTGCAGTAGGAACTTCAATAGAAAAGTCCTGAAGTGCGATTTTCTTTCCGGCGTTGTATGTTTTTTTGATATTTTCTGCTTTCAGCATACAGATGTTTTTTATTTTTAGAAGCAACAAGATTTGTCCTTCGATTCAATATTCCGACCCGCTGTCCGCTATATCTTTTTTTGCAAAAAAGGATGTCGCTACCATCGGGGCTATGTTGAGGTTTTGTCTTTCTTTTCAACGATTTTTAAAGCCTCACAAAATTAGTTTAAAAAAGACAAAAATGTTACAGAATATGAAGTTCAAAATATGATATTAATTCTTTGATGAGCGTCAGCGTCTTTGCGAGCCTTAAAAATGTTTGCAATAAGTTCAAAAAATCTTTGTGGACTTTGCGTTCAAAATTCCCATAAACAACTATTTTATTTTAAATTTGCCAAAGCCAAAAGCCAAACCTATGACTCAAGAATTTTTGGGAAATTCCCAATTTCAGATATCCAATCAACTCGTCTCCTCAAGCTGTCCCTCTAATATTGCACTCATCAAATATTGGGGGAAGTACGAAAATCAGATTCCTGCCAATCCAAGTGTCAGCTATACTTTGAACCATTGCAGAACCAATACAACAATGGAGTTTTTTGCCGGAGAAGATTTTTCGGTGAAGACTTTTTTATCAGGAAATGAAGAAAAAAAATTCGCTGAGAAAATCGAAAAATATTTCAAAAATATCGAGCAATATCTACCTTGGATTCTAAAAGGAAAATACATCATCAAAACTGAAAATACGTTTCCGCACAGTTCAGGAATTGCAAGTTCAGCTTCAGGTTTCGGAGCGATTGCTAAATGTTTGATGAACCTAGATAATATTTTCTCAGGAAATTCAGACTCCGATTTTAAAACAAAAAAAGCAAGCTTTTTGGCAAGATTAGGAAGCGGAAGTGCTTGCAGAAGTCTTTATGAAGGTTTGGTGGTTTGGGGGAAAACTGAAGAAGTGGAAGGAAGTTCGGATTTATTCGCTGTTCAATATCCGGATGAGGAAATCCATCCGATTTTCAAAAACTTCAACGATTGGGTTTTGCTGATTCACGAAGGTCAGAAATCGGTTTCTTCAACGGTTGGTCACGGCTTGATGAACACCAATCCTTATGCAGAAAGACGTTTCCAAGAAGCACACGAGAATTTTACCAAACTGAAAACGATTCTTTCATCAGGTGATATGGAAGGTTTCATCAAATTGGCTGAACACGAAGCATTGACACTTCACGCAATGATGATGATGAGCGAACCTGCTTTTATCCTGATGCAGACTGGAACTTTGCAGGTCATTAATAAGATTTGGGATTTTAGAAGAATTACGGGCTTGTCTTTGTTTTTCACTTTAGACGCTGGAGCTAATGTTCATTTGCTTTTTCCAAATGATATTGACAACGACAGAATCACAGATTTCATCAAAACAGAACTGATTCCATTGACGCAAAAAGGTGGAGTAGTGAAAGATGTGATGAGATTTTAAAAAGCCGGAAGATGGAAGCTGGAGGTCGGAAGTGAAATTATAATGCAAAAGTTAACCCACATTTTTGTCATTCCGGAGGAATCTCAATATAGAAAAATATAACAGTTTAGATTCCTTCGGAATAACAATAATCTGGAAATATTTTATGATAAAAACACAAACAAATGATTGAATTTCCAGAAGGAGCTTACACGTTTTATGTTTATATTTTAACCAATAAAAGAAGAACAGTTCTTTACACGGGGGTTACAAACAATCTTCATATTAGATTGCATCAACATAAAACTAAAACAAATTCAAATAGCTTTACAGCAAAATATAATGTTGAGTTTTTAGTTTATTATGAAAAGTTTGGTTGGATTCAACACGCTATTGAACGAGAAAAAGAAATAAAGGATTTATCAAGAAATAAAAAATTAGAATTTATAAGAATTCAGAATCCTAATTTGGAATTTTTAAATCATTTGTTTTAACAACAATTTTAATTAACCACATTTTTGTCATTCCGGAGGAATCTAGACCGCTGAGATTCCTCCGGAATGACAAAAATGTGGATAATAACTATTCTTATTTATGAAAAGACTCACAATATTATTCCTATTAATCATTTCCTTTTTCGGAAATGCACAAACCGTAACAGAACCAAAAAATAATCCTGAAAAATGGTCTCAACCTTATGAGCCGTTCAGAATTGTCGGGAATTTGTATTATGTCGGGACTTACGATTTGGCCTCATATCTCATTGTTACAAATAAGGGAAATATCCTTATCAATACTGGTCTGGCAGATTCTGATCCTCAAATCAAAGCGAATATTGAGAAATTAGGATTCAAATATAAAAATATTAAAATTCTAACTTTGACTCAAGCGCATTTTGACCACATGGGCGCAATGGCTGATATCAAAAAAGAAACTGGCGCCAAACTTTATGTTGACGAAGCCGAATTAGCCGAACTCAAATCCGGCGGAAAATCTGACTACGAATTAGGGAAGTATGGAGTGACTTTCAAGCCATTGAACCCAGATTTTCTTTTGAAAAATAATGACAAAATCAAATTAGGAAATACGACTTTAACTTTGCTTCATCATCCTGGACACACAAAAGGTTCCTGCAGTTTTATCTTCGAAACCAAAGATAAAGACAGAACTTATAAAGTTTTAATTGCGAATATGCCTTCCATTATTATTGACCACAAATTCTCTGATGTTCAAGCTTATCCAAATATGCAAAAAGATTATGCCTATACTTTGGATGCGATGAAAAAATTGGATTTTGATGTTTGGGTCGCTTCGCACGCAAGCCAGTTCGATTTGCACGAGAAACGTAGATCTGGAGATGTTTACAATCCAAAATTGTTTATGGATAAGGAGAATTACTTCAAACAACTGAAAGAATTGGAAAATGATTATTTGGAGAAATTGAAAGAGGAATCAAAATAAAATACTTTATACTTAATACATTCTACTTTTTACAATTACACTATGCAAATCCACCACATCGCCATCATCTGTTCCAATTACGAAGTTTCAAAAAAATTTTATACAGAAGTTTTAGGTCTTAATATTATTCGTGAAGTTTATCGTGAAGAAAGACAGTCTTACAAACTGGATTTAGCAATCGGAGAACATTATGTGATTGAATTATTTTCTTTTCCAAATCCGCCAGCTCGACCTTCAAGACCAGAAAGTTGTGGCCTTCGTCATTTGGCTTTTTCAGTAGATAGTGTGGAAGAAAAACGAAATGAATTAGTAGAAAAAGGTTTGGATTGTGAAGAAATCAGAATCGATGAATTTACCGATAAACAATTCTTTTTTACAACTGACCCAGATAATTTACCTTTAGAGTTTTATGAGAATTAATGGGCATATCCTGTTAAAAAACTCACGGTCATAATTGCCAAAACAATTAGAGAAATTATAACATAAACATAGTCTTTTTCTTTAAGATAACCAATCAATGCAAAAATAATTCTAACCAATGGCGTTAAAATAAGAAACAAAATCCCAAGTTGAATGATAGCCATTCCTTCGCCTTTCATCAACGAATTCCAAAACTGACCCCAGACTTTTTCAGAGGAATCTCCCATTTCCAAAAGCCGGTATTTTCTTGGCATTACAAAACCTTCCGTAAAAAGCTTTACAAATCCCACCAAAGAAGTGACTACGGAAAGTAGAACACCCAATCTTAGGAGATTTCCCACGGAACGATTTAAATCAACGTCTGTAAATGGTTTTGTTCTCATTAATGGAAATTTTTATTGACACCGTTGTACATCATATAAATTGAAAGAATCGTGATTACGATTGCGAAAAATACTTTCAATTTCTTTGTTTTGGAAATCATCAAAGTTTTCGAACCTATGAAACTTCCAACCACCACACCTATCAAAACCGGCGCGGCAATAACAGGAATAATCTGCCCTCTTTGAAAATAAATCAACGCACCTGCAACAGCGGTCACGCCAATCATAAAATTACTTGTCGTAGTGGAAACTTTGAAAGGTAATTTCATCATATTATCCATTGCCAAAACCTTCAAAGCGCCAGAACCGATTCCTAAAAGTCCGGACATTGCGCCTGCAAAAACCATCATCAAAAATCCTGGAATTGTATTTCTGGAAGCGTAACGTTTGATGCCGTCTTTATCTGGAAATGTTCCGTAAAGCTTGAGTTTATCTGCCAAACTTCCTTTAATTAATTCTTCCTGGTGGTCAGGTTTTCCTTTAAGATTTAAAAGAACGGTAAGAATTAAGATACTCGCAAAAATAATCCCGATTGTATTCGGATTCAGAAATCCTGAAACCAAAGCTCCTGAAACTGCTCCAGTTGTGGTTGCAATTTCCAAGAACATTCCGATTCGCATATTGGTAAAACCTTCTTTCACAAAAGCTACTGCTGCACCCGAAGAAGTCCCAATGACCGAGATGAGAGAAGCGCCAATTGCATAATGCATCGGAACACCGAAACCAAGCGTAAGAAGAGGAATAATGATGACACCGCCACCCAGACCTGTAAGAGAACCCATCAATCCGGCAGCAATTGCTCCAATAAAGAGAATTATGATTTCTGACATCCCGCAAATATAAAACGTTTGCGACGAATTTTATTGTTAAATCACATAAATTTCAATGTTTTTGATTCCTATAAGTTATACCAAATTCGTAGGAAATGAACACTTTAAGATTCAATTTTATCTTGATTTTAAAAAGCAACAACCACAAAAAAACTCTACTTTTGTAGAAAATATTGACAGATGAAAATCAGATTTTTGTTATTGAGTATTCTTCCAATTTTTGGGTTTTCTCAGACTTCGGAAGAGGATTTGGTTAAGTCAACGGTTAATCAATTATTTAATGGAATGAAAACTTCTGATTCTGTATTGATTAGAAAATCGTTTTCTAAAAATGCTGTTTTGCAAACGATAACTAAGGCTGGAGAAGTTAAAAATGAAAATATTAATGATTTTGTATTAAGTATTTCTAAAGCTGAAAAGCAAAGTCTGGATGAGAGAATCATATTTTCAAATATCTTGATTGATGGAAATCTGGCTTCGGTTTGGACGCCCTATGAGTTTTATTACAAAGGTAACTTCTCGCATTGTGGCGTCAATTCTTTTCAATTGGTAAAGTTGAATAACGAATGGAAAATTCAATACATTATCGATACGAGAAGAAAGGATAATTGTAGGAAATAAATATCAATAGAAATGGGCTTTAGCCCATTTTTTTAATTTAAAAATCAATTGACTTTAGTCAAAAAATAATTTGCGAAATTTGCATTAAAATAAATCTAAAAGAAAGTAAAAAAAATGAAAATCGGAATTTTAGGGGGTGGACAATTGGGGCGAATGTTCATTCAAGAAGCATTGAAATATGATGATGAGTTTTATGTTCTTGACCCAAATCCAGAATGTTCTTGTGCCGGCATTTCTCATTTTACAAGAGGGAATTTCAATGATTATAATGATGTTCTTGAGTTTGGAAAAGACAAAGATGTTATAACGATTGAGATTGAACACGTGAATACGGATGCGCTGGAAGAACTGGAAAATCAAGGTGTAAGAGTCGTTCCGAGTTCTAAGATTATCAAAATCATTCAGCAGAAGATTTTGCAGAAACAATTTTATGAGGAGAATAGAATTCCGTCTCCAGAATTCGAAATTATGGATGGAAGTGAAGACGAAATCAAAATCCAAATTCCGTTTGTTCAGAAATTGAATACAGGAGGTTACGACGGAAAAGGCGTTCAGTTACTTCGTTCAAATGACGATTGGAGAAACCTTTGGACTCAGGAATCTGTTTTGGAAAATCTGGTTGATATCGACAAAGAATTATCTGTGATTGTTGCTAAAAATGAAAACGGAGAAATAAAAACATTTCCAGTAACAGAAATGGTTGCCGATCCAAAACTGAATCTCCTCGATTTTAATATTTGCCCGGCTGATATTTCTGAGGAAACTCAAAGACAGATTGATGTGATTGCTAATCAATTCATCCGAAGTGCAGATTCTGCAGGGCTTTTCGCCATCGAATTATTCCTCGATAAAATTGGAAAAGTTTGGGTGAATGAGACGGCGCCGAGACTTCATAATTCTGGACATCAATCACAGGAAGGAAACTCAAATTCTCAGTTTGAACAATTTTACAGAGTCGTGACAAACTCACCCTTAGCTGATACAGAAGCTTTCGGATTTTCAGGAATGCTGAATCTTGTTGGTGAAGAAAATTATTCTGGAAAAGTAAAATATGAAGGATTGGAAGAAGTTTTAAAATTACCAAAAACCTACGTTCACCTCTACGGAAAAACAGAAACAAAGCCTGGACGAAAAATGGGGCATATCAATGTTTTGGCAGATTCCAGAGAAGAATTGATGGCGAAATTGATTCACATCAAATCTTTAGTAAGAGTTATAGCATAAAAAAAGGTCAGAGATTTCTGACCTTTTTTTGTTTTAATTTACTTTGCTTTTGCTTTGTCCAAAGCGTTATTGTAAGCATCTTTTGCATCTTCGGTTGCTTTTTTTGTCGCTTCTTTGGCGTCTTTTGCAGCAGCTTTCATATCTTGCTTCGCATCTTGTGCTGCCACTTTTGTTTTGTCAACAGCATTATCAACGCCTTCTTTCACATCTTTAGCTGCGTTGCCTACGGCAGTCTTAGTATCGTTCCAAACTGTGTTAGCATCTGCTAAAGCTTTTCTGGCAGCAGTTTCAGCTTGTTTGTCTCCCTTTTTTATAGCGGCATCCAAATCTGCTTGGGCTTTATCTACTGCAGCTTTTGCATCAACCTCTGTAAGTGTTTTTGTTTCAGTTGTTACTACAGCAACCGTGTCATTATTCTGGTCGGTTACAATAGTTTGTTCTTGTTTTTTGCAGGATGTCGCAATCAATAAAATAGCTGAAGAAGCTATTAGAATTGTCTTTTTCATAGTGATTTATATTTTAGGTTTATCTAACATTATCAATTTAGTTGCCAGAATAAATCTAAGAATAAATTTTGTTATTTGTTTGCTCTTCTCAACATTCCGGGTTTATAATTAATGATAAAAACTCCGCTGATAATTAATGCTGTAGCGATAATGAATTTTTCCGAAATCGATTCTCCAAGAATTAACCAGCTCAAGAAAATACTGATAATCGTATTCACGTAAGACAGCATAGAAACCTGTGTTGGAAGTAATGTTTTTAAAAGATAATTATAAGCAAAGAAAGCTAACACAGAACCGAAAACTGCCAAATAAATAATCGCAGAAATACTTTTAACAGACCAAGTTTCAACTTCGATTTTATCTGAAAAAGAAAAGGCGAAAATCAACTGGATAATTCCTGCCCAAGCAAATTGGTAGAAGAGATTCAGGAAAAGATTGTTATTCTGAACGTGAAGTTTCTTGGTATAAATTGTTCCGGTTGCCCAGCCTAAAAGTGCCAGAATCATCACAATCAAACCATTTCTGTAATCTGGATTGGAAAGTTCACTCAATCCGTCCCAGAAAATAAAAATCACTCCCGAAAATCCCATTAACAAACCAACTAAAGTTCGGATAGTGAATTTTTCCATTCCGATAATCATACTTCCAATAAAGATAAAAACCGGCGAAAGTGCACTAATTAAGGAAGCTAAACTGCTCGTTAAGTTTTTCTCCGCAACGGTTGTTAAACCATTCGCACCAATTAAAAGTAAGGATGACAAAGTCAATTGAATTCTAAAATTCTTCCAGCCAATCCATTTCATATTTTTTGTAAAAATTAAAAATGGTAAAAGAATCAATGATGCTAAAAATTGACGAAATCCTGCAACAAACCAAGGTGGAACAGTTTCCACTCCGATTTTGATACCAAGGAAAGTTGTGCCCCAAACAATGGCAACAATTAGAATAGCGATAATGGTTTTGGAATTCAAATCTGGAAAATTAAGAAACAAAGATATTCCAAAAAACTCGATTTTATTGATAAATCTTTATCTTTGAGCATCTAATAGAAATTGAAATGGTCGGAATAATAATGGGCAGTCAAAGCGATTTGCCAATAATGCAGCAAGCTGCAGATTTTCTAAAATCTCTGGAAATTCCTTACGAATTAACAGTCGTTTCTGCGCACAGAACGCCGGAAAGAATGTTTGATTACGCGAAAACTGCTAAAGAAAGAGGTTTGAAGGTTATTGTTGCTGGAGCTGGAGGCGCGGCTCATCTTCCTGGAATGGTTGCCAGCTGTACGACTTTGCCTGTGATTGGCGTTCCGATTTTGTCCAGCAATTCTATTGACGGTTGGGATTCAGTTTTGTCAATTCTTCAGATGCCTTCTGGGATTCCTGTGGCAACGGTTGCTCTTAATGGTGCTTCAAATGCCGGAATTCTCGCAGCAAAAATTATAGGGACTTCCGATTCTGGAGTCTCTGAAAAACTGCAAAAATATCAGGATTCGCTGAAAGATAAAGTTCTTGGAACCGTGGATGATATTAAGAAATTACATCCGAATCAATTTGATAAATAAATGTACTTTCTAAATGAAAATATTGTTTAAAATTCTTTTTACGATTTTCATTTTTATTATGACAGACATTTTCGCAAGCCCGCAAATGCCTGATTATATTATTTATAAGAAAGATACAATTCCAACGTATAATTTAATTTTAGAACAATATCTTCAAAAACAAAATCCTGATGAAGAAAAATTATTTGGATTAAGTTTTAGAGGTTCTGAAAAACTCGGTGTCCCATTAAATTGTTGGAGAGGTTATCAAGCAATATATGAAGTTATTGATGATAAATTATATCTGACAAAAATTATTTCCTGTGGAGCATTGAAAGATAAAACTTCAATTAGTGCAGATGATTCTACAAAAAAAATTAAAAAAATATTTGGAGATAAGACTCGGGATAACCGAGTGTTGATAGATTGGTTTTCTGGTATTATTAATTTTCCTCAAAAAATCAAAAATAATAGACAACTTCGCTGGGACGGTGTTTTTTATAAAATATTTGAATATGAAACTGTGTTGGAATTTAGTAGCGGAAATTTAGTAAGACAAGAAGAAGTTCATAATTATCAAAAAGTACCGAAATCAATAAATAGAATTGATAAAGATAAAATTTCAGATGTTCTTTTTAAGAGATTAAAGAAAGAAAAATGGCAAAATGAAAATGATTGTTCAGAAAGATATCTTGTTACGATTGGTGGAAATGGTAAGGTTTCCCAAATTAGAATGACGTATTCTGAAAAAGAAATTGAGGAGTTTTTTGAGAAAGAAGAATATAGCTATTGTATTAAAAAATTCGAGAATGCTCTAAAAGATTTAAATTTTGACATTATTAAAGATAAAGGTAAACCAATGTCAGAGGATGTTTATATTGAAATATGGCAAAAAGAAAATGGAAAACTTGAAAATTGGACTCATTAAGAATATTTTAGTTTTCCATTTAGATTGTTTTCTATTTATCCAAAATCCCCCGAATCTTATTCGCATTCCTAATCAATTCCTCCAAGTAATCAAAATTCTCTTTCTCCAAAGCAGATTTGAATTTTCTAAGCTGTGAAATATGTTCATTAAGAACATCCAAAACGTTTTCTTTGTTCTGACGGAAAATGGGAACCCACATTTCAGGATGAGATTTTGCCAGACGAACGGTACTTGAAAAACCGGAACTTGCCAATTGGAAAATCGTATCCTCTTCTCGTTCCTTTTCCAAAACAGTATTGGCCAAAGCGTAAGAAGTAATGTGCGAAATATGCGAAATATAAGCCGTGTGAATATCGTGTACATCGGCATTCATATAAATCGGATGCATTTCCAAAGCCTCAATAACTTGTTCTACAATTTCCAAGGCATTTTCGTCAGATTCTTCTTTGTTGCAAATCACGGCAGCTTTTCCTGTAAAACTGTCTTTAGTTGCCGCATTTGGACCAGAATTTTCCGTTCCCCACATCGGGTGAAAAGCGACAAATCGTTTTCTGTTTAAATGATTTTTAATTGAATCTACAATGCCTGATTTTGTAGAACCAACGTCCATTACGACTTGATTTTCATTAATCAAATCCAAAACATCGGGTAATATTTTCTTCGCAGAATCCACCGGAATCGAAATGATAATTAATTCAGAATTTTTGATTCCTAATTCTAAATCTGCCTTTTCATCAATGATATTGAGCTCGAGAGCTTTGTTTAGATTTTCTTCGTTTTGGTCAATTCCATAAACAAATTCTGCGAAGTTTTTCTCTTTTAATTTCAATGCAATGGAACCTCCAATTAATCCGGTTCCAATAATTCCTATTTTCATCTGTAAATACTTATTTTTTTATTCTGTCAGATGGAACGCAAAGCGTTTCATTTATAATATTTTTCTATTAATAATTTAAAACAAAAAACCCCGTCATTAGGACGAGGTTTTGATATTTGTACATACGAATCCTAATCCTGTTTCAGGGTCAAAATTGCATAATAATATGTTCTGTTTATTTTTTTCACAAAACGAAGATAGAAATTAATTTTCTAAAATTCAAAAAAAATTATGGATTCGAAACAATTAAAGTGGATGGAATGTCTGATAACCAAAGACTTTTTGTATCAATCAGATTTTTCCAGCTTTTGCTGCTGATCAACATCAAATCCTGAGATTCTAGGAATTCTTTTTCGATTGTTTTTTCATTGTAAAGCGTAATGTGATTCGGCGCGATATGTTCGATATTTCTTATCAATTCACGGATTTCTGTATTCTTACGGATTTGTCCTGCTGCGTCCAAAATGATAACCTGAGAGTCGTTATTATTGATCAATCGTTTAGCATATTCAACCAGATAAAAATCGCTCAAATCAAAAATTGGGATAAAGATTCTGTCTGCACTTTCAAAGTTTTTGTCCACCATTATCCCAACAGGAATATTGGTTTTATCGATAATACTTAATGTGAAATCATCAAAAGGGGAGTTGTTGAAAATATATGATTTTCCAGTAACCGTATTGAGTAATTTACTTGGATTGATGATTTTGGTCGTGAAACCAAGCAATTTTCCAAGCAAAGTTCCTTCGTAAATGGATTTTCCTAACATTATCAAAAGCAAATCATAATTACCTTTGTTAGTAATATTAACTAAATCACTTTGTGTATCTGTGGAAGCTTTGAAAAGTGTCGTTACTTCCAGTTTTAAGGCCTGAGAAGTATCAATCACATCTTCAAATAGTTCTTTTTCATAATCTTCGATGTCAAAAGCGTGCAATTCATCAAGAGGAGCAATGTTCATTGCTGTTACGCTTTTATTACCGTTCATTTTATGGGTAAAATTATCAGCTAATTTCAACAATGTACTTCCGGATTCCGGCGTTTCAAATGATAAAAGAACTTTATATTTTTCATCATTATCATTGTCGTCTTCTTCCAGACTTGATTTTTTTCCTTTGAAGAAATAATTGATCATATCAAGACAAGGACCTGTCATAAAAGTTGTGAATAGCGCCATTATCACAAGCATCGCAAATAATTCAGGGCCTAAAACACCTAAGTCATAACCGATATTAAGAACAATCAGTTCAGTCAAACCTCTTGTATTCATCAAAGCACCGATGGTGAGACTGTCTTTCCAATTTAATCTTAGAAATTTAGCAGTCAATGCGCTTCCTACAAATTTACCGATAACCGCCGTCAAGATAATCAATCCACCGATTTTCCAGAGATGGGGGTCGTTCAATAATCCGATTTGTGTTCTAAGTCCTGTGAATACAAAGAATAATGGAAGTAACAAAACCAAAGCGACGTCTTCAACTTTCTCGATGAAAAGGTTTCTGAATTTCACATTTTCAGGCATTATCGCTCCAGCCATAAACGCTCCGAAAAGTGCATGAATCCCGATAACTTCTGTCAAATAAGATGAGATAATCAATATCAAAAAGAAAACGGCAACCAATGCTTTGTTGATGAATCCTTTTCCTTTTTGTGATTCGGCAATTCTTGTAAGGAAAGGTTTTACCAATCTTATCATCAAGAAAACGTAAACAATTGCCATTATAATGACAAAAATAGAACCCGAAAAAGAGCCTGCTTTTACAACTGCAATTACGGCTGCTAAGATGCACCAGGCCGTAATGTCATCGGCTGCAGCACAAGTAATTACAACGGTTCCAATTTTGGTTTTATGGAGATTCCTTTCCTGAACAATTCTTGCAAGAACTGGAAATGCTGTGATACTCATCGCAATCGCCATAAATAAGGCAAACGAACTGAATTGAATTCCGTCAGGCGCAAATTCTTTATAGATAAAGTAAGCCAGTCCAACACCCAAAGCAAAAGGAATGATAATACTTGCGTGGCTGATAACAACCGCATCGTGTGCTTTTTTTCTCAGAACGCTCAAATCCAGCTCCATCCCCACGATATACATGAAGAGAATCAAACCAATCTGACTTAGAAATTGTAAGTTAGGAAGCGATTCTTTTGGGAACATAAACGCTGAAAATTCTGGAAAATATAATCCTACAAGTGATGGTCCAAGGACAATACCTGCAATCATCTCGCCAATTACAGATGGTTGTTTCAGCTTAACACAAATCCATCCGAAAAACTTAGCAACAACAATTATGGTAACAATTTGTGCCAAAAGAAGTGCCAATGGATGATGAAGATTTTCTAAGAATGATGTAGCGAAAGTGTCCCACATCGTTCCGCCAGTTACTTTAGTCGGCGCAATACTTTCTCCAATTTCCAAAGTTTTTCCTTCTACAAAAAACCAATACATCAAACAAGAGAAAAACGCAATTGTAAGGACGTAAAAGATAATATTTCTGTACTTTTTCATAATCAAATTCATTTCACAAATCGGTAACTTGAATTGTACTGATTTCAGGATGTAAATTTGAGAAGTTTTGATGAATCAAAAGTTAATTCAATTCAGAAATGTAATGAAAGCAGTAAATTCTGCGCTGAAATTATCTTGACAATTTTTCAGAAATTTGATTTTTGAAAATATCGCTGACACCCAATTTTAAAGGAATTCCGTCTGATGAAACCATATCCAGAATAATTTCCGAAGAAGAAAAAACCTGAATATGCTGAATGTTAACCATTTCCTTTTTATTAATTTGAACAAACAATTTTTCAGGTAATAATTCAGATAAATTTTTGAAGCTCAGATTTTTAAGTGTGATTTCTGAATTGTTTTTCAGCATTAAGTCTTTGTCGCGGCTGTCTATGTCAGAAGTTTTGATGTAAACCACATCACTGACAAAAATTCGGGTTTTTCCGAGATTGGTATTCCACTCAAAAAACTGATTTTTTTTCTGCTCGCCGAGTAATTTTTCAGCCTTTTCAAAAGCTTGTTGAAGACGTTCTTTTTTGATAGGTTTCCGTACATAATCTACCACATCAAGGTCAAAAGCTTCTGCCGCATATTCTTTGTAAGCGGTTGTGAAAATGATTTTTTTGTTTTTGATTAATTCCGCGACTTGAAGTCCATTCATTCCAGGCATTTCGATATCAAGAATGCAGACATCACAGTCGATATCATTGATTTCTTGCAAAAATATTTTCGGATTGTTGAAAGCTTTCACAACTTCTATACCTTCAATCTGGTCGCAGAGAAGTTTCAGGTAGCTGATTGCCAATAATTCATCGTCCAGAATAACGCATTTTATCATAAAATTCTGAAAGATTAATGGTTAAATGGGCGACGTAATTTCCGTTGGTGATATTTTTGTTCAGCTTGTAATGGTCTTTGTAAATCAGTTTCAATCTTTGGTCAAATGATTTGCTTCCGAATCCGCTGTTTTCCTTTTTTAATGGTGTTTTTTCGGAGATTTTGTTGGAGACTTTCATCTCAAATTTCCCGTCATCTAAAATTAAATTCACGGCAATAAAAGAATCCTCAGCCAAAAAATCGGTGTGTTTAAAAGCATTTTCAATCAAATCAACAGAAATCAATGGGGCAAAAACTTTCTCCAGATATATAGAATCTTCTTTATTAATTTTCGTTTTAATTCTAAAATCGAACAAAGGATTGATTTTGATTTTATTGATTTCGATAAGGTTCATTGCAAAATCCAATTCCTCTTTTGGACTCACGAATTTGTTGCTGCTTTCATAAAGAATATAATCCAGAATACTCGCCAATTTATCCAACGAAATATAAGTCTGATAAGCGTGTGATTGAACCGAATTGAGAATGTTTTTGAAAAGATGCGGATTGAGTTTGGTCTCGATATGTTCTAAGCGTACATTGTCGAGTTTGCTTTCAATCGCTTTGTAATTGTCTTCTAAAATTTTATTTTTCGCTTTTGACGATTTGTATTTCCCATAAAGGAAGAAAGTTAAAACCAGCAAAAAAAAGATGACGAAAATCCCACCAAACAGAAAATAATCCGGAAGTAAGAGATTTTTGCCAGACATATTATTTCAGTTTTTTCAAGCTGGTAAATTCAGCATTTTCCTTGCATTTAGAATAATTAATTTCGAATCTCGGATTGTTTTTCGGATAAACCAAAACGTATTTTGGACAAGGTTTCTCTTGTGCTTTGCTTCGGTCAAAATCAATTTTTCCACCAGCGATGATGCTGTCTTTCAAGAATTGTTCTGAGATTTTGTTGAGCTCCATCTCCGTTTGGAAAGCTGGAGAATAGGTGAAATCTTTTGTCAACGTTTCAGCAATTACCCTGTCATTAGGGAAATAAGAGCAACTTGTACCTTTTTGATTGAGTATGAAAAATACGATTAACAAGCCTGGAACCAGACCGATAGCGTAGAATTTTAATTTTTTTAGCATTAATGAGATTTAGAAAATCAAAAGATTGATATCATGATAAGGAAGGTCGAACTTGTTGCAAATCAATTGTTTCGTATGTCTTCCTTTGTACATATAAAGAGATTGTTTGATTTCGTTTTTATGAATCAGCATATTTTCGAAACCGCCCTCTTCGTCATAACCTAACAGATAGCTTAGGAAGAAATTGCTCACAGCTTTCGTTGTCGTTCTCGGCATTCTTGAAGTCAAATTCGGTAAACCACAGTGGATAACGTCGTGTTTTACAATGAATGGTTTTTCTGTTGTTGTCAGCTCTGAGGTTTCAATCACCTTTCCATTATCGATTGTGATATCGATGATGACACTTCCTTTTTTCATTTTCATTACCATATCTTCGGTAACGATTGGAGGAAGATTCAACCTTGGTAAAGCTCCGATAACAACATCGGCTCTTCTAAGCGATTTTGTTAATTCTTTCGGGTCGATGACCGATGTTGGAACACGACTGTCCACCAAAGTATGAAGTCTTCGAAGCTTCGACAATGAATTATCAAAAACTTTGACACTCGCTCCAAGTCCTATAGCAGCTTTTGTCGCGAATTCTCCAACGATTCCCGCTCCAAGAATTACAACTTCCGTAGGACGAACACCAGTGATTCCGCCAAGCATCAATCCGTTGGACATTGCCAATAATTCTGAGGCGTAAAGGATGGAAACACTTCCAGCAATTTCACCAATTAATCTTACCAATGACAATTGTTTGTATTCATCCATTATGAATTCGAAAGCAATCGCATTGACTTTTTTGCAAGCTAATTTCAGGAAATAATCTTTGTCTCTAAGATTGATTTGTAAAGCCGAAATTAAATAAGTCATCGGTCTCAAGTAATCGATTTCCTCTTCGGTTGGTGGATTTATTTTTAGAACCAAGTCTTGAGAAAAAGCGACTTTGGGGTCGTTTGTAATCTCTGCACCAGCTTCGGAGTATAAAATATCAGAAAAGTGTGAGCCTTCTCCGGCGCCACTTTCTATAATGACTTTGTGTCCATTATTTACCAAAATCTGAACTGCATCCGGAATGATACACGTTCTTTTTTCGTTCAGACAAGTTTCTTTTGGAATACCAATGCTAAAGGTTTTTCCTTTTTTTACAACTTCTAGTTTTTCCTCTTTAGGAATCAGTTCTTCTTCTGTAAAAGGCGTAAATATGGTTGATGTACTGCTCATATAAAACGAATCATTGTTCAAAATCTAAAGCAAAGATAAAACAAATTACTATTATGTTTAATTAAACTCGATTTCTCTTCCGGATTCTGTATTGGTGATGGTCATTTCGTGAAAATCGTAACCTTCAAGCTCGTCCATATAGATTTCCGGCCATTCTATAATTGACAAAAATCCATTGTCAAGATATTCCTCAATCCCGAAATCATAAGCTTCTTCCACAGATTTTAATCGGTACAAATCAAAATGAAAAACTTTTCCTTTTGGTGTATCATACTCATTCACAATAGAGTAGGTTGGAGATGAGATTTCGTCTGAGCTTCCCAATTCCTGAAGCAAAAACTGAGAAAAAGTGGTTTTTCCTGCGCCCAGATTGCCTTTGAGAAGAAGAATATTATGTTGAAGATTTGGAATGATTTGATTGACAATGTCTTTCCATTCTTCAAGCTGATGAATTGTAAATTGCATCTTAAATTTTTTACAAAAATAAGGTTTCTGCAGATTTTATTTCAGAATAAAAATTAAAACTAATTATTACCTTTACATCGTGATTACGAAAGAGACGATTGATAAAATATTTTCTACCATCCGTGTAGAAGAGATCATTGGTGAATATGTTCAGTTGAAAAGGGCAGGCTCTAACTTCAAGGGTTTGAGTCCTTTTCACGAGGAAAAATCACCAAGTTTTGTAGTTTCTCCTAGTAAGCAGATCTGGAAAGACTTCTCGACAGGAAAAGGAGGAACAGCTATTTCTTTTTTAATGGAAATCGAGAATTTCACTTATCCCGAAGCACTTCGCCACGCGGCGAAAAAATATGGGATAGAGATAGAGGAAAATATCCGAGAATATTCTGAAGAAGAAAAACAATCACAAACCGAGCGTGATTTGCTTTATAAGATCCACGAGGTTGCCAATGATTTTTTCCAAGATCAGCTTTGGGAATCGGAAGAAGGCAAAATGATTGCTTATTCTTATTTTAAAGAAAGAGAACTTCGGGATGATATTATCAAAAAATTCCAATTAGGTTATTCTCCTGAAAAGAAAAATGCGTTTACAGAGTTCGCTCTTGGAAAAGCTTATTCCAAAGATATTCTTGAAAAATCAGGGTTGTCCATATTTCCGGAAAATACACCTTCAGGAATAGATAGATTCCGTGATAGAGTAGTGTTTCCGATTCACAGTTTTTCGGGAAGAGTTCTTGGTTTTGGTGCAAGAATTCTCAAGAATAATGTCAAAACTGCGAAATACCTCAACTCTCCGGAAACCGAAATTTACCATAAATCCAATGTTCTTTATGGTCTGAATCAAAGCAAACAATCCATTTCCAGAAAAAACCTTTGTCTTTTGGTGGAAGGTTATATGGATGTGGTTTCGCTTCATCAGTCAGGAATTGAAAATGTTGTGGCAAGTTCAGGAACGTCTTTGACAACGGAACAGATCAAATTAATAAAAAGATTAACTGAAAACGTAACGATTCTTTTCGATGGTGATAAAGCAGGAATCAAAGCGAGTTTCCGAAGCATCGATATGTTACTTTCCGAAGGAATGAACATTCGTGTTCTTCTCTTTCCAGATGGTGATGATCCCGATTCTTTTGCAAGAAAACATCCGCAGGAATATGTTGAGAATTTCATTGATAAAGAAGCCAAAGATTTCATCGATTTCAAAGCTGAGATTCTTCTGAAAGATGCAGGCAATGACCCCATCAGAAAAGCAGAATCAATCCGTGATATTGTAAAATCGGTTGCGTTTGTGCAAAATGCTTTGAAACGTGAAGTTTATTTGAAAGAAGTTTCGAATAAATTTGGATTGAGTGAGCAAAGTTTGTTTAATGAACTTCAGATTCAGACCAATGTCACACAACAGCAGGAATCAAAACCTAAGTTTGAAGAGAAAAAGGCTGCTCCAAAATTAGAAATTGTTCAGGAAAATACTTTTTCTGTCAATCCATTGTTGCTTCAGGAAGAAAAATTGGTTGATTTGATGTTGAAATATGGTGATTTCGTCTTAGACAGAAAAGATGCTGATGGAAACGCTTACAAAATTACAGTCATAGAAGAAATTCTGAATCATTTGGAAGAAGATGAATGCGAGATTCAGCTGGATATTCATAAAACAATTATTTCTGAAATCAAAGAAGGTATTCTTCAAAACGAAATAAGATCAGGTAATTTTTTCTTCAATATGATGGATGAGGAAATCTCTGGTAAACTAGCGAATGCACTTATAGAAAACTATCACACAAGCAACTGGAACAAGTTCAATATTTATTTCAGTTCAGAAGAGGAGGTTGTTCCGAAGCTTGTTTCGGATATTGTTTTAAGACATAAAAGAGAATATGTTGTTAAGTTAATCAACGACCTGAAGAATACAACAGATAATGAGCAAGATAATACGCATATTTATCAAAATATCATTCTCTTGACTCAACTCAAAAACAAATTAGACAGCGAATTATTTCGTATTTTGTGACAGAATGACTTACTTTAGCAAAGGAATAGAAATTGCAAACTCAATATAGATTTAAAAATAACCAAATATAATATGGACATTAAAAAAGAATTCAGAGATTTCTCGGTAAAACATATGGGAAACAATGGTCTTGTTACAGACCAATATATGGGAATGTTCAACCCAACCAATCTTACGCCTTACATTATGGAGGAAAGAAGAATGAACGTTGCACAGATGGACGTTTTTTCTAGATTGATGATGGACAGAATCATTTTCCTCGGAACAGGAATCGACGATCAGGTTGCGAATATCATCACTGCGCAGTTATTGTTCTTAGAGAGTTCAGACTCTGCGAAGGATATTCAGATTTACATCAATTCTCCTGGCGGAAGCGTTTACGCAGGATTGGGGATCTATGATACGATGCAAATCATCAAACCGGATGTAGCAACAATCTGTACCGGAATTGCGGCTTCTATGGGCGCAGTTCTTTTGGTAGCGGGCGAAAAAGGAAAACGTTCTGCTTTGAAGCATTCTCGAGTGATGATTCACCAGCCTTCTGGTGGTGCACAAGGTGTAGCTTCTGATATGGAGATCAACCTAAGAGAGATGTTGAAACTGAAAAAAGAATTGTATGACATTATTTCAGAACATTCTGGTCAAACTTACGAGTGGGTAGAAAAAGCGTCCGACAGAGATTACTGGATGACATCTAGCGAAGCCAAAGAATACGGAATGGTAGACGAAGTTCTCGAAAGAAAAAAATAGAACAACAACCTGATTCATTTGAGTCAGGTTTTTTTATTTTAAACTCTCAAACCCGGTTCTCTCCAATTTAATTATTTGGGCGCCTTTATCCGCCCTCCGTTCCCGCTTTTTTCTGTCATTGCGAACAAAGAGAAGCAATCTGTCGGCCTTTTGTACAATCGCAATAACAGAAAAAGAGCTCCACTCAGGTCGGGGCGCGCTTCGCAAAGTAGAAATATTGATCTTTGGATTTTAGTTTTGAAATAAGATCGAGGTGAATTAATTAGACTTATTATATAATACATTTGTATAATATACATTTTACAAAAATAATTTTGCAGAAAATCTCAATTTCACTACTTTTGACACGTTAAATAATAAAAAATGAAAAAATCTGTAATATTGTTGGCTTCTGCTATCTTAGTTGTGTCTTGTGATCTTCCTGCTGGTGGGAACAAAGGACGTTTGAAAAAAACGGATGAAGTGGTAAGATATGACGATCCTAATGCACCTCACGGAACTTATCATCCAACTGCAGATTCTACAAAAGCTGTTTCTCATGTTGTAGCAGATTCTGCAAAGACAGTGACATCAGAAGTTAAACCAGCTGCAACAGCCGAAGCTCCAGCTGAGCACCACTAAGAATTTTATAAAAATATTATAATAAAAAATGTCTTGCGTTTGCAGGACATTTTTTATTTTTACGAACCTTACTTTTTCATTTTTGACAAAGTTTAAAATCATTTATCAATCATCATTTATCATTAATAAATAAAATGAGTAATACACAAAATTACATTCAGGAGAACAAACAACGTTTTCTTGATGAATTATTTGATATCCTTAGAATTGCTTCTATCAGTGCAGATCCGGCTTACAAATCAGAGGTTCTGAAATGTGCTGATGAGGTAGCAAAACATCTTAAAGTTGCCGGAGCAGATAACGTAGAAATCCTTGAGACCAAAGGTTATCCAATCGTTTTCGGAGAGAAAATCATCGATGCTAATTTGCCAACAGTTTTGGTTTACGGACATTATGACGTTCAACCAGCTGATCCTTTAGAATTATGGACAAGCGATCCTTTCGAACCGTTTGTTAAAGCAACGGAACTTCATCCGGAAGGTGCGATTTTCGCAAGAGGTTCCGCAGATGACAAAGGGCAATTCTTTATGCACGTCAAAGCTTTCGAAGCAATGATAAAAACAGATTCTTTGCCTTGTAATGTCAAGTTTTTGATTGAAGGTGAAGAAGAAGTGGGTTCTGCAAGTTTGGCAGATTTCCTTGAAGAAAATAAGGAAAAACTGAGTTGTGATGTAATCTTGATTTCTGATACGCATATTTATTCTAATGAGCAGCCAACGGTTACGACAGGTTTGCGCGGATTGAGTTATGTTGAGGTTGAAGTAGAAGGCCCGAATCGTGATTTACATTCAGGACTTTATGGTGGTGCAGTCCCGAATCCAATTAATGTTCTTGCAAAAATGATTGGCGATTTAATTGATGACAAAGGTCACATTACAATCGACGGTTTTTATGACAATGTTCTAGTTGTTTCCGACGAAGACAGAAAGGAAATGAACAAATTAAAAGACGACCCAGAAGCTTATAAGAAATCAATCAACCTTAACGATATTCAGGGAGAAGAAGGTTACACAACTTTGGAAAGAGCTTCTATCAGACCAACTTTAGATGTTAACGGAATTTGGGGCGGTTACACTGGTGAAGGTGCAAAAACAGTAATTGCTTCCAAAGCTTTTGCTAAGATCTCAATGAGACTTGTTCCCAATCAAACACCGGAAGAAATCACTGAAAAATTCACAAAGTATTTTGAGAAAATCGCTCCAAAAAGTGTGAAAGTAAAAGTAACGCCACATCACGGCGGAATGCCTTATGTTTTGGAAAGCAACACCAAAGAATTTTTGGCTGCTAAAAAAGCAATGGAAAAAGCATTTGGTAAAGAAGTTTTGCCTTACAGAAGTGGTGGAAGTATTCCTATTACATCTTTGTTCGAGAAAGTGTTGGGCGCAAAATCTGTATTGATGGGATTTGGTTTGGATTCCGATGCTATCCATTCACCGAACGAACATTACGGATTGTATAATTATTACAAAGGAATAGAAAGCATACCTTATTTCTTTGAATTTTATGCTAAAGGTTAAAAAAATAAAGACAGTTTAGGCTGTCTTTTTTATTAATATTAATCGTTAATGAAGCCATATAGATAGATAGAGAATTAGTTATATTTTAGAAGAGATCAAATAGAATAACTTAAAATTTCTTCAAAAAAACTTATGGAGTCTATATAGTTAAAATAAAATTTATAAAATTTATGTCAAAAGTTATATACATCACAGGCGGAACCAAGGGAATAGGTTTCGGAATTGCAGAAGTTTTATTGAAAAACGGTCACAAAGTAGCCATCAGCGGACGAAAACAAGAAGATGTGGACAAAGCTGTTTCGGAACTTAAAGTCATTTCAGAAAGTATTTTTGGAGTAAGTTCAGACGTTCGGAATTTTGCAGATGAAGAAAACGCAGTTTCCAAAATCACAGAAAGATTTGGCAAGCTGGATGTTGTTATCGCCAACGCTGGTTTGGGAGTTTTTAAGCCAGTTGATGAGTTAAGTATTGAAGACTGGAACGCGATGCAGGAAACCAATCTGACAGGTTGTTTCTATTCACTAAAAGCCTCGGTTGAAGAACTGAAAAAATCTCAAGGTTATTACATTACGATTGCAAGTCTTGCCGGAACTAATTTCTTTGAAAATGGAGCAGGTTATAACGCTTCGAAGTTTGGCGTTGTTGGTTTTACGCAGGCCGCAATGATTGACCTTAGAAAATATAATATTAAAGTTTCAACCATAATGCCAGGTTCAGTAGCGACTTATTTCAATGGCAATGTTCCTTCCGAAAAAGATGATTGGAAAATCCAGCCGGAAGATATGGGAAATCTTGTCCTCGATATGTTGAATATGAATCCACGAGTTTTGCCAAGCAAAATAGAATTCAGAGCAAGTCAGGTAAAAAAGTGAAATTTATTGATTTTTTGAAAATTCGATAATTTGACCCAGATATTTGTTAAGTCCAAATTCTGCAAAATTGGCTTCAAATGGATAAAATTATTTATAAAGAATCTAAATACCCTTTTATTAAAGCAGTTTTAGATGTTATTTAATAAATAACAATAAATTATGCATGCATAGTATTTTTTATATATATTAGCCAGACTTAGTAACATCAAATGTTATCGTTAAGATCGATTCTTATTGATAATTAATTAAAATATATTTAACAGATGAAAATATTAGTTTGTATCAGTAGTGTTCCGGATACTACAAGTAAAATTAATTTTACAGCAGATAAATCTGCTTTTGACAAAAATGGAATCCAATGGGTGATTAATCCATTAGATGAGTTTGCTTTAACAAAAGCTATAAAATTACAAGAATCTCAAGGGGCGACTGTAACAGTTGTGAATGTTGGAGATGCAGGAACAGAAGCAGTTATCAGAAAAGCTTTGGCAATCGGAGCGAACGATGCTGTAAGAGTTAACACAGAGGCGAAAGACAGCTTCTCTGTAGCAAAAGAAATTGCGAGAATTGCTCAAGATGGTAATTACGATTTGGTTCTGACAGGAAAAGAATCGATTGATTATAATGGTGGTGCTGTTCCGGGAATGGTTGCTCAGTTGTTGAATTATGCTTTCGTTAATGCAGCGGTTGGTTTGGATGTAAATGGCTCAGAGGCTACTGCAGTTAGAGAAATAGAAGGTGGTAAAGAAACGATTTCGGTTAAGTTACCAGCTGTTGTTGCAGGACAAAAAGGCTTGGTGGATGAAAAAGATTTGATTATCCCAAATATGAGAGGAATTATGTCTGCAAGAACAAAACCTCTCAATGTTGTAGAACCTTCCAATTCTGAAGTGAAAGTGGAAGCTGTTTCTTTTGACAGTGTTGCTCCAAGAGCAGCAGTGAAGTTGGTTTCTGCGGATAACCTAGACGAGTTGGTAAGATTACTTCACGAAGAAGCGAAAGTAATTTAATTCTTAATCCTTAAATCAAACAAAATGGCAGTATTCGTATACGCAGAAAATATAAACGGAGTTTACAAAAAAGCAGCATTTGAAGCAGTTTCTTATGCAAAAGCTATTGCAGGAAAAACTGGAGATTCAGTGACTGCAATTTCTATCAATCCTACAGATTCTTCTGATTTGCTTTACAAATATGGAGCAGATAAAGTAGTGAATGTAAAAGATGCAGGTCTTAAGAACTTCAGTGCTAAGGCTTATGCAGAAGCAGTTAACCAAATTGCTGACGGAAATATTATCGTTTTTCCTCATACAACAGATGCTTCTTCTGTAGCGCCAATGTTGGCAATTCAGAAAAATTATTCGTTGATTACGAATGTGATTGATGTTCCTGAAAGCACCTCGCCTTTCCAAGTTAAGAGAAAAGCTTTCTCTGGAAAAGGTTTTATGCACGCAAAAGCTGATGCAGATGGTGTGATTGTAACCGTTTCTCAAAATGCTTTCGGAGTTAAGGAAAATGCAGTTTCAGGTTCGGAGGAAGTGAAAGAATTGAGCATTGCCAATGAAGATACAAAAGTTATTAATCACGAGCAGTCTTCAGGAAAACTTGACCTTAAAGAAGCGGAAATCGTAGTTTCTGCCGGAAGAGGAATGAAAGGTCCGGAAAATTGGGGAATGATTGAGGATTTGGCAAATGTTCTTGGCGCAGCAACAGCTTGTTCAAAACCGGTTTCCGATATAGGTTGGAGACCTCATACGGAGCACGTTGGACAAACTGGAAAAGCAATTTCTCCCAATCTTTACATTGCAGTTGGTATTTCCGGTGCCATTCAGCATTTGGCAGGCGTTAACAGTTCTAAAACCATTGTTGTAATCAACAACGATGCAGAAGCACCTTTCTTCAAATCTGCGGATTATGGCGTAGTAGGAGACGCTTTCCAAATTATTCCTGCATTGACAGAGAAAATCAAAGCATTGAAAGCTTAACCTAATTTTCATAAAAATATAAACCTGGGTCATTGATTCAGGTTTTTTTGTTATAATAAGTTTCATTATTTGGGCAGCTTTATCCGCCTTCCGCTCCCACTTTTTTCTTTTTTGACAAAAAAATAAAAAGAGCTCCGTTCAAACCTAACGAAGTGGTTCATCGATTCAAATAAAAAAATAAATGTAATTGAGATAAGTCGGGCTGCTGCAATTCAACGCTTTAAGGATTCGGAAAGTGAAATACTGAATTATTTAATGATTTTATAACCTAAACAATGTAAAAATCAACAAATCCTAAATGAAAATTAACAAAAAATTTTATATTTGCTAAATGGATTATAAAAAATTAATCATTAGAGGGATCTCATACAGCCAGACTCAATCGGGAGCTTATGCGCTGTTGTTGGAACATGAAGAAACATCGGTCAAATTACCAGTTGTTATCGGGAATTTTGAAGCGCAATCCATTTCTTTAGGATTAGAGAAAGATATCAATCCGCCTCGTCCTTTGACGCACGATCTTTTCGCTCAGTTCGTAAAAAATACAGGTTTTAAACTGGAGTCTGTTATTATTTATCAAATCAAAGACGGCGTTTTCTTCTCCAATATAAATTTCAAAAATCCGTTAACAGAAGAAGAACTGATTTTGGATGCAAGAACTTCTGATGCGGTTGCAATGGCTGTTCGTTTCGATTCGCCTATTTATACGACTTCAGATGTTCTGAACGAAGCTGGAATTTTATTAGAACTCGAAGAAACTCAAAAAGTAGGAGTAGAAGAAGAGGAAGAAATTTCAACAGATTTCAATGATCTGTCAGGTGTTTCTTTGGAAGAATTAAACCAATTGCTGAATGATGCGGTAAAAGAAGAAGATTATGATACAGCACTCAGATTGCAGGAAGAAATCAAACGCAGAAATAAAAAAATAGAATAAATATATATTATCATTTTAAGATATGAATTTAAAATTACGACTGACAATACTTAGCTTTCTTCAGTTTTTTGTTTGGGGAGCTTGGCTAATTACAATGGCTAACTTCTGGTTTGGAACAAAACATTGGGACGGCGCTCAGTTTGGAGCGGTTTTCGGAACAATGGGTATTGCCTCGATTTTCATGCCAACGATCACAGGAATTATTGCTGACCGTTGGGTGAATGCAGAAAGAATTTATTCTGTTTTACAAATTTTATATGGCGCGGTTCTTTTTATTTTACCTCACGCAGAAACGCCAAACTCATTTTTCTCCATAATGTTGGTTGCAATGTGTTTCTATATGCCGACAATTGCATTAACCAATTCGATTTCATATACAATTCTGAAAAACAGTCATTTGGATGTTGTTAAGGATTTTCCACCCATCAGAGTTTGGGGAACTGTAGGTTTCATCGTCGCCATGTGGATTACGAATTTAACAGGTAACAAGGCTACAGAAGGACAGTTTTATATTGCTGGTGTAGCTGCAATTGCTTTAGGTATTTACGCATTAACATTACCAAAATGTCCACCTCAAAAATTAATTGATAAAAACGCACCGCTTTCTGAGCAATTAGGTTTGAATGCCTTCAAATTATTCGGGAATTTTAAAATGGCACTGTTCTTTTTATTCTCAATGTTATTGGGTGCTGCATTGCAATTGACTAATGCTTACGGCGATGTTTTCCTGAGTGAGTTTGCTCATTTTCCAAAATATGCGAACTCAATAGTTGTTGAAAAATCAACGATAATTATGTCAATTTCTCAGATTTCGGAAACCTTATTTATTTTGGCAATCCCGTTTTTCCTGAGAAGATATGGTATCAAAAAAGTAATGTTAATCAGTATGCTGGCTTGGGTTCTTAGATTTGGACTTTTTGCTTACGGAGATCCTGTGAATGGACTTTGGATGATTATCTTATCTTGTGTGGTTTACGGGATGGCATTTGATTTTTTCAATATTTCGGGTTCTCTTTTTGTGGAAACTACGACAGATAAAAAGATCAGATCATCTGCTCAAGGTTTGTTTATGATGATGACCAATGGTTTTGGAGCTGTTTTGGGAAGTTACATTGCAGGTTGGGCTATTGATAAGTTTTTCACGATTAAATTTACGACAGCTTCAGAGTTATCATCATACTTAGAAACTACTCCAACAGATTCTACCTTCATAGAAATTTTGAAAAATTCTTTTAACGCTGTAGTTAATCCGGATGGGACTTTATCTAATGTAGTAATGGTGAAAAACTGGCCACATATCTGGCTTTATTTTGCAGGCTATGCTTTGATTATTGCTGTTTTATTTGGCGTATTTTTCAAGCATAAACATTCTGCGGAAGATGTTAAAAATATAACGCACTAATCTTTGGGCGAATATTTGATAATAAAATAATAAATAAAAGAAATGAAAAAATTAATCATAAGTACTCTGGCGGTTTCTACTTTAATTGTAGGATTAATTAGTATGAATAGTTGCAGCAAGGTCGAGGATATAATAGATGATATTACCATTCCGGTTCCATTTTCAATTCCGTTTGATGTTGAAACTACAATTCCTTTTGCTGTAACAACAGAACCAATCAAATATCCTGCAATCCCTCTTAATCTTGATTTAGATGCAAAAATCAGAGAGCAGTTTAACGGAGCGACGATTGATAATGTAAAATCTGCAAAGTTGTCTAGTTTTGTAGTGAATTTTGTTTCTTCCTCTGATTCAGATTCGATTAAATTAGATAAAGTTCAAGATGCGAAGATCTATATCAAAACACCTACTCTTGCAGAAATTGAAATTGCAGCAGTTGTTAATAATGTAAGCCCGACGGCACTTAATTTTACACCAGCAGATAAAGAGTTGATGGAATATTTGAAATCCAAAGATGTTTCTATTGCATTAGAATTAAAAGGTAAAGAGTTGGAGCCAGTTGTAACTCAAATGAAAATAAGGATCAATTCAGGTTTTAAAATTCAAGTAGGATTATAAAATAAAAGATGACTTAACGGTCATCTTTTTTTGTGTAATCTTCATAAGGATTCTCTTGTGAGAAGAGGATATTTAGAATCATTCCTATAATGACTATAATATTAATGATGACTTGGATAAGGTTATGAATTGGAAGCCCAATAAAAGGATTGTAAAGCAGTGCAAGAACAACAAAGATTTTGACATCCAAAGAATCTTTTCTTTGAAACGCATCATAAGCTAACCAGCCAAATCCAGCAAACAACCCATAACCGGAAAGTCTGTAAAACATGTAAGGCATTTTTAAAAAACACAAGATAAGAACGGCTATCAAGATTAACTTTAAAAGCTGATTCATATTATCGATTTGTCGTAAAAATACTAATTAAATGTTTATAATTTAAATTTTTGATATAATTTTTGATTAATTATTAATATTTGTGTTTTATTGTAATTGAATAATTAGTCTTAATCAATAAATTATATTTATTCGAAAATCAAATTATTTTGGATGGCAAGAGATTTAAGTTCTGTTTCTTCCCATTCTTTTTGAGCGTCACTTTTTAATGTGATTCCACCACCTACAAACAGAAAAGCATAATTTTTAAAGAAGCTGGCACATCTAAGATTTACGAAGTAATAAATAAAATCTTCAGTTTCTACCTTGATATAGCCTGCGTAAAATTCTCTGTTAAAATGTTCGATACTCTTGATACCTTGCGCACAAAGTTCTTTTGGAAAGCCACAAACGGCTGGCGTTGGATGTAATTCAGAAATAATTTTATCCAGACTTTCCGGACTTATTTCTGCAGAAAAATCAGTTTTCAAATGTTTGATGTTTCCTGAAATCAAATCTTTTGTTGAGGAAACCTTAAGGTTAGAAGAGAATTTTCTAAGAATGGACTGAATATATTCTGTAACGGCTTTTTGTTCTTCTATTTCTTTATCAGTCCAGTTTTCATCCAGTGGAAGCGTTCCCGCAACACTCATTGTTTCAAAAGAATTATTTCTCTTATCGAATTTTCCTAAAATCTCAGAAAATCCTCCCATCCAAATTTCACCATTTTTTTCAAACAAATAGCAGAAAGCAGAAGGGTAGCTGTCGCAGAATTTCAGAAAACTTTTTGTTAAAGACAATTTTTTTTCAGAATCGATGTCAAGATACATCAGTAGTTTTCTTCTGGAAAGAACTAGTTTTTTAAGCTCATTTTTCTCAATAAAATCTTTTGCCTGAGAAATTTTTAAAGCGTAAGATTCTTGAGTTTCTTTACCGATTTCTATTAATGAACTTTTACTTTTTGGTGAAATATTTTGTTCCTCGATTTCTTTTTTTGATATTTCTTTGATAGAACCTTTAAAATCCAAAACCGTTTTGGTGTCAAAGCTTACGAACGAAACCAGCTTTTCCTGAGAATTCTCTATTGTATAAAAGGAATCTGAATCAGGTAATTTGAAAATGAGCATTATTCTTAAAAATAAATTAGACTTTCCCTACTGGGACAATATTATTGGTCATCGTTGTATGATTAATCAGATTTCCTTTCTCATCTCGGATTTCTATTTGCGAAACATGCATCGTATTTCCTTTTCGGATAAATGTTGCCGTTCCTTTCACAACTCCTTCTCGTATTGCTCGTAGATGATTACTGTTGATGTTAGTGCCGACAGGAACCGATTTCGTAACATCCAGATTGATCAATGAAAGGCAAGAGCCCAAAGTTTCTGCCAGAACGCAGCTTGCCCCGCCGTGCATAATTCCATAAGGTTGATGAACTCTAGAGTTGACAGGCATTGTGGCAGAAAGATGTTTATCAGAAACATCTGTGTAAATAATGTCTAAAGTTTCTCCAAGTGTATTTTTACTTGCTTTATTTAATTGGTCTAATATTTCGATTTTTTTAGCTTCGTCCATTTATTAAAATTGAAAATTAATAAGATAATTAATTCCTATCGATTAGTATATTTGTGGATTCCAGTTTTCCGGAATTTTCGGAGTAATGTCATATTTGATATAAAAATCTTGGATTTCCTGCATAATTTCTTCATAAGTATGTGTTTCCAATTTTTCATAAGGGATTTTATAACCCAAATTGATGGTTTTTCTTTTATAATCGCCGCCAGCTAAAACAATCGGTACTTTTGCTGCTAAAGCCATATTATAAAACCCTTTTCGCCACTTTTCTACACGGCTTCTTGTTCCTTCCGGCGTAATTACAAGACTGAAATCATCTTTCTTGAACTCGTTAGCTACAAAATTTATAAGATCATTTTTCTGAGATCTGTCGATCCCAATTCCACCGATACTCTTTACAATACTTCCGTACCATGCTTTTGTATGAGCATCTTTGATAATGATTTTTAGTTTTTTTCCTAAAGTCCAATAGGCTAGATTACCAAGTAGATATTCACTATTGTGGGTGTGAGGTGCAACTACCAGAATACATCTGTCAAGATTGCTGGCATCGCCTTGGAGAACAACTTTCCACCCAATGATTTTAAGAATAATTTTTGCTAATATTTTTTTCATAGATTAATTTTCATTTTAGATTGTCAGAAAATGCAATTTCATAGACAAAAAAATAAAGTATAACCGCTGGCTATACTTTACAAATTTACAAAATATGTTTATTTTTTAAGAAATATCTGGATATTCTTTACAGTCTAAAATAGGCTACTGATAAAATCGACTAACTTGATTACGATTTCTATAACTAATTGTATCATTTTTTTGTGGTTTTGGTGTTAGAAAATTATTTCTGAAACAAATTTAATAATTATTTTGTTTAATATTGATTTTAAGTTTAAAAATTTGTGAATTATTTAATTATTTTTAGGATAAATTACAGCTGTGGTCAAATCTAAAGGATTGTAACTTTTCAAAATATGATTTTGCATCACTTTTGCCATTTCTTTGAATTGGTCTTTGCTGGTAATTTTAGTGCCTCCAACTTGGAACGTTCCTGGTGGTACATCATCGAATTTCTCTCTCAGTTCTTTCATTGGATCATTGTAAAACTGTAGCATCATTTTGTGCATATCAGTAATTTTCAGATTCAGCGGTTTTTTCCCTCCAAAACTTTCCAAAAAGTCTGATGTATCATAGGTTTTTTCTAGTTTTTGACTTCTAACTAACTTGAAAATGAAATTATCATTGTTATCATTCAACTCAAATATTAATCCAGGTAAACCTCGGAATTTATAAGGCCCTTCTGAAATATTAATATCCTTACAAAACCAGGCAGTCCATTCTCTTCCTCCAAAATCCGTAGTTGCTTTTTGCAAAGTATATTGCCCGGAAGTTTTTGTTTCGTTTTTAAGTTTCCAATCCATTTTGTCTGAGGTTTGGTAAGAAAAATAGTCCATCATCATCTCGTAATTGGTGTTTTGATAAGAATTTTTCTTTCTTGTGATGACAGGTGATCCGGTCCAGTTGTAATTTCGTCCCCCTTTTTTGTTGATAGAATCATTCAAAACACTTTCATAATCATAGAACTTTACATCGGTTGGATTGATGTCCAGAGCCATATTCACGTTTCTGTAATTGGTAGAAGAGGAGTCAGGTTTGAATTTGTACTCGTAAATAAAACGATGCGTTTGTGCTTTTGATAGATTGGTGAGGAATATCAAAAGTAAAAAAGTATAGAGTTTCATATTAATATAAATTTTATTTAACATAACTTTTGTAATTCTCCACAATAAGTTTTGCAACTAATTCCGGATTTTGGTAATGTATGCCATGAGAATATTTTGGTAGCAGAATGATTTTGCTGTTATCGTTATCTTTGATCAGGTCAGAAAAATGCTCTATTCTGAGATTATCATATTCTTTCCACCAAGCTTTAAAATTGATTCCCAAATTTAGATTTTTGTTCATCTCTTCATCCGGAGTTTCAATATATTTGTTGTACGAAATGATAACAGTTGTAGCAATCTTTTTATTCAGTGCTGGCAGATCTGTATATTCAATAAAAAATCCCTTAGAATTGGAGTTTAATGCTCTTGCCGCATCGTTTCTGGTTCCCTGGCTAACATTTTTATTCTGTGACAGTGATTTTATTATGATAGTAGAAATTTCCTGATATCCAGTTTTGCTTTCAGATTTTATCTTTGCTCTTTCATCTTCCTCTTTTGTTAACATAAAATCTGTTGGGTCTGATAAAACAAGGCCGGAGACCTCGTTTGGAAACTTTGCTGCAAATAGCCTGATGTAAGGTCCCCCAATAGAATGTCCAACAAGCAGGTATGGAGGTTTTATGTTGAGTGATTGCAACATACTATGCAGTCTTTCTACAACCTGAGAATCTGAGAGGATCTTAGAATCAGCTTCAGAATTTCCAAGTCCATTTCTTTCATATTCTATTCCTCCAATGTTAGCTGGTAGATACGGGAGGATCGGATCGAAGGTGCCACCTCCTAATCCAGCTTCGAACACCAAAATAGGTTCTCCATCTTTTCTGTTTTCAAGATTAAAAGTTTTGTAAGACATTTTTTTACCTTCAACAGATACGAGCTTACTACCGTTATGTTGAGCCGAAGTTGGTAAATAACCAATTATCAAAAGTAAAAAAGGAAAGAGTCTCATATTAAATTTTGTGATTCGATGGTTTTAAAGAACTAGGAGAAAAGCGGAGATCCGAAGATCTTTTGACCCGCTTTTCAACTAATCCACTCTCAATTTTTAATTAGTTTTAATATGGATTTCTTTTTTGCCATCTTTGATATTGATGTTCATATCTTTGATGCTTTTTTTCACCTGCTGGTCAATTTTCATTCTTTCCAGAACGATATCTGCAGAATCTTTGGAGTAGTTTTTACCATTGATTTTTACACTGTCACTTTCATCGGAATTATATTCGATAGTTGTTCCGTTGATTTTGATTTTATTTTCTTCAACAGTGATTCCATTATTGTTATAGTTATCATCTTCGTGGTCATCCTCATTTTGTCCATCATCGCCACGGGTGCTTACTTCATATTCTTTTTCATTAATAACTTTCATTTTAGATGGAATTACCAACTCATAATCTAATCTGTAATCTCTGAATCTGTATTCATAAGGATATTCGAAATAATTTGGAAGAAGAATTCTATTACCTCTGATCTCCACAGGAACTTTCATCTTAAGAGGCTGGTTGTAGCCGTCTGCTTCTTTCTTAATGATGATGTAAGGTGTTTTGATATCTTCTCTTCTTGTAATTTCTACACTTGGCCAATCTCTTTTATAAATTGTTGCTTTATCAGAATAGATTTTACCAAAGTATGCTTTGAAGTTTTCAGGAATTGCCACTTTCTTGCTGTCAAGATAAATCGTGTCGTTTGTAGCAGAGATAGAGATATTTTCATAATCTTCATTTTGTCCACTATATCTGAAGTTGAAACTAGATGCGCTTGCAGCCAAAACTCCGATTAAAATAATCCAGATAATTCCTAATGTTCCAAGCACTGGCCCAACATAATTGAATTTTGATTTTGGAGAGAATAATTTGATTGATAATAATAAGAACGCAACTCCGAAGATAATAGTTGGCAAGGCTGCAATTGCAAGCAACAGATAACCAAGATTGTTTTCTTCCAGATAGAATCCTAGATTATTGTCCATCCCGAATTTGTCAGAACCATATGCAAACATCATTGCGAATAATCCGATGAAACATCCTGCTGCCATCAATGCTAGCAAAATAGCAAGACAATATTTCAGAACTTTCAAGAAAGAATCTCCTGCAGAACCGATTTTCGGACGATTCTCGTTATAGATTTCTCCTGCTCTTGTAGTTGTCTCATTGGCAAACTGTACTATTTTGCTGGATTCTTCCTTTAGGTTATCAAAGTTTAAAGGCTTTCCTTTCATCTTCAAAAAGTCAGAAGCTGATTCTGCTTTTGGTAAAACGGCCCAAAGGATGAAGTACAAAATCACTACCAAGAAAGATGAGCCCGGAGCGACCCAAAGGAACAAAAATGCACCAACCCAAATCAACCTCATCCAAGTGATATCCATTCCAAAATATGATGCTAAACCTGCACAAACTCCTGCAATTTTTTGTTTTTCCGGGTCACGGAACAGTTGTTTCTGAGAATTGCTGCTGTAACTGCTGTAGCTTGTAGAAGACTTTGATTTACTTTGTTTTCCTTCAGAGAAATATGCTTCTTCCTGCTCATCGATTTGTTCAGGTGTTCCGATTTGAGCAATTACTTTTTCTACGTCAGAGTCGTTGATAACTTCTCTTTTAGAAAGTACTTCTTTGAAAATCTCGACCATTCGGATTTCAATATCGTGCATTACTTCGTCTGCTTCCTGAGCGTCTAGAGAATTTCTCAAGGCATTCAGATAATCGCTAAGCTTGATATAAGCGTGTTCATCTATCATAAAAGAGAACCCTGCGAGTGCTATAGATAATGTCTTGTTCATAATATTAGTTTTGAGAGTGAGAGTTTGATGTGATTTGGTTGACGGAATCTGTCAATTCCTGCCAAGTGGTTTGTAATTCTGCTAGGAAGAGACTTCCTTTTTCAGTAATCTGATAATACTTTCTTGGCGGTCCGCTTGTAGATTCTTCCCATCTGTAAGCGAGGAATTCGCCGTTTTTCAATCTTGTAAGGAGAGGATAAAGAGTTCCTTCCACTACATCCAGTTTTCCTTTTTTGAGAGATTCTATCAGGTCGGAAACATACATTTCGCGTTGTTGGATAAGGCTCAAAATACAGAATTCCAGAATTCCTTTACGCATTTGCGCTTTTGTGTTCTCGGTATTCATATTAATTGTTTGGTTAAAATTCAAATAATTATAAAGTTTAATGTTCTTGCTTTCTCATTTTTTAAGTCGGCTTCAAACTCGCTTCTCTAACTTTACATTGCAAAGATATATAAATAGAATGGTATTATGCAATACAAAGTAGTAAATATTTTTTAATTTTATATTTAAGTATTTGATTTTCAGTAATTAAAATTTTAATCCAAAAATTGTTGATTATTAAAATATATCAGATTAATTTTAAAAATGGACTTTTAAACAAAGTCTATTCGGACGTTTAAACAAAATTGATGAAGATTATGTGGTTTAATTTTGCTTTAATAAAATATTTAAACAATGAACAATTATCAAGGCACATTACAAAAGCCGATTAATTCTGGCTTTAATGCAAAATCAACAACAGAAGACGTAATCAAAGGAATTGATCTCGAAGGAAAGATTGCAATTGTAACAGGAGGAAATACAGGAATCGGATTGGAAACTGTTAAAACCTTATCAAAAGCTGGTACAACTGTAATAGTTCCTGCAAGAGATATTGAAAAAGCAAAAAGAAATCTAGCAGGAATTCCTAATGTAGAACTGGAAGAATTAGATTTGGCTAATCCTGATTCGATAGATAAGTTTGCTGAAAAATTCTTAGAATCGGTGAGACCACTTCATTTATTGATTAATAATGCCGGAATTATGTGGGTTCCGCTTCGCAAAGATAGTCGTGGTTTCGAATCTCAATTGGCTGTCAATTATTTGGCTCATTTTCAGTTAACAGCGAGATTGTGGCCCGCATTGAAAAAAGCAAACGGCGCAAGAGTAGTGAATGTATCTTCCGGCGGACATCAATTTTCAGATTTCAATTTCGAAGACCCAAATTTTCTCAATCGAGAATATGAAACATTGTTAGGTTATGGACAATCAAAAACTGCAGTCAATCTTTTCTCGCTGGAATTGGATAATCGTGCAAAAGAATTCAAAGTGAGAAGTTATGCTTTATGCCCGGGCGCAGTCGGAGAAACCGAATTATCGAGAGAAGCGCCTTTGGATTTATTTCAAAAATTAGGTTATGTTGATTCTGAAGGGAATTTATTGCCGGAAGTTAAAGCTTCTCTGAAAACCATTCCCCAAGGTGCTGCAACAACAGTTTGGTGTGCGACAAGTCCTTTGCTTAATGATTTGGGAGGAGTTTATTGTGAAAATGTTGATGTTGCACAATTGAGTTCTGATGTCTCGATTATCGGAGGCATCAAAACTTATTCTTTGGATGAGACCAATTCAAAAAGATTGTGGAAGCTAAGCGAAGAAATGATAGGAATGACATTTGAACTGAGTTGATATTTGTAACTTTGTGTGACAAGCAATATGGATTATCAAGTCAATTATATCAACCCGGAAATTAAACTTTCCTGTTATGAAGGTAAGTTGTTCAAGACAGAAGCAGCATTCGACGACCATTTGCTGGTTTGGCTGATTTCCGGTGAAACAAAAATTATTCAGGCGGATGAGAGTTTTGTGTTTGGAGCAGGAAGTACTTTTTTGATTCCTAGAAATCAGTTGGCAACAATCATCAATTATCCAAAAGATGAATTGCCTCACAAAGCTGTTGCAATGCATTTGTCATCAAAAAGACTTAGAGAATTTTACACAGATAATCCCATAAAATCAAAAATTGTAACAGAAAAAATCATTAGTTTCGAAAAACATCCGTTGTTGGAAAGTTGCCTCGCTTCACTGATTCCGTATTTTGAGATGCAGAATAATTTCCCGGAAAATATTGCGTCGCTGAAAATCAATGAAGCGATTAATATTCTCAGAACAATTAATGGAAATATAGATTCTGTTCTGAATAATTTTGATGAACCCGGAAAAATTGATTTGGTGGCTTTTATGGAAAAGAACTATATGTTCAATATGCCGCTGGAGAAATTCGGATATTTGACTGGCCGTAGTTTAACGACTTTCAAAAGGGATTTTTACAAAGCTTTCAACTCCACACCGCAAAGATGGCTGACGAAAAAACGGCTGGAATTAGCGCATTATGAAATTGCCGAGAAACATAAGAAACCTGTTGATGTCTATTTCGAAACCGGATTTGAAAATCTGTCCCATTTTTCTTTTGCTTTCAAAAAACAGTTTGGATATGCACCGAAAAATTTGGTTAAATCGTTATCGATTCTATGAAAAATCTAAATTAATCTAAAAATAATTGAATAAAAATTGGCAGGTGAGAAATGTTTTCATACTTTCGTTAAAGATTTTACAAGACAATGAATTTCACATTCACAACAACAACGATTTCTACAACAACTACAATTAGTAGTTGCAGAAAGGTGTGTTTGTGATATTGAAAAAAATAAATAATTAACAAAAGCCTTTCTGATTTCAGAAAGGCTTTTTTGTTTTTAAAATATAACTAATGAAAATTTTAAAATTTGGCGGAACTTCAGTCGGAAGTGTGGAGGCTTTACAAAATGTGAAGCTAATTGTAGAAAAAGAATTTAATAAAAAGGAACCTTTAATCCTGGTCTGTTCCGCTTTGTCAGGAATTACGAATGCGCTTTTATCGGCATCAGAAGAAGCTTTGAAACAAAACGATTTCTCAGAAATCCTGAAATCTGCGGAAGAAAAACACTATCAGATTATTTCGGAATTATTGCCAAGAACAGCTCAGAATCCATTGTTGATGATGGTGAAAGTAAGTTTCAATGAGATTGAAGATGTTTTATTCAGCGTTAAAAATCTTGGCGAATTATCAGACAGAATCAAGGATAGACTGCTTTCTTACGGAGAACAGATGTCAAGCAAGATTGTTTCAGCTTTTCTTCAATCTGAAAGTTTCCCTGCGGTTTTCCAAGATTCAAGAGAATTGATTGCAACGGATTCTCACTTCGGAAATGCGAATGTTGATTCTAAAAACACAAATGAAAACCTCAAAAACTGGAAATTAGAAAATCAAATCTATGTTGTTACGGGTTTTATTGCAAAAGATAAAAATGATGATACAACAACTTTGGGAAGAGGAGGTTCTGATTACACTGCTGCAATTCTGGGGTCTGGTTTGAAAGCGGACGAAATCCAGATTTGGACAGATGTTGACGGTTTCTTAACGGCTGACCCAAGATTAGTAAAGAATGCATTTTCTCAGTCAGAACTCAGTTATCAGGAAGCGATGGAAATGTCCTATTTCGGTGCAAAAGTGATTTATCCACCAACAATGATTCCTGCCATTGAAAGTCAGATTCCGATTTACATTAAAAATACTTTTAAGCCGGAAAATGAAGGAACTTTGATTCATCAAAAATCTGAAATTTCAAAAGGTTTAATCAAAGGAATTGTTTCTATCGAGAAAACTTGTCTCATCAATATTACCGGAAACGGAATGATTGGAATGAAGGGTTTAAGTGGGAGATTGTTCAATGTTTTGGCGCGGTATGACGTGAATATTATTCTCATTACGCAGGCAAGTTCGGAACACAGTATTTCGTTTGTGGTTGCTTTTGATGATGAGAAAAAAGCGAAAACAGCAATCTATGAAGAATTTGATTTTGAAATCAATTCCAACAAAATTGATGAACCGCAATTCGATAATGAATTAAGCATTCTTTCTGTCGTTGGCGAGAATATGAAAAAAACGAGAGGAATCAGCGGTAAATTTTTCAGTGCTTTGGGTAAAAACGGAATCAACATTATTGCGATTGCGCAAGGTTCATCTGAGCTCAATATTTCTGCCGTGATTGAAAGAAATGAACTTTCAAAAGCGCTTAATGTTGTTCACGATTCGCTATTGCTTTCACCTGTAAAAACCTTTAATGTTATGTTTGCAGGAACAGGAAATATCGGAAAAGAATTGTTCCGACAATTGGAAAGAGAACAGAAAAATCTCGAAGAAAACCATCAGATTAAAATCAATGTTGTGGGAATCACCAACAGTCGGGAAATGAAAATTTTCGATAATCCGGAATCTAATTTTGATTTCAATAATAACTTTAGTAATGATTTACAAAAATCAAATTTAAAAGAATTTATAAACTACATTTCAGATAAAAATTTACCTAATTTAGTTTTTGTAGACAATACTTCCAGTGAAGATGTTGTTGCAGAATATCCGTTGTTATTTAACAATAATATCTCGATTGTAACTTGCAATAAAAAAGGAAATTCTTCGTCTTACGAGCAATACAGTAAGTTCAAAAGATTGGCAAAAAAGAACAATGTGAGTTTCTTATACGAGACTAATGTTGGAGCCGGACTTCCTATCATCAAAACACTAAATGACCTCTGGATTTCCGGTGATGAAATTCTGAAAATCGAAGCGATTTTGTCAGGAACAATTTCTTATATTTTTAATAATTATGTTGGCGGTAAAACTTTTGCTGAGGTTGTAAGAACTGCTCAGGAATTAGGTTACACAGAACCGGACCCGAGAGATGATTTGAACGGAATGGATTTCTCCAGAAAGATGCTGATTTTGGGAAGAGAAATCGGATTGCCGTTGGAAATGTCTGATGTCAATATCAAAGATTTCCTTCCGGAAGCTTGTCTCAAAGCTGAATCAATTCCTGTATTCTACGAAGAGCTGGAAAAACACGAACCTTACTTTTCATCTTTCAAAAATGAAGCGGAAAGTTCTGGAAGAAAACTGAGATTAATTGGTGTTTTAGAAGACGGAAAAATCAACATCGAAGTTCAGATTGTAGATGCTAATCATCCATTCTTTGGATTGTCCGGAAGTGATAATATCATTTCGTTCACGACTTCAAGATATAAAAATACACCGTTGGTTGTGAAAGGTCCGGGCGCAGGTGCGGAAGTTACAGCAGCTGGTGTTTTTGCAGATTTGGTAAGAGTTACAGCGCAATAATAATTACAGTTATGGCTCGCTGATTATGCAAATTTTGCAGATTCAAGAATTTAATTTAAATATCTGCAAAATCATTTAAATCTACGAGAGAAAAAATTAATTATTCATTTTTAATTATTTATTAGATGAGAGATACTATAAAAGTTTTTGCTCCGGCTACAGTTGCTAATGTAGTTTGCGGTTACGATGTTCTCGGTTTTGCGATACAAGAACCCGGCGATGAAATTATCTTGAAAAAGAACGATTCCAATCAAATCGTCATTACAAAAATCGAAGGCGATAACGGGAAACTTCCGAAAGACCCAAACAAAAATGTGGTTTCACACGTCATCCGATTATTTCTTGAAAAAATAAATTCTAATCAAGGAATTGATATCGAATTATATAAAAAAATGCCACTCAACAGCGGAATGGGTTCCAGTGCAGCGAGCAGTGTTGCTGCTTTGGTTGCAATTAATGAATTGATGGGGAAACCGTTTTCCAAACAAGAATTGTTGCCTCTTGCAATGGAAGGAGAACGAATTGCTTGCGGAAATGCACACGCCGATAATGTTGCTCCGGCACTTTTGGGCGGCTTGGTTTTGGTCAGGAGTTACGAACCATTGGACGCGCTCAAACTGCCTTATCCAAAAGATTTGTCGGTGGTTTCAGTTCATCCGCAAGTAGATGTTCCGACAGGTGAAGCCAGGAAAATTATCAAGGAAAGAATCAGTCTCAAATCTGCTGTTCAGCAGTGGGGAAATGTTGCCGGTTTGGTTGCCGGATTTTGCAACAACGATTTGGATTTGGTAGGTCGAAGTATGGAAGATGTTATTATAGAACCGGTTCGCGCGATGCTGATCCCGTATTTTTACGAGATGAAACAGTTGGCTTTGGATAACGGTGCGATTGGTTTTGGGATTTCCGGTTCCGGTCCGTCGGTTTTTGCGTTGTGTGAAAAGAAGGAAATTGCGGAAGAAATTTCACAAAAAATCAAGGAATTACTCAATCAGAAAAATATAGAAAGCGAAGCATTCGTCACTAAAATCAATGGCGAAGGTGCGAGAGTTATTTAAAAGTCAAAAGTTGGAAGCTGGATGTTAGAAGTTTTTTTAACATCCAGCTTCCAAAACCCAACATCTAACAAAAATAAAATGAAATACATATCAACAAGAAAACAAGAACAAACCAATATAAAAACAGCTATTCTAAAAGGTTTAGCAGATGACGGCGGACTTTTTATGCCGGAATATATTCCACAATTGGATTCTGAATTTTTTGAAAATTTACCCAATTTAACGTTGCAGGAAATTGGTTTTCGAGTGGCAAAAGAATTTCTCGATGAATCCATTTCCGATGACAATTTGAAAGAGATCATCGATGAAGTTTTAAACTTTGAAATTCCTGCAGTGAAAATTTCAGAGGATATTTATTCACTAGAGTTATTTCACGGACCAACAATGGCTTTCAAAGATGTTGGCGCAAGATTTATGGCAAGAATGATGTCTTACTTCTCTGGAGGGAAACCAATGAAAGTGATTGCAGCAACTTCTGGAGATACGGGAAGTGCAGTTGCGTCTGGATTTTTCGAAGTGCAGGGAATCGAGGTTTATATTCTTTATCCGAAAGGAAAAGTAAGTCCGTTGCAAGAAAAACAGCTTACAACTTGGGGTGGAAATATCAAAGCTTTAGAAATCGATGGAACTTTTGATGATTGTCAGGCTCTGGCAAAACAAATTCTGTCCGATGAGGAACTGAATCGAAAATTCACTTTAACATCTGCGAATAGTATTAATATCGCAAGATTGATTCCTCAATCTTTTTATTATTTCTGGGCTTTTGCTCAATTACAAAAATTAGGAAAACCAATTGTTTTCTCTGTTCCGAGTGGGAACTTTGGGAACTTGACAGCGGGGCTTTTTGCCAAGAAAATGGGATTGCCTGTTCATCAATTCATCGCTTCAACAAATTCAAATGATGTCGTTCCAAATTATCTGGAAACCGGAAATTACGAATCAAAACCTTCAAAGCAAACCATCAGCAACGCAATGGACGTTGGCAATCCAAGCAATTTTGAAAGAATGAAAAGTCTTTTCAATAATGATGTTTCAGAATTCAAAAAAGAGATCGAGTCTTATTCTTTTTCAGATGAAGAAACAAAAGATACGATGATTAAAGTTAAGAGTGATTTTGGCTATACTTTGGACCCACATGGCGCAGTTGCTTATCTTGGTTTAGAAAAATATTCTAAGAAATCGAATGAAGATTTTGTTGGTGTTTTATTAGAAACAGCCCATCCTGCAAAGTTTGTAGAAGTTGTAGAAGATGTTCTGAAGGAGGAAGTTACCATTCCAGAGAAATTAGAGGCATTCAATAAAAGAGAAAAGCGATCTGTGGAATTTTCTGTTGATTTTCAACAGGTGAAAAGTTATTTGATAGAAGAGAGGTGATAATTTTTGATTTACAGTTTCTAATCCGAAAATAAATCCTATCTTTGCACCCGAATTACATAATAATCATTAAACAATATTGGAATGTATTTAACAACAGAAAAAAAAGCAGAAATTTTCGCAAAGCACGGTAAATCTGCACAAGACACAGGGACTGCTGAAGGACAAGTTGCTCTATTCACTTTTAGAATCAACCACTTGACTCAGCACTTGAAAGCTAACCACAAAGACTTCAACACAGAAAGATCTCTTGTAAAGTTAGTAGGTAAAAGAAAAGCTCTTTTAGACTATTTGAAGAAAAAAGATATCAACAGATATAGAGCAATCATCGCTGAATTAGGAATCAGAAAATAATTCCAAGCTCACGCAAAAAAAATTAAAGCAACTCAATTTGAGTTGCTTTTTTATTTTGCGATTATTGAGGTGGATTATAATATTTTGTTTTTAAATTCTCAACTTTCAAAATATCGCATCCTAAAATGAAAGTTCTGTAAGCTGGTTTGTCATGATAATAAGAAATTTGATCTTGAAAATATTCAATATTCATCTCAATAAGAATATTTGCTAACCGTTCTGCTTCATTTTTGTCGAATCCAAAACCTATACAATGCGTTTTCGCCCATTTATCCGTATTTAATTGATTGTATATAAACTCAATAATTTCCTGTTCAGTTCGGAAGGTTTTAAGTATGTTTTTTTCTCCTCGTTCAGTATAATACCAATGAAAAATAGATCCGTTTTTTTCGATTCCAAAACCTTCCCAAATAAGACTTTCATTAATAGAGTAATTATTGAAATTATAGCAATTATTCTTCATCCAATTTTCTAGCTCAATTTCGGTTTGTGGAATCATTGATTTAATTTTATAATTCAAATCTAATAAAAAGCAACTCGACTTGAGTTGCTTTTTTATGTTTTTATCTAATATTTTTAGGCTTGAACAACCTCAGACTTCCTAAAATCTTTAAACAGAAAATAACCACCAATCAAACTCAATAAAATAAACAATCCAAAACTTATCAAAGAGAATAATTTCCCTTTTTCGATAACAGCTGGTTCAAATTTCATTTCGATTTTATGTTTTCCTGCAGGAACATAAAGGGCTCTCAAAAGGTAATTTGCTTTGATGTGATCCACTTTGTTTCCGTCCAAATAAACATTCCAGCCGTGTGGATAATAAATCTCTGAAAATACAGCCAATTGAGGCGTTTTAGAAGATGAATCAAATGATAATTCGTTTGGCTGATATGTTTTTAAATCCAAATAAGCGGTTGAATCTTTAACCAAATTTTTTCCGTTGAAATAAGCTTTGTCATCTTTAGAAATCACAGCAATTTTTTTAGTATCAAAATTTCCGGTTTCGTTAATTTCTTCATTTGGATTATTTACAAATTTTACATCAGAAACAAACCACGCATTGCCATTAGCTTCAGGATTGGGTGTGATTTCTGGTTTTTGCTGGTCGCCAACTAAGAAATATTTGGTGTTCAGCATGTTCAGGATTCTAACTGTTTTCACTTGGTCGGTTGTTGAGAAATATTTGTTGATTAAATCATCATAACGTCTCAATTTAACAGCGTGATAACCACCAATTGACGATTTGAAATAAGATGTATTAGTCTCGCTGAAAGTTGAGAGAATATTATTGAAAATTCTGTAATGGTCTTTATCTTTTTCAGCAATCGTTTGTAAAGCTTTATTAACTTCAGTCTGTTGCAAAAGACTTTGAACAAAAGAATCGTTGCCGGCTTTACTCATCAGATATTCCGAATTTTCTGTCTGAAACGGCGAATCAGCAAATGTTTTATCAACAAAATTATCATCGTTCAGATAACGTCTGTTAACTGTCCAAAGGTCAAACAAACTCACGAATCCGATAATTAATAAAACGATATTGACGTTCAGTTTTTTCTTTAATCCTAAAAATAATGCACCTGCTGTAATCAAAACATAAATAATTGCTTTGATTGCATCAGCTTGGAACATTGATGCTCTTTCGCCTACCAAATAATCCAATAAAAATGGTGGAAGATAAGTTTTCTCAGTCGCTGTGTAGAAGCCTAAAATTCCTTTTCCGAAAAGAGTCAGAATCAGTGTGATTCCTAGAACCGTTCCTGAAACATAAATCAAAGTTTTCTTTTTATATTCTTCGGTCAGATTTTCATCAGTAAAGAATTTGTACAATCCAAGAATCGCAATAAGCGGGAACAAAAACTCAACAACCACCAAGATAGAAGACGGTGCACGGAATTTATTATATAAAGGAATATAATCAATGAAAAAATCTGTCAGGATTGCGAAATTACTTCCCCAGGCCAATAAAACGGTCAAAATCGACGCGCCTAAAATCCAATATCTGTACTTTTTTCCGGCAAAGAAAAACCCTAAAATCGCCAAGAAACAAACAACGGCACCTTGGTAGGCTGGTCCAGATGTGCTCGGTTGGTCGCCCCAATAAGTCAGGCTTCCAAAACCTTTCATCATCATTTCGTATTCTTGCTGGGATTTGATATTTTCCTGAGCTAATTCCTGTACGTGTTCCATCATTTTGTCTGAACCTGGTTCCTGACTTCCTCCTCCCATTAATCTCGGAATGAATAAGTTAAGTGTTTCTAATTTTCCGTAGCTCCACATTGTGATGCTTTCTTTGTCCATTCCGGATTTTCCTGCTGTATGGGAACCTGTATTTAGGATTTGTTTTCCACGAACGGTTTCTTTTACATATTCGGCATTGGCCATAATTCTTTGGGAATTCATTCCAACACCAATGATTACTGCTAATCCCACAATTCCGGAGGAAATTAGGAAATGTTTCCATTCAATTTTTCCTTTGATGGCTCTTATCAATTCGGACAGGAATAAGAATCCTAATCCAAGAAACAAATAATAAGTCATTTGTGGGTGATTCGCACAAATCTGCAAACCGGCAAAAAGCGCTGTAACAATGAATCCGAGAATGTATTTTTTTCTAAAATAAACGAGTATAATTCCGGCTAAAAGTGGTGCAAAATAAGCAATGGTATGAACTTTTCCATTGTGTCCGGCGGCGATAATTATATAAAAATAAGTTGATAATCCGAAGAATGTTGCGCCAAGCAAAGAATATTTCCAATTCCTAACGGCAACCATTCCTAAAAAGAAAAACCCTGCAAACAATAAGAACAGATAATTCGCAGGTTTTGGAAGAAACAAAAACAAATCATCAATTTTTTTGATGATATCACCACGGAATTGTGCCCCGGTTTGATAAGTCGGCATTCCGCCAAACATTGCGTCGCTCCAATACGTTTCGTTTTCGTTATTTGCACGGTATTGCAAAAGTTCTTCTGCACCACCTTTGTAAAATACGATGTCGTGCTGCATCAATCGCTTTCCTGAGATAACAGGATTTGCGTAAACCACCGCCAGCAAAATGAATAGAACAAGACTTGCAAGAACGAATATTAGATTTTTATTGTTTTTGAACATACAATGATTGCTTTAAATTTTCGAATTTCAAATTTAATATTAAAAAACCTTTCAGACTCAAAAATCTGAAAGGTTTTGCGTTTATTTTAATTAAGAGTAAAACTAAGTTTTTTTCTCTTCTTTTATTTCCTCATAATCTACAGTTTCTGCATCCCATTTTACCTTTTGGTTAGGCATTTTTTTAGAGTTGCTTTGCTGTTGGTTCTGCTGCTGATTTTTAGGATTCAATGCGGGAAAATTTTTATAAAACGCATTGAAAAACAATCTTTTCAAAATATTCCAAACGAAGAATATAATGATAACTGCTAATATGAATTCAAAAATGTGTTTCAACATTTTAATAATTATTTTAAATTAATTAGCCTCTTTATAAGAAGGATTAATGATAATAGACGTTGTAGAATTTTTTGTCATACTTTGCGTCTGTTTGCCGTCTGATAAAGTCTCTTTCTGATTCGTTTTCACAGAAAGATTCTGATTCAGAAGCCAGCCTGTATTTTCATCGATGATGATTTTTCCACTTTCAGAACCGCCCATACTCATCGTGTGCGTCATTCCGTCTTTGGATTGCTTGTCGGATTTGGAAGGAATTACACCTGTTACGTTGATTTCTGCTTTTCCGTCTTCAACTTTCACCAAAGTGAATGTCAAAGTCTGCTTCAGTTTTCCACTTGGGTCAATATCTTCGGAAGTTGACCATTTTTCTCCAATTTTAGCACCTTTTGAAGGTATCAATTTAAGGTTTTTACCTAATTGCTCCTTCATCATTTCCTCATTGAAACCAGCTTTGAAGTTCTCAATAATGGCGTCTTGTTGTTTTTTGTCTTTGATTGTTCCTGCGATGGCTTTTCTTAGATTATTATGAACAGTTTCAAAACCGGTTACGGATTTGATGTTTCCAAAAGCGTCCATTTTTACATTCAGTTTATTGCCTGCAAGACCTTTGCTGATCATATATTCCATTTTCAAACCTTCCTCTTTTGGAGCAGCTTGTTTGGTGTCAATAACCATTGTTTTTCCGTTGGCTGAACTTGACATTCTTTTCCCAACCATATTAAGAGTCAGGTCGTAAATGTTGTCCTTGAAATCATTGACGGTAATGGACATTTCGTCTGTAGATTCGCTTGTTCCGGATACTGTTTTTCCATCAGGCGAAGTGAGTTGCTGAATTTCTCTCTGGTAAGAAACTAAAGGATAAGTAGTTCCTTTTTCCAAAATGAATTTTTGTTTGTAAATGCCACTGCTGTCAGCAATAGCTTTTGGTTTTGCAGCTTCTTCCGGAGAAACTTCTACAGTTACAGTTTCTGTTTTTCCTGTTTTTGGGTCAACTCTTGTAACGGTTTTTGTTTCTTTTTTACAAGCTACTAATGTTATCGCAATTAGCGCAAGCGCTGTTATTTTTTTCATAATTGATGTTTGATAAAAGATTTTTATTGGAACACTGAATTGCAGCAACCCGACTTGAGCGGAAATCCTTTTTTGCTTGTTCTCAAGTTCTATTGAATTTGAAATTTTCTGCAAAAAATATTTGGAGCGGAAGGCGGATAAGTTGCCCAAATAAATCTTTTAGTTATTAATAATTTTCTGTCTTACGGCTTCATAAAGAATTGCACCACACGCTACAGAGACGTTCAGAGATTGGGTTTTACCTTCTATCGGAAGTTTTATTTTCTCATCCGAATGATGAAGTACTTCTTTCGAAATCCCCGTTTCCTCATTTCCCATCACGATTGCGCACGGTTCTGTGAAGTCTGCATCGTATATCAATTTCTGCGCCTTTTCTGTTGCAGAAAACACTTTGATGCCACTTTGTTGTAAAAAATCCACCGAATGAGCGAGATTTTTTTCTTTACAAATCTTAATGTTATAAATGGCTCCAGCCGAAGTTTTAATCGCGTCTGAGTTGATTGGAGCACCACCTTTTTCAGGAATCAGAATTGCATCGATTCCAACACATTCTGCAGTTCTACAAATGGCTCCAAAGTTTCTGACATCGGTCAATCTGTCAAGAATCAGGATGAAAGGCGTTTTTCCTTCTTCGAAAAGTTGAGGCAGGACATCTTCAATTTTATAAAAAGGAACGTCAGAAATGAAAGCAACCACACCTTGATGGTTTTTTCTTGTAAAACGGTTGAGTTTTTCTACAGGAACATAGTTTGGACGCAGGTTGTGTTTGGCAAGAAGTTGTTTCAGTTCTATATAGATTTCGCCTTGCAAAGCATTTTGGACAAAGATTTTATCCACTGTTTTTCCAGCTTCCAAAGCTTCCATTACAGGTCTTAATCCGAAGATGAAATCATCTTTTTTCTGTTCGTTCATTTATAAAAATTTGTTTTGCAAAAGTAAGGTTTTTGAGATTAGTTTTATCTTAAGAAAATTGTAAAGTTCTGACTAACCACAAAGTTTACAATGATTTTCGCAAAGGTCACAAATAATTATATAGTAAATATAGTTGCGAAGTATAAACCTTGTGACCTTAAAACATTTGAATTTTAAAAAAAACTTTGTGGACTTTGTGTTAAAAATTTTTGTGGTTCTAATTCACTCCAGAACAAAAACCAGAAACTCATCATTCTCAGTTTTGAATTTCAAATCACCGGTTTTTCTTAAATCTTCGAAAAGTGGTGTAGGGAAAGTGTCGTCAAACTGTTTGGTTTTGTAGAATTTTCCTTTTAATGTGAGTGGAATTTTCTTAATCAATTTATCTGTCGTAACCGGAATTTTGAACTTTCTTTTTTCCGGATCTTTGGAATCAACATAAAAACAATATTCAAACAACTCTGCTTTGTCCACATATTTTTGATAATCGGAAACTTTTATAAAGTTTGGAAGAGAAGTATCATCCCAAGTCAGATATAAAACTTCGATTTCCTGAGTCTTACTGATTGGCTGATAATATTTGAATCGCTCATTTTCGGATTTTGAAAATGATAAAATCATTAAAATTAAAATCGGAAAAATATATCGCAGATTCATTGAAATCATCTATCAATTACAAGCTCAAACCTTCTCCAATCAAAGCTCGTTTCTGAGCCAAAATATAACCGTAATGGATACTTTCGTGCATATTATTAAAAATGATCGCATCCTGAATATTCTTTAAATCAATTCCGAAACTTGTGGAATAAGGTGTGTAATCTGGGAAAAAATCATTATCAAAATCTTTCATCAAAATCTTTGAGGTTTCAATTAAGAGATAGGCCAAATCCTCCATTTCAGAAGATTTCACATCCACGTTAGCGAAAGTTCCTTTTTTGTAAGTTTCCACCCAATATTTGTCGATTCGGAATTGGTTTCCGCTCAGATAATAACAAAGCAATTGCTGTTGAGCAATGCAATGCGCAATGTTCCAGTAAATATTATTGTTAAATCCGTCGGGAATCGCCAACAAATCTTTTTCGGATGTGCTTTGTAAAATGTCTAACAAGTTTTTTCTGACTTGTCTATGATTGGCAAAATGATAATTCATTTTTGAATTTTGATATTAATTGATAAATGTAAGAAAAATGTGTGTAACACTATTTTATTAACGTGTTTTTGTGGATTTTTTACATCAATTTGTGTTTTAACAAATATTTAACGCAAGATTAGCAATTATTGTGTTTGCTGTTGCGGGTTTTTATATGAAATTTACCAATTATATTTTTAAGATTTACTATGTCAGAATTGAATCAAGCAGAAGATATCAGACAACTTACCGAAAAAGTAAAAGAACAGAATTACTTTTTTTCTATTTTAAAACAAGAAATCAACCGCGCTATTATTGGTCAGGAATATATGATTGATCGTCTCTTGATAGGACTTTTGGGCAATGGTCACGTTCTTTTGGAAGGTGTTCCAGGATTGGCTAAAACTTTAGCAATCAAAACTTTGTCAGAAGCTGTTGACGGTGAGTTTTCCAGGATTCAGTTCACGCCGGATTTGTTGCCTGCAGATGTTGTGGGAACAATGATTTATAATGTTAAAGATAACGATTTCTCCATAAAAAAAGGACCTGTTTTCGCCAATTTCGTTTTGGCAGATGAGATTAATCGTGCGCCAGCGAAAGTTCAGTCTGCTTTGCTTGAAGTGATGCAGGAAAAGCAAGTGACAATAGGTGATGAGACAATGCTTTTGCCAAAACCATTCTTAGTTTTAGCGACTCAAAACCCAATTGACCAAGAAGGAACTTATCTTTTGCCGGAAGCGCAAACTGATCGTTTTATGCTGAAGTGTAAAATCGATTATCCTGAGTTTGAGGACGAGAGAAAAGTAATGCGAATGATTTCTACGCAGGATATTCCGCAAATCAGAAAAGTGGTGGATTTGAATCAAATTGTTGAAGCCAAGAAACTCATCAATCAAATTTACCTTGATGAAAAAATCGAAAAATATATTCTGGATATGGTTTTTGCAACCCGTTATCCTGAAAAATATGGATTGTCAGACATCAAAAATTATATCAGCTTTGGAGCGTCGCCAAGAGCAAGTATCAATTTGGCAATCGCATCCAGAGCGTATGCTTTCATCAAAGGAAGAGCGTTTGTGATTCCGGAAGATGTGAAAGAAATTGCAAAAGATGTTTTGAGACACAGAATAGGATTGAGCTTTGAAGCTGAAGCTGAGGAAGTTTCTCAAGATGATATCGTCAATAAAATTTTAGGGAAAATACAAGCTCCCTAAATGAGTTGGAGGGTCTGAGAATTTTTGAGTTTGAGAAATAAGAAGTTCCGTAGGAACGAAATGTTTGTAGAGACTATAATTCCTCGAGACGGCTCCGTAGGAGTCGAACTTGGAAATGTAAAAAATAATTTAGGACAAATTTTGTTTTGAAATCTGGTTAATCTGTTGATAGTGGTCACTCGTCGAATTCTTTTATAGATGAGATGTCTGAAAACTATCAACCGATGACCGCCAAAGCATTCCAACTAAAAAATATCAATTTAAATTGCAAATAAAAGACATTGTCAAAAAAGTAAAGCAGATAGAAATCCGAACTCGAAAGAAAACGGAAGCATCGCTTATGGGACAATATCACAGTGCTTTCAAAGGTCAGGGAATGACGTTTTCAGAAGTGCGACAATATCAATTCGGAGACGATACAAGACGAATCGATTGGAACAAAACAGCACGTTTTCGCGAACCATTCGTCAAAGTAATGGAGGAGGAACGCGAACTGACAATGATGTTGGTTGTCGATATTTCCGCATCGATGGATTATGGAACCAAAACCCAGCTGAAAAGAGAATATGTTGCCGAAGTTTGCGCATCTCTAGGATTTTCGGCAGCTGGAAACAACGATAAAGTTGGACTGATTTTATACGCTGACAAAGTTCTGAAAGTAGTTCCGCCACAGAAAGGCAGAAAACACGTTTTGTCGATTATCAGCAATATTTTGTCCGCAGATTATGTTCCTTCAAAATCTAATTTGGATGTCGCTTTCAATTATATGATGAGTGTTTTCAAAAGGAAATCTCTGGTTTTCCTTTTCTCTGATTTCGAAGATGAATTTGACCAAAAAATCCTGAATGTAACTGCCAGAAAGCACCAATTGTTAGGGTTAAGGATTTACGACGAAAAAGATATGGAGATTCCAGACATCGGTTATGCGCTTTTTCGGGACTCAGAAACCGGAAAAGAAATCTGGGCCAATACTTCCAGCGCAAGGTGGCGTTATAATTATGCAGAGCAACAAAAGCAAAAAATGCGACAGGTGAAAGATGAATTCGAGAATTCTTCGGCTCATTTTTTAGATATCAAAACGTCTGATGATTACAGCAAATCTTTGTATCAATATTTTAGGAAATAGATTTTAGAATCAAGTCAAAAAATCAAAACACAAAATACTATCAACTAAAAACAATAATGTTTAAATATCTTCTTTCACTTTTCATTTTCATTTCTACTTTTGGATTTAGTCAGACTTTAACTTCAAGTCTTGATAAAACCACTTTGGCTTTGGGCGAGGTTGCGGTTTTCAAGATTCAGATTTTGGATTTGGATGGGAAGAATGTTCAGATTGCACCACGAAATGAGTTACTGCCTTTTCATTTTGAGATGGTGAATGACAGTATTGCGGTTCAGAAAGATATTTATCTGCGTTCTGTAAAATTTGCAGTTTTTCAGGAAGGTAAATTTACAATTCCGGAAATCGAAATTAAAGTTGGTGATGAAATCCTAAAAACCATTCCATACGAAGTTGAAGTCATTAATACAGCCAAAAAAGGCGACCAGATAAATGACATTATGAAGAACAAAGAAGTGGAACTGAATGTCCAGGATTACTGGGAAATGTATAAATTCTATGTTCTTTTAGCTCTCCTCATTATTGCAATCATTATTTTAATCATCGGTATCGTAAAATGGGGAAGAAAACGCAAAGATAGTCCTGCGGTGACAACCAATCAGACTTTGAAAGATTTAGAAAAACTAAGAAAGAAAAACTATATCGAAAACGAAAATTTCCGTGCTTTCTATGTGGAGTTAATTGAGATTACCAGAGGATTTATCACTAAACAATATCAGATTCCTGCAGATGTTTTGTTGACAGATGATTTGGTGGATTATATGAAAAATACCAATGCGATTTCTCAGGAAAATGAAAAAATAGTGGAAGATATTTTCTTACGAAGTGATTTGGTTAAGTTTGCGAAAACCATTCCTACAAAAGAAATAATGTCAAAAGACTTCACAGAAATCAGAGATTTTGTAAAACGTTCTACCAAAGATGTAGAGGCCGAGAATCTTCGGAATGTTTCTGTTGAAGAACTTTCAGAATCAGATAAATCCAAAATTAGAAAGCTCAAATAAATCATTTATCAACCATCATTTATAATCAATCCGTGAATTTCGAGTTTTACAGTCCGTGGTTTTTATTGCTTTTTATTTTGTTCATTCCTTTGTTGATATTGGATTCTGGCAAGAAAAAGAGTAGAGGAATTGCCGTGCCTTCTGTGAGTAATATGCGACCAAGCGGAAATATTTCGTTGGTGATGAAGTTTCTGAAAGTCTCAAAATATTTCATTCTTACAGCGTTAATTATTGCTTTGGCAAGACCAAGAACTTACACGGTTTCACAGGACAGAGACGAAACCAAGGGAATTGATATTATGCTTTCCGTGGACGTTTCACTCAGTATGTTGTCCAAAGATTTGGATCCGGACAGACTCGAGGCTTTGAAGAAAATCGCCATAGATTTCGTTAATAAAAGAGAAAATGACAGGATTGGATTGGTCGCCTATTCGGGAGAAGCTTATACTAAAGTCCCTTTGACAACCGATCATCAAGTTGTTGTAGATGAATTGAATCAATTAAATCCTCTGGAATTACAGCCTGGAACTGCAATCGGAGAAGGACTTTCTGTAGCTGTGAATCACCTTAAAAAGAGCAAGGCCAAGAGTAAAATCATCATTTTGATGACCGATGGTGTGAATACCGTTATAAATGCAATGCCACCACAAATCGCTGCAGAATTGGCGAAAAATAACAGTATCAAAGTTTATACTGTGGGAATCGGGAGTAATGGATATGCAGCAATGCCAACGGCGACCAACATTTTTGGTGAATTGGTTTTCACGGAAACTAAAACTCAGATTGATGAAAATACGTTGATGGATATCGCACAACTAACTGGCGGAAAATACTTCCGAGCGACTTCTAACAGCAGTTTGCAAACGGTTTATGACGAAATCAACCAATTAGAAAAATCCGAAGTCAAAACTTCCAAATTATATAATTATGAAGAATATTTCAGGATATTTCTTTGGGTAGCATTAGGATTCTTGTTGTTGGATGCGTTATTGAGATGGGTAATTTTTAAAATTTTGAATTAAGCAGATGAATTGGTATTTAGGAAATTACTGGTATCTTTTTTTACTTCTTTTGTTGCCTGTCATTGGTTACTTTATCATCCATTATGTGCGTTGGAAAAACCGAAAGCGTGATCTTTTTGCAGAAGGTAGATTTCAGGATGTTTTGTTTGAAAAAACGTCTTGGTTCGCCAAATTATTTCCGTTGTTGTACTTGCTTGGTTTTTTATTTCTGATATTTTCAATTGTTGACCTTTTAGCTGGGAAAGAAGAAATCAGCGTGAAACAAAATGTAAGCAGTACGATTTTCGTTCTGGATGTCTCCAATTCTATGAATGCCCAAGACGTTCAGCCAAGCCGATTGGAAGAAGCTAAGAATATTATCATCAATTCACTTCAAAAACTCACTAACGATAGAGTAGGAATTATTGTTTTTGCAGGAGATTCTTATTCTGTGATGCCTTTGTCCAGTGATTATTCGGCGGCGGAAAATTATCTTTTGGGAATTGAAACGAGCGTTGTTCAAAACCAAGGAACGGATTTCCTTAAACCAATTCAAATCGCAGCTCAGAAATTTAAAAATATTACAAAAGGTTCCCGAAATATCGTATTAATAAGTGATGGTGAGGATAATGAAGGTCACGAAGATGAAGCGATTAATTTGGCGAAAAAAGAAGGAATAAGAGTGACGACGATTGGTGTCGGAACAGAGGAAGGTGCACCAATTCCAGAGTATTATTTTGGTCAATTGATGGGTTACAAATCCGATATTTATGGCGAAACTGTAGTGTCAAAATTACAAACAAAAGCACTTAAGAATATTGCTTCATCAACCGGAGGAAATTATCTTGACGGGAATAATCTGGACAATGTGATAAGCAATCTGGTAAACGAACTTCACAAATCCACAAGTTCTACTTCTACAACAATTAGTTCGCAGTCTGCGGTTCATTACTACCAATATTTCTTAGCGGTTTCTGTATTCTTTTTCTTTTTGATTTTCCTATTTAATCCGAAGAAAGATTTTAATCTTTAAGTAAATATTTTGTGGGTAAGGTTCAAAAAAAACTAAATCACATACTTCTTCAAGCCTTCCATAATCCCTTGCCAAAGCATATTGAAAAAGCTTCTTTCCGGGTCACGTTTCTTTTCGATATTCACGTGTTCTGGTTCGCCGGTCGATTCGTTTCTTACAAACCAATTGGCAACAGTGGTTAGAACTTTTCGTTCTTTTCCATTTTTTTTGTTGAGGAAATTCACGTACATATCTTTGTATTTAAAATAAAATTTTCCCGCAATTCCTGCGCTAGAACCATAATAATCAAACTTTACATAGTCTATTTTTCCATCCAAAGTCACATTCAGATAAGGTCGTACAAAAAGATTCACGTTATCAGCCGATAACTTCTGAATATTCCCAACAATCGTAAATTTATCATCCAAATCTTTTACATCAAATTTCCAAGTCACAATCGTTGGCGCAGTTCCATAAAATTTGAAATCAGAATCAACCGTGATTAAGGTTGGCAAACCTTTGATTTTTGTATTATTCACATTTTTGATGGTGGCATTGAAGTTGTCAAAAGTCAATTTCCCCGGTTTATTCGCATTTTCAGCGTCTTCTTCATAAGTCAAATCCGAATTTCGAATCTGAATTTGATTCACAAAAAGAGGAAATTTCACATCTCTTAATTTTTTGCTAAACATATATCTCACAGCATTATCATCGGGTGGCGCCAGGTCGTGGTAGATGTTGCAATCCAGATGATTGATGATGATTTTATCCAGATTAATCACCGTATTTTCCCCAATTTTAGAATCTTTGTCCGTAATCGCAATATGTTTTGTTCGGATGGTGTAAAGATCTTCTTCCTTCGCAATCACTTTACTGAAAGCCTTTCTGGAATATTTTGGAAGAAATTCGAAATTCTGTAAATCGGTTTGTTTGCTATGATTTTTAAAAGAAGCCACTTTCAGACGGTAATGTTTTCCCGCATCCAGATTGATGTTTTTTGCTGTAATCAGTCGGCTTTTGATTTCGAACGGAATATCTTGTTTGAGGATGTTTTTATCTGATTTTATTTGATTCAAATTCACGTCAAATTTTGCCACAGACAATTTTTCTTTCCCATCAGAATATTGTCGGAATTGCCCATTGATGATATTGAATTTCCCAATCAAAGCCTGGAAATCTGGTGTTGCTTCTGCTTTCTTTTTTTCAATTGATTTATATTTAGAAGAATGAATTATGATTTCCGGATTCACAACATCGATTCCTGCAAAATTGAGATTCAGTTTTTGACCAATATATTTGGATTGATTTTTTGTGATTAAAATTTTATCGGTTTTGATATCAAGAATATCTTTGTGAATACTTTTCCCCAAAGGAATCATCTGAAATTTATCAATCGTAATATCTTGATTTTCAGACTTGATTTTTTCTATTTGCAAAGCCTGAAATTGGTTCGCTTTAAGATAAATATTTTCTGCTTCGATATTATGATTTGTGAACCTGAACGGGATTTTTTCCTTCACTGTCTTTTTATCAAAAACAATATCACTGAGTTTGAAATTGAAGTTATCAATAGAAGCCGTTTTCTGCAAATCAGATTGTAAAACGAGTATTTTACCTTGATTGAAATTGATGTTTTTCAAGCCGATTTTCAGATTCATTTCTTTTTTCTTATCTGCTTTTTCCTCAACTGTTTTTTTTCCGGTAGAAGTGACTTTCAAGTCAGGTTTCACAAAATCGATTTCATCAACAATCAAAGAATCTTGGTTGATGACAAAATTCTTAGCAGAAAGTTTCTCAGAAGCAAAATCAAAAATATTCTTGGCGTTATAATTTTTAGCATCCTCAATTGGATTAAGATGAAATCCCAGAATCTCCAGCGTTTTATTTTTAGCTGAGATTTTTTCGGCATTGATTTGATAAAAATCGTTAGCTGTGATGATTACATTTTGCGCATCGATTTTGAATTCTTTGAAAGCAATCGGGATTTTAGAATCATCTTCACTTTGCTGAATATCTGTGAGTTTGATATTCACATTTTGTCCGTTGAATAAGGTTTTTCTGTTCTCATTCTGAATTTGTACATTGCCATTTGAAACAATAATATTTTCCAAAGCAATATCCAATTTTTTCTTCTTCTTATTTTTTTTATCCTTTTTCGGAGCGAAAACAATGGCGATATTTGGGTCACTCAAAACCACATCTTGGGCTTTATAAGTTTTACTGAAAATCGCTTTCCAAATACTAAAATCCTCGATTTTCAATTCTTTCACAGTTCCATTAATTTGGGTGACCGTAGAATCTTTAGCGTTTTTATTATTAATGAAAATATTGTTAGCCGTTAAATCACCTGAAAATAAACTCAGATTAAAATTGTCTAATTTTAAGTTGTAAGCAGTTTTATCATTGATGAGGTCAGGTAATTTTCTTTTCAGGTAAAAGTCCAGCGCAAAAGGAAAAATTAACAACATTAAAAGAATAATGCCGGCGATAATCATCAATTTTTTTTTCAGTTTAGATGGTTTGGTAGTTTTTTCAATCATTCTTTTTTGGATTAAGAATTATATGCAAATTAGTCATTATCAATACTTATTCCAAAATTATAAATCATTATTGTTTAGATTATTCCATCTCTTTTCGGAACTTGTAACCGTTTTCAGTATACTCTGCGAAAATATGATGCAAACCGTTGCTAATGATGATTTGTTCCGCTCCAAGCAAACTGTTGTAACGCGCGATTTGCTCAAAATGAATTTGCTTCAAAGGAACATTCGGCGCTTTACATTCGATGAGGATTTTTGGTTTAGTTTTTTCCGTGATGAGAAGGTCAATTCGTTTCGTTGTTCCATTCAGTTCCAGCTTTTGTTCAAGGATTAGTGAGGACAAATTTTTCTTCTTCACAAACCGAAAATAATGCAACCAATGCTGTCTCACCCATTCTTCCGGCGTGAGTACAAGCCAGCTTTTCCGAACCAAATCATAGATAAAAAATGTATCTTTGTCTTGTTTGATTTGAAAATCGAACGTGTTATCAAAATTTAGCTTCGGAACCTGCATACTTTAAGATGAAAGAAATAGATATTATCCTCAAAAATATTAAAAATAAAGAACTCTTACCGGTTTATTTTTTTCAGGGTGACGAGGCTTTTTATATTGATTTGGCAGTCAAGCATTTTGAGCAGGATGTTTTGGAAGAAGACGAGAAAGCCTTCAACCAAACGGTTGCTTACGGTCGTGATACCAACTATCTCGAAGTTCTTTCTCTGGCGAGACAATATCCGATGATGGGAGACAAACAGCTCATCATTGTGAAAGAAGCGCAGGATATGAAGTTGAATGAAGAAGAATCCAAAGCTTTGGAAACTTATCTGGAAAATCCTGTTCCTTCTACCATTTTGGTTTTTGCTCATAAACATAAAAAGTTGGACGCCAGAAAAAAGGCCGCGAAAACTCTGGCTAAATCCGGAATGCTTTTCACCAGCGAGAAGATGAAAGATTATCAACTCCCGACTTGGATTCAAGGGGAAATGACTATAATGGGAATCAAATCTGCTCCCAATATCAGCCACCTTTTGGCAGAATATCTCGGCAACGATCTTTCCAGAATTGCGAACGAACTTAACAAATTAAAAATTGTTCTAAAAGATGGCGCTATTCTGGATGGAAAAATCATCGAAGAACATATCGGAATCAGTAAAGATTTCAACATCTTCGAATTGCAGAAAGCATTAGCAACAAAAGACCAGGCAAAAGCCTTCAGTATTGCTTATTATATGGGAAAGAACAAAAAATCCAATCCTGTGCAAATGGCTTTTGGTGCGCTTTACAACTTCTTTTCCAATATCGTTATTTATCATACTTTATCAGGACAATCGCCTCAAACAATTGCTTCTACGATGGGTGTAAATCCTTATGCAATTAAAGATTATTCGGAAGCGGCAAGATTTTACCCATTGAAGCACGCTACAAGAGTGATTTCCGTTCTTCGTGAGATGGATTTGAAATCCAAAGGTCTTGGCGTAAGACAAATGGAGGATGAAGAAATTTATAAAGAGCTTGTTTACAAAATTATAAAAATTGATGAACTGAAAATGAAGGTTTAAACTAAATTATAAAACTAAAACACAAAACGAATGAAAAACGAAGCATCAAGTAACATCAAATTGTTCGGAAAAATTACAGCAAAATCATTATTTGCTTGGATAAAAGTCGCTTTTATTGGGGTTTTGATTATGATTACCAATATTACAATTGCTGTCATTTTATTTAGTGATAATCCAGGTGGCGGTTTTCCGGCTGCGGGACATGCGGGAATTTTAGGTGCGATTTTAGGATTTTTTTTTCTTTTTATGGTCGAGTTTTGGTCGGCTTTGTTATTAACGGTCGGAATTCTCGCACCAGTTCTGTTTATTATTTTAGCTAATAAAAATGCAATTGCTTCCGCTATTTATAATGTCTGGAAATTCAAAATTGCTGATTTTGTGGAACCTAAAATTGAGTTTTATGTTGATAAAATTCTTCAGAAACAACCAGATTTTCTAAAGAATATTACAGATTGGAGCGTTGTAAAAGTAAAACTGCTGGATACAATTAATAATGATTCGCAAACGCCTAAGCTACAGAAGAGAATAATCAAATTTATTCTGAAAAAAATCAAAATGGATGATGTGGATTTTAAAAATCCGAATACCAATCTGAGCAGTATTTTATCTTTTAAAATAAGACAATTCATAGAAGGTTTTGCAGAACCAGACCTCAAATTAGTTTGGATATTGGTAGCCATTGATATTGTGTTGATTATTCTGGCTTTTGTTTTCAATAAACATTAATTATTTACCATTCATATATTTCACATTGACAGTTTAGATAGGTTCTGAATAATTAATTCCCGAAATTTGTACTCGATTTTTCAAACAAAGAATTATATTTGAAAATTCCAATTTTGAAAGAAAATGGCATTTATTCCTTAAAATAAAATAATTTAATAATAGAAATGGAGAACAATATCTTAGACTGTGTGATTGTAGGTTCTGGACCAGCTGGTTTTACAGCAGCAATTTATGCAGCAAGAGCAAGTCTTAAACCTGAACTTTTTACAGGACTAGAACCCGGAGGACAATTAACAACAACAACGGAAGTAGAAAATTTTCCTGGTTATCCAGATGGAATTACCGGACCGGAAATGATGCTTCACCTTCAAAAACAAGCGGAACGTTTCGAGACTAAGGTTCATTATGAAATGATTTCCAAAGTTGAGTTTTCCAAAGTAAGAGGCGGGATTCATAAATTGAGTACAGGTTCTCGTGAGATTTTGGCGAAAAGTGTGATTATTTCTACAGGTGCAGCTGCAAAATATTTGGGTTTGGCAGATGAGAAAAAATATGCTGGTGGTGGTGTTTCGGCTTGTGCAACTTGTGACGGATTTTTCTACAGAGGAAAAGATGTAATCGTTGTGGGAGCAGGAGATACAGCGGCAGAAGAAGCGACTTATCTTTCCAAAATCTGTAACAAAGTAACTTTGTTGGTAAGAAAAGACCATTTCCGTGCTTCAAAAGTGATGGTGGACAGAGTTCTAAGCACTTCTAACATCGAAGTAAAATATAACCACGAACTCATCGGAATCGAAGGTGAAAACTCCTTGGTTGAAAGAGCTAAAGTGGTTAATAATTTGACAGACGAAATTTCTACAATTGATGTTCACGGAATTTTTATCGCCATTGGTCACAAACCAAACACAGGAATCTTCAAAGGGCAAATCGACTTGGACGAAAACGAATATATCATTACAGAAGGTAAATCTGCAAGAACAAATCTTCCTGGAGTTTTCGCGGCAGGCGATGTTCAGGATCATCATTACAGACAAGCGATTACGGCTGCAGGAAGCGGTTGTATGGCGGCAATGGATGCAGAGAAATATCTTGGTGAATTGGCTGGAGAAAACCATACTTGGGTTGAACAATAATTGTTGAACTTAACATAACATAAAAACATCGGGATACCTCTCGGTGTTTTTTTTGTTATAATATTTAAATTAGAGATGATTCTTATTTGATTAAAAGTAGAATTAACTTAAAATTGTATTCTTAAAAACACAACTAATGAAACTGATTTCAATCTTGTTTACTTTAATAGTAATTCAATTTTGTGAATTCAAAGCGCAAGAAAAAGTAACTAAGCTCCCTAAAGAAGACCAAAAATTAATCACTAAAGCATTGAGTAATGATAAAAATTTTGAATTACAATACATAAAGAAAATAGATTCTTCTCAAAACCGAAATGTAATTTCTCATTATAACAGCGATTTCTTTCTGTCGAGTAAAAGAATTTACTCTTACAACGATAATAAACTACAGCTGGTTCGATATTTTGATTCTTATTTTGAAGATGATACTAAAATTTTTATCATTACGTAGTGAATCAAAATATTCGTATTCAGATGGATATGAAAAAATCGTGTCAACATTTTTGAAAAACGGTAAAGAATCAGGGAATGAATTGGTTGAAAAAAACTTTGATGTACAAGGAAGAATATTTCAAAAAATATCGATGTCCCATAATAAAAATGGTGATTTGAAGATTATTGAAACTTACAAATATAATAAGGATGATGTAATGGTTTGTGTAGAAGAGTATAGTGACACAAGAACTCCAAAATCATTTGAATCTTGTACAACTTATCTCATTGAAAATGGAAAAATCACCAATAAAATACTTGGGATAGAATATGTTTATGATAACAAAAATAGATTGATACAAGAAGTCGCATTCACTGATGATGGCAAACCTAATTTTGAGAATCTGTATATCTATGATGATAAAAAAAATACAATGGAACATCAGCGATATAGATTCAGCGATTCAAGATTTTTGGTTGCAAAAGAGCAAACGTTTTATAATACCGACGGTTTACCACAAAGGATCATTTATTTTGGAATGAGCGAAGATGACAGAATGCTTCCAGAGAGATTATTCCTCATCTTTTACAATGAGAATAAAAAAGAAAAAATACAGGTCGAGCTGAAATCCAAAATCTTTGTTCAAAAACAACCTTCGCCTCCAATGTAATAGAAGTTATATCACAAATCAAAACCGCTGAAGCATTTCTCCGGCGGTTTTTAATAAAGAACTATTACAAAAAATTGATTTATGATGAAGTGTTTTTAGAGGAATAATTACTTGTCGCTAAAGGCCAATTTTGCATTAGTATTAGGTCTACTTACAGTTCTTTTCTCGTCTTTATTGTGAATTTTGTAGTACAGAAATGCGATGAAGGTTGGCTTGTGATAGATTTTATAATATCTATATTCTGTATGGAAATGTCTGAGGTTAATTTTGTAGAAATCATAACCGATTACAACCAAAAGACAAATGCTTATCACATAAAAAACTCGGAATTCCAGATGATAATAGGTCAATCCAGAGAACACAGCACCAAGAACATAAGCCGTCATAATGCTTAGTAAAAGTTTCGCTTTACCCATTAATTCAGGGTTTTTTCTGAATTTTTTCTGAGTAAACATCGATGCCAAAATTCCCAAATCTGTAGTTGTTCCTGTAAGGTGCGTTGTTTTTACAGAGAAGTTCGAGATACTCGCTGTTAAACCGTTTTGCAAACCAGTTGCAAATAACATCAGTGCTACCAAAACTTCGGTTTCTCCCAATGTTTTTTTATAATAAAATTGTCCATAGATTCCCACTGCTAAAAGACAGAGTATTTCTAGTATAATTGGAAAGGCATGAGCGAAATATTTACTTTTCTTATTAAAATTGATAACACTTAAGTTGGCTACAAATCCTCCAAAGAAGAATAGGAAAATCCATCCTGCAACTACAGCAACCTGTGCCCAGTTTCCTTGGCTAATTTCTGCTGCAAAAATCGCATAATGTCCTGTTACGTTGGACGTAAATGAGAGAAATATCAATAGAGATGCTATATTTATAGTCCCTGCAGTGAATGCAGTCAGCGTCCCCAGTCTAATGTTGTCTCCCAACGTTCTGCTGTTACTATAATTCCTTAACATAATTTATTATTTAAAATTGATTTGATGTGTTTTTTGAGTATGTTTTTTTACAAGAAAACTTCAGCCAATCTTCCTTTTTCAGGAACAAATTCTGGCGTTTGAGTTAGAACTTCGATAGCATTGATGTTTTTGCACTTTTTCAGATAAGGCGTCAAATCAAATTGTCCTTTGCTGAGATTTTTACTTTTCACAGAAGAGAAGTAAGCCTCGTCTATCGCAGCAGTTTCGATATAACTGTTGAAAGTTCTCTGGAAGCTTCCTGTGAAAATGTCACAAGTGATTTTGTTGATCAGGTTTGGATATTTGTTGTTGATAATGCTGTAGGCATCGCAAAACTCCTGAGATCTTATTTTTCCAAAAATTGTACTTTTGGTCGTGAACAAAAGATCTCTGATAGAGTCGCCCATATCATATCCCGAAACGAAAAGGATATGATATTGGTTCTCATCATTCTGTTCCGTTTTATTTTTTAAAACTTTTTTCAATACGTCTAGAGACTCTAAAGAAAAATCCGTAGCAATTAAAATGGTTTTGATCATAACTATATAATTTTGTGAGTTGTTATTTTTTGATAATACAAAACTATACTCACCAAATTAAAAAGTCTTTGGAACGAAATTAAAATGTAATTAAAGAGATTAAAATGAGATTAGAATTTTATTTAAGGAAATTAATTTTGGAACAAAATCTAATTTAAATAAATAACTATCTAAGGTAAATAATGATTTGGGCAGCTTTTCCGCCTTCCGCTCCCAATCTTTTTTGCAGAAGCTTTTTCTCTTAATAGAACTTTAGTACAAGCAAAAAAGGATTTCCGCTCAAGTCGGGCTGCGAGTGATTCAACGTTTTATTCCGTGGGAACATAAATAGGAAAACGAATTTGAACCGTGGTGCCAACATTTTCTTTAGAATTCACAATCAGTTCACCATTATGGATTCTGATAATGTTTCTGGCCAAAGGTAAACCAATTCCGTAACCTTCATAGTTTTTCGTATTAGAAGCCCGGAAAAAGGGGTCGTAAATTTTATCCATCTCAGAATCCGGAATCCCGATTCCCTTATCTTTTATAATCACATAAACGTGATCATCTGTTGCACCAAGAGAAACTTTAACCTGTTGAAAATTAGAGTATTTGCAACCATTATTGATGATGTTCGCCATTGCGAGGTGCAGAAGCTGCTCGTTACCTTGGACTTTCAGTTTTTTAGGATTTTCGGGCAACATACTGATATCCATAAAAACATTATTCTTAGAATTAATTCTTGTCGCAGTTTCGATAACATCCCAAAGCAACTGATCCATCCTTACTTTATCCATTTTCTGGATTTTACCATCAAAACCCGTTTGGGCTATCATCAGTAAAGCCTTGATTTTCTTATCCAGTTTTTCGGCTTCATTCAGAATAATCTGAAGTGTTTCCTGATAATGTTCCTCCGATCTTCTGATTGAAAGTGCAACATCCGCTTCACCCATAATCGAGGTCAAAGGTGTTCTCAATTCGTGAGAAACATTCCCAATCAAGTGGTTTTGTGTTTCAAAAGACGTTTCAATTCTATTCAACATATCATTGAAGGTATCAACCAATTCATTCAGTTCAGTATTTCCTGGCTGAGGCTCCAGTCTAAGATGCAGATTTTCTGAACTTATTTCTTTTACTTTACCCGTAATTTTAAGAATCGGGCGGAATAAAGTCTTCGATAAATAGAAAGAGAAGATCATCGAAAAGAATAATGCTAAAACCATACAAGTAATCAAAGTCCTTTTCAGGTAGCCCAAATAATAAACTACATAATGGTTTTGCGCAGAGGCTATTGCTATGTAAGTTTTGTTGTTTGAGGTGAAAGATTGTCCTATATAATAGAACTCTTTATCGTTAAAATTAGCTTCACCTTTTTTTACAATGCTTTTGAAAAAAGTATCAGGAATATGAATTTGATTCGAAATCTGGCTGTAATTAGAATCCTTCGGAACCTCGAAAACATAATCTTTTTCCATCGGGAGTTCTTCGTCATTCAAGCTATTCAGAATATGATTTTCAGGAATATCAAGATGTTCTTTACTTTTCTCAATTTGGACAATTGTTGTAGCTCTGATTTTCAGTAATTCGTAAAACCGTTGATGCGAAAAATTAACAATGGAAAAATATACCAATCCACTGAACAGCAGAATTACAACTGTAAAAACCAGCATAAGAAGAAGCATTGTTTTCGTTTGGTTGGTAGGATTTCCTTTCAGCATTTTTTAAGATTTTTTTAGAACATAGCCCATTCCTATGACAGTGTGGATCAATTTGTCATCATCCTGATTATCGAGTTTTTTTCTGAGATAATTAACGTAAACATCCACAACATTGGTTCCCAGTTCATAGTTCACTCCCCAAACTGCTTCCAGTATTTCTGCTCTGGAAATTACTTTTTCCGGATTATTCAGAAAATAGAGTAGAAGCTTATATTCTGTTGAGGTTAATGAAATTTCTGCTCCAGCGCGGGTTACTTTTTTGGTGTAATCGTTAACGGTTAAATCTGAAAATTGATAAGTATTTTCATCATCGATTTCGTTAGATTCAGTTCCGTTGCTATGTCCACTTCTTCTTAAGAGAGATTTGATTCTTGCCACCAATTCTATGAATTTGAAAGGCTTCACAAGGTAATCATCGCCACCACTTTCTAGTCCAAGAACAATATTCTCGGAAGAATCCAAAGCGGTTAAAAATAGAATAGGAACGGTTTTATTCTTTTTTCGGATTTCTTTACAGACTTCCAAGCCGTTGATATCAGGCAACATAATATCCAAAATGATCAGATCAAAATCGTTGTCTTCGACCAATTTGATACCTGTGGAGCCGTCCAAAGCTACGGAAATCTCATAATCCAATTCTTGCAGTCCTTTTTTGATAAAGGAAACAACACTGGATTCGTCTTCTATCAGAATAATTTTTTTCATAACTAATTCTACAAAAATATAAAATTACGGTTATTAGAAAAACTTTGCTGGAGTATAATTAATCTCTTCTGTTGGATGTTGATAAAAGTGCAAGGCCTAAAACAACAATAGCTAATAAACCAAAGTAGTTGGAAGATGTATCGTGCTTTGCATCTAATAGAAAAAATAATAATCTACCCAATTTATTGATATCTCTTTTTAAGGTTAAGAAATAACAGAATTAGATTAATTATTACAAGCGAAATAATAATATAATTGTCGTAGTCGCCAAACATAAATACTTTTTAGTGTGGCAAAACTAGTTTTAAAGGGGGAATTGGGATTCAGTATTAATACTTAAATAGTTTTAGTTTATATGATTAAAAACAAAAAGTCGAATAATAAGATGTTTAAAATGGTGATTTTTAGTTTGTTTTAATTTCTGATAAAATAACTAAATGTCAAATTTTTATGAGTTCAAAAGAAAACAAATACTCTATATGTATCTGTCACGGAGATATAATTGATAGCATAATGGATTTACGCATCCCTTTAGATAGACCTTAAGACTTACTTTTATTAATTTAAATAATATATTCTAGTATACGTATACTGATTATATAATTAACAAAATGGTACTAAATTTATAAACTGAACCCCCTATTTATTTTTATAGTGCTTCACTAATTAGTTGAGTTTTAGTTAAATGATGTTATTTGAGTAAGTTTCTTTTAAGTTGTTCCATTTCTGCCTCAAGATCATCTAATCGACTAAATAAATTAGATGGATCCGGAAATTCAAATGTAAAAGCACCTTTTAGCTCCCATACTTCTTTTATATATATAGGATTAAGATTAATATTGGGGTAACTAACTCTATCTATATTATCAGACTTACAGAGTAAATTGTTGTATTTTGAAATTCTATTTAAACATCTTTTAATAAGAACACCGTCTTCAGATTCTTCCCAGTCGTCATGAACGATAATATATATTCTTCCATCTCTTATATCGTCTTTCCAGTTTTCCACCCATTCTCCAACTGCAATACTTCTATTGGGTAATGTTGGGTGCATAGAATTTCCTTTATTCTCAAACATACGAAATGTGCCATTATTTAATCCAGGTACTCTGTATGTAGGTAATGTTCGCATAAATTTTGGTTTATAATAACCGTCTAGATATCCAGCTCTTGCTTTAACAGGAACTAGCGGGATGTTTTCATCATTATTTGAGTCTACTACAATGACTTGAGGTAAATGGTTGTTTTTATTAGTTCCTTTCTTCGCTTCAAAAGCTGAATTTACCTTCAACATAGGTTCTTCTCCAGATATAATGAAATTACCATCTATATCTTCACATTTTGTGAATATTCTTTCTGGGTCAAATGTGTTTCTAATGTACCAATTGGATAAAGTATTAGGTTTGATATCGAGAAATCGTGCAAAATCGGCATCGGTATTAAAACCGTAATGTGATTTTATTTTATTGAGTATTAGTATTTTATCAATTTTAGACTCCATATCTTTTATTTTTTTTGAATATATTCACAAATTGTGTTTATATTTGTTCACACAATAGGAACAAATTGAACAGATGAACAAAATTACACAAAAAAGGAACAAGTATAATACTGCTGTTCTGAATGAGATAGGCAAAAAGTATGCAATAACTCCTAGATATGTACGGCAATGCATTACTGGAGACAGAGTAGGAATTTTTCCAGATAAAATAAAAGCAGAATATAAAGCTATCGAATTGAAAATGAGAACAACTTTAGAAAACGAAATAAATAAACAATGACATGAGAAAGTTTATCCATTATTTTTTTTGTTACAAAAAAATAGATGTTATAGATCCAAAAACGGGTAACAAGCAACAAGCAAAATACATTCTGTTTTTTGGACTGCCTTATAAAATAATTTATAAATGATATCAACGCTTAACTATGTATCAATTCTATAATAATATTTTAACAATACCAGGACGTGCTTTGTATGATGGTTTGAATATTATGACTAAGTCTAATTATGATAAACATTGTCGTTTGAATAAGTTCAATCGGGTGAGAATGGGAAAAGGTTTGAATAATACTGCTTTAATAGAATTCGAAAGTATACCAGAAAAATTCAGAACAAAAATTATTAAAAAGATAGGTTATCCGAGTAAACCTAAAGTTAAAAATCAAATTTTTAATTATTACAAAGATGATTATGATGCCCAAGAGTTTTTTACCAATTATTTATTAGATGATTATAAATCATTATCAAAAGAAAAACAGGATGAATATTCAATAAATGCTCAAATGTTAAATGCTTTGGATATCTATATTTTAGAAATGATAACATTCCGAAAAAGCAGAGGCGGGAAAGCAATGTTAACAATGGTTTGGCAAGATGCAGCAAAAGCTAGTGAAGATGTGAAAAATGAAATAGGACATACATTACCAAAATCGATAAGACGATTAAAAGAAAAACTGGATGTTTATAAGGTTGAAGGTTATAAAAGCTTGGTTTCAGAAAATTTTGGAAATAAAAAAGCTGCTAAAATAAAAGATCATAAACAAGAAGCTGTTTTAAGACAATTACTTAGGGATCATAGGAACTTAGATAATGAACAGATTGTGACTATTTATAATTCGGTTGCCAAAATCCAAGATTGGGCAGAGCTTTCTGCGAGTACAATTGGTAATTATAGAACGAAATGGAGTCTTTTAACTTTTGCAGCAACCAACGGTGAAAAAAGATTTGATAACAAAATATCAATGCAGGTAAAACGAGAGACACCATCCCTGCCCCTTATTTATTGGACTATCGATGGATGGAATGCTGAACTTCTTTATCAGAAGACAGGAAATGGATTAAGAGGCCAGTCTGTTACAACATATCATAATAGATTAACAATGGTTGTTGTGCTAGATCCCTTTATCAAATATCCTGTGGGTTATGCAATTGGAACACAAGAAAATGCAACATTAATAAAAGCAGCTTTGAGAAATGCCGTACAACACACAGAAGAACTATTTGGAGAAAAACACAAAGTTCTACAAATACAGGCAGATAACTACGCAAAAAAAGAAATGACATCTTTTTATGAAATAGTCTCAGAAAAATTTACGCCTGCAAAAGTGGGTAATGCAAAGTCGAAAGTTATTGAACCTTGGTTTAAATATTTTAATAAAACATATTGTCAATTATCCCCAAACTGGAGCGGTCAAGGAATAAAGTCAAGAACTCAACCTAATGGCGAATATTTAAATAAAATACGTCACTCATTTCCAAGTCAAAATGAGTGTGAGAAACAGCTAATCCAAATGATAGAAACCGATAGAAACAAACTCAGAGAAAAATATTTAGAAGGATATGGCAGATTACCTGAAAATGCAAAAAGGCTATTTAACAAAAAGGAATATCTAATGCATTTTGGTGAGACAACAGGATTTACAAATAAGGTTAGTCACAATGGTCTTCATATATCTATTAATGGTAGAAAGAGAGAATATGACAGTTTTGATATCAATTTTAGAATGCACTCTCATCTGGATTGGATAATCAAATTTGACTCAAATGATTTAAGTGAAGTGTTAGCGTACAATGAGGATCAAAACTTAAACTTTATTCTTTTACAAAAACATATACAGCCTATGGCTTTGTATGATCGTAAAAAAGGAGACACTGAGGAATTAAATAAAATTAACCAGTTCAACAGAAACACAAAAAACTTCATTTTGGAAAATCAACTTAAGGATTACAACACAGTTAATCAGTTATTTATTAGTAATCCTAATCTGGACAACACATTAGCGAAAATGCTGATTATGGACAGCAAGGGACAACATAAGAACAGGTTAAATGAAGAAAAAATACTAAATGCCAGAAAAAAATTGGAAACCCAAAATAAAGTGATTGAAAAGAAAAAAGACAAAACGTGGCAAAATGATCAAAAGGATTATTGGTCTAACAAAGTAGATATCAACAAATACATTAATGAAGAAAATGAATAAAGATTTAAAGTTAAATATAACAGAAAAACTTGAAGATTATTTGAAAAAAAATGAGATGTCTGCCAATGAGTTTTCCGATTCTTACAATATTCCTTCAAATTATATCAGCCAAATAAGAAATGGGAAAGATTTTGTGATGGCAGGTGAAGATAAAAAAGTGATGATACACCCCAAATATTACCGACAAATCGCAAAAAGCATAGGCTTTAAAATGGAAAAAGAATATTGGAGAACAAAGGTTACACCTCAGTTTAATCAAATTTTAGGAGTCTTGGAAGATGCTAAAGAATTCGGATATACAAATATCATTATCGGAGAAACCGGATGTGGAAAGAGCTATTTGTCTGATCTTTTTGTGAAGAGCTATATCAAAGATGCCTTCAAAATAACAGTAGGATCTATGGATACTATTTCTGATTTGTTAGATAAGATTTGTGAATCATTAAAAATCCAATCAGGAACAAGTAAATCAAAAAGAATTAAGGATATCATCAAAAAGCTTACGAGTCTAAAACTTGAAGGATATGAACCTATTTTAATTTTTGATGAAGCAGAATATCTAAAACAATCCACACTTTGTAATATGAAAGAACTACACGATCATCTAAATCAACACTGTGGGCTTATTCTAATTGGAACCGATCAATTAATCAAAAAATTAGAACAATTAAGGAAAAAAAATAAGGATGGGATGCCGCAATTTTATAGCCGAATCAAATTCGGGATTAGATATTTGAAATCAATTGATACCAATTTTTCAGAATTTGTTGGCGGTTTTCAAGATAAAGACTTAGTCAAATTTCTTCAGAATTATTGCACAAGTTATAGAGAGTTGCATGATGTTTTAGTTCCGGCTATGCGAGAAGCAGATAGGCTGCGAGAACCATTAACAGAGAACCTGGTAAGAAAAGTTTTAAATCTTCCACCATTATGAAAAAAGCATTATCATCAACAGATATCCTTACAAAAAAATATAATCTGATAAAATGGGACGGCAGCTGGTACGACAATTTTAAACACCCAGAGTCTAGAGGGGTATGGTTTATTTCAGGTAATTCGGGTAATGGTAAAACGGCTTTTATGTTACAATTAGCAAAAGCTTTATCAAAATACGGACGAGTCTTGTATAATTCTTTGGAAGAAGGCAATTCTCTTACAATGCAGGAAGCCTGGAAACAACAAAATGTAGCAGAATGCGGCAGAAGAATTCAATTGATTAATGAAAGTATATCGGAGCTTGAAATAAGATTGGATAAAAGACAAAGCCCGGATATTATTATCATAGACAGCTGGCAATATACAGACCTCAACTGGGAAAGATACCTCCTACTAAAAAGAAAATACCATAATAAGCTTTTCATTTTCAATAGTCAGATGGATGGTAGCAAGCCAATGGGGAAAACAGCTCTCAGAGTGCAATACGACGCAGACTTGAAAATCTGGGTAGAAGGGTTCAAAGCATTTTCAAAAGGACGTTATCTGGGACCAGAATGGGAAAAAGGATATATCATATGGAAAGAAGGTGCAATAAAATACTGGGGACAATCAACAAACAATTAAAATATCAAATACAACATGAACAAAGACGTACTTTTCAAAGTATTACAGCTAGACAGCATTTTTGAAGTTCTGGATTGGGCGGAACGAGTAGCAATCCATATTTACATTGCCGGAAAAGAAAAAAGTACCACTTCTAAGATTTTTGACATCTATGAGTGGATTCTTACAAACAATTGGGAATCACCAACAATGAAATATGGAGATGACAGATTACAGTATTTCTTAAAAAATGAAATATGGGAACCTCTGGAAAACTATAAAAAATATAATCCCGAGATTGAAAAAGCATTAAATCAATTAAAATAAATAACATGAGTGAAGACGGAAGAAAATTAACAACCAATGAACAGAAACAAATAGAACTGAATAGAGCAATAGATACTCTAGCTATAGCAAAGAAACAACAATCACAGAAAATTGGTAAATATGTATATGACCCAAGATTGAATGCTTATTTTTTCAAAGAACATAAAATCATCAATAAAAATGAAACCGAATATTGAGATAGAAGCCGAGTTGAAAGAAACAGTAGTAAATCTGGAAAGCAAAATAGAAGAATGTGATGATAATGAAGAGAGAAACTTATTAATGATAGACTTATATAAAATAAAAAGAAAATTAAAAAACATACAAAATGGAAACAGTAATTGATATCAAATCTTTATCAGCAGAAGAACGCAAAAAAATAATTCAGGATGCTAGAGAATTAGATAAAATAGAGAGAGAAAACAGAAGTAAGAATATACAGACTTATAAAGAACTTTCTTCCGAGTTTGTAAACAGTAATATTGATGATTTGGTTTTACATCATAATATCACGGATAGTTTAATAAAAAAACTATGGAACGATTATAAACCTCTACAAGCTTTGAAAGCTTCTGTTTATGGTACAAAAGTACATCAACAAGACAGCCATACATCAACATTAGAAGATGGCAGTGCAAGTATTACCATTGGATACAACGTTACTATAGGATTTGATGGTACAGAAAGCCAAGGTGTCGAGAAAATAAAAGAGTTTATCAACTCCTTATCAACAGGTGATGATAATAATAAGAAATTATCTGCTGCAGTTAATACTTTCCTGAAACCTAATTTTAAAACAGGAATGCTAAATCCAGCCAAGATTATTGAGTTATCCAAATTAAAAGATCAGTTTAATGACAAAAGATTTGATGAAGGGCTGAAGATTATCTTTGATGCACAACAGAGAAGACAAAACAGTATGTATATCAGTGGCTGGAAGTTTATAGAGATAGATTCGGTGCCAAGAAAATTGGAATTTAGATTTACAATATGATGACAAATTCACAATTAGATATAGTTGTTTTGATATCAGGTGTTTGTTTCATCTTTGGAGTTTCTGTAGGTATAATTGTTTACAATATAACAATCAGAAAACCGTAAGACTGTACCAGCTATATTCTAACAAATAAAAAGATGATGAAAATTAATTCATATTGGTACTCACTTGATGAGCTCAAATCTGCATTAGAAAAAAAGGGCTATACCATTTTGACTTTGGAGATTAGCACAAGTGCTAGAGATTATCCTCTTTACGAGACATATGCGCTTAAGGATTATGAAGATGCCAATTGCTTGAACACAATAAAAAGCGTTGCTCTAAAAGAGTTTGATGTTAAACCAAAATTAGTTTAAAGAGTTAGTATGAAAACCCAACTTGTGAAAAAGAAAATAACTTTTTATTTTTGTATTAATGTCTGATAATCATAGATTTTTAAAGCGTAATGTAAAAGTAAGAACATTCTTTACTGAGTTGGAGAAAAAAAATCCACAATGGAGGATTAGTGCCCTAGAAAAAGAAACAGCTGATCATTTTTTTATTAGTGAAAGGACAGTTAGAGCAATCATAAAAGGTACAGGTATCTATTCTTCCGAAACTTAATCTTAACAAAAAGACCAAAATATAAATTATTTTGGTCTTTTTTATTATTAATTAATATTCTTTAAACTCTGATACTGATATCTCTGTTTTAATTGATGATAAATAGTTGTACTGAATAATTGATGATACGCAACAACCGACTCTGTAAGTTTTATTTCGGTGTTATCCCAAGACTCATCTTCAATACCTTCTCTCAATAATTGGATTGGTTTAAATTGAATACCTTTTAAAAACTGCAACTTTTCTGCAATAGCATCCAATAAATCAATTTCCATAAGTTCATTATTATATTGCTCGATCCATCCTTCTTTACAATATAGAATCACATCCAATTTTACTTCTCCTTCCAGAAATTGTTCTGTCATAGTTTCATATTCAATAGAACGAAATCTGATAAGCGCAGAAGTCCAATAATTTAATACCGTCTCATTTGGATAATTAAACTGTTTTCGAAAAATGTCAACATACTCTATTCCCTCAATGCCGTTTAGTGCATCTTTTACTGCTAAAAATAATTCTTTTCTAGGTGTCATAATTTCTATCTTGTTAATTATTTTTTTTGTAATTCCCATCAATAACCAACCTTCCCTCATCTGTGAAATAGATGTTCTTCACATCCACACCATCATACTGAAGGTTTTTCTTCGCTTCAATCAATACCGGAGTAATGTCATCGTCTTTTAACATTTGCTCTATGCCCACACCTAGTTCAGGTGATTGCTTGTATTCTCCCTTGTAAGCTACTAAAATGTGTTTCTGATGTTGGTTGTCGGAATAATCAACAGCAAAATCACCATTTTTAATAACTAAATCGTCTGTAAATAAAAAGTCTTTCATTGACACAAAATTCGTTTCTCTACAATTTGTATGAAACCTTTGAAACGCTCATTTCCAAAAACTGAACTGCTTTTTCCAGAATATTGGCAACCATTGTTTGGCGATTTCTTTTCGATAATAAAATCCGGCAATTTTGTATCGAAGATTTAGGCAGTAGAATATGAAATCATAGTCACCGGTGACGAAGTTATCAGTTATTCTTCTAAAACTTTTAATAGATAATGTGATATCAGACAAAAGAATGGTAAACATTTTTTGAATGGCAATTATTCTGTCAATGGTTATTTATTTATAAAAAGGACGAATGCTTATAAACATGATTTGGTTGCCTATTTAAACATCAAATTAAAGCTTAAAAATGATTGTAAACAACTTTGGTATTCAACTAATTCAAGAAGAGGAAAGTAAAAAAATGTTTGATTTATCAGGCCAGAAATTTCTTTCCGATTTAGAAGGCGTTAGATATACCTCTTACAAAGACACAGGAGGAGTTTGGACGATTGGACGAGGAATCATCAGGTATGAAGACGGAAAAAAAGTACAGCCCGGCGATACAATTACAAAAGAAAGAGAGCAAAAACTCTTTATGAATACGCTGCAGGGATATGTCGATAACGTCAATAAAAATGTAAAAATTAGCCTTAAGCAAAATCAGTTCAACGCTTTGGTGTCTTTTTGTTACAATGTAGGAATAGGCGCGTTTAACAAATCTACACTCTTGAAGAAGGTCAATATTAATCCGAACGATAAGGAAATAAGAGCCCAATTTATGAGATGGATTTACGATAACGGAAAACCAATTCTCGGTCTCAAAAACCGTAGAAAAAAAGAAGCCGATTTATATTTTTTAAACACAATATGAAAATATATAGTACCATATCTTGTCTCATGATGTTACTTGTTTTGAGTGCCTGCCGTACCAATCGGCAGGTAACCCAAACCAGCGAAATTGTAACAGGAACTAGTTCTGTTAAGATTACAAAATATCGTGATACAATCTTGTTTACTCCTAAGGCTTCAACAAGTTTACAAATCCCTTTAAATGCTATTTCAAAATGTGAAGATGGAGATGTTATTACTAGAATGTCTAACACTATGATCCAAAAAAATGGAAATGCGAAGGTCGTTTTGAAGATACTTCACGACACCATACGAGTAAGTGCAGAGTGTGACAGTTTAGCCTTGACAGCAAACATCAGACAGGATTTTGAAAGCCAAAAAACGGATACTAAAATCAATAATAAAAATGTAACAACCGATACTGGCTATACATTTTGGGATTTAGTAAAAGCTTTTGGACTAGGTATATTGGTTTGTTTTATCATTTTATTAATTATAAAATTTTTTTTAAATGTTACCATACATAAAGTTTAATATTTCAACAAATGGACTTGGCCAAAGTCAGGCCGACATCCAAAAAACACCAGGACTACTTGTTACAGGTGTAACTGTAACTGGAGATGATAAAGTATTTGCTGGTGAATCATACCAAATTTTTTCTTTGCAAGAAGCTAAAGATTTAGGTATCGAAGCATCAGGAGTAAATTCATTTGCTTACAAGCATATCAAAGCATTTTATGACTATGCGGGAGAAAATGCAGAGTTATGGTTTATGCTGATTACATCTACTATGAAAGATGCCTTGGACAAGGACATAGAGCCAAATTTTGCAAAAAAATTAATTTCTGATGCAGCCGGCAAAATACGCGTACTAGGTGTTGTCAAGAAATTTGAAGGAACAGTAACTCCCTTAGAAAGTTTAGATAAAGATGTTATTGATGCGGTGGAAAAAGCGCAGGAATTAGCTGATTATTTTACAGGTAAGTATATGCCATTCAGAGTTGTGCTTTCCGGAAATGCTTTTACAGGTAATTTCACGACTCTTAAAAATTATTCTTTATCTAATTACAATCGTGTTTCTATCTTGTTAAGTAATACAGATGGCCAAAAAGATGCTTCTGTTGGTTTAGCTCTAGGTAGGTTGGCAAGTACGCCTGTTCAGAGAAACATCGGACGTGTAAGAGATGGTGCTGTAGAAAATAACTCTGCTTATTTTACAGATGGTAGCAAAGTAGAATCTCTATCAACTCAATGGAGTTCTATCGACGGAAAAGGCTATATTTTCTTGCAAAATTATGCAGGAAGAAGCGGATTCTATTTTTCTGATGATGTTACTCTTACCAAACCAACAGATGATTTTAAATCTTTAGCAAATGGTTTTGTTATGGATAAAGCAATGCTTATTGCTTATGATATGTTGTTGGAGTTTTTAAAAGACGAGGTTCCTGTAAATACAGACGGAACTATTCACCCTTCTATTATTAAGTCTTGGCAATCTGCAGTAGATACTCAAATTAGATCTTTAATGGTTGAACCTGGTAATCTAAGTGATGTTAATGTAAATATTAACCCTAATCAAAATGTAGTTTCAACAGGTGAAGTTGTAATGCAGGTTGCACTATTGCCAGTCGGATACGCAAAATATATAACCGTAAATATTGGATTTACAACTAACGCTGAATAATTATGCCAAATACTTTTGATTCAAAACAATACAGTTGGTCTGATCTCTCTATCGTAATGGGTGGGAGAATCGTAACAGGAGCAACAGCCGTAGAATACACAAAAAAACAAGAGAAAGAATTGTTATACGGTAGAGGAAACACGCCACATAAAATTACCCGTGGTAATAGATCTTGCGAAGGAAAGCTGACTCTATGGCAATCTGAGCTAGAAGCTATGATCAGAGATGCTAAAGATAAGGATATCTTGAAACTGAACTTTGATCTAGTGGTTTCTTATGTACCAGAGGATGGAGGACAAACGGTTGTTGATATCTTGAAAGGATGTGAATTTACCGAGGTGAAAAAAGGAATGGCTCAAGGAGACAAAAATATGTCGGTTGAATTGCCAATCATCTTCCTTGATGTGAAACCACAATCCTAACTCTATATAAATTCTAACTCGAATAAAGACCTGTCACAAGGCGGGTCTTTATTTAAAAAAACAAACAAAACAATGACAGTAACAGCAGAACAAATTCAAGAATGGAAAGAAAAATACGGAGGTGTGTATGAACTACCTATTGAGGACAAATCTGTATTTCTAAGAGAACCGAGAATGCCAGATTTTAAAAGAGCTTTTACAGCCATGCAAAAAGGTGGCGATATTGCTTTTGGAGAAGATATGCTTAATACTTTGTGGTTGGAAGGTGATGAAGAAATTCGTAAAAATGACGAGTACTTCTTGCCGGCTCGTAAAGAATTAGTAGACTTTTTTAACTATCCCGATGCCGTAACTAAAACAGTGAAAAATGGCACCGAAATCACTGTGGAAGATTCCAAATGTACTGTGAGAGTGATTACAAGGGAAGATATCAGAATGGCTGAAAAAAGAAACCCATCTGGCAAACCTTTCCAGACACAAGAAGCATTATTTGATCAAATTGTTTTATCAAAAGATGCTGCTTACAATGATAAGGATAATCCACAAATCAGATTTCCTCTATACCAAGCAATTGAGAAGTTGCAAAACAAAAAAATTGCAAGCTTAAAAAAGCTTTAAACGATGCGGTTATCGATACAGATGACGCATCGGCAAGAGATTATTCTCAGATCATAGATCTTAGGCTCTACAATGCCTATATCAATTACTACCTGCATATTCCTAATCCTGATTTATTGAGTGATGAAGAGTGGGCAGAAAAAATACAAGACCTGCACTTTATACGCCAGCAGGAAAAGAAAGCATCAGAAACTAAATAAATGAACGCATTCAATTTTATAGCAACACTTAAGGATCAAGCCAGCTCTCAACTAAAAAAGGTTGCAGATCTTTTTGGTGTAGTTACAACCAAAGCGAAAGGTTTTACCGATAAATTAAAAAATATAGTATTAAGTGACAAAGTTTCTTCTAAGCTGATAAGTATGGGAGAAAAATTGGACGCAAATATTCAAAAAATAAGCAATTTTCGAAAGAAAGCCGGTGAAATTGCAGGTGTTGGTTTTGAAAAATTAACAGGAATAACATCAATGTCCGATTTTATAGATAAGGCAATTGAGGCTCGAAACGAATATAAAAAAATGAGTAATGAGCTTAATAACGCTTTAGGAGATAAAATTGGTTCGGGGGCTATGGCTATGCTCACAGATTTTGCAAAAAATACGCCTTATCAGTTGAACGATGTCGTGGGAAGTTTTACAAATCTTACCAAAAATGGAATATATCCTACTTATGATGAAATGATGAAGTTAGGTGATTTGGCAACCTCACAAGGCAAATCCTTTGATGATTTATCAGGAGCTATTCTAGGTGCGCAAGGAGGACAGTTCGAAGGTCTGAAAGCATTGGGTATCGACGCTTCTAAACAAGGTGATAAAATCAGAATGACTTTCAAAGGCGTTACCAAAGAAGTTGCAAATAATGGACAGGCAATTAAAGATGCTGTAGCAAGTTATGGCGCAATGGATGGTGTGTCTGGCTCTATGGAAAAATTTTCCCAAACTTCTGCAGGTCAGATTGCGAATATTAAAGAAGAATGGTGGAATTTTCTAGTAACAATTGGAGGTTATTTTGAAGTCTTCGGTGCTTTGGCTATGCAATATTTATCACCAGTTATTGATTCAATAAAAGAGTTTATTGATGTAGCATTTGGAAATGGTATTGGAGAACCAACAGATCTTTTCGGAGGTATGCTTTCAGGTTTGCTCGTAGTTATTGATTTGTTTTCAACAGGTTTAAGTGCTGTTATAGAATTCTTAAAACCATTGGCGCCTTATATTTTGGATGCTGCAATTGCTTTTGGGATTTTCAACTTGGTTATGGCAATTAGTCCAATAACCTGGATTATTATAGGAATTGTTGCATTGATATCAGTAATAGGGTTGTTAATTAAATATACAGATGGTTGGGGAGCAACTTTTACAGCGCTTGGGAGTTTGATCAAACTTTGGTGGCAACAGGTGAAAGCAGATTTCACAATGGGAATTGATATTGCAATTTATTTATTCAATAAGTTACGGTACACCGCTTTTGAAATATTTGATAAGATTGGTCAGAAAATAAGCAATGTAGGAGAAGCGGTCAAGAAGGCTTTAAGTTTTGATTTTAAAGGAGCTTATGAATCATTAAATAAAGAAGTTACATCTGAGTTTACAGCCAAACTTCAGGAAAATGAAAAATCTCTTCAAAAAAATGGGAAAACATACGTCCAAGGTACTTTAAATCGTGGTCACGATGCAGCAAAAGCAGTTGGGCAAATGGGATTAAGTATTAATGGAAAAAAAATATTAAATGATTTCAACAATACGCTCGAAGCTTTTAAAGGATCTACTGGTGATAAAAAAGGTAATGCAAAAGATTATAATGATGGAATAAAAGATCTGTTAGGTAATGGTGATAAAAAATTATCCAAAACTCCTGCAAATCAAGTTGCAAAAAACAGAGCGCAAGGAGATGGTATTACAGAAGGGGGTAACAAACAGACCAATATTGTAATCAATATAGGCAAGCTACAAGACCAGACGGTAATACAAGTTAATAAGACAGAACAAGGGCTGTCTAACTTAGGAGATAAAGTACAAGAAATACTGTTAAGAGCAGTAAATAGTGTTAACCAAATGCAAATAGGATAATGGCAGAATTTGATTTTAAAGAGTTGGTTGCAAGAGCACATTTTGATTATGTAGGTCCGGCATTTCCGAGCTGGTGGCTTACAAACAAAACTAAATTTGTTTTTCCATCACTTAATAATATAGGAAAGGATCTTCTTTTAGGTGGACGGTATTTTACAACTTTAAAAGTTGCTGATAAAAAAGGAAATCAATTCGTCTTTCCAAATGAACCGTTGATCTCCCTGCAACGTGATAAAAAGATTGTTGAAACTACAACGGTAGGTAAAGAACGAAAAGGATCTGTGAAAGAATATATATCGTCTGAAGATTATAAAATCAGTATAAAAGGTGTTTGCGTTAATGAAAATGATTGGGACTCTTATCCTACAGAACAGGTTCGTGAACTGAAGAATATGTTTGATCTGAGCGAAGCTTTAGAAGTTATTTCGAATCCTTTTCTGGAACTCTTCGAGATTCGAAATATGGTTTTGACAGATATCAAGTTTGATGAGATGTCAGGAGAAGCAGGAATGCAGAGATACAGTATTAGTGCAGTGAGTGATCAGGATTTTTATGCTGATTTGAAAGACAGATCTAAAATAATAGATACAGTAAGTAATCTTAATCTAGCAACTCTTATCTAATGTATACTCTCTCTGCAAAAATAGAAATTGGAAATTTTGTCTTTGATTCGGTTAATGATGTGGAGATAACAAAATCGGTAGAAGAATTATCAGATACAGCAGTTATCAAAGTTCCCACAAAGTTCAAAATCAAAGATAATAATGAGGAAAAATATATTGAAGAAGTTATCAAGGTTGAGGATTCTGTAAAGATAATATTAGCCTATGACGGAAAATATGAAGGAGTTGAGTTTGTTGGATATGTAAGCAAAATTAATCCAAAGACACCTATTGTTGAGATTCATTGTGAAGATGCAATGTGGTTGTTGAGAAGAAAAAGTGTTAAGGGTAATTGGGGTAAAACAACCTTAAAAACAATTTTAGAAACAATTGTTTCCGGCACAAAAATCCAGTTATCCACAAAAATCCCGAATTATGAGATTACAAAATATACCGTCAAAAATAAGAATGGCGCGCAGGCTCTGCAAGAACTGAAAGCAAATGTTAGTCTCTCGGTATTTATAGATGATGATTACAGTCTGTATTGCGGATTAGAGCAGGCAACCAATATTGGAGAGAGAGTAATATATGATCTTAACTATAATCTGGTTGAAAATAATCTGCAGTTTATATCTAACGAAGACAAAAAAATAAAGATTGTAAGGACTTGGATAGACAAAAAAACCAATAAAAGAAAAACATATACTACCGGTGATAAAGATGGAGAAGAGAATACAATGAATATAGATGGTGTTGTGAGTGAAGCGGTTATAAAAGAGATGGCGGAGAAAGCTTTCAAAGACGCTAAAAATGGTGGATTCACAGGTGATTTAACCTCTTTTTTGATTCCTTTTGCAACAAGAGGTATGGCAGCTGAAATTATAGATACTGAACACAAAAACAGAGAAGGAAACTACTTTATAAAAAAAGTAGTGACCACATTTGGAACCAGTGGAGCCAGAAGAAAAGTAACATTAGGAAATAAATTATAATGAACGATTTACAAAAGGCATTTGCAGCACTCAAAGCCAGGTCCATTTCTACTTTTCCTGCAGAGGTTATAAGTGTAGACAAAGAATCAGGCACTTGTACGGTAGATGATGGAGAAATCCAATATGAAGATGTACAGCTTTCTTCTATCGTTGATGGAAAAAAAAATCAATTATTCATTTTTCCACTTGTTGGCTCATCGGTTTTGGTATCGCCTATAGAAGAAGATATTAATTGGTTGTATGTAGAAGTGTATAGTGAAGTAGAAGCAGTTGATTGGAAGATTGATAATGTTAATTTCAATATTGATAAAGATGGCTTTTTGCTCAAAAAAGAAAATGAAACGCTGAAAAAACTGATGGTTGATTTGATTACAGCTATTCGTCAGATGAAATTCACGACCAATACAGGGAGTACAATAACACTAGTTAATGATCTTCAGTTTGAAAGTGTTGAAAATAGATTTAAAAACTTTTTAAAATAGGTTTAAATATGCCAATGTCCGAACAAATACTAGCAGATAAAATTGAAAATGTAATGTTAGAATGTGCTGATGAAACAGACAATCCCGAATCATCAAGAAAGAACTTTTCATCAAAATTAGCAGCCGCAATTATAAATGAAGTGAAAAAAATGACAATTATGGCAACTGCGCCTAATGGTCCAGTTACAGTTACAAGTATTGAATAATAATGAAAGAATTTATAATTTATAAACAACATCTTGTAGCAATTCTGGCGACTATCAAAAAGCCTTCGGTATTGATTCCTGCTGTTGGAGTAGTAAGCTTATCCAATTTTGAAAAAGCATTTTTTCTCTTATTGATTTTGATGCTTGCAGATTATGTCACAGGAATAATGGCTTCCTGGAACCAATGGGAAAAATCAGACAAGACAACAAAGTTTTGGAACACAGGATTTACCAGCGAAAAAACAAGACTTTCAATAATAAAGAGTGTTACTTATTTCCTTTTTATCATTCTTACTTACGGGATAGAGATTATTTTCAAAATCAAATCTTTTGGGAGTAACCAATATACAGAACACGAGGTAACTCTTACTTTGGTTGCAATTGCAATCAGTTGTGCGATAGAGTTTTATTCAATCTTTTTTGAGAATCTCCCCAAAGCAGGATTTGATATCTGGAATTATTTAAAAAAAATGACCGGCAAAGCAAAAAAAACGGTTACAACTGTAAAAGAAATTACCAATGGCAACAACGACAATAGCAGTTCTACATAATCAATCACTTTTAGACTTTGCTATACAGCATACGGGAAACGTTTTGAACGCATTCGATTTATCAATCGCAAACGGAATAAGCATCACAGATGATCTAACTGTAGGAATGTCTCTTCTGATTCCGGAAACAATAGTAAAAGATCAGGAAATATTAGATTTTTATACTGCAAAAAACATAAAACCTGCAACTGCATTGACAGTTGATCCGGAAGAAGAAATATTAGAAGGTATCGGTTACTGGTACATATATTATGATTTTAAAATAAGTTAAAATGGCAAGAACATTACAGCAGATCCAGGACTCGATCTTAAGCGCTAAAGAAACTCAAACCGAATTATCAGGCTTAACGGACTCGTTAACAACCAATAGCAAAACATCAATTTGGAAACTTTTTATTTATGTTGTTGCTTATGCGATTTGGGTGTTAGAAACTCTGTTTGATACTCATAAAGCTGAGGTTTTAGATGCATTAACTCAATTAAAACCTCATACTGCGAGATGGTATAGGAATAAAGCTTTGGCATTTCAATATGGTGTAGGCTTGGATTTTAAATTAATTGAGGATACAGACCAATTCAATAATGCAACTTACACTGCGGAGCAGATTGCAGCTTCAAAAATTATTAAATATGCGGCTGTTACAGAAAGTTCGATTGAAAGTCGATTGATTGTAAAGATTGCCACTGAAAAAAATGGACTCTTGGAACCAATTGGTGAAGATGAAAAGTTCAGTTTCGATGCATACATTAATGAGATTAAAGATGCCGGTGTGAAAATTACAGTTCTCAATTATGTGCCAGATCGACTTCAGTTAAAACTAACAATTAAAATTGATCCCATGGTACTAAACAGAAATGGGATGAAGATTCTAAAATCAGATGGTGGAGAATTCCCAGTAGTTGAAGCTATTTCTGCCTATATGAAAGAGTTACCATTTAATGGGATGTTAGTTCTCAATCACCTTGTAGATAAACTACAGGCTGTAGAAGGTGTATTGGACCCACGATTAGAATATGCAAAAACTTCTTGGATTGATACAGCTTCTAATGGTTACGGAAGTTTGAAAGATATCAAAGGAGAAACCCTGCCGGTAAGTGGATATTTTACCTGGTCGCTCTCAAATGAAGAATATAAAACAATTATAGAATATGTGGTATAATATAGATATTGATAAACTGGCTTTGCTGCTATTACCAACTTTTCTTAGAGGTAAAAAGATGAAAGCTTATCTCAAATCATTGATCTTTCCAATTTCTAAATTATATGACTCCTTTATAATTAATCGTGAGGACAATTTATTCAACGTCAACCATAATGGACAAAAATGCTACTTAAGAGCGGTACTGAATGAGGAATACGATCGACAACTTAGAAGAATAGAAATAGATGATGGGAATCTGCATGATCGCATTTACATCTATCCGGAAGTGCAAATCATCGGTCAATTAGATCTTATTAAGAATCTTGGGACATTATATATTTATAGTGATGATGATTATGGTGATACTGGAGTGGATTTTTATGTTAGAGTTCCATCAGCTGTCGAATATGATGCTTACAAAATAAAATACTTAATAGATTTTTACAAATTAGCGACAAAACGCTACAAAATAATTACGATATGAATTATATCAATTTTAATCAAACAGGTGGTTTTCCACTCTCTACTAATATTCTAGACGCCTTACAAACTTCATATAATCTTTTTAATCAATTAGGAAATTTGGCTGGTGATTTTGCTATTATTTCTGGATGTCAGGTTAATGGATCTTCAGTTACAGATGGTACAGTATTTTTAAATGGTGAACTATTACCGTTTCAGGCAGGTAATTTATCAGATACGGTTATTATTACTGTAGAACCTGTTAAAGCAACTTTCCAGGATGCAGAACAAAGAGATGTTATTTACAAAAGGCAAGTAAGATTTGGAACAGCAGGCCCAGAAGATACTTATGCTTGGTCACGTTTTAAAAGAATTTTTAAGACAACAGAAATTGAGGCTTTTAAACTAAGCCATGATAATAGTATTGCTAATCACAGCACAAGTCTTTCTAATCACGAAGCGAGAATCGCTAGTCTTGAGGCAAAAGTTGCAGCATTAGAAATTAAACCATCTGCAATACCAATTGGCATGATTGCTATCTGGAATAAGCCTTCAACAGTTGCTATTCCTAAGGATTGGCAAGAATGTACAGATTTAAAAGGACGTGTACCTGTAGGTTGGTTGCCAAACGATAGTGATTTCGGTTCTATTGATAATTACAAAGTAGAAGGTGGAGAAAGAACTCATATATTATCAAAAGATGAAATGCCAAGACACAGCCATAGATTTTTATATGGTTCGTACACAAGAGGGACAGGTAGTTCCAATACTCCCATAGCAGTAAATGGTACAGCCGGAACATCATACACAACTGAAGAAGGTAGCGGTCTACCACATAATAACTTACAACCTTACAGGGTAGTTAGATTTATAGAATATATCGGTCCGACAAACTAAAATAACAATTATGGCACTAGATACTGGTAATAATCCCGATCAATTAATAATAATTCCTCTTACAACACTTAAAAGTTGGTTTGTGACAGGTGCAAAGCCTACGCAATCTCAATTCCACGGCTTGCTGAACAGCTATTATCATAAGAGTTCACAAATACCAATGAGTGGTATTAGTGGTCTGTCTACAGTGTTGGGTAACAAAGCAGATGCTTCACAATTGCAATATTATGCAAAAACAGATGCGTCTAATATCAATGCTCAAGCTTGGAAAGATGCTCTTAATGTTGGAGAGTTGCCGCCCAATGTAGGAACTATAGATTATGTAGATGAAAATGGGTTTACTCATAATGGTAATGCCTATAAAAAAGTAGATAATCCGGATAATGGAGAAAGGGGAACTTATGTTTTAGGGATAGATGGAAGAGCGGTTGCAATAGATGATTTTGGAAAAAACGTAACTAATTCCGATAATACAACAGATGGCAGTTATGTCCAAACCCAAAGTGATGGAGACTCCTGGACTTGGGAAACGAACGGTAATCCTTGGTTTTTGAAAAATTTGCCGGATAAATCAAATGATACTTTATTCACAGATTTTGTAGGAAAGAATACAGCAGGACAATTCGGGAAAATAGGATTTCAAGCATTTAAAGCCACTGCTCTAACTTGGTCTCAGGCAGAAGCATTGGAATTTGGTCAGATACTCAATGGGGGAGCAGGAAGTGCAGGTATGATGTCGGTAAATACTATTTCGCCTCCTTTGTTTGAGAGAGAAGACAATGATGTGTACCTGGTTTTGAGAGGGGCTAATTTGTATCTTAATGCAGATTCTATGTCTATAGAAATATTAAGAGCCTCGGATAATGTAGTTCTAGCAACTGTACCCAATTCTCAAATTAGTTTATATGCTGATGGATTATCTTTGGTTTTCTATTATAACTATAATGCTCTATCCATAGGAGACTATAAATTGAGGCTTAAAAGTGGTGCAAAAATATTAACGACTTCTTTACAATTTAAGATAGTTTCCTCAGTAGAGAATATCGATATTTCTTCAATTACTTGGAACAAGTTGGTTGATAGTACCTATATTACAAATGATATGAGTACAGGAGCAGGCGCACAGGTTAATATGATTGAAAATAAAGTAAATCAAGTAACGGCAACGCCAGTAATATCTTTTCTATCTTCAAAAATGTTTGATCAAGGTGATGACTGGTATGTAGAATTACAAGTTACAACAGGTGCTATACCTATAGACAGTAGCATTGGAGTCTACACGGCGGTAGAAATTTTAAGAATAGGTGTATGTTATTCTAACGTACAAAATTCTTTATCTTTTATACCTATTCATTTTTGGAGATATTTAAAAACTTGGGCTGGAGGTACATTGTCAACCAACATTAATCCTAATACGGGGAATACTGATTATTCGGGTCAGAGTACCATTTCTAAAACAATAGTTTTAAGTATTACTAAATTAGGCAACTTGCTTACTATTACTGATGGTTCTCAAGTGGGTTTCATTACTATATCTAACAATTCAGGGTATGCTTTATCGGCACAATTAAAAGGTATAGGAAGTAATAATACAGAAAGCCCAAATCAGGCAGAAGCTCCAACATTAATTATAACTAAGGCATTTAAAATTATATAATAAATATTTAATAACAGTGACTAAGAATTCTATTAATTTAAAATTACTAGTCATTTAAAAACAAAACATGGCACTTGACAACAATAATACACCTATGGAATCGGAAGTAGTAGAGCTTTCGAGACTTAAGAGCTGGTTTGTAACAGGCGCAAAACCTACGCAATCTCAGTTCCACGGCTTGCTGAGCAGCTATTATCATAAGAGTTCGCAAATACCAATGAGTGGTATTAGTGGTCTGTCTACAGTGTTGGGTAACAAAGCAGATGCTTCACAATTGCAGTACTATGCAAAAGTAGATGCATCCAACATCAATACACAAGCTTGGAAAGATGCTCTTAATGTTGGAGAGTTACCAGCTAATATCGCGACCATAGATTATGTAGATGAGAATGGGTTTACACAAAATGGTAATGCTTATAAAAAAGTTGATAATCCGGATAATGGAAAAAGGGGGACTTATGTTTTAGGGATAGACGGAAGAGCGGTTGCAATAGATGATTTTGGAAAAAACGTAACTAATTCTAATAATACGACAAATGGCAGTTATGTCCAAACCCAAAGTGAAGGTGATACTTGGGTGTGGAATACTAATGGAGAACCATATTCCATTACAGAATTACCAAATAAAAGTGATGATAGTCTATTCACAGATTTCTTAGGGAAGAACTCTGATGGACAAATAGCAAAAGTTGGATTTTCAGCTTTTAAAGATACAGCAAACAGTTGGACGAATGCTCAGAGGTTAGAATTTGTAAGAATATTGAATGATAACGCATCGCAAGAAGCCATGTCTATTGGTGCAATATACCCTTCAGTAATGCCTCTGGAAAATTATGATACTACATTTATTATTACAGGAGCAAATTTGAATTTATCCCAGGTTAGTAGAAAAGTTGAGATTTTAGATTTAAATTATAATGTTTTACTCACAGTTGAAGGAGATAAAATAACTGTGATTTCTCCAACTGAATTAACCTTTACTAAAAATATCTACGAATTAGGAGAAGGTGAATATAAAATAAAAGTGTGGAGTGGAGTGGCAAATACTACTTCTGAAATGTCTCTTCAAGTTTTAGTTGGATTATCGCGCAAAGATTTATCTGGTTTAAGTTGGAACATCCTTACTAATTCTAATTATAGTAATACATTATCTGTAGGTGCTGGCGTAACGGGTATTATAAAACAAGAAAATGTTTCTTCGGTTCCCAGTTTATCTACTTTTATTTCGATGAAATCTTCTCCGGCGTTTCTAGCTGGTGAAGACTGGTATGTTGAAATCCAATTGACGGATGCTATTTCGACAGATGCCGGTATGAGAGGATATAATAGTACATTAAAAAATACTTTTGGGGTAATGTATAATTCAACTGCGAATAATTTACTTCCATTAGGCTTAGTGTATTATGGGCAATCATTTCTTTACTATGCGGGAGGAACGGTTGTAGCGTATAATTTTACTCTAAATAACAATCAGTTTAAAATGACCACTGGTTATTCTACAACTGTAGATTCTACTATTGTTATTTTAAAACAGGGCAATGTTTTGAAAATTACAGGTGAGGGTAAAACGTCTACTACTATTATAAGTAATAATGAAGATTATTCATTTGTAACTCAGTTGATATCACACTCGTCTGGGGTTTCAAATAAACAATTGTCTTGGAATATTATAAAGGCATACAAATTAAATTAAAACTTTATATCATTTCAAAAATTTGGTTTCTTAGTAAAGAACACTTAAATAATTCACTAGATACATAAAATTTAAATATCCACCACAAATGGATTTAACATATAAAACCAAAAATAAATGGCAAACAACACTAATATACCTATGGAATTGGAAGTAGTAGAACTTTCAAGACTTAAAAGTTGGTTTGTGACAGGTGCCAAGCCTACACAATCTCAGTTTCACGGCTTGCTGAACAGTTATTATCATAAGAGTTCACCGATACCTATGAGTGGGATTGATGGTTTATCAATAGCATTATCAAAAAAGGCAGATTTGGTCAATGGTTTGATTCCAGAATCTCAACTTCCTTTCACAGTCAATTCCAATGAAGTTCTCTCTATCGGAAATATTTCCATTAACAGTGGAAATGTTACTATCGGAGTTAACGCAGAATTTGGAATTAACAAAGTCAGAATCAATGGTCAAATCTTAACAAATAATTTTCCTACAACTTTGTCATTTATGCCAGTTTCTGGTGGCAATAAGTTCCTTCGTATTGTTGCAAGAAATGAACCTGGTTTATTTTTTCTAAAAGAAGGTAACGAAGGAGATGATCCTCAGGAGCCCGCGCTTGCTCCTGGAGAACTGCATGTAAGATTAATTTTGCTGACCCCAGAAGGACCTGTTGTTGATCCTGAAACATTGAATGGTTTTAAAGACAAGGCAGAAGACAATTGGAAAAAAATTACCTATATAAGTGGCTCGATATTTAATATCCAATATACAGATAAGAGGCAAAATTTTTATTTAACCCCTGGATCAAAAGTATTAAATGGGACAACTTATTTGGCAGGAATTCAGTTTGTAGAAGAAACTACGAGGGACTTAGAGTTTCTGATTTTTAATAATTCGATTTCTTCAATAGAAATTTCAGCAAATCTCAGCAGAAGATTAATAAAAGGATTTTCTCAGCCATTTACAATAAAATCCAAGGAGCATGTCTTGGTGAAATATGATCATTCGCTTGATTGTTTAGATGTAATCAAACTAGGAGGAAATGTTTCTGATATTGTTATAGACAGAACCTTGCAGGGAGATTCTACCTCTGGTTTCCCATTAGGCTTATCTGCCGAAAAGAATGATGAGATTGCGGGCAAAATTACGAAACCAATTGATATTGTAAGTTTACCGACGTTGGATTATTTTTATATTCCATTGTTGAGTAAAGATGGCGACTCTGTTCAGATGGATGTCACGGCTTATATGAATAACAATTACTATACAAAAACACAAATTGCAGCATTAGGATACGTCACTACAGCGGCTATGAATACTGCGTTATCCAATAAATTGGATAAGGTTTCAGGAACAGGAATTGGTTTAGCTCAGATTAATAATAATGGATCATTATCTCGAGTGTCTGTTACGACAAATCCCATTAGTAAAGTTATTGGTAAAGATACTTTAGGTAATATAACTGAGAATAATGCAAAAAGTTATAGCAGTATTAGTATTCTATCATCAATACCTCCATATAATGAACTAGAAGCATTTGGAACGGATGAAGTTCAAGCTCAAAATTTAAATGGTTTTTTTAAAAAAGTTGGTTTACACTGGCATTTTTATCAAGCAACAACAGTTATAACGGAATAATTATGTTAAAAGATCTTTATGGAAACATTATGACAAATACATCTGGAGAAGTTTTAAAATCCCCAGATTTACCTGTTATAGAATTTGATCATAATCAAAGTGTTTTTCCTCCTATCCAAGGGATGGCTAGTCCTGTATTTCAATTATCATCTAAGCCAGGTACTAATAATACGGTTAATTTTGATTACGGTGATGGTAGCGCAATAGCATCATATAATTTTACCACAAATACATCTATTCCCACATATACTTATCCCGCAGGTGCTGCTAAAAGAACTGTAAAAATGTGGTTTTCTAATCCTAATAATATATATTCTATAACAATTTCTAGACAAAGATTAATCGGGAAATTTCCAGAGAATTTATTGTTTTATAGATTTTCTAGTGCTGTTAGTATTTCATCAGTATATTTTGAAGAGTTCCCAACTGGGTTGGGAGGTGGGTACTTTCAAACGCTTAACCTTAATTCGATAACACCTAATTCTATTAGTTTTATTCCAACTTGGATAACTAACTCAAGGATTTTTCAATTAGCATTATCTGGACTTAATTTGTCAAATAAGCTAAATAATAATTTGGATAAAATTATTAGAATAAAAGGTATAACTAATTTGTCATTAGGAAGTTGTTCAATTAATACCTCTTCAATACCATCTAATTTTAAAGATATTTCTACTTTAAGGACTTTAGCTTTTGCTGCTAATCCAGTTCAAAATATATCTCAAGAAATAAATGATATGAAACAAATAACACATTTGTCTTTTGGTTATAGACATCAAGTAAATTGGACAAATGGTATGGGTAATGGAGCTCTGACGTCTTGGGGGGTTGGAATCGGTGGTATGAATTTGAATCAATTATCAATTGTGTTTGCTGCATCTGGTCAACTTTTACCTTTAACACCACCTACGGGAATAGAGCTATGCCCTGCTTTAAAAACAATCGACTATAGAAGCGCATATAAAGGAAATCAAACAAGGATGGATACATTAGTAACTAACTTTTATAACATTGTTGTTGCTAAGGCTATAATATCAAACTCGTCAACAATAGAAGGGCTTCTTAGAAAAGTTAATTGGCTAATATCTTGGGTAAATTTTTACGCAGGTGCTAATGATAGACCTTCTGGTATATTTCAAGCTCCTTTAGTTGGATTCAACCTTGGAGTAGATAATGGAAAGCCAGAATCTCCAATGGAGATGTTATATGTGCTTTGTAAAAATTATAGATGGACCGTCGAAGTAATGAATGAAACACTAACTGATATACAAACTTTATCATAGAACATCCAGAAACAAATAATAATTTTACTCCCTCAAGATTATGTAATTAGGATTTTAGTATTATAAGATTGTGCTGGTGGCAAACAAACTAGTATATCAATCCACTGCTTTCTGAATGTTTATATATCATAGAAACTTCCTGATGTGGACTAAAGACTATTGATGGTTTTCAATATTGTCAAAAGATGTAAATATGAAAAGCTTCAATTGAGGACATTGTGATAATTCACAGGACTTAATTATGGTAAAGATAAAAATCTATATCAGCGAAAAGCTAATACTTTAAAGGAAATATGGTTGTTACTTTATTTGACACTAATTTATAAAATCATAGTGTATTCTTAAATTTTTTTGTCATTTTGTTTTATTTTTAAAGACATTATGATTTGCAGATTATAGCAATTATACTATACATCGAGAATTGCAATTTATTTTTCAGTGTAAAAATAAGTCTGGTTCATTTAAGTATATAGTAACCTTATTTATTCTATTCGGCCTATGAAAAATAATCTTTGTCCACTTTTCGAAAATTATGATAAATGAAAAGTAAAAAAGTGCGATAAATTTTTAAGGAGATTCAAGCTTCTCAGATATTATAGGTGATCAGAGATTTTAAATAATTTTTCTTAAACTCGATAAAATAAATTTTCTGTCATAAATAATTATTTTTATCAATTACAAACTGTTTTTAATCATTTTACAGGTATGCTTTTTGTTTATTAACTAAAAAATAATCAAATCCAAATTGTATATTATGAAAAAAAACAAACTATCTGACATCAAACTGGAGCAATTGAAAGAGCATGAGACTGACAACTCTGATCAGGCACTTACAACTAATCAAGGTCTAAAAATAAGTAATAATCAGGACTCTCTGAAATCGGGAGAAAGAGGACCAAGTTTATTGGAAGATTTTATCTTGAGAGAAAAAATCACTCATTTTGACCACGAGAGAATACCTGAAAGAATTGTTCACGCGCGTGGCTCCGGAGCACACGGCACATTTAAAATCAATAAAAGTCTGGCAAAATACACCAAAGCAAAATTCTTATCAGAAGAAGGAAAAGAAACACCTGTTTTTGTGCGCTTTTCTACCGTTGCAGGAAGTGCGGGAAGTACAGATCTTGCGCGAGATGTACGAGGTTTTGCCATCAAATTTTACACTGAAGAGGGAAATTATGATCTGGTAGGGAATAATATTCCAGTGTTTTTTATTCAAGATGCAATGAAGTTTCCTGATCTGGTTCACGCTGTAAAACCTGAACCCGATAATGCCATTCCGCAGGCTGCATCTGCACACGATACATTTTGGGATTTTATTTCCTTAATGCCGGAAAGTATGCATATGATTATGTGGGCAATGAGTGACAGGGCGATTCCAAGAAGTTACCGAATGATGGAAGGTTTTGGAGTTCATACTTTCAAATTTATTAATGAGGAAGGGAAAATACATTTTGTGAAATTTCATTTTAAACCGAAGTTAGGTGTTCATTCCGTAGCTTGGGATGAAGCGACTAAAATTTCGGGAAAAGATTCAGATTTTCACAGGCGAGATCTTTGGGAGGCCATAGAAAACGGTGCTTTTCCGGAATGGGATTTTGGAGTACAAATTATTCCTGAAGAGGATGAACATAAATTCAATTTCGATCTGCTCGATCCTACAAAGCTGATTCCTGAAGAAGAAGTTCCTGTTGAATTGGTCGGAACTTTAACGCTTAACAGAAATCCCGATAATTTCTTTGCGGAGACTGAACAGATAGCTTTCCACCCTGGCCATTTGGTCCCAGGAATTGATTTTACCAATGATCCTCTGTTGCAGGGAAGATTGTTTTCTTACACTGATACGCAGTTGTCAAGATTGGGTTCGTCGAATTTTCACGAGATCCCTATTAACAGATCCATTAATACTGTTCATAATAATCAGCGTGACGGACATATGCGCCAACAGATCGTTAAAGGAAAAGTAAGCTATGAGCCAAACTCTATCGGCGGCGGCTGTCCTTTTCAGGCGATGTGGAAAGATGGTGGTTTTACATCACAAGAGGAAAGAGTTGATGGAAAGAAAATACGAGCGAGAAGTCAAAGTTTTGTAGATCATTATTCCCAAGCAAAATTATTTTATAATAGCCAATCGGAACCTGAAAAGATGCACCTTCAAAATGCATTGATTTTTGAATTGTCAAAAGTTACAATTCCTGCAATCCGTGAAAAAGTGGTTGGGCAATTGGCTTTTATCAATAAAGATTTAGCGGCGTTGGTTGCTAAAAAAGTGGGTGTTGATGTTACTAAACTAAAACAACCCAATGGAAGTATTCCTGCAGATGCCGATTCGAAAACCTTACAAAGCCCTGAAAAAGAACCTTCAACAAAAAGTTCTGATGCTTTAAGTATGAAAAATACGGTTAAAAATACTATAAAAAGCCGTGTTATCGGTTTTATTATGGAAAATGGTGTAAATGCAAAAGATGTAAACACTCTGAAATCGAAACTTGAAAAAGAAGGAGCTGTAATACAGGTCATTGCGGGAAGTCTTGCGCCTGTAAAAGCGGATGACGGAACGACTTTTGAGCCGAAACATTCTCTTACAAGTACAGCAAGTGTCTGCTTCGATGCTCTGTATATTTCCAGTGGTAAAAAGTCTGCAGAAACCTTGTTGAATGAAGATAACAAACCGGGAGCACTTTTATTTGTAAATGAGGCTTATAAGCATTGTAAAGCAATCTACTTCGGAAAAGAAACTGATGAAATTTATAATGCAAGCAACGTTAAAAGTAAAAAACACGAAGATCCGGCAATTATTACCTCAGACAATAATAATTCTGATTATGCCTTTATTAAAGCTGTAGCCAATCACCGCGTTTGGGAACTAGAGAAGGATAGAAATAACCCGGCATAAGACATCTAATCACAAAATATTAAAGTTATGAAAGCAGCAGTTTTTCACGCACCGGGTAAAATTACCTGTGACACAGTTGAAGATCCGAAAATTGAAGATCAAAAAGACATTATACTCAAAGTAACATCGACGGCGATTTGCGGCAGCGATCTCCATATGTATTCCGGAGGAATGCCACAATTAAAACCAATGGTTATGGGGCATGAATTTATGGGAATAATAGAAGATGTCGGGAAGAATATTACCCATCTAAAAGTGGGAGATAGGGTCGTAGTACCTTTTCCAATAGCTTGCGGTGGGTGTTATTTTTGTGAGCATGATCTTCCGGGAGCCTGTGAAAACAGCAATCCCGACCATTATGGTCCGGAAGGTGGAATCTTGACGGAAAAAGGTGGCGGAATGTTTGGATACACCGATCTGTATGGTGGTTATAGCGGGGGACAAGCTCAATATGTGAGAGTTCCATATGCTAATTTTGGCCCTAGGAAAGTCCCTGAAAATTTAACTGATGAACAGGTGTTATTCTTGACGGATATTTTCCCAACCGGTTATACAGGAGTAATGTGGGGAGATCTGAAAGGAGGAGAAACTGTTGCTGTCTTTGGAGCGGGACCAGTAGGATCGATGTCCGTTAAAAGTGCGATCCTTCACAATGCCAGGAAAGTCATTGTAATTGACACATTACAGTATAGGCTCGATCAGATCAAAAGACTAACTGGCTGCGAAACGATTCTATGGGAAAGCGCAGAGCAGACGGTTGAAGAAATCAGAAATCTGACGGATGGCAGAGGTGCAGATCTATGTATTGATGCCGTCGGTTTTGAACCAGAGCGGAACCTATTAGATAAAGCGAAAGCAGTTTTAAATTTTGAAAAAGGCTCCATTAAAGTTTTAGAAGCTTGCATGAGTGGTGTTCGAAGAGGAGGCTTTGTTTCTGTGTTAGGAGTTTATCCTGTGAGTTATGATAATTTCAAGTTGGGTCAGATCTTTGATAAGGGAATAACTATCAAGGCCGGACAATCGCCAGTTCATTCTATTATAGATAAACTACTAAAATATGTGGAAACAGGTCAGGTAAAATTGGATGATATTATTACACATAAGTTAAGTTTGGACGATGTAGCCAAAGGTTATGAAATTTTCCATAAAAAAGAAGATGGATGTGTTAAAGTAGTCCTGGATCCATGGATTTAAAAAAATTAGAAAGACCATCACAATGATGGTCTTTCTAATTATAGTATCAATTTTAAATTGAATTACGAATTAATATTATCATATATTCCTTGGAATTGATGACTTGAATCTTTGATTTTTTTGAGTTGTTCAGAAATGACTTCAGAACTTTCAGGATCAAGATCACCGCTGTCCAATGCCTCCTGATACGATTGTATGGCAGCCTTCTCACCGAAGATAACATTCTGTAATGTCGATTCTTCTAAATGACTGACAATGACTGAATTTTTAATATCAATCCAAGCTCTGTGAAGGCTTCCGGACAAAGAAACTGAATCACTGGGATTACCACCTAAAGAAGTAATCAGATTAATGATCTCATTCTTCATTATTTTACTTTGGGTAGTAATATGCTCATATTGATCCTTAAGTTGATGGTTCTTCTCCCACACCTTGCCTTCAACGTTTTCAAAACCCTCCAAACGGTCATTAATGATATGAAGAAGATCATTTAAAATTGAAATTGTTTTTGAATTTTCCATTATATATTGATTATTTCAAATATTGAAATAACAATTATAATGCCCAATTTTTTAATTTTTAATTTTTTAAATTATTGATATGCTAGGTTTTAACCATAAAAAAGATTCAACTGATAAAAACCTATTTGGCTTAAAAATGGTTAAATAGATTTTATCAACTTTAAACTATTTCTAATGCAGAATGACAACAATATTATCATCATAGGAGGTGGATTTGCTGGTGTAGAACTGGCAGAACGTATGGCGGAGGACGGATGCTGTGAAAATTTGATATGGACCGAATCAGTGTTAAAGTACTATTTTGGTTAGCTGCGGTTTTACCACCAAAATCAATTGCAAACTGAACCGTGTTAATTTGTAGAACAGATGACAGTTTATCACAATTAGGATTGCTTGGCGCGACAGGTGTCAGAAAATGGTTCGTAAGAAGTGTAAATTTATCACTGTTACTACTAGTTTTAAAAACAATTTTCAGATTGACCCCTTCAGCTTTGGAGTTAGCAACCTTTTTACCCTTCTTGGATATTACCTGTTTTAAGCTTTTCTCCAGATGTTTATATCTTAAATCAGCAAAATGTATTTTTGACTTAGTATTTTCTCGTAATCCTGTGATTGTAGTCCCGTCTAAAACATAGATGTTATCGGAACAGCCGGAATCATGAAGGTGATTTTCAGAGATTATTTTTGTCCCCTTTGTAATGTAGATACCGTTATTTTCCCTTTGATAAATCTGGGATTGACCCGGAAAGTAGATGAGAAAGAACAGAAAAATATATACAGCACAAGTTCTCTCAATTTTAATTGCATCAAATAAGAATAACTGGTGTCTGTAATTTTTAAAATCGTCCTGATGTATCAATTTCTAAATCTTTTATTTTGATAAAGATTGATACAAAAGTATTTTAGGGCAGAATAAAAAGAGGTCCTGGAACCCTCTCGGTCACGCTTGCGAGTGAAAACGAGGGGGATGTCTTGTTTTTAAATATTTGAAAACCAATCCTTTGAATTTTCGTCAATTTGTATTGCTAATTTTTTTCTCAATCTGTATTTTTTACTTTCCACCGATTTTATAGATGAGTTTGTATAGATAGCAATCTGTTTTGTAGTGAAACCAAGTTTTAGCATACCACAGTATTTTAAATCAGAAAGAGTTAAAGGAGCGGAAGAAGTATTGTTTATTTTATTATAAAAATCCGGAAAGAACTTATTGAACTTTTCGACAAAAAGCGCATCATTTATTTGAGCCGATTCTACAAGATGCTTGAGACTTTCCTCAGTAATGTCATCTGCACTAATTAATTCCTGTACGCGAAGCAGCTCATTTTTCAAATTCTCAATTTCTTCCTGCTTGTAGAGATTCCTATTAGATGTAAAATAGTATTCTTCTCTTTTGACATGAAAAAAATAAGAATTCAGCATCAGTATAGATAGCATACAACTAATGTTGAGAAGTAATAAAGTATTTCTGAAAGCAAAATATTTTTCACTGTTTCTTATCAATGTAAAGTTGCTTCCTGCAGAGAGATACAGGTTGGAAAGAATAAATAAAAGGATAAAGATAACAAACATTTTGTTTTCCTTTATGGATAAAAAGATAAATACGGCAGACAGCATAGGGAAATAGAAAAGGAAGATTCCGCTTTCTATTCCGCATAAAGAAGAATAGTAGTTCGTAATACTGCACAGCAATAAAAATATAAACGAGATTACATATTTATTAGTTCTTAGTGATTTGAAAAAAGTAAAAAACATATAAAACAGAGAGGATACCGCGAGAAGAATGTATGTAGTTATACCAAAACCTATGAACAGAAAACTGAAAAAGCTTTGGACTGAATAAATAATGGCAAGCAGGAAGAGGTACTGGTTGGTCAATATGATTTAATCCCTGTTTTTAAGAGATAATCCCGATTCCTCTAGTCCCCAATATGAAACTCGGTCATAAACGAAGAAAAATTTTATTCATTGGTCAATTATTTAATTTATACGAAAAATCACAAAAAAAACGTGGCAAATTCACCACTTGTTACAGAAGCCCTACCAAAGGCAATAACACAAAGAGAAAGGGACGCCCAATAATACCGCAGGCACTTCAACTTTTCTTCCAGTTTTACATTGAAAAATTTGATCGTATTCCGTAACAGAATTTAAAGTGAAGTGCTAGATTTTAAATGATTTTATTCAAATTACTATATAAATTTAAGTGTTGCAAAGATAACTATTTACATTATGAATAAAATTTATTAAAGATTTATAGGTTAGGGTTTTCCGTAATTATCTAGTGACGATTATGAATTAATACTAATATTCATAACTAAATTATTATTTTATGGAATCAACTAAAGCTATTAAGCCAGATTCAAAAGCCTAACAAACCAGATTGAACTCCATACAAAATACTAAGAGTTACCCTTGAAACAAAACCGAAAGATCCGGATTTATAATCTCATAAGCCCGGAGATTCTAAATAGGTTTTGCTCGTAAAATCCCAATGAGAAATTTGTATTTTTTGTTGTTAAAAAGATAGAAAAATTCAGTGAAAATACTGAATGGAAAATTTTTGCTGATTTTTATTGTTTACGGAAATCCACAAGAAGAGAGATTTGTCAATTAGTAAATTTGGAAATAAATAAATAAATAAATAAATACGAATCTCAGGAAGCTATTTTAGGGATTACATGCTTTAGCACAAAATCTAAGAAACAATGTTGCCTGCTTAGAGCAAGTTCTTATATTTTTCAAAATAACGAAGATTTTAATAAATAGAAAAATCCGCCTCAAATTTTTGTGAGACGGATTTTTTAGATTATCATTAAATTTTTTATCATGGTTTCCAGAAAGACCAGACTTTACCATTGTAGATCGCGAGCTGTTTGGTGGTGGTATCATATGCCATTGTACCAGGCTCGGGATTGATAATATTGAGGTGCGGACTTGGCACTTTTGGTAATACCATTGCCTTTGTTGTATCCTCCAAGACTAAAATACCCGGTACGCTGGATGGCGTCCCAATACTCATTTTAGCCGTTGCAATCTCTGTAGTTGGCGTCTGGAGACTGGTATTGACAACACCTGTGGTATCGAAGTTGGCAGTACCATCTACTGTGGTAGTTTCATTTTTTGATAAATTAAACCAAGTGGTAGCGCTGTTTTTGTACTTCAATATCTTATCGGTAACGTCGTAAATAATTGTACCTGTCACCGAACCTGTGGTGCCCGCGGCTGAGGTGACCCAAGGGACTACAATGCCTCTGCCATTAGGCGCAACATAATCTCCGAACTCCAATGAGATGGATGGATTGGGTGTGCTGGTAGCGGGAATAACAGAAATCGTGGCTTTCCCAATTGCTACCTGTGCCATTGCAAAGCTTCCAAAAAAGAGCAGTGCAAACTTTATTATTTTTTTCATTTTTTGATATAGGTTAAACAAAATGATCAGAAAAAATTATAGTTTGGATCAAATTTCAGCCGATATCTTTAAGTGAACAGAGAGGTAATGTATCCTAGTAGATTAAGAATTGGGATTTGGAAACTAATCCCGCTGATATATCAGTTTTTATGTCATAAGTTAACTGATCCCTTAAGTTCTATATAAAAGTATGAGTACTTTAAAGAAACAACAATCTGCATTATTTTGGAATCAAAATCAAAAAAAATGGCTCAATTTGGAGCCTTTGGGTCGATTGTGATCAAGACGAGCGTATCTTCAAACACTTTTATCGATGATTTACTTCGTTTGAGCCAAATCAAAAAGGAATTAGTAACCCCGATTTTAATATTTAATCACTTGTAGTTGTAGAGTTTTTGCAAATTACTTTTTTAGTAAATGTAATAATCCAATATAAACAAAGAAGGTGTTATTGATATGATTGTTGTATTTAAATATCGTACGGTACTTTTAATCAATTTATTACGTTCCGGCTGCTTGAAAATTCTTTGTAAGTATACACATTGTAAGGATAGATTTTCTTTGCCAGAATTTTAGAAATAACACTACTGATGAACAAAGGAAACAGCAATAGATATCCAGACGGTACTATACTGGAAATAATAAACGTGGCAGTAAGAGGGGCGTGAATAGCTGCGGAAAGCATGGCAGCTGCTCCAAATAACGCAAAATTAATAATCACAAGATGGGTACCTAAATAATGGTTGCAGAATTGGGCAAAAAATACCCCTAAAAACGCACCTGTAACAATACTCGGGGCAAATACACCGCCGTCACCGCCTGCACCGAGAGTGAGGGAAGCCGCCAATGGCTTTATGAAGATAAGCAAAACCAGAGGAATTAAATATGCGAGATTAACGATGTCGTACGAACTAAATTCGAGGATTTTACCAAGTCCGTGATAACTATCACCATATAAAGCCGGAAGAAAAAAGATAAATACCCCAACAGTTATGGCACCTAAATTTACACGGATGAAATTGTTGTTAATCCCACCAAAAAATGTTTTTGCGTAGATGACAATTTTCGTAAAATAAAGCGCAAATATACCTCCGATTAAACTTAGTATCATAGCAAAAGGTATGGATTGCCAACGCCAGTCCTGTACCTTAAATGTAAATAGTGGATTTGAGTCATAAAAATGTACAAATAGATGAGCTACAATCATCGAACTTATTCCACTGATCAGTAAGGTTTTATTGTATTTACGTGCAATAACTTCAAATGCAAATAAAAAACCGCCCAGCGAACTTCCAAAGAGTACGGTTACACCCGCTATAATACCTGCACATATCAGTTCCGTCTTGTAGGCCCAAGCACTATGCAAATGTTTGTAGGCCTGATTACCAACTGTTGCGGTGGCAACTACTGTTGACACTTCTACTCCTGTAGATCCTCCGAAAATCACTGTTAAAAAGCCATTAACACAATGAGAAGGTATTTTAAAAAAAGGAAGATGATCTTTTCTTGTTTCCAGGGTTGTATATATTTCTTTAATTCCTTTATTTTTTCTGTTCTGAAAGAAATATTTACGTAGGAAGTAGATTGTTGTAATACCTACACTTGGTAAAAAGATTAACAATTTGTTTTCCGTGGCTATAATTTGTTCAAAGAGGTATTCTTGTACCTGTCCTGTTAAATGTTTTAAAGTATAAGATATAAGACAACAGATAATACTAACGATAATAGATATCCCGATTAATTTGACATAGCTGGATCTGATTATTTTCTTTCTGTACGCTGTATTGCCTTGCATAACTATTTTAGTTTTAAAGAAGATGTAAAGGTAACAGTTATTTTTTGAAATAGTAAAAGTTGCTTGTTACTACATACTACCTGTTTTTATTTAAACAATTCAAATGAAGTTTAAATAATTCATTGATTCATAAACTGAAAGTCCAACTGATCAAGGCAACGATATACTTAATTTTTTTACTTATAAATTCTGTCTTTTTGCAACATTGGAATTTTAGATAACTGTTAAAAATAGATGTTTTTTAATTTTGTGACGGATGAAAAAATTGCACATTTCGTCAGCTTCTTTAATTTTAGTATTGAATAATATAAACTATTAAATAAAGAAAAACTAAATTAGATGTGCAAAGAGGTTGATATGCAAAAAAACGATTTAGTTATATTAAATAGAATGGATTACAGCAGTGGAATTGCTGTTGGGAATTGGAACGGGTCCACCCCTGGTATTATAAAAGCACTTAGCCCGCACAGACATGATCACTATACTTGTATGTTAATTGAATCTGGGAAACTTGAAGTTGTATTTGATTTTAAGCATTTGACAATGCCTGCAGGGACACTTTTTATCTCTCCTCCCGGACAGATACATCAGATTCTCAGTACTTTTGGTGCAACAGGTTATTATCTGTCTTTTGAAAGCCGTCATATTAATAAATCGGCATACACAAGTTTAGATAATTTGTTAGATGATACCATGCTAATTACTCTCTCAAATCATGAGTATGAGTGGTTTAGAACTATCCTTGATTCAATAATCAAATTACAAGACCTAAATGATAGTGTTTGCAGCCAAGTTGAAGAACCATTGCTTTCAGCTGCCATCGAGCAGGCCATACTATGCTATGAGCGTAGTACATTTATTATTAAGGAAAATTTGAGTCTACGCTCAGTTAGTATCTCAAAGGAATTCAAGAATCTCGTAAAATCTCATTTCCGGACTCTTAAACGCCCGTACGAATACGCAGAAAAGCTTAATATTACTGTTGGACACCTTAGTGACACGGTTAAAAAAGTGACTGGATTATCCGCTTCCGAGTTGATTCAGAAGGAAGTGATGAGCGAAGCACAAAGATTGCTTTATTATACGGAGGTAAGCATCAAGGAAATTTCCTATCATCTGGGATATCAAGACACAAAATATTTCATCAGACTTTTCAGTAAAAAGGCCGGTTTCTCTCCAAGTGAATATCGGAAGAAATACACTAAAAAATTGGACCACATACAAGATCAGTAATATTTTCCTTCTTTTGTCCACCTTTTACCTTAATTTATGAATTGTGCTGCATACTCAAATTGCTCAATTTTGTAAGACAAAAAAATTTACTTCTAAAGAAAATTTAAGTCTTATGACTGCACAAAATTTTTTACAAAGCTCAGTTTGTTCGTTGTCAAAAACTCCAGAGGGAATTGTCGATTCTTTTCTGGCTCATATGAACTCTTTCAACACTGAGACTATGCTCGGTTTCTATGAAGAAGATGCAATCTTTATCAATGACAATGGCGAGCCTCGGAGAGGAAAAATGGAGATCGCAGGAGAATTGGAATACTTCTTTAAATTCGGATTGCCTATGAAAATTACTACAAAGAATATTTATGTGGATGGTAATCTGGCCTCTCTAATCTTGGACTGGAGTATCACGGGTGTTGCGAATAACGGTGAAAAAGTATGTGTGCGAGGAACATCTAATGATTATGCAAGAAGAGGAATCGACGGATATTGGAGATATTGGTTTGAGAATCCCTTTGGTGTTAAGGTGCGCAGTTTATTTTAATCAACTTTATAATATCAAATAAATCAAATATGAAAATTTTAGTAATAGGTGGAACAGGTCTTACAGGAAGACTCGTAACGAAAAAATTAGAAAAACTTGGTCATGAGGTAGTTATTGGTTCACCGTCCCAAGGTGTAAATATACTCACTGGTGAAGGGCTAAAGGAAGCATTGTACGGAACCGAAATAGTAATAGATCTGTCAAACTCATCTTCCCCAGATGAAGAAAATGCACTTCGATTTTTTGAAACTGCAGGAAAAAATCTTGTCAAAGCAGAATTGAATACTACTGTAAAGCATCATATCGTCCTATCGATTGTAGGAACAGATGATGCATTGGAAATTGGTTATCTGAGGGCAAAGAAACTTCAGGAGGACACCATTAAAAACTCCGGAATACCTTATACGATAATTAGGTCAACACAATTTCATCAGCATGTGGAAGCAATCATACAGGTGCAGGGAGAAGGGGATGAGGTTTTTGTTTCTGATCTGGACTATCAGCCTATCGCTCTTGAAGATGTTGCTGATTTCATCGTACAATTTTCCTTGGAAGCACCTAAAAATGGCACTATTGAAATTGCGGGACCAAGACGTGGAAAAATGAAGGATTTTGTGTCTAAATACATTGAAATTACAGGTCAGGATAAAAAAGTGATCTCAGACAATGAAAATAAGTATATGCATTTTGTTGTTCCTCCTTCACTACTTGTTCCGGCTGGTCAATTCAGTCCTGGTACAATCCTTTTTGAGGATTGGGCGCTTGCTACAATGAAAGGTTAGCCTTCTTAAGTACTTACTAATTTCTTCGAATAATTCTATAAATAAAATGCAGGCATAAAGTGATCTGCATTTTATTTATATTATGTGTTAGCTAAACTTTAGTGAAAACATGCTCTTAAGAAACTTTTAAGTGTATAAAAAAAGTTGTGTTAAGCCAAAGTAAAAGTTTTGCCTTTAAAATGCAGAAAATCGTTTAATTACAAGTTATAAATTTATTTCTCTTTACAAAGACGGCTCAAAGTTTACTTAAGATGCAATGAGGGCTGTGGAAGTCTCTATAAAAATGAAGGGTTAGTTTTAAAAATATTATTGTAACTTTAGAAAGGCTAATGGCATTGTTGACAATGTTTTGCAGCACTATGCCATATTTCATATCCAAAGCTTTTGTCAATTCGTTTAAGTCGGTATAGTTGTTATTTATTGTCTCTCTGATGCTGATCTAACTTACTTAGAGATTCCGCAACTTTTTGGACATGGTCTAATTCCCATAACCTGTATATTTAATTAATGTACACATTGTCATCCACTCATATTTAATTTCAATTACAAATCAAAATTAAGCATCTCAATTGTAGAATGATATAAGTATGTTATTACCATTGTTTATCCTGATTGTTTATCCTTTAAATAATTATCATCGCATCCTTTGCCTTGGTAGACCAATCTCCTGTTCCTGCGGATAAGGTTTTCTTTGCGTCATACTCACATCTTCCTGCAATAGCCTTGCTGTCTCCAATGATCGATATTGATCCATTGAATATCTGGGATCCGGAATGAACGGCATTTTAGCCATTTTGTGAATGGTGATTGTGGGGAAATGGAAATCAACTTCGACCGTTCCCAACAAGAGATAACAGCCGCCGCCCTGAAAAGGATATTCTTCCAGGCAATTCGGAAAATGGGCCGTATCAAAATACTCACCTCCCGCGTCGATCCAGGTCCCGAAAAACATAGTCCCCCGTTTAGTAGGAACATGCTTTCTGGAAATCAGATAGGCCAACATCTTCACCTGTTTTTTGTGGAATTTTGTGAGGTCTTTGGCCATAATGGTTCCCCTATATCTGGTCTGTAACAGATCAAATGGACTGAACGATACGGGAAAGCCAAGGATCTCTATTTCGTCGAAGGCATCTTCAAACGGATCCCTTTGTATGTTAGGCAGCTGATATTCTTTTTTGGGTTCTTCAAGTAAAGTCAGCTGCCTATTGTCAGGTCTGTTTCCTGCCATCAGAAACCTGGCCTCTATGAGCAGTTCATGTTTTTGTTTTCCGGTAAAACGGAAAGCTCCGATGAATATCAGGATCTGCATTGTTTCAATACCGATGGGGATCCTTTTTACAAAATTTTCCAATGAAGTATAATCACCGTTATTTTTCTTTTCTTCAGGGATCATCTGTGCGATCCTTCCTTCCAGTTTTTCAATATGCATCAATCCCAGATAAACGTCGGTCCCATAGACCGTGGTCTGTAATTCACTAAGGTTGACACAAGGGTTTTTGATAGTTGCACCTGACATCCTGGCCTCATGGACATACACCTCTGTCCTGTAGAATCCGCCACCGTTATTGATGGCACAGACCATAAACTCAATGGGGTAGTATACTTTCAGGTATAAACTCTGATAGCTTTCCACAGCGTATGAGGCCGAGTGCGCCTTGCAAAATGAATAGCCTGCGAACGATTCGATCTGCCTGTAGACTTCTTTGGACAATTGTTCCGGATGCCCCAATTCCTTACACGATTCAAAGAAATGGTCCTTCACTTTTTGAAGAGCCGACAGAGAACGACCTTTACCGCTCATTGCTCTTCTGAGAACATCACCATCAGGGGCGGACAAACCACCGAAGTGCAAGGCAATTTTGATGACGTCTTCCTGATAGACCATGATACCATAAGTTTCCCCCAGTTCTTTTTCAAAGACCTCGTGGAAATACTCGAACTTATCAGGATTATTGTGCCTGAAGATATATTCCCGCATCATGCCGCTCTGTGCCACACCCGGACGGATAATAGAGGAGGCTGCGACAAGAACCTTATAGTTCTCGCATTTCAGTCTTCTCAATAATCCGCGCATGGCCGGGCTCTCGATGTAAAAGCATCCTATAGTTTTGCCGATGCTCAGGAATTCATTGCACCTGGCCTCATTTTTCGACAGGGTAGTGTCCCTGATATCTACTGTGATGCCTCTTTTTTCCTTAATGAGGTCGACCGTATCTTTGATCGTTCCCAGACCTCTCTGGGATAAGATGTCAAATTTTTCCAAACCGATGGCCTCCGCCGTATGCATGTCAAACTGCACGATGGGAAAGCCTTTGGGCGGCATTTCCAATGCAGAATAATTGGTGATAGGTTCCTCTGAGATCAGGATTCCGCAGGAATGCATGCTTCTCTGATTAGGATATTTCTCCAGCATTTTCCCGTAATGATGCACCAATCTGAATACAGAGTTATCATCATGTTGATCCATTGGTCTTCCTGCCAGAATATCCAATTCCTCCTTTGGTAGTCCGAATGCCTTTCCAACCTCCCTGAATATAGATTTGTATTTGAATTCTACATTAGTACCACAGAAGGCCACATGGTCTTTGCCGTATCTTTGGAAGATATACTCAAGGATGGTATCCCGGGTCTGCCAGCTCCAGTCTATGTCAAAGTCGGGTGGAGTCTTCCGGTTAAGATTCAGGAACCTTTCAAAATAGAGATCCAGTTCCAAAGGGCATATGTCCGTAATTCCAATACAGTAACTGACAATGGAATTGGCACCACTTCCACGCCCGACGTGCATAAATCCCATCCGGTTGCTGTATTGGATGATGTCCCAGGTAATCAGAAAATACCCGCAGAAATTCAATTGATCAATAACGCCCAATTCTTTTTCAACCCTTGCCTTGGCATCAGCATCACCGTCAGGATATCTTCTTTCAAGACCTTCATAAGCTAATTCTTTCAACAGCTTAAAATCATTTTCCCTGCTGTCTGTAAAATGCTTCTTATTCTTAGGCGTGGAAAAGTCAAAATCAAAACTGCAGCTGTTGACCAGATATTTTGTGTTCTCAATGATCTGGGGATAAAGTTTATAAGCACTTAAAAGCTTTTTCTTATCAACAAATATCTCGGTATTTTGACAATGGTCATTGTCTGAGAGCTTGCTGATCAAAGTGTTTCCATCGATCGCCCTTAAGATCTTGTGCAGCTCATATTCCTCAGTCCCATTAAAGGTTACCGGATGGAGAATGACCATCTTGTCAATCAATTTTTTCAGCTCAGGTCTTACCAAGAGGTTCAATTCATTCTCTCTTATACCGATGAACTCATGTTCCAATAAACACTCAGGAATATTCTCCAAAGGATAGATGACAAAAGTATTTTCAAGGGAAGGATTCGTTTTAGGGATCTCAATTCCTTCACAGTTATGATCTGTCAAAAGCCGGTTCGTCTCCGCAATACCTTTAGCATTTTTAGCGAGACAAATGTAATATTGTTCATTTTCAACACGGACATCAACTCCTACAATTGGCTTGATATGATTCTCCTCACAGAGCTTATAAAAATCATAGATCCCGGTCACCGTATTGATGTCTGTCAAGGCCAGTGTTCTGATATTCAGATCCACAGCCTTCCGTACCAGATCCTCAATGGAAATGGTGCCGTAACGAAGGCTGTGATAAGAATGGCAATTGAGAAACATAGCAGATGGTATATTTTGATTTATTTTAAAAACCCTGATGCCCTTCCGACGCTGGAAGTCCCGAATCTGTTCTTGATCCTGTCCATGGTCTGATAAAGGGAGATCAATTCTTCGGTATCTTCGAAAAGATCCATCTGATGACTCCCGTGCACAAGACCGGTGAAGCGGATGCCTATCAGACGGATCCGCATTCTACGGGTGTACACTTTATGAAACAATTCAAGAACAGCCCTGAGCAGAGTATGGTCGGCAGAAGTGTATGGAACTTTGCACTGTTTGGTCTCTGTATCGAAGTTGGAATACCTGATCTTGACGGTGACGGTAGAGGTCAACCATTTTTCCTGCCTTAGCTGATAGGCCAGCTTTTCGACCATTCCCGACAAAATGCTTCTGATCTGATGAACATCGATCGTATCCTCAGAAAATGTATCTTCAGTGGATATTGATTTCCTTTCAGAATAGGGCACTACGGGTGTATCATCGATGCCATGGGCTTTTTTCCAAAGTACCGTCCCATTTTTTCCGATCAGTTGATGAAGGACCTCTACAGGCATTTCAGATAGGGTTTGTATCGTCTTAACGCCTAGCCTGGAGAACAGATTGAAGGTCTCTGTGCCGACCATCGGGATCTTTTTGATGGATAGGGGATTTAAAAAATTCTGGATATGGGGAGCCCTGACTTCAAGTCTGCCTGTCGGTTTTGATTCACAGGTCCCGATCTTGGATACCGTCTTATTGGTGGAAAGGGCAAAGCTGATCGGCAGACCTGTATTTTTTTGAACAGCATCCGCTATCTCATTGGTCCATTGAAAGCATCCGAAGAACTGGTCCATTCCTGAGAGATCAAGATAAAATTCATCGATGCTCGCTTTCTCCAGCACCGGTACTTTTTCCTGAATGACCTCGGTCACCAGATGCGACATATTGGAATAATATTCCATATCTCCTTTGATGACCTTTGCCTCAGGGCATAGCCTCAATGCCATTTTTATCGGCATCGCCGAACGAACTCCAAACTTACGAACCTCATAGGAGCATGATGCCACCACACCACGGTCTCCACCGCCTATGATCACAGGCTGTTTCTCCAGGACGGAGTTTTTCAGCCGCTCACAGGAGACAAAGAATGTGTCCAGGTCCATATGTGCAATTGCTCTTTCCATTGTACAAACTTAGTTGCATTTTGAAACAAATTTTGTATTTTTGTTGTCTAAAATTGTAACAATGTCAAAATTCTCTGATAACATCACGTTTTTGAGAGGGAAGAAAAATATGACCCAGCAAGAGCTGGCAGATTTGTTAATTCTTACCCGATCCAGATATGTTGCGTATGAATATGGAAGATCAGAACCTCCGAATGAAATATTGATTAGAATTTCAAAATTCTATAACATCAGCATTGACCTTTTGTTGACTGTAGATGTTAGAAAGTTTTCGGTCGATGAGATTATGGAACTTCCAGATAATAGAATCGTTCTTCCTATCAGGGTAGATCAGGATGGAAACGATCAGATCGAGATCATTCCACAAAAAGCTTCTATGGGCTACTTGAACGGCTATGGAGATCCGGAATACATAGAAAGTCTGGAGACCATATCCTTACCCTTCTTAAAAGGAGGTAAGTTCAGAGCATTTCCAGCTGACGGCGACTCTATGCCGCCCTATAAAAATGGAACCTACATTGTAGGAAAATATGTTGAAAATCTTTCGGATTTGAAAACAGACAGAACTTATGTTTTCATCACAACCAATGATGGTATCAGTTACAAAAGGTTTCAGTTTCACGAAGCAGATGGTATTTGGGTTAAAGCTGACAATCAATTTTATGAGCCTTATAAAATTCCATTGCCTGAAATTAAAGAAATCTGGGAGTTTGCATGCAGTATTAACACAAAAGAATACGAACCAGATGAATTTTCAGAACATCATATTCACAATTTCATTACAGAGATTAAAACAGATATAAAGCAGATCAAAGAAAAAATTGGAGATAAGAATTGAACTTATTTTGAATAACTTATTTAAAACTTCGTTAGTCCGAATTTTCCTGAGGAGACGTAAGAAAACTTTCTGGTAGAGAGTTTTTTAAATACATAAATAAAAACTAATTGTAGATTATGCATCAGTTAAGTTTATTTGAAGCAGAAGAATTTTATGAATTTCCAAAAGACCTTTTGGAATACAAAGAAAATTTTCTGAGTAGGGAAGAGGCTGATCTTTTGAAAGATATGCTGCTTAACTCTGCACCTTGGGAGCAGCGTACTCAGAAAATGTATGACAAAATGGTGCTGACTCCACGTCTTACTGCGTGGTATGGTGATTCAAAATATAATGAATCAGCTGATAATAATATTATTAAACGTAATGAATGGACTCCACAACTGTATGCTTTAAAAGAAAGGATTGAAAAAGAGTTTGGGTATCATTTTAATGGTGTTCTATTAAATCTTTATCGGGATAACAATGATTCCGTAGCATGGCATCGAGACAAAGAAAGCAGATATGGAAAAAGACCTGTCATTGCATCTATCAGTTTAGGGCAAACGCGAAACTTTGATTTCAGAAAGATGGACCATCACCAAAGCAAATACAGCCTGCCACTTCCTCACGGCTCTTTATTAATTATGAAAGGTGACCTTCAGGAGCATTGGGAACATAGAATTGCCAAATCAACTATTCCGATGAAAGAGAGAATTAATCTGACATTTCGATTGGTTAATAGTATTTAATATGGTTCATCGCCTTTTAAAAATCACTTACTCTAACTGAATTTATTTAATTGGAAACTCTGGTCTTCTCATTTTGTATTTTGTTCCGTTGAGAGATTCTAAAAATGATATGAGCGCAGACTTTTCGTCTTTAGTTAATTTTAATGGTTGCATCATAGAATCGGTAACCGGATAATTTGGGTCTTTCTGCTTTTGTTCTGGTTTCGGATCTATCATATGCATTCCGCTGTTGTAAACATTCACAATACCTTCCAAATCATCAAACAAACCATTGTGCATCCAAGGTCTCGTAAGATTAAGGTCTCTCAATTGCGGCGTTCTGAATTTGCCGACATCTTCAGGTTTTTTGGTAACATTGTAAAGTCCCAAATCTTCGTATTCTCTTTTGTAGTAAGTTAAACCGATGTTGTGGAAAGATTCGTCAGTTAGGTTTTGTCCATTATGACAATTCATACAACGGGCTTTTGTACGGAAAATATGCATTCCATAGATTTCTTTATCAGATAGCGCATTGTATTTTCCATCAATGAACTGATCAAATCGGCTCGGTTGGCTTTTTATCGTTTTCTGGAATTCGGCTAATGCTTTTACAATTCTATCATAAGTTATTTTTTCATCGCCATAAGCATTTTGGAAATAAACTTTGTAACCTTTTATTTTTTGTAATTTTTTAGGAAGAATTTTTACATCCATTGCCATCTCGTGGTGTGCTCCCAATGGTCCGGAAGCTTGTTCTTCTAAAGACTGAGCTCGACCGTCCCAGAAAAAAGATTTTCTGTCGGCAATATTGTAGAGAGAAATTGTATTTCGGTTTCCCATAAGATGATCGTTGCCCAATGCGACACGTCTTTTGTCTGTCCATCCCATCTCCGGATCGTGGCAGGAACTGCAGGATATTTGGTCGGATTTGGATAATTTGGGATCAAAAAATAACATTTTTCCAAGAATAACTTCAGGTCTGTCTTGCTTAACAAAATAGAGTGAATCTCTTTTGATGGATGAAAATTCTTTCCAAGAAACACCGTAATTGATATTCGGCTTTGGCCATTCGGTAATAGCTTTTTTGTAGCTTTTTACAATTTCTTCGATAGTAGGATCAGGATTATCCATCAGATCTTGTCCGACTTTTGGAGTAAAACTGAATAAAATGAAAATAAAAATGCCAAAAATTGCAAGAAAAACCTTCTTCATTATTTAAAATGTTATGCCTAAACTTAAAGCTCCAAAATTATTGTTTTTTTCTTTAATAGTCATTGTTATCCATTGTCCGCTTATAAAGAATGAAGGAAGTTTATGAATCGTAAAATCATAGCGAATGATTGCTCCCATTGTGAAAACATCACTTGTAAGTATAGAATAATCCTGATTAATCCAATCGATAAGAGCAGGTCTCAAATTGGTGTCTAAGGCATTAATCGCTTTATTGATATTACGATATGAGTAACTAGGTTTGAAGCTTAAGACTTGATTTTTTTTGATTTCTACTTTTAAATCCACATCTAATCCCAAAGTGTAAGCATCGTATTTTTGTCCGGAAAAAGGATAAATTCTACGTTCTGTGATTTCCTGATAAAGGAAAAATGGAACTGCAGTGAAAATATATTTTTCCTGCGTTAGTTGATAGAAAGCTTTGAAGCTTGTAGTGTACTGTTCTTTTTTGTAAGCTTTTCTTTTAAAAATCAATTCTCTATTGTCTGAATTGCTGGTGTAACCATATTCTTTTCCGGTTCGGATGGTGGAATTATAATTAAAGATCAAACCAATCCGATTGTTTTTCAAAGAGAAAAATTTTGCTGCTTCGATTTGAGATATTTTGTTTTCCAAGTCACTTGTGTCATAATAACGGTTTCCAACTCTTGGCTCAATTCCTTTGATGTTGTTTGAACTTGATAGAACCCCTGTAATATAGAAATCTTTCCAATCTTTGCTGGAGATTTGTCCACCAATTTTATATCCTAATTCTTCGTATTGAGTCTTAGAATCATTGTTGAAAAGATAGTTGGTGTAGCCAAATCCTACGGATTGATAAATAATTGGATAACTGACTTCGTTCACAAAATTGACTGAGCCATTTTGAGTATATTTATTAAATTCACCAAATACTCCAATTTCATAATCTTGATAAACTTTATAATTAATTCCGGCAGAGATTATCAAATCAGAAGTGGTGTTTTTAACCCGAGGATCTCGCGATCTGTAAGCCATCTGCGCATCGTAACTTCCGAAAAGTCCAAAAGAAAACCGATTCATTTTCTTGGCATAACCTCCTGCGAAATGATAAGTTTCAAGATTCAAATTACCGCCAACGGAATCTTGTGTTACATAAGGCGCAATTCTTTCAAAGTCCAAATTCTCATTATAACTGAGATTTTTTTTCGTCATATTACTGTAGCCTGCGTTTCCCCAAACTGCACTATTTGATTTTAATTTTTTGAATGAATTGGTTTTAAGGCTCAATCCAGTGTCTCCAGAACCTAACTGTCTTAGGTAAGTTTTTTGATTGTCAGATTGATAATTGAGACTAAACTCTGACATCGAAGAAGAACTATAATCCGACATACTTGCCGGATTATAGTAAAAGTTTTGGATTTGTATTCTTTCCTCGTTGTATTGGTTGTTGATTTTTGTAAGCAGGCGTAAACTATCCTGTCCGAAAACAAAACTGAATCCGATACAAATAAAAAATACGATGACAAATTTTGATTGATTCATTATTAAAATGATAATTTCAAAATGTTATTTAACAATACCGTTTTTCAGACTTGGTTCAGAGTTACGAACAAAATCTGCTGTTGAGTTATTGGTGTCTTTGTAAAGGTTTTTACCATTGGACATTGTTCCTAATACTTTTCTTCTAACAGTTTTTCCATTATATCCAGGAGATGCTGTTGTCCATCCTGCATCAATTGATGGTGCTGTAAGGATTTGAAGGAAGTCATCGTCACGACTCGTGTTAAGGGCATCTACAATCCAGGTATTTGGGATTTTGTAAACACTCTTATTGGTTACGCCTCCAGCTGAATTTGTATAAGAATAATCATATTTGTTTTCAGCCAAGAATGTATCAGCAGTTTGTCCCTCAGGAAGTCTAGCCAATGCGTATCCTTGCTGACTTGTTGTGTAAAGGAAAATCATATTATAAGTCATCTGAGTATAAGCGATGTTCATATTCGGCACACTTGGATTATCAACCTGTCCTAAACTTGGGTTGGTAGAAGGGAATTCAAAATCCGCTTTTGTCAGATCAAAACCGTTAGAAGTGGTGTGATTAATCGCATTATCAGCAATAACGATGAAACTTCCTGGTTGGACTGGATGTTCTTTTCCTGTTCCCGGAACAATCATAACTGCACTAATAGGAAAAGCCTGATCCACAATGTAAGGAGTAACTGTTCTTGCAACTGTAGTGAAAAATTCTGAAGTGGCAATCATTAAACGGTCTGCATAAAGAACTTCATCCGTATTATTAGTGATTTTAAAATAGCGGGAATTATTATAGTTTTTACCTTCATTTGTTTTTACACCTGCAAAGAAAACTTCTTCTATGATGAAATCATTGTTGAATTGTTTAATCACTAATGGTAAAGATAAATTAACTACGCCACTGTTGATATCCTGCTCTGCAGAAGCTCCCACTTGTACTTCTTCATTATCTTTTGTGATAACGGTTCCGTTTGCTGAGATTTTGTAAGATCCATAAGGCAATTCAAAAGAATATGCACTTACATTCTCCAATGTTTTTTTTGTAATTGCTCCAGTATTTGTTTCAAGAATTTCTATGTCAAGAGTTTTGTAAGTCGCAATATTGTCACCTTTTAAAGTTACAGTAAGAACACTTTTCTGTGAAACTTCTGTCCCAAAATCATCATCATCTTTAGAACAAGAAACAATGACTGCTGAAGAAGCGAGTATGGCCATAAAACCGATTGCTAAAAATCTTTTTTTCATAATATATTTATTTTAAAAATTATAATTAAGTTCCATTCCGAAATAAGGGTTGTTACCAGCTTGTCTTTCAATTTTATTCCCTAAAAAATAATAGGGATGCTCGTAGCTGAATAACCTGTTGACAAACATCGATGTTTTAAGGTTTTTGTAAATAATTTTGGTGACTTTGAAATTAGCTCGGATCACATAAGTTTCCCTTCTGGGCCTATCATCGGATGTAACAGATCGTACCAGCCAGCGTCTATAAGTGTCTGTTCTATCTGCATCTGTAAAAGTATGGGTAACACCATCCAGATCCACATAAGAAATAGGTTGCGGAATTCTTTGATCGTATTTTTGGTAATTATAGAGAGAACCTTGTATAGACGCAGAAACGATTAATCCTAAGCTGGGAATGAAAGTGTCTAGCATCAGATTATAATTCAGATTCTCATTAACATAACCGAGGTCATTTTTATAAATTCCATAGTATTGATAGTTACTTCCTGCCAAAGAAATTGAAGGACGTTCCAAGACAGGAACAGTATTTCTGTATTGTGTCCTGAACCAAGCTCCTGTGAGCGTGAATTTGGTATTAATACCTTTAATTCTTGGAGATGTATAGCCAAATTCAACCCCGTCTTTTAAAGTGGCACTTCCGTTTTCTGTAATAGAGTAATTTCCAAATTCGCGTACAGTCTCATAAGGTACATTAGTCAAATCAGGACCATTTTCTCCCCATTGTGACAAGTCGATGTAATTGGAATCGTATTTTTTGTACGATATAATCTGAGTTTGTAATGTGCTTCTAAAACCGTTTTTAAGATTTTCATTAAAATAAGTAATAAAGAATTCATGATTTCTGTAACTCAAATCCAAACGTATCTCCTTCTTAATATTTTTAGCTGCCGTCAAATTTTTGTTTTCAAGATTCTGAACAAAAGTCATAAAATTGACATAACGGTAATTCTCATCATCGTGATAATAATTCAGTTGTGCATAATCTGTAAATCTTTGGTTAGGATATAACATTAGCAGAGTCGGTTGTTTATACAAAATCCCGTAGCCGAGAGTCACATCTGTCTTCAGCGGATAATTTCCAACCATTACAATTGGAAGGTTGTACTGGAAATTGACTCTTGGTTCTGCAAATGTTTTTTTACTGATGGCATAGGAATGATCAATACCTAAAAGCTTGGAGACACGCAAACCTGTATATAAAGAAAATTTGTGTTGATTCAGATTGTAAGACATTTGATTACCAGCAAAAACGGCCAAGTTCTTCCAGGCAGGGATATCTTTGAAAGCTCTAGGCCTTGCTCCAATAGTAGCAGAAGGTGGCGTTTCTAAATCCCACTGTTGTCCATCCCCATTGTTTTTAGAGTACTTCCAATCAAAACCTGCTTCATATTGATTATTAAATTTGCCAACTTTTCTCGAGCCTGTTGTTTGTAGGAATAATGATAAATCCAAAGGCTTTCCGTCTGTTGATGATTCTGCAATATATCTTGTGTTGGGATATATGCCCACATTTTCTCCAGCAGTTGTTGCTAATGATAAAGCTCTTGGACCTGATAATTGAACCAATTTAACCTGTTCAATTTTTTCGATTCCTTGTCGGATCGCTGTGTTTACAACAATCTTATTAAAGAAAGATTTTGAATCAAGATTGTAGGTGAAATTATTAGTAAAACTGATTCTTTGATTCGAGTTTTTATAAGAGTCGGTTAAGGCGTATCCTGTATCTGGATCGTATTTTATTTTATCAAGATTATTAGAGAAATCGATATTGGATCGCCATTCCAAATCTTTTTGCCAGAGTTTTGTTTTTAGCCTTGATCTTATCGAAGCTGTTATACGCTGGTAATTTTGAAATTCGTCCGTAGGATTTTGTCTGGAATCCAACAAGTCCATATTCACATTCAGATTCCAGTTTTTATTCAGAACAAGACCTTTTCCGACATAATACTGTTTGCTAAAACCATCCGCTTTGAATCTGGCTTCCAGTGGCGAATAACCTATTTTTCTCTCAATTTTAATTAACCCAGAGGTGAGATCGCCATAAGCAGCAGAAGGTATTCCTCGGATAACTTCCACTTTTTCTATGTCGTTGGTAGATATAGTTCGCGTATCGGTTCCAATGCCCGTTGTATTTCTATATTTTGCGGCTTCACCCATCTGTGATTCATCGATTGATGTTTGCAAATTGGCATTAGTATTCCAAACATTGTCATCAATCATAAATTGTACACCAAGAGATGTGGTCGTGTATGAAGAAGGACCTCCGGTATTTTCACGCAACAAAACTCTATTTGCGGTACTTAAGTTTGGGTCTCGTGCCAATCCTCCGGGAAGAAGTTCCATTAGGTCTGCAAAACTGGATGGTTGCAGGTGCTGCATCGCTTGCCTGTCAATAACGGACTTGCTGGTAAGGCCTTTTCCTTCTTTTGCTGTTATTACAACTTCCTCAATTTTAACTTCTTTTTTTAAAGACACAATGTAAGTCTGTTGATTCTCTACGTGGAGATGGAATTCCTTTTCGTCAAAACGTTCGTGAGAGATGAGTAGGATGTGCTTTCCTTTTGACAATAGGATTGTTGCATTTCCGTCCGAATTTGTAGGGATCTCTTTTCCTTGATCTTTTATGACAGCATCAGATAGCGGTTTCTGCAAATCATCAAAAACCTGAATTGTGATAGGCAGTTTATCGGATTGTGCTTTAATACTAATAAAAGCAAAACTGAAAAAGAAAAAATAAAAATACTTGAACACTCCGGTTATTTTAAAAAGTGGACTGCAAAAGTATAGATTTGATTAAAAGAATCAAATTTTATTTAGACTTATTTAAAATAACGAATATGATTTTTGTTGGCTCTAAGGTTTTATTTCTGTGAAATTAAATCAGTATGTGATAACCGATGAAAGAAAAAATTAATCTGATATTCCGATTATTTAATATATCCTAAGTTTTGTTGAAAAAAAAAAGACTGCATAGCAGTCTTCCTTCAGAAATTCAATATGTAAAAACAATAAAATTCTAATCGATATTTCTTTAAATTTTAAATTAACTTTTAATAATAATATTAACTGGCTACATTTTTAATATCAGACATTTCGCTGCTGATATCAGTAATCTTAAGTGAGGCTACAATTCTCTCAGCTGCAGTATCACAAAAGTCCAATCCCGAATAGTCGGGGTTAAGTCCGCCTATAAAAGGCACCGCCATTATATAAAGACTATCGATAATCTGACCATAAGGATTTAAAGCCTGGAAAAAATCGTTGATTTTCAATCCGGGTAATTTCAGATAATAGTTATTATTGTATCCTTGGTAAACTTGTGCTTCGCCTTCTTTGATTAATTCTAATGCCTTCTGATTATCCCTGAAATCAAGATACGCTGAAGTAATTAATTCAGTCTGCTTCAATCCTTCGAAAGGAAAGTCATTAAGGTTAAAGGACTGTTGCCCTATAGCATCAACAAACATAGGATAATGTTCTTCCCTTTGCTCGTTATCAACTGAGGTATAATGGTAAACTGCTCCCGAATTAGCGTTAGGAACTACCTGACTTTCTTTATCCACCTGAACCAGATCCAGCAAACCTGCTTCATATAACGATATCAGTTCTTTATATGATGCCTGTGGCAATGAGGCAATAATGACAGAGATAAGTGGCATCATTGTTTTTCTCAAACGAAGCATATCCTCTGCTGAAAAATGTTTAGCAGGATAATTCATAGCGTAGCTAAAGGCTGCCAGAGTTTCTTTCCAGCTGATTGATTCTCTGCGTTTAATGGATTTTTCTGCCTCCCTGTATTCTGCTTTGATGAGATCAAAACTGTCAAGTTCTTTTCGAAGTTTCATCATTTCTTCTACAAAAGTTTCCATATCCATAGCCTTAATCCTCTCGTAGAATTCAGGGTCTTTAGCTTTCAGCGGCTGTTTAAAATTAAGATCAAAAACATAATCCAGATCCACAAATCCAGCATTGTTACTTTTGTATTCGTAAATATCCTGCAGTGACATCACCCATGAACTCGAATACGCTTCACCATCTGAATGAAAACGCAGGGCGGGCAAAAATCCGCCTGTTGAAAATAAAGTGATTTTAAACTGATCAGACTCCGGATTAAGATGGTAGATCAGCCTGCCATCCTGATCAGCCTCATAAGTTCCATTAAGACGGGCTAGTGTCTTAACAGCATCAACAGCCGTTAGGGAAGTGCCTCTTATGGCAACCGGACCATTAAATGGTGACGTGAACTTGGAAGGCGGGTATGGAGAGTCATACCATCCACTGACAGCATCTTCATAAGTTTTAGGCCAGTGATGTCCCGTGCATAAGACTATAATATCGGCTGAAAAGCATTTCTCGTTTTCAGTTATAATCTTATAAGATTGATCGGCAGTTGATTCAATATCAATGACTCTGCAATTGGTTTTGAAGACCACTTCAATATTTTTCTTTCTTAGAGTTTTAATATAATAGTCGAAAAGATATTCCATATAATTTCCCAGGAGAAGTCTTGGAATTACTTGGTTAGGTTTGAAGCTGCCTTTGTCAAAGTAATCAGGATGCTCATTGGTTGGATGCTTGGTGATATAATCTTCAAAACTTATCGCAAAGCTGGGTAGTTCAGCAGCAGAAACATTAGCAACATGTTCGTTGTTCGAGCCGCCTCTGCCATAAGGCATGCCTACACCGAGGCGTTCATTCTTTTCAAATATGAGTACTCCAGAAACCGGGCTATGATTCTCAGAAAGATGTTTCATCATCATTAGTGCAGCAGGTCCACCGCCAATAAGCGCGATTGTTTTAGGATATATATTTTGCATCTAATTTTATTTCAAAGCAGATATTCAAAATATATTCCACAATTAATTATCATCCAACTCATCTTAGACTTTGTAAAAAATAGGTAGACTTATTTCGGTGTCTAAACTAATGAAATGTATCAGACGTCTTATCAATGATTTAGTGAATTACGGAATAAAACTTAAGAGCCAGGAAATTTAAGATAAAAAGTTGTGCCTGAGTCAACTACACTTTCAAAATCCACACTGCCTCCAAGCTTTTTCATAATATTATCGACAATGGATAATCCGACACCATTTCCGAAAAAAGATTTGGAGTTAGTCATACGGTTAAAAACCTTGAAAACATCGTGCTTTGATTCATAGGGTATGCCAATGCCATTATCCTGGATTTCATAAATAATCCAATCACCTTCAACAGCTGATCTAATGCTTACTTGTGGTGTTTCCTTCTGAGAAGAATATTTTACAGCATTGGTAATAACATTTTGAAAGACTTGCTGAATAAGGCTTTTTTCACCAATAACAGGATAAATTGATCCAATATGGATCTCAACATCTTCATTGTAGGTCAATTTAGAATCGAGACAGACTTTATTGATGATGTCTGCAGGATCGATGCTCTGAAAGTTGTACTCCGAATGTTTAAGGCGGCTCAGTCTCAGAACATTATTCATCATTTCTGACATATTATCGATTTCGTTGAGTACATTATGAATTTTATCAATAGTCGGCTGATCTGTATTATATTTTGCCATCAGCTGCATATTCAGCTTCATCACAGTCAGTGGTGTTGCCAGGTCATGTGATATGGTGTGAGAATAACTGTCTAATTCTTCATTCACTCTTTTAAGCTCTTCATTGAGAAAATTCAGATCCTTGTTGGCTCTCTCTGTTTTATAAAGAAATTCCTGCGCAGTCTGGTCAACAACTTCTTTTATTTTCTGTAGTCTTTGAATATCTTTTTTTCTCCAAGGCCGTGATTTATTAACCACTTCTTCGCAGTAGATTGCAAAGGACTGTCTAGGGGAATAAGTCAGTTTTTCTTCCTTGTAAAAGTTTAGCATGGCAATTTCTTTTTCTGGTCTACCAGCCCAATTGATATGGTCTTTGTATTCACGCCGGAACCATATCATAAGATCTCCCTGAGCTTCATTTAAAAAGCAGGAAGCAATACCACAACAATTTTTATCCAGTCCAAGTTCGGTACTAAATTCATTGTAAAATGAGTGATTAAAGTAAAAGCCTTTGTGAGATTGGGATTGCAACCAATGTGCTATGCTACTAATAAGTTTGTTGTCCGGTGTATCGCCAATGCTTATAATCTGACCATCAATCAGGGCTGCAAAACCATCTGTTTCGGATAACATATGAATAAGGGCTGAATGTTCAAAAATCGAATCTTTGAAATTATTTTTAGACAGCAGTTGAAGCTTAAGTTCAAAGCAGCTCTTACTCAACTGCTTATCATAGCTAAGCGCAAGAGAAGCTTTGTATGAGCTGTATGAATTCGCTGCTATAAATGTGGCTATTTCAGATAATATCCTGCCATCAAGATCAATATGTCGAGCTGTTGAATGATGGCAGGTAACCATACCCCAAAGCTCATTATTAATAATAATTGAAATACTGAAGCTTGAGGCAATCCGACCATTTTTAAGATACTGAAGATGAACCGGGGAGATCGCTCTGATCCCAGATAAACTTAAATCGATGTCAGGTATAGCACTAATAATCGGAACTGGTTGTGACTCGACGTCTGAGATAATACGTTTATAGTTTTTCAAATATAGTTGTCGCGCCTGCTTTGGAATATCGCTTTCAGGATAGTGTACATTGAGAAAACTTTCCAAATCAGTGTTTTTTTCTTCAGCAATAACACGTCCTGTTGCATCGGCATTAAACTTATATATCATTACCCTTTCGTAGCCAGTAATATTTGCGATATCCTTTACAAGTGTATTCCATATCTGGTTGCCATCTTTAGTTGATATGAGATTCTTAACATTTTTAAGAGCTTTCTGTTCAGCATTATCGGCTAAAATAACTTGTTCCAATTCAATATAGAGAAAATGATCATATGTATAAACGACAATATGATATTCTTGGTGATTTAATGTAATACGTCCGCTATTTTTAACCTTATCCGAATGACCTGTGATAGCCTCTCTATATAGCGGGTGCTCAGCAATACTGTTAAAACAATTAATGCTGTTAAGACTTTGATTGATAATATTTGAATTAAAACCAAATATATCTGCTAAGTTTTGGCTGTAAAAAGCGATTGATAAATTTTGTGTATTAATTCCCAGCAGATAACCAAAGTTTTGTATATAGCCAGGTGTATTGATAACAATGTTATGACATTGGGTTAATTCCATTCCTTAAAAACTGCAGGTTTCGAAGCTGGCTAAAAATTTTTAATGCCGCATGGACAGAAGAAAGACCTTATAAGCTACATGCAGAATGCACAGGTATGAAAAGATGATGCCAGAACTATCAACTTTGATATTTGTCCTGCAATTAACAATATGTAGACTATATTAAATCTTTTTCCAATGGCCACCTTTTACTTAAAATTGTGGTACATACTTTAGATGAACTGGTAGATGAATACCTCATAAAGAAGCCGATATAGTTAAGCAGGACTTAGCCCTAGTGGGATCAGGCGATAGGTTATTCTGGAAAAAAATGATCATAAATCTAACGAAGTAGAGCAGGCGATTAAAGACTGTCTGGATTTATATTGGACCATATCTCTTAGACATCTTTACCAATGACAATGCTCTGGCTTTACAAACCAGAATTAAATTGGAACAGCTGCTGGAAATGTTGAAATCGATAGAGCATTTGATAATATTAGTAAAACTTGATAAGTGGTGGATATTATCAAACGTAATTAAATAGATATTAAAAATATCCTTTAGATTTTACTAAGCATTAACAAAAATAAAGAGCAACATCAATTCACGTTGCTCCTTGTTAATATATAACAGTTTTTGGAATATCTTACTGTTTTAAGAATTCTATAAGAATTGGATTCAATTCTTCGGCATGAGTAATATTTAGTCCGTGTGGAGCACCTGAAATAACATGATACTGACTATGACCTATCAGTTGCGCTGCCTGATCTCCTGCAGTTTTAATAGGAACAACTTTATCATCATCTCCGTGAACAATTAAGACAGGAACAGTCACTGCACCTACTTCAGATCTGAAATCCGTATTAGCCCAGCTTTCCGCTGCTTTAATTGTTACAATGGGTGAAGCCTGTGAAGCAATGTTCCAGTCGTAATCAAGCTGTTTTTGGCTCACAGATTTTGATAGAATACCATAGTTGTAGAAATCCATGTGAAAACTCTCCAAAAAGTTGAGGCGATCATCTTTGAGGTTGTTTATAATCTCATCAAGTTTTTCCTGCGGAACACCGTCCGGATTATCGTCCTTCTTTTTAACGAGTGGGATGATGGAAGCTACAAGCGCAATTTTTGAGATATTATCACTTCCGTAATTGGTGATGTATCGGATCACTTCACCACCACCCATTGAAAAACCAACAAGTGCTGGTTTTCTAAGTTCCAATTGGGATATCAACTGGTGAAGATCTTCAGCTAATGTGTTGTAATCATAACTTTCGCTGCTTACAAATGACTGACCAAATCCTCTTCTGTCATAAGTTATCACGCGATGTCCTGCATCCAAGAGCGCCTGAATCTGAAGTTCCCAGGATTTTCCGCTTAAGGGCCATCCGTGAATTAAAATAACAGGCTCTCCCTGCCCCAAGTCTTCGTAGTAGATGCTGTATTGTGCATCTTGATCTTTTGTAATGTACGGCATATATTTCTATTTGATTAATAATGTTTTCATATAACCAAACATCAGACCATCAAAATAGTAATGAGTATAGTTAACAGTCATTTTGATATAATGTATAGACCCTGTTTATTAAAAATATTTAAATTATAAATTAAACCTTGATGCCAATATTGGACGCATACAGTATTTTTGCACCCGGATCTCATGCATATATGAGTTTTCATGGTTATTAGTTTTTATCCTCGCCTGGCGGGGATTTTTTTTAGCAGTACATATTTCTCACAGCATTAATTTTCTGGCATTATTTTATCAATTAAAAACTAAATGTAAAAAAAATGAAAGAACTGCTTTTTGAGAATTGGGAAAAACTCGGACAGGTGGCACTAATGACCGTTATTTCATTTGTTATTCTTTTTCTGTTAATAAGAATATCGGGGAAGCGAACCCTGGCCAAATTTAACGCCTTTGACTTCGTGGTAACAGTGGCATTAGGTTCAACTTTAGCTTATATGATGCTGGCCATGGTTCCTTTAGCAGAAGGTGTAATGGTTTTACTGTTAATTATAGCGATGCAGTATTTCTTCGCTAAACTTGCTAGTACTTCAGACAAAATGGAACATTTAATTAATTCGTCACCACGTCTACTTTTCTATAAAGGAGCATACCTCAAAGAAAATATGAGAACTGAAGCAATTACTGTGGATGAAATTTATGCTGTCGTCCGTCAGGCAGGTATAGAAAAATTAGATGAAGTTTTAGCTGTAGTTATTGAACTTAATGGTGAGATCAGTGTGATTAAAAAATCAGATATCATAAGCGGTTCAAGTTCCTTGCAAGATATTAACATTCCTGGCAAGCATTAGGTATTTTAAAATTTATTATTCTAAATATTACGCTCCTAAATAACAAAAGAACCAATAGTGAATAGATTCCACACAAAGTGGGACAGGATGACCCATCTCAAGCTGTTGGTTTTTTGATAGGTTATGCACCATATTATGCTCGTAATGAAGATAAATAATATCATTTCCCACGTAGTAGATTGTCTAAAACTTGCCTGCAAAACAACATAATTAAAAGTAAACAGGAGGTTTGAATATAAAGTAGAGGCAGTCGCATTCCAATGCGGTGTTATATCGGTCAGAAGCCCGCGCCAGTAAAACTCCTCAAAAAAGGGATTGAGTACTGCAATTAAAATATAGGATGTAACTAACATCCAACTACCACAGAAGTTTTTGATGTTGGAAAAGATGTTGGGGTATAGCAAAACGATCAGTAACGAAACTATAGACAATAGCCAATTTTTAGAAGGTCTTTTTAACCATAATGTCACAAGATCAGTTCCACCATTCATTGAGATGAAAAAGATGATCATCATCCATTCTATCATCGTAATCGGAATAAATGACCATTCTATTACCTCATATTTAAATACGAAAGAGCTGCATATATTAAAAACGATAATTATAATAGGAGAAATTATAGTGAGTAAGTCAGAATGTCTTTTCACAATATATTATTTTCATCAATAAACAAATATGTTTAAATTATAGACATAAAACAATAGTTATCCCCTTGTTTTTTTCCATGCGGTTTTCAGAGCTGCGTACTGCTTATTATTTTCTGCTGCTCTCCATTTCTGGTAGAATATTTCTGCAGATTTAGCTTTCTCGGGGTCACCAGTTCCTTTTTTTAATTGGTTGTAATCATTTCCTGTGTCATATTTTTGCCCACCTTTATAATTAAAATAGCGCCGTGCTCTTGTAAATCCCATCTGTAGGTATTTTCTCGCCATATCAGCACCTACAAAATCATTATTTTTCAGGTACTCTAAAAATAATAAGTAAATCTTTTGTGAACTCTCTTTTGCAATTAATTCGGTTTTAAAACGCCAGTAAGGACCGATTTCAGACTTGTAGGGTTCGCATATTAAAACGCCCTGTTCGCCTTTTCCCACTTTATACAATTCAGGATACTTCCTGTAGTCAACATCAGGCTTCCAAGGATAATCTTTCGATTTAAAATTTAAATAGCTGGGTTTATTCTGATTCATAGTTATGATTTTACAAAATAAATGCCCTCAGCTCAAGCAGCGATAATCAAAATTGCAGATAGATACTGAGTGTACAATTCGGATGCTAAATTTAGCGCCAAGAGATAATATTTCTGCAAATTGGCTATGTCTCCTTTTTTATCCCTCAAGCATTTAAGCTAGTAAAGAACTGTAAAAGATGATGGATGTTTTATGAAAATTAGCGTCATTGAATCAATTTAAGTTTCATTGTAACTTAATATAGTAATAAAAAAGGTCTAAAAAGGGATAATATTAGTGTATGGCTTTTATCCCCTTTTAATCATCATCAAATGTAATCCTCAATAATTTAGCTTATTTTTTCAAGCACTTTAAATTTATTATAGGAAACACTAAGCTGCTGTAAATGTTTACCAATTACTGCCTCGCTCTCGCGGCAAAGCTCACCGCTATTGAGCGCATTCTGGAAGGCGTCTATAGCCGCTTTCTCTCCAAAAACTACATTTTCAAGCGTGGATTCAGCTTTATCAGAAGCGAATGTATCCTTAATATCAATCCAGGCTCTGTGGAATGCACCGGAAATGCTGGTTTGATCATCAGGATTTCCACCTTTGCTTTGAATCAGGTCGATCAATTCCTCTTTCATATCCCATGCTTCTGCCACCATATCATCATACGCAGGTCGAAGATCGTTGTAGTTTTCCCATGCCTTTCCGGCGACTTTTGCAAATCCAGCGATTCTGTCATTCGTGATATTAAGCAAATCGTTTAATATCGAAATTGTTTTGTCATTGTTCATAATAATACGTTTTAGTGTACTAGCACATTTGCAAGAATGGTGCCTGTAAAATAAGCAATAACAATTTTAAGATGTATTGAATTCTGATGTTGGAGACTGATTCGCAACCGATAATTTAAAGAAGGATTACTTTGGCGCTTTTTTTTAAAAAATTGACTCTATATGTATAGATGTAAATTTCAACAAATCGTAATATTTTTATTAGAAAAATTTAATATAAATATGTAGACTGAACTGTGCTTGAACATAAAATTAATGTGATATATTTGAGCTGCTAAATGATAAAACTACAAAACTTTTTCATTTTGTGACAGGCCTTAAAGCTTCTCCTTCAACTGCAGGTCTGCGGTCTAAAATAGTGGTTACATTATGGATGATTCCAGTCCCGTTTTTTTGTAGTCTTATTGTCTTCAATGATTCAAATGATATGTTTCCGCTGGGGGATTGTTGATCCTTTAAGATCTTTAGGTTTAATACCTTCATATATGAAATCGATGTCATCATGTCAAATAATGTTGGAGATAGCTATTGTAGCTCCTCTATTTGAAGAATGTGCTTTTCGAGGACCCTTACAAAATAACGTAAAATGGTTTAGGTTGGCTCTGGTTGCATTATTAAATACTGCCGCTTGGCAATAGCCGGTGTAAGTGTAGAATTAATTTTAATTATTCAATATTGCCTTTATATTTTTCAGCACCGTTAATATAGAGTATTGATTTGTTGGAATCATACTTATAATTTGAGTAGCCGTAAGTATTCTTGTCAACCTTCTTAAGTATCATCTGATCAGAACCATTAGGCAGAAAGAGTTCTATTTTTGAGTGATCGTCATTGTAAATGATGAATGCACTGATAACCTCTTGGTCTTTGCCGATTTCAATTGGGTTCAATCTAAAACCCTGGTTAAATACCTGTATGCAGTCCTGTTTTAGTTCGCTCCAACTTTGTCCTGCAGAAGACAAGCACCCGTGATTATCCTTTTTTCCCCCTAAGATAGGTCCATTGTCATTGTGTGAATCTTGAGGGGCGTCAGCAGATTTATTGCAAGCAAGTATTGTAGCAGCACAAAATATGCTGAGTGTAAATCTTTTCATAGAAGTTTGATTAATAATTCTTTACTAACAATACAAATGCCAATAATCTCAAAAAAAACAATGCAAACGCGAAATTGGACTTTTATCTATTTTAAAAGCTTATGAGCGGGCAGTATAACGGGTGCTACTATGCCTAGAGTGCCACCTTAAAACAATTGATTTTCTTTTGTCATAATTTAATATGATTATTGTAATATAAATGTATATTTGCGAAAATACTTAAAACTAATAATTATATCCAATATATGATATGAAAACTACAATTTTAACGTGCGTTATATTTAGTCTCTGTTTTTCATACGAAATTTCTGCGCAAGAATCTTTGACTACAGCCGGTATAACAGCTTCAAATATCTCAGGAAGCGTCAGCGCTACAATAGGACAGACTTTTAATGATACTGCAATATCTTCAGCAGGAAGTGCTGCACCAGGTGTACAACAGGCCTACGAAATTACCGAGAGCCTTGGTATTAATATCACTGAAATAACCTTAAATGTAAGTATCTATCCAAATCCGACAACAGATTACCTCAATCTAACGGTTGGACTTTCAGACTTCAATAAGTACCGTTATGAACTGGTTGACAACAGCGGAAAATTATTAAAAGCAAAGTCCATCGGCCAGTCGAAGACTTCTATAGCGATGTCATCTTATCCAGCTGCAATCTATTACTTAAAAGTATCTAAAGGCGGCAGAGCTATTAAGATATTTAAGGTTCTTAAAACAGATAAATAACATAAAATAAAATTAATTACCTATGAAAAAGCTCTACTTTTTAGCGGCTTCACTGGCTGCTGTCATGGCATTTTCTCAAGTTCAGGATGCGATGAGTTATCAGGCTATCATCAGAAATTCAAACAACGAACTGGTTAAGAGCCAGAATGTCGGGATGCGGTTTTCAATCTTAAAAGGTTCAGCAACAGGACCTGTCGTTTACTCAGAAATTCAGTCTCAACCCACTAATGGTAATGGTCTCGTTACAGTTAAAATTGGATCCGGTAATTTACTTAGTGGTTCGTTTTCAAGTATTGACTGGGGTTCTGATACCTATTTTATTAAGATTGAGACAGATCCTACGGGTTCTAGTAACTACACAATAACCGGAACCTCTCAGCTTTTGAGCGTTCCCTATGCTTTATATGCTAAAAATTCAGGAAGTTCAATCCCTGGTCCCAAAGGAGATACAGGTGCTACTGGCGCAGCTGGTCCTCAGGGTATTCAGGGACTGCCGGGGGTGACCGGAGCAACAGGTGCACAAGGTCCACAAGGAGAAACTGGTGCTCAAGGAGTAACCGGTCCTCAAGGAATTCAGGGTATTCAAGGTGTTACTGGTGCTGCAGGATCAAAAGGAGAAACTGGTGCTCAAGGTATAACAGGCCCTCAGGGGATTCCAGGCGCTACCGGCGCAGCAGGATCAAAAGGTGAAACTGGTGCTCAAGGTATAACAGGTCCTCAGGGAATCCAGGGAATTCCAGGCGTTACCGGCGCTACAGGATCAAAAGGTGAAACTGGTGCTCAAGGTATAGCGGGTCCTCAGGGAATCCAGGGAATTCCAGGCGTTACCGGCGCTACAGGATCAAAAGGAGAAACTGGTGCTCAAGGTATAACAGGTCCTCAGGGGATTCCAGGCGCTACAGGATCAAAAGGAGAAACTGGTGCTCAAGGATTAACCGGTCCTCAAGGAATTCAGGGAATTCAGGGTGTACAAGGTGCTACAGGTCCTCAAGGAGTTCCGGGAATTATCGGTGCCACAGGTTCAAAAGGAGACACGGGCGCGACTGGTCCTCAGGGTCCTCAAGGAATTCAGGGAATCCCAGGTCCTCAGGGATCAGTAGGAAACACAGGTCCTGTTGGTCCTACAGGAGCTGCTGGAGCAGGAGCTATTAATGGATCTGCAGGCGGACAAATCTATCTGACGAATGCTACAGCACCATATTCTGCAGGAAATCCAGTAACTATGACAGGCAATGTTACAATAGATGCAACCGGTGCAACCACAATATCATCAAATGTTGTCAGCAACGCTATGGTAATGGCTAACGCAATAACCACTTCTAAAGTGGCCAATGGTACAGTAACGACCAGTAAGATGGCAGATGGTGCCATTACAACATTGAAAATGGCTATGGATTCAAATGTTCCTGCGAATTCTGTACTTATGAGTGCTACAGCAACAGGACAGTATCCAAGCAGTGCATGGCAGGCCGGAGTGGCATGGACTCCCATAACAGTTAATAAAATAACAACTACATCAGGTACGCCAAGTGCAAGCACTTTCCTAAGGGGAGACGGTACGTGGGCCTCTCCGGGAAGTGGAGGTGGAAGCGGCTTGTCTATGATTACAACCACAACAACCCAAACTTTGCCTTCAGCTGCACCTATTCAGTATGCTGTTGCTCTAACTGGCGCCAATGTAGGAGATACTGTTGTTATCAATCCTCTGACGACTATTAATGCAGGACAATATCTTCCTGTATTTTACGGTACTGTAACTGCTGCTGACAGCGTCCGTATTTACGTGTATGATGTTGGTGATTTTGGTAATAAAACATTCACATTTAAAGTTTCGGTCATACGATAATAAATATAATAAAGCACCTTATTTCAAGGTGCTTTGTTTTTTCCTATGGTATTTATCTAATGTGGATTTCATTTAACTACCATTAATCTGCATTATAAAATTCCCAGATAGAATTAATTTTTTATGTTATCAGTCATTCTTGACAAAATTGTCATCTGCATTTTCATCAATTGGGATGTAAAGTCTTTCCCATGATTTACTTTTTACCATATCCCAGCTGTGACCCTTTCCTTTAAGATCTTCTGCCAAAAGTACTGTTCCGGGTTTAATAATAAAGGTTGAGCCATCTGTCACTTTAAATCGAATATTTCCCTTCAGAGTAATAACATATTGCCTTCTTGGGGCTGGATGTGCATTTTTTTCCCAGTCTTCGGTCTTATTGCTCATCCAGAATGTTGTAGTATTTAGATGCTTCAGAGTCGGTATCCTTCCTTTCTCGAATGTACAAGAACCATCCGGATTATTGATAAGTCTTACTGCGGGAATATAATCTTTTGATTCCTCCTTATTGACTTTGATGCTAAGGTTTTTATTCTCTTTGTTTTGTGCATTCATTATTCCAAATGAGCTTAAGGCTAGGACAAAGCTAAGACCTTTAATGATGTTTTTCATTGTAAAATTGATGTTATTTTAGGATTAATTATAGACGGTATCATAAACCAGCATTTTCTCAAACATTGGTTTGTATTTTTTAACTAGGGCAAGGTGATCAGGAAGTTTTCCATAAGCTTCAAGCTCTTCCAGACTTTCAAATTCCATTGAACAATTATAAGTATAACTACTGTCTAAGACAGCTCTCGGACTTGAGCCTGCTGGTTTCCCGTAACGTAAATTTTTCTGATAAGGTAATTTTTTAAGGCCTTCAAAAAAGTTTTCAAAGTCCTTCACTTCCGCTGCGGAAAGGTCTTTTCTAAGCCAAAAGAATAAATTATGTGTGTACACTTTTTTAGGTTTTATGGTATTGGTATTAGGTAAAACTGATGCGAGCATACTTCCAGAAATTAACATAAGGACAGAAGCCTGTAACGATCTGAATAAGAATTTTCTTCTTTCCATTTTCTTCATTTTTTTTAATTAAAATCAATTCTATATTTAAGGACAAATTGCCACTGTCTGTCAGAAACAATACCTTTGTTTAAAGCATCTCCAGTGAATATTGGTCGGTTTTGAGCATCGAATGTCAATCGGGACGACATTCCGTTCATCAGTAATGAAATTCCTGCATCATAAACAATTACATTGTCCTGAAGTCCTTTAAGGTTAGATAGTTGCATTCCCACTGCGGGCTGTAATTGCAGATTCTTTTTATCTTTATTAAAATAAGGCAGTGTTCCTCCAACTTGTACATAATAGGTATTTCCGGTTCCGATCACGGGCATTGCATTTCCAGCCCCATTCAGACTTGCTTGCGAAGCATTAACGGAAGTTGCGGGATTATTGGTTCCAACATATCGTACGTAATTGGGGCCATAATCATTGTACATAGCCATCCCATAAGCGCTGACTGAGCTTCCTCTGTCTTTGTTAATTGGTGCGTCATAGAACAGATCGACTGCATAATTCTGCATATCATCATTCTGAACATTATTATTAAAGTCTTTATGCCAGGTTGCATTATGAATGTAATCGAATCCTGCATCTAGACTCAAAACGTTCTTTTTGCCACCATATGTTCCAGAATTGAAAGGTGTGGAGATATTTTCTTTATCCAAAAAGGCATAACGGAAATAACCTGAGAAATCCTTACCCGGAGAATTTTTACTGAAGGTAGCTACATTCACTTTTGGTTCTGCAGTTGCCATTGTGTAAGGGTCTGCCACAACTAAGCGGTAATCTAATCTTCCTAATTGTCCTTTAGCATAAACACTTAATTCTCTAACAGTGTAATCTGTTGCTCCGGCATTTGAAGTGGCGTAAGCTGGCAAATCGTATAGCAAAGTATTCAAAGGTCCTGTTGTGAATCTCGATAATCCTCTCCAGGTTGAACGTCCGGCTCCAACGGCTATCTTATCATTAAATGCATATTCCGCGTATGCATCCAAGAGGTCGATATAATTACTTGCTTTCGCATTCATATTGACATTGGTAGTTCCAGCCTGCAAAACGAACATTAGTTTTTCTGTTGGTTTATATGTCATTTTCACCCTTACTCTTCTAAGAGACAAATCTGAAACATCCGATTTCGATTGATCATTGATGAGACTTCCCGGATTTAGTTGTGTATATCTTGCCCATAATTCAGCATAGCCACTAAAAGAAACGTAACGCGTATGTTCGTCATTAAGATAATGGGTGAGTCCTGGATTATTAAAGTCATTTTTTTTCTGAGCCTCCATTTTAACTGACATCCCCAATATGGTAAGTAATGTCAGGCCGGCTTTGATAGATTTTTTGTTCATAATATTAATTGTCCTCTTTTTGTTGATTTCAACGGGACAAAATTACTTTCTGAATTCTCGGATCGCCGTTAGAAAACTATTAGAAAATCTTTAGAATTTCATTAAAAGACTTTAAAAATGAAAATATGAGATACCTTTGTGTAAGATTTAAAGATTAACCGATGAAGGTTTTAATTATAGAAGATAATGTCCGTGTATCTGCACTTTTGAAAAGAGGTCTGGAAAGTCAGGGTTATCAGATTTACATTTCGGAAGATGCAGAAGATGCATTAGTGATGATAGATAGAATTGAGTTTGACCTCGTAATAACAGATATTATGCTTCCCAAAATGAACGGAATCGAATTGAGTAGATTGATCAAGAAAAAAAATCAAGAACTCCCTATAATTATGTTAACAGCTTTGGGAGCTATTGATGAAAAGATTGAAGGTTTTGATGCAGGGGCAGATGATTATATGGTGAAGCCATTTGAAATCAGAGAACTTTATGCCAGAATAAAAGCTATACTTGTAAGAAAGTCTTCCTCACAATTGAAAAATGAAGATTCTAATTATATCGAATATCACAATCTTCTAATTGATAAAAATACCAATCGCGTTTTTAGAAACCGGAAGGAGATCAATCTCACACCGAAGGAATTCAAGCTTTTGGTTTTTCTGATGAGTAATGCGGAACGTATTTTAACTCGAGATGAAATCGGTGAAAATGTGTGGGGAAATCATTTTGATACAGGAACTAATTACATTGATGTCTATATTGCTTATCTCAGAAAAAAAATTGATAAAGATTTTGACGATAAACTAATTCATACAAAACCGGCGATGGGATTTATTTTCACAAATCAATTAAAATGAAAATAGCCACAAGAACAGCGCTCATTTACGCTTTACTGACTGCTGGAATACTTTTCGTTTTTGCATATGTGCTTTATTTTGTTTCCGAGAAAAATAGGGAAGATGAGTTTAACGATCGATTGGGTTACAAGATTATTTGGAGATCAGAATTTATCTTCGATGCTAAAATTGATAATTTAAAAATTAAGGAGCTTCACGAACGCAACAAAAAAATGCTAAATGAAGCTGATATCAGTGTTTACAACAGCAAAAAAGAATTAATTTTTACTGATATCAATCCTTCTTCTAAAAACCACTATTATCTAAATCAACTGATAAAATCAAAAGAAAATCAAATCACCTGGCATAGAAAGGAACGTCAATATATGGCTTTTAAATATAGGTTTGGTGATAATGAGTTTTACATTATCGGCAGCGCAATAGATGTTACGGGAATCGCACATATTAAGGAATTTAAAAAAGATGTTATTGTCATTTATTTTATCTCTATCGCCGTTATTTTCATTATTGGTTTTTTGTTTTCTTATTATACTTTAAAACCTTTGAAAGATATCATTCTTCAGATAAGAGATATTTCTGAACATAACCTCCACAAAAGATTGGTTGTACCAAAGGCTAAAGATGAAATCTATGAATTGACGGAAACATTTAATTCGACCTTCAACCGTTTAGAAAAATCTTTCAATAACCACAAGCAATTTGTAACGACTATTTCCCATGAATTCCGAACACCACTTTCAATACTTATAACAGAACTGGAATTAGCTAAGGAATTAAATACAACCTTAGAAGATTATAAAAACTCAGTTGATAATGCTTTGCAGGATGCGCAACAGGCTTCGGAGCTTTCATCCGCTCTGTTAGATTTTGCAAGAGCCAGTTATGATGTATCACAAATAAGTTTTGTAAATCTACGGCTGGATGAGGTTTTAGCAGAGGCTAAAATTGCGTTACTACAGAAAAATCCGGATTACAGGGTGGGGATTAATTATGTCAATGGATTGGCTGATAATCAAGAAAACAGTTATGATTTTTGGGGAAATCCATACCTGTTACAAATTGCATTTCTAAATTTAATGGAAAATGCCTGCAAATATTCTTCAAATCAATATTGTCTGGTAGAAATTGAAGTGGTAAACGGAAATTTAAAAATTAATTTTATAGATCAGGGCATTGGAATCTCAGTGGAAGATCAGTCAAAAGTCTTTGATTTGTTTTACAGAGGCGATAATAAAAATTATCAAAAAGGAAATGGCATTGGATTATCCATCGTATCCCGAATTATTGAAGTACATCAAGGAGAAATATCATTAAAGTCCGTCCGTTCAGAAGGAACGGTTTTTATTGTCGATTTTAAATCTTACAAAAAATTCCAAGTCTAGATTAATCTTGAATTATTAAATAAGGTTTCTGGAATTCTATCAATTTTACCCTCTAATGTTTTGCAGTATTGCCGACCAGTGAGGTGATGGTGTTTAAAAGATTAATATCATGAGCTTATGGATTATCTTAATAAACTTCATATCGACGTTTCTTCCGAACTTAAATAACCTTTAAGTCTGTTTCAGCTTTACTTCAATTACATGCAGACAACTGTTGTTTGTGTGAGCTATTTAGTGGGTTAATTAATGACAATTACAAAAAGGTATTTGTAAATTTTTTTGTGATAAGATAAATGCTGTTAGATGAACAGGCATTAGCATTCGCTGTTGCGGCAAGATAGTTGTATTTAGCTAAAAACCAAACAAAATATAAACTATGATTGTAAAGTTACAAAAGGAACTTAAGTGTAAAAGTAAGCATTCTGATAGCTTTCGTTCGGAGGTTCTGGAAGGTCTGTCTAGTAATCCCAAAAGATTAGCTTCAAAATATTTTTACGATGAAACTGGTGACCGTCTATTTCAACAAATTATGGCAATGCCGGAGTATTACCTCACCAATTGCGAATTAGATATTTTTCAGAATAAAACTGACGAACTTATCAAAGCCATATCCAATATTAATGAATCTTTTGACCTGATTGAATTAGGGGCTGGGGATGCAATGAAATCATCTTTTCTTCTTAAAGATCTTGTGGCAAAATCAACAGATTTTACGTACATGCCTATCGATATTTCAGGAAATATTCTAAGTGTATTGCAGGAAAATATGAATCGAACAATTCCCGAACTAAAAATTATTCCTTTAGAGGGTCAATATTTTGATATGTTGGACGAAGCAACTTATATTTCAAACAGAAAAAAGGTTGTATTATTTTTAGGAGGAAATATCGGTAATATGGATATTGAAGAAGCCCGTCGTTTTTGTAGTGAAGTAAGAAGAAAGCTCAATCCCGGCGATTTGTTTTTGATAGGTTTTGATTTTAAAAAAAATCCCCATACGATTCTTGCAGCATATAATGATTCTGCAGGAATTACGGCGTCATTCAACCTTAATCTCCTCACAAGAATCAATCGTGAACTCCATGCCGATTTTGACGTGGAACAGTTTCAGCATTATCAGACTTATGACCCCATTTCAGGAGCTTGCAAAAGTTTTCTCGTAAGTCTTTGTGACCAAAAAGTCAAGATTAACAATCATTCAATTTATTTTAAAGCAAATGAATTGATCGATATGGAAATCTCACAGAAATTTTCAGAACAGGATGTTAAAGATTTGGCAAAAGATTCAGGATTTCACATTCTTACAGAAATTAATGATTCTAAAAACTGGTTCGTAGATTCTATTTGGATGGTGTAATTTAAATTGGTTATTATGAGAACAGATCAACTACCAAAGAAAACAATGCCCGTAAGAAACTGGGCAGAAAAATATACACAAATCCGAAACCAGTCCATTGAAATCTGCAGACCTCTTGAAATAGAAGACTATGTTGTTCAGCCTATTGTTGATGTGAGTCCGCCCAAGTGGCATTTGGGTCATACAACCTGGTTTTTTGAAACCTTTATCCTGAAACCTAATTTTCCGGGTTATGAGGTTTTTGATTCGCAATATAATTTCGTTTTCAACAGCTATTATGAAACGGTAGGCGCACACGTTATCCGTACAGACCGAGGTAATCTCAGCCGCCCATCCGTTTCAGATGTTTATCGGTACCGTGATTATGTTGATGAAAAAATGATCGAATTCCTACAAGGCGATTATTTAACAGAATCTTTGCAGTCATTATTGGAATTAGGGCTAAACCACGAACAGCAGCACCAGGAATTATTACTTACAGATATTAAATATATTTTAGGCCACAATCCCTTATTCCCTGCTTATAAGAACGACCTAATCTCTCCAAGTATAAAAATTAATACAAGTGAATTCATTAGTTTTTCAGAAGGTGTCTATGAAATTGGCTTCCAGGGAGAAGGTTTTTGTTTTGATAACGAACTGGGAAGGCATAAAGTTTATCTTAATGATTTTGAAATGGCCAGCCAGCTGGTTACCAACCGGGAGTATTTGGAATTTATCGAAGCAAATGGCTATCAAGATTTCCGTTACTGGCATGCTGAAGGTTGGGATTGGGTCAAACAAAATGAAACAAAATCCCCATTATATTGGCATTTTATCGATGGGAAATGGATGAATTACACTTTAAACGGGTTGCAGGAAATTAATCTTGATGAACCGCTTTGTCATATCAATTTCTTTGAAGCGTCTGCTTTCGCATCCTGGAAAGAAATGCGTCTGCCTACTGAAGCAGAATGGGAGGTGGCAAGTAACCATTTTGAATGGGGAAAACGCTGGGAATGGACAAATAGTGCCTATTTACCATATCCGGGATTTAAAAAAGAAGCTGGCGCAGTGGGCGAATACAATGGAAAATTTATGGTGAACCAAACTGTTTTGCGCGGTGCTTCTGTGGCGACACCGATTGGGCACAGCAGAAATACCTACCGTAATTTTTTTTCGACCCATTTACAGTGGCAATTTACAGGGATTCGTTTGGCTAAATAGTGTTAGATGATTACAGTAGAATCGGTTTCTAAATTATTTGAAGGAATACCCGCAGTCGATGATATTTCTTTTCAGGCTAATGACAAGGAGATATTGGTGCTGTTAGGAACGAGCGGCTGTGGGAAAACCACCACGCTGAAGATGCTTAACCGCCTTATCGATGCTGATGCCGGAACCATTCACATCAATGGAAAAAATATCCGTGAGCAGAAAGTGGAAGACTTACGAATGGGTATGGGTTTTGTCATGCAACATTCCGGTCTGTTTCCCCATTATACCATTCAGAAAAATATTGCTGTAGTTCCTGATTTATTAAAATGGGATAAAAAAAAGACGGCAACCAGAACTGAAGAACTACTTCACAAACTACATCTAACACTAGATATTCTCGATAAATTTCCCAATGAGCTAAGCGGAGGGCAGCAACAAAGAGTGGGGATTGCCAGAGCTTTGATCGCCAATCCGCCAATTCTGCTGATGGATGAACCGTTTGGAGCATTGGATAATATCACAAAAGCCGATATTCATGAAGAGTTTAAATCGTTAGAAGAACTAAAAAATAAGACCATTGTTTTGGTCACCCACGATGTTCAGGAAGCTTTTGAACTGGGACACCGGATATGTCTGATGAACCAGGGAAAAATTATTCAGACAGGAACACCTAAAGAAATGCTGTACCAAGCTAAAAACGATTTCGTGACAAATTTCTTTTCAGAAAACCGGTTGCTTCTCGAGTATAAAACAACACTCTACAGCGATTTAAAATCTTTAACCAATTTCAACAATGACACAAACTTCCAGTTCTCAGATGATACAGATATATGGACCATCCTGCAGAAGCTAAGTTCAGATCATTCTCTGAATGAAGATTACGAAACGCTTGTAAGAGCATTTAACCAGTACAGAAAACTCCAGATGTTATGACACAGCAAAGTCTTTGGCAGTTTATCTCGGATCAGCATGACAAATTACTGATCCAAATCACACAGCATCTGGGACTGACCTTTTTATCTTTGCTATTAGCCATTGCCATCGGCCTGCCTGTGGGAATTCTAATTGCAAAAAAAAGAAAGCTGGCCAGTCCTGTATTAGGATTTGCCGGAATACTGCAGACCATTCCAAGCATTGCTTTATTAGGCTTTATGATCCCAGCCTTCGGAATTGGTGCCGCGCCAGCCATTGTGGCTTTACTGATTTATGCCCTGTTACCAATTATAAGAAATACCTATACAGGAATTACCGAAGTCAATCCAACAGTTATAGAAGCGGCTAAAGCCATGGGAATGAACCGGAAACAAATGCTTTTAAAAGTAGAACTTCCGTTGGCAATGCCTGTGATTATAGCAGGCATCAGGACGGCAGCGGTGATCAATGTCGGCGTGGCAACTTTAGCTTCCTTTGTTGCGGCAGGAGGTCTGGGTGAATTTATTTTTGGTGGCATTTCCCTGAACAATACCAATATGATTTTGGCAGGTGCCATACCTGCAGCTTTACTGGCTATTATTCTGGATCAGACAATTGCACTGTTGCAAAAAGCAGGTTACCGCTATCTGAAGAGATTAAAATATTGGATTCCTGTTATTGTACTTATTTTTGCTGTCATTTATTATAGTAACTCAAACTCAGACAATCACTTAAAAGCAGGTTTCACACCAGAGTTTATGGGCAGGCAGGATGGCGACTTGGGACTGCGATCTGTGTACCATCTCGATTTCAATCCCGTAGTTGTAAGTGATGCGATAATGTACAAGGCAATCTACGAAAAAGAACTCGATCTGATCAGCGGCTATTCAACGGACGGAAGAATCAAAGCCTTTGATCTCTATGTCCTGAAAGATGATAAAACCATTTTTCCACCATACTTTGCAGCGCCGATCATTAAAAAAAAAACTTTACAGAAATTTCCTGAACTCAAAGAAACTTTGAATATGTTAAGCGGAAAATTGAATGATTCGATTATGACAGATCTGAATTATAAATCAGATTACCTCCATCAGACACCTGAAAAAATTGCCAGAGATTTCCTTATAAAAAATAATCTGTACAAAACACCACAAAAAGGCAACTCTGGAACATTAAGAATTGGCTCCAAAATCTTCGGTGAACAATACATCCTCGTGGAAATGTACAAAATGCTTATCGAAGGCTACACCAATAACAAAGTCGAAACAAAGACAGGTCTGGGCGGCACTAAAATCTGCTTCGATGCCCTGATGAATGATGCCATTGATTTTTACCCTGAATACACCGGAACTGGACTTTTGGTTCTTCTCAAACCATCGGAATCTATTTTAAAACATGTCACGCAAAGTCCTGAAAAGACATACGATTATGTCCAGTCGGAATTTAAAAAGCAATATGGCATGGAATGGCTCCAGCCCCTTGGCTTCAATAATGCCTATGCTCTGATGATGAGGAGAAAGCAGGCCGAACAACTGAAGATTAAAACCATCTCCGATTTAAAGAACTATCTGGATTCACAGTAATAAATTTTAAAATGAAATACAATTTCGATGAGATTATAGAAAGAAGAGGGACGCACTCTATTAAGTGGGACGCTGTGGATGAAGCTATTTTGCCAATGTGGGTTGCCGATATGGATTTTAAAACTGCACCTGAAATCACAGATGCCCTTTCAAAAAAGATAGCACAAGGTATTTTTGGTTACAGCAGCATACCCGCTGAGTTTTATGATGCTGTTATAGATTGGTGGAAATCAGTTCACCGGTATCCCATCAAAAAAAATCATATACTGCCCGGTCCCGGAATGATCCCGACATTATCAGCTATTTTAAGAACATTTATCAAATCCGGAGACACCATCATTATCCAGCCTCCCGTTTACAACCATTTTTATCATTTTATAGAAAACTGCGGATTCGGGATGTCAGAGAATAATCTGGTCTACAAAGACGGTCATTACCAAATCGATTTCGATGACCTAGAACTCATAGCATCAGATCCTAAAAGCAAGCTGTTACTTTTGTGCAATCCTCACAATCCTGTAGGAAGAGTCTGGAAAAGAAGTGAACTGGAACGCATCGCTGAAATCTGCTCCAGACATCAGGTGATGGTCATTTCAGATGAGATGCATGCCGATATTGTATATGAAGGGCATCAGCATATACCGTTCATATCGGTTGCTGAACGATATAATCTGAAGGCAGTGACTTGCGGCTCACCATGCAAAACTTTTAACCTGGCAGGTTTGCCTATTTCATATGTCATTTCTAAGAATGAAGAAATTCTAAGTAAAATCCAAAGAACATTCGAAATTCAGGAGTCGGGTTATCCCAATTCTATTGCCGTAACAGCATTAATCGCTGCCTATAAAAACGGAGCCGGGTGGATGGAAGCAATGAAAGACTATTTATATCAGAATTTACAATATCTGAAAAACTACATCGATAACAATGTGCCTGATATCAAAGTCATTCCCTTAGAAGCCACTTATCTCGTATGGCTGGACTGTCATTCCTTAAATACAAGTTCTGAAGTATTATACAAAATCTTGCTTGAGGAAGAAAAACTTTGGGTCAATCCCGGTACAATGTACGGCGAAGCAGGTGAAGGTTTTCTACGAATCAATATCGGATGCCCAAGAGAAATACTGTCAGATGGATTAAACAGACTAAAAAATGCAGTCAGTAAGATTAAAAACGCATATTGATATGCTATTATGCCGACTTCTACTATCTAGTTTGAAATGACCATCTGGATATTGATGTATATCATCGTTAATCAATCATTTCCAAAATTTTGTCAAGAGATGATTTTTTATGATTTATAATGATGAGTTGGCTTTTATCGTCTAAAAAGAACTTTTGGACAAATTCTTGGTCTGAAGGATACTTCCATTTTTCCAGCTCTGTGAACTTGGATTTTATCAAACTGAGTTTCTGTGCACTGTCCTTTGATATAATAACAACCTTAGTAAGCGGTGTTTTTTCATATTATCAATACTGGCAGAAGATATCTCTGATTCATTTTCCTCCATAGAGCGAAAACGAAACTTTCGGCGTATTGTTTTGAAATCATTTTTGTTTTCAGATATTATGTATCTGTAAGTCATTAGGTTTTGAGATTCATTGATCCTGCCATATTTGAGTCTTCCTTTATTTTTTGTAATAAAAGAGATCTTATAAAAACTCAGGACATCGTAGATTGGTGACATTGCCGTATTAAAAGGATTATCCTTATTAAAATGGACTAGACTGATGAGTGGATGCTGCGGTGCGGGCAGGCCAAAAGCCTGATGGCTTTCAGATATCGAGATGAAGCGGACCAATTTGTCTTCTTTGGGTTTCATACTATAAATGTATGAAAAACCTATGACCAAAGATCATAGGTTATACTAAAAACTACCAGGGAAGAATATTATCTTTCCCACTGAAATCGGCAGGGCCTGTAAAGCTCCCGGTCGGAAGGTCTTCCGACAAAGCTACCCGGATCGGTTCCTTCGAACCTTCCTCTACAGAGTCCGTTCCCTGGAATTATTGAGCGCCGTAGTTGTAAATCCCGGACTTACCAGATGCACCTTGATGCCGGTGTTCTCCAAGTCGATAGCAAGTGAAAGAAAATATTCCGTTAAGCGCCGTTTTCGAAGCGCCATATACAGCATCAAAATTAGAACGGTAAGGATTTTCCGGATTGGCATTGGCCGTAAGCGATTCCAAGGCACTTGAAACCGTCACGATCCTTGCATTATCTGCTTGATGTAACAGGGGCAACAAGGCCTATGTTAACGCTAATGTTCCGAATACATTCGTATCCCAAACTGTTTTAAGCTCATCAATAGGTGCTATACTGGCACGCTGTGCACCCATAATCTCTTCCAAAGTGCGTCCGGGAATACCAGCATGGGAGATCGCTGCATTATTGACCAATAAGGTCAGATAACCGTATTCTTTTTCAACGATCTCTACTGCGGAACGAATAGACCCTGAATCCGTAATATCCAGCTGAATTGCTTTTGCCGATCCGCCCAGCTCCTGAACAGCAGCTTCACCCTTTACAAGGTCACGAGAGCCTACATAAACGGTGTAGCTATTCTCTACAAGCGCTTTAGCAATCTGAAATCCTACACCAGTGTTGGCACCCGATACCAGGGCTACTTTATTTTCATTATTCTGCATAATTTTAATATTTTTAACTGATGAAGCAAAGTTGCCAATAAAAATAACAACGGATGTATCTCAATCAAAACTAGTTGAAGCCCAATCAAAGATTACAATATGCAGTATAGTTTACTTATAGATTATAAGAGTTATCTTTACAAAACCTTACATGCGCTTCTGTACTCTAGAAAAGCATTGCCAAAAGCTTCCGTAGCCTCAAAATTACTGATTTGATATTCTTCATTTAAACCTGTTGAATTAGAAAATTTAAGTCTTCCATATTGCACGACAGGGATTTGATAATTGCTTTTAAATCGCTTATCAGGCGTTCCGTTTTTATTCACTTTAGCCCAGGTTTTCCGGATGATTTTCGAATCTCTTGGGACACTGCTGGTTTCAGTAAAACTGACAGACGAAAATATCAGGCTGAGTTCGTCAATCCCTACAAGGGCAAAGTTCTGATTATTGGTATACATTAGGACAAAGGTGGGGTAGAAGTATAGGTCAGCACCATTTATATTTTGAAAGTAGAGTGCCTCATAGTTAGATTTGATAATGGGAAGAGATCGAAATCCGAACTTAGCATCCCTTCTGTTGACAACGGTACTGGCACTGGAGCGGGTAGCTACCCGATCTTGATAGTGCGCGCCGGTAATATCCCATATCCGATGGGATGCACTCAAATTTTTAAAAGCGTTATACAGCCGATCAAATTTCTTTTTCGTGGGATCATCAAACTGGATATCGATATTGACGGCTGAATTATCAATCACGATTTGTGTTTCCTTGATGGCTTCTTTTTGAGCATTGATGTCTTCATTTATTTTCGGGACAACGGTTTTGTTGATCAGGCCGTAGATAAAAAGATAGCTGGCTATTTTCTTGGTTTTGCTATAGCCTAGTGCAGTTTTCATTTTCCTTAAATCAGCCTGCAGTTCTGCTTTTTGCTGTTGGGCAACCAAAATAGATTCTTTGATTCCCATCATATTTTGCGAGGTGATTTCATGCAGATCTGCACTGAAGATATTATCTGATAACTCTTTGTAAGTAGGTTGTGGATTAGGATAAGATTGAGGATGCCGTCTTTGTGAAGATCGTCCTGAGAGATCGTATGAATTTGAAAATCCCAAAACATTGGTGTTTAGTCTGGTTCCCGAAGATTTGAAATTGAGACTTGCACCTTTCACGCCAATACTTGTAGAGATACCGCTTTTGCTGAAATTCAAATGCACACCTGGGATTATTTTGATTCTTTTTCTATATGACCAAGCCATGATATAATTTTAATAGTGTTTGTAAGTACAAATCTAAATCACGGCCGTTCGGATTTTTTACGGAAAACCATACTTTGCTAATAATTGTTCATAAATCCTTTCATTGTCAAATCTTATAAGATTGAAAATTCAAAACTTGAAAATGATCTCATTTAACTACCATTAAATCGATTATTTTAATTTTTACACCGATTATTATCCCGCCTAGAATTGTTGTTCCCCACACGATAGGCAAATTCCTTCCATATTCATAACGTTACCTTTGCAATCACCAACATAGCAATCAATTCTTTCGACCTCATTATCATGATTACAATTTATACAATAAACTGTACTTGAGAACTTATCATTAGGCGCTAGAAAAGCCCATTTACTTTTCATATAATCATTTTTTCTTGTCATCTCAAATAAACAAGTAGGGCAAATGTATCTTCTTCCTACAATATCAAAAGAAAGAAAAGACTTCAATTTGGTGACACCTATCGTTGCTTCAAGAAAATCTAGATATTTATAAGATTGGATACTCTCAAAATCCCAATCATAATATCCAAAAAGAGGATTTTTTTGTCTACCTTCCTTCAAATCAACAAACCAACTTGCTTTTCCGAAAAATAGAGTATAAGCCTTTAGTATATCTAATATAATTTCTTCAGCAGAGTTAATATATACACCACTACCATGGATTGCTAAATTTCTTTTTTTGCGAACGCCTTCAATAAAATCTATTGTTTTTTGATCTAGTTGAATGTCGTCGCACACTGCACAGAATGTGTGTAATAGATTTTCACCAGCTATTGTAAATAAACTATCGTAGCTTTTATGATGGCTGTTGGGTAGTGTTGGCCAGTCAGACCTTTTTTGTTCGAGGAGTAAATAAGGCGAACTTTTAACAATTACTCCTTTCATATAAGTTTCAATACCTTGATGTAATAAAATAATTGCTGTTCTTGATATTGGTAGATTATGCTCCCAAATTATATTCAAAGGTACTTCTTCATATATATTTTCATCATCGTATTCCTTATAATTGCTGTAGATTGTAAAGAATGATTCAATAGCCTGAAGAAAACATTCTTTTGCAACTTTTTCGAAGTCATTATGACTTGGTAAATTAGTAATCATTGCTAAGTTTTATTTTCGTGGGATTGGTAAAGTGCAGAGATATCAACTACTTTATAAAAATAAAGATTTATATCATAAGTTCACGAAGTATTTAAATCAAAACAAATTCTTTTTGATCACAGACGCACCACCACAAAATGCGGAGGAGCATAAATTCTTAGAAGAGATGAAAGATGTCCCATCTTACGAGAAATTACCTTATCGGACTTTTTATCGGACTTTTAATTAATATTAGGAACTGAAAATCAGATTGTCTTAACAATGCTTATGAAGCTGCAACTTCATATAATCCTTTGCCAATAATAATGAGCTGTTGTTTAAGTTCGTTACTGAATGTAATAATGAGCTAAGCATAATTGGTAATGAGAGAGAGGCTTGTATAATGTATATGAATTTGATAATCATAAATTTTTATTTTAATATTATCTGCATAATAATTAAATTATTTGGTAATTATCTTTCTCAAAAAAGGATATATTTGTTATAAATAAATAAGCCGACACAAAAGGGATAAATTTAAATAAGGTGGTATTATGGCAAAAAGAATTTTGATTTTTGATGATGATGAAGCGATTCTTGATGTGTTGCAACTCGTGCTTTCGGGTGTGGGCTACGATATTGTGGTATCCAATACATCCAATCAGGTTATCAAGGATGTTACCGACTTTCTCCCAGATCTTATTCTAATGGACCATCATATTCCCAATATCGGCGGATTGGAAGCTGTAAAATTATTGAGAGAACACGATCGATTCAGGAATATTCCGATTTTGTATGTCAGCGCAAGCAATGAAATCAAAAAATACAAGGAGCATTCTGGGGCTGATGATTATATTAAGAAGCCATTTGATATTGAGTATCTGGAGAAAAAAATTGCCCGATATTTAGCCTAAGAATTCGAAACTCACGATATAATTTTTGAACATGATTAATTTTTTTTCTGCTTTAGGCACCGATGCATTGTTCGAGATCCTTAAACAATCGAATGATGCTACCGCTATTTATACAGGTGAGGAAATCAATATACAGTTTGCTAACGATGCTATGCTGGAAATCTGGGGTAAAGATGAATCTGTTCGCGGAAAAAGGTTTGAAGATGCTTTGCCTGAAATGGAAGGGCAGCCATTTACACAGCTTCTCAAAAATGTATGGCGTACAGGCGAAGTGTACGAAGCGCACAACACAGCTGCCACTTTAGAAATCAATGGCAAAATGATTACCTCCTTCTTTGATTTTACTTATAAGCCTATTAAAAATAAAGAGGGTGAAGTGTACTGCATACTACATACGGCCACCAATGTTACAGAGAGACAGAAAGCCTGGGAACTCGTTCAGGATCGAGAAGATCAATTGAGGGTTGCCAGTGAAGGTCTCAATTCCTTAAATGAAGAGTTGCGATCCAGCAATGAGGATTTAGCAACCATTAACAAAGAATATGTTGCAACGAACAAACAGCTTGACAATGCTAACCGGCAGATTTATTTTCTTAATGATCAGTTGAAGCAGGAAAACTTTCATCTGTTACTTGATAAAAAGGTACAAGAAAATGATATTTCCGATCTTAGCCTGAAAAACAAAAGTCTAAGCGGCATCAATAATGATCTTCAAAATCTGAACGACACCATTGTTAAACTGAACGAAAAGCTTACCACCAGTGAGATGAGTTTTCGGGATCTGATTATGCAGGCTCCTGTAGCGATGATGCTGGTAAAGGGTGATGATTATATTGTCACAATGATTAACGTAACGATGCTGGAGCTAATTGGCAAGGATGTATCTATTGTTGGTAAACCGCTTTTCGAAGAACTTCCAGAACTCAAAGGCCAGAGAGCTGCGAATATGCTAGTTGATACCTATGAAAAAGGCTTAAGACATTCGGATGAAGCTAATCCCGTAACCCTTAATAGAAATGGTCAGCTTGAACAAGGTTACTTTAACTTCAGTTATACACCTTATGTTGAGAACGGTGTCGTTACAGGTGTGATAGATATGGCGCTTGAAGTCACAACACAGATTGTAGCTAATCAAAAGCTGGAGAATACCATTAGGGAAAAGATTAAATTGGAGGAAAGTCTCCGTAATAGCGAACAGCGCTTAAGAGCAATACTGGAAACCATGGCAGAAGGTGTTGGCGTAACTGATGCGACCGGACAGATGGTTTATGCTAATCCTATGGCTCAGCAGATATTGGGGCTTAAGGAAAGTGAGATCAAAAAACGAACTTACTATGACGCTCTATGGCAGAATCTTCGTATTGACGGCACGCCATTACCTCCGGAAGAGCATCCTATGGCTATTATGATGACTACAAAAAAGCCGGTATTTGATTATGAAATTGCTGTTCAGCCGCCTGACAGGGATAAATTCTATCTTTCTATTAATGCGGCGCCAATGTTTGACAGTGCAGGTAATTTGATAGGTGGCATTGGAACTTTTATGGATGTTACAGCGAGGCGATTGGCCTCACAGGGAAAAGACGATTTTATCAGCATTGCCAGCCACGAGCTGAAGACACCGGTGACTGCTCTGAAAGCTTCTTTGCAGCTACTTCAAAGAGCTACGACTTCACTATCTGCAGATACCAGAGCAAGACTTCTTGAGCAGTCCGTTAAAAGTCTTGATAAGCTTACAAAGCTGATTGATGGTTTATTGGATACAAGCAGAATGGATCATGGCCAACTGAAGCTTAATAAGCAGTCATTTATTATTTCAGAGCTTTTTGAAGACTGTTGTTCAAACTTCGCTCAGAATACGGATCAAAAAATCACTTTTGAAGGCGATGTGGATCAGGAGGTGATTGCAGATCATCAGCAAATCGGTCAGGTCATGGTTAATTTTATCAATAATGCCATCAAATATGCTCCAGAATCCGATATATTGATCAAAGCTGAGGTATTGCATAAAAAAGAAGTGAAGTTTAGTGTAAGAGATCAGGGACCGGGTATCCCGGAAGATAAAATAGGACATCTCTTTGAACGTTATTACAGAACCAATTACCAAGGACAGAAATTCTCCGGCCTGGGTTTAGGTTTATATATCTGTGCTGACATCATTAAAAATCACGGTGGCAAAATAGGTGTAGAAAGCGAAGTAGGAAAGGGAACAACGTTTTGGTTTATTCTTCCATTGTAAACCCATTGATAGTAATTAGATAATTTAAACTTTGTAAAGCATCTTCTGGTGTTATTATTGATAGACAGCCTTTATGAAAAAAATCTATGTGGTTGAAGATGACCAGGGAATCAGAGAAGTACTTGAAGTATTTCTTGGTCTTGAAAACTTTGAAGTGCAGTCCTTTGCCTCAGTTTCAGAATTTAAAAAACGAGATACTGCTTCTCATCCGGATCTGTATCTTTTTGATGTACGGTTGCCTGACGGATCAGGAACCGACTTATGCCAGCATGTTAAATCTATCCGCGGCAGCAAAAGTATTCCTGTCATTATGATGAGTGCCCACGCATCCGTACAGGATATTTCTCTCCGCTGTTCTCCCGATGATATTATACCCAAGCCTTTTGATATCGTCGTCCTTCTTGAGAGAATCCGTGCTGTGCTGAAGACCTAATTACAGCTTTTGATTATCATTTGATAGACTCTAAAGTAATATTCGGTTTTTTCGTACTGTCTTATGAATTACAAAAATAGTCTCTTGGGGAGTATGGTTTAGATATTGTAATGCTTCGTTAACATTAATAAATAAACCAGGACAAATGATTGTAAAACCTTCTCAATTTGGAGTGAATGCCGATGAACTTTCAGTCCGGTCATTAATCTATTTTATCATTGAGCTTGATAAACTGCTAAAGTATATAGGCAAGAGGCTTTTATCCTCTGGAGAAACAATTGCAATAGCAGAAAGCGTCACTTCTGGATTTCTGCAATTTTCATTTTCCCAGATGAAAGATGCTTCCCAATTTTACAAGGGTGGAATGACCGCTTATACACTTGAAGAAAAAGTTAATTTGTTAGATGTCAATCAGGAGCAAGCTTTAAATTGTAATAGTGTTTCAGCGGGTATTGCTGAGACAATGGCATTGAACGTTTCCAGATTATACAATTCAGATTGGTCCATTGCGGTAACTGGTTATGCATCACCGGTTGAAGAATCTAACGGAAAACTATATTGTTATTTTGCGATCAGTTACAGAGGAGAGAAGATCCTATCTGAAAAATTGGATTTGCATTCCAGAACTAAATCTGTTAATGCGCAGTTATACTATTCAGAATTTATATTAGGCTGTTTTAAAATAGAATTGGACAAACAGCAGGAAAGTAGGGCGTCATAGCGACATTGAAGGAATTACGTGATTGACGTGAGAAGTGATAATTTTGAAATCACAATACCATCCAGATTTAAATCCAATATTGTATAGTACAAATCAAGTGATGAGACTATAACAATTTACGATTCTTGTTCAGTAACCAACTTTGTAATTTCTTCAACCAAAATTTTAACCTGCAAGGGTCTCTTTTTTTCATCAACGTCCAGTCTGTTATAAAAACCAGTTTTGACAATGACTAGATCTTTCTCAGGAACTACTATTATAAATTGACCAAGAAAACCATAAAAAAATCTGTATTTCATCGGACTTTCATCATCTAACCATAGTGTATATCCAAACGCATCATTATGTTTTGTAGGTGCCAGCATTTCATCATAGAAATCTTTAGTGATAAGTTGCTGATCTTTCCATTTACCTTCCTGCAATACAAGTTGTCCAATTTTCGCAAAATCACGTGGTGTCGCATGAATGCAACAAAAAGCTTTTTCCATTCCGTTATTATCAACACTCCACTTGGCTGGATATTCCATTTCTAAAGGTTTCCACAACTTAAGCGAAAGATATTGAGCGAGAGATTTTCCAACAGCTCTTTTTAGTACAATTCCCAAGACCTGAGCCGCTACACTTTGATACTCATACTCTTGTCCCGGCATTTGTTTAAATTTCACATTAAGTGCCTGCTCTGTCAGATCTTCAACAAAATACTGCTTGGAATTTTCAGCGAAAGGATGATTATACTCTTCTATCCAATCATAGCCAGCCTGCATAGTCATCAGGTTGCAAATCGTAAGATGTTCTCCATAACGGTCACTTTTATATTCGGGAATAAAATCAGATACCAATTGTTTCTCTGATTTAATGTAACCATCTTTGATGGCGCAACCAACCAACAGAGACAAGATTCCTTTAGCCATAGAAAAAGAGTTCATCATTGATGATTGTTGATGGTCTTTCCAGTATTGCTCGAAAATCAGTTGCTTATCTTTGATAATCAGCAGAGAAGAAGCCCTTGTCTTTCTCAGTTCTTTCGTTAAAGTGTCTGGTAATAAGAAAGAATTATAAAGTCGATGTGTCTGCCAAGGTTTTGATGCAGCATTAGAAACGAGATGGGAAGGGAATTTCTCTTCATCATCGCTAGATGGCGTAATGGGGCCAGGTGCGATGTTTTTGCCAATAGCTTTAAAAATATAATGATATCCTGACAGGTAAATTACAGTTGCTACAGCGCCAGCTGTTGCAAAAAATGCTGCTAAAGTTTTTTTCAAAGTCGCATAATTTAAGTTTAATAATTTCCTTTTAAAAATTATACCAATTGATAAGATAGTATTAAAGAAACTTATATTTTTTTCAATGCAGATGCTTTATGAACCGCTTTTTTGCCTGTCTTTTCACTCATTACTTCGTATTGTGGATTATCCTCTGAAGCTCTTCTTTGCCTGTTCATAAAAACAAAGTCCTTGGTGTGAATATTAATAATAATTCCATTTGTATCTCCATTTCGGAATTTCCATTTTACCGCGTCACCCTTTTTTAACATAAGTTTTCTTTTTACCAGCTGTTTCTATTTGAAAATAATATAAGAGTGTATTTTTTATTAAACAAATATTATACTAATTGAGCAAGTCACAAAAAATAAAAGAAATTAAATATTTATAACTTTGTTGACAGCTATCAGATATAATGAACAATAATGCTATTGAATCTTCTTTTCAGATTTACTCGCCATCGCTGGTTTTAGGGTTATTCAATAATGCCATTAAATTAAATGCTACAGTTAATATCATTTACTTAAAGGGTAGATATGTTTTTGGTAATGGTAAATCCTACGGAAGCTATTATTATGATCAGCTGTTTTCAGAATCTGACAATATTTCCTTAGGTGTTAAAATTTCATCTTTATTACGTTCAAAGATTCAGAATAATGAGATTTATCTTCTGAAAGGATTCATAGAAAAAAGTATTAAAAGTTCTTCTATAGAACTTCGTTTTGTTGTTGACGAGATTATACAGCAGGAGGAACGGGCTATTTCAGAAGAAGATGTCGTTCGATATTCCCTAATCCAAAAGAAACTTGAGAACGGTTCTAGAGATCTTGAGAATTTAATCCGAACGAAGATCCTGCAAAATCAACCAATAAGAATAGCTAATATATATGGTAATAATGCTATAGTTCAACACGACTTTAAGGAGGGACTGGATGTTTCCCGAAAATATTTTGATATCACAGACCATAGCTGCAATATCACTTCTTCGACATCATTGGTCACCAAACTTCAGGAGCTTTCCAAAAACCAATACGATATTATTGCTTTAGTTAGAGGCGGAGGTGACCGTCAAAGCATGGAAACCTTCAATGACATAACGCTTTCTAAATTATTTATTGATCTTGATGCAGTAACCGTAACTGCAATCGGACATACAGTGGATGAAAGTTTATTGGATAAATTAGCGGATAAAAGATTTCATCTGCCACACGATTATGGTGCGGGTCTGCATTCTATTGTTGAAAAATTATCTAATGAAAAATCCAATTCAAGAGCATTATTAATTGACGAGGTTAAAAAAGATGTTTCAAAGCAATATTCTGAACAGATTAAAACTTTAGCAGAACAGCTGGCGAAGAGAACAGAAGAATTCCAGAAACTTCAGGAGAATTCTGCCAAGCAGCTGTTGGATACTAATAAAACTTTTACGGAGCAACAGAAACAAAGACAGGAAGAACTGGAAATTTACAAAAAAGAAATTGCTGTCCTACACGACAAGAATATATTGGCTGTTGTTAATGAAAAGACTGCATCTTTAAACATCGATCTGGAAATGATCAAAAAAGAAAATATCAGGTTAAATCAGCAAATGCAAAGTACCAAGACTGATTATGTAAAAATTATAATCGCTTTTGTATTGGCACTGATGATAGGATTTATCTTGGCAAAGCTGGTTTAGATCAATCTTTAATTTTTTTAGTCAAAGCATAATTGGCTTTTTACTTTTTGGAATTTTATGAAGCATAGATTTTTGTAATAACGCCCTGGCCGATAATAATCGAATTGAGAAGTAAATCGAAATCGATTCCTTCATAAATTTGTTCTAGTGCATCCTTTGCTTCTAATAGATTTATGTTCGCACTGACTGTATCTCCGGAATAAATTATCTCCGTTTCAATGAAGCTGTGATTGGCTAGGAATTCTTTGCTGTCAAAAGGGAATCTGACGGTTGTTCTGAATCCTGATGAAACAGGTGTTGAAATACCCCCATTATCTTCAGGAAGAAAGGTTAATAAGGCTTTGAAGTGAGGCTTTTTTTTACTCATGTTAAGTATCTCTTTTTACTTTGTATTATTATTTATTGATCACTCCTCGAATCTACCAATAATTCAATTTCTTTGTTGTTTTCACTGTCACAAATTTATATCATTGATTAAAATGATGGGTAAAGAAAGCACTATTACAAAAAATAATTAAACATTTTATAATGCTTTTGATATCAACTCATTTATATCTATTTGCAATTAAGTACAGTCTTGTGCGGACTGATAATGAACTAGAAATGTGAAAATTTTCAAATGCAATTCAAGCTTTAATTGATATCAAACATATTACCGACCCATTCCGTGATTAATTTTAGAGTCATAGTGCAATAGGTAATCCTAAGTTTCATTAACAGGTATTATTTTGAAAAATTTCCAGTTATAGTAAGATTATAAATTAAAGAAGAAAAGGGATCAATTAAATACAATTCCTTTTACTAAAAAGTCTACTTTGAAAGTTTTTACATTATGAAAAGATTGATTTATGAATAATTAAGATGTAAGATGTGTTTCGAATTTCGATACTGTTAGTCATATTAGATTTAATGGAGTAATTATCTATAATGTTTATGTTTTTATTGTTTTTTTTGTGTTAATTTTTTATAATATTTTTTTTTATTGGAAAAAGTTGATATATTAGTAAAATAAAAAAATAACCAATGAAATACTTAATTATTAATTACGATTTTCTCAAGTCAGTGCTTCACACACATTTCTGCATACATCCTATTCGGAATCTTTAATAAAAGAATAGATTTTACTTTAAAAAATATAAAGATCATTTCTTGTGATTTTTATCTCTCAGTACGTTTGTAAGATTTACTTTTTAATTTGTTATAAATTATGAAACTTAGAAAAATATTTTTTTTAGGATTATTTACTATGCCTTTACTCAATGTATTCGCCCAAAAGATTATTTGGCAGAAAAATTATGGTGGGGATCAAAGTGACTATCTAAGAAGAATTGTACCAACTCCTGATTATGGATTCCTTGTTGCGGGTAGCAGTTTATCAAAAATAGCTGGCTCAAACAATGGAGGTTTAGATTATACGCTTACAAAAATGAATGAGGATGGGGATGTGGAGTGGGAAAAAAGTTTTGGAGGTCATGGTAATGATATGCTTAGTACTGTGCACTTGACGATGGACGGAGGAATGATATTGGGAGGGGATTCGAATTCAGGAATTGGCGGATTGAAATCACAGGATAATATTGGATTTTCTGATTTATGGATTTTAAAACTTAATGCAAGTGGTGATGTAGAATGGGAGAAGACATTTGGAGGGATAGGAACTGAAAAGTTAGTAAGTATTATGCAAACCAAAGATAAAGGATATATTATTGGTGCAGTCTCTGATTCAGAACCTGTTGAAATTAATTCAAAGTTAGTTGGTCATAAAAGTGAAAAAAGTTTTGGCGGATTTGACTTTTGGATTGTAAAGATTAATTCCAGTGGGGATGTTGAATGGGAAAAAACTATTGGTGGAAACGGATATGATTATTTAGTTAATTGTTTTGAAACAAATCTAGGGCATTTTTTAATAGGTGGGTATTCAAATTCTCCACTATCAGGAAATAAATCTGTCAAACTTAAGGGCGAAGGAGATTATCTTTTGGTAGAGTTAGATAAAAATGGAACTATTATAGACGAAAGAAATTTTGGAGGAAAAGGGAATAATGAATTAACATCATTCTCTAAAAGTAATGGAGGTTATATATTTGGAGGACGTTCCAACTCAAAGAAATCAGAAGATAAAAGTACAGACAGTAAAGATTACGATTTTTGGATTGTAAAAACAGATGAGCTGGGTAAGATACTTTGGGATAGGACTTTTGATATTGGAAAGTTTGATGTTTTACTTGATGCTATTGAAGATAAAAACGGGGATATTGTGGTTTCGGGGTATGCACAGACTGAGTCACAAGATAATGTTGAAGATAAAGATAAGATTAACAATTACTCTTTAATTTATTTAGATAATAAAGGAAATGAAAAATTGAGAAAGGATATAGGTGGTAGCAAAACAGATATCCTTAATAATACAATACTTACCAGAGATCAAAGTATAATTATGGCAGGTACTTCTAATTCAAATAAAGGAGGAGATAAAACCATAAATTCTAACGGGAGAAACGATTTCTGGATTTTGAAGATAGGTAATCCAATAATTAATAGCAGTGAAGAACGGCATAAAATTGAAATTTATCCTAATCCTACAGAAAGATTTGTAAACGTTATTTCAGATAACGAGTTAAAAGGTTCCGACATCAATGTTATTAGCGTTGGTGGACAGTTACTACAGAATTTTCAAATTAAAAGTACTACTGCTGTAATAGATTTAGCTGGATACCCGCAAGGTATTTATTTAATCTCGATAATAAGTGATAGTGGTGTTATTACAAAAAAGATACTAAAAACTGGAGCTAAATAAGAATATGAAAATAAAAATTACTATTTGTACTTTAATACTTTGTTTTAGTCTAATGAATTCTCAGTTCCGTTCAGCAGCAGATCCTACAGTTCAAACTGTTTCAAATGATAATGGAACTTCTCAGATATCTTATAATCTATACACAATAGAAAACGGAAATATCAATCTACCAATCAATCTTTATTACTCTGGGGGTAGAGGAATCAAGGTAAATGAAATAGCATCATGGGTTGGATTGGGCTGGGATCTTTCCATCGGAAATATTTCTCGAATAGTTCAAGGTTATCCAGATGATGAATATAAAGGCCAGGACAATAAAGAAGGTATCTTATTTAACAGTGTTTTGTCAACAATTGAAGGAACCAATTTTTTGTCGGCCTCAAAAGATCACGTCAATAATATTTTGAAAAAAGATTATGAACCCGATATTTTTTTTATTAATCTATCTCATTTCAAAACTCTTTTTTTCTTCGATAAAGAAAGGAAAATTCAATGTTTAAATAAAGATGTTCTCATATCATATAATCAAGAATCAGGCGGAAGAATCTCATCATTTACAGTTATTAATCAAGATGGCACAAAATATACATTTGGGGCTATTTCATCAGTAACTGAGAGAACTAATTTTGAGAAAGGAAAGGTTGAAATCGAAGATGAAAATGAAATAACAAGAACATATTACAGTAATTGGCATTTAACCAATATTACTGATATTTTTGGTAACGCAGTTAATGTCGATTACAGTAATGAAAGTATCTCATCTCAAATATCTAAATTAGAGAGAAAAAATATTCAAAAACCTGGATATCTCACAGCTAATGATTATGATTATGTTGCCAGCACAGATTTTACAAAGAATTCTAAATTAATTTCAAAAATCACAGCTTCTAATGGGTTAATTATAAATTTTAACGTGTCATCAAGGTCAGATATAAATGGTGGGAAAAAATTAGATAAGATGGATATTAATAATGGCAATTTGCAGTTTGCATTTTTACATGACTATTTTAAACCAGCATCTTCAACTAATTCAGATGAATATCGACTAAAATTGAATAGAATTAATCTTAATAATAAATTTTACTTAGCTTTTACTTATGACGCTAAATTGCTTCCTAATAGAAAATCTAAAGAACAAGATTTTTGGGGATTTTACAATAAAAATAATGCTCAATCGCTACTACCGAAAATATATATTGATGAGTCATCACCAAAAAGCAAATCATTTGTTAACTATGGTTATGAAAATTTTAATGAGAATCTATATATAAAACTTGATGGAGCAGATAGGCGCTCCAATATGAACTCTGAAGCCTGTATTTTAAAAACAGTAACCAATAAATGGGGTGGCTCACAAACATATAACTATGAATTGAATGATTTTATGTATGATGGTAAGAAAGTTACAGGTAACGGGTTAAGGGTAAGTTCAGTTGAGTATAATGATAATAATAGTAACATATATAAAACTTTCTATAATTACAGTAAGAATTCTATTTCTACAGGTAGTGTCATAAATATGCCTGTATTCTCATATGTTAATCCAAATATGGGAGTAACTTACATGGATGGAGGCAAAGTACATATAGAATATGCTTGGGCAAAATATAGATATGGCTGGGGTGTCACAGTTACTGGGATTCCTTATCCAATAGAAGAGCACTTAGGCTCTAGCAATTGGTCTTCTTATGATAAATATTTTTATACCACTCAAGTATTTGCTTTTCCTCTAAATAATGTTGCAGGAGATTTTACTGTTAACTATAGTCAGATAACCGAAACTAGTACGATGTACGATGGAAAAAAAGAATATACTTTTTTAGCACCTATTACTAATAACACGGTTTCGGATAATGTGTACTTCAGATTGGTAGGAGGTGACCCATATCTAGACAATAATAATACTGATTTTGGGAATTTTCCCTTTAAGCCATCTACCTTGAGCAATGGAAACAATACTTTCCTTGTCAATACAAAAATTTTTGATAAAGAATCAAAAATTATAAGTGAATCTAATAAGGAGTATATTGATGTTGTAAAATCGGGACAAATTACAACTATCAAATCTGAAGGTTTAAGAGCTAATTATCCATTATATCCTGTTTATAGTTCAAATCCTTTTAAAGATTCTGCTGTCAAAATAACAAAATATAACATACTCGAAAATCGTGAAAAAGTAGCTAACAAAATAACGGAGACAGAACGATTTCAGGACAAACCTTATGAGAATATTAAATCTTTAGAATACAATTCTAGGAATTACATCATTAAAGAAAGCTGGAACGATAGTGAAGGTAATAATTATGAAAAAAGAATAAAATATTCATCTGATTTTTCTGCAGCAGGTACTCCTGTCGTGGGTAGTCAATCAGAAGCTTTAAAATTTATGAATGATAATAATATTTTATCAAGGCCTATAGAGTCTGTTGTATTCAGAAATAATAAAGTAATTTCTGGCGAGCTCAATATATACAAAAGAGTTGGTAATTCCGTTTTTCTTTCTGAACTTAAAACTTTGCTAATTGACAATCTTGATATTTCATATCAGTTTTCAATTAATAATGGTTCAAGCTTTACTCAAGATTCGAGATATATGACTGTACAATATTTTGATATCTATGATTCCAGAGGCAATCTTTTACAGAAGCATACTAATGATGGGATTTATACTACTCAATTGTACGGTTATAATGGAAAATATATTGTTGCAACACTTGAAAATGTACAGTATAACTCGATACCTGTCAATATAGTTAATACCATACAAAATAATTCTGAACATCATACTTTATCTTATCAATTAACCCTTCTAAGACAACAATTCCCAAATTCAAAAATCAGAACTACAATGTATAAGGATTTTATTGGAAAATTAAATGAAGTTGATGAAAAAGGAATTACTAATTTTTTCCAATATGACATTATGAATAGATTAATAAGGATTACTGATGTAGATGGAAAAATTTTGAAAGAAATGAAATATAAATTTGCCTTTGATTAAAAAAAATGTATAAATTTGTGGAACAAGATAGGAGAAGCATCGATTATAACAACGGCAAGGCCGGAGCGTGAGAGGTGGCATTGAATACCTTCCTTCTCCTTCTTTTTCCGCTATTAATTTTTTCTTTATGAACAAAAATTTTAATAGACGGAAATTCTTAGAAATTTCATCTCTTTGTTTTGCAGGTACAGTTATTCCTGTAAATTTTCTATTTTCTTCTAATAGAAATTCTAAAGTATTCTCGCATTCTATTTACGATTCTTTAAGAGAAGCGAAAATATCTATAAGAAAAAAAGAATACAGTAAAGCTGAAGAGATATATTCTAATTGTATCGCAGAAAATTCCAATTATTTGTCGGCATATGATGGATTACAAAATTTGTATAGTATAACTAAGAAATCTGATGAAGATATCATAGCATTATACATGACAGGTTTGAAGAAAAATCCAAAAAACCCCTATTTCTATGAACGTATAGGTAAGTGGTACATGAGATTAGAAATAGGTAATAAAAAACAAGCTAGACTATATCAGCAGAAATATGGTTTCAAATCTTTACTGGAAGAATCTTTACGATATATTTTAAGAGCTAATGAATTGAAAAATCGAAAGGATAGCACTGTTGATTATTTTTTGATTAGTCTTGAAAAAATAAATAGAATAATTGAATTTAATTCTATCGAGCCAAAAAAACAGATGTTTGAGCGATTTAAATCTTATAAGGCTGAAAACAGACAAAAGTATAAATCCAGATACCAAAATTGGAGTAGAGAAGAATTATTAAGGCAATTTGATGACATCGGTAAACGTAATTCTTTGTCTCTTTATTCTGAAGAAGATATACAAAGAAGAAAGGCAAATATTTCAAAGGAAAAATTATCTGTGCTAAATCACTTGATAAATAAAAGAGAGAATAATAATATTGATGAAAACCTAATTAATATTACAAAAGAAATTTATTATTCGGATTCTTCAAATACGCAAACTTTAGGTCTTCTAAAAAAAGTATTAGATATCAATAAATCCTATCATGCATTAATATCTATTCAAGAAGAAAATTTTAACAATAATTCAAAAATAAACATTTGGAATAAACTTGCTTATATAAGAACATTTAGAAAAGCATATAAAGAAGATAGGTCTGTATCTTTGGATGGGGTCATTAGGCTTAATGAAGAACTATATGAATTGGATGTTATTCCTTTATTAAAACTTCCTATTATTGATTCTCTGTCGTCTCTTCATTGTTTACTTAAAGACTTTGAAAAAGCTAGAGATGTGTGCTATAGATTTACAGATGAAAATACAGCTGGTAGTACTTACGGACATTTGATTTTGTATATATCGAGATCTTATTTTGACCAAGGCGATTATTTTTATTGTATTGAATTACTAAATTCTATGCTTAATAAAATACCTTCAAAACTAAAAGAGAAAGACGAGATACTTATTGTCAATTATTCTAAGTTATTTAATGGTAAGATTGATAGAGGAGTGTACTATCTCTTGGGGAAATCCTACGAGGCTATAAATGATAATAAAGGATTAGATAATGTTGTAAAATTACTTAGTCGTCTAGATCCAAAAGATTCTTTTGTAAGAAAAAGAATGAAAATTTAAATTGATTTCAAATTTATAAAATCGATGTATGAAAAAGATAGTTCTATTATTTTTATTTATATTCTTATTTATTTTTAGTGTTAAAGGCCAAAACTTTGGAGATGTTATTATTTCGGAAGTTTACTTCGATACACCTTATGAAGAAAACATTGCAGATTCTGATACTGAGCTAACACATATTGGCGAATTTATAGAGTTGTTTAATTCTAGTACCATTGATATTGACTTGTCTAATTGGAAAATTATTGATGGTAGCCGCCTTCATATAACAATTCCTTATGGGAAAAAAATAAAATCAGGAGAGACGTTTGTTATTGCCTATAATCCCGCTTTGGCTTTTAGAGCTGACAGTAATAATAGTGATTATTTTAAAATATTATTTCCTTATGAATCTAATAATGAGCCTGATTATCCGAACAAATTGTTTTATCACAATTCAATATTATTGTATAATAAATTTGAATCAATTAGACTTTTCGATAGTGATGGAAATGAAAGATCTAAAATTAAGTATAAAACTGTTAATCATTATAGTGAAGCTAATACAAGCCCTGGTACAAATGTAGATCAGGAAGTAAACGAGTTTCCTTTTTCAAGTATTCGTAATAAAGATAACAATATTTATTTCACCGGAATTAATCCGCAAGGTAAGAGATATTTCTTATTGAATAATCTATCTGCTATTCCGTCTGAAACTAAAAAATCTATTCAAATAACAAATCCACAATTATTTAATAGTAGCAGTACTTTCAATAACATAGTTTGGGAAGAACTTGAAGCTACACCATTTGGTCTTCCGGCAGGCGTAAATGTTCCAATCCTTCCTCCAAGCCAAAACTTTACAAATACTGCTGGCACCAACTATCTATATACTATTGAACCAACTATTGAGACCTATAGCGTTGGCTATAATACCCCAAAAATACATAATATAACATATTACGATGGTTTAGAAAGGGAAATACAGAATATACAAATCAATGCAAGCACTGATGTAAAAGATATTATTAAGCATATAGAATATGATTCATATGGCAGAAAAAGTAAGGATTTCTTACCATTTGTAAGTACAAGCAATGGTGGGGCTCTAATCAACTCTTCAACAGCTATAGCAGAAAGCAATATTTTTTATAAGAACAAGTTTCCTTCGGATTTTATTAACACAGTTAATCCATATTCTGAAAATGTTTTTGAGAGTAATCCTAATCCAATGATTTTGGAAAGCGCATCCTCTGGTGAAGATTGGAAATTTGATATTTCAAATGTTTCCAGCTTATCAGGATTAAGAGTCTCTTCCAATCATACTAAAAAGTTTAATTACCTACTTAATCAGTCCTCCGATAATATTATTAAATATGAAGTTGGATATACTAATGGTGATCGATTACTACCTTATTTAATCACTGGAACTTATACTGAAAATGTTCTTATAAAGACAATTGCTTACGGTGAGAATTGGTATCCCAGCCAACCCTATCTTAAAGATAACACTACAGAAGAATTTAGAAATAAATCCGGAAATATTATTTTAAATAGGGCATACGTAGAGAATGTCAGCTATGATACATACTACGTTTATGATTTATTTGATAATTTAGTATTTGTAATACCACCTAAGGCAAGTCAAAATCCTTCATTAACAAGTGAGATCTTAAATGGATTTTGCTATCAGTATAAATATGATAGTAAAAACAGATTGGTTGAAAAAAGGTTGCCTGATCAGGATGATTGGACTTCAATGATTTATGATAAACAAGATAGATTAGTGGCTATTCAGGATCCTAAACAAAAATTGTTTAATCATTGGAAATTTAAAAAATACGACGTATACGGTAGAGAAATATATTCAGGAATCTATACAAATTCTGCGACAAGACAAACGCTTCAAAATAATTTAAATTCTCTTGGGGAAAACAACGATTCTATTGTTAGTGGAGGTTCTATTTTTGGATATTCCAATAATGCTTTCCCTGTTAATGTAAGTTTAAATGATGTATACGAAATAAATTATTTTGATCAATATCCAGTCGGAACACCATTTCCGCCCTCGAATCAGGTTGAGAATCAGCAGATCTTAGTTAATATTAATGGTTTAGCATCTTTGACAAAAAAGAGAACTGTTGGGGAAACTGGAGAAGATTCATGGTCAGATACTTATTTTTTTTACGATAAATATGCACGACTTATAAGAAACCACCTTGTTAATTATTTAGGAGGGTTTACTATTAAAGACCACTCTTTAAATTTTAGAGGCAAAACTCTTTACACAAGGACAAGTCATCAGAAAAATTCTTCAGCGAGTATGTTTTCTATATTAGATACATATTCATACGATTCTCAGGAAAGAGTTCTATCGCATAAACAATCAATAAATAATCAAGCTGATATCAGGATAAACGAGAATATCCTTGGAAAGCTCGGTGAAGTTTCTACCAAAAAAGTTGGAGGACAATTTGACTTGGCTCCTCTTCAGGAACTAACAATTAAATATAATGTTAGAGGATGGCCTACAGCTATAAATGATATTAATAATCTGGGGACAAACCTTTTTGCATATCAATTACATTATAATAGAACTAATACGACTTATATTTCTAATGCTCAATATAATGGGAATGTTTCTCAAAATTGGTCAAAAACGGCAGGAGATAATAATCTTAGAGGATATTCGTACGATTATGACGCTCTAGGTCGTCTGCAAAATGCTTATTCATATAAAAACGGTCTTATGGACACGGCGAGCGAAAAAAATATTACCTATGACAAAGGAGGCAATATTCAGTCATTGTACCGTTCTGGAGGAGATGATTATATGGCGTTAGATATGGATTTGTTAAGCTATGATTATTATAATAATTCAAACAGATTAAAAGCAGTAACAGATAACATTAATAATCCGGCTGGTTTTAAAGATGTGGTTGGAGCTACTGACTATGAATACGATCGTAATGGCAATCTAATAGTTGATAAGAATAAAGCAATAGCGCTTATAGAGTATAACTTTATGGATTTGCCTAGCACTATAAATTTTCAAAACGGAAACTGGATAAAATATAAATATGATTCAGCGGGCAATAAGCTTTCAAAAATTGTTAAAAATGGAAATAGTACTTCATCAACAGATTATCTTTCTGGTTTTCATTACATAGATGGACAGTTTCAATATTATCCAAATGAAGAAGGTTATCTCGTTAATGATAATGGTAACTTTAATTATGTCTTCAATTATACAGACCATTTAGGGAATGTAAGAGTATCTTACCAGGATAAAAATGGAGATAATACTATTTCACCTACGGAAATTATTGAACAAAATTCCTACTACCCGTTTGGTTTAAAGCAATTAGGGTTTAGCACGCAGATATACTCTCCCGCAGATAAATATAAAGTTAAATTTTCGGGCAAAGAATACCAAGATGAACTTGGGTTGAATGTTTATGATTTTGGTGCACGAAATTATTCTGCAGAAATAGGAAGGTGGTTTAGTAAAGATCCACTAGCTTCTGATTTTGAGAACTGGTCTCCTTATGCTTATGCTTTTAATAATCCTATTAATTTTATTGATCCCGATGGTTTAGCGCCAGTAAACTCTAAAAGTAATTTTTGGGAAAGTTTTTTAAATTCCCTTGTAGATGGTGTTACTGGAACAATAAAATACATTGCAAATAATCCCAATCACGCAGGTTATGGTTATTCCAATCATATGAAAACTCCTACTGTAGAAAGTTTTGAACCATACCAGATAAATTGGGGTAACCAGCTTGATCCTTATTGGCAAATCCAAAATTATACTTATAACACGGTCTATGGAATCTATAATTTTGGTGGGGGGATTATGTCTGGTGATGGTCGAAGAACAGCACAAGCTATACCATTACTCATGAGCTCTTATGCAACAACTTCTGTAGTAAGTAGAGGAATAGTAGCTGGGGGAGCTGGAAAAAATTACAACGCAATAATTTCGCAGAATAATGCGAAACTAGCAAAGACATCTAAAGATATTTTAGCAAAGAATGTCAAAGTTACAGCTCCGGATCCTATTAAAATAGATCCAATTAAGTTGACTACATCATCAATTAAGAATAATCCAAGTGTTACATACACTATTTATGATCAGTTACAGGATGTTCATAAGTTTGGTGTTTCTGATGCAGGCTTAAATAGATTAAATGCTGTAATGTCTAAGTTACCTGGCACCTATACTTATAAAATTTCTCCAGTTGTACCAAAACATCAAGCGCATATATATGAAAAATATTTACGAAGTTTGCATTACAACAGTACAGGACAGTATAATTTGCCTAGTATGAAAGTTCCCTATCCTGTAAATTTTGAAACAGGTAAGAGGGTTAAACTCTTGGATTAATGAAAATGAAATATAGTTAGACTTATGAAAATAGAACGGGTATTATTTTGGTTTCGCGACGGACAAGAAAAATTAATTAACTTAAATAATGATTTCTTTGGATTAAGCGTATTATGTACCAGATTGCTTAATAAAAATTACAGTGGAAAGAAAATTGGTTTTATTAATATAGATTTCATGACGGATAATACATATGATTATTACCCAATTTTAAAGAGAGAATCGGTAGAGATACTCGATAAGGACTTAAGATATTTCGGAACTTTTGATAATGCAGATTTTAATACGCTTGATAAAGTAGACAAGCAACTATACATTTGGGATAAGGGGCACAAATATTTGTTTGAGATGGCGGTTGTTTCTAATAATATAGAACTGCAACAAGCGGTGGAATATTCCTATCAAGAGGGATTAAATTTAAAATTAATTCCTGATTACGAAACTATTTATACAGAATTTCATTATAATAGTAAACCATATAAAGCTTCAATTTGGATTTGTTTTGCCGATGATTATATGTATTCTAAGCTAATTGTAGAAAATAGTGGCAGAAAAATATTTGAAAAAGAAATAGCTCGTACCAATCTTGGTGTTGAATTTTTTTTAGTTATATATAAGAAAATAACTGTTGAAAACGATTGTTTGATAATTCGAGGTCCAAAAGATGTTGATCATTTACCTTTTAGAATTGCTTTAAAAGATATTATTTTTTAATTCTAGATTTATTCTTTATTAAGAAAGAAAATAATTACTTCAAAAATTCAAAACTGGCTCCAGGTAAAGATCAATTGCAGGCCTTTCTGAAAGAGAATGGATCAGTGAGAAATTATAAGCATAAAATTCCAGGCATATTATACCAGTAAAAGGGATATTGAAATACGATGGTTTGATGTCTTAAAAGCGCATCTTGTTCAGCTTTTACATCAATTTTATAATCCGGATACAGGTCATGGATATCTCTGATTTCGATATCTGTACTGCTGTTCCGGAGTTCATTCGCAACTGTTTTGTTAGCAACCGATCTTTCAAACTTTGGATGTGCTAAGATAATTAATGCCATACTATAATAATTATAGTTACAAAGGTATTTTTAGTATATTACATCTGCAATAACTATCCAAAAAGATAGGTTAAATAAAACCGTTATGAAGACAGAATGTTTAGCCAATATGGTGGAGGTCAACGAAAAAATATATCCATGCACAGTTAGTCTTACAATGGATCTGATAGGTGGTAAATGGAAAGCAGTTATACTTTACCATCTAAAAGATAAAGAGAAAAGATACAGTGAGCTCCGAAGGGAAATGCCGTCTGTCACTGAAATGACTTTGAGTATTCAGTTAAAACAATTGGAGAAAGACGGCTTTGTCACGAGAAAGGTCTATGGCGAAAAGCCACCGGTTAAGGTGGTGTACAGTCTCACTCAATTTGGTGAAAGTTTTGTTCCTGTCCTGGAAGCGATAACCGAGTGGGGAAACAAAGTCGTTATTGAAAAAGGCAAATTTATCACTAGCTGAATGTGCAAAGAAATCTTCTGCATTCAGCCTGACTTTAATTCATCTGTCATCGCAAAATTATCATTTATTGTTTTGGCAGATGCGCTATCAACTCCACTTCGAGCTTGGATTCCGGCATATACAGCCTTTGAACCTGTACCCATGTGGCAGCGGGAAAATCATTATTGTAAAATTTCTTTCTAACATCATTATGTTTTTTCATAGCTTCAATGTCCGTGGTGTAGAGATTTTCCTTCACCACGTTGTCAAATGTAGCACCGTAGTTTGAAAGAGCTGTTTTTAAATTATTATAAACAGAAGTAATTCCTTCGGGTGTAATATTATTGGTCACCACTCCTGAAATATAAATAATATTATCAATCTTTATAGCCTGAGCATAGCCCGCAGTACTATCCTGTGTCTTATTATTCCAATGCCATTTTTCTTTTTGAATGTTTGTTTTCTGAGAAAATGAATTAGTAAAAATCAGGAATGAACTGAAAATAAGGAGTTGTCGCATAGATTTAAATAGTTTAAAAATTATTAGCTTTGAAACCCGGAGGATACGGGCGTTACATTATCACCGTCCCGTGTATTTAGATAGGTTAGCTGTGGATTAAAATGAGGTCGTTTTTCCATTATTTTATTTTTTACAAGAAGTTTTTTCCCTGAAAAATTAATAAGACTATTTAGTACTGCTTCTCAAAACTTCCAGCGCCTTTCTGATCTTCTTATCCATCATCAGATCTTCCAGGTTATCACCTCCTATAACTTCAATGTCAGGTTGGATATGACTTTTATAGACTTTTGAGTTCCTGTCTACCACATAATCTGTAGACAGGTTCAGCCCGGCATCTGCATTGATCCTAAAACCCTGCACAGCCGTTGTATAGTCAGCCGTTGGTTCTCCCACAATCAATGTGTTCCTCCTTCCAATCAGAGATATTGCCGTCATTTCACCTGCACTGGCGGTGTAGCAACTGGTTAGGACAACGATTGGGATGTCTTTTTTAATTGGCATTCTCAACGATACCTGTCTTACCAGCTCAATACCGTCGATCAACATCTTCCCGTCTTTAATTTCCCATTGTCCTGACGATTCGCCTTTAGAATTTCTAAACCCGCCAAAAACAACATTATCGCTTCCGATAAACTCCTTCAAGCCTAATAATATCGGATACATATTACCGCCGGTATTCATTCTCAAATCTATGATCCAAGCCTTGATTTTTGCCGAATTAATTTCATTAATATGAGTGCTAATATCATTGGCGATGCTATCCACTTTCTTAAATACAAAATCATTATTTCCAGGGATTCTGATGTAGCCTGTGTTCTTGCCGAGTACCTGACTTTTTACCACTGTCTCAGACTTCAGCCGCACTTTCAGATAAGCATTGTCCGCACCCTGAGCTTTGTTCCATCCATAGGTTTTGCCTTTATATTTCAGACCCCCATGATAATCTCCCAGTAGTTCAAACACTTCTGTATACAATGGAGGCAGCTCGGATACTTGATCCAGATTCTGACCTTTGCTGTACAAGCTACTTTTGATGCTCTCTATCTTAGACGTATCAACCGCATTATTTTGTATCAGATCAATAGATTGATCCACAAAAAGTTTAACACTGTCGTTTTTAAAATTCTGAGAAAAGAATGAAACGGAAAGGAATAAAGAGATAAATAGGAAACAATATTTATACATGGATAGTGTTATAAGCTACTTTAATTCTCAAATATAATTAATTGTTTACAAACAATTTGCTAATAGAGCTTTCGATCTCTTTTATTTGGTTATTGAATTGTATAGTGCATCAAATTTCTTCCACAATCACATTTTTCATCTGTACGCCGATTTTTTCTGTCATCTTCATTAGGATCTTTTCGTTAAGTCCAAATTCACCTGCGTGAGGAATTAGTACTTCCCAGATTAGCTTTAACAACTGTTCCAATACTTTAAGTTCACTAATTTTTAAATAATCTCCATTGTAATATTGTGCCTGAGTACCATTTCCATCAGGGGAACGATGGTCAACATCAATGGATTCTCTCCAGCGCTTGGCATGGGCACGCCATTCTGCCTGATCTACTATCTCAGGTGTATTAAACCATACATTCCAAGATAATATATTCCCTTTTTCCAGCATATTACCGGAAAGTATATTAAAAATACCGAGTACAATGTCGTTGAATTTATTGACTGTATTATTGCCGGAATCTTTTATATTATCGATCTGAACATCTATATGTCCAACCCCAAAAGCCTTATCCTTATGCTTTGCAAAATCAGGGCTATCAAAACGTGTCGTTGAATCTCTCTGTAAAGTGAAAATTGAACTGGTATTGCCTATATTGGATGTTTCCACCTGGATTGCATGAGCCTTGTCAAAAGGTAGGTCAAGGTCATTACAAGCTGAAAATAATAATTTTAGTAATGGATGATCATTGTTTGGAGAGAACCAAATTTTTCCTGTTACAGTCATATCAGCGGCCAATAATGATGGGGAATCTTCATCTACCCATCCTCTTTGACCGGTTACAGTAACTTCAACATTTAAGTTGATTCCAACACTTTTAAGATATGCGCCTTGTTGTGGACACATTATAGAATAGATTCTTCCTTCTGCGGTATAACCTACTCTCGAAATATCAGGTGCAAACATTTGAAAACATCTTGAATCTTTATCTTTTAACTGTGTCAACCAGCTGAATTCCGGCCATAATATTTTCATCTGTCTTTCAAGTTTGTCAATATTATCCATATTATCCAGCATATCAAGGCTGGTTAGATCTGGATGTGGATAAGCAAAGGCAGGATTTGATTCTGCAAATCCTCCGATCCAAGATTTAGATTGTTTGTTTGGTGAGCTCATTGGTTTTATGGTTTTATTGTTAATGACTCAAAGTAACAAAAAGATAGAATGAAGCTTTTAAGGGAAAATACTTAAGTCAAATTTTACGTATTAGTACTAATGATTTAATTTACAGGATGTTTCGTTATCCTTGTATTAGAGGTTTCTTATGAAAAATGTAAAGGTCTTAGTGATATGATTGTAATAGAAATCGATTTATGCAATCTTCAGATTATTAATAAAGAATGTTGTTCTATTAGGCGTGAAATCTAGCTTTAATACGTTTCCCAATATCCTCTTATATTGTTAAGTGATCAACTAAACGTGATGATTAATAATCAAATATAATGATTACGATTCCTTATAAGGTCACCTGATTTTCTATAGCAAATGTATTCCGTTGTCCCAGCTGAAAAAAATCTTTTTGGGTATCCGGAATCAGAGATTCCGAACCCTCCGCAAAAATATTTCAAGCTTTCATCAATTGTCTTTCTTATTGTTTTCAAGGAATTGATTGCAGTTTTCATTGTGCCTGCCTGAATGGGTAATCCGCATAGAAAAGTCAGAAACCTCACAAGGTGCAAATGCAGTTCATTGAAATTTTGATCTCTATTTATTCGCTTTAAATAAATATTCTTTAATTGAATGGACGAAACCAAGCGCTGCTTCATAAGCAAAAGTAGTCCCTCAGAACTTCTCACGATAAAATATAAGCTTTTAGATACAGCATCTTCTTATTGATTTAACTACAATTTTAACATAAGAACCATCTTGAAAATGAAGTTTTTTTATGTCGGTCACAAATGTTTGTGTAAGAGAAATATATCTTAACACGAGTATTAAGCCAGAATGCTAATTAATATATTCCAGTCCCATTGATAAAGATCATTAATGATAGGCTCCAGTTTTCTTTCTTTAGCATATAAATTATATTTAACGGTCGGCGGAACTGTTGCAAAGGCTTCACGATTTACAATGCCGTTTTCTTCGTTATTCTTTAGCTCTCTCACAAGCATTCTTGTCTTGATCATAAATTCATCCATAAAAAAAAGCTTTAAATACATTCAAAATATGATTTTCAATAAGGCATATTACCTTTTCTTAATCTCAAAACTACGTCTTGAATTTGAGGGAATAAGAGTAAAATAACAATTACAAAAATCACTGCTGTTAACATCAAATCGTAATAATCTCTGGTGGCACGAGCTAATATCTGATGACCTACCATTTGATTAAAATAGCCTGTGGATACTGCTTTTGAAGTATAGATATCGCTTCCTACGTTCATATATTGATTTTGAATGTCCAGTAAAGTAGCCTGCAGTTGAGGGTTGGTTTCCGTAAGTGATTCCCGGATCTTTTCCCGTACTCCTGATTTTGCAAATAATTGAAGTTCGTTGCTAAATGCCAAGCTGGCGGTAAAACCTGTGAACCTTGCCAATATACCGACCAGTGATGCATTGATCGCAATTTTTGGAGGCGCCGATGAAGCGGTAAATGATACAATCGGAACAAATAAGACTCCTGTTGCCACACCATAAATAAACATTGGTAGAATGAAATCAATTGTTTCACCCTGTACAGAAACAAATAGTATCATATAAGCATAATAGATCGCCATTATTCCAAAGCCAACAATAATCATCCTTATCAGGTTGTACCCCATCAGGATAAATCTGGAAGTAACGAACATACTCAATGTAGTTCCAAAAATTACAGCCGTCCATATAGGAATGGTGTTCAGTGGGTCATTTCCTAAAATCACTTCAAGATAGCCATAGGCAAGTCCTGTACTTCCTTTAAAAATATAAAATGTAAAAAGTAGTAATAGCCCAATGACAAAATTCTTTGTCTTGAAAATCTGCAAGTTGATCAATGGTCGTTTAAGCTTCAATTCTCTAATGATGAAAAGGGAAAGAATAATTAGATCAACGACACTAAGAGTAGTGATTAATGAACTACCGAACCATTCCAATTGTCGCCCGTAGACAAGGATGTATCCTAAGATAAAGATAAAAGACACGTAAAACAGATAGCCTATCCAATCCACCTGATAAAGCGGAATCTTTTGGGTAAATCGAGCTTTACCGTTCATTGTTAGCAAAACAGTAATTGTTAGAATGATGAGAATGATTATAAATCCGTAGAATAGCCAGTTAAAATCAAAGAAATGAATAACAATGCTGGTAAAAATAGAATAAAAAGGAACGGCAATCTGTATGCTGCCATACAGTATACTAAAAGCGATCACACGGGCACGTACAGACTGTAACCTTGGAAAAATAAGTTGTAAGACGATGCCTGACATTAATGCACAGGTAATCCCCTGAAAAAACTGGCAAATAACAAACAATGTCCAATCTTTGAAATGAAAACATATTACAGAACATATTGCATTAACGGCAAGGGCAACTAATAAATATTTCCTAGGTGCAAAATATTTTATGATCCGAAAATCAAGTGCCAGGAAAGCTACTGTAGAGCCATAGATAACGACCATGCCATATTGTACATCGGTAGCCTGTATGCCGTAAAAGCCCAGCGTTGCAACTGGAATGCTGTAAAAAGCGAAACTAAATAGACATGTCATCAGAATGGCAAATATGACGGATCTCGCCACCCATTCGGATACCCAGGATTTGAAGATCGGTATTTTATGTGCTTGCATCATTTCTTTTTTAAAACATAAACATTGGCATTCATTCCGGCAGAAAGTTTTCGTAATTTTTCAGGCATATCGATCAGTTTAATTCTTACAGGAATCCGTTGGATGATCTTCACAAAATTACCTGTAGCATTATCTGGAGGTAACAATGAGTAACGTGAACCTGTGGTCGGCGAAAGTGATTCGATAGTACCATTGAATTTTTCATTCGGAAAGGCATCAACTTCTATGGATACTGCTTGTCCGATCTTGAATTTGCCAATCTGTGTTTCTTTAAAATTAGCAATCACCCATTTTTCCTCGGCTTTGTTCACCAAAAAAGCCAATGTTTGCCCGGGTTGTATCAGTTGACCCTCCTGAATTGTCTTTTTACCAATTTGTCCGTCAAAAGGTGCAGTGATAAACGTATATCTGATGTCCAATTCCTGTCTTTGAACAAGTGTTTCTTTAATTTTTATCTCTGCCTTTATAGCATTATTTTGAGCTCTAAAATCATTAAGTTTAGATTCTGCTACTTGTAAAGAAGCTTTCGCCTGATCATAATCTGACTGTGCAATGGATAAAGAAGCACTAATGTTGTCGAATTTTTGTTGTGTGGTAGATTCATCTGACAGTAGATTTTTATAACGGTCAAATTCTTTTTGCTGTTGATTCAATCTCGCTTTAGCTCCTTCCAATTGTGCTTTTATAACCTCAATACTTTTAAGTTGCGTTTCTTCGTTCGCCGTCAAAATCGGTAATTTGGCGTGTGAACTCATGAGTTCCGCTGATGCAGCATCTTTTTTCAGTCCATACTCGTCCAATTCAATTACCACAAGTGTATCACCTTTTTTAACAAGTTGATTGTCCTTGTAGTATATTTTGCTGATATAGCCGCCCACTTTTGCATTTATCGGTGAGAGATAAGCATCTACCTGTGCATCATTAGTCTGTTCAAAGTGATATCCATTTAAGAAATAGGTAGCTCCCCAAATAATGATCCCTACGAATAATGCAATTCCCAACCATTTGGTTAGGTTTACAATAATTTTATCTGTTTTATTTTTGTTCATAATAGTTGTATTAAAGAATTCCTATGATTGCTAATAGTCTGATATGGGTTACTTTTACATTTGTTTGCGCTGTTGTCAGATTGAATTTTGCTTCCAATAAAGCGTTTTCTGCTTCCAAAAGGTCGGTCAGTAGTGATTCCTGATTTAGGTAGCTGCTTCTGATAACACGAACTGTTTCGGTAGTTTTAATGATATTATGCTCTGCCGTTTCCACACTCTCCAAAGCCTGCTGTTGCTGTAAATAAACTTCTCTTACCTGAAGATAGATTTCGTCCTTCTTCATTTCAGCTTTTTCTTTAGCCTGACTGCTGACAACTTGGGCACGAGCAATGGTATGTTTGCTTTTGTACAAATTATCGATAGAATATTGGACTTTAATTCCTGTCTGACCAAATCCCCACAAATCGTTTGAGTACGGATAAAAGGAAATTTGAGGATAGTTGTAATTATAATTAGAGTACAAAGAAACTTTAGGCAATATCGTAGCTTTCATTTGTTTTACGTTCAGTTCACTCCATTTGATGTCACTAATGGCTATTTTGTATTCTGGAGATTTGTTGAAAGCGATGTCTACATAATCATTATAGTCACCGTCTGTGATAGCGTTTAATTCAATTATATCTTCGGGTTGTATTGTTAATTCAGCATCATTTTTACGCCCCATCAGTATATTGAGCCGTTGTTTAGCGATCTCAATCTTCTTCTTAACGTCGGAAAGACTAAGTTCCAGTTGAGACAATTTCACAGAGATTCTCAGTACATCACTCTTTAGTACGGTGCCGTTTTTATGCAGACTTTCTATTAATCTCAATTGCTTTTTTTCTGCTTCAGTCTCTGCATTAAGAAAATCATAGAAATGTAAAAATTTGTATAAATCAAAATAAGCAATTGCGACATCATATTTTACGCTATGCTTTTGGAGATCCAGTTCATATTGTTTTCGTGTTTCTTCTTCCTTTTTGATGACGATGCTCCTTTTGTCTTTACCGCCATTGTAAAGATTAAAATTTAAGTTGTAGCCTACGCCGTACCCATAGCCTTTTACAGCCACATCCTGTGGAGAAGAGAATAATCCATTGTCATAGATCAGAAATTTAGAATTGAGTTTTAGGTCTGCTCCTACCGAAAGTTCCGGTAACAAACGGTCTTTGGCTTCCAATATTTCTATTGTACTTTGCTGATGATTTAGGTCGTATAGTTTCAGTTGTCGATTATTCATTTCTGCAACTTTCCATATTTCTTCCAAACTTAAAGATTGGACTTTTTCTGTATGTTGAGCATAAATAGAGGGTGCAAATAACAGCATCAGTATGCTCAAAATCGAAACTGTTTTATATTGTTTCATTGGTTTTGTTTTTATAAATGATTGGTTTCTTTCTTTTTATTAACCATTGTTTTAGCATCTTTTTCAACTCATCAAAAGCAAAACTTAAATCTATCATTGGCATAAAGAGGCTGGAATAAGCACAAGACAGCCAGTAAATGTTGGCTTTATCAATTTCTTTATTTGGACGAGGTAATTGATGTTCAGATTTTTTCACTTGTGTTTCATGTTCAAAATCTTTGTCGGGTTTTATGATTTTATGTCTCATGATATGGTACTATTAATACAGCAAAATTATTCAACACAGCTAGCTTAAATTTTATATAATTAGCCTAATATTTACTAAATTTGGCCACATGGAGATACTTAGTCAATTAATAAGTAGTGTGGATCACAATCCCGATTCAATCCTCGTGATGCGACAACAGATGGAACAGCGTCTACCTGCTCATCAGCACGATAAGGCTCAGTTATTATTGGTTTATGGTGGAATTGCTTACTTGCAAACAGACGAAAAGGATTTCTATATCCCATCTAACCATTACATATGGATACCAAAAAATTATCCGCACAATCTGATGTTTAATACACAGGATTTGTACATTATCAATATTTACTTTCCAGAAGGAAAGGCGAGTGGATTTTATGATGAACTGGGTATCTATCCCGTGAGTAAGCTTCTGGCAGAGATGCTCTTATTTAGTGAGAAATGGCAAGGTGATTATTACAAAGGTTCGTGGGAATTTGAATTTCTATCCACGCTTAAGAATGTATTATCAAAGGAAAACCTCAAAAAATTCTCCATTCAACTTCCTACAACGGACGATCAAAGGCTCAATGCCATAATCGACAGTTTTAGAAATCGGTTAAATGAAAATCTAAGTTTAGATAGTATTGCTCAGCAATCAGGAATGAGTGTGAGAAGTCTGACCAGATTATTCCAAACGAAATTGCATATCACTTTTGTTCAATACTTAAAGATGCTGCGTATTATCAGAGCGATGGAATTGATAAAAGATACAGATCTTAACATGACCGAGATAGCCTATGAAATCGGTTATTCGAACATATCTGCTTTTAGCAATAATTTTCAGCAACTGACAAATATGAGACCTACTGAATTTAAAACCAAATAAGAAGGACAAACGTAGTCGTCCTGTCTATCCCTAAAATAGAGGTAGTGATTCTTATTTACGTGATCTTAAATTCAGTGGTCTACAGGCGGCTGCTAGCTATGTTATGCAATATTATCCTTAAATGGATTAACACTTATTTCTATGATCAACTTCTCAAAAAAGAAATAGAAACCGAACGTACTCCTGATTTTCTTAGGTTCACTTTCAAATTGTAAGTCAGCTTCTGTTTTTAACTTTTCATAGATATCCCAAACTGCTTGCTCATCATTCTGATAAAATCCAATGTGGAAATTCTCCGGATATTCAGGCATATTTTCCTTATGGTTTAATTCCTGTCCCCAAACAACTAATGCAAAATTATGGTCGTTTTCCAGAACTGCCATTTTGTTGTTTCGATTGACAATTAAACTAAAACCTAAATGTTTTGTAAATAAATTTACAGCTTTATTTACATTTTGTACAACGATGTTGATGTGGTTTAAATTCATTTTGTTCTTGTTTTAGTTATAGAGCAAAATTACTTGTCAGGCATCAGGCTAAATTGGATAAATCGGTCGTTTTCGTTTTTATTTAAGATAATTGGTTTTACTCCTGCAAACTTTTTCACTTCCCTTATAAAATGAGATTGGTCAGCATAATCTAGTTGAGGGTAGAAATCCCCATTTTTTAGTTGTTTTAATGAGTTGGAGAAACGAATAATATTTAGATATGTTTTAAGCGTTACGCCTAACCATTTATGGAAATAACGGTTCATTTGTCTGCTACTCCAAAAAACATTTTCTTCAAGTTCTTTTACAGTAATTTCTCCTTTAGAAGCATGAATGAGTTTAAATAATTTCTTTTTTCTGTCGTCTATTTCTTTAGATAATAACGAAGAAATGATCTTAAAAGTTTTATGGTAAAATTGGTTGAAATCGTTCAGATCATCTCTTGAAAATCCCCAGTAATCTGTCGGAAATGTTTTCTTCATGTTATTTAAATCCGCAAAAGATTGTTTGAAAATATATTCGGCAGCGATGGGATAAAAGCTGATTGCAAACATTGTAGATTTGGGAAATGGAGGTTTAGTGATGGGAGCAGAACATAATCCGGAAACGAAAATTTCAAAATTTCCATTTTCATCGGCTAACAGAAATAAATCTATTTTTCCATCGGGAACTATAATTCCTTCTTTTTCTTCATCAGAATGGTTTTTTACCATCCAGATACTTTCCACAATATTTGTTAGTGGTTCATCGGGTTGAATACAGATATATTCTAATTTATTTATTGGGAAATACATTTTTAATCAGCATGCTAATTGATATATTCCAATCCCCATTGATAAAGATCATTAATGATAGGATCCAGTTTCTTTCCTTTAGCAGTTAAATTATATTCAACAGTTGGTGGAACAGTGGCAAAAGCTGTACGGGTTACAATGCCGTTTTCTTCCATATTCTTCAGTTCCTTGACAAGCATCCTTGTACTTATTCCGGGTATTATTCTTTCCAATTCTTTGAAACGTCTCTTTTCAGGGATCAGCGCATAAATAATTGACATCGACCATTTTCCTCCGATAATGTCCAGGATTTTCTGAAGCTCACATTTATTTTCCGGTTTTTCAATTTTTTCTTTGTTCATAAATAATTGATTGTCAATTAAAGTGACAGCGATGTCTATAGTATACAATCGTGTAACTACTTGCAAAAGTAAAGTAATGGAAATAGATTTGCAACTTAATCTTAAAATATGATCTATTATGTATGATTCTTTAAAAGGAAAAGTAGCACTGGTCACAGGTGGTACTAAAGGAATAGGCAAATCTATTGCTGACAAATTGGGTGCAAGCGGAGCGATAGTCGTAACAACTGCGCGTACAGAAGCAAAAGACCAATCTGATGACCACCATTTTATTGCCGCTGACCTTACCAAGGCTGATAGTGCGGAAAATATTGCCAAGGAGATATTGGAAAAGTATGGAAGAATAGACATTATTGTTAATAATGCCGGAGCCAATCTAGGTCCCGGAGGTGGTTTCAGCATATTAGAAGATGAGGATTGGTTCAAGGACTGGGAACTGAATTTTATGTCCGTTGTTCGTGTCAATAAAGCGCTATTACCCACCATGCTTCAGCAAAAAGAAGGGTCGATAATCAATATCTCCACAGGCGCTGCAAAGCAACCGATCTGGGACATGACGATGTCCTATTCATCTGCTAAGGCTGCCTTGAATGCTTACAGCAAAGCATTGGCTAATGAATTAGGATCCAAAGGAATCAGAGTGAACATTGTTTCTCCTGGTGTTGTCAGAACACCATTGATGAATGAGTTCGTAGAAAATATTGCTCAGAAGTCAGGATCGAGTTTTGAGGAAATTTTTCAAAGTATTATTGATACCGTTGGGGTTCCGTTAGGAAGAATGTCAGAACCTGAGGAGATAGCCAACACAGTTGCATTTCTTGCCTCTTCGGAAGCTCAATATATTACTGGAGCTAATATTTCTGTAGATGGTGGTGCAGCACCAACTGTGTGATTTAGGTTATTACAAATTATCAGCGATACCTTCGGGTTTATAGCATTTAACTTAGGGAAGCATTGATTAGACTACAATGTCAGATCAATGCTTTTTATTTATAGCCGCCAATAACTGAAGTGAAAAAATTGATTAATATATTCTTGCTTTGATTTGTTAGCCTTCTTTGAAAAAGGGTCAACTACTCTTTAAAATGATTATTACCTATGGCAAGTTTGCTGGTGGCTTGAATTTATGAGCTATCTTTATTACTGCATTAGCCACTAATTTTTCAGCACCAGTTTCATCATAATGTCAGTTTGCTCGTCGTTTCCTAATCTGAATATATGTTTGTCAAATGCTTTAAATCCATTTTTTTCATAGAAACGAATTGCTCTTGGGTTTTGTTCCCAAACACCCAGCCATACAAAATCTACATTGATGGCCTTAGCCAGTTCAATGGCTTTTTCATAAAGTATTTGCCCGACCGTTTTTCCATGAAACTCTCTCAATACGTAGATTCTTTCAATTTCAAGTGCTTTGTTACTTTTGATCTCAGTTTGTGAATCTCCGTAGTTGACTTTTAAGTAACCGATGATTTCATTTTCAGTCTCTGCAAAATAAAATTCTGAATTTTCATCTGATAGTTCGCCTTTGACTTTCTCTGTTGAGAATGCAGTTTCAAGATATGATTTCAAATTTTCTTCGCTGTTGTCCGAAGAAAATGTTTCGGAAAATGTAAGCTTTCCAATTTTTTGTAGGCTGATAAGATCTTTGTTTTCTGCTTTTCTTAGTTGTATATCCTGCATTTTGTCTGTTCTTATGATTTTCTGCAGACAAAACTCCCCATTCTTTATCAGTAATAATTTAACAAATGATAAAAAAATAGTACTATTTTATGTTAGCTCTGATTCGGCTTAAGCTCACTTGTGTGATCCCTAAATAAGAGGCAATATATCCTAGCTGAACTCTTTGTAATAAGTTGGGAAAGTTTTTTAGCAACAGTTCATACCGGTCTGCAGCATTTCCAAAATGTCTTGCCAGCAATCTGTCTTCTGCCCTTAAAAGCAAATTTTCCGCAAACTTGATTCCCCAATTGGCGATTTCTATGTTTTCACTGTATAACTTTCGCAGGTTTTGTGTATTGAGTTTGTAAACTGTACAATCTTCCAGCAGTTCAACACTCTCATAGCCATTCTCATTGGCAATATAACTTTTGAAAGAAATGATGGTATCTCCTTCTTTCCCAAAGGAAAATGTAGTTTCATCACCATCATTTTGAATATATGTTCTGGCGATTCCATTTTTGATAAAGTAAAAATTTTTTTCACTTTTATCCTGTTGGATGATCACATGATTTTTAGGAAAATTGAGTTCAGTGATGTGGCTTTTGAGTATCTGCTTAGAAGATTCTGACAAGGGATAGATTCTGTCAAGTATTTGTTCGATATCCATTACGATTATTAAGTGGATGTAGGTTTACCAATATTCAAAGATACAAATTTATGATGCCTTGTAATCTTCAGTTTGTGGATCTCCGATAAGCAGATCATTTTTAAACTGTTATGATTTCTTATAAGGCTAACAGATTTTCCATAGCAAATCTATTCCGTTGTCACTGCTGAAAAAAATCTTTTTGGGTATCCAGAATCAGAGATCCCGGAGCCTCCGCAAAAAGTTTTCAAGCTTTCATCAATCTGCTTTTTTATTGTTTTCAAGGAATTGATTGCCATTTTCCTTGTGCCTGCCTGAATGGATAATCCGCATAGAAAATCTTGTTATTAGTAGTTTACTTCTATTTAACATAATAAAAAACATTTAGAAATATTTTAAAGTTTGTTAAAATGTTACTAATTTAACAACGAAAAATTAACCAATGAAAAAACTCTGCATAAGTGTGGGAATCCTTGCAATTGGATTACTACATGCCCAAAAAGTAAGCTGGCAAAAAAATGTTGAATCAGGTAATCAGGATTTCCTATCTGGACTTGCAGTTACTCTAGACGGACAATACTTAGTTTCTGGTTCCTCCATCCAAAAGAATCAAAGTCCAGCAGGCAACAATCAAAACAAAGGCTACGATTATCATATTCTCAAATTAGATCAGCAAGGTCAAAAAGTCTGGGAAAAATATTTCTCAGGTAATCAGCACGACTATCTCAGTTCCACCGTTTCCACAAGGGAAGGTGGATTTTTACTAGCAGGAACTTCTTATTCTTCATTGGCATTGGATAAAAAAGATAAATCCAACGGTTCTTCTGATATCTGGATCATTAAGATTGATGAGAACGGTGAAGAAGAATGGCAGAAGACCATCGGAACCAGATACAGCGAAGAAGCCAGAAGTGTAACCCAGACAACAGACGAAGGTTATGTTGTTGCAGGGTCAACCAATCATCCCAAATTAGGATATGGATCTAAAGATGTTTTTGTAACAAAGCTGGATAAAACAGGAAAGATTATCAGCCAGCTTATTTTGGGCGGCAATGGTCTGGATGAAGTGGAAAAAGTGATTCCTACAAAAGATGGAGGTGTGTTGATGGGCATCTATTCCAGAAGCGGTATTTATGAAGGTCCATCAAAATCTAAAATCAATTCTAAAGATCTGAGTACATCATTAACACAAAACAGTAATTCTGAATCTTCCTCAAATAATCCGTCCAATAATGCTGAATCGAATTCAGATAAACAAAATTCAGAATCCTATGATGTTAATTTTTATGGCAAGACAGATAGGAATTATGGAGAAGGGGACTATTGGATTGTAAAGCTGGATAAGAATGGAGTCGTTCAGTGGGAGAAGAACTTCGGTGGAAGTGAAGATGATCATATCCGGACAATGGCATTAAGTGATTCAGGTTACATTATTGGAGGAGAAAGCAGATCACAAACATCCGGTAACAAGAGAGCGAAGCTGGAGGAAGGAACAGACCTGTGGGTACTTACATTGGATGAAGATGGGAATGAGCAGTGGCAGCAGTCTTATAACTTCAAAAATAGAGATGTTTTGATGTCCATAAACACCATCAAAGAAACAACAAGTAATAATCAGGAGACAACGAAAGGTTTTTTGATTGGAGGTTTTACACAGGCTGAGGGTAAAGTTCAAAGTAATGACGAGACATTCTGGATGTTATACATCGATAAGAATGGTAAAGAAGTCTGGAGAAAGTATGTAGAAGGCAAGGACAAAAAGAAAGAGGAGAGGCTAACAAGTGCAATACTGAACAGAGACGGCTCTTATATTTTGGCAGGGACGAGTGCAGAGGAAATGGGCAAGGAGAGTTGGAAAGTTGTGAAGCTGTTGGATGGGGATGTGGAGAATCTGATGGAGCAGAAGGATATCCAGATTTATCCGAATCCTGTAAAAGACTACTGTTATGTAGAAATCGGATTGGACTTTGACAGTGCAGATATCTATTTGTATGATATGGCTGGCAAGGTTATCCAGCAGCTACACACGAAGAACAAGGTAACGAAGGTAAACACTGCAAAATTACCACAGGGTGTTTACATCATCAAAGCTAATATCCCAACACAGCCAAACAAAAAACTAACTACTAAAATCGTGAAAGAGTAAAAATACTATGAAAACAAAAAATACTTATGTAAAGCTTTTCTCACTCTCAATATTTATATCTTTTACTTTATTTTATGGACAGGCGAATTATTCAAATTATTATTTTCCTGAGCCTCCCAAATCTCCGTCAAGTGAGATGTTTTTAAAATATGGAAATGTACAGAATAGTGAATATTCTGGTGCTAATAGCCCAAGTATAAATTTATTCAATTTGAAATCAGGACAGTTAAGTGTTCCTATAAACTTAAATTATATATCTGGGAATGGAATAAAAGTAACTGACGAAGCAGGATACGTAGGGTTGGGATGGTTAATATCTTTTCCAACAATTGTTCAAAGTATATATGGCTATGATGATTTTTCTAACGCTAAAAGATATCGACTGGATTTTGCAAAATCTACATTATCATATCCAAGTAATTTTCCGTTAGAGAATGGCCCAACCAATTTTAATCAATTCCCATCATTTGATACATATGGATACTTTATGGCAACTAATAATAATGTTCCTAGAAACGGAAGCTTTACAAGTCTCTATTCAGATTTTAATTATGTTGATATGCAACAGGATGTTTTCATTTTAAATCTCTTTGGTGAAAAAGTAGAATTTGTAATCTCAAATTTCGATAATTACACTTTTAATAATTATGATTCAATCTATTTTACATCATTAAATAAAAAAGGTTATAGTATAAAGAAAACCTCCGAAGGATTTACAATAAAAGATTCAAAAGGTTTTATTTACAGATTTAATGATATAGAAGATATTGGGCAATATACTAACGGAAGTCTCATAAAAGCTAATGGAAGAAATTTTTTATTAAGTGAAATTAAAGATATAAATAATAATATAATCTCATTTACTTATAATAGTACAGATATAGTCACAAATCAATATTCAAATTCTTGGTTTTTAAATTATACAACTAATCTTAATCAAAATTACTGTAATCAAGGAACTTCGGGAGATTTAGAAGCTTTTGCTGTTAATGATCCAGCTCCAGTTCCTAATCCAAATAGATTTGGAGGATTAAATACTTTTTCTAATAATAGTATTAGTAATGCAACTTCGCAACAGAGATATTTGTACCCAACATCTATCACGGGAAATAATGGAAAATTGATATTGACTTATTCTGATAGAACTGATTTCGCAACAAAAAAATTAGACAAAATCACTTTATTAACTAATAATAATATCATAATTGATGAATGCCAATTTAATTATGATTATTTTCTTCCGCAAACAGTTGATGCAACTAACCTTATTAATAATTCCTATAACCAGGAAAGGAACAAAAGACTTAAGCTAATATCTTTACAAAAGAAAAACGAAGAAAAATATATTTTCTCATACAATGAGACCTTATTACCTCCAAAGTATTCTTTTGCAACGGATTATTGGGGCTACTCGAATGGAGGATTTAATAATAAAACAGCTCATTTAAATCCGAGTGATTTCAATTATAGTATTTCTATTCCTATTACTGAAATAAATAATAATAAGAAAAATTCTGATCTCAATTATACTAAAAGTGCTATTTTGGAAAAGATACAATATCCTACTAAGGGTTATTCAAAATTTATTTATGAGCTCAATGAGGCATCTAATTTATTTTATCAGTTTAATAATTATAAATATAATAAAGGGAATGGACTAAGATTATCGGAACAAAAGAATTTTGATATTAATAACAATCCATTAGGTAGTATTCGTTTTGAATATGAGGGAGGACTTACCCCTAATCCTATTCATAATATAAGACAGGATAAAGCCGAAGAATTTGTGGCAATTGGTGATTGTGCCGGCCGGCCGGTAGTAAAAACATTACAAGCCCAGTTTGTAGCAATGTACTCGAGTTCAATTAATAATACTTTTTCTTTATCATCGGGAAGTGGAGTTGGCTATCAAAAAGTTATAAAAAGAGAAGTAGATATTAATAATAATGTAAAAGGTAAGACGGAAACCACTTACTCTAACAATGAAGACATTCATTATAGTACATCAAGCTACACTAGACCAATTTTTTTACCTTCAGTAAAAGGTAATAAACTTGAAAATGGTACAATATTGAATATTAGTACTTTTGATAATTTTATTAAAATACGAGAAGAGAAATACAGTTATTCGTTACAAAATTCACAATTTTTTTATGGTGTCACAATGATTCACCCAATGTTTAACTATTATAAACTAAATTCATTTGGACAGAACGGAGATCCTGCTTATTTTACACTTTACAGATCGGCAATCGGTTATTACCCTATTTATTCAACAGAAACAATTTTAAAAGATAAAGAGACCATAGAATATATAAACGGAGATTCTTTATCTACAAAAACAGACTACACTTATGATAATTATAATTTAATTAGTAGTAAAACAACAAATTATCCGACCACTGAGAAGGTAATTGAAGGATATAAATACTCACATCAAAATTCAAGGTTTTACAATGCTAATATTCTTTCCACTATTGTTGAAAAAAGTATTACTAAAGTGCCGAGGCTAGTGTTTAAGCAAGTTGATCAATATAATGATTCTAACCACTTTAATCCTACATCAAGTTTATTTGAAAGTTTAATCTCAGGATCTGCTGGAAATGATGATGTCACATATGATAGATATGACTCTAACGGTAATTTGTTGCAGTATACTAAAAAAGGTGTTACAGCAACAATTATATGGGGCTATAACAAGACTCAGCCAATTGCATTTGTAGAGGGAGCAACTTATCCAGATCCAAACAATACTAAATCAACAGATGTTCCTCAGAGTTTGATCACTACTATTGTTGATGCTTCAAATATTGATGCATCAAAGGCTTCGGGTACAGATGAGACTGAATTATTAACAGCCCTAGATAATTTTAGAAAAGATCCTTTAACAGCAAATTTCAAAATTACCACATATACTTATGACCCTTTGATTGGAGTAAGAAGTATTACATCTGCTGCGGGATTGAAAGAATTTTATAAATACGATACCAATACAAATAAACTGGAAAAAATATTTGATCAAAAAAATAATATAGTAAAAGAGTATAGATATAAATATGCTCCAATCATTTATTATAATTCGACGAAAAGTCAATCTTTTATCAGAAATAATTGTGGCTCTAGTTATATTGGTGGTAGTTATATATATACAGTTCCTGAAAATAAATATTCCTCTTATGATAGTCAAGCAGCAGCAGACCAACAAGCTCAGGCAGAAGTAAATAACTTCGGACAGAGCACTGCAAATATATATGGATCTTGTACATATATCAATTGCAGTATATCTATGATGAATAATATTACCGGAGGAGGTAGTGTTTCTGTCGTGAATACAGACTATCGGGTTCAGTTAAGTTTTTCATCCGGTGTTGGAAGACCATGGACCACCGATGGAGTAATTGTTGGAAAAATAAATGGATCTTGTATTCCTTCTACTCCAATAACTAAAACTTCTTACAATGGCGGTTTTATATGGAGCATATCAGTTAAAGCCAACGGTGAGCTTCTTGTAAAAAAATTAGAAGGTTTAGGTGTAAGTGGTGTTCCTAATAATACAACTTACAATATTGAGATCAGCTATCCTTTAAATTAAATAATGCTATACCAAATAATAATAATGAGAATAATTATATTAATAATAATAACAATTGGTATCCAAAATCTTAAGGGTCAGAATAAAGATTTTAACTATTATTATGATAACCAACCAAAGTCGCCGACTAGTTATATTTTCGAAAAATTTGGATCTGTTCAGAACTCGGAGTATACGGGTTCAAATAATCCATCTATTCCATTAATAAATATTAAGGATGGAGATATAGATATTCCTATAAATTTACAATATATTGCAGGAAACGGTGTTAGGGCAAGAGATGAGGCGTCAAATGTAGGGTTGGGATGGGTGATAGGATTACCAACAATTTCACAGACCATATTGGGAGGCTATGATGATTTAAATTCATATTACAAGTTAAAACTGAGTTTTATGTATGATAGTACCCCACCATCTCAGAGAAATCCTATAAAGTTATGCGAAAATGATATTCCTATAAATTTACAATCTGTAGGTAGAGATAAGTTTACTTATTTCAAAACCATAAAAAATATGCTTCCTGTTGATGGTAAGATGAAGATGTTTAATTCTGATTTCAGCGAATATGATACTTCGCCCGATCTATTTGTTTGCAACTTATTTGGAGAGAAAATTTATTTTGTAACATCTAATTTTCAGACTGTTAGTCAGATGCCATATACTTTTTCGCCAACTTTTAAAAGTCTGAATAAAAAAGGATATTTAATTTCGTACGATAATCAGAATAAATTTAAGATTATTGATCCAAAAGGTATCGAATACTATTTTAGTAAATTCACAGAATATGGATTATCAACGAGTTTTAGCGGAAGAGATTTTTATCTGACCTCAATTACTGACAAAAACAATAATCTTGTGAACTTTAGCTATGATGAAAATACAGATGTTGTGAATATTCCCACATATACACAAAGCTTGAATTACACTAGTTATCTATCTTCAACAACTTCCTATGATTTTGAGTTAGCTGACGGGTATTTGAGTGGACCAATAGCTAGTTGCCATTACAGGGTTTATAAACATGATTATTTTAAATTTAGTCCAGTGCCATTTACCGCTCCCTATTATGGTAATGCCCTAAGCCAACCATTTACTGTTCCTAACTCATCAAATACTAACTTATATCAATCGAAAATTTTAAATCTAAAGCAAATCGAAGGCAATTTTGGAAAACTGGTTTTTAGTAATTCTTCTCGGGTTGATTATCCATCTTCTAAGAAGTTGGATGAAATGACATTGACTTTTAAAAATAATATAGTCAAAAACATTAAGTTTGACTATAGTTATTTTGATTCAAAAGGTAGTATTACAGTAAAGGATAGAGCTCAACTCCTAGGGGTTGGTTTTGATTATAATAATATTACAAATGATCAGCTTTCAAAAAGATTGAAACTTAACTCTATACTAATCAATAATTCTGATTCCTACAATTTTGTTTACGATGAAACTTTTTTAGTAAACAAAGATTCATTTGCGGTTGATTACTGGGGTAATTTCAATGGTCAAACATCCAATAATACTTTATTTGCAAAACCTACAGACTTTAATGTCAATGTTCCTATCAACAATGACTATAATAATAATGTTAAAACCAGTAGCTTAGTAAATGCCAAGTCAGGAGTTCTAACCAAAATCATTTATCCTACCAAAGGCTATAGTACTTATGAATATGAATTGAATTCAGCGGATAATCTTTTTGAAAACACTTCTTCAATTACCCAAGGGCAGGGTCTCAGACTAAAAAAACAATCTACTTATGGTAACGATGCTTCATTATTGGGCTCTACAGTGTTTGATTACGAAGGGGGCAAATCAATTAACCCGTTAGATTTATTCAAAGATTACCGATATATGACTGCTTCGACCCTTGTACTGTTGCAAGGGATTTTTAACGTATATTCATATCAAATAAAATCTACTTTAGCCAATTCCGATAATAATGTATCGCCTTTATCATCTGGTAATATTTTAGGATATTCCAAGGTGACAAAGAGAGAAGTTGACGAAAATGGTAGCACAAAGGGTAAAATAGTTACTACTTATTTTAATAACGAAGATATCAGAAAAGAATTAATGGATGACAATATTCCTGTATTTATACCTACTATAAAGAATAATAATTTCCAAGATAATGGCACTGTCAAAGAAGTGGAATATTATACAGGTGATGATGTTTTAATAAAAAAAGACTCCCTAATTTATGAGAATGTATTCCCTGATAATTATGAATTTTATGGTAGTTCTTTAGCTCTAAATCACAATATTTTTTATAATGTTTATGGTGATAACAGTACGGGTTATTATTTAGCTCCTACCCCGATAAGTTCTTTTAGTTATTTTCCGTTGTACTATAAAGAGAGCAGATTATTATCTAAGAAGACCACAGAATATATACAGAATAAAGAGCTTACAAGTACTACAAATTATACTTATAATAATCTTAATCTATTAAGTTTAAAATCCACCAGTATGATATCTGGGGATAATATTTCAGAGGGTTATGTATATACTTCAGATATTGCCAATTTATATAACAATAATATTCTATCAATACCATATCAAACTATTATTACTAAAAATGGCAAATTTATCTCCAGACAATCTACCTCATACGAAAATTCACAAAACTTCAAGCCAACATCTATTTTAGACTACAATATCTTAAATAATAGTTTTCAAAATAAAGTTGTGTTTGAAAAGTATGATTTTAAGGGTAATCTTCTTCAATACAGAACAAAAGAGGGAGTTTCAAATATAATCATATGGGGGTATAGTGATACACAGCCAATAGCTAAGGTTGTTGGTGGTACATATCCGGATCCTAACAGTAATAATCCATTGCCTACAGATGTCCCTCAAGACTTAATTGACAGTATTGTTAATGCGTCTACTGATGATGGTACGCAAGTGCCTGGAAATGATGAGTCATCATTATTGAGTATTCTTGATAATTTCAGAAAAGATCCGCGCAACGCCAATTTTCAGATTACTACTTATACCTATGACCCTTTGATAGGAGTGAGAAGTATAACCCCGCCAAGCGGTGTAAGGGAAGTTTATCTCTATGATAATCAAGGAAGATTAAAAGAAATCAGAGAGCGAGATAAAAACGGAAATATTATTAAGGAGTTTAATTATAATTATGCACCAAGGAAATTTTATAATTCAAGAAGAGAGCAGTCGTTTACGAGGAACAACTGTGGTTCTAATTCGGTCGGAGGCAGCTATACGTATGTAGTTCCGGCTAATACATATTCATCTTATGAAAGCCAGGGACATGCCGATGCACTAGCTCAAGCCGATATTAATGCCAATGGTCAGAATGCAGCTAATATCTATGGAACTTGTAGTACCGTCATAGATTGTGGCTTTATACAAAACTCTATAATCCCAAGTGGTAATGTTTTGACTAAATCGATAAAGATGAATGAAAATAATGTGGACTTTCAGTTAACATTTTCCCCTCAGAATATCAATGTTAATTGGTCAAATTTCACACTAATAGGAAGAATTCCAAATCCAACCTGTAGACCTTTAACCGAAATTAATAGAGTCTACTCTTTAGCGGGAAAATCGTGGGATATTATCTGTAAAACAGATGGGGATGTCTTAATAAAATTAACCTCGGGTACGGTTAATCCTAGTACATTTATTCCCCCTATTACAATTATATTTAATTATACAAAATAACTATAACTATGAAAAAGCTAAACATATTAATAGGGTTAATACTTTATTGCCATTTTTATTGTCAGGTGGTTTTGCCATCAGGAGTATCTGATAAAGAGAATTATACATACAGCAGACAGTATCTCGACGAAACAACAACAAGTAGTACTTCTGTTAAACAGACTCAAGGGATTACTTATTTTGACGGATTGGGTCGTCCAAAGCAGACGATATCGATTAAAGGTAATCCTCAGGGGAATGATGTTGCTACTCACATCGAATATGACGGCTTTGGGAGACAGGTTAGGGATTACCTTCCGGTACCCCAGACCTTTTCTGCTAATGGTAGTATTTTTACTGCGCCATTGGATAATGCTAGCAACCCCGCCGTGTATGGCTCGGAGAAGATTTACTCAGAGAAAGTTTTGGAGAATTCCCCATTGGACAGGATAGAGCAGCAGATCCAGCCTGGAAATGACTGGCAGAGCCATCCTGTCAATTATGCTTATCAGACGAATAGCAGCGTTGATGTCCTAAAGTTTTCAACGACGACTTCAACTTCCGGAGGAGCATTTTACACAAGTGCTTTAAGTGTGAATGGTTTTTATGCAGCTTCCACACTTTACAGGAATAAAGTATCAGATGAGGATGGAAATACGACCTATGAATTTAAGAATGGGGAAGGACAGGTGCTAATGGTCAGAAAAGTGATTGGGGGATTAAGTGTTGCCGAACCAGCGGATATGGGAGCTTTAGCAGCACCGCAGCCGGCCGGACAGAATGTTGACACATATTATGTATACAATGAGTATAATCAGCTGGCATTTGTAATCTCACCATTGGCATCGGCTGATTTTCGAGCCAACTCAGTTCAGACGATCATCAACCCGGGTGATGGTAATAATGCCATCGTTACCAATCTCTGCTATCAGTATAATTATGATGGTCAGAACAGGTTGGTGGAGAAGAAGCTCCCAGGTAAAGGATGGGAGTATATGGTTTATGATAAAGCTGACCGTTTGATAATGACTCAGGACTCCGAGATGAGAAAACCTGAGAACGGAGCCAAATGGTTGATCACCAAATACGACAAATTCGGGAGAGTTATCTGTACCGGCTTTCATCCTTATGGCAACAGGGCTCAAGCTCAGGATCTGATAAAGGATATGGTCATCACCGAGGAAAGGAATGATACCGGATACACAAAGAATGGTCTGCAGATCTATTACAGCCGGAACTATTTCTATGACATGGAGTCCTACCTTTCCGTCAATTATTACGATACATATCCGTCAGGGACACCTTATCCTATCAATAATAAAATCCAGAATGAACAAATACTTTTGGCAGCTTATGACGGCTTAGGACGATCGACCAAATCCCTTCCGCTAGCAACAATGGTGAAGAATATCAATGATGATAAGTGGACGAAGAACTACAGCTACTACGATGACAGGGGCAGGGTGATTGGGACTACCAGTATCAATCATCTGAACGGAAAAACAAGGGTTGAGATGAAGCTTGATTTTGCAGGTGTGGTAACCCATTCCGAGACCTGGCATAATAAGAAGACTGGAGAGCAGCCTATTCATATTATAGAGGACTTTGTGTATGACCACCAGAACCGTCTCAAAAAACACTACCACGAAGTGGAAGGAAAATCGCCAAAAGAATTACTGGCAGACAATACTTATGACGCGTTGGGCAGACTTGACACTAAAAAAGTAGGCGCAAGGTCTGATGCTAATTTTACAGAAGTCCTGCCACCGTTGCAAACCATCAAGTACAGCTACAACATCAGAGGCTGGATGACGGGAATCAATCTGACTAATGACGGGAAGCTGGATACGGGGAAATTGTTTTCATATAAGCTCAAGTATAATGATCCTGCCAATACCACGATTAAAAAGTACAACGGGAATATCTCTGAGGTTGACTGGACCTATGGTGCAAACAATTATCAGCGTTACGAATATACGTATGATGACCTGAACAGACTGAGAAAAGGCAACTACAAAACCTTCAATGAAACAACAACAACCGATTCCAAGTTTTTTAATGAAGAGCTGACGTACGACATCAACGGGAACATCAAAAGCCTTAAGCGTAATGCGAGACCAAAAACAGGGACAGCTTTTAATCCGGTTGATAACCTGAAATATTATTACGAAAATAATGAGTTAAGCAACAGGCTTCAGAAGATCACCGATAATGAAGGAGGCGTTGCCAATTCGAGCGGGTATCCCGGAGGTGGCGGCATCAACACCTATGACAGTAATGGTAATATGCTGACAATGCCGGACAGAGGAATTACGCAGAATATCACTTACAACTACCTTAACCTTCCTCAGGTTATTGTTAAGAACAATCAGCCTGTGACCTACACTTACAGGGCGGATGGTGTTAAGGTTCACAAGAACTTTGAGGTGAATGGTTTCAATATTGAAACGTGGTATCTGGATGGCTTTGTCTATACGACACCTTATTCACCAGATATAATAATGGCACTTCAGGAAACACCGGCTGCGGAAGAGATGTCTGTGGCAGGTCAGAGAGAAGCATTTGAACTGGCGGATAAGGTAATCGTGGATCCGGGAGGACCAGTTGAGATGGTTGAAACAAAACCCAACTTTTTTGCCACGGCGGAAGGGTTTTACGATTTTGATAATTTTAGGTATATTTACCAGTACAAGGATCATTTGGGCAATACCCGCCAGAATTTTGGGAGGGATGCCAACAATGATCTATTTATGGAGGACAGGAATGACTACTATCCGTTTGGGTTGAACTTTATCAATCCTGTTGGCAGTGTGTCATCAGTTTTCAACCCGAGTGCAACTTACAGAAACTACAAGTACAACGGGAAGGAGTTGCAAGAGACGGGGATGTATGATTACGGCGCGAGGATGTATATGGCTGATATTGGAAGATGGGGAGTGGTCGATCCGTTGGCGGAAACTTCAAGACGTTGGTCTACCTATACCTATGCTTACAATAATCCGATAATGTTTATAGACCCTGATGGGATGCAGAATGAGGGTTGGATTCCTCAATTAATCGATGGAAAACAAACTGTTACTTATGATCCAAATGTTAACACAACTCAAGAGGCTATTGCTTCTGGCAAATATGAACACCTTAACGGTGGTGTAAGTGTGACAGGCGAGATTAATAACGTAAATCCTCTTACTGGAGAATCATCTTTGGCATATTCATTAAATGCAGATGGTTCTGTAACTGATGCAAATGGTGGCTCTGTAGCTGGAGATTTTACAACACCAGGAGGAATTGCCGTAAGCGGAACTACAGGAGGCGGTTGGTTTAGTTCTATTAAGGATTTCTTTACAAGTAAGAGTGATAATTTTCCTCAATTAGATGGAGGAAGTTTTCAACCAGGAAATAATCAGTTTTTTAGGAGAGGAAAAGACACTTCGTCAAGTACGGGAGGATATTTTGCAGGAATGCTCAATAGTTTAGCTTTTGGTAAATTAGATTTAAATATGTCGTTTGCGGATAAATTATTAGGGGCAGAAGTAAACGCAGCTGGTTTTGCTTCACTCTTTGGTGGTTCATCAACTACAAAAGCACTAGACAGCCTTGTTCCAATAACATTCCCAATTGGGTCAAAACTAGAAAATGGATATTTTAGGTCGCAAGATACTACGATGATGATGAAGATACCTACAAATATTGATGCTGGCTACAGCAGTCATTTTTATAACAATAATAATCCGTTTGCAAGAACGAAAATAGATAGTATTAAAAACTCTTGGAAAAAATAATATGAAAAAAATAATTACGTTTTTTTGTTTTCTTTCACTTCTATCCTGTACGAAAGAGAATTATATAGAAACAAAAAAAGAGGGAGATTTGGTTCAAAAAATCACATATTCTAAGGGGATTGTTACAAACTCTAAAACATATAATTCAGGAAAATTAGAAACAGAGTTTATATATGTGAATGGCACAATCAATAAAGTTTATCAATATTATCCTTCTAAAAAAGTACATTCGTTTTCATATCTATTAAAAAAACCAAATCATTTTTTCACAAAAATTTACTTTGAAAATGGGAAAACTGTGAGTGAAGGAGAAGGAGATTACTTTATGAATAAAAAAATTTTTTTAAGACGTGGAGGATGGATATTTTATAATAAAAGCGGAACGGCTTATTCTATTTTAGAATTTGTAAATGATGGAGAAAAAGAATATCTGCAGCAAGAAACTATTTATGATACATTAAAAAAGAAAATAATAAAGGATGTAAAATATGAGAATCCAATATTGGTAAAATGAAAAAAATAATCTATTCCCCGCTGTTGCTACAGTCTCACTCATATCTATACAATCCAAACCTAACATTTTGCTCCAGCAGAGGACTATTATAGATTACCGGAACAATCAGTACAAATTCCAGGAACAAGAGCTTCAAGAGACTGGTTTTTACTCGTTTAAGTGGAGGAATTATATGCCGGATGTGGGAAGGTTTTTTAATGTAGACCCGCTTTCTGAAAAATATGCATATCAGTCGCATTATAACTTCTCTGAAAATAAAGTTGTATCACATAGAGAGTTGGAAGGACTTGAGGCTATACCAGCAGGCAACTTTAATAAAAACCAAACATCATTAGTTGTACTTGGATTAGGAAGAGCTAATGGAAGAGCAGGAGACGGTGTTGGTGATGGAACAAATACTTTATATTCTAATTTACCCAAAAGCCTTCAAACAGATGGAGCTTTATCAAGTCTTCAAAATAGTCTAGGCAGTAATATTGCTGTAGCTGCTTATACTGGAACAGATAGTGGATTAGCTTCTACTCATATGGTTGAAACTATATCGAATTATAGAAGCGTTAATCCTGATGGAAATGTCATAATGATTGGACATAGCGCAGGAGGGAAAGATATTTTAAATGCTGCCAATTCTACATCAGAATCAATAAATTTAGTTTTCACTATGGAGCCTGTTTCTGTAGATGCGGGAGGAGGAACCGCATACAGCTCTGACCCTTATTCTGTAACTTTGGGAAGTAATGTTCAAAATATGATTAACTTAAGTGCTGAAAATAATATGTTTACTGGTGGTGGTGGATTAAGGTCAAGTAATGACCAGAAATCATATTCAGGTCAATTGAAAGGAACTTCACACGTTAATATAGATGATTCTGTAACTCCATATTTAAAGCCATTGATACAAAGAACTAATCAAGGCGTAAATCCAGTCGATTGGTTCAAAAAAGCAAATTTTAATAATTTTCAGGTTAAACCTAATGTCAGAACAGGAAACGAAGAGAATAAAGGAACAGGATCAGGTTCATAAATAAATCAATATGAAAAAGAAATATATAATTATAATTATAGCGCTTCTGGTAGTGATAGGATTTTTAAATATTAAAATTGCTTATAATTTTTCCCCTGCATATCCTTTATATCAATTTATTTTAGATGTATTTAAATCAGAATCTATAAGTTTTGATATTAGTAATTATCCAAATAATTTTTTCATTATAGATATGGAAATAGTGTTATCTATAATGATATTCATTCTTTCGATTTTTATTAGAAACTTCAAATATGTATTATATTCTTCAATACTTTTATTAAGTGTTTGGCTTAAGAATATGATTTTATTCAAAGGCATTATCGAAGTTGATATATATTTAAATTCATCAACATTATTTTTAGTCAGTCTAGTAATATTGAATATTTTGAACATTAATTACACTAGAAAATCCGCTATTTAATAGGGTTTTGTTATCATATTAGTATAGTTAATAACCTATTTTTTTGGAAGTATAAGAATTACAAGTATAACGGTAAGGAACTTCAGGAGACTGGAATGTATGATTACGGAGCGAGGATGTATATGGCGGATATCGGAAGATGGGGCGTGGTGGATCCGCTGGCGGAAAAGATGACCCGTCATAGCCCTTATAATTATGCGTTCAATAATCCACTTAGATTTATTGATCCGGATGGAAGGCAAGGTACAGACTGGATAAAAACGATAGATCCTAAAACTAGCCAAACTACTATGACGTATGATCCAAATGTAAAAACTGTAGCTCAAGCAAAAGAGGCGGGTTATGAAAATGTTGATAGTGTGGGAGCAACAGGTACAATAAAAGTAGATGGTAACATTACACATACTTTGAACGAGAATGGTTCTGTAACACAAGTAGCAGATAAAAGTACATCATACGGCAGTTCTAACATTAGTGGAATTGAAGTTAATGCATTAGAAACGCCTATAAGTGGTATGGCTTCGCAAGTTTCTTTAAATTGGGCTTTTGGAGGCGGATTAAATTTAGCATTTGGATTTGTTAAAGATTCATACGGAGATTCTTCTTTTTATTATTCAATCGGGGGTAATCTAGGTCTAGGAGCAGGCCTAAGTCTTGATTTTATTCCAATAACAGCAACTAATCCTGATAGGAATTTTCACGTAAGTGATTATGAAGGTTATGGGAATTCATATAATTTAGGCGTTGGTCCAGTTTCAGGATCTTATGGTGGATCTACTAATGAACGTAATTTAACCCGTTCACAAAATTTCAACTACAATAAATGGGGTCAGAACGTTAATGGATATACAACAAAAGGAGGAGGTTATGGTATTGGAGTTGAAGCCGGAGCTATGTGGACAAGATCTAAAACTACTTTAATTGGGAGATAATGGAAAATTCTAAAAAAATATTTTATTTTGGTATTCTAGTAACTGTATTGATTTTTGCATCTATTCAAATCTATTTTCATTTGTTTCCATCTAATGATGAAAATGATTTACTATTTAAAAAAGTTAGAAGCAAAACGATAAGATCTATTATTCAGAGAAAATCAATAGATTATTCTAATCACGGAGCAACATATATTATATATGGAAATGACAGTTTACCCACACATACAGGTTGGAATGAGAAAATTCAAATTGGAGATTCTATTATAAAAGCGAAAGGAGCATTAAAACTTATAATAAAGAATAATTGGAAGATAGACACTTTAGATTATGAATCCAATGTAGATGAAGTCTTGTCTACTAATTTTTAAACCTTTTGGGCAGGTCTCTTTATATGACCCGATGGCGATACCTTACAAGTACAACGGGAAAGAACTGCAGGAGACAAGAATGTATGATTACGGAGCAAGGATGTATATGGGTAATGTTCCAAAGTTAGTGACGGATATGGTTTTTAATATTAAATTACTGATAATCAATTAAAATAATAATTTATAAATTTAAAAATGAGAGTAGGATAAACCTACTGTCATTTATTTTTGGAGAAAAAACAGATTGCAAATGATTGAGAGTCATTATAGATGTACTAGAGTTAGTGATATGATAAAATTATAATATACACTTACCGTGCAGATGGTGTTCACAAGAAGTTTTGAGGTCAACAGTCAGAATATTGAAACCTGATATCTGGATGGCTTTGTTTATACTACACCCTATAATCAGGATATTGAGATTGCCCTACGAGAAAAGCCTGCAGCAGAAGAGATGTCAGCGGCAGGACAGAGAGAGTCGTTTGAATTGGAGGATAAGGTAATTGTGGATCCAAGTGGATCCATTGAGATGGTTGAAACAAAGCCCAACTTTTTTGCCACGGCGGAAGGGTTTTATGATTTTGGATAATTTAGGTATATTTACCAGTACAAGGATCATTTGGGCAATACCCGACAGAATTTTGGGAGGGATGCCAACAATGATCTGTTTATGGAGGACAGGAACGACTACTATCCGTTTGGGTTGAACTTTATCAATCCTGTTGGCAGTGTGTCTTCGGTTTTCAACCCGAGTGCCACGTACAGGAATTACAAGTACAACGGTAAGGAGCTGCAAGAAACTGGTATGTATGATTATGGCGCAAGGATGTATATGGCTGACGTAGGGCGTTGGTTCAATGTTGACCCATTGACGGAAATGGATAGAAGATGGAGCCCTTATCGATATGCTTATGATAATCCTATTAGGTTTATTGATTCTGATGGAAGATTAGAAGGGGATTTTATAAATGAGAAGGGAGAATATCTTGGCAATGATGGAATAAACGATGGTAAGGTTTATGTTGTAAAAACAACAAAATCAAGTTTTGACTCTGGTGCTCCTTCAGCAGGCATTTCAAATAGTGATAGAAGAGCTACAGAAAGTTTTATTACAAGTAATTCAGGAAATACTTCTGCTTTTGCATCTAATGGTATAGCATACAATAATAGCGTTGAAATTGCTGGAAGTGCAGATACTCGCCAAGGAATGGTAGATATTGTTAATCAAGACGATGGAAGAGGAGGAACTTCGGATGCAAATAATAGAGAGTATGGAGGTCGTATTAAAAATGATGGAACTGTTGTAGAATCTCCAGCAGGACCTGTACGAGACCCTGCAACTGATCCAAATGCTAATATTTCTATTACTACATATGGGAATCAATCTAAATTTCATTCGCATCCTAGTGGAAGTAAAACAGAATCAACGGCAGGAGGTAATAATAATTTCGGATCTTCTACAACTTTAGGGGGAACAACTACGACGAGTAGTTGGGGAAATGCGCCATCTAATGTGGGAGGAGATATTCAAAATAGTGGAACAGCGACTAATTATGTTTTTTCTAGATCAAATGGAACGGTATATATTTACAATAATACTGGAGTAATGGCAACAGTTCCTCAAAGATATTTCGTTACCCCTAAAACAAGATAAAATGAAAAAAATAATATTTTTAATTATATGCTTTCTATTTTGTTCTTCAATATTTAAGGCTCAAATTTTAGAAGATGAATATAAAATTTTAAGAGATTTAGTAATAGTAAATAATGCTAATGATTTTTTTGATTTTTATAACAAAGAGTTGAGTAAAGATATTCAGACTGAAAACTGGAAAACATATTCAAAACAGCTTTCTAATAAAATCAATAATTTATATTTACTTGATGAGAATAACAAAAATCTTAGAGTAAATAATACTTCTAAAATAACATTTAAAGAAATTGATATTTATAACAAAAAAAATATAAACCTCTTAAAAAAAGGAATAAATGCTTGGAAAGTTATTCAGATATTGGAGGGAAATAGGATAATTATTAAAATTATAGATTTTATAATAAACTACGAAAATAAAAACTATCAATTTACAAATGTTGGAGGGTCAACGACAATTTATGAATACTCTTGTGAAGAAAAAAAATGGAAAATGAAAGGTAAGTAGGTAATGTCTTATTACGACATACAAAAACTACAAGTACAACGGCAAGGAGTTGCAGGAGACCGGGATGTATGATTATGGTGCGAGAATGTATATGGCGGATATTGGGAGATGGGGTGTAATAGATGATTTAAGTGAACTACAATTTCCTTATAGTCCTTATTCCTATGCTTATAATAATCCTATTTTCTTTAATGACCCAACAGGAATGATTGGTGAAGGCTTTGGAGGTGGAGATGACCCGAAAAAGTCTGGAGTGACTGAAATAGAAGAAGTTGTTATCACTAAATACAGAGCCGTAAAATCTAAAGCTGTTGAAATAATTTCTAGTATTGATATTAATAAAACATTATCGTCAATAGATAAAACACTAAGGTTAATTGCTCCTATAGTTCCTAATACTCCTGAAGAAAATGCAGCATTGAATGCAAGATATGGTAAATGTGGACATAATGATATTGGATGTGAATTTAAAAAAATGTGGGCTGCGATGAAGGATGTTCCAGGAGATTTTAAAAATGGAATTGAATCTATTGGAGAAAGTGAGGATACTGCAGAAATGGTAGTTGCAACAGCTATTTTACTTGTAAATATGAGAAAAGGTAATATGGGTAATGTTGCTAGAATGGGAAATTTTGGAGGCAAATTTATGAAACTAGCTAAGGCTCTTAAATTAAACATAAATAGTCCTACTACAATGAGCATATTAGAAAACGCAGATAAAACGGTACAAGAATTTATATTAACACATAGACAAGGGAGTATAAAATCAGTTTTTCCAGCAGAACATTTAAATAGTACGGTAAAAGAAGCATTGCAAAGTGGTAATACAACTGTACGTAAATTATTAACAGATAGTAGATTTTTGAAATAATGATAGATAATAAAAGTTCAGAAATAATTCGTTTGATAAAGACTTTAGAAACTGAAAATATAACGGGGCTTGAGGTAGTAGATTTTTGGGATTCCGATATTACAGCAATAGGATTGCGATTTGATGAAAAGTTACTTTATATATCTTCATATAACTATTTTGATACAAAAAATTACAATGTAATTATTGAAAATTTTGACACAGGCGAAATAATAGAACCTGAAAAAGATGTAGATTTTTACGGGGTTATAGCTAAGATTAAAGAACTTTCTAAATAATTTAAACCATAAAATCCAACTCAATTGAGTTGGATTTTTGTTGTTTTATGAGTAAGCTTTTTTCGCTTTATAATCTCGTATTGTTAGGTCTAGGAATCTTGTTATCATCGCCCTGTCCTCTTCGTTCATTTCCTGTATTACCTCGAACTTTTTGAGAAGTTCTTTGTCTTTAATAGATACTGTTTCATCATTCAGTAAAGCATCGCTTGAAATCCCCAAAGCATCCGCAATATTTTTAAGTGCATCCGCACGCGGAATACCAGAGGTATAATTTTTTCCAGCCGGTAATTCAAAGGTGTTGAGTTCAGTGTCCAGCAAAAATTTGTTGGATTGTGCAAAGAACAAATTAGATAAGCTGACAATGAAAAAGAATGAAAGAGATAGTGTTCTAACCATAGAGATGTTATTAGTGCTGCAAAGATAATTGTTTTTGGCAACTATATTTTTCATTGTACCAAATCAAAAAACAAAATTCTAAATGACAAAATTCAATATTTCTGTTATCTTAAAGTATATTATTATCCAATTAAACATATTCAAAGATCAGATTGACAGAAAAGAAGTTGTTTAATCTGTCCAGATCCAAATTGTTATTTCTTAGCTGTAAAAATTCATTTTCCTTAAAATACTTAAACCTAAATCGTAGAAATCTTATTGCCGCTATGTGTTGTGAATGGCCTCATCAATTTTCATTTTACTTTAATAACTGTTAAAGCAGGATTTCATTTCAATTACTCTTGATGCCCGTGAGGGTATGCGATTTTCTATAGCAAATCTATTCCGTTGTCACTGCTGAAAAAAATCTTTTTGGGTATCCGGAATCAGAGATCCCAGACCCTCCGCAAAAATATTTCAAGCTTTCTTCAATTGTCTTTCTTATTGTTTTCAAGGAATTGATTGCAGTTTTCATTGTGCCTGCCTGAATGGTGAATCCGCATAGAAAAGTCAGAAACCTCACCAGGTGCAAATGCAGTTCATTGAAATGATATCAATGATTTTAAATCTTCAGACAAATAATAACCAATGGGTTGTCCTACAAATTTGCAAAATCGATCCTCATAAATTGAAAGCTCCAATTTTTTATCTTTAAAATAAATGAATATTTGTTTAGATACTATCCCTAATATTTCGCCTTCGATGGAAATACCTTCTGTATAAAATACTCTATCTAAAAATAAAAAATATGACTCTTGATCTATCTCTATGATTTTTTTATTATTATCAATAACCTCAATCTTATGTACTTCTGAAAAGTTAATGACTACTAAGATATTACCATCAAAATACTCAAAACTTTTCATTGGATTTCTGTAATTCAAGAATTGGTGTGGAGTGTCAATTGGTTCAGGTGGCTCAATCATATCATAATGTGCTCTTTGCCAAGTGGCACCCTTTTCTGTTTCGAACCAATATTTATTTCCTTGACGAACTGCATAAAGTAAACCAGTTCGGGCAATGACCTGTTTTTCTGCATGTTTAGCAATTAGCCATAATAAATGTGCACCACTTCTATTAGCACCAGTACTACAACTATAAATAACAAATTCATTAAATCTTTCATTAAAAAATCTTTCTAATTGATCAGCCCATAAACTTTGATTCCCTGCGTAAATGTATTGATTCTCATCTGAAGATCCGGAAGGTCCTGCTCCTGTCTCAACAAACCCTGGAGCTCCATGTCCACCAATTCCTAATACTCTCTTTAAACCATTGCTTCCATTCCTAAGGTTATTAACCGCTTCTTGTGTCGTCAAATGTCTTCTAGCTCTTAGGTATATTGCACTATGATTGGATGCATTATCATTGTGAGATGAAACCGAGTATACTTCTTTATTAAAATCTGGATCAGGAAGTCTTTCAAAAAATAATTCTTTTGCTAACATAATATTTCATTTACCAATTAACTTGAAAGCTGGTAAGCTCATTTGAAATAAGCTCTAAGTCTTTAATTATCTCTTTATTATTTCCAAAGCCATCGTAAAAATGAATTGAAGCTTTTGAATTCTCATTAGGATTGTATTTGCATATGTTTCTGATATGTAAGTAGTGCCCTTTCTTGAAAAAAGGTACATTTATTATAAGTTCGATATCAAATCTAGGTTGCCTGTAATTTAAAAGTTCACCAATGTTTGAAATTCCAAAACTTTTATAATATTGATTTTCTGTTATGTTCGAGCCTATAAGTAGATATTTATAGTCACCTAATGGGCTAAGTTTTATATTTTCAATAAAATAGTAATAGGATTTTGAATTGATATTACTATCGTATCCAAATTTAATTTCAAAATAATTGGTCTTCTTGACAGCAATTTTAAATACACAATTTTCGCCAGAAATAATTTCTTCATTCAGTTTAATTTCTTCCATGTTTGATAGTTTTAAATTAATTTCCCCATTTTACAATCTCAGGAACAAAAAAAAATCTTTGTCTGGTAGGGCCAGGTACATCACATCCAATTTCACTAGAGGAATTAGCACCGACGATAATCGGATTCATAAGATAACTTATCCTTTGACCTGTCACATCGTCATTAGGAGGATCTGAAGTTACTCTCAATTGTACAGAAATTGATCTCGAAGGATGAGTGTTTTTTAAAATTTTAATATATCCGGCATAAATATTATGACAGATAGCTCCATCAATTACTTGGATGAATTGGTGTAGAGACTCACTCTCGTGTTGTTTTTCCATAATTATAATTTTTTAATATTGGTATTATAAATATACATTTAAATATTTAATTGTGAGATGATTATGTTTTTTTTAATAGGTGATTGCTAGTTTTATTGTTTTAACGGATTTTGCGCTGCGATGTCGAAAATTTTGTCTGTCAGTGAAGGCTTTCAGAGTTTCAAAATATATCTAAGGACTTTCTTCTAATCATCATTCTTTCTTATTTTATCAAAAGTTTGTTATTTCTTTAGTAATTATCGCTCTTTTCTAATAAATTTTACTGAACCAAGCTCTCCACAGACCAAACCTCAATGTACATTCTGCATCTGAGGTTATCTCATTTTCTATAGCAAATCTATTCCGTTGTCACGGCTGAAAAAAAATCTTTTTGGGTATCCGGAATCGGCGATTCCAAACCCTCCGCAAAAAGATTTCAAGCTTTCATCAATTGTCTTTCTTATTGTTTTCAAGGAATTGATTGCAGTTTTCCTTGTGCCTGCCCGAATGGTAATCCGCATAGAAAAGTCAGAAACCTCACAAGGTGCAAATGCAGTTCATTGAAATTTTGATTCTTATTTATTTTATTAGTATAGATCATTTGATATGATGTTATAAAAAGATAATTATTTCACGGTATTGATCAATTAGTTTGTCCGAATGGATTAGAGATTAATTCATCAAATTGAATTAGAAATCAATTCAACTAATCGAATTATAAATGTTTTGTACGATCAAATTGTAAATCAGTCTTATGGATTACAATCAAGTAAAGAATAGAAAAAGTCAAGATTTCCTTCAAGCTGCAATTACAGAATCTAGTGGTTTTTTAATAGTAGGTGCGGGAAATACAGGTCTCCGCCGCACTCGGAGCAATTCAGATGAAATTCAATATTGTAAACGAAATTTAATTGAGCTATTCAAGAAAAGGAAATTGTGAAAGGCTAATCTCATCATCAAGAGATGCAGTGCAAATTTTTAGAGAGCATTTTGATTCTGATGAAATGGATTATCGGGAATCTTTCTTTGCATTGTATCTGAACCAGGCTAACAAGGTTTTAGGAATTAAGAAAATATCAGAGTGTGGGATTTCTTCAACATTGGTCGATGTCAGAATTGTATTGCAGGCTGGTCTTCTTTGTAATGCTTCGGGGATTATCGTGGCTCATAATCATCCTTCGGGAAATCTTAAACCTTCAAGTGCTGATATTAAAATGACGGCTCAGATTTAAAGAGGCGTGTAAGGTGATGAGTATGTCTTTACTGGATCACGTGATTTTGACTTCGGATTCGCATTATTCTTTTGCGGATGATGGGATGATATGAGGTTTTTAAAATTATTAGGCTTCTTGTAATTGCTTTTGATAGTTAATACTGGTGAAGTGATGTGAAGTGATGTGAGATGAGATGAGATGAGATGAGATGAGATGAGATGAGGTGAGGTGAAGTGAGGTGAAGTGAGGTGAAGTGAGGTGAAGTGATGTGATGTGATGTGATGTGATGTGATGTGATGTGATGTGATGTGATGTGAGGTGAAGTGAGGTGAAGTGAAGTGAAGTGAAGTGAAGTGAAGTGAAGTGAAGTGAAGTGAAGTGAAGTGAAGTGAAGTGAAGTGAAGTGAAGTGAAGTGAAGTGAAGGTGTAAGTTGATGAGAATTGAAGCGAAGAGAGGAGAATTGAGACGTGATAAAGCCTTAAATTTTTTTAGAAGATAGCCATAATTAAACAGCTAAAAATTACAGTATACTCCAATAAGTCATAGCTACCAATACTCAATTGTTATCGTGAACAAAATCGAAATCTGATTAAAGCAGGGAGGATAAATTTAAAACTAACTAAGAAATCATCATTGTAATTAGCATCGGAAATATGATTAAACCAATAAGATTAAAAACAGATTGACTGAAAGATTTATATCAATGAAGGCATCAAAAAAGTGTATTAAAAAATAGGATTAACCACAAACTAATTAACAAATCATCATTATTAATAGCATCGGAAATCATACAGCAGTTTCAGAAAACAGTACCTTATTGGTACTTCGCCACAGTACTAATTCTGTGGGGATTGTAAAGAATGTCAATGAGCAGGGAAATCTTATAGACATTCAGCCCGACGGGACTGGAATTGATACCATGCTAAGTATTAATTCGTCGGCAGTATCTTTTTTAGATTTTTATACAAATTTTTATTATCAGCTTAAAGATCCTGCTGATTATTCATTTTTTAAAGTGAAAAAATATCAAGCGAGAGAAACTGCAATTGGTTTGCAGAAGTATTTGGAATCTTCTTCGGATAGAGAGAAAATGGATTTGATTGACTACGCAGTTTCTATCGAGAAAGTAGAATCCATCAGAAATCAAACAAACACTGGGAGAGATTCTTCTAAAATAAAGAATGGTCTTTATCAAAAGCCTTCTGAAATCAACTCTTTACAATACCGCTTTCAGATGGAAGATGTACCATGGGAACGATTGGCAGAGATAGGTCTTGATAGGGAAATGTTAGAGCGATCGGAAGTGTTAGATTGTTTGCTGAAAGGATATAAAACGCCCAAGTTGATTCGTGTATCATTGAAAAATGGAAAATCAGGAGTTAAAACTAATGCAAGATTGCAGTTGAGATTGAATAATGATGGGGAAGTAGTAGTTTGTATTCATAGAGTACAAGACAGATCGAATTTTAACCAGTTGTTTTTTGGTTATAGGTTTAGCCAAGAGGATGAATTTAATCTGTTGAATTCGGGAAATATGGGCAGAGTTGTGGAGCTTATTGATGAAGTGACCGGAGAATTGATACCTTCTTTAATCAGTATGGATAGGCTAACCAATGAATTGTTTTATTTGAGATTGGATTTTGTCAGAATTCCTGTGGTGGTTTGTGGTGTTCAGCTTGATAGGGCACAGCAGAGAATTCTGAAAGAAGGTAAGGCTTTGTTTGTTGAGGGGATGATTTCAAGAAATGGTAAAGAGTTTTCGGCTAATCTTCAGTTTAATGCTGAAAAACAATGTGTTGAGTTTTTGTTTGAGAGTGATGTGAAAATTTCTGAGTCGAAGATTTATAAAGATGAGGCTTTGGTTGAGATTCCGAAGATGTTTAGAGGGAAAAGGCTGTTTAATTGGCAGATGAATAAGTTGGAAAAAGGGGAGTGGGCTTATATTAATGGATTGGTTAGTAAAGGAGGAAAGAACTATCAAGGATATATTCGTTTTGATGAACTGTCTAAGAGGATTGTGTTTTCGTTTAAGAATCCAAATAAAATGTAGTTTACATGTCATAATGATTGTTGGCTAATCTATGGATGATAGAGGTGAAAACCTCCAAAGGATTTAGACTTTAGAGGTTTATTTGTTTATGTTGCTGTTTCGATATTGTTTTTGATTTTCGACTGATAGATTTGAAAGTCGAAGCTTTTTTTACTTGCTGAGGTAGCTTACAGGAGTTATATAATTTGGTGTCCTGGAGAAAATCGGGGGCAAAAATGCAATTCCTTCCTGCTGGCGGAAACGCATTTTTGCATAGTTTTAAAGCAAACATATTTCAAAAATATGGTAATGTTTGGATTTGGGATGTTTTTGAAAAAAACTTGCTGAACATTATTAAGATTTTGTTGATTTTTAAAATCTCCAAAGAGAAATCTAGGATTCTTAAAAGAGAACAAATCGTTAGTCTCAATAAAACTTCTATATTAGTTATAAATAGTTAATTTTGTTATAAACTAATTTCAATGGATAATAAATTGATTTCTGCAAAAGGAGAACGAGCTGCTATAGGAGGATATTTACCTCAATTTGATGAATTTGCATGGTTTGTTTATCTTAATTTAATTAATAAAAGTCTTTCTTGGATAAAAGTTGCAGACCCGGAAGCCGAAAAGCTCGATGATATCCAATATTCTACATCTTCAGAAGTTCATGCGTATCAAGTTAAATGGACAATTGCTGAGGCAGATATATCATATACTAATTTTATCAGCCTTTTACCCGTAATTGTATCAAGCTGGAAAAATTTGAAAAGAATTAATGTAAGTAAAAAGGTTATCCCACATTTGATTACAAATAAAAAATTATCTACGAGTGACACTATAAAAATCGGAAATGATAAGATAGGAAGCTTTAATGATTTTATAAATGAAGTTTGGAAAAAGCTACGTAACAAGTATGTAATTAATGATAAGTGGAATCCGGTCATTGAAGATTTAAAAAAAACACTTAATGTAGAAGAGGAAGAATTTAACGAATTTGTTGAAGTTTTTGATTTTCACCATGCCTACAAACAAAGAGAATTTAGTGTTACAAATTCAAAGTACTTAAGAGAGGATAATGATCTACAAGACTTGAGCCGATTTATTATAGAAAAAGTAGCAAGTCCAATACGACTCGTAGAATTCTCACGACTTCAGATAATCCAAGAACTAGGCTGGGAAAGCCGCTTTAAAACAACATTCAATCACGATATAGTAATAGATAGGAAGAAGTATCAGCCTATAACAAGTAGTTTAGACTTATTAAGTTCTAAGGTTAATCATCTAGAATCAGGCTATGTTTTTCTATCGGGAGGACCGGGCTCAGGTAAATCTACCTTGCTGAACCAATGGTCTAAAGCATCCACTGAAAGAATTATTAAATACTATGCTTTTGATTTTGCAAATCCATCATCACATTTAAATTATTATGAAAGAGGGAATGCAATTCATTTATTTTTTGATTTAGTTTTCCAAATAAAAGAAGAAGGTATATATAAAAGAGATATTTTACCTTATAAGGATCTTGTTTTTTTAAAAGATGTATTTTACGAACAAATAAAATACATTGGTGAAGAATATAATGAGTCTCAACAAAAAACTATAATCATTATTGACGGGTTAGACCATGTTCCAAGAGAATATAAATCAGCTTCAACCAATTTTCTTAGAGAACTTCCATTACCTGCAACATTACCAAGTGGTGTTATTATTATTTTAGGTAGTCAGTCTTACGATTTAAGCGACATTCCTCAAGAAGTTAAAAGTGAACAACAGAATTCCGAAAGAACTATAAAAATTGATTCTTTAAGAAAAGAAGACGTTTACAATTATATAGATAACGTAGATTTCATTGCCAAAGTAACCATTGGTATAAAATCAAAAATATATGAGAAGTCGCAAGGGCATCCCTTATATTTATCATATTTGGTAGAAAAATTATCAGGAATAGAGAGCTTAGAGGAAGTGATTGACTCCCTTCCAACAATTGAAGGAGATATAGATAACTATTATAAAAAGATTTGGGAACCAATTAATCAAGAGGAAAATTTAGTTAGTTTTTTAGGTTTGATTGCTAGAATAAAAGGCTTAATAAATATCGGTTTTTTACAAGAATGGTCTTTTGAAAGGGCAACACACAAATCATTTAACGAGAAAGCAAAAATTTTATTTAATGAAGAGAATAAAGCATTGTCTTTTTTTCATAATTCATTTAAACAATTTTTGTTAACTCAAACAGCCATAAATTATTTAAATAACGATTTTGATTTCATTTTGCATCGTAACTATCACAAACAGTTAGCGGAATATTATGAGAAATCTACTATCGAGCAACGATGGAATCAGAATTATCATTTGTTTGAATCAGAAGATTATGATAAATTTTTATCGGTTGCAACTCCGGAAGATTTCACGGCTCAGTTATTAAATTTTAGACCTACAGATGAAATTAAGAAAGATATAAATTTGGGTATTGAAATCAGTAGAAAGCAAAATAATTTAATCGTTCTCCTAAAATATTTGTTTTGTTCTGCTGAGATTGAAAGCAGGTTATTTAATATTAATCCTGCATCTCTTACAGAAGAACTCTTAGAAATAAACAAATTTAGCGAAGCTGTAGGATACTTAAGATCGGGAAATGTACTGCACTGCTCAGAATCTTATGCCTTAAAAGCATCTAGGATTTTTTTAAATTTTGGCTACAAGTCAGAAGCTGAGTTATTGTACAATTTAGCTTATCCTGAAATCATCATTAATCAAAAAATATTAATTGAAAATTCACATAATTATAGAGATACAAAAGATTCCTTGCAAGAATGGGTAACAACTGCTGCGTATTTTGAATCGATAGACAACATTTTATTAGTTGTTAATAGTATTGAATTTTCTAATGATACTGAAAATAATAGATTTGAAGAAAAAGAATCGGATTTACGTGTTCAAATATTAGAAAGTCTTGGTTATAGTATTATTCAGCAAAATAAATGGGATGATTTCAGTAAAATTTTAAGCAAAGTCAATACTAACACTAAAAAAGGTAAGAATGTAATATTTCATCTTTTCCAAAATGCAATTGAAGAATGCATTGATAGGAATGATAATAATCGTGCAATTGAATTTATATCTTCTATAAAAAGACATTTCACAATAGAGAATACGTCACCAATTGGAAGAATATTTATTGCCGATTTAATTTTCAAGGTCACTCAGGATATCATTGAAGTTTGTGAGTGGATTGAGAATATTAAACACCCTTCAAAAACCACAACAAAAGAAGTAGATTTGGGATATAGTGATTCTTTGGATCCATTTATTCCATTAATAAAGTTTAATAAATTACTGAATCTTTGCAATAAAGGAGTACCTATTACTGTTGCTATCCCTTCTGTTGCTTCTGGAAGTGATGAAGAAGTATTAGTTGAATTTGAAAGAATGTTATGTTTAATTTCTCAGGTAGTAAGTGAGGGAATAATGGGAAGTTTCTCGGGAGAAATTACTCAAAGGATGATTCCGGTTGTCAAATTTTATTATAAAGAAATTTCTCCGCGCAATAGTTATTGGTATAAAATACAACAGTGCAAAGAGGAGTATTTTAATCTCCTAATTTACGCTGTATCATTGACCGGAAAAGAAAATATAAATAAAATAGCTCATCAGCTTTTTTTAGAATTTGATAATAATAAAAAATACTGGAGCAGTAAAGTTCAGCGAAAGATAGTTTCATCTCTCATAGAAGAAAAATATTCAAAAGATATTTGTGTAGAACGATTGCAGGCAATTGAAAGTTTCATGTTGGATAATCACGATATTGATGGGCGTGTGCGAGAATGTATTGATCAGGCAAATATTTACTTTCAAATTAATGAGAATAGCGCAAGTGAAAAATGGTTAAAGCAGGCAATACAAGAATCAATAGGAATTGGCTACCGTAAAGACTATCAGTTTACTACTTGGATAAGGTGGTTGCGAGAAATAAATAAAGTTAATCCCGTGGGTGCTTCTGATAGAATCGTATGGTTCTTATCACACCTTAATCACATAAAAGAGACTACAGAGGGAAGAGCATATTGGGACGCTTCAGAAGATTTACTGGAGGTAGCTTATGAAAATAATTTAAGTGATGGAGTACTACAGTCTAATTGGCAAATAAAAAATGGACTGATAGATTTTAATGAGGCTTTGGCTCTTTTTATAAAGTATTTTACTAAACAGATAAATGCAGAACAAAATTATAATAATGCTGTTAACCTATATTGTGATTTATATTTACTCTTATCAGAATCCACGAGTATAAAATTACTTAAAGAAATCCTTAAAAAAGGATTTGAAATATGTGGTGAAAATATTTTCAAAAACCAACTTTCATATATTTTAAACAGTATAAATATAAATGCATTTGAGGCAGACAGGATGTATCTTTTAAAAGAGATAGACAATTTTTTTGTAACCCAAAATTTGAATACGATAGATCATTTTCCGGACTTTATTCTTCCAAATGATAAAGAAAATACTGATTCTTCCTCGAATGAATTGGTCTTAAAACCTGATTACAAAAGGTTATCTGAAAATCAAGTTCTTGAACAAATAAAAAGTTATGATGATTTTAAAGAAATGCTGCAAAATGAAGATAAGGGGAACTCATATTTTAACTGGTCAAAAGTTATAGATAAATTAGAACCAATAATTTCTCTCGATAATATCAAAGATATTAATGGCTTTGCAAAAATTACAAAAAGAGAATCAATATTTTATTCGAAAATGAGTGAAATAGCTTTGAATAAAGGAGATTCCGATTTAGCAAGAGATTTGGCCGAGAAAAGTATTGAATTGTCGAGCGAATCGGGATGGGTAAAACATTATGATGGAGGCTCTAGGATAGAAGCTTTTACTGCTTTAAAAAAAATTGATTCCTCAGCAGCAACAAAAAAAGCTTTTGAAGTTTTCTCATACAATGTAATAGAAACAGGTTATCCGAGTTCATATTTCTATGATTTAAGAAATATAATAGGGTTATTAACAGAAAGTTACCCAGAAGTAGAAATCTGGAATGAAGTTTTTAAATATCTCCAAAGGCTAATGTCTAATAGTAAACCTTTAGCGGACTTACCTTTATTAAACTCATTGGATATTCCACTTGAAAAGGTCTATGTTGATTATTTGGTTGAACTTTTAAAATCGCCAGTAAATATAATAAGAGAAAAAGCAATTATATTATTTGCAAAGTCTATTGAAGCTAATAATAAATACGCAAGCGATTATCTTACAAAACGAAAACTTAATGATTACTCTATTATTGAAATCATAGCTTCCTTATTTCATCTTAACCCAGAACAGACAATTAATTTTGTTCCACTAATTGAAGAATATGCTGTTTCTAAAGATTTTGAGATTAGGAGAGATTCTATCGAAATTCTTAATTTTTTAGGAAGAGATATTCCGCAGATTCAGTTTACAATTCTACCTGCTATTTATTCATTAAAGATTCCAGACATAAAATCACTAAAATCGGGTAGAGATTATGATCCCTATTTCCCAACTTTAGATGTTGAAAATCCTAATGATTTAATAAGACCATTTGGTTATATTATTAACTACATATCAAAAATATCGGGAGTAGATAGGTCTAATCTTTTAATAAGAACACAATCTTTAATGAAAGAGTTAGGCAATGAAAATGAATGGAGTGTTGATTTTGAAAAAGAAATAAGAAGTCATCTCGAAGACATTAATTTAAAATATTCATTTCATAGACCTCGAGTTATCGCAGCATTAAGAGCAATTAATCAATTAGCATCCGACTTAATAGATGCTAATTTCTGCTTCTCTGAAGAACTTAGTGAAATACTAAAAGACAAAGATAGAAACGTATCTTTTTTTTCCGTCATTAAAAAGCCAGCTTTCATTCCAAAAATTGAAAAAGATGAATTTGTAAGAAAAGATTGGGTTGATAAAATTGATGATAATGTAAGATTGCAGGAAAATAATTTTATTAATTATGATAATGGTTTTAAAATTATAGGTGAATATAATATTATTAAGAATCTAGATTGGGGAAGTCCAACTGAAGAATTTTCATCTCAAATTGCCATTATTAATAAAATAGACAATTCGGAACCATATATCTTTGGTTCAGTTTTTCATGAATCCAGCGATAATTATCACAAACTAAATGGAGGTGGTCATTTTATAATTGTTCATAGGGATCATAGATTTGGTCAGTTTGATGTTAAATCAAAGTGGATAGCAATAAATCCTGTTTTAGCAAGACATCTAAGTTGGATTCCGGAACCCAAAAAATTATTTGCATGGAAAAACAAAGCAGGAGAATTAATGGTAGAATCTATTTTTTGGGCAAGTGGTAATATGAATATGACTCCTAGAAAAGATGGTGAAGTGGGAGAGGGATGGTTTGTCATTGCATCTGATAAAGCTATAGAAGAAATAAAAAATATTGAAAAGAAGCTGTTTTTTCAAAAAAAATTAGTTAGATCAATATTTGAAGATGGTGAATTAATTGAAAATGAAAAATTGTTACATATGAATCTTAGAGATTAAAATTAATAGTTATCTTAACACATGAATACGTGACATTTATTTTAAATTTCAAAAAAAAAACTTATCCAGCAAATTTAAAATAGAGGGGTTTCAGAATTTGGTTTGATTTGAGGGCTTTCAATTTTTAACATTACAGCCATTGGAAAATCTACCCCCATGAGTAAAGCCTCGCCAGAACCTAATACCGGCAAGAAAGCCAAGGTATCTTTATTTGCTGAAGAACAAGCATTAGCAATAGCTTCTTTATCTTGATAATTTATTAACCTATGTGTTATGAACGTACCAATTTGACTTAATGTGCCATTAGGAATGTCTCGAGGCATCTGAGTAGCTAAACAAAGAAATAGTCCATATTTTCGACATTCTTTAGCTATGCTATCGAATGCACTTAAATCTGTAGATTCAAAATATTCATCTTTTACTTTTTTGTTTAGATATTGATGTGCTTCATCTATGAATAAAACTAATGGCTTCTTTTTAAATTTTTGATTTCGTGCTAAACCTAGTAAAAATTTCCCCACTGCATTTGCTAGTATTTCTCTAGCTTGAAAATCGAAGCTAACATCCTCAAAGCTTATTCTAAGTAAATTTAGTTCGTTGTCTATAAATGTATTAATACCATTTATAAGTTCATTATCGTCGCTTTTGAGTTTGCTAAATCCAAATACTTTATTAAATTCTGGATTATTTATCAAATTATTTATTCGTAATATTAGGCTTACGCAGTTATTTAAATGACCTTCATTATGACCTCCCCATTTTTTGCTGTCATTTCTGTCAATATCGTAGATGCATTCCTTTGTAATTTGTAACCCAAGATTTCTAATGTCAAAATTTGAACTAATACTTTCAATCTCTTTAATGAATGTATTATAGATTCTATTGAAGGGTTTTATAGAATTTCCAGCTTTTACAATATTCTTATCTTTAACATAAATATTCTCACGTACTTGATCCTTGATTTTTATGGAGTATGTATTTTCATCAGATTTGATAATTAAATCGTTATCTATATTGTTTTCCAATATTCTTAAAACCTTTAAAGATTTTATTGCCTCCATTAATTTAGGAGCTTGAACTTGTCCCGATGGCTTTAAGAGTACAAATAAATCTGCTACTGTCAAGTTGGAATAATGAAAGAAAGAATCTTTTGAAAGTATTAATGGCGTGCTGGATTTACCTTCCAAACTATCAAAATTAGAATATTCGCCCGTTGGATCGATAATTATAGCCTTATTTTTATTCTCTATTATTCCTTGCAATAGTCGACTAACAGTGTAGCTTTTACCACCGCCAGTCGTTCCGACGATAGCACAGTGCCTTCCAAATAAAGCTTGTTGTGATAATTCGACAACGGTAGATTTATCGTAAGTTAAATGTCCTACGTTAATGGTTGGAGGAGTTCCAATATAGCCGTCTTTAACTCCAAAATTTTTAAAATAACCTTTAATAAATTCGGATGAACATATAAATACCTTAGATCCAATCATTGGGAGTGAATTCAAACCTTTATCAATTTTAGTAGGATTGAACAATTCGAATGATAACAATATTTCTATTTTACCAGTTGGATGGAAGTCTTTAGTACTAAAAGATTTTTCGCTTAATTCCAACCGCTCCTTTTCAGGTAAACTTAGTTCAAGTATTTTACCTAAAAATCCATATTTTTCACCTTCAATGACTACATAATTTCCTACTAATCCGCCCTTTAATTCTTCACCATAAAAAGTGAATGATTTCATTAAAACTGATGACGGAAAATGGACTTTCACATATTGTGGTAATACTTGGTTTATATAGCCTATGAAATGACTATGATTAAAGGGATTATTGCTCATCTGGATCTGAATTTATGTTGAGAATAACCTTTTTTACATCTTCCTGATTGTATGATTTAAGATCTGGATAATTATCTGCGAAATCTTTGAATAATTCTGAAATCAGGGCAATGTTATTGTGCTTTTGTGCGGCTTCGAAAAAAGGTTTAAATGTCTGAGACGTTTCATCAATACTTTTATTGACAACCACTAATTGGAAGCTAGGATTTTGTTCTAATGCTTCTATGATAGCAGTCACTAAATGTTTGTCATTGAAGCTAAAACCAATGCAAACTAGTAAGACATTCTCATTTCTTAAATTTTGCTGGAATCGAGACATCATCTCAAAGTAAGGTTGTTCATATGAACTCTCGTATTTGCTATCTTTTGGAAATATCATTAAAGGATTTTCAATATTTTCTCTTTGTATTATTTCACTGTTTTCTTTTGTCCAATCTACAGAACCATGTGGTTTGTAAAGATGAAAAACTTTCTGAACAAAGTTATCTTCTTCTTTAACTCTGCTTGAATTTCTTGAAACAATATCTAAGTCAAAATTTCTTCCGCTGAAAGTACGAGGATGCGAAAACGAAAATCCGTCTATAATTGTGAAATTCTTCTTTCTGCCTGCTTGCTCAAATAACGTATCATAGTTCAGTGTAAATATCTTTACTCTTGGTAATGTTACCTTTCGTTTAGTTATTTTTTCGACAAATACCAAGTGCGGAGCATCCTCAGGAAGTTTTAATGTGCAGTTTAATTTAATAAGCTGTTCAATGGTTTTGATCGTTTCCTCTATATTAATCTTTTTTATTTCATCAGTCTCCTCTGTTGTATCGATTACAAAATTTTTAGCAATGTTAGCAAGAGAAAGTAATTTTTCAAGGTTTTTATCATATTCTCTAACTTCTTTATCAAGTTTAAACTCTGTATAAGTTACTAAATCACAAAATCTTTGTAATACAGGAGTAGTAAGTTTAGCTTCAACACTATCCCATAATTGAGACATTATCTTACCCTTTCTTTCTACCTCAATCTCCAATTCTTCATCTATTATGTTTTGCCCTATGTCCACTGAAGATCCTGCACCAGATAAGATAACAAAATTTTCAAACTGATTATTAAGAAATTCTGCATACTTTTTTCGCTTTGCGGTATTGGCGTAATCTAATTTATTAAGTTTTTCGTCTTTGTCAAAGTCTTGTTGCACTCCGTCAATGAAGACGGCACTAACATCATCACCATTTAACTCGATAGCTACTGATTTTTGACCATTTAAATAGAGGTAATTCTTCATTTGCAAAATTTATAAAATGTTGTTAATTAGTATTTGCTAAGAAATAGGGTAAGAAATTAGTAACTATAATTCTACAATGATGAAACATAGTCTGGAACAGTTTTAAAAATTATATTATCATCTGATTTTATCCTTTTACCAAAAAAGGTTTTGTACCATTTTATATCTTTTGCTTTATCAAATTCAGATTTTTCATTACCATTACTATCTTTGGGATAGCAGAGGACTTCAACTTCCGCATGATTTGGGATACATCGAGATAATAGTTGTCTAATTTCAAAATCTGCTTGAGGCAGGGAATATCCAATAAATACAACTTTTGACGCTTCAGAAAGTTCAATTCCCGCATTCTGCCAAACCAATTGAATTTGAATATTACTTAAATCTTTTAGAAAAGTTGGGAGTAGTAGATTACTTTTAAGTTTAATTGCATTATCGGTTTTCGGAATTTTCATATTTGTAAAACAATGATTGCAAGGTGGAGGAGGACTTAACATAGTCTTTTCTCCAAATTTCACATACATGCGTTGACAACTTGGACAGTGCAACCAGTTCATGGATCCATGGAGTTTCAGATATTTTATATTGTAGCCATCTCGTCCTAAAGCTAATAAGCCGGGCTTAATTAAATCATCATGTTTATCTAAAGAACTGATATAGCAACAATAGTCTACTACAGCTAATTTTTTACTTTTCTTTTGCTCTTCTTGTTGTGAATATTCTTTTACCAATTCATTCAAAGAGTTATCTAATATAATATCCCAGTTTGTAGTAATTATTGCAATCTGATCTTTTTGATCAATTAATCTTTCTTTTGCGATTTTATTGATGTAAACAGCGAAATTATCTATATACTCGCTATTTTTTTTCCGATAATCAACACCATATTTTATAGCGGCTCCCATCAGTAAGTGAAATTTTTCTCTTTTATTTGATAACTCTTTTACATCAAAATTCTTAAAAGATTTTCCATTAGATAACGAACGATCAATAGGAGTGAAAATGTCTTCCAAAGCTATAGAATCCCACAGCTTTTTGTCAATCTGTAAAGTATCTTTTATAAATAAAATAAATTCTTCCTTAGCTTGAAGAATGTCTTCTCTATCTATAAATTTGATTGTAAAATCCTCATCTAAGATGAATTGAATAATTTGATTTTGAATAGGTCCACCAGCATCGGCGGAAAACCCAGCTCCCAAAAAGTAAACTGTTTTTTTCATGATTATAAGTTAGTTAGTTTTGTTTGATTTTACTTGAATAATAATATAGTATTAGTTTACTCAATTAAAATTGTATCTTCTAAAAGGTTCATCTATATTTTTTAACTCCTCCCATTCAAAATCGTAAAAGTCCGATTGAACCCATGAATGGGGAAATTTTATTCCAAAAAGGCTTTCCTGTACTATGAAAAAACCATCATCATCATTTGAACCAAACATATTTCTTTGAAATTGATGAAATGCATTACTATGAAACTGTGCAGCCAGTAGTGAAAATAATCCAGTTATTGATTTTGTTAAATTTTTTAGGGATGCCAAATGAAAATATTCACTCCTATTATGTTTAACTTGATTGTAATCTCGATACCAGCCTAGCGGTGTAAATTCGTTGGCGTTTTGCCAATCTTTAAACGGCTCAGTGATTAAAGGTTGAGGTGACCATATGCTAATTTTTACTTGGTACTCATCTAGCTTCATTGCTTTATTTAATTTAAAATAGTCTTGAATTGTTAGACTCCTTGTGGTATTGTAATTATTAGCTTTCAAAATACCTTTGCAATTATTTTCAAATTCAGTGCATGTCCTCAAATATAATTCATAAATTCTATGTGAAAATATATCCTTATTAGCGTCATGGAATTCTATATAGTCAAAAAGTTTTTTGAAGTCATTTATTATAATATAGAAAGAATGTAATAAAGAATGTTTTTCAGCACAATAACGATTATCAAAATAATGCTCTGTGTGATAATTAAAGCTTAAGCCATCTGGATTGGCAAAACGAGGTCTAATGATTCTGTAATATGGGGAAATTATATTATCCATTTTCCATCTTAATTTTTTTAAATTTACAAAAATCAAAAATATAAAGCAGTATAATGTTACAAGATTTAGTACGATAGTAGCAAAAAAATAGCAAATATTCTTCGTGCAATTACATCAAACATACCATAAAATAGTAAAATCATGTAAGAAATAATTTGGAATTAACTAGTAATTGTCGTGCTCTCAAATTCAATAAAAGTAAACTATGTGTATTCATAAAAGTTCAATACAAATTAAAACACCTTCTGTGTAGCTATATCCATAGCCAAATCCATAGCTTCCACCACCACCACTTACTTTTCTGTCTCAGAAAAAACTCTTCGTGAACTTGATATTCCTTCAGAGCTATATTGATAGTTATAGCGACCAGAAGAGACAGGAACAATTGAAATTACTCTAACATTTTGAGAAGATAATTTCTCAAGTTCATCTGTAATATCTTTAGATAATCTTTTTCCGTCAACTTCTGAATCTGACCATCCAACAATTTTTGGGGATACTATCCTTCTAGTAATTTGTTTTTCTTGTCCTAACCAGTTCTTTTTAGTTTCTCCGGTAGGTACATTATCAGCTACATTTTGTATTATTGGTTTGAAATGTGCTGGAATAAATATAGTTTTTATCATTTCATTATTTTAGGAAAGACTCGCTTTGATATAGTATCAAAACATTTGATTATTACAATCTTCAATTTACGAAATTATATGCTCTTATAATCTTTTTGTGTGAATAAAATGATTGAAGATCAATTCTACTTCTAATGTAAAATAAAGTATTTTCTTATATATTTACACAGTTTCAGATTTTTGTAACGAAGGCAAAGTAATGTTATAAACAATTATAGTTAGTAGCCTTTTAGTATTGATATAATTTAAAAATATATCTGTCAAAAAATATTTGATAAAACGATATTTAAAAGATAAAGAAGGCAAATAACGAAAGAAAATTGAAAAAAGAATTATCATTTTACAATTACACGCAACTTAATAAAGAAGACCAGTATGATTTGGTTTTTAGAGAAGGTGAATTTATTGATTCATCTTTGAAAAATGATGTGAAATTTGTTTTGTATAAGCTATATGATTTTTATGTTGAAATAGTTTATGATTTCGAAGAAAACAAAATTTTAAATCTTACGAGCTTTTTAAAATCTGAATAAAATTGAGAAAATGATATCAGCTCTAGAATTTTTTAATAGGGAATTCTTAATTACTTATTAGTTTTTCTTTTGTTATGATTTTTAAATTCTTTTTCTAGGCGTTCAATTTCGATATCAATTTTATTTATTTCATTTTCAGTTAGTTTGGAGAATATAAATAAAATATCTAGATTAAAGAAATTACAAAATTTAATGAGACTTTCTATGGTTGGATTTGTTTCAGCTCTTTCAATTCTGCCAATTTGATTACCAGAAAGATTTATTTCATTTCCAAGTTGTAATTGTGAAAGTTTTTTTGAAAGTCTATAAAATCTGAACAACTTTCCAATTTGAAATTTCAATTCCTCTATATCCCATATATACATTTAGTAAATTTTGGATTTTCTCAACTTTTTCATCAACACATATATGTGTTTTTATTTGATTTTTTATTATATTTGTACAATAGGTTACAATAAGTGTAACTTTGCGATACTTCAATAAAATAATAGAAGCTATTGCTTAGAATCTCAATTCGAAAACTGGTAATTTTAGTATACGAGATGGTAAGCAAGAAGCTCACGACCTAGGCGTGGGCTCTCTTATCTGTATACAAGGTATACCAGTACCCCGAATTGGATAATGTAGAGTCCCATGCCGTTTTTCTTTTTATGCAGTTCTGCATTCTACATTGTTTAGTTATATTCTAAGACGCTTACAACATAGAGTATCTGTTGGATACAATAGGGTGTACAACCTATTGCGGCTGTTTTAGGCTTACTTGGGAAACGTTATTTTTTATTCATATTAATTCAAGATGTGTTATGGCAGGAGGCTGTTGCCAGGTCCTTGGTTTGCTTCCTGCTTGGCATGTCGAGAATTGTTTTTATTTTTTGTCAATATGAGTTAAGGGTAATAGAGCGTAACGTATAACGTAACCATTGGAAAACAAAAGAGCCCTCCTTGCATTTGGGTTTAATGGAATTGACACAGTGCAGGGGAGAGCCTTAGAATTTAACGAATTAAATCTATTTCAAAAGTATGAAAAAAAACTTTTGCAGCCTAAGTCATCTTCAAATGACACTTGGCTTCACAGTGCTGTGTTCTAGTATAGCAATTGCGCAGATGCGCACTGTTACAGGAACTGTAACGGACAATAATAAACCTATATCTGCTGTGTCGGTCTATCAAGAGGGTAGTGATATAGTAATACTCTCTGATTCTTCCGGGAAGTATTTTGTTCAGGTATCAGGTGATAATCCAATATTGGTATTTAAACATCCTGATTATCCTTTACAGAAATTAACCATTGGGAACAGAAGTGTGATCTCTATGAATTTGAGTGGTGAGGAGAATCAGATAGAGGAGGTGATTCTTAATGCCGGATACTATCAGGTACAGGAAAGGGAAAATACTGGTAGTATTGCTAAGGTGACTGCTAAGGATATTGCCAATCAACCGGTGACGAATGTGATGTCTTCATTGCAGGGGCGAATGGCTGGGGTGAATATTACTCAGAACTCGGGAACTGCTGGTGGTGGTTTTGATGTGCAGATCAGAGGTAGAAATAGTCTGCGTAGTCTTTTGAACAGTTCGGTTGATGGCAGTCAGCCATTATATGTGATTGATGGTGTGCCTTTGGGGGCAGCACTGTCTTCTAAATATTCGCTTACTGTTTTGCCTTTGCAGAATATCAGTCCTTTGAATGCTATCAATCCTAATGATATCGAGAGTATCGAAATTTTAAAGGATGCGGATGCGACTGCCATCTATGGCAGTAGAGGGGCGAATGGAGTTATCTTGATCTCTACTAAGAAGGGAAGGGGTAAGACACTTTCGCTTCAGCTGAATACGCAGTATGGTTTAAGTAATCCGACTTGTACAATGAAGATGATGTCTACACCGCAGTATCTGGATATGAGGAGACAGGCTTATGCTAATGCGGGGATCAGTACGATTCCTACAACTGCTTATGATGTGAATGGGGTGTGGAGTGCTGACAGGGATACGAACTGGCAGGATGAACTAATAGGGAAATGGGCGGAGAGTAATAATGTACAGCTATCCATCAGTGGTGGTACTAAACTGAGCAGCTTTTTAATCAGTGCGTCTCATTCTGAACAGGGGACTGTGTTTCCCGGGGATTTTAAGTACAAGACGAATATTCTGAATTCCAACTATAACTATACTTCTGAGGATGGCAGGTTTAAGTTGGATATGTCGAATATCTTCTCTGATCTTAAGAATAATGTGGTTAATACGGATCTGTTTACAAGGGCATTGACCTTAAGTCCGAATGCGCCTGCTTTATATGATGCTTCCGGGAATATCAATTGGCAAAATAACACGTTTGCGAATCCAATCGCTTCCCTTAATGGAACGTATAATAACAGCATCTATCAGATCAATCAGAACTTAGGCATGTCCTATCGTTTCTTATCTGATTTTCATTTTAAGCTGAATACAGGGATTAATTATCAGAACCTTGAGGAGTTTTCTCTACAGCCTCATACGATGTATAATCCTTCATTTGGGATGACTTCGAGAGATTCTTCGACATCGAAAAGTAACAACTCTGTGTTTACTTATCTGGCAGAGCCACAGGTGGGATGGGAAAAGTCTTTCGGAAATCATCAGGTGAATGTCTTGCTGGGCGGTTCATTTCAGCAGACTACGACTAAAACAACTTCAATTGTTGGGGTAGGTTTTTCAAGTAATTCATTGATGGAGAATTTAGCAGCGGCGACCACGAAAACCTTGTCACCGGACATTAAGAATGAGTATAAATATGTATCTGCTTTTGCACGGTTGAATTATCAGTTTAAAAGTAAGTACATCCTTAACTTAACGGGAAGGCGTGATGGGTCAAGCCGATTTGGTATTAATAACCGTTTCGCCAACTTTGGTGCTTTAGGAGCTGCCTGGCTGTTTTCAAAGGAACAGTTTTTAGATGATATCGGATGGCTGAGCTTCGGAAAGCTGAGAGCGAGTTATGGTATTACCGGAAGCGACTTTATAGGGGATTATCAATATCTGGATTCTTATACGATCTCTGGTAATATTTATAATACGAATGCCGGGCTTTATCCTTCTAGGCTATATAATCCTGATTTTAGTTGGGAACAGACTAAGAAACTGGAGACAGCATTGGAATTGGGATTGTTTAAGAATGCGCTGAACTTCTCTGTGGCTTATTACCGAAATGTGTCATCAGGCCAGTTGGTGGGACTGACGCTTCCGGCGACAACAGGTTTCAGTTCTGTTCAGGCCAACTTAAATGCTGAGGTTGAAAACAAAGGATGGGAATTGGAGTTGTCTTCAACACCAATCAATACGGATGCGTGGCAATGGCGCTCTTCTTTTAATATCAGTTATCCTGAAAATAAACTATTGTCTTTTCCGAATCTGGAATCTTCTACTTATGCGACAAGATATGTGGTGGGAATGCCGATATCTATTGTCAAGCTGTTTGATTATACTGGTATTAATGATCAGGGGCAATATACTTTTACAGATTATAATGGCGATGGTAAAATTTCTTCTCCTGATGATGCGCTAGCGATCAGGAATATTGGCGTTAAGTATTTTGGAGGATGGCAGAATGAACTACGATATGGGAATTTTACCTTTTCATTTCTGTGGCAGTTTGTTAAGCAAACAAACTGGAATTTTTACAGAACGATGACAACGCCCGGCAATATGAACAATCAGCCTGTGGAACTGCTAAATGTATGGTCTCCTGAAAATCCGAATGGTGTTATTATGCCGTATTCTCCGGGAACGGTAGCACAGGTTAATACGCTGGTGGGAAATTTTAGAAATAGTACGGCTGCGGTTGGTGATGCCTCGTTTATTCGCTTGAAGAATGTACAGATCAATTACAAAATTCCTGTGTTGTCCAAATGGTTAAAGGATGTAGTTGTCTATGCGCAGGGACAGAACTTATGGACCATTACTGATTATTTCGGTGTTGATCCTGAGTTTGTAACGACAGGCTTTATTCCTCCTCTAAAAACTTATTCTTTAGGTTTTCAAGTCAAATTTTAATTTAGTACAATTATGAAACAATATATTTTATTTTCTTCTGCTTATGTCCTGCTCAGCCTGCTGTTGTGTTGTGATAAGATGATCGAAGTAGATTCTCCTATCAATCAGATGACGACTGATGAGGTTTATCAGGATACCAACACGGCTTATGCGGCTTTGGATTATTTATATACAGAACTGCAGACTAATTCTGTCCTTGCGGGCGGTTCTTCCGGATTTGGAGTGCTATTAGGATCTTATACGGATGATCTGGATATATATACCGCACCCGGAACTTCTGATAATGTAGATGTCTATCTGAATCAGGTATTACCGACAAACAGTGTTGTAAAAGCGACCTGGACGAATGCTTATAAAGAGATTTATATGGCTAACGCCATCATTGCGGGTGTTGATCAGTCGACGGTATTAAATGCTCGTGATAAGGCTAAAATTAAGGGTGAAGCTATTTTGATAAGGTCTATTCTTTACTTTAATTTAACGCAGATATTTGGAAATATTCCCTACACGACTTCGACAGATTATAAAGTCAATCAGAGTTTAGGAAAGAAGACAGAAGCTGAAATATTGAGCTTACTGAAGGCAGATACCCAAATAGCCATTGAACTTTTGACGGATGAATACCGACAGTCTGAACGGATATTTGTGAATAGGAAAGTGGGACAAATTTTATTGGCGAACATCTTTTTGCTGGAAAAGAATTGGAATGGGGCAGAGCAGCTGTCAAAAGAGATCATTCAAAATTCTCTTTATGCTTTTGAAAATGACCTGAATAAAGTTTTCAAGAAAGGTGGAAAGCACATCCTATTTCAGCTGAAAACATTAACTGCAGGTACGGCTGTACCTGAAACCAAGGTTTTTTATTTTACGGCTGTTCCGCCGCCGGTTTACGCCGTCAGCTACAATCTTATCAATGATTTTGATATGGGTGATCTTCGTAAAAATGTTTGGATCACTTCCATAGGCAGTGGGACTGGCTACTTTCGTAATGACAAGTATAAGAACATAACGGTCAATAATGATGAGTATTCGGTAGTTTACCGATTGGAACAGGTTTACTTTATTTTGGCAGAAGCCTTAATAAGACAGAATAAATCTGCGGAAGCGGCCGGTTGGATTAATAAAACAAGACAGCGTGCAGGGATTAGTAATTTGCCTACCACTCTTGATCCTTCAATGGTGATGAATGAACTGGTTTTGGAAAAGAGACGGGAATTTTTTGGCGAGCAGGGTCAACGCTTTTTTGATCTTAAGAGATGGGACAAACTGGATATTCTGAAATTTAAAAAAGTCAACTGGAAAGACTCCCATCAATTATGGCCTCTTCCGGTATCGGAGATTTTGCTGAATGCTAACTTAAATCCACAAAATGAAGGCTATTGAAGGTATGATTGTCAGGTGGTGTTTTATTCTGTTGATTGTTTGTATTGGTTTTGTTTCTGGACAGGAGAGAGATTCATTATTTCTGAATCATCATTATAATATTGAACAGCACGAAGTGTCTCCCAACGGAAAATTCGTCAGTTTTAAGAAAGCGTATGAAATATCAAGAGATACGTTAGTCGTGATAAAGTCTGATAAGCCCAACAAGGAGGTATTTACAATGAGTGGTGTCAATCGTTCGTTTTTCACCAATCGAAATGTTTTGTTTGCTGTTAAAGGAAGAGAAATTGATATTATTAGTTGCGAGAGTTTAAAGATAGTGTCAATTCAGGATGTGTTGCAGGTGGAGTATATCAAAGATAAAGATCAGGTTTTGATTTTTCTTGAGCGTAATGGTAGTAAACTTCTGCAGATTTTGGATGGCAGTGGCAAGTTGTTAACTGAAATACCGGATATTGAAAGTATTCAGGTGTATAAAAGTCGTGATGTGTTTTTTACGAAATATTCAGCAGATCACTATAGCTTATATCTATTGAATAACTTGATGCCCAAGCTGTTGTTCAACTCACCGGAAAAAGTAAGATCCATTTATTATGCTGATTCAAAAAAGCTTGGCTTTACAACGCCATCACAAGTCAAAGGTCGTTATCGTTTAGGGTTTTGGGATGGCATTACTAAAGATTTTTACTATTTGGATAATGTATATCAAGAAAATATATATCAATTTAAAGCGTACAATACCATCAATCCTGATGAGATATACATTCAGGGATTTATTGAAAAAAAGGTTTCTACTTCTAAAGAAGCAGATATCTGGTACACGAATGATAACAGCTTGCAAAAGAAGATGATGTCACTGGATGAGGAACAGGTTTTTTTATTGTGGAAACCCAAAAGCAAGGATGTTAAAGTTCTTAAATCAAAAGAAGATCATGAGGTCGCCTATATTGGACATCCAAGGTATTACATCTCTATAAACCTCTATGAAATGCAGGACTATTCAAATTACAATCCTCCTTTGTTTTTGTACCGATACGATATTCAGACAGGTAAGATGGAGCCATTAGGAGTGGGTGCTTCCCGTAATTCTGTAAGTCCTAATGGAAATTACATTGTATCGTTCAAAGATACTCACTGGGTATTATTTGACGTCATCAACTTAACAAGTCAAAAAATTAATTTGCCCTACTCTGAAAATGTTTATTTTTCGAAGAATGGGGACTGTTTCTATCTGGAGCAGAAGGGTGGGATTGCTCGATACAACATAAAAACATCTGGTATTGAATTTATTCCAACATTGAAAGGCTATGATAATTCTATACTGGTAGCAGAAAAGGAAGCGCTTTTGCCAAAATCAAGACTGTATAGATGTACTGTTGATGACGATGTTTTCTTTTTAAAATTATTTCAAGAGAAATCTAACTCAAGCGCATTGGTTAAACTAGAGAAACGAAAAATGATTGTTTTACAAAATCCTACAGATGAGCGAATTTCAACTATTTCCTTTAACAGAAATCAAATGGTATCTTTTGTTAAGGAGAATTTATCGCGACCTCCATCACTTAATATGGTAAATAAATCTAAAACAACTTTAGTTTACAACAGCAACAAAAGTGATACAAAGATTAGTGGTTTGAAGTATAACAGATTTAATTACCATAATGATGACGGCAGACATCTTTCAAGCGTTTTAATCTATCCTTTAGACTATGACAAATCAAAAAAATATCCAATGATTGTTAATATCTACGAAACGCAGTCAAGACTGGGCAACTTTTTTTTGAGAGATGGCTATTTTTCTACTGCCGAGGGCTTCAATATCAGGCATTATATAGAGAATGGATATTTTGTTTATCTTCCTGATATTGTCTATGGAGAAGAGGGTGCTGGAATTGCAGCGTTAAAATGTGTAGATCTTGCTTTGGAAGTGATTGCTGGTGAGCCTGCAGTTGACTTTAAAAAGATTGGATTGATTGGTCATTCCCACGGCGCTTATGAAACGAATTTTGTAGCAACCCATTCCGATAAGTTTGCAGCCTATGTTTCGGGTAACGGCAATAGTGATCTGGTAAGTGCTTATTTTTCAATAAGTAAAATGTTTAAAAGTCCCTATTACTGGCAATTTGAAAATGGCCAATACAGGATGCCAAAACCTTTCTTTGAAATTAGTCCTCAATATTTGAGTAATAGCCCGATACTGGCTGCCAATAAAGTATCTGCTCCGATTCTAATTTGGGCAGGAAAAAAAGATCTTAACATCAGCTGGACACAATCTATGGAGTTTTATCTTGCTCTGAAACGAAGCAATAAAACAGCAGTGGCTCTCTTCTATGAAAATGAAGGGCATACAATTACAGATCCGGATTCTGCTAAAGATTTGTTTACAAAGATTGCGCAGTGGTTTGATTATTATTTAAAAGGTAAAAAGTCAGATTGGATAGTGAAACTTAATTAAATAAATAAAATATAGGGTGCTTTTAGGCACCCTATGTTAAAAAAATTTACGGGATACGGTGAAGTGTAGTAGGACAAGAACTTCCGGAAAGCTCTCTTAAGTTTTCGCTTCCCATTCCCACATCGGCTGTACATATTGGACCATCTTCTGTACTGCATTTAATAAAGGTGTTTTGACAGACCTGTTCCTCATTTGGTCTTAATACATAGCCATCAAGTATTGTTGCATTGCTCTTTTTTGAAAGTCCTGTAGCGAATGCACTGCCTGCTGAAATTAAAACTAAGACAGCAGGTAAAATGATTGTTCGTAGATTTTTCATTGTTTTGAAATTTTAATTATTTGCCTACTCTTGTAAGGGTTTTCGGCTGCTCCCATTCTGAGTAAAAAGATCAGTAATAGACTGCGCAAATCTGAATCTGATCAATTGGTTGCCGGTCAGCACAAATATGAACTGATCCGTGACAAGCATCTGGGAAATTTTCTTTTCCTTCAAATCTGGAATGTAAAAACTTCCCCAGTATCCCACGGGATTGGTTTTATAAACATCTATCACGATGTTCTTATGCCATAATTTTTTTGATTCATAACGGCCGATTAAAGTAGAATGGTTAAATAACACACCTTTGTAAACAGCTGACGTTTTATTAATGACTACCGAAGGTTTACTAACTTTAATACTGCCGTCTTGCAAGCGTTTGGTTTCGGATTCAGCTGGTTTAGTACCATCAATTGTTTTGATGATGTTCTTTGGTGTGTGCGTTTCTTGAAGGTGAATATATTCGCTGTGATAAAACGGCATGTAATAGACCTGTCTCTGAGGAATGTCAAATATCAAATTTCCATCATTGGTGAATACCGACTTGTAATCATTATTGATTTGATATTGGTTAAACTGCACTTTAGGAAAGGTGTTGAGATTAATTTTTCCAAACATTGCCCTGCCTTCTTTATTTTGACTTTTAATTAAAAATCCTGTGCTGTCAATAGGAATAAGCTGTTCAAAATACGCATCATTTTCACTGATTTTTTTTAATACACCAGTTGAATCATTAACATTGCCTTTGTAAATTACAGGGATGCTGCCGTCAAAGAAAAAATAATGATGATCTAGAGTTTTTATCTGTGAACGTCGGAAGCGTATGGTACTGTCTGGTTTTAATCGTATTAACTGTTTTCTATTAAAAGAAGTATCTATTTTCGTGATCAGAAATGGTGATGTTGAATTGCCTAAGATTATTTCGGAATTATTTATCCCAGCAAAATAATAGGAGTTAACTTTTAGGTCATAATTCTTATCTTCAGAAATAGGGTGGTGTGGAAAACGCCGTATAAAATTATTCTCTTTTTTTATAATATGTTCTGAAGAAAAGAACAATGCAATAACAATAGTTGATCCGATAAAAATGGCGACGAATAATTTTGCGAGTAATTTTAAATTTGTTCTCGAACTTTTTTGTGATGATAAACTTTTAATATTATATTTCTCATTAATGATGATCGCTGTAATTGCTAGCAAAACACACAAGAGATTAAAATACAGATGCGTTCGCCAGTCCATTTTTTCTAATATGCCACCGCAAGAACAAGGTACAAAATCGCTGAATTTAAGAATGAGATAGATGTAGATGGTGAAAGCACTCATCAATAATAAAGATGAATATAGACCGATATTACGATAGTTCTTTGTTAGTAATGCAGAAGAAATTACGAGTTCAGTTAGAATTACGGCATATGAAACATATCCAGCATAAGCACTCAATAAAGGTGATTGGGCGATTTGTATCTGGAAATTTTCGAAATCTATTATTTTACTTACACTGGCGTAAATAAATAATAAAACAAAAAAATAGGCGATCGATGTAACCGTAATATCTTTTAAATTTTTCATAGTTCTGTTTTTTAGCAGGCCATAATTAATCTCCATTTTATCTTCTCTCCGCAATAGTCTGGCATCTTAGTTCCTTTTGAGATGGGACAGGTAGTTTTAAAATTCCCCATACTCTCCCATATACCACTTTTAGGACATGGTAGGTCTGTTTTGGATATAATGTTTGAGGCCAGGGGAATCATTTGAAAGTAAATTTTATGGATTAATTATTTCTTGTATCTGTTTTCCAATCCTGAGTATCTTTTATGGGAGGATCAGGATCAATAGTTGATGTTGATTTTCTATCTGCTGAATCACTTTCTCTCAAGTACAGACTCGTTTTATCTTGATTTTGAATGCTTGATTCAGCTAATTCTGCAGTTTCTCTGCAGCTAATCATCGTTTGGGTACTTATAAGACCCATTAATAGGAACGTTAACTTCATAATAATTCAGATTTAAAGTTTGTTCCGACGTCGGAGGTATTAAGTAGAATTCTTGATTCAAAGATATTGGTGTATTGCACCAATAAAAAAGCTTGAGAAGGAGGGATTTAAAAATATGGACGTCAAAATTTATAAATTTTGACAAAGAAACTTAGCGGAAAAATTGTTTGGTAATTAGGTTTTTCTAAAATTGGCAGGCGATAATTAATCACGCTGCTAAAATCAAGGGTTGTATAAAATCTTATTACTAAATTTGAAGTGATACCCCTGCAATTTTCAAGTTGATGAAGAATATCAAACTAATAAACCTTTTTTTATATCTCTTTTTTACAAATTGTTTCGCCCATTCCAATTCAAATTCTCCTTACGTCGCTTTAAGAAAAAAATATGAAGACTTGAAAAAGAATGATGAACGGGCATTGCCATATGTTCATCAGTATATTGCTGAGGCTAAAAAACAAAATGACTTTAAATATCTTGCCCAAGGATTTAAAGATGCTATTTTTTATTCTGCCGATGAACAGGTAAAATTGATGTATGCGGATAGTACGATTATTGCGGCTTTGAAAACCAAGGACAATGACTTGATAAGTAACGCCTATCTTGGAAAAGGAATCATTTACTATTTTAACTTTAAACAGTTTGAACAGGCTTTAAACGAATATCTAAAAGCATATCAATATATTGAAAAATCAAATGACCTCTATCAAATCAATAAAGTAAAATACCATTTGGGAGTGGTCAAAAGCTATTTAGGATTTTTCGATGAGGCGCTTGACCTTTTTACAGATTGCAATATTTATTTTAAAGAACAGTTAAGAACTAAAAAGCATCTCAACTTGAGGTACAATGATGAAAAAGGCTATCTCAACAGTCTTCATCAAATGATTATTTGTTACAGAAACCTGAAAAAGAATGAAACTGCAGATTCATTAATTGATGATGGTCTAAGGTTTATCAATGATCGAAAGACTTTTAGCTTGGAACAAAGTTATCTTTTGAAATGTAAGGGAATTTCTGAGTTTTATAAATCTAATTATACAGGTGCTAAAATTTCTTTAAAGAAAGCCCTTCCACAAATTATAAAGGCTAAAGATTTTTCTTGGGAAGCTGTAATCTACTATTATCTAGGTAAAACATATTCTGCCGGCAGAAGTGATGTAAAAGCAGTCAGGTATTTTGAGAAAGTGGACTCTATTTTTACGAAAACTTCTTTTATACTTCCGGAACTGCGTATCTGTTACGAAGACCTAATTAATTACAATCATAGGCAAAAAGATTTTAGGAATGAATTGTACTATACCAAACAGCTTTTAAAAGTCGACAGCATCCTTGGTAAAAACTTTTCATACTTATCACCTAAAATCCATAGACAATATGATAAGCAAAGCTTATTAAAAATGAAAGAGGAATTAGAGCAGAAAGCAAATAACAGAACTGTCATAGCCTTGTTAACTGTACTGCTATCCTTCTCTATTATTTTGATTTTAGTTCTAAAGTACAGAAAGGAAAAATTTATTGCTTCAAAGTACCGTCTTCTATACGAAAAGTTAAATCGTGGAGAATCTGAAAAGCAGATCAAGCATCTTGAAAAACCAGAAATAGGAGAGCATAAAAAAAGCATTCTTAAACCAGAGCTCTTAGATGTTATCGCTGAAAAAATTCAATTTTTTGAACAACACAAAATATTTCTACAGAAGGGCATAACATTAAGTGTATTAGCTCAAAAACTCGATACAAATACTTATTACCTGTCCAGCTTCATTAATGAAACATTCAATATGAACTTCAGTCAGTATCTGAATCATTTAAGAATCAACTATATTACAGAACTGTTATTTAATGATAAGCGTTTTTTAAATTATACTGTTGAGGCATTGGCAGAAGAATGTGGGATGGCATCAAGACAAAGTTTTTCCGATATTTTTTTCGAAATCAACGGAATCAGGCCTGCAGACTTTATCAAAAACCGGCTTCAGCAACTGAAAAGCGATACCCTTTAACTTTTAAAATTGATAATCTTCGTAATTTTCTAAAAAAAGGACATGGTAACAAAAACATTTTTTAGAAAAGTTGCGCTTTTGCAGCAGGAGTTAGACATTGAAATCAAAAAGCTATTGGAGATTGAGGAAGAAAAAGTGGTCATTTATCAAAGGATACTTTTGCAAATTGACTTAAGTATCAGGGCACTCAAAAAACTGAGGAAAAGTTTCTCGTTTGAATCGATCGCTGACGAAGTTACTTTTTTTAAGATTTACAAGCCTTACTTTATTTCGCAATACATTTTTCATTCAAAAGCATTGCAGCTAGAAATTTCAAAGCCCACAGGTGGCGATAAGATTCTGAAGAAATATTTTCAGACAGAATTAAAAATACTAGAAGAACAAATCTCGGAAGATGGCCATTTTTATGATTATTACCGTAGAAAAGCCACTTATTTGGATCACAAGTATTTTACTACAAATTCGAATGATCTGAAAATGAAAATGTCGTTTCATTTATATGACTTCGATGAAGAATTTACAACGACTAACGATTACAAACTGGCCTTAATAAAAGCGAATGAGTTAGTTAGTAACTATCTGGTTAGTGAGATCGAGCATTTAGGTACTGGAAGTCGGACTTCGACAGATGGCAATACAAAAGTTTCCTGGACTTCCTCGAAAGTTTCTTTAATTGAAATTCTTTATTCTCTTCATTTATCACAATGCTTTAATGGCGGAAATATAGAATTTAAAGAAGTTGTTCGTGAAACTGAAAAGAATCTTGGTATTGATTTAGGCAATTTTTATAAAACTATCGGAGAAATCAAAAATAAAAAGTATAACAGAACAAAATTCTTACAACTTTTGACAGATAATCTAAATAAAGCCATTGATTTTAACGATATATGATTAGAAAGTCTAAATTCAGCTGTTTTGGGTTTGAAGATTCTATTTGCTTTCCTAATAGAGTTAGTACAAAACTCAGAATCGTTCGGTAGGTACGAAGACCTACCGAACTTTTCTTTTGACTTTTTCTAAACTTTGCCAAAGAAATATTCAACTACTATGGCATTTTCAATTCTTACCAAAGAAGATCTTCAGGAGTTCAAAATTGAATTACTGGAGGCTATTGAAAAATTAATCTTAGGCAATGTGACCGAACAGAAATTATGGTTACGTTCCTCTGAGGTTAAAGAATTATTAACTATTTCTTCTGGGACACTCCAGACTTTAAGAAATAACGGAACGATTTCTTTCAATAAAATCGGTGGTATTATATACTACAACTATAAGGATATCGAAAAGTTAATCAATAGACGCTAATCTTCAATTGAGTAATATGAATACCAATGTATCAACTTTTAAGCTTGTTACTCATATTGTAGAAGATCATAGATTTTATCCAACTCATATTGCACTCTATATAGTTTTGCTAAGATACTGGCAAATGAACCATTGTCAGAATTCATTTCGTATTTACAGAGAAGAAGTGATGAAACTAAGTAAAATCAAATCAATCGCTACATATCACAAATGTATCAAGGACTTGAATGACGCAGGATTTATCGTTTATTCTCCTAGCTTTAATACTTATAGAGGTACTTTGGTAGATATTGTATTACCAGATAAAATTAAAGAATCACTTTTCAGCAGAACAGAAACAACATCTCTAATTGATAATGCTCCAAAGTTTTTAGTTCCATCATTTTTTGAAGTAGAACTTTATTTCAATGAAAGAAATTTCTCTTCACTTGAAGCTAAAGAGTTTTATAATTTCTATGATTTGAGAGAATGGCGAAGAATTAATGATAAATTGATGATAAGCTGGCAGGCTGCCGCCAGAAATTGGATTATTAATTTAAAAAAATGATAGCACAAATGAGTAATATAGATCCTCAAACACCACTTTGGAAATTGACTGTTAAGGAGTTTTTAGAAGTAGCACGTAACATTAGTTCTGAAAAAAAATATGAGTATGGGCTTAAAGGTTTAGCGAAAATTCTGGGTTGCTCAGTTTCAAAAGCTTCCGAAGTTAAATCATCGGGAATTCTGAATGATGCAATTATTCAAAATGGCAATATTATAATTATTGATAAAGAAAAAGCGCTGGAACTTTTTGGAAAGAAATAATATATGTACTACCTAGAGCTTATACAAAGGTTTTGGATGTTCAATCAAAATAATCCTATTGGTGCTACTGCTGTCTCAATGTATTTGTATCTGCTGAAAACAGGATATGAAACTGATAGCTATGATTTTAAAATCTCGGATATAATGGTTGGTAATGAGCTTAAAATTACCAGAAAAACTGTAAAAATTGTAAAGCTTAAGCTAAAAGATTCTGGATTAATTGATTTTTCTACTAAAAATGGTACAGCCTGTATATATAAGCTTTTGCTTAATTATCCTACTGAAGCCATTCAGTACAAACAAAACAAAGTAATGAGTATTGAGGATGGTGAGTGTATAATTGATGATCACCGTCTTAGATATAAAGAAATTCCAACATTGTCAGAATTTTTAACTTATGTGAGAACATTAAAGCCATATCAATCTCAAATTGAAACTAAAGTGATTATAAAGTATAATCATTGGCTGCAAAACAATTGGTGTAGTGATAATACCAATAGACCGATTAATAATTGGAAAGCAACTATCAAAAGTATTTTGCCCTATCTGAAAGATATGGATGGCACTAATGAAATGGTTCTCAGTGATATTCCTAAAATTAACAGACCATAAGACGATGTCATTTTCAAATGTCGAATTATATTGAAGCACAGATTGATTTTTGAAACTATGTTAGAAAAAAATTTAAGATTAGTTAAGAGAGAGTTTGATAATGAAAACAATCACGACAGAATTAGGATAGGTAATCAGTTTGTTGATGATTTTATCTTTGAAAATCAAATTGCTGCCGATATCCCAATTAATGCCCTTCGAGTCATCTTCAACATTATATCAATCATCAGTTCTGAACAATTCCGTCCTGAAGATCGACCTCATCAGCTTTCGTTATTCGACAAAGAATTTGAAACAGAAAATAATACGTTTGCCTTAATGAAAATCAGGAACAGTAAAATATCACCAAGCGGATCAACAAAACAGGTTGTTGAAGCCTATGAGTTTTTAGCAAAATTTAAAATGGGATGGTATTCAGCAGAGAATTCCATTGGAAAAGAAATTAAAACTTTTGGAGGACTTATTGTTGCTCCGAGTTACGATATCAGAGGATATACCTCATTTCTCATAAGCAGCTACTGGCTGAAAAAGCTTGTTGTGATACCCGAGTACAATTATATCCTGTATCATTTAGTATATAATGTTAAAAATAATAAACATATCATCTTTGCAATTTGGCTTGCGAAAATTCCAATTACCGGAACAATGGCGAAACTCGCTACTTTAAATAGAAAATTCGGATTAAACTACAAATCATCTAATGACTTTTGTTTTAAATTTTTAAAGTTGGTAAGAATCAATCTGAATCGTTTTGGCAGCTTATCTTTTAATTTTAAATACAATAAGGATAGTATTACAATAATACCATACGAAACGAAAAAAATAGCTAAAGAAAGTCTTGGGGTTAATGCAAATGAGAATCTCGAAATCACATACCGATTAAACTACTTTAGAAAGAGATATCACATAGAACAACAGGAATTTACTCAGTTTTCGTATCAGTACAGAAACATTCCGCAGACGAGAGAATTAATTGAGAAATCCTATCGTCATTTTATTAAAAGAAACCGACTGAAAAGGCTTGCATCCAACCTTTTTATCGGTCAGGATTTTCTGAAAGAGATTCAATCAATCATCATTGAATTTTACAAAAGTACAAGGATGGGCATTCTTCTTCCTAATGGCTATCCCGTAATTATTTAATTGTTGTTAAATGAATTGTGACGAAATAAAAAATAGAGTTGGAATAAGAGCTGTTTTAGAATCTTTTAATCTATTTCCTGTTAAAGATAATCCGCGAAGTGCTTTTTACTTTGCTGTAGATCGTTTGGAAAGAACAGCCAGTTTATCTGTTAATTTTGTAAAGAACGTAGCTTTTGATTTTGGTACTAGAAAAAGCTATGATATCATCTCAATCGTACAGACAGTCAAAAAATGTAATGTTTCTGAAGCTTTGAAATATTTATCCGCTCTTGATAATTCTGTAAATGTAGACCAAAATAATTCTTTTTCCGATATCTGTAAAAAGTATCAAATTACCAATGTTTCAGATATAAAGCATCCTTCATTGGTTAAGTATTTAAAGAGTAGAAAAGTGTATGAACAGAAACACTTGGTTAAAGAGTTACATTATACTTTCAGTCATAAAAAGTATTTTGGTATTGGTTTTAAAAATAACTCTGGTGGATTTGAAATACGAAATCAATATTCTAAAATATGTTTGGGAAGCAAGGATGTCACTACTATTATCAGTCAGTCAACTTCCTATAATGAAATTTTGGTCTTCGAAGGTTTTTTTGATTTTTTATCATTCAAAGCTATTGGTTATGAAATTAGTGATGTGGACTTTCTGATTTTGAATTCGACATCAATGTATTTTAAAGCTGAAAGAAAATTGCTAGACTACAAAAAAATTTCGTTATTCCTGGATAACGATACAAACGGCATCGCCTTGAAATCGAAATTTCAACAACAGTTTGACAATGTGGAAGATTGTTCAATGTTATATAGAGATTTTAATGACTTAAATGAGTGGCTGTGTAATTACAGATAATTAAATTGATGTATCTGTTTATTTAATTTTAATAGAGTTTTATTTTGTCTCTTTGCTTTGTAATTAATTAGGTTTTTTACAATTTTTTTTAGCAGTAGCGAAATTTGTACCGATTCTCAATTTACTTGAGTTTTCATGGTTATTGGTTTAATCCTCAATTTTGGGGATTTTTTTGTGCCAAGAAAACAGATTTGGTTAAGTTTTACAATGACTTCAATTTTCTTAAGCTCCAATTCTTAAAGAATTAATATCTGTTTAGTCATATTACTAGTTGATTGTGCAGTTCTTTTTTCGGAAAAATACTCATTTGCTCTCGGAAAAACGCTCATTCATAAATCGGAAAACCACTCATTAGAGTAAAAAATTAGTCTGTTAAGTTTTTCAATTACTTATCTTTTCGGAAAATCACTCTCTTAAACTGTGAATACTTTTATTTACCTCAAGAGTTATATCAATTTTCAAAATATTTTCGGAATTGAACTTATTTCTAATTACGCTTGTTTACGGAATTCTGCTCATCTGTATTTCGGAAAACTGCTGATTACTAATTCGAAATTACACTCATCTCAACCTTGGATGATTCTTTTTATTGGTGGGAGAAACGCTGCATAAATAAAAGTATCATTGAAAAGATTATGAAAGTTTTTTTTATTTAAACGGAATAAGGGAAATTTTGCTTTTTAAGGAAAAAAAATACTCTTATTAAATTTCTTAAAAACCGTTTTTTCAATGCTTATTTATAGGTTTTTGGTTCGATAAAACCTTGTGTTGTACCAATTCTTACCGATGTTTTGCTTTTCTAGTTGCAAATGTAGAATAGTATCATTCACTCAAAAAAATCTTTTTGGGTTTCTACAAAAATTCCTTCCACTTCATTCCTGAAATTTTTCCAGACACTCCTTAATCCTTTGGACAAAAAGATTTCAAGCCCTCTTCAAACTTTGTTTCAAGAGGGTTTTGTGTGCCCAATACTTTTCTATTATCATCGGCAAAGAAAAAGCCGGAACCTCAGTTATACGAATCAATTCAACTTTAGAAGCTCTTTGACATCGACGAAAAAACAAAATTACATCAAGATAGAAGACAGCTTTTCCAATTAGGAAAAGATAAAGAGAAGCCGAGTGTCCTCGATACCAAATCAATTCACTCGATATCAGTAACGAAATAATAAACAAATCAAGTATTAACATTTTAAAACGAAACATTATGAACATCGTAGGCAGAATTACAAAAAATGCAGAAATCACAGTCTTGAAAAATCAAAAGAAAGTGGTCAACTTTTCAGTAGCAATCAATGACAGCTATAAAAACAAACATGGGGAAAAGGTAGAACAGACAACCTACTATAATTGTGCTTATTGGATTAGTCCAAACGTAGCAAAATCATTAACCAAAGGTACATTGGTAGAATTGACAGGTAGAGTAAGCTCAAACGCCTGGATAGGAAAAGACGGGGAACTTAAATCGGGGCTCAATTTCCATACTTCCAATATCAGATTTCACGGAGGTGGAACAAAATCGCAAATAGAAAAAAAACAAACTGAAACTTCGCAAAGTTCAAATCAACTTATTAATGATGAGAAAGACGACCTACCATTTTAATTCTTAAGCAAATAGTACTTATAATCTAAAAACAAACATTATGTCGCATAATATCAATTTTAATCAGAGAACTGGAAACTATTCTTTTTTTAGTGTAAAACAAAAAGCGTGGCACGGTCTAGGGCTAATCGTGGATCATTATCCAACAAGCGAAGAAGCCATTAAATATGCAGGCTTGGATTATGAGGTGGTAAAATCTCCCTTATTGACAAAAGCTTCAAGTCTTATTGAAACAGAAGAGGGCATTACAATTGGTTCAAGTGATTTAGATGTTCCTAATTATTTTGCCAACATTCGTACGGATAACAATATAGTCTTAGGTGTTGTTGGTAAGGAATACCAAATTGTACAGAATAGAGAAGCATTTAATTTCTTTGATTCTATAGTAGGGAGTAATAAAGGGATTAAATACGAAACTGCTGGAGCATTGGGGAATGGGGAGCGCATTTTTATTACAGCAAAATTACCCGACTATATCAGAGTGGGAAATGGGGATGATATAACAGAAAAATATATTTTCCTCACCACTTCACACGATGGAAGCGGAAGCATTACCGCCGCTTTTACACCTGTAAGAATTGTTTGTCAGAATACACTCAATGCTTCACTAAAGAATATGACCAATGTTGTAAGAATTAAACATACTTCTGGAGCAAAACAACGTATAGAAACAGCTCATAAAGTAATGGGGTTAGCCAACTTACTTAGTAACAGATTGGAGGACGTATTTAATGATTGGACGAAAGTTAAAGTTTCAGATGATGAAGTGAAGAAACTGATTCAAATATCACTTTGTCCAAACAAGAAAACTTTGGATTTATTGAAGAAAGGCGAGGAAGATGAAATTTCTACAGTGTTTAAAAATACTGTAGAAAATGCTTTTGCTTATGCGATGATGAGCGACACTCAGCAAATGGAAACGACAAAAGGCAACTTGTTCGGAGCTTACAATGCCGTAACGGGTTACTTTCAAAATGTCCGTAAGTATAAAGACAACGAAACGAAATTACAAAGTATTGTAATGGGAGGAACAGCACAATTAAAGTCTCAAAAAGCATTCGAATTGTGTACAGCTTTTGCTAAGGACGGAGCTGAAATATTCAATTTGAATTAATTAATCGATGGTTGACATTGTTGAAATGTCAGCCATTTTTTTGTGGCAAAAATGCAATTCCTCCCTGTGGTCGAAAACACATTTTTGCAAAATCAGAAGCAACCCATTCAAAAACATTGCCTTGCATCGCCATCAAATGCTTTTGAAAAAGGTTGCCGCTTTTTATAAGTTTTAAAAGCAAATAGAAAACTTACCTACTAAACAAATTTCATAACAGTTATTATTTAAAATTGATGGTTAATAGTTAATTATCGGAATATGTTTAAAGATGTTGGAGTTTGTTCAGATTTTGATTTCTAATGTTCTTCAAATACAAATAATGTTTCTCGCAATAGGTTTCTGATGTTTTGATTTGAGTGTACAATCTTTGTACACTCAAATCAAAAACCTGTAGAAGAAATGTACACCGAAAATTAAAACGGATACAAAATTTATACAGTCTGCTTGCAAACTTGTATAAAATAGATACACTTTAATCTTTAACCTTCATACAAAATATGCAGGTTGAAGATTTGTTCTTTTCCATTCTTTTTTATTTCTAAAGCAAAAAATCTTAAAACATACTGATCATCAATATTTAAAATAATTATTTCAGAGTTCTGAAAAACCAAAGTATTAGTACGGCAAGATGTGCTTTTGTAGTGACAACACTTCAAAAAACTCTTTGCTTTTTTACAAAAAGATTTAAAAACACTACGGAACTTTGTGGTTTTTTTTAAAAATAATTAATCAATGTTTTATGAAAAATAAATTTATTCAAATAAGAGTTAGTGAATCAGAAAAAGAAAAACTAAATGAGATTTGTAATAAACTAGATTGTAGTTATACACATTATTTTATTTCAAAAATAAATGGAGATTTAGATTTTGGTTCACATAAAATGATTTTTGATTTTGTGAATAAAGACGATTATTTTTAAAGTAAAGTTGAAACAAATATCAATCAGATTGCAAGAATTATTAATACTGAAAAACAAATCTCTAATGAATTGCTTGAGGACTATAATCGCTTACTTAGCGAGCTGGCTTCTATCTCGAATGAGAAGCTTCAAATAACAAAAAAGATTTATGATTTTTTAGCAAATTATTAATAACTGAATTGATTTTGTTTGAAATTTACTTTTAATTTTAGGACAAAAAAATATAAAAGCCTCACGCAAACTTTCATTTTTTTTTGGAAAATAAATCTTTCAAAATGATTATTACAATTACAATGCAGCTACAGTTTTTCTTTTATATTTTTTTCTAATTCTGATTCTAAAAGTACTGGATGTTTTTTAATTGCTTCTAAAATGTTTTCGAGATTTTCTCTTAAAGATTCGATGTTTTCAAAACCACCTAAATCAATCGGGTCTTCTGTCCAACTTACGACTTTTTTGTTAGCAGTGCTTCGGAAAACTTCGTGAATTCCTAAAGATGGTTCACTTTCAGTTCCTGTATTAATAATTTGATAGTGCCAATAGTCTCCCATAATTTTAATGTTTTAATATTAATTTATCCAATTGATTTTTAATTCTAATAATGAAATTGAAGTTTTATAGACAGAGAAAACATCTTATCCTATTCCCAAGTTACCGGAATATTTTCAAATATGGCTGAATAAGGGCTGTCCATATGATTTTTTGCGTAAACCTTAAGTGTCAAAATTTTTATAGTTGGGATGGTTGTGTCGATTGGGATGCTTGGGTTGGTTGTTTTGAATGTGATGCTTGCTTTGGTTGGGATGCTTGGGAGTATTTTTTCTGCTCTTATCCCATTGTTTGGTGCAATGAATACATCATAGGTTTGAAATTGATTTCCCTGTGGGTAAACTAGAAACGCTTGTTCGCACTGAAAGAAGCTTCTTGTTTCAGAATCTTTATTTTAATAAACAAAAGTGATAGACAAACTTTTATCTTTCCTAGAACCGACAATTTTAGTGATATTTAATTCCATACCATCAACACCAACCGTTCGTATTGGTTTCAAAAGATTCAAAGTTTCTTTGTAGTACTCAATTTCCTTATTGAGTTTTGTGATTTGTGTTTTGCTGATTTGAAGTTCATTTTTAACATCGGATCAATCAGAGTTTTGAGAATATCCTAACATTGGGATAGCTACGAATAGAAATGGAAATAGATTTTTCATTGGAATATGTTTTTTTTTAGACTGTGTAAGAATAATGTTTGACCATTTTTTTGTATTTACTCATTGGTATTTCTAACGTTATAAAATCGATTTCCATAAATGCACTTGCAAAATTTTTCTTAATGAAGAGTATCATTTCTTTGGATAATACTTTTTTCGATATGAACTTTTCTTTTTCATTAGAATCTTTTAAAATGAAAGTCAGGGGATTCATATCATTTTTAATGTAAAAATCATAAAAATTTTTGCGGTCGCTTTCTGAAAGTATAGTGGCAAATTTTTTAGACTTGATTTCAAATAATTTATGAAGTAATTTTTTAGCTTCTTGATTCTGACCTTCTTCAGTATCATATTTTGCCACTTTATAAACTAAATCGTTTAAGCTCTTGCCAATGGGTAGATTTTCTAGATTTTTTAAATGCTCAATTGATGGTTCATCAAATAGAAAGTAATTTAGAAACATCTCGCCAGTAACAGATTGATGGAGGTGCTGAATTTTTGTTTTTGTTTTCATTGGTCTACAGTTTTGTAGAAGCACAGTCCAATACTTCGGATTAGAAATGAGAAAGCGTGGTACTGAAGCTTATCCGTACAAGTGGTACCGCTAAGAACCCGATAACCAGATAGAACTTACAGCCCACGCCATAATATGACACGGGCGTAAGCCTATCGAATTTGGTTATCTAAGAAGATTAGCGGTTTTCTTGTACCAATACGATAGCTTACGGTTTACGTTGATTTAATTTTTTCTAAAACAAAGATAGTTAAAAGCTTCTATTTAAAGTCTTGTGATAGCCTACTTTCATCAAAAAATCTTTTTAAATTTGGAAGAACTTTCATTTTTATCTATGTTAGTGATTATAAAAAACTTGATTAGAAATTCGGTGAAAAATATGAATAGCTTGTAAGTCATATCTTTAAATCAATGTAAAAATGTAAGAGAACATTATTTAAGTGAATTAACATAATGGATATTTTCATACTACTTGATAAATATAAATCACAAAATATTGTTCTCAACTTAGAACAGGAAAGGGATTTGCTTGCCCAATATATCTATTCCACAAATAGACTAGAAGGAAATAATTTAACTTTAGTTCAAACACAGTCCATCATTGATAATGACACGATATCTGGAGATAAGATTAAAGTAAAAGATATTCTTGAGCAAAAAGGAACTTACAAAGCTCTAATTAAGATGTTGAAAGCAGTTATAAATAAGGAAAGTTTATCAATTGAATTAATCAAGGAACTTAATTGGCTCATAGTTGGAAATCTTTTCCAAGATGATTACTACTTTAGCTATAAAGAAAGAGGTCAAAAATATGGTGATTTTAAAGTAAAAAACAATCGTATAATGATTACTTCTTCTAAAAGTAAATCAGAGTTTATTGAGCCTTATAGCAGTCCAGAAAATGTCATAAAAAATATACAATTGCTAATCAATCAGTTTGAGAACAGTGACAAGAATGTGATTGAAAAGGCTTCGTTTTTAGCACAAGGAATTTGGCTTAATCAACCCTTTATTGATGGGAATAAAAGAACAGCGAGGTTACTAATTAATTTTATGACTATGAGCAAAGGATTTCCTCTTTTTACATATGAAAGCAAAGGTGCTTTATTTAATGAAATGCTTGTTAGTCAATATACTGAATGTCAATCGGGATTAATAAAAAATTTGATTACTGAATGTTTACAAGTCCGAATAAAAGAACTTTTAGATTTGAATAATTAATGTAAATTTTTTGAACGAACTTGATTTTTCATATAAAGAATTTAAAGTATCAAAATTTTTTTATTTAAGGTGAGTTTTTTTTGTGTTTTACGGTTTTCTATTTTTTCTTTTGTCGTCCTTTAGTTATATTTATCGATTAATTATAATTGATTAATGAAGTTACAATTCAAAGAACAAGATTTTCAAATACAGGCTGTAGATGCAGTTGTAAGATGTTTTGAAGGTCAGACTCTGAAAACCAATAGATTTACACTGGAGAAAACAGCTGAAATTTTACGAAAAGCACGTGAACAAGCAAAGGGAGTTGCTACATTGGAGTATGAGGTTGACGAACTGATTGGTTATAGGAATAGCACCATACAAATTACCGAATCTCAAATTTTTGATAATATTGTTGGTGTACAGCGTGAGCATTACCTGATAGAAAATCAAAAAATTGATATTGTAAAAGGAGCAAATATTGGCTACAATTTTACGATTGAGATGGAAACAGGTACGGGTAAAACCTATACCTATATCCGTACAATGTATGAGCTGAATAAAAAATATGGCTGGAGCAAGTTTATCATCATTGTTCCAAGTATTGCTATCAGAGAAGGGGTTTTTAAAACCTTTGAATTAACACAGGATCATTTTCAGGAAATCTATGGACATAAAATCAGTCCGTTTATTTATAATTCTTCCCGACCACAGGATATTGAGAGTTTTGCTTCGGATGGGAGAATCAGCGTAATGGTAATTAATACTCAGGCTTTTGCTGCCAAAGGTGCTGATGCAAGGCGAATTCATCAGGAGTTAGATCATTTTGGCTCGCGACGACCAATTGACATAATTGCGCAAACAAAACCGATTATTATTATTGACGAACCACAATCTGTTGGTAAAGAAGGTTCGATTACGCTGAAAAGTATGGAAGATTTTCATCCTCTTTTCACTTTAAGATATTCTGCAACGCATCTGGAAGAATACAATAAAATTTTCCGTTTAGATGCCTTAGATGCGTATAATAAAAAGCTGGTAAAGAAGATTCAGGTAAAAGGGATTAATTTGAAAGGATCTTCTGGGACTACGGGATATTTATATCTTGAATACATTAGTCTTAGCGCAAACAAACCTCCTTTAGCTTATCTGGAATATGAGCAACGAAGTGGAAATGGTGTAAAACGGGTTCGTGAAAAAATTGCACAGGGAACAGATTTATATGAAGTTTCGGGCGGTTTACCAGCTTACAAAAATTGTTTGGTAGCGGAAATCAACGGTTATCTCAACAAAATTGTAGTTAATGGGCGGGATATTTATCCCGGAGATATTATTAATGACAAAGACGAGTTGGCTTTCCGTAGAATTCAAATCAGGGAAACAATTCTGTCGCATTTACAGAAAGAAAAGATACTTTTTGAGAAAGGAATTAAGGTTTTGTCTCTATTCTTTATTGACTCTGTTGAGAAATACCGAAAGTATAATGAGATGGGCGAAGAAGAATTGGGCGAATATGCTCAGATATTTGAAGAGGAATACAAGAATGCTATTAATCAATTTATTGATTTATTCCGTCAGGATTATACCGATTATGTGATTGAAACCGATGTAAATAAAACTTCAAAAGTGTATGCACCTGGAAGTTACTTACATTATTTGCAGCGTGATGACGCAGACCGAGTACATAACGGTTATTTTTCCATTGATAAAAAAGGAAAACCTGTTGACCCAACCATCAAAAGAGGGAGTGAAGACTCTGATGATGTTTCTGCGTACGATTTGATTATGAAAGATAAAGAAGGGCTGCTGAGTTTTGAGGAACCTACACGTTTTATCTTTTCGCATTCGGCTTTGAAAGAAGGTTGGGATAATCCTAATGTATTTCAAATCTGTGCCTTGAAAAATGTAGATAGTGGAAGCCAAACTAGAAGAAGACAGGAAGTCGGTCGTGGAATGCGTTTAGCAGTTGACAAAAGAGGTGTTCGTCAGGATTTTGAACTTGTTGGCGAACAGGTTCACGACATTAATGTATTGACAGTTATAGCTTCTGAAAGTTATGAAGAGTTTGCCAGAGGTTTGCAGAATGAAATTGCAAAATCGCTGAAAGACCGTCCGGTAAAAGCAGATACCAAATTCTTTGTTGGAAAAGTTTTGACCAATGAATTGGGCGAAACTTTACGTCTTACAGATGAAGATGCTAAAAAACTAAATAAGTTTTTGTATAAACACGACATTTTGGACGAGGACGATAAAATAACTTCAGAAGGAAAAGAGCTAATTGAAAAAAATGAAGTTCCTGTACCGGAACATTTAGCTGCTTATGCTTCTGCCATTAGCCAATTGCTACAATCTGTTTACAATGGAGAAGGTATTAAGCCTGAAAATGCCAGTGACACCGTTCCGTTAACCATCAATAATAACTTTGCTAAAAAAGAGTTTCAGGAGCTTTGGAAAAAGATCAGTCTGAAAACGGTGTATGAAGTGAAATTTGATACCGATAAACTGATTGATGACAGCAGAATCCGTATTGATGCAGATTTGCATATCTCAGAACGCAAATACGAAATCAAGACCGGAGAAATGCGTGAGGTTTCCAAAGAAGATCTGAAAGAAGGAACGGCTATTAATGTCACAAAAACAGATTCTAAAAAATTATCTTCCGACCTTTATACCGAAGTGGCTTATGATATTGTTGGTGAAATAGAAGCGTTGACCAATCTGAAGCGCCTTACTATTGTTTCTATTCTGAAAAAAATCAGTCCGAATACTTTCGCGCTTTTGAGAAAGAATCCGGAAGAATTTATTGCTAAATGTGCTAAGCTCATCAACGAAACTAAAGCTTCGCTCATTATTAACAATATTGCATACCACAAAACAGAAGAATCGTTTGATGCAAAAACTGTTTTTACCAATGGAAAAAATGTATTGCGTACCGAAGAAATCCTTCAAAAACATATTTACGATTTCTTAGAGACAGATTCTAAAATAGAAAGAGAATTTACCAAAAATCTGGAGCAGGCTACAGAAGTTGTAGTCTATGCTAAATTACCTAAAGGATTTTACATTGCCACACCTGTTGCTAGTTATAGTCCCGACTGGGCAATCGTTTTAGACAGTGAAAAAGTGAAGTACATCTACTTTGTAGCTGAAACAAAAGGTTCTGAAAATGTAAACGACCTGAGAGGAATTGAACAATTAAAAATACATTGTGCAAAGGAACACTTTAAAACCATCAGTAATGGCGAAGTGAAGTTTGATGTCATTACCACTTATGACAAATTAAGAGATATTGCGCAATTAAAATAAACCGAGATGAACGATAAATTAGACCTACAATCTACCGATATAACAGCTATGAACATTGATAAAATAGCTGTTCTTTTTCCCAACTGCGTTACCGAAACGGCAGAAGGCAAAAAGATAGATTTTGATTTGCTGAAACAGGAACTCTCTACCGAAATAGTAGAAGGAAACAAAGAACGCTACCGACTGGAATGGCCCGGAAAACGCGAAGCTATTGTAACCGCCAATATCCCAACTACTAAAACCTTGCGACCAGTGAGGGAAGATTCTGTTGATTTTGATACCACCGAAAACATTTACATAGAAGGTGATAACCTGGAAGTGCTGAAACTTTTACAGGAAAGTTATCTGAACAAAATAAAAATGATCTACATAGACCCGCCTTACAACACGGGAAATGACTTTGTATATAAAGATAATTTTGCTAAATCGGGAGGGGAAGAGTTATTTGAAAGTGGACAAATAGACGAAGAAAATAGAAAGCTTAGTCCAAATCCTAAAACAGATGGAAGGTATCACTCAGATTGGCTTAGTAATATTTATCCAGTTTTAAAACTTTCAAGAAATTTGTTGAAAGATGATGGTGTCATTTTTATTTCCATCGATGATAATGAAGTACATAATCTTCGTAAAATCTGTGACGAAATCTTTGGAGAAAGTAATTTTATAGGATGTATCACTTGGAAACATACTCAGCAGAGCAAGAATGATGAAAGATTTTTATCTAGACAATCAAATTATAATTTGGTTTACAGTAAAAATATTTTAATCACAAAAAACTTCAAATTTAATAGAACCGAAGAAGATAACAAGAATTACTCTAATCCTGATGATGATCCCAAAGGATTTTGGAGAAGTGGAGATGTTAGAAGTCCAAATCTAAGGCAAACTTTGAAATTTCAAATAATTGCACCTAATGGAAACATTATTAATCCTCCTGATAACGGATGGCGATGGTCGGAAGAAGTATTGAAAAATAAAATTCAATCTAAAGAAATCATATTTAAGAATGATAACTCTGGGATAATAAGGAAAATATACTTGTCAGAACAAGAAGGAAGAACTCCTGAAAACCTTTGGGATGGAAATGTTTTTGGAACTACAAGAATCGCAAATTCAGAGTTAAAAGAACTTTTTGGTGATAATGTACCTTTTGATACACCTAAACCTACTGGCTTGATTCAAAAAATGGCAGAGCTTTTCAGAACAGAGAATGATTTTACGGTAGTGGATTTCTATTCGGGCTCTGCTACTACAGCACACGCTGTTATGAAACTAAATGCAGAAGATGATGGTAATAGAAAGTACATAATGGTACAACTTCCTGAAGCTAGTGATGAAAAAACGGAAGCCTACAAAGCTGGTTACAAAAACATTTGTGAAATAGGCAAAGAAAGAATTCGCCGTGCTTCCAATAAAATAAAAGAAGAAAAAATAGATAAAGCCAAAAAAGATGGTTTGTTTTCAGAATTTAAAGATGAGCAGGATTATGGTTTCCGTGTGTACCGTTTAGATTCCTCCAATATGCAAGATGTGTACTATAAACCGCAGGATTATAACCAAGGTACGCTAGACCTTTTTGCAGACAATGTAAAAGAAGGTCGTACAGCAGAAGATTTGCTTACTCAGATAATGCTCGATTGGGGATTACCACTTTCGCTGCCTATTGAACGCAAAACCATTTCGGGCAAAGAAGTCTATTCCGTAGCCGGAGATTCACTGTACTGCTGTTTTGATGATGGTATTGATGAAGCTTTTGCCAAGGAAATCGCTAAGGAAAAACCATTGCGTATTGTTTTTCGAGATAAAGGTTTTAAAGATGATACGGCGAAAGAGAATGTGAAGCAGTTGTTGAAGCAGTTGAGTGCGGGGAGTGAGATGAAGGTTTTATAATTTTAATAGTTCAAATATGTCAGAAACTAATAAACCAAAAACTAAATTAGATTGGCTAATCATTGGTGCCAATTGGGCAGCGATTTTAATTGTAACAATTGCAACTGGTGCATTAATTTGGGTAGTCTCAAGTTTGATAAGAAAAGAACCTGAAAATATAGCTCCAAAAGAAATTGTCGTTAAATATGAAATATCTGTGGATACTTCCTTGATCAAAAATGATAAAGATTCTGCAACTATAAAAAGTATCAAAAACCTTGATGAAAACAACAAAAAGATTTTAAGTGAAATTAATTCTTCTGTTGATGCTCAATATAAACGTATGGAATCTATATTATCAGTGCAAGAAGATAGGAGCAAACTATTTTCCTATGGTGCAGGTTTTTTAGCAATATTAGTTGCTATTGCTACATTTTTTGGTTTTAAGTCAATTAATGAAATGAAGAAGGGCACCATAGACACGGCCGAATATGAAGCGAGAAAAATTGCTGAGGAAGAGGCAAAAAAAGTAGCAGAAGAAATAGCAAAAGAAGTAGCTGAAGTCAAAGCAAAAGAAGTTGCTACTGAAACTGCAAAAGAAGTAGCTGAGATTAAAGCAAAAGAAATTGCTACTGAAACTTCAAAGACGATAGCTGAAAAAGAAGCAAAAGAAATTGCTACTGAAACTTCAAAGACAATAGCTGAAAAAGAAGCAAAAACTGAAGTGAGAGATAGATTAAAAGATATTAAAAAACAATTAAAAAGTAATTTAGAAAGAGATTTTAAAGATAAATTTGAAGAAAGAGAACTTAAAGTTTCGGATGAATGGGCAAATAATTTGAAAGGAGAGATAGAAGTAAATCTAAAGAAGATATTGGAAGATTTGGAATCTATTGAAGAACGTGTACAACAAATTGAAAGTCTTCATTCAGAACCTTTCACTAAGACAGAAGATCATACTTCGAAAGAAGAGGTAGAAGAAGAAAGTCAAATTCAAAAAGTAAATATTGATACAGCTAAGACTAACGCAGATGATAATAAAGATGTAGTTAATGAAAAAATTGATGTACCAAATGAATCACAAATAAAGAATGATTCTGAAACTGATTTATTTAACGATGACGACCTAACTAAATAATTTTATAAGAATGAAAGCTATTGAATTATACAGTAATAAAGATCATATGATTTTGGTTACAGCTATTAGGTTTAAAGATTTAAAAGATATTGTAAAGTTTACGCAGAGAACAACGTCAAATTGGTCTGATAACTCTGAAAATGATGAAAGATCTAAATTTTATCAACGTCAAACTAATGAAATTAGAGTCGGGAACATAAAAAGATATATTTCCAATACGTTGTTTGAAAATAACGATTCTGATATATTATTTCCTTCATCTATGATTTTGAGCATTAGCTCAGATTCAATTGAATTTACAAAAGACCTTTTTAATGTTGTAAATTTCGAACTACCTATCGAAAAACAGAGTTGCCTGATTGTTGATGGTCAACATCGTATGAAAGCAATGTTTTCGTTATACAGAGATATTGAAAGCCAGTTTTTTTCTGAAAAAAAACTTGCGAAAATTTTAAATTACAAATTTAATTGTACCATCTTGGTTGATTACGACATTTGGGAACAGGCAAAAATATTTGCAGATGTTAATTTTAATCAGAAACCTGTAGATAGATCATTGTATTATGATATTTTTGGTGAAGCACCAAAATTTGGAAAAGATGAAAAGCTAAGTGACTTATATGTTGCACACGAATTAGGTAAGTTTCTTAATTCTTCCACTAAATCTCCTTTAAAAGGATTTGTTAAGAATTTTAATTCAAATGATGGATTTATTTCACAAGCTTTTTTAACACAACAAATTTTACGGTTGTTGGGCTCTAGAGGAGGATGGAATGACGTGGTAGAGGATTTTAAAAAGGATGATCAAAACAGACTTGATCTACATAAAAAACTTCCTAAGGTCTTTGTTGCCTACTTTAATACCATAAAAAATGAACTGTCAGATTATTGGCCAAAATCTATAGAGAAAAGTGACTCTACAATTCTTTCTAAAACAACAAGTTTAGGTGCATTTCTTAGATTGTTAGGTAGAATAAATGAACTTTTTAAGCTAGGACTATTTCCGAATTATGATAAAAAAGATTTGAAAGATCTAACTATTGAAGAATTAGAGAAAATTTTTAATGATATTTTTAAGCCGTTCAATAAAAAAACGTTAGAAGGAAAAGAATTATCAGAAAGATATTTTGGAGAAAATAGCAGGTATAGAGGTGGTGGTTCAGCAGGACTGCAAAGTCTATTGTTTAAAGAATTAGCTAAAGAGATCGGGATTTCTAATTAATGACATAAAATTAGATAAGCAAATCTATATTATTAACTGCCCAAATACAAAATATTTATGTCTGCATATTTTGAAGGAACATTAGAAGAATTTTATAAATTTTTGGGACCAAGAACAAGTGATATAGTCACTGAAATATCCAGACCTTATCGTAAAAAACAGAAATCTTGTAAAGACGAGGATAAGGATGAGAATGGGAAAAAGAAAGTTTGCGGAAAGTGGAAAAGCTTAGATGCTGCCCATTTGAAAGACAGAACGAGAAAAATATTGATTCGAGAAATACTTGAAGAATTTGGTACTGAGAGTGGTAAAGGAATTTACAAGATCAATATTGATGAATTTGAAGAAGAATTCCGGAATAAACATAAAGACTTTTTTAAAGTTATCCAGTTTAGATGCAGAAAGCATCATCGGGCTTATGATAAGAAGTACAAAGTAGTAGATATAGAAGATGATATTGCACTTGAAACTGAAGAAACTTATCAACCTAATTTTGAATTAGATTTCAATACAACATCTGTTATAATTAAGAAATTTATCATCTCCAATATTTCTTACTTAAACGAAAATAATTGCAGGATTGCCAAGGTATCTACAGATAACTGGAATTTTAATCTTAAGAGAGATGAGTTGAAAAAGGATTTTTATTTACTGTGCTACAACCAAACAGATTTTTCCGTTGCTGTTCTAAAAATTCTTAGCAATTCACTAAAAATAAATTCTAAAACATCTGATCAAAAGAAAATCAGTTTGAATATCCCATATTCTGAATCTCTATTTATAGAAAAGAAGACTTGTAAAACTTTAGAACTTGTTGAATCATTCGAACTAAAACCATAAAACAAAAACTAATAACTTGGAAAAAATAACTGCTGAAATCAAAAAGGTCATCAAAGTATTGGATGACCAAATGGAAATCCCAAACTACCAAAGACCTTATCGCTGGACAGAAAACAATGTACGTTTATTACTAGAGGATATTACCCATAGCTGGAAAGAAGGAAAAAGTTCTTACAGAATTGGCAGTGTCATTCTTAATAACAAAGACTCAAAACTAAATATTGTTGATGGTCAACAGCGCATTACCACTATTTTACTCATTCTAAAATCATTAGGAAGTCCAATCGGTTCCGCTTTAAGAAAGTCACTGCAATACAAGCATCAAGATTCATTAAACGCAATTATTAACAATAAGCGTTTTATTGATTCTTGGTTACAAGAAAATTTTGGAAACGATGCCAATAGTTTCGCAAAGTATATTTTAGAATATTGTGAGTTTGTAGAGATTAGGGTAAGGGATCTGTCTGAAGCATTTCAAATGTTTGATTCTCAAAACGGACGTGGAAAAGAGTTAGAAGCTTATAATCTTTTAAAAGCATATCATATTCGTGCGATGGAAAGTAATACGTTTGAAGAAAAAATTGCTTGTGACAAAACCTGGGAAGGCGCTGCAAGATATCAATCGAATAAGGAAAGCAAGCAAGTTTCAGATTTACTTAGACAACTTATTAATGAACAGCTTTATAGAACACGATTGTGGAGCCGAAAGGAAACAGCATCAGAATTTAGTAAAAAAGAAATTAAAGAGTTTAAAGGAATTAATGTTAGTAAGAATCATCCTATTGATTTTCCATATCAAAATAAAGCATTGTTGCAGTACGTAGTGCAACATTATTTAAACTCACTGGGTATAACTGTAAATGGTGTTAAGTCACGATTCAAGCAATCTTCACCTGAAAATATCAGTCCATTTGCTTTACTCAACCAAAATATTGTTAATGGAAAAGATTTTTTTGATTATACAGAAACCTACGTTGAAATTTACAAGAGGATTTTTCATTCTGAGTATAATGAAATGATAGAGTTCAAGAAGTTTATTGAAAGGAATTGTAAATATTTAGGTTCGCATCGTGATGGAGATCAATATCTATTTGAACTTTATAAATCATTGATAATGCTGATGTTTGATAAGTTTGGAGAAGAAGGTGTTGAGAAATATCATAAGATTTTATATCTCTTGGTTTACAGACTTCGTCTTGAAAGGGAACAAGTAAGATACGCAAGTGTTGCAGATTATCCTGTTCACAACAAAGTATTCAATATCATAGAAAATGCTCAAACCTATTCTGATTTAATTCATTTGGAAAAAATTGCAAATAAGAAAGTAGTTTGTAAAAAAGGTGTTAAAAGAGTGATTGAGTTTTTTGATGAACAACAAATAAAGTTGGAATCTTTTGATTCAAATAAAGTAAAATTAACTGATTTCAATTTAGTATATAATGTCAACTAAAAATCTAAATAAAAGCTTAAAACAAATTTTTCAAAGTAAATATATAGTTCCTCTTTATCAGAGAAATTATGCTTGGGGGCAAGATGAAATAGAACAGTTGCTTCAGGACTTGTATGAGAATTTTAAAAAGTCTAAAACCAATCCAATTTTAAATTACTTTATTGGGAGTTTAGTGGTTCTCAAAAGGAATGACGGATTATATGAGGTAATTGATGGGCAACAGCGTTTGACTACCTTATCTCTATTACTAAAAATATTGAATCTTGTAAAAGAGCCAAAGCTCTTTTACGAATCTAGACCGGAAGTAGAGTCTTTTTTTGATTCTTATTATAGAAATGGAAAAACAACGGAAGTTACTTTTGATTACAAAGTCTCTCATTTGATTAATGCTGTAGATTTGCTACAGCAATCTATTGTAAATCCTGATGAGGATATAGAGAAAAGACTTTATGATATAGAGGGTTTGGAGCAGTTCAGAAAGTTTGTTTTTGAAAATGTAGTTCTTGTCCGTATAGAAATTCCACAAGATACAGATGTTGCTAATTACTTTGAAATAATGAATAATCGTGGCGAACAATTGCAGAAACACGAAATTCTAAAATCTTATCTTATAGAAACTTTGAAAGATAAGGATGGCAATTATTTTGAGAAACAACAAGATGAATTTTCTAAAATATGGGATGCCTGTTCACAGATGGATACTCATATTCAGAAATTATTTTCATCTGAAGAAAGACGGAAATACTTTGGAGAAAATTATGATCATATAAGAAAAGTAGATTTTGAGGACGAAGAATCTTATTTTAAGAGCGGATTTTCAATCAATCAAGCATTGGAAAATACGACTAAGAAACTTACTTCAGTTGAGATTGAAGATATTGATGACTCCGGAAAAGACCAATCGATTATTGATTTTCCAAATTTCTTAATGCATATTTTTAAAGTAAAATATCAAACTTATTATGATAATGGAAATGAAACAGAAATCCCTTTGAATGAGAAAGACCTCATTACTGTGTATGAGAGTTTGAAAAATATAATAGATGCAAAAGACTTTGTTAATGATTTACTTTACTATCGTACTGTTTTTGACAGGTTTATTGTAAAGTCTACAGACGATGATAGGGATGAAGAAAGTTATAAATGGACACTAAAGAAGCCTACTCGTTATGATTACTCCAAAGTAGAAAATAAAATTTCTACTAGCTTAAAGTATAAAAATTCTTATAACGACCAAGAAAGACTTATCAAATCAATTTCACTTTTACAAGTTACATTCAGAAACAGAAAATATAAAAATTGGTTACAGGAAATACTGAATTTCTTTTCCGATAGAGAAAGGTTTAATATTGAAAATATCAAACTTCAGTCTTTTGTTGATAAAATTATATTGAACCATTTTGATGGAAAAATAGATTCTGCGAAATTTGATGAAGGAGTGAAAGTCCCGCATTTTTTATTCAATTTTATTGATTATTTGTATTGGGTTCAAAGTCCTTCTGATTTTAAATTTACTTATCGTAATTCAGTTGAACATCATCTTCCTCAGTCTTATAAGAACGAAATTAATGAAAGTTTGCTTGATAACCTGGGTAATCTTTGTTTGGTAAGCAAAAGTTCCAATTCTAAAATGAATAATGAGCATCCCACTGGGAAAGCTGCCATTGATGGTAAGTATTACAAGACAAATCTACCTCCAAAACAGAAAATAATTTACGATATTACAAATCGACACAAGCAATGGGGTAATGAAGAAATTTCAAATCATAGAATTGAAGTAGCAGATTTGTTAGAAAACAGAGAGAGAATTTTAATCATTTCAAATTAAGTAATGAAACTAATCGACAACATCAACACCCGCCTTGTAGATGATCTCAAAGAGAACATCAAAAAGAAAAGCAAACTTGCCATTGCAGCATCATCATTTTCGATTTATGCCTTTGAAGCACTGCGAAAAGAACTGCAAGGAGTTGATGAGTTGCGGTTTATCTTTACATCTCCCAGTTTTCTGCAAGAGAATTTGAAGAAAGAAGTTCCAAAATTTTTCATTCCACATCTTTTTAAAGAAGCAGATCTTTGTGGTGGCGAATTTGAATTGAGATTGAGAAATCAACTCACGCAGCGTGCCATTGCTCAAGAGTGTAGTCAATGGGTAAAAGATAAGGTTACTTTTAAATCTAATAAGCAGACCAACTATCCAATGCAGGGAATGATTCATTCATCAGATAAAGAGGAGTCTTCGCTTGCCTGGAATGGTATCAACAGTTTCACAACCGCAGATTTGGGAATCACACCTATAAAAGGGTTTCCTACGTTGATCCAAAAAACAGAATTCCCTAACAGTAAAGCATACTTGGATTGGTTTAATCAGGTTTGGGAAGATGATGAGAATCTGGAAGAAGTTACTGAAAAAGTACAGCATTATTTTGAGAAAGCTTTTAAGGATAACAGTCCAGAGTTTATCTATTTTATTACGTTGTATAATATTTTCAATAACTTCTTGGATGACCTAAGTATTGATAATCTCCCTGATGATAAAGTTGGTTTTAAAGATACTGTAGTCTGGAATAAGCTTTTTAATTTCCAAAAAGATGCTGTGATTGGTGCCATCAATAAACTGGAAAAATACAAAGGCTGTATTTTGGCAGACAGCGTTGGTTTAGGGAAAACTTTTTCAGCTTTGGGAATCATCAAATATTATGAAATGCGTAATAAAGATGTTTTGGTACTTTGTCCAAAAAAACTGGAAGCCAACTGGAATACCTACCGCCATAATGATAAAACCAATATTTTAGCTAAAGACCGCTTTAATTATGATTTGCTGTTCCATACCGATTTGTCGAGAGATAAAGGAATGAGTAATGGAAGAAATTTAGAGAATGTCAATTGGGGAAATTACGGTTTGGTGGTGATTGATGAATCACATAATTTCAGAAATGCGGGCTTAACTTATTCAGAAAAAGAAAACCGTTATCAGGCGTTATTGAGAAAGGTAATGCGTGAAGGTATTGAAACGAAAGTATTGATGCTTTCTGCAACGCCCGTAAACAATAAATTCAATGACCTTAAAAATCAATTGGCATTAGCTTATGAAGGTAATTCAGAAATTATTGATGAGAAGTTAGACACAGAACTAGGTATTGACAGTATTTTCAAAAGAACTCAGAAAGCATTTAACGTTTGGACAAAACTAGATTTATCTGAAAGAACTACAGAAAAGCTTTTGGATATGTTAGATTTTGATTTTTTTGAGATATTGGATTCTCTTACCATTGCCCGATCCAGAAAACATATTACAACTTATTATGATACTAGTGATATAGGTAAATTCCCAAAGCGAAACATACCAGTTTCTATAGAAAGTCCTCTAACGGAAAATCATTCTTTAACCTATGTGGAAATAGCTGAATTATTAGGACAGTTGAATCTTTCCGTATATACACCATTGAAATATATTTTGCCAAGTCAGGTTTCCAAGTATGCGGAACTTTATGATAAGCAAACTAAAGGTGGAAAGCTGACGCAGGTAGACAGAGAAAAAAGCTTGAAGATTCTGATGCGAATTAATCTACTGAAACGAATTGAAAGTTCCATAGATTCATTCAGAATTACAACTAATGGGATTGTTTCTCAAATAGAACAAACTATAGGAGCTTTGTCAAAAGATGGTTTGGAGGATTTGTTCAGTCCTCAGTTTGATACAGAAGATGAAAACTTTGACTGGGACGCTAATTGGGGAGATGAAGAAAATGTTTTTGGAAAAAAAGTAAAAGTTCATCTTGCGGATATTGACCGGATGCAATGGAAAGAGGATTTGGAAGAAGATTTGAGTACCTTGAATGAACTTCTAAAGAAAGTTAATATAGTAACTCCATCAGTAGATTACAAACTTCAGAAACTTATTTCGGCAATTAAGAATAAAGTAGAAAATCCGCTTAATGCTAATAATAAGAAGGTTATTATTTTTACGGCATTTGCTGACACTGCAGATTACCTGTATAAAAATATAGGTAAGGTTTTTAAAGATGAATTTCAAATTAATACAACTTTAATTACGGGATCACGAAGAGTTACAACTGCTAAAACTATACCTACGGAACTTAATGCATTATTGACTTGTTTTTCTCCTAAGTCTAAAGGTAAAGACTTGATCTTTCCAACAATTAATGAAGAAATTGATATTCTCATAGCTACGGACTGTATTTCTGAGGGGCAAAATTTACAGGATTGTGATTATCTGATTAATTATGATATTCACTGGAATCCAGTTCGTATTATTCAACGTTTTGGAAGGATAGATAGAATTGGCTCGACCAACGAAACGATTACCTTGGTCAACTTTTGGCCCGATATCACATTAGATAATTATATTAATTTAAAACAAAGAGTCGAAGATAGGATGCTTATTTCAGATATGGCAAGTACAGCTGATGATAATATTCTGAAAGAGAATCAAAAAGATTTGGAATACCGTAAAATTCAGTTGAAAAAACTACAAGATGAAGTTACAGACTTGGAAGATTTACGAGAAGGAATTGATATAACAGATTTAGGACTAAATGATTTTAGAATCGATTTATCCAATTTCATTAAGGAATATAGAGAACTAGTTGATATCCCAGAAGGAATACACGCAGTTATTCGTTCTACAGAAATTTTGAAACCTGGAGTGATATACGTTTTGAAGAACATTAACGAAAGCATCAATATCAATAAGCTAAATCGATTACATCCTTTTTATTTAGTTTATATCAGTGATGAGGGGAAGTTATTGTTTAATCATATTGATTCTAAGAAAATCTTGGATGCTATTCGGATGTTATGTAAAGGAGTAAAAGAACCTATTACTGCATTGTGTGAGGAACTTAACAAAGAAACTGAAGAGTATCATAATATGTCAGTTTATTCAAAATTATTAAAGAAATCCATCGCTACTATTTTAGAAACTGAAGATGAAAAAGAAGTTTTGAGTTTATTCAAATCTGGCGGTACCAACGTGATGAAAGAAAAGTTTAAGGGTATTGAGGATTTTAAATTAATCTCGTTTTTAATTGTAAAATAAATTACTGAATGTTTGATCTACCCAAATCGACTGTTGTAAAAAAAGTAATTCCAAAAAATGCTTTTGATACTTACACCAACTCGAAGCAGAAAAAGATAATTAGCGAAAAGATTTTAAGAATAACCTGGGCTAATAAATTATCTCAAGATACCATAAACCTTGCAGGAAAAGATATACAAGAAATACAAATTTTCGAAATTGAGTTAAAAGAAAAGCTTTACATTAAGGATTTACTTCTAATTATTGATAAAGCAATTCCGTATCAAATTATTTTCAATGTTAGATTTAATAATGAATTTTATATCTCAACCTCTGCTAAACATTCCCACCCAACCAATGATGACAATTCAGTAATTGACTATACATTTTCTACAGATTGGAATGATGAAAACGAATTATCACCTTGTGTTGAACTTAAAAATAATTTGGATTGGGTTTACAAAAATTTTTGTTCTCAATTTGTAAGTGATACTAGTGCTTCAAAAAATCTTCAGGAAATTATTGAGATAGAAAAAAATATAGATAGTATTAAGAAAGAGATTGAAAAAATTAAATCAGAAATTTTAAGGTGTAAACAATTTAATAAAAAAGTGGAATTGAATTTACGGTTGAAATTATTGATGGGTGAAATGACGAGCAGTATAAAAAGTTAAAGTGATCTATAGTTTTAGTTTTTTTAAAAGAAGTGTCAAATGATACTAACTAAATGAATTCGAAAAATACGCAATAGCTAATCGGAAAAAAAATATTTTCAAATACACTAGTCAAGGACACAAATAAAAAAAATATAAACATTTCCACAATAAGTATTAAAAAATTGATAATTGTTAGTAAGTTGATAAATTAAAATACAAGTGTCTTGTAAAAAACTGTATATTTGTCTAAATTAATTTATTAGGTTATGCAATTGAAGATAATAAAACCTAAAGAACCAAATGCGATAGCAAAAATTACAGTGCATAAGACAGGTAAATTGGGCTTCTCAAAGGGGGCGATGGAAATCTTGGGATTAGAGCAAAATAAATTTGCAAAGTTTGGTTATGATGAAGAGGAAAATTTCTTTATTGTAATGTGTAAGTATTCTGATGAAGAAACTTTTAATGTAGCTAAAGCAGGAGATTACTATTATATAACTGCTAAAAGCTTACTAGAGGATTTAGAGATAGATTATAAGTCGGATAATACAACAATCTTTGATATACGAAAAACAGAAAAGGAAAATATTTACAAGCTAAATAAGCGAGTTATAATAAAATAAAAAAGAAGTCCTAAACTTCCTACGGTTCCTGGGACTTCTTGGTTTTGTACAAAGAGATAATTTGGTATTTGAAGATGCCAACTATCCTGCTTTGTTGCGCAAATGTACAAATTGTGTATTAAAATGATTCATTATTGAAACACTTTAACATTTTAAATTTTGTCTATTGCTTTCAAAGTATGCCAATTTCTTCACTGTTCCAATTACTTACAGTAATAAAGTGATTCATTAGAAAAAAAATGATAATGGCAAAAAAAGCAACCTCACTAAAAGTTGCCAAAATAGCTTCAAAAATCTTGAGAGACGGAAGAACATCCAAAGCATCAAAAACAGTTGCCGCAAGTGCTCTAAGTCAAAGAGAAAAGAAGAAGTAGTTGGCAAAAAGGTTTCCAAGTGCTTCCGTATAAAAAGCACTTTTTAATATGACAAAATTAAAAAGAATAAGTAAATGGAAATTTTTAAGAAACCCTTTGTACAGGTTACTGTTCCACCTTTCGAAAAACAGAATTCTCAAAATAAAATTAAAGCAGAAAAACTTTTAAGCTTAATAGAGGACGAAAAAATTAAAAATGCTATTATTAATCATCACGGCTTAAGTTCTTTAGATTTTTATATTCAAATCGATAATGTTGATTTATGTTATATGTATGTTGAATATATAACTTCCAAATACGAATATTTAAATCTTAAATCCGTTAATAATCAAGTGACTACTTTTGTTGCTCACTCTCAAGAATTTGATAAGAAGCAAGAATTATTTTTTGATTTTGACACATTATTTGATGAAGATGGTGTGGTATATTCTGCATTACGAGCAAAAGCAGAATATGATTCTGTTTCTATGTTTTATAAGGATAGAGAACTTTCAAAGTATATTAACTATTTGAAATCAAGTAATGCGAGAAGTATTGGAAATCTTAAAGATCGTAACATTCTTATTGAAGATGTTAATAATTCTTGGAAGAAACAATATGAAAGGAATCCATTATCGCAAAGTGAACGAAAATTTCGCTTTCTTAAAGATAAGAATGAAAATTACTTTCTTAGAAGTATAACTTCTGATAGTTATTATGAATATGGAATTGCTTTTAGTTTTGTAATTTCTATTCTATCTCTGCATAAAATGATGGTTAAGGAGAAAGGTGTAAACTTTTCTATAAGTTCATTATCGTTAAATGAATCCAAATTTGATATGGTGATTTCAACTGGTAATCCTGTATACATTGATGATATAGACAATTTTATCACTTCTTCTATTTTAATAAAAAATAATGATTTAGGGGACAGATCACTTTCATTTACTCATTCTCTAAAACTTACACCCTTGCAAAATGATGAACGTAAAATTCTTCTATTTCCAAAATTTAATGACAATGAGATTAAATATAAAATGTCCGCTAGTCATAGTACCGGAATTGAGAAGGTCTTGAAGACTTTTGATAACATAGAATCTGTTATATATTTAGTAGATGATTATGTAAAGGATTTTAAAGGGTTTGTCAAAACTAAATCACCCGACGAATTACGTGCGAAAATAGAAGAAAAAGTTATTAGTAATAATAGTCCATTTAAAGGAATTACAGAGTTGAAAAAATTATTTGAAAGAAGTGCTTCTCAGCACATTGATAACTTAGCAAAGTTGCTTGAAATTTGTCAAAAGGCTGAAATGATAGATATGGATTATGATTTAAAATTTAAACTTAGATATATCATTTCTAATACGCTTTTGTATGGTAAGAACAATTATTAATAATAATTGAATATTAATTAAGATTTAGAATGTTTTATAAAAGATGAAAGATATTAGAGTTAAGGATTTAGTAACGTTTAAACGTCTGACCGAGAGAAGGAAAAGTACTTTCCTTATCAATTTACAAAAAGAAAAAATTGTAAAAGAAAATGATGAAAGTTCAGGTGGTGACTATTGGGTTCGGAGCATCAGTGCTTTAAATAATGCTTTCAGAGAAAATGATAACCGTTTTATTTCTGACAAAATTACCGATATAATAAATGATTATTCACCCAAATTAAACAAAGGAACAAGGGATAAGTACGATAGGAATTTACAGATTTTATATAATTATGAGGATTTTGATTTTAGAAGTATAACGCCTACAGAAGAAATTAAAATTCTTTCAAAAGCAAGAAAAAGCGGAGTAATTGAAATAGCAGCTTTAAGCTTAAAAGTAGAGATACATCACATCTATACTTTTACTGTTGATGACAAAGAATATTTAGGAGCATTGTTATTTGCTGCGCAAAAAGATGGTTATCAACAGTCGGAGCTGGGTGTTTTTGCAGAAGCTATTTTTAATTTCTTAACAGCTAATTATAGTTCAAAATACATTATACATCCGTCTTTCATAAAAGTTGTTGGTGTTATGACTCGAGTAATTGTTGATTATCAAATGGTTTTGGATGACTTGTTACCATCAATCATTTTACCAATTATAGAAAATATTAAAACTTTTAATAATATTAGATAATTAAATATTTCCTAGTCATTTTTGATAAAATTCAGAGATATTTTGTATGAAATTTAAAATGTTTATTAAATAGCTAACAAGAAAAATTTCCCTTTTATAAAATTTGTGAAGCGAATGTACTAATTATCTTTACATCTGCTTAAAATATAGTAGTTTAAAAGATGGACAAAGTAGTACGATTGTATATTTCCAAAAATATTCGATTACTAAACAAAATTGTATACAAGTTTTAATTTTTAAATTATATGTTTTTAAATATAATTTATCTATTTGTTCTTGTTTTATATCTATTTGCATATATTTTTATACTTTTGCATAGTAATCGATGTAAAAGCATATAATTATGTATACCAATTTGTCAAATTTTGTAAAGCAAAAACGTAAAGAAGCTAATTTGACTCAAGAAGAATTTGCTGATAAAACAGGAGTTGCTCTTACTGTAGTTCGTAAAATAGAACAAGGAAAAGATAATTTGAGTCTAGCAAAGGTCAATCAGGTTCTTTTGATGTTTGGTAGTAAGCTTATTCCAATGAATGCTAAAGAAGTTGAAGAATGAGACAAGGAAAAGTTTTTTACAATGATATTTTTGCAGGAATCATTACAGAAACTAATGATGGCGAATATACATTCGCCTATGAATCTTCTTATATTAAAGAATATCCTAAACAGTTTCTGACATTTTCTATGCCTGTAACTGACAAAGTGTACAAAGACAAAAGATTATTTCCTTTTTTTGAAGGACTTATTCCTGAAGGGTGGCTTTTGGATATTGCCTCTGATAACTGGAAAATTAATAAGAATGATCGGATGGGCTTACTTTTAGCTTGTTGTAAAAATTGTATCGGGTCAGTGAGTGTTGAACCTTTAGATTTATCTACTGATGAGTAAGTGTCTTTTTTGTTATCAGCTTTTGAAAGACAACGAGATTGACTTTCATAAAAAATGCAGTAAAAAAATATTTGGAACAGAAACAGCTCCACTGCTTAATTACACTCTGAGCGAAATGGAACTTTTAGCTAAGGAAGTCATAGAAATATCTATCTCTGTACCGGGTGTACAACCCAAATTGTCTTTGAGTTTTATAAAAGAAAAATTAGAAGATGGAACTAGAGGAAGATTGACGGTTCTAGAAGCTTTAGGTGGAAATTACATCTTGAAACCTCAGAATATAATTTTCCCCCAAATGCCGGAAAACGAGCATTTGACAATGAAATTGGCAGAATTATTAGGAATCCAAACTGTAACCTCTTCATTGATAAGATTGAAATCAGGGGAACTTTCTTACATAACCAAAAGAATTGATAGAGCATCCTCTAATAGGAAAATTCATATGCTGGATATGTTTCAGATAACAGAAGCGTTTGATAAGTATAAAAGCTCTATGGAGAAAGTGGGTAAAGCTTTGAATGAGTATTCTTCTAATACCTTACTTGATGTTGTACGACTTTATGAAGTAACTGTTTTTAGTTACCTCACTGGAAATAATGATATGCACCTCAAGAATTTTTCTATGATTTTGAAAGGTGAAGATTGGGTGTTTTCGCCCGCTTATGATTTACTTAATGTCCAACTTCATTTACCGGAAGATAAAGAAGAAACAGCATTGACAATTGGAGGGAAGAAGAGCCGATTAACAAAAGCTGACTTTATCAATTTAGGTTTGAAATTCGGTTTATCTGAAAGACAGATAAAAAATATTTTTGAAAGATTTATAAAGGCGGAAGAAAAGATGATGGAATTAATAAGTATTTCTTTCCTTGATCAAGAAAAGAAAAAAATATATAAAGATTTATTACAGCAAAGGATACAATTGTTTAAAGTTTAAATGAAATTTTATGTACCACTTTTGTACATCTTAAGCTTCGTAAAGTACCATTGATAAAGACTTCTTTACATTCTGTATCGGAAAGTAATTTAGCTTTTTAACAAATCAAAAGCAACCGATATTCGTCCTTGTTTTCTACAGGTGCACGGTGGACACACGGTGGCACTGTCTGTTCCGGATGATCTACGGACAAACGCCAGAGATTTCCCAAACCGAGATTGATGGGATGCACATTGGCTTTCGGCTGATAATGTAAATCAAAATAATACTCCTTCAAAAAAGCCTCAAAATCTTCCTCTTTGCCATCGTGTAGCTCTTTTAGTTTTTCACGGATTTCAGGAACTAGAATTTTTTGGATTGCCTGATCATTAGGTAAAATGTCACTTGCTGCACCAAAATAAGTGCAAAGAAATGTACTGGTAGCGATAGGTGAGCGGTCTACGTGATAAGAATAGACATCTGTTGAGATGAAATTGAACTCATCATCACGCTCGTAATTTTTAAGTAAATTAAGTGACGGCGAAGCGCCAAAATCAGTTAATAATTGTAAATCATTGATGATGATTTCTCTGGCAAGCTGACCATTTTCTGAAAGTGTAAGACTTTCTAAATCTTCAACAGAAACTTCTGTAATGTTTTCTTTCAGTTCAAGTTTGGAAACAATTTCTCCAAAATCTCCAACCAGATTTCTTTGCCAGCAGATAGCATTGTTGTTACCTTGAAACTCTGTTTCTACAAGTTCCTTGAAAGTTGAAACGGTCTTGATTTGATGATGGTCAGAAAATGTATCAGACATATTAATAGTATAAAATGAACGTATAATTACAAACTCAGAATAATCCCGTTCTCTTTCAACTGCTGTATCGGTTTTGAAAACCAGAATAACTCGAAGTCCTCCAAATGTTCTTCATATTGATTTTTGAGTTGCTGAAGCGTGATTTTCTTTGCGTTTTCTATAGAATTGTCCTGCAAAACAGAGATAAGCCAATCGGCTTTTTCTTTTTCCAATTCTATCTTCAGAATGTTGGTTTTCAGGTGAAAAGTGATTCTCGTTAAGTTGTAGGAATTGCCTTTTTTGGTTTTGACAAAATCTTCAGCAATCACATTTCTGTCCAGAAAAATAATTTTGGAATTTGGTTTGAAGGCGAAGTTTTCTTCCTCCAAAAGACTGTCGTGGATATAATCCGGATGAATCGTAGTTCTCGGAATTTTGAAATCAAACCAATCCTGCAAAGGCATTTCGAAGTTAATCCCGTGCATATAGTTGAACAAAGATTTCTTCAGTCCAAAACTGAATTTACTATGATCGATGCCTGTTTTATCAACAAAATCGATATCGTTGTTGGCAAACAAAATCTCTTGCTTGATAGGTGTAACACCAAACTCTTCTGGATTTTGTCCCACTGGAGAATGCGCGGTCATCGCAAACTGATGCCAAAAACCACTTTGCAAAATCCCCATCTCAAACAATTGTCGAACCATCTCGAGAGAATCCACCGTTTCCTGAACGGTCTGAGTCGGGTAGCCATACATCAGATAAGCGTGAACCATAATCCCAGCTTCGGTGAAGTTTCTTGTCACTTTTGCCACCTGATCTACGGAAACACCTTTGTCTATTAGTTTTAATAATCGGTCACTCGCCACTTCCAATCCGCCAGAGATCGCAACACAACCTGAAATCTTCAACAAAAAACAAAGATCCTGTGTGAAGCTTTTTTCAAATCGAATGTTCGTCCACCAAGTCACGACGAGATTTCTTCTTAGAATTTCCAGAGCTACTTCTCGCATCAAGGCTGGAGGCGCTGCTTCGTCCACAAAATGGAAACCGGTTTCACCTGTCGTTTGGATGAGTTCTTCCATTCTGTCCACCAAAATTTTGGCAGAAATAGGTTCATAAATTCTGATATAATCCAAAGAAATATCACAGAATGTACATTTCCCCCAATAACAGCCGTGTGCCATTGTGAGCTTGTTCCATCGGCCATCGCTCCACAAGCTGTGCATCGGATTGGCAACTTCTATCACAGAAATATAATGGTCTAATTGCAAATCAGAATAGTCTGGTGTTCCAACTTCGGCTTGTTTGTAATCGTGTTTTTTTGAATTGTTTTTATAAGTAACTTCTCCGTTTTCTAGAAGGAATGTTCTTTTATATTCGGCTTCTAGATTCTCAGTCTGACAAACATTCTGGTAAACCAATTCAAGTGGCAATTCGCCGTCGTCTAATGTGATAAAGTCTATTAATTCAAAAACTCTTTTATCTTTGATATCTCTTAATTCAGTATTTGGGAAACCGCCACCCATTGCGGTTTTGATGTGAGGATAGTTTTCTTTAATCAACTTGGCACATCGGAAAGCAGAATACAAATTTCCAGGAAAAGGAACAGAAAAACAAACCAATTTTGGCTGAACCAATTCCAGTTTTTTCTTTAAAATGTCTAAAGTAATTTCATCAATAAAACTATTGGCATTATTGATTTTAGCATATAATTCATCAAAAGAATTAGCACTTTTCCCCAATCTTTCGGCATATCTGCTGAATCCAAAATCGGAATCGATATTCTCCACAATATAATCGGAAAGATCTTCTAAATATAAGGTTGCCAAATGTTTTGCTTTATCCTGCAAACCCATATTCCCGAAAGCAAATTCCATATCATCCAACTGATTGAAGCGGGAAGCTTCCGGAAGGAAATTCATAGAGCAAATCTGTCTCGCCAAAGTTGGATTTTGATTCTGTAAAAAAAGAATCACCTGATCTATGGTTTTGATATATTCTTCTCGCAGGGCAAATATCCTTTGAGAATTTTCAGAAACATTATAAAGATCAATCGAAACATTGAAAACTTTCTGAAGTCCATTCTTGGAAAATAACTCCAAAATCACTTCAATCCCAAGATCTATCTGGTGACTGGATATATTTTTGGTATTAAGAAAACCTTTAATATAAGCCGTCGCGGGATAGGGCGTATTCAGTTGGGTAAAAGGCGGAGTAATGAGAAGAATGTCTTTCAAAAGAAAAATTTTTGCAAAGATAAGCATGTGAAAATTGATGAATCACAAAAAATTGTAATAAATAAGCAAAGTTGGCTGTGTTTTTGCTAGGCTAATTTTTCGAGTTTATTTATGTTGATTTTATAAAAATAATGCTTTATTGGAATATTGTAAGTATTTTTGATAACTACATAAATGAAATATAATAATCAGTTCATTTTAAAATTTTATGGTCTTAATTGTTGATGATAATCCCAATAATATATTTTCTTTAAAAAAATTATTAGAGTCCAATGATTTTGAAGTAGATACAGCACTTTCAGGTGAAGAAGCTTTAGGGAAAGCGCTTAAAAATGACTATTCTTTGGTAATTCTGGATGTCCAGATGCCGGATATGGATGGTTTCGAAGTTGCTGAAAATTTATCAGGTTACAGCAAAACCAAGGATGTTCCGATCATTTTTCTTTCGGCAGTCAGCATCGAGAAAAAATTTATTACCCAAGGCTATAGATCCGGAGGTAAAGATTATGTTACCAAACCCGTTGATCCAGACATTCTTTTATTAAAAGCAAAAACGTTTTACAATCTGCAGGAGAACAATCTTGCGATGAAGAAAACACAGCACAATCTGGAGCTGGAAAATAGAGGACGAAAGGAAGCGCAGGCAACCATGAAATCTCAGATTGATCATTTTCATGTAATGTTGCAGGCTTTACCTCAAATCGCTTTTACCTTGAATGAAAATGGTGAAGTCGATTTTGTTAATTGTAAATGGTATCAATATTCTGAAAATGAAAAAGATTTTCCGGAAACTCATCCAGACGATCACAATATCCGAGAGCAATTTGAAGAATGTAGAAAAAGAGGCAAAGCGCTGGAGCTGGAAATCAGAATCAAGAATATCAAAAATCAAGCTTACCGCTATCATTTGCTGAGAATGTCGCCTGTTTTTGAAGGTGAAAATATCAAAAATTGGGTAGGAACTTTCACCGATATCGATGATCAAAAAAGAATCGAGAAAGAAAAAGACGAGTTCCTAAGTATTGCCAGCCACGAGCTGAAAACGCCTTTGACAAGTATAAAAGCTTACACTCAATTACTAAGTCGTAAACTAAAGCAGAACGACGAAAATTCTGAATTAATGTACGTCCAAAAAACATTAGACCAAATCGATAAACTTAATAGTTTGATTACGGATTTGCTTGATGTTTCCAAAATAGAGAACGGAAAATTAAAGATTAATAAAAAACCGGAAAATCTGAATCAGGTTCTGGAAAATGCTCTTGAAACGATTCTGCATACGAGTGGAAGCGATGTTAAAATCGAACGTCACGGTGTGAAGCCGGATTTTATGATTCCGCTGGATAAGATAAGAATAGAGCAGGTTTTGATTAATTTCTTAACCAACGCTATCAAATATTCTCCTGAAAATCATCAGATTATTGTCACCACTTTTACCGACGAAAAAGAAGTTCGAATTAGCGTAACAGACTTTGGGATTGGGATTCCGGATTTCAAACAGGAATATGTTTTCCAGAAGTTTTATCGTGTTGAAGAATCGTCTCTACAGTTTCAAGGTCTGGGAATCGGACTTTATATCTGTTCAGAAATTATTAATCAGCACCACGGGACAATCGGTGTTTCCAGCGAGCTGGGAGAAGGTTCTACATTTTATTTCACCTTACCATTAAACTAAATTCTTTATGCCAAAGAAAATTATCAGAAATCTTCAGATAGGAGTCGGGCTGTCACTTTTGATATTAATTGCCAGTTCCGTAGCCTCTTACTGGAGTATCCAAAAACAAATGGACAACAGAGAAAAGCTCTCTGCAAGCCGACGTTCTATCACAGCTGTGAAGGATGTTTTGGTAGCGCTTTTGGATGCGGAAACAGGAAACAGAGGTTATCAGCTAACCGGCAGAGAAACTTTCTTGGAACCTTATAACAAGAGTTTGGTTGAGTTTTCTAAAGCTATAGAAAAAGCAAAAGCTTTGGATATTGATGATAAAGTTCAACTGGATCGTCTCAATAAACTGGAGGAAAATGGTAATATTAATATCAGCAATCTTAAGCAATTTGTAGAAAACAAACATCATGGATTGGTGATGACTCAGGAGCAAATCCTGACCAGCAAAATCTATATGGACAGATGTCGAAATCTGGTTGCCGAGTTTGTGAAATATGAAGAGCAACAGTTGGAGATTAAAAATATTGATTTGACAAGATCGTCCAATATGACAGTTTTGTTCATCATTTTATCGGCCATTGCAGCAGTTATTGTTACCGCTTCTTTCTATGCAAAGCTGAAGTCAGATCTGATCCGAAGAGATAAATTGGAAAAAGAACTTACTGCAAAAGATTTGGAAATTTCTAGACGTGTAAGTGCAATAAAAGAGATTGCAAACAGAGTTTCCAACGGAGATTACAGTCAAAAAGCAGTGGATAATTCGCAAGATGATTTGGGCGATTTGGTAGAGTCTCTCAATCATATGACGGACTCTCTCAAAACTTCATTCGATAAAATTAATAAGAGCGAATGGCGACAAAAAGGTTTGGTGTTACTGAATGATTCTTTGTCTGGAAACAAAACCGTGAAGGAAGTCACCAAAGATTCTCTGAAGAATTTAATCGATTACGGCGGCTGTATCAACGGTGCAATTTATTTGAATGAAGAAGGAAGATTGAAGCTCAGCTCAGCCTATGGTTTGGAAGATCATATGAAAAAAATTTTCGAACCTGGTGAAGGTATGGTTGGACAGGTTTTTCAAAATAAAGAATTGAAAGTCTTTAATGATTTTAACGATGATAATATTGCTATTAGTTTTGCTGGTAGTAAGATCAATGTTAATAATATTTTGTTGATGCCTATTATTTCCGGAAGCTATAATTATGGTGTTTTGGAACTGAGTTCAACTTCTAATTTTTATGAAGATAAAGTTGAATATTTTGTAGAAGCCTGCAGAAATATCGGTATAGCCCTGAATGTTGCAAAAAGTCGTGAAGAAGAGCAACGTCTGTTGGAAGAAACACAGACTCAGGCAGAAGAATTACAGGTTCAGCATTCTGAATTAGAAAATCTGAACACAGAACTGGAAGCGCAAACTCAAAAATTACAAGCTTCTGAAGAAGAGTTGAAGGTTCAGCAGGAGGAATTACTACAATCTAATTTAGAATTAGAAGAACGTTCTACTTTGCTGGAAGAAAAAAATCATTTGATTGGTGAACGTAATGCAGAAATTCAGCGAAAAGTTGAGGAATTGGCTTTAAGCACCAAATACAAATCAGAATTCCTTGCAAATATGTCTCATGAGTTGAGAACTCCATTGAACTCGATTCTTTTGCTTTCAAGATTAATGGCTGAAAATCCGGATGAAAATCTAAACGAAGATCAAATCGAATCGGCAAAGGTGATCCAAAGCTCTGGAACTAGTTTATTGACTTTGATTGATGAAATCTTAGATTTAGCCAAAATCGAATCAGGGAAAATGACTTTGGAACATCAGGACGTTTCGTTAGAAGAAGTGGTAAAAGATTTGCGAAATCTCTTTAATCCAATTATTCATCAAAAGGAACTTCAGTTCAATATTAATGTGGACGAAGATGTTCAAAGAAATATAGAAACCGACAGACTGCGTTTGGATCAGGTCTTGAGAAATCTAATGTCCAACGCTATCAAATTCACAGAGAAAGGAAGTATTAACCTTAATATTAAAAACGATCCGAAGAATCAGAATTCAATTATATTCTCTGTGAAAGATACAGGAATCGGAATTCCGGAAGAGAAACAGAATATTATTTTCGAAGCTTTTCAACAAGCCGATGGTTCTACGAGAAGGAAATTCGGAGGAACAGGTTTGGGATTATCAATCAGCCGTGAGATTGCAAGATTATTAGGTGGAGAATTATCAGTAACCAGTCAGGTGAATGAAGGAAGCGAATTTAGTTTCAGAATTCCGACTGTGAAACCGGCTGAAGTCATTCATTTTGATAATAATCAGGATTTGGTAGATGTCATAAAAGATGATGTGGAAAAAATCCAGACTATTTTGGGCGAAGAAGATCCTGTTGAATTACTGAAAACTCCGATTTTAGAAATTCCAAAAGATATAGAAGACGACAGAAACTCTATCACAGAAGATGATAAAGTGATCTTGATTGTAGAAGATGATACCAATTTTGCAAAAGCTTTACTGAAATATGCCAGAAAACAAAATTATAAAGCTGTGGTTTCTGTGCGAGGCGATCAAGCCGTTCCTTTTGCGATACAATATCGTCCATCCGCAATTTTATTAGATATACAACTGCCTGTAAAAAATGGCTGGCAAGTGATGGATGATCTCAAATCAATTAATGAGACAAGACATATTCCGGTGCATATGATGTCTGTAATGCGCGCTAAAAAGGAAAGTCTGATGAAAGGTGCCATTGATTTTATCAGTAAACCTGTGGCTCTGGATCAAATGAACAACGTTTTTAAAAAAATAGAGGAAGTCATCAGAAAATCACCTCAAAAAGTCCTGATTGTAGAAGAAAATGCGAAACACGCAACAGCTTTGTCTTTCTTTTTGAGTAATTATAACATTTCGTTATCGGTAGAAAATAATGTGGAAGACAGTGTTAATGCTTTGGTTTCTAATAGAGTCGATTGTGTGATTTTGGACATAGGCGCTTTCAAAGGCAGAGAATACGAGATTGTAGAATCAATCAAAAGTTATGAAGGTCTGGAGAACTTGCCAATCATCATTTTCACAGAGCACAGTTTGTCCAATGCAGAAGAACTGAAAATCAAACAATATGCAGATTCTATTGTTGTGAAAACAGCACATTCATACCAGAGGATTTTAGATGAAGTTGGATTGTTTTTACACTTGGTTGAGGAGAAAAATAATGCAGAAGAATCCAGAAGCAAAACTCTGGGATCATTGACAGAAGTTTTGAGTGGCAAAAAGATCCTGATTACCGATGACGATGCCCGAAATATTTTCTCATTAACAAAATCATTGGAGAAGTATAAAGTAGAAGTGGTTTTGGCTATGGATGGCAAACAGGCCTTAGAACAAATTGAAAAAAATCCTGATATCGATGTGGTTTTAATGGATATGATGATGCCGGAGATGGACGGCTATGAATCAATTCGGGAAATCAGAAAACTTCCAAAATTTTCGAAACTTCCAATTATTGCTGTTACTGCCAAATCTATGATTGGCGATAGGGACAAATGTATGGCTGCAGGTGCATCGGATTACATTTCCAAGCCTGTGGATATCGACCAGTTATTATCATTATTACGAGTTTGGTTATACGAAAGTTAATTTTTCAATGAATAAAAAAGTTCTGATAGTGGACGATGATCCACGAAATATTTTTGCTTTAAAACTGACTTTGAAAGCCAGACATTACACCACTGAAACTGCTGCAACGGGTCAGGAAGCGATTGATATCTTAAAAAAAGACAGTGATATCACTATTGTTTTGATGGATATGATGATGCCCGATATGGATGGATATCAGGCAATGAAAATCATTCGTGAAACGCCTGCGATAAAGGATAAAATTATTATTGCTGTAACAGCACAAGCAATGGCGCAAGACCGTGAGAAGTGTTTGGAAGCCGGAGCAGACGACTATATTACAAAACCGATTAATGTGGATCAGTTATTGATTGCCATAGAAAAAAAGTCATAAATGTTAGAACCTAATATTGTCTTAGATCACGAAGTAGAGCACCTTATCAAAGATGTTCACGAGGTTTATGGTTATGATTTTTCACTTTACAGCAGAGCCTCTTTTAAACGAAGAATCAACCGAATTTGTCTGATAGATAAGTTCACGAGTTTTGCTGAATTGCGGTATAAAATCGTCAATGATCCGGGTTATTTGAAACATTTCATAGAAGAAATCACTGTCAATGTCACCGAGATGTTTAGAGATCCTCATTTCTTCAAAGCTCTGAGAGAAAAGGTTTTACCACAGTTGGGGACTTATCCGCTGATAAGAATTTGGGTGGCAGGATGTTCTACAGGAGAAGAAGCTTATTCGGTCGCGATTTTATTGAAAGAAGCAGGTCTTTATAACAAGTCTTTGATTTATGCAACAGATATCAATCCGTCGGTTTTAGAGACAGCAAGTTCAGGTGTGTTTCCGATTAATCAGATGAAGATTTATTCTGAAAATTATATACTTTCCGGTGGAAAAAAAGATTTTTCAGATTATTATACAGCCAATTATGACAGTGCAAGATTTGATAAAAGCTTGAAAGAAAAGATGATACTATCAACGCATAATTTAGTTTCAGATAGTTCTTTTAATAGTTTTCAATTGATTATTTGCCGTAATGTTTTGATCTATTTTGATAAGCGACTACAAGAAAGAGTTTTCCATCTTTTTGATGATAGTTTGGAGAATCTTGGTTATCTGGCTTTGGGTACGAAGGAAACATTGCGATTTTCTCATCTTCAAAAGAGATATCAGCAGTTGGATGATCAGAAGATTTGGAAAAAAGCGGATCACAATTAATACAATAAGGATGGAAACAGAATTAGTGATTATAGGAGGATCAGCCGGCAGTTTGCAAGTGATTATAGAACTCATTAGAAATCTTGATGCGGATTTGAGTTTTTCTATCGTATTGGTTGTTCATCGCAAAGCACAATCTGTAAGTATTTTACCATCATTATTACAACAATATTCTAAGATAGAAGTCATAGAAATAGAAGATAAAACAGAAATAGAAATCAATAAAATTTACATTGCTCCGGCAGATTATCATTTATTGTTTGATGATAAAACAAATGTTTCACTGGACAGATCAGAGAAGCTGCATTTTTCCCGCCCGTCAATTGATATAGCTTTCAGTTCCGCTGGAGAAGTATTTGGTGACAAATTGTTAGCTGTTCTTTTGTCGGGAGCCAATTCTGATGGTGTCGAAGGTTTGCAGCACATCAAAAAAAATGGAGGTAAAATATGGATACAAAATCCTGATACAGCGCAAGTAGATTATATGCCAAGACAAGCTGCGGAACGAGTAAGATTTAATCAATTGATAACTTCTGAAAATCTTCCAATCCAACTTAATGAATTAAATAAAAATAATAAACTATAGATTTTAAATTAACTTTATATGAGCAAGAAAAAAATATTAATCTTTGATGATGATACCACACTTCTGGAACTGATTTCTATTATTTTTGAAGATGGTGGTTACGAAGTCGATATATCGCAAACTTCGCATAATATTCTCGAGAAAGTGTCGGAGTTTTATCCGGATATTATTCTGATGGATAACTGGATTCCGAATATTGGAGGAATAGAAGCAACAAAACTCTTGAAAAGCCAGGAAGAATTCAAACACATTCCAGTAATCTATGTAACTGCTAATAACGACATCGAGTCTTTAGCCGAAAGCGCCCAAGCTGATGACTTTGTTGCGAAGCCTTTTGATCTGGAAGATTTGGAACAGAAAGTTGCTAAATATTTGAATTAAAAATATGTATTCAAAAACAAAAAATGCAGTCCCAAAAGACTGCATTTTTTAACAATTTAATTTAAATATAGAAATTACTTCCAACCGCCACCAAGCGCTCGGTAAAGGTCAACAATACTGCTCAGTCTCTGTCTTTTAACAGAAGCAAGATTCAGTTCAGCTTGCAGAGAATTACCTTGAGCAACAATCACTTCTAAGTAATTTGCCATTCCGCTTTTATAAAGTAGTTCAGCGCTTTTTATTCCATCTTTCAATGTTGAAACTTGTTCGCTTGCCTTTTGTTCCTGAACTTTTAGACTTTCATTAGAAACCAAAGCATCAGAAACTTCGCCGACAGCATTCAGGACAGATTGACGAAATGCCAAAACATTTTTCTCTCTTTGTATTTTAGCTACATTCAAATCAGTTTTTAATTGTCTTTTTTGGAAAATAGGTTGAGTCAATCCTCCTAAAGCAGAGCCAAACAACGATGCCGGGATCTGAAACCAGTTATCAATTTTGAAAGAATTTACACCTCCATTTGCAGTTATTTTCAAAGACGGATACATATTCGCTTGGGCAATTCCAATCAGAGCATTAGATTCCAGCAAAACCAGTTCCTGCTGACGAACATCCGGACGGCGGCTTACCATTGCTGCAGGTAATCCGGCAGATAAATTTTGAGGTAGGGAAGTGTCCGACATTTCAATCGTTCTGTTGATTTTTGTCGGATTTTCACCTATCAAAATACTTAACGCATTTTCCTGAATGGCAATATTTTGCTCCAACTGTGTAATCAAAAGTTCTGTATATTCTTTTTGAGCTTTAGATTGTTGAATCCCCAAAGAAGTCGCATCGCCACTTTTCCAGATTTTTTCTGTGATAGAAAGCGTATTGGTACTCAATTCCAAATTCGATTTTGCAATTTGTAGTTGTTTATCCAGCATTAGAAGGTTGTAGTAACCTTGCGCAATCGCTGCCACTACTTGGGTCTGAATTGCTTTTGTCGCTTCATAAGTCTGCAGATATTGCATTTTAGAAACCTCCTGCTGGTTTTTGATTTTTCCCCAGATATCAGCTTCCCAAGACAGATTGAACGCCGCATTATAATCCTCAACGTGACTTTGTCCTAAAAATAAGTTCAGACTTTGTCCGTTCATACTATTCTTGGAAGGTTTGGAAATCTGTGCAGAAACTCCGAAACCAACATCCGGATATTGCATATATTTTGCTTGTTTCAAACGTTCTTGAGAAGATGCAACTTGCTTTAAAGCAATCTGCAAATCGTAGTTATTTTTGATTCCCTTTTCTATCAAACCTTGTAAAATCGGGTCATTAAAAAATTGTCTCCATTCCAGATTCGCAACGCTCGCTGTATCGGCTGTAGCAGTCTGTTTGAAGGCTTCTGGTAACTCTGGCGTCACTTTTTCCAATGCCAGCTTTGGCATACAGGAAATTGCACCTACCGCAATCAGCGATATTCCCAAAACCTCTTTTATTTTAGTAATTATATTCATTTTAGTTTTTTAAATAAGGTTTAAAGCTGCTTTTTCTTTTTTAAGTCTGCGCTTCTTTCTGCTAGGCATTTTCTCGTGCAGATATTGGAAAATCACATACATTACCGGAATGATGAAGATTCCGAAAATTACACCGGTCAACATCCCGCCAACTGTACTGATTCCAATGGAATGATTTCCTTTTGCCGCCGCACCTTGCGACCAAACCAAAGGCAACATTCCGATGATGAACGCAAACGATGTCATCAAAATTGGTCTCAATCTCAGCCTCGAAGCTTGGAGCGCAGATTCAATCAAAGTTTTACCTGCGTGTCTTCTTTGAACAGCGAATTCCACAATCAGAATTGCATTTTTCGCGAGCAATCCAACGAGCATAATCAATCCAACCTGAACGTAAATATTATTATCAATTCCAGCTAATCCTGTGAAAGCATAAACCCCGAAAATACCTGTAGGAATCGTTAAAATAATTGCGAAAGGCAGAATGTAACTCTCATATTGAGCAGCCAATAAAAAGTAAACAAACAAAATACTCAACATAAAAATGAAAGCCGTTTGTCCTCCAGTTTGTCTCTCTTCACGTGTGATCCCCGTCCATTCATATCCGTAGCCTCTTGGCAGCGATTTTTTGGCAGTTTCTTCAACCGCTTTGATGGCGTCACCTGTACTATAACCTGGTTTCGGTGTTCCGTTGATAGTTACCGCATTGAACAAGTTATTTCTGGTCACAGTTTCTGGTCCGAAAGATCTTTTCAAAGTCACTAATGTTTTAACAGGAACCATTTCACTTTGGTTATTCTTAACATAAATTCCTTCCAACGAGTTAGCATCGGTTCTATAAGGTACATCAGCCTGAGCCATTACTCTGTAGTATTTTCCAAATCTGTTGAAATCTGAAACGAAACTACTTCCGTAATAAATCTGCATTGTCTGCATCAGATCGGTTACAGAAACCCCCAGCTGATTGGCTTTGTCGGCATCAACTTCAATAGTATATTGAGGATTTCCTGCTGCATAAGTCGTGAATGCAAAAGCAATTTCCGGACGTTTCATTAATTCGCCGATGAAAGCCTGAGTCGTGGTTCCCAATTGCTCAAAAGAACCGTTGGTTTTATCCTGCAACATAAATTCGAAACCAGAAACGTTACCAAAACCTTGAACAGTAGGGAAGTTGAAGAAGAATGCACTCGCATCTTTTACCTGCGCTACTTTTCCTGTCAATCCTGCTGCAATCTGATCCGGATCTTTTACATCGCCACGATCTTCATAATCTTTAAGTTTGATGAAACCGGCAGAGTAGGGCGACGCATTGGCATTACTGATGAAGTTTAGTCCGTCCGCAACCCAAAGATGGTTGGTCGCTTTTTCACCATTTACAATTTTATCAATTTGTTCTGTCGCTTTGTTGGTTCTTTCCAATGAACTTCCTGGAGGCGTATTCACGGCATATAAAACGAAACCTTGATCTTCTGTAGGGATAAATCCTGAAGGCGCTTTATTAACCAAAAATACAGTGATTGCCGTAATCAAAACCAATCCGCCAACGCTTACCCATTTGTTCTTGATCAAGAATTTGAGACTGTAAATATATTTTTTGGTCAGATTATTAAAACTTGTATTAAAAGCGTTGAAAAATCTGGCTCCAAATCCAGTTTTGTGACCGTGTTCGCTATGTTCTCCCTGAGGATCATTCAGTAAAAGTGCACATAAAGCGGGGCTCAATGTCAATGCATTAATAGCAGAAATCAAAATCGCAATCGCTAAAGTGAAAGCAAACTGTCTGTAGAAAACACCCGCAGGACCTTGCATAAAGCCAACCGGAACGAAAACCGCCGACATCACCAAAGTAATAGAAATAATCGCACCTGAAATTTCGCTCATCGATTCTCTGGTTGCCTGATCTACAGGAAGTCCTGTGTGTTCCATCTTAGAATGGACAGCCTCCACAACTACAATCGCATCATCGACGACGATTCCAATGGCAAGAACCAAAGCAAACAAAGTCAACATATTAATACTGAACCCGAATAGATTCAGGAAGAAAAATGTACCAATAATCGCAACCGGAACTGCAATCGCCGGAATCAATGTTGATCTGAAATCCTGAAGGAAAATATAAACCACGATGAAAACCAGGATAAATGCAATGACCAACGTTTCAACAACCTGATGAATAGATGCATCCAAAAAGTCTTTGGAATTGTACATAATGATCGGTTTCACACCTTTTGGTAATGTCGTTTTGAATTCTTCAACCTGTCTTTCAACTTCGGTTAAGATTTCGTTGGCATTAGATCCAGCCGTTTGAAGAATCGCAAAACCTGCAACCGGTTTTCCATCCACTCTGTTTGCTGCAGTATAACTATAAGAACCAAATTCTACTCTTGCAACATCTTTCAATCTTAGGAAAGAACCATCACTATTGGATTTGATGACGATATTTTCGTAATCTTCGTTTTTGTTTAATTTACCTTTATATTTAAGAATGTACTCGTAAGTTTCCTTACTTCCTTGACCAAATCTTCCTGGCGCAGCTTCAAGATTACTGTTTTTGATTGCCGTCAAAACTTCCTGAGGCGAAAGATTGTTATCAGCCAGACGATCAGGTTTCAGCCATATTCTCATAGAGTAATCCTTAGACCCAAAAACCTGAGCCTGAGCAACTCCCGGAATACGTTGAAGCTGTGGAATGATATTGATCTTCATATAATTCTGAAGAAAAAGCTCGTCATATTGTTTAGGATCATCACTCGTGATTCCCATAAACATAATGAAACTGTTCTGAACTTTCTGAGTAGAAATCCCAGCCTGAACAACCTCTTGCGGAAGCTGGCTCATCGCTTTGGAAACTCTGTTTTGAACGTTAACTGCTGCATTATCTGGATCAGAACCCTGTTTGAAATAGATATTCAAAGTCAATGATCCATCGTTGCTGGAGTTGGATGTCATATAAGTCATATTTTCCACACCGTTCACAGCTTCCTCAATTGGATTCGCAACAGAACGGGCAACAACTTCGGCATTAGCACCGGGATAAGATGCCGTTACCTGAACGCTTGGCGGCGCAATATCCGGGAATAATGTAATCGGCAATTGGAAAACCGAGAGCAATCCCAATAATAATAAGATGATCGAAATAACCGTTGAAAGTACGGGTCTTTCTATAAATTGTTTTAGCATAAGAAGTATAGTTTTAAGTCTTCTGTTAATGATTGATTTACAAAGGCGTCGCTGTTAATAAGCTGTCAGAAGAAATCATTTTTGGTTTGATGGATGCACCATCTTTTAAGCTGCCCAAGCCTGTAAATACGATTTGGTCACCTTTTTTAAGTCCTTCGGAAATGAAATAATAATGCTCAGTTTTTCCTGAAATTGTGATTGGTTTACTAGTCACAGTTTTATCTTTTCCAAGAACGTAAACGTAAGTTTTATCCTGAATTTCAAAAGTTGATTCTTGCGGAATAACAACTGCATTCGACAATAATTGAGGCATTCTAACTTTTCCTGTGTTTCCGCTTCTCAAAGTTCCGTTTGGATTTGGGAAAGTCGCACGAACTGTGATTGCGCCTGTACTTTTATCAAATTGACCATCAATCATTTTCATTTTTCCTTTTTCAGAATAAGTGGAGTTGTCTGCAATTACCAAATCTACCAAAGGCATATTTCTCATTTTTTCTTCCAGCGTTGCGCCGACATATTTCTTTTGGAAAGCAATAAAATCGATTTCACTGATGGAGAAATAAGCATAAATCTCGCTGATGTCCGAAACGAAAGTCAGCGGAGTAGGATCTGTCTTGGAAATCAGACTTCCTTTTTTATATGGAATTCTGCCAAGATAGCCGCTAACTGGAGCTGTAATCGTCGTAAATCCATTTGTAATTCTAGAACCTCCCAAAGCTGCTTTTGCTTGTGCTGCTGTTGCAACTGCGACTGCGTAATTCGCTTTCGCTGTTTTCAATTGAACATCAGAAACTACTTTTTCAGCAACCAAAGTTGTTAATCGGTCTACTTCGACTTTCATTTTCTGGATGTTAGCATTTGCAGCCTGAAGGTTGGCACTTGCCATATTCACCTGCTCGCCATAAGATCTGGAATCTATTTTGAAAAGAGGCTGTCCAGCTCTCACGAATGCACCTTCTTCCACATAAATTTTATCCAGATAACCATCCACCTGAGATCTGATTTCCACATTGTTCTTTCCCTCCAAAGCAGTTGGAAATTCCTGAAAAGTTGAAGTATTGGATGTAATTACAGTATAAACAGGCAATTCTGGAGCTGGCGGTGGCGCTCCTGCACCTTCTGCCGCTTTGGTGCAATTTTGTAAAAGTATAATACTTGATAGAAGTACAATAAATTTTAGTTTAGTAATAGTTTTCATTTTGAGATATGAATTAAGTTTAGTTAAATATGTTCTTAATAGTTTTATAGTTATATTTCCTAACAGTGTTAATAATTTGTTCAAAAAAATATAATATTCGGTTGAGCTTATATTGTTGTTTCCATGACAGTTTAATCTACTAAAATTGATAATAATGTGTTAGTATAACTAACAGTGTTAATATTTTATGACAAATTTGATTTCTTCAAATTTTGAACTTTGGATCAAACGCTACATTAATTTAATGTTAATTTTCCTAACAGTGTTAATTGATAAATCAAAAAAAATTACAATGACTTAATAAAAGCTGAAACAGTTTCGTCTAATGTTGTTTTGTTCATTGTAGAAGGGATATCCGCATTTCTCATCATCATAATAGATATTAACCCGTGAACGGCTGAAAATAAAGCATGAGAAGAGTGGCAGGCATTATCTGGATTCGATCCTTTTTTATTGATGATTTCCAAGGTGCATTCATAAAGCATATCCTGAAACGAAGAAAATTCTTCCTTCATCATTCCTTTTCCGCTGCACTGCATTCCAAGCCCAAACATCAATTGATAGTACTCTTTATTCTTGAATGCAAATTTCCAGTAAGCATCCACAATAGCAGTCAATTGATCTTCTGGCTCATCGTGTTTTTTCTGTGCTTTCAGTAATTCGATGTGTAATTGATGGAAGCCATTTAATGAGATTTCATAAAGAATAGCTTCTTTATTTTCAAAATAATCGTAAACAACTGGTGCACTGTATTCTATAGCATCCGCAATCTTTCTAATGGAAAGCGAAGCCCAACCTTCTGTTTTAGCCAAATTAAAAGAAGCGTCCAAAATATTGGCGCGTATTGATTCTTTTTCTCTTTGACGACGTTCGTGAACTCCCATTTTGTATTATTTCTAACAGCGTTAGCAAAATTAGAACATTTTACTCTTTAGTACCAAATTATTTCAACGTAATTAATTTTAAATTGCAGTTGATGAGTCTTTAAACCTTTTCTCAATCGCGCTTTGATCTGATTATTGATAAAAACGATAACTATTTTCAATCAAAACTCCTGAAAGAGATAACGGTCAGGATAATTCAGTTTTTCACTTTTACGTTGACCGTTTATGACAATGTGAATGATATTCATTTGGTCATCAAAAAGGTTATAAAGAAAACTGACTGCAGTTTCAACTTTTTTAGGATTAGAAACAGTTTCAGATTCCAGAAAAATGTCAACACTTTCCTTATCTTCCTCGTAACCAACAAAATTAACTTTCACAAATTGATTGTTCACTTTCAATTTCACATATTCTGAAGCATAGTTTTTTAGCGCTTCATTCATTTCCTTTTCAGATTTTGAATTCAGGAAATGAAGATTTTTTCCATATTTTTTATTAATTGCATTCTCTAAATCATCCATAAAAAAACGTCCCGAAACTTCAAATGCTTTTGACTTTTGGTTATAATTAAATTCCATAGAGCCAACGTGATAAGGATGAAATTTGAAAGAGAAAAGTGCCAAAGCCAAAGAAAAAATAGCAATTGTAGAAAGAAAGTTCTTCATCACACCCAAAATTTAAATCGAAATTAATCATTATTTTCGTAATTCTTTTTTAAATGATAGGATGCAGGATTTTATTTTTTACTTGAAACTCGGTTGGGAACACATTATTTCTCTGGATGCGCTGGACCATCAGCTTTTTATTTTGGCGCTGATTGCAGTTTATTCATACAACGATTTCAAAAAAATCCTGATTCTCGTAACCGCTTTTACCATCGGACATTCCATCACTTTGGCACTGAGCACGCTCAATATTCTGCGAGTTCCCGGAAATTGGGTCGAGTTTCTGATTCCTTTGACCATTGTCATCACCGCATTGGGTAACATTCTGATGAAAAGCAATCAGAAAACGCTGATGAATCTCAACTATTATTTAGCATTAATTTTCGGTTTGATTCACGGGATGGGATTTGCGAACACGGCCAGAATGATGTTGGCTAAAGAACAAAGTATTTTCGTTCCGCTTTTAGGCTTCAACATTGGTTTGGAGTTGGGACAGATTATCGTGGTAATTGCAATTTTGATTCTGCTTTTCATTCTTCTCAAAGTTTTCAGAGTCAACAGAAAAGATTGGATTCTATTTGTTTCGTCGGGAGTTTTCGCATTGGCTTTAAAAATGACTTTAGAGCGATTTCCTTTTTAATTTAATTTAGAATTTAAATTATTAGTAACAATTTACTAAATTTGATTACTTGTAAGGAATTATAATCTAATTGTTTTTGAAAAAAATGAAATTAAAAGTTTTAGGACTTTTATTCTGTTCTGCTGTGGTTTCAGCACAGAATATCCAAAATAATCCTGGAAGCAACCACGGAAACAAATTCGAACAACTCGGAACCATTCTTCCAACGCCCAATGTATATAGAACAGCTTCTGGAGCAGCAGGCCACGCTTATTGGCAACAACGTGCGGATTATGATATTGAGGCTTATCTGGATGAAGATAAAAGAAATCTGAAAGGTTCAGAAACAATCACATATTACAATAATTCACCGGATGATTTGGATTATCTATGGCTACAGCTGGACGAAAATGAACAATCTTCTGTGAAAAATGCAGATTATTCCTTCTCTTCTACTTTGCCTAAAAGAACAACGATTGATAAACTAAAAGCAACTCAACTTCCTGTTTCTGATAATGGTTATGGGGTAAATCTGGAAAAAGTAACCGATGTTTCCGGCAATCCGTTGAAATATGTGGTCAACAAAACAATGATGCGAATTGACCTTCCAAAAGCATTGAAAAAAGGAGAGAAATTTGTTTTCAAAGTCAATTGGAACTACAACATCCCGAATCGTATCGAAAAAGGCGGAAGAGGTGGATATGAAAATTTCCCTGAAGACGGAAACGACCTTTACACCATCACACAATGGTTTCCAAGAATGTGTGTTTACAGTGATTTTCACGGCTGGCAGAATCATCAGTTCACAGGACGCGGCGAATTTTCTTTGGTTTTTGGAAATTATAAAGTAAAAATGAATGTTCCTGCTGACCACGTTGTCGGTGGAACGGGCGAATGTAAAAACTACGAACAGGTTTTGACTTCCGAGCAATTAGCGAGATATAGAAAAGCCGAATCTGCGAACGAACCGGTAGAAATTGTAACATTAGACGAAGCCAAAAAAGCAGAGAAAAATCACTCCAAACAAAGAAAAACTTGGGTTTTTGAAGCGAATGACGTTCGTGATTTTGCCTGGACTTCTTCAAGAAAATTTATTTGGGACGGGATGCGAGTTACGATTCCTGAAAATAATAATAAAGTAATGGCAATGAGCTTTTACGGAAAAGAAGCTTACGGACTTTACAGAAAATTCTCTACAAAAGCTGTAGCTCACACGATTAAAACTTATTCAGAATTCACGATTCCTTATCCATACCCAGTAGCACAGTCTGTGGAAGCTTCGAACGGAATGGAATATCCGATGATTTGCTTCAATTACGGAAGAACCGAAAAAGACGGAACTTATTCTGAAGCCATCAAAAATGGAATGTTAGGCGTAATTATCCACGAAGTGGGTCACAATTTCTTTCCAATGATTATCAATTCTGATGAGAGACAATGGAGCTGGATGGATGAAGGTCTCAATACTTTTGTTGAATATTTGACCGAAGAAAAATGGGATAATAAATTCCCGTCAAAACGTGGCCCAGCTTGGACAATCGTTGACTATATGAAACTTCCGAAAGATGATTTGGAACCGATTATGTCTAATTCCGAAAACATCGCAAAATTTGGTCCGAATGCTTATTCAAAACCGGCAACTGGGCTTAATATTCTTCGTGAAACCATTATGGGAAGAGACTTATTTGATAAAGCTTTCAAGACTTATGCAAAAAGATGGGCTTTCCGTCATCCTGAACCAGCAGATTTTTTCAGAACGATGGAAGATGCGAGTGGGGAAGATCTGGATTGGTTCTGGAGAGGCTGGTTTTATGGAACAGATCCTGTAGATATTTCTTTAGATAAAGTGACAGTTGCGATACCTGACTTTGATTCAACACCTCAATCTGAAACGGTTAAATATAATGTTGAAAAACCTGTTCAAAACGAGTTTGAAGATGTTTCCAAAATCAGAAACAAAGAAGATAAGAACATCAAATTCTATGTAGAATCAGACAAAGATGTTCAGGATTTCTATTACAGATATGACCGTGGGCAGGAGAAAGTAGATACATCTAAAGAATATAATTTAACGACTGGAAACCTAGAGAAATTAGATGCAAAAGACATCAAAAAAGAAAATAATGTGACCGCTTATCAAATCGATTTTTCGAATAAGGGTGGATTGGTGATGCCAATCATTTTGGAATTTACATTTGAGGATGGTTCGAAACTGAATGACAAAATAAGTGTTCAGATTTGGAGACATAACGAACAAAAAGCTTCCAAGACTTATTATTTTGATAAGAAACTGAAGTCTGTCCAAGTCGACCCAATGAGAGAAACAGCAGATATTGATACTTCTAATAATTTCTGGGCTGCTTCAACTTCATCAGAAACACCAAGCAAATTCCAGGTTTTCAAACAGAAACAAAAAGATGCTGCAAGAGGTGCTTCCAATGGAAAAGTAAATCCGATGCAGGCTGCGGGAAAGAAATAGAAACTGACATTGATATAAAATTAAAACGGTTGTTCATATTTGAAACAACCGTTTTTTTAATTAAAAGTGTTAAGTTTTTTGATTAAATCAATTATCATTCAGCGATTATCATTGATATCAAAGTCTATTCTGCTCATCCGTTTTACGGCCAGCCTTCGCATCTTTAACTTTTTGATTTCCGAAGTTATACTTCAGATTTATCATAACATACTGCGTGTCACGATAATCTTTGAAATACTGGTTTTGGTCAGCATATCTTGTCGAGATTATGTTCTTATCTGTTCGGAAAATATCATTGAAAACCAAGCCAGCTTCCAATTTTTTATCAAACATTTTTTTATTGATGATGATATTGGTTCTCTGGGAAGAACTGATGTCAAAAGAACCCTGTATCGTCTTGGAATTATAAACATAAGACACATTCAAATCCCAGGTTTTTGCTTTGTCCAAAGTGATTTGTGTCGAAACATTCGCATTGTAAAAGAAGACATCATTTTTGTAAAGAATTTTGTCTGTTCCCATAAAGTAATTTTCCTGAAATTCTCCCATTCCAAAAAGATTCAGTTTCCAGTAGGGCATTATAGAAATGCTTTTGGAGAAATTGACTCCCAAATTTTGTCCGTGGTCGATATTGGTATAATTATAAACTGTTTCAAAAGTCTGCGGATTCTGAACAGAAATTTCCATAGAAGGGTCTTTGATATAGCTGTAATAGGCTTCAAAATTCCAGTCTTTTACAGTATAAGTCAAACTCAGATTATGAATAATTGTTGATTTTAAATAAGCATCACCTTGGAAGTAAGAATACAGATTGTAATAAGATTTGGAAGGATTCAGGAAATCATAGTTCGGCCGGTCGATTCTTTTTCCGTACGAGAATCCTAATTGCTGGTCTTCTTTCAAATTATACATCAGATAAAACGTAGGAAAAAGCCCGGTTCTTGTTGTCTTGTTTTCCACCACAGGATTGTCCGAATTGGTTTTTATAAGAGTCGTTTCCGAACGCAAACCTGCTTTCATTTCCCATTTTTTCCATTTGTATTCCGATGAAATATAACCAGCAAAAATATTCTCTTTGTAATTAAATAGGTTACTTTTTGTCAAATCAGGAACCAAAGTTCCGCTTGTTCCGTCAAAGAAATCGAGGTCGTTTTTGTTCTTTACAAAGCTATATTTCAGACCACTTTCCAGCGTGAATTTGTCATTAGTAAATCGATAATCCAATTGTGTGGCATAAAGCGAAATATCCTGAATACTGTTGTTCGCAAATCTGTTATTGCTTTCAGGTTGCCCGTCAAAATTCAGTAAAGTTGCAACATCCTGATTTTCCTTAAAGCGTTTTGTACTTGAATTATTGGTCCAGGTCAGATTGTGATTTCCGAATTTTTTATCATAAACCAAATATGAATTGAAACTGTTATCATATTGTCTTTTCTTGTTGGATGTCAAATAATTGGATTGTAATTGATTGTTCTCTGTGTTATAGATATTGGTTGGAACATTGTAATGACCATTGTTGTTGGGCGCATTATAACCATCAAAACCAAACTGGATGGTGGACAAACTATCTACGGCATATTGTCCGGAAAAATTATAGACGTGCTGTTCGTGGGCGTGTGTTTTTCTTACCATATCGCTTTCCCAACGGGTTTTGTCTTTGTCAAAGGTTACAACATCAAAGTTGTATCGTACATAATCTCCGGTCACAAAGTTATAGTTTCCGGTCAACTGCCATTTGTCTGTGTTATAAGACTGCGATGTTCCAATTAATCCTTTGGCATAAGTCGCTTGCGTATATCTTGTTGAGATTCTTCCTTTGTAGCCGGAAAGAACATTTTGCTTCATTTTAATATTGATAACAGCACCGCCTTGTGCTTCATATTTCGCCGGGGGATTGGTGATGACTTCCACGGAGGAAACATTATTTCCATCGGTATTTTCCAGAAGTTGTTTCAATTGTTCTTGAGTCATCAATGTTTTCTTATCATTAATGGTGACAATGATTTGAGAATTTCCACGAACGCTCAATTCTTCATTTTTTACCAAGATGTTGGGCGTGCTTTTCAAGATGTCCCAGGCATTCAGATTTTGAAGTGGCGTTTTATCGATGTTAAATTCCAATCTATCGATTTTTCTTTTCAGTAAAGGTTTGTTGGCTTTTATTGTGACACTTTCAATGGATTTAACAGTGTCTTTTTTGAGGATGATATTCAGAAATTCATTTTCTTCCAAAGTGATTTCATAATCCTGATAATCTGATTTTTTGATTGTTATTGAGACAGGAAATTTCGAAATGCCTTCAATACTAAAATTCCCTTCTTTGTCAGAATAGAATATTGATTTGTTTTCATTAATTTCAATGCTTGATTCGGAAATAGATTCCTGATTTTCGTTTTCGATGTGGCCTTTGATATTTTGACTCCAAATAAACATTGGAAGTAATAACAAAATGCTGATGTAAATTTTCATTTCAATAATTTTGACAAAATTGAGACGAAACGCAGGAAAGTTTTGTTAATGAACGGTTAATGGAAGGTTAATGCTTATTTTGAAAGAAATTTGATTGTATTTTTGGTGTGTAAAGTTGAACACAAAGATTTTTTAATGAAAAAAATTTAAGGCACTAAAAAATCAAAGATTTTTCACTTAAACGAAGTTTAAAAACTTTGTGCCTTTAAAATTAATAAGATTGTAAATTAACTTTTGTGCCTTTGTATTTAAAATATTTTTTGTGGTTTTAGAAAAATCAATATGAATCGGAAGAGAAACATCACGATGATTTTGTTCACGTTCAGCCTTGTTATTTTGGTTGTTCTGCAAGGCTATTATATCTACAATTCTTATCGTCTTCAGGAAAGAGACCTTATTATACGAGCTAGAGCCATTGCTGACAAAACGTTGGAGACAATGGAAAGATATGAAACTGAAACGAATGAAGAAAAACTAGTTGGCGATTTTGAGAGATTGAAAACTGGTATTACGATTCAAAAAGAAAAGATTACAAATCCTGAAAGAATTTATAGTTCTGAGAAGTTGTACAACAAAAAATTAGAAAAAATTCTTAAAGACAATATTGCAGATTCTGGTTTTGAGATTGCAATGAAAAGCGAAATCTATTCAATATTAGATGAGGTTCAGAAAATGGAACTTTTGCCGTCTGGTCGGTCGCTCGTTTTGTATCAAACTGTAAAAAAAATGACAAAACCTTTGACTATTAATGAGGGTAAATGGTCGAGTCGTCAAACGAGAGAAAATACAGATTTGAAACTGGATGAGAAAAACTATTATTTGGTAAAGTCCAAATCGACTTTCCAACTTTTGAATGTCAAAATTTTAGTTTTAAAGAAAATTATTCCGTTGATTATCATTAGTTTATTGATTGTAATTCTAATTGTAATCCTATTCCGAAATAGTATCAAAAACCTAAATCGTCAGGAAAAGAAAATCTCACAGCTTCACACAACAATTGATTCCATCGCTCACGAACTCAATACGCCAATTACAACTTTGAAATTTTCAATCGCTCAATCTTCGGATTCTGAAACCAAAGCTTTATTGGAACGTCAAATCACACGTCTTGAGAATATCGTTTCATCCATTCATAATAATGATTCTGATGATGTTTTAATTGATAAAAAAGACATCGAGAATTACTTTTTAGAAATTAAAAAATCCTTTGATAAAATCGATTTCAAAATTAAAATTGATTTTACTGAGAATAAGTCGTTGTATCAAAATGATTTCAAACAAATAATAGATAATCTTATCGATAATTCGTCAAAATACGGAGCAAAGGAAATCGAAGTTTTGATTAAGTTTAATAAGCTTATTGAAATGGAAGTTTCCGACGACGGAATCGGAATTCCGAGAGAAGAAAAACAAAATATTTTTGATAAATATTATCGCATCACGCGAGATGAAAATCTTCACGTGAACGGTCTTGGAGTCGGTCTTTTTTTAGTTAAAAAAATCGTTGATAAATACAAAGGCGATATCGACGTGAATCCAAAAAAGAAAGGAGTTTCATTTAAAATAACAATTCCGAATGAAGCCTAAAATTTTATTAGTAGAGGACGACCCAGATTTGGGAATGGTTCTGAAACAATATTTGGAATTTTCCGATTTTGAGGTCAATTGGATTGCGAATCCGGAAGAAATTCTGAAAAGTAAAAAACAGATTGACCAATACCAATTGGCAATTCTTGATGTCATGTTACCAGTAATTGATGGCTTTGAATTGTCCAAAGAAATTAGAAAAACTTCTGATATTCCATTTTTATTTCTGACAGCAAAAGGACAAAGTATAGACAGGATTCTAGGATTAAAACTTGGCGCAGACGATTATATCACAAAACCTTGCGAACCGGAAGAACTGATTTTACGTATCAAAAATATTCTCAAAAGAAACCAATCTTCAACAAAATTAATTATCAAACTCGGAAATTATTCTTTCATTCCGTCGCAGTTTCAGTTGCTTTTCCAGAATGAAACTATTCAGTTGACCGAGAAAGAATCCGAGTTGTTGCTTTTGCTTTCCAAAAACAATCAAAAAATCATCAATCGAAAAGAAATCCTTGAAACACTTTGGGGCGAGAACGATTACTTTCTTGGCAGAAGCCTGGATGTTTTTATGACCAGATTACGCAAGTATTTCCAGAAAGATGAACGAATCAAATTCGATTCTGTTCGTGGAATAGGCTTCAAAGTGGAGTTTCCTAAATTTTAGTTTTGACATCAAATTCTAAAATATTATTATCAAATATTCTGTAAAAGTTAATTTTTTATTAATAATTGTAAATTAATAATTAGTTACACCTTGTTTAAATATAAATTTCTATATTAGCGCCCCCAATCAAAAAGGGGTTTTGATAATCATCACTCATTTAATTTTTAATGACCCAAAAAGGACAAATAGTTGAAATACCTGCAAGCTCTCCAATCTATAGTAGAGAATTGCCAAGATTTCATTCAAAGAAAGATGAACTCATCTGGAAATCCCAGAAAAAAGAGTACTCGCTGTTTGATGGTTTTTTGGTCGGAGAACATCAGGGAGTAGAAAATTTCAAGATTGGACAAAGAAAAGGAATCAATGTTGGTGGAAAAAAAGAGCCTTTGTATGTCATTAATATTGATGAAAAAGAAAACAGGCTTTTTGTGGGCGCAGGAGATTCTCATCCGGGACTTTTGACATGTGTTATTCGCCTTGGAGAAAATTTAGAATTAAGTGATATTAATTTTTCTAACGAAGAATTAGAAAATGGAATTGATATAGAAATTTCGACTCAGATTAATGAAAATAAAATTCAGTCTAAGCTTTATAGGTTTGACAACAGTTTTTTTCTGGAGTTTGAAAACAAAGTCTCAGTAATTATTGAGGAACATCCATTCGATATCATTTATCAAAATAAAATTATTAAAACAACCTAATTAAATATATTTTCGAAATGAAGTTAAAAGTTTCTTTTTTAGCAAGTATGATTTCGTTTATTGGTTTTGCACAGTCGGCTCCGTCTTACTATTCTGGGGTTAACTTTAACAAAACTAAAAATGAATTAAAAGCTGATCTTGCAACATTAATTACAACAACCCATACACAGACAATTGCATACTCTGCAGGGTTGGCATCACTTTTCAAAACGAGTGACGCAGATCCGGCTAACCCAAACAACATCTTATTGATGTATGGATCTCAGAGTTCTGGTACGCACCAGAGAAGCCGTCCTTATAGTGGAAGTTGGAACAGAGAGCACGTTTATGCAAAATCAAAAGGAACGCCTAACTTGGGAACTTCTGGTCCTGGTTCAGATGGTCACCACCTTCGTCCGGCAGACAATACTTTGAACAGTACAAGAGGAAGTTTGTTATTTGATGACGGAACCGGAGCAACAGCTTACAAAACAAGTCGTGGTGGATGGTATCCTGGAGACGAATGGAAAGGAGATGTTGCCAGAATCTTGATGTATATGTATGTAAGATACAACACGAGATGTCTTCCTTTGAACATCACAATGAATCCTTCAACTTATTCTTCAGATTTCCCAGATATTCTTTTGAAATGGAATGCTGAAGATCCAGTTTCTGATTTTGAAAGACAAAGAAATAATGTTGTTTTTGGAATTCAGCATAACAGAAATCCATTTATTGACAATGCTTATTTAGCAACTGTAATTTGGGGAGGTCCTGCAGCTCAGAATACTTGGCCGGATACCTTCAATGGTGGAAGTACTACTGATACAGAGGCGCCAACTGTACCAACAAATCTTAGTGTTACAGGGACTACTTCTTCTAGCATTTCATTATCCTGGACAGCTTCTACCGATAATGTTGGGGTTAGCGGATATGATATCTATGCGAACAATACATATAAAACTACGGTTACTACAAACAGCGGAACAATCTCAGGACTTAATTCTGCTACAACTTATATTTTGTATGTTGTAGCAAAAGATGCGGCGGGTAATAAATCTAATAATAGTGATACAGTAGAGAGCACAACATCAGGACACGGAAATCCAGGTGAGCCAGAGACAACTTGTGGAACTGAGGATTTTGAAACTATACCAGCTACTAACTCATCTTACCTTGACAGACAATGGGTTAATAAAGGCATTACATGGACTGCCACTTATGCTAGAACGGATAAGCAAATTCATATCGATGGAGATAACAACAGAGCAATCTGTTTAAGAAAAGGTTCATTGAAATCTTCTACAATTTCCGGAGGTATCGGTTCATTGACTGTTAAGACCTATTTACCTTTTGCTGATTCTGCGGGTAACTATATTTTGAAAGTTAATGGTGTTGTGAAAGGACAAATCCCTTATTCTAAAACAGCTACTACGACTACAATTTCTAATATTGATGTTGAAGGTGATGTAGTGATTGAATTAGTAGACGATACTACAAGCAACAGAGTATCTTTTGATAACTTGTCTTGGACTTGCTACACAAAATTGGCGGTTTCAGAATCTAGTGCTAAAAACCAAAAATTAACTGTTTATCCAAACCCTGTGAAAAACAGCGAATTGTTCATCAGCGGGATTTCTAAGAACGAAACAGTTCAGATTTACAGCGCCAATGGACAATTGGTTCAGACGGTTAATAATGTTAACAACAACGAGAAAATCAACTTGAAAAAACTTTCTAAAGGTGTTTATTTTGTGAAAACAAAATCTAGCAGCACGAAAGTAATTGTTGATTAATCAATTTCAAATCATTATAAAAAGGTCAGAAGTTTTTTCTTCTGACCTTTTTTATTTTCAAAATTAAGTTTCAGTAAACTCTTACAATCTACTGTCAAATATCATTTGCTATCTGAGACTAATGCTTTATTTTTGTTGTATTGAAAGCATTCATTTCTATATTCATCATTTTCACAATAGCATTGCGTCCGTTAATGCCATTGGTTGATTATACCGTGAATTACAATTACATCACCAAAAATCTTTGCGAGAACAGAGCAAAAAAAGAAATGAATTGTAAAGGGAAATGCTACTTGGCCAAAGAACTTTCCAAATCTTCTCAGAACTCTGCAAAACAAGACCAATTAAAACTTTCCATATTCTCAGAATTATTTACTGTAGGGAATATTTTCACAGTTTTGAATAATTTAAATTTCAGCTTGGACCATCAAAAACAGAATTCTTATTTAAGTTCATTCTACAATTTCTCATTAGATTCAAGGATATTCCATCCACCGTTGGTTTAATAACATCTGCGAGCTTTTAACTTTAGTCTTTGCGACTTTAAACAGTTAATAGCTAAAAAATATTTGCGCCTTTGCGTTTAAAATTTTATTATTAAATCAACTTCAAAAAATGAAATTCAATATTTTGATGATACTGCTTTCGGTGTCTGCTCTGTCTTGTGCGCAGGAAACACCCAAAGTAAAACAGGTTTCCAAAATGAAACCTAAGACCGACCTCAAAGGAGTGAAAGTCGTGAATGCAGATGACCCGATCTGTCATATGAAAACAGCTGAATTCCTAAAAGATACTGTAAACTATAAAGGAAAAACTTATGGCTTCTGCAGCGACCACTGCAAAAAAGAATTCAAGAAAAGTCCTGTCAAATACGCCCTGAAATGATAAACAGAAAGAAACAGAAGTCTTTTCAGAAAAGCAAACTGATTCTGCCGATAATAGTTTTTGCGGTATTATTTTTGGTCATAGGAATTGGGATGAGCTATTTCAAGAAAAGTCTTTATACGGTAATGAAAGTTCCGGATTTTGCGTTGACTGACCAAAACTCCAAGAAGATTACCAATAAGGATATGCTGGGGAAAGTTTATCTTGTGGAGTTCTTTTACAGCCGTTGTCCCACGATTTGCCCCGTGATGAATTCGAATATGAAATACATCGATGAGCAAATCAACAATAAAGATTTCGGGATTATCTCAATCAGTATTGACCCAACAAATGATACGCCTGAAGTGTTGAAAAATCACGCTAGAATGATTGGTGCTGATTCTCCTAATTGGCATTTTCTATCGGGAGACCGAGATTATATCGGTAACTTAGCGGATATGTTCGATATTTATGTGGGGGACAAAGAAGATGATTCGGAGAGTCTTAATCACAGCGGGATGATTGCTTTGGTGGACAAAGAAGGGAATCTGCGTTGCCGATTCGATGAGAACAATATGCCGATTCTTTATTATTCAGGTTTGAATTACGAAGATGAAGCTGGAACTAAAACAAGTCTGCGAGGAAAGTACCATCCGGACAGGGAAAAATTGATAGAAGATATCAGAAAATTATTAAAATAATAAATGTCTAATTACTAAAAAAAGTTATCATGAAAATCAAGAAAATATTTCTGGCAAGTGCAATTTCTGCAGCGACTTTTGCAGCAGCACAATTCAAGCAAACGCCACTTCCTTATGCTTATAACGCTTTGGAAGGTTCTGTAGATGCACAGACAATGGAAATCCATTATTCAAAGCACGCTGCGGCCTATGTTTCTAATCTTAATAAGGCTATCGCTGGAACACCACTGGAAAAAGAGAGCTTGGAAAAGATTCTTTCCCACGTTTCAAAAGAAAGCCCTGCTGTTAGAAATAATGCTGGTGGACATTACAACCACGAGTTATTTTGGACAGTTTTGACACCTGAGAAAAACACGCAGCCTTCTGCAAAATTAGCAAAAGCAATCAACGATTCTTTCGGTAGTTTGGATGCGTTGAAAGAGAAACTAAGTAAAGCTGGTGCAGACCGTTTCGGTTCTGGTTGGGCTTGGTTAGTGGTGACGGCTGATAAAAAATTAGCGGTTACCTCTTCTGGAAATCAGGACAATCCGTTGATGGATATCGCTGAGGTCAAAGGAACGCCAATCTTCGGAATCGACGTTTGGGAGCACGCTTATTACCTGAAATATCAGAACAAAAGAGCAGATTATTTGGCAGCACTTTGGAATGTTACCAACTGGAAAGAAATCAGCAGAAGATACGAGGAAGCTATTAAATAACAATCTCAATATATCAAGAAAAAGCACAGCTCGTCTGTGCTTTTTAAATCCTCAAAACAGAGTCTTGAAATTAATCTTTAACCTATTACTCGTTTTTTATTTGGTACTCAAACCGGTGTTGCCATTGGTGGAGTATGCGGTTAATTACGATTATATTTCGGATGTTTTGTGTATCAACAAGAAAAAGCCGGAGCTGCATTGCAACGGCAAATGTTACCTCGGAAAAGAACTTGCAAAAAACAGCTCAGAAGATTCCAAATCCAAAAATCCTACACAGAAAATCATCGACTGTTATATTCCGGTTGAGATTTCTGCAGTCAAAACGGTAGGGCAAAGATTTGTTACCAGCCTTACTTTCACATACACCACAGATTATTCTTATCTGTATCTGAAACACGTTTTCAGGCCTCCCATTACTTAGATTTTCAAATTCATTATTAGGGCGATTCCCTCTCCGGCGCTAAAGCAGTTACTCGGGTCGGGCTGTACACTCATACTCCTCGGTCAACGGCTCCGCTTCGCTCCGCCGCTGACCTGTGGGGTAACCGTTACTATCCCTATCGCAGCAGAGCACAAAATTCACATTTCAGCAAAAAATAATCGTCTTTTTAAATTAAAGACAGCAAGAATTATTAGTATTTGACGAAGTCAAACTTTGCGCCTTAAAGCAGAGAATCTTTCAAAAGAACTTGTGCCTTCGTGTTCAACAAAATATTTGACGAAGTCAAACCTTTGTGCCTTAAAACACAGAATTGCTCAAAAACCTTTTGTGCCTTTGTGTTCAAAAACTATACAATTAATAGTTAAACAAATCAACAGTTTAACAACTTAACATCTAAACAAATGAAAATCTATAAACTCTTATCATTACTATTCATTACATTCTTAACCCTTTCATCTTGCAGTAACAGCGATGATGACGATATCCAAGATAACACAACTGGAAGTCTTCAAGTTAAGTTCGAAAACGGTTTCAATAACCTTAGCGATATTGTCCTTAATCAGACAACTCAAACTTCATCCAATGGACAGAAACATCAGTTTTCAACTCTCAAATACATCATCAGCAATATTTCCTTAATCGATGAAAACGGAGCTGAATTCAAGTACAATTACAACAATCCAGACAAAGGTGCTTTTATAATCAATCAGTCTGAAGCGACGGGCGGAATTGTGTATATCAACCTTACCGAAATCCCAAAAGGCAACTACAAGAAAATCAAACTAGGTTTGGGAATCAGTCCGATTGCTTATTTGATTGGTCAGGACGGACAAGGACTGTTCTGGGAAAAAGCCAAACAGGAAGGGATGGCTTGGTCTTGGGCAGCCGGTTACATCTTCACAAAACTAGAAGGTAAATATGGAACCTCTACACCTGATACTGAGTTTATGAACCATTGCGGTAATATGGGCGATACAACAGCCAATGGTACAGCAGATTTATACAGAGAAGTGGTTTTGGATTTACCAACTACAGCCAGAGTGACTAAAGAGATTACGCCTTCTGTACATATCTTGGCAGACTTTAATCAGTACTTGAGCGGAAAAACAACTTTATCGTTAAATACTTCCAACAATATGGCGATGGGAAGCAGTGCGCATTTAGTCAATGTCAGCAATAACCTCATTAATATGTTCAAAGTTGACCACGTTCACAATGATTAATCCGAGTCAACAATTCCAAGGAGGGCGAATACGTTCTCTTTGGATTTTCTTAATTACGCTTTCTTGGATGATAATGTCTTGCGCCAATGAATATGATGGCGAAGTTTTTGAAGAAGACAAAGCTTACAATCTGGAGATTCCTACCAACTTTCCGGCATTGGCATTTGATATCAATAAAAATCCCATAACTGTGAATGGAGTAGCCTTGGGTAAGAAATTATTCTATGAAGGCAAATTGTCCCGTAACAATACCATTTCTTGTGGCTTTTGTCATATTCAGGAGTATGCGTTCACGCACCACGGGCATCCTGTGAGCCACGGTATTGATGATAAATTGGGAATCCGCAACGCACCGGCAATCCAGAATATGGCATTTCTCAAAAACTATACTTGGGATGGCGTGAGCCATAATCTGGATGAGCGTTCTCTGGTTCCGATTACCACAGATTTTGAAATGGACAGTTCTCTGCCCGAAGTCGTTTCAAAGCTGAATGCAGATGCCAATTACAGGAAGCTATTCAAAGCAGCTTATGGCGATGATAATATTACCGGCGAAAGAGTGTTGAAAGCTTTATCTCAGTTTATGGTCACAATGATTTCCGCCGATTCCAAATACGACAGAATGAAAAAAGGTACAGCTTCTTTTACGAATGACGAATCGAAAGGAATGGCATTATTTCAAAACAAATGTGCGAGCTGTCATTCCGGGGAATTGTTTACGGATGAAAGTTACCGGAATACCGGAATGTATTATGATGCACAGTATGACGACCGTGGAAGATACCGCGTAACATTGGATTGGAATGACAATATGAAATTCCGGGTGCCAAGTCTCCGAAATGTAGAATATACTGCGCCATATATGCACGATGGGCGGTTTTATTCTCTGGATGCGGTTCTCAATTTTTATTCGGATAACGTAGAGAATCAAGCCAATCTGGATCCAATTCTGAAACAGAACGGACACATTGGTATCTCAATGACCACTTTGGAAAAACAGTACATCATTGCTTTCCTGAAAACCCTCAGCGATCAGCAATTTTTGAACAACAAACAATTTGCGGAATAATGAAGAAATTTATTTTAATCCTCGTTTTAATTCTTCACAATTCGGCTTTGGCGGCTGAAAAAGACAGTCTGTATATTTCACAATACCAAAATCAGTTACAGAAACTGTCCAAGTATGAAGCGTTCTTCTGTGATGCTTGCGGTTGTGCTGCGGGCAACGGTTCTTCTGGCTTCGAATCTTTACTGAATCCCCAATTCATTGGAATCAAATATTTTGCTCAGCATTATAAAGCCAAAGAAAACCTGTTCACGCAGGATTTGACTCAGAATCAATATTTCAATACCATTCAAGTTTGGGGTAAGATTCCGGTAACTCAGAAATTGAGTATCTATGGAAGTATTCCGTTTCAATTTCATGAGAAGAAGACTTTACAGGGTGATATCAATATCAGTGGAATAGGAGATGCAAACATAATCGGTATTTACGAAATTCTTAAATCCCAAAACGAATACCATCAATTAAACGGTGGATTTGGGATTAAGATTCCATTGGGCAGATTTGATGAGAAAGGCATTACAGGCGTCAATCCCAGTTTCCAGTTGGGAACAGGAAGCTGGGACTATCAACTGGCACTGAGCTACAAATTCCAGAAAAACCTTTTTGCACTAATGCTAAATACAGATTATACCATCAAAACCGAAAACAAAAAACACTACCAGTTTGGTAACCAATGGAATTATGCTGCAACTGGATTTTACAGATTATGGCGCAATGAAAATAGCATCCTTTCTGGGAAGCTAGGATTGCAAGGTGAAGTTTATGATTGGAACAAGCAGTTTGCCGAAGTGATACCAAGAACCGCCGGCAGTGCCTTGTATGGTAAGCTGGGATTTGAAGTGTCTTACAAGAAGTTCAGTCTCGGAAGCGAACTGATGTTACCTGCTTACACCCAACTAGCAGGTGGTGATATCGAAGCCAAATCCAGATTCAGCTTATTTATCAACTTCGGAATTTAATTCATTTTCATTAAAAAAAATACGCTTCAGATCTGAGGCGTATTTTTATTCTAAGCAGTTTCGGCTTCGGTGTGGAACTGCTTGTTTAATTTCTCTATAAAATAGGATGGTGTAACACCTGTTTCTTTTTTAAAGGCAATGACAAAGACCTGCGGAGAAGCGTAACCACACTCTTCTGCAAGATAACTTATTTTATAATCTCTATACATTCGATTCTCATATAACTTTCGGGTAATGTAATCGATTCTTAAACCATTGATATAATTGCTGAAGTTTTTGTTTCTATGAGTATTAATTAATTCAGACAAATATTTCGTATTGGTGTTGAGATGATTAGCCATCCAAGCGAGATTGATATCTTTTTTCAGATACCGATCTGAATTTTCAAATCGTTGTAATTTTTTCAGTAATGTTTTTTGAGTTTCATCAGAAATTACATTTGTATTTTTTACCGATTCTATAGGATTTTCTTCTATCTCAACCTCGTCAGGAAAAATCTCTTTTTGTTCTGTTTTTAATTTATCAATAAGAGCCTGATATTTTTCGTGGAGAATTCGGTTGCTTCTTCTTTTGTAAATAAGGAAACCAATTACAATCAGTAAAATTAAAACGGCAGAAATGATGATAATTTTTTTGATCTGCTTTTCACTGTTGGTTTTTGTTTCGGAAATTATTTTTTTTACCGGAACCTCTACCGCTTCTTTTTCAGCGCTGTTGATGCTGTCATTCAGTTTTGAAAATAGTTCGAGATACTTTTGTGACGTTTCATTCTCCTTAATTCCCAGATAAGATTTTGCCAAGACCATGTAAGTGACTCTTCTGGCATAAGGCAAACTATTGGATTTTTCCAGAGTCAGAACTTTTTGACCATATTCAATAGCTTTTTCATATTCTTTTTTCGTTTTGTATAATTCCATAACAGCCTGGTAGTAATCGATTGTCGTATCTGGATTAATCTCTTCTTTAACATTTTCAAGTAATTTCAATCCCTCCATCAAATAGAATTCAGATAATTTGATATCTCTGCCTTTATTTTTTGAATCGTGATAATATGTTCCCAGATTCATATTGATAGAAATCAACATATCGACCTTTTTGTTTGCAGAGATATCTTTGCTATTATCTTTAACTTTTTGGATTTCTTCTTTGCTTTTTTTAAGATAATATAAAACTTGATAATCATCTCTATTCTGATAATAAGGGGATAAATTGAAATAGATAAAAGACAACTCATAATGTCTGATATCTTCTTCAGGAATCAGTTTTGCATATTTTATGGCTTCTTCAGAATTTTTTAAGCTCTCTTCGTACAATCCTAGTTCATCGTACAATGTTGCTCTTGTTGTATATAACGTTGATAAGGTTTTATAATTTTTCTGTTGAAGTGCTAGATGTATAACAGCGTTAGAAACCTCAAGCGATTTTTTATAATTTCCAACTTGTGCATAGACAAGCATCATATTTTTGGTGGCTGCCAGTTGCCCTTTTTCGCAACCGATAGATTTTGCCAAATCAATAAGTTGCTGAAGTGTCGCTATAGCCTCTTTCGTTTTATTTTCAGAATTCAATTTAATCGCCTTATCCATTAGAGGATCAAATTCTTTATTGTCTGGACACAATATTTTGGCAGCATAGGCGTGGAAGGAAAAACAAATGAACATCAACAAAAAAATAGGACGCTTGATAACAGATGATATATTGATGCTCATTTTTGTATTTTATTGGATTATTATTCAAAAATAAAATTTTATTATGATAAATTCTTAATTAATAATAATTAACTTTCGTTCTTTCTATGATTCAATATCTCGAACCGATAAGTCATCTTATGGCTGCTCAAGTTGTCAATTCAAGTCATTTTTTGATAAGGAAGCTGTATGTAAATGGATGAAATACATAGGCATCAATAGCCTTAATCATTTTTTATTAAATTTGAGAATCAACCACTATAAATAATCTAAATGTTCTATAAATTCCGAATTCTTGTTGGTAGCTTATTGGTTTTGATCCTTGTAGCTTGCTTTGGTATTTTGTATGTCTCCTTATCAAACAAAGCAGAACCTATTACTTACAGCACGCCAAAGACCGATCTCAACAGTGTGTTTTGCACCTACGAAGGCAAAGTTTATGCTGCGGTACCGAGTAATGGCTACTATGAAGTGAAAGGAGCGAATGCTGCTACTTTTAGAACGTTTGAGGATAATTTTAAAGATGCGCACATCGGTTGGGATGGCAAGCATGTATACGCTGGAAATATCATTCTCAAAGACCTTAATCCCCAAAACTTGAAAGCACTTGCCAATAATTATTATACCGACGGCAAAACCACTTACTTCTGCGCCAGAAATTCAGAGCGTAATCAGGAACTAGGCACTATGACAGAGGTGATACAATTGGTTGGGCAAAGTATGGGTATTGCCGAGAAACCGCAAAACTATTGGTATCCTTTTGTTGAGCTTCCAAGAAATCAGGCTTATATTTCCCAGAAGGGGTTTGATATTGGAGGCAATGCACATCAGGCTTTTTTCAAGGGATTGGTGATGCCAAAAGCTGACCCTAAGTCCATCCGTCCGCTAAGCATCCGTTACGTAGATAGACAGGAGCGGGAGAGTACCAGTTATTTTACCGATGGCAAGAATGTGTATTACGAAAACCAATTGCTGCCTGTTGCTTATAATACGGGTCTGCACGAAGTTGGGATAGAAGGTGATGTGCCGTCCAGAAGCGCTTATCTTATTGATGATATTCACGGTATGGTGTATGCAGACGGACATACTTTTGATGTGTCCAAAAAACCTTACAAAATGCTGAGTTCAAACCTGAAACACGCCAATCAGCCACTGTTTAGCAGTCGGAAGGGTATCTATTTCTACAACCCCGAATCTGAAAAAGTAAAACGGGCTGGAGACAATCCATTTGTAGATAATCAGTTCACTCATTTGGCTCCGGATGTTTTTGCTAGTGGTAATAAAGTTTATTTTTTGAGAGCGGCAGAACATTGGGGTAGAAAGACAGGTTTGATAAGCAGATCTACCCATTTGATGGAGCTACAAGATGCGGCTGCATCCGAGTTTAAAAAACTTGACAATGGCGAGAATCCCTACGCTAATATTTGGCAGGCGGGTAAACATTACTTTTATTTTGATAACTTCGGCAGTTCCAGTTTTATGTCTTCAGCAGTATACGAGATCAAAGATGAAGCAACGGTCAGAGCTATGCTTTCCAAATCCGATCTTCGGTATAACGATATCGAGAAACTAAGTCGTTCAGGAGTACTCCAAAGTCCGTCAAGCAGCAAGGTGGTAAGTTCAAGTGTATCTTATAACAGAGATTGGTACCTACCTTATTTATTGATTTTGTGTGGAGGTGGCATCGCAGGTTTAGTAGCTTTCCTGTTGAGAAACAAAAAGATTGCACCTTTCATTTTGAAAGATGGTTATTTGATGTTCAACAACCTGAACTTTAAAAGATACCAACTCATAGAGATTGACAAAGTCGTTTTTTCAGTAGTCAGATCCAACTATCGAAGCAATAGCGGTTACAGTGGCAGAATGCAGATCTTGATGAAAAACGGTGAAAAGAGTTTCAATACCCATTTTTCTACCAAGGTCACACTTCTCTCAGAATCAGAAGAGACAGTTAAAGCTTATATCAAAGAATTGCGAGATCGGTTGGAGAAAGAAGGAGTTAAGACGGAGCTGGTAAGATAGTTCTGTTTAATTAAGCTTATAGTGTATTCTTAATCATTAGTATAAAATAATATAACATTCAAGACATCAAAAACTTACATTAATTAGAGAAACAGATACAAACAAAAAATCCTGAGAACAGTCTCAGGATTTTTATAAAATAAGCGCTTGGTATTAGGAAACCAATGCTATATGTGAGATTTGTGTTTAGAAAGAATACTGTTTTGTAAAATCAGCACCGTCTCCTGTTAAGGTTAGATTCTCGTTAATTTCTACCTTGCTTCCTTTTTCAATTTTGTATTTCACAATCATTGGAGCACCGTAGTTGATGATCTGTACACCATTGGCAAAGGCTCTGATAGGTTCGGTAGTTTCGATTACATAGGTTTTTGTAGCACCTGCAAAGTCATTATCATTTAGGCCAATCGCTGATTCGCCAGTTCTTACTACGCCGTTCACTTTCCAGATATCAGTCTTTGTACCGCCTGTGCCTCCAGCTAAGCTTACAGAGACAAAATCATCGTCTGGATTCACATTTTCAAGTGTTACGGTCACTTTGTAATGGCTGCCTTGACCAATAACCTCGTCCACGATGTCATCATTGTCTTTGCTGCAACTTGTTAATACTGTTCCGAAAGCCATTACAGATAAAAAGCCATAAAGAGCTATTCTGGTGCTTATCTTTTTCATAAAATTATTTTTATAGGTTTGTGAAACGCAAATTTCCGCAGAATGCCTTGGGGAGGCAATCATCATAAACGATGATTTTATTTCTAATGGTTTACCATGATTTTGAGTATGGGTCAGGTATTGCGTTTTTTTTATTTAGATATTTGTGGTATAATTAGGGAATGATGTTCAGAAATACGTTTTTATTACTGGTGTTTTTGTTTTGGGCTGTGGTCTTTAAAGCGCAGCAGCTGATTTCGATAGATGAGGTCAGGTATCTGGATCAGATTAATCATACCATTAAAACAAGTAAGGATGATAGAGTAATTCTGCAAAATTACCTACTGTTATCGGAATATTGGGCACCTACTGACAGTCTGAAAAGCGTTCAGGCTCTGAACATGGTATTAAATTCCCCTAAGAAAAATCTCCTTTCAAAAGGTCTGATAGAATATTACCAAGGGATATTCGCTACCAATCAGGGAAGCAGGACAGATGCTAAGAAACATTATGAACAGGCGGTAAAACTCCTGCAGAACGATAAGAAAAACTCAGGCATCCTGATAAAAGCGTTATACAATGAGGCTTATATCCAGATAGAGGACAAGAGTTATGATTTCTTGGTTAAGGCTTTGACAGAAAAATGCATCCCGCTGAGTGAGAAAACCAACAACAGGGAACTGCTCGCATACAGCTACACCCAGTTGGGATTGACGTTTATGTCGGTAGGACAGTTGGACAAAGCGGAAGAATACCATAAAAAGGCTTTGGAAGTATTGAAGCAGATCCCGAAAGCACAGACGGTTCATCTGATTACCTATCTGAATCTTGTAAGTAACTATTGCTACAAACCCGACAGCAAAACCGCAAAGGTTTATTTGGATAAAGCCAAAACGATGATTCAAAATTATCCTCAGTCCCAGCATTATGCCAATTACTACTATCAGGAGGCGATGTACTATACCACCAAACAGGATTATCCAAAAGCGCTTAACAGTCTGGATGTTGGTGTGAAGATGGCTAAAGCTAAAAATCAGTTGAAGCTTTTGCATCTTTTGTATTTCAGAATGTACAATGTCTATCTGATGCAGAAGGATTATGTTAAAGCCAAGCAACAATTGGAACAAATCCTCAAAGAAAATATATTAAGTAAAGAAGCGCTTAATAGAAGAATTACCTACACGCAACTGGCGGCTGTGAATGATGTTTTGGGTCAATCTAAAGAAGCCTACCAATGGATGAAGAAATCCAATGACTTGGGCGACAGCCTGAATCAGCAAAAGCTTCTACAGAAACTGAATGAATACGAAATCCTGCATAAGACCACAGAAAAGCAAAAGACCATTAATCATTTGGAACAGGAGAAAAAAGAAAATGAGTTGATTGCCAAAAACAAGAACCTGCGTATTACCATCTTAGCTATTGCATTAGGATTAAGTCTCATCATTGCTGTTCTGATTTATTTAACTTACAGAAAACAACAAAAGCTGAATCAGCAAATCAGCATCAGCCATCAGCAAGATCTTGTTCACATAGAAAACGAACGAAAATATGAAGCAACCCAAGCGGTATTGCGGGGAGAAGAGCAGGAGAGACAGCGCATTGCTCAGGATCTCCATGACAGTATGGGCGGGATGTTGGCTAATATCAGAATGTCCATTTCTTCTAATGAGCTTTACCAATCGACTGATATAGTTGAGAAATTAGATAAGTCTATCTCAGAGATGAGAAGAATCTCCAGAAACCTGATGCCTGAGACGCTCAAAAATTTAGGATTTGAAACTGCCTTGAAAGAACTCTGCGAATCGATGATACACAAGCATCTCTCAATTCAGTTTGAAGCGTTTGATGTGTCTGATAAGATTCCTTTCCAGATTCAGTTGGCATTATATCGTATTGCACAGGAAAGCATCAGCAATGTCATCAAATATGCGCAGGCGAACAATGTGATTGTCCAGATCAGCCAGGATGGTGATACCCTTACCTTGACGGTGGAAGATGACGGCGTAGGTTTCGATAAGTCCAAAATCACATACGGATTAGGTTTAAAGAACATAGAGAACCGTGTTCGTCTGATTAATGGAAAAGTAGAGATCCATTCGGCAAAAGGCGAAGGAACAACCATCAATGTAGAATGCCATGTATAACAAACCCCGACTCAATCTGGCTATCGTAGATGACCATCCAATGATTCTGGAAGGTCTTAAATCACTTTTGCAACAAGATAATCAATTCCAAATCTTTTCCTTTACCAAAGGGTCTGCTATTTTGGATTTTATTCAGGAAAACCAAGTGGATGTTGTATTGCTGGATATTGTCCTCAACGATGGCAGCGGTCTTGACTTCTGTAAAAGCATCAAACAGAAACTACCCAACACCATTGTCATTGGCATCAGCAATCAGGCAGAGCGCAGTATCATCTTTCGCTTTCTGGAAAATGGTGGTAATGGTTATATACTCAAAAACGCCAATCCCAAAGAAATCACCGATTGTATAGATAAAGCCATCAATGGTGACTTAGCTTTAAGTAAAGAAGTTCAGGAAATAATGCTCCGTGCTTCCTCAGACAACTTCGAATTGCCCAGATTGACAAAGCGGGAACAGCAGATTCTCTCAGCCATTGCAGATGGTCATACTTCTATTGAGATTGGAGAAAAGTTGTTTATATCAGTTATTACTGTAGAAACCCACCGCAGAAATCTGCTTCAGAAGTTTAAAGCCAAAAATATGATAGAGCTTGTGAAGATAGCAGCCGAAAATAAGCTGATATAATTATAAGTTATGAATGATTAATGCTGTTACTGTAGTTTCAATACATTTCTCTACTCGAACCGGTGAGGTTGCTTTGCTTGGTCCGCAATGACAGATTTAATTCAAAAACTCAGGAGCTGGAATTCTAACACAATATTCACTGCCAAGATATAACGGATTGCCGTGTTTCTCTGACCAGAAGCCATCTAAAGTATTTGGATTGATGAATCGATAGACTGCCACGCCTTTATAGACCTTATCCTCCTCATCCTCATAATTGAAATTGATAACCAGAATATCATCTTTGAAAAAACCACTACCATTTTGGATATGATCGCCAATAGTCCACTTAGCCACAATCCTGTTATTATTGTCAAGACTTAATGTCAATATTCCGTGATAAGCAATCCCATTCTCATCCTGATTGCTGCCTTCAACAGAGTAATTTCCTACCAAATCATTTACTGTCATTTTTTTCTATTAATTGAGTTGCAAAGTTAGCCATAATGCAGTTGTCAATTTGTAATTTAAAAACCGATTTATGCCAATGAAACTAAGAACTCCGTAACCTGCAATCTGATTTAACAAAGTTTTATAATTCTAATTGTCTTTGTCGGCATAATATTTTCCTTACTGTGACCATATTAATCACAAAAAATATTTATTATGTCAAAGCAAATTGCAATACTAGCAACAGATGGCTTCGAAGAAAGCGAATTGAAATCTCCAAAAGATTATCTACAACAGTTTGGGTGGATTACGCATATCGTTAGTCCAAAATCAGGAACTATCAAAGCGTGGGCTGAGAAAGATTGGGGACGAGATTATGAGGTGGATAAAACTTTGGATCAGGTTTCAGCTTCTGATTACGATGCGTTAGTTCTTCCCGGGGGTGTTATCAATCCGGATCAACTGAGAACCAATGATAAGGCTATATCTTTTGTTCAGGATTTCTTTAAACAACATAAACCGGTCGCTGCGATTTGTCACGGTCCGCAAATTTTGATCAATGCAGGTGCTGTAGAAGGTAGAAAGATGACTTCGGTAAACTCTATAAGTGCTGATCTTAAAAATGCGGGCGCTGTTTGGGAAGATAACGAAGTAGTGGTAGATAATGGTCTGGTAACCAGCCGAACTCCGAAAGATTTACCAGCTTTCAATGCGAAAATGGTAGAAGAAATCAAAGAGGGAAAACACGAAGATCAAAATCTTTAATTTTAAAAATAAAAAACTCCTGAAGACTCAATCTTCAGGAGTTTTTTATTATCTGATAATCAACTTTATTTATAAACGAACCTCATGGGTATTAAGCTGATCTAATAATTTCTGTATATTTTCCAGGTCTTTCAACACTTTTTGATAAGAAGCCTTTGCATAGTCGGCAATCGTCGCTTTGGGAGCTTGTATATCATTAGGTTCAAAAACGTGATTGAGTTGCGGTCTATCTACGATTTGATCTTTGTAATCATCAAGACATTCATCTATAACCGCCTTTTTCTTTTTACATTTGAGATGTCTTTTGATTTTCTGCAGGGAACTTATCATATAAGGATTATCGTTATAAGGATTGTTGAAACTCGTGTTTTCCTGCTCTTCTTGATAAACGAAATATGCATTCTCATTACTCGGTTTTAGGTAGTTTTTATCAAATATCATAATGGAAGAGGTATTAATTAAATCAAATAGTAAATTGTATTTGAAAATTAATATCAATTTTAAGACCATAAATAGATTTGGGTAATAATTCGTTTGTTTAAAAGTTACTTTAATAACAATTTGATAAAATGAGCAAAATAATTAAAATTCATCTTCGATAAGCATTAGTAAATCCTTATTGTATTGATTATAAACTATATCAATTAAATTTGATTTAAAATTTCAATTCTAAATCTCATAATTTGGCAAATACTTTGATATGAAAATTTCAAAGAAATCTAGTTCATAGTTTATTAGATTTTTTGATAAGGAGGGCAGCAATGTCCTCTTTCCTGATAATCCATATATTATTTATACTTATCGGGAGAGAAGCAGCTCAAATTTGTTTCTCTCCCTTTTTTTATTTTCAATTGAATTGCGAACAGAATTCATAATGCCTGATCTAAGTAATTATTTGGCAGACAAATTGTTAAGTCAATGTCATTACTCACACTAAATAAATATTATTATGAAAAATTCAATTTTAAGCCTTCTGGCTGTTGTAGCTCTTATGGCCTGCAAGAAAAGTGACACGACAACAATGAACACCACTGGTGATAGCACCGAATTGATGGCTAATGATTCTGCAACAGTCGGCAACGACAGCACAATGATGGTGGCAGATTCGGTTTCTGCAGGAGCTAATAGCAGTGCTACTGCTAATTTAAGTGCACAGGACAAAAAATTTGCTGATGCCGCTGCAAGAGGTGGAATGATGGAAGTGATGATGGGACAGCTCGCTTCTACAAACGCTAACAATGCTACTGTAAAATCTCTAGGAGCAATGATGGTAAAAGATCACAGCAAAGCAAATGGTGAACTGAAGCAATGGGCATCAACAGCTGGTTATACTTTACCAACAAGTCTGGATGCAGAAAAACAGAAAAAATATAATGATCTGAAAGCTAAAAAAGGAGCCGACTTTGATCGTGCTTATGCAGATTTGATGGTCAGCGATCATAAAAAAGATATTGCAGAATTCAAAGAAGAAGCGTCTAAAGGAACGGAATCTTCGCTTAAATCTTTTGCTGGTAAAACGGTTTCAACATTGGAACATCACTTGATGGAGTCTGAAAAAGCCAAAGCTGCTGTCAAATAGAATATCTTATCAAAAGTTATGTTGAAAATTGAGTATCTGATGCTCAATTTTTTTATTCTAAAAACTAACCTACATCAATCCATTTTCGGTTTAAAGTCTCTACATTTGCCGCTTTAAAATTTATACTTATGAAAATATTAGCTTTTGCAGGAAGCAATTCCAGAGAATCCATCAATAAGATATTAGTAGAATACACAGCAAAACAATTCAATGGCGCTGAAGTAGAAGTTCTTGATTTGAACGATTACGAGATGCCAATCTTCAGTGTGGACAGAGAAAAGCACGACGGTATTCCGACTCTGGCGTTAAGATTTGCCGAGAAAATAGATGCGACAGATTTGTTGATTATAGCTTTGGCAGAGCATAATAGTTCTTACACAGTAGCTTTTAAAAATGTATTCGACTGGGTTTCCAGAATCAAAGACAGAAAACATTTCGGCGAAAAACCTGTATTTGTTTTAGCTACAGCAACCGGCCCTGGTGGTGGAAGACACGTGGTTGCAGCATTTGAAGCAAGAGCTAAATCCAGTGGTGCAAACGTGCTTCAAAGTTTCTATTTGCCTAAGTTCAAAGAGACTTTTGATATCGAAAAAGGGATTGTGGATGAAGAAAAGAATGCTGAGTTTCAGGAGAAATTATCTATTGTTAAAAACTTTTTTGGATAACATTTTGGAATGTTGTGTTAAGAATGCTTAACTTTGCAACAAAGAAAAATGAAATTTAATCCGATGAAAATCCCACAAGTTCATTTCCAACAGTATTCTGATTCTTGCAAAGAGAATTACAATAACACCTCCGAACTTGTGAGTTAAAATAACGGCCGACATATCTCTAAGATTGTCGGCTTTTTTATTTGATAAAATTGAAAAGTAAAGTTTGAAATAAATCTAATGAATTCTAAGATTCTTTCAGGTGTCAAAGCTTGGAAGAATCGAAAGAATCGCAATTCTGAAAGTAAAAATGAGCAATACCTATAAATCAGCCGGTGTAGATAAGGAAGAAGGTTACAAAACCGTTGACAAAATCAAATCTGCCGTTGCAGAAACCCATAACAAAAATGTTCTGAACAATCTGGGAAGCTTCGGAGCGTTTTACGAAATAGCCGGTTACAAAAATCCGGTTCTGGTTTCCGGAACAGATGGTGTAGGAACCAAACTGAAAGTAGCTTTGGATTCCAAAAAATACGATTCTATTGGTATCGACTGTTTTGCAATGTGTGCCAATGATATTCTTTGTCACGGCGCAAAACCATTGTTTTTCTTAGATTATCTAGCTTGTGGTAAATTAGATTCAAACATCGCTGCAGAAATCGTTCTAGGTATGGTGGATGCCTGCAAAGATAACAATTGCGCTTTGATTGGGGGCGAAACTGCAGAGATGCCGGGGATGTATCAGCCGGGCGATTACGATGTAGCTGGATTCTGTGTAGGAATTGTAGAGAAAGACCAGATTATTGACGGTTCAAAAATCAGAAAAGGAAACAAAATCATTGCAATTCCAAGTTCTGGATTTCATTCCAACGGTTTTTCATTGGTAAGAAAGATTTTCCCAAATTTCGAAGAAGAATTCGAAGGAAAACCATTGTATGAGACTTTGCTTGTACCGACAAGATTATATTACAAAGACATTCACAAAGTTTTGGAAGAAGTTCCGGTTTACGGGATTGCGCACATCACAGGAGGCGGATTGTACGAGAATGTTCCGAGAATCATTCCGGAAGGACTTCGCGCCACTATCGATGAATCTAAAATCAAAGTTCCAACGGTGATGTTAGAATTAGAAAAACGAGGAAACATTGATAGAAAAGAAATGCACGGGACTTTCAATATGGGTGTAGGGATGGTTTTGGTGACCGATGAGAATCACGTTGACAAAATCCTTGACCTTTTGGAAGATGCTTATGTTGTAGGCGAAATAACAGAAGGGAGCGAGAAAATCGATTTAAAATTTTAGGAGCTATTTCCCGCTATCCGCTATATCTTTTTTGTTTTACGACGATTTGTCATCAGTAGAAATTTACAAGAAAAAACAAAAAAGGATGCCGCTACTATCGGGGCTAGTGAGTAGAGGACAACATAAAAAATGAAGAACATTACCATTTTAATTTCAGGTTCAGGAACCAATCTTCAAAGAATCATTGACTGCATCGACAACGGCGAAATCCGAAATGCAAAAATGAATCTGGTAATTGCAGACAGAGAATGTTTCGGATTAGAAAGAGCAGAAAAACATAATATCCAGACTCAATTAATCAAAAGAGGAAGAGACTTTTCTGAAAACTTAGAAAAAGCAATTCCAGAAAATACAGATTTGATTGTCCTGGCTGGTTTTCTATCCATTTTGAAACCTGAGTTTTGTCAAAAATGGGAAGGTAAGATTATTAATATTCATCCGGCGTTGTTGCCAAAATTTGGAGGAAAAGGAATGTGGGGACATCACGTTCACAATGCCGTGATTGAAGCTGGAGAAAAAGAAAGTGGAGCAACCGTCCATTTTGTGACTTCGGGAATCGATGAAGGGGAGATTATTATGCAGGGAAAATTTAATGTTGATGAAAATGATACAGCAGAAACATTAGCTCAAAAAGTTCATCAAATTGAATATGATATTTTCCCGAAAGCCATTGATTTGGTTCTTAATAAATAGAATTAATTTAGTTAAAGTAAAAATGATATTTTAATTCGTAAATTATTTTAATGTAATGATTTATGAATTTTAATTAAAATTAACTTTAATTAATAAAAGATAAAATCTAAAGTAAATAAAAAGTAAATCCGGAGGTGAAAGAACCGGTAAATCACAGTTTGAATAAAACTGTAAAAAGTAAAATTTGAAAGAAAAAATGAGTAAAAAGAGAGCACTTATCAGCGTATCTGATAAAAGCGGTTTGGTAGATTTTGCCAAATTTTTGGAAGCTAACAATTATGAATTGATTTCCACAGGTGGTACTTTCAAACATTTGAAAGAAGCTGGACTTAATCCAATCCAAATTGATGAAGTAACCGATTTTCCGGAGATGCTGGACGGAAGAGTGAAAACGCTTCATCCAAAAGTTCACGGCGGATTGTTGGCAGTTCGTTCCAACAAGGAACATATGAAAACAGTTCAGGATTACGAAATCGGACTGATTGATATGGTGATTGTGAATCTTTATCCGTTTTTTGAAAATGTGAACAAAGATATTTCTCTTCACGAAAAAGTAGAATTCATTGATATTGGTGGTCCTTCTATGTTGCGTTCTGCAGCTAAAAATTTCAATTCGGTAACAGTTTTGACAGATGTTAATGATTATGAAGTTGTTCAAAACGAAATGTCTGCCAACGGAGATTCAACAATCGAAACCAGAAAAAAATTGGCTGGAAAAGTATTCAATCTGACTTCTGCGTACGATGCAGCAATTTCCAGAATGCTTTTGGATGAGGAATATCCGACTTACCTGAACGCTTCTTACAAAAAGGTTTCAGACCTGCGTTACGGCGAAAATCCTCATCAGTCTGCCGCTTATTACACTTCGACTTTTGAAAATGGCGCAATGAAAGATTTTGAGATTTTGGGAGGTAAAGAATTGTCTTTCAATAATCTTCGCGATATGGATTTGTGTTGGAAAGTGGCTAACGAGTTCAAAGAAGAATTGGCTTGTTGTGCTGTAAAACATTCTACCCCTTGCGGTGTTGCAGTTGGAACTACAGCTTTGGAAACTTACACAAAAACCTTCGAATGTGACCCGATTTCCATCTTTGGAGGAATCATCGGAATGAATTATAAAGTAGATGCGGCAACGGCTGAGGAACTCAACAAAACTTTCCTCGAAATCGTGATGGCAACAGACTTTGACGAAGATGCTCTGGAAATTCTTAGAAAAAAGAAGAACCTTAGAATCATCAAAATCAAAAACAATGTTACTGACAAACAGGTTTGGGTAAAAATTGATGGCGGAATGCTGGTTCAGAATGCAGACGACCAATTCTCAGAAGATATCAAATTGATGACAGAAACGGCTCCGACGGAAGAACAAAGAAAAGCTTTGTTGTTCTCTCAAAGAGTTGTTAAATATGTGAAATCCAACGCAATTGTTGTATCAAATGGCGTTCAGGCCATCGGAATAGGTGGAGGACAAGTGAACAGGATTTGGGCAACGCAACAAGCAATTGAAAGAGCAAAATCGAAATTCGATGGTGAATTGGTTTTGGCTTCGGATGCCTTTTTCCCTTTTAGAGATGTGGTAGATTTCTGTGCGCAGGAAGGTATTAAAGCGATTATTCAACCCGGCGGAAGTATGAAAGATAATGACTCTATTGAAGCGGCAAATGAACATAAAATCCCGATGTTATTTACAGGAATGAGACATTTTCTGCATTGATATATTATTGAATTTTCAATTCATTTAAAAAAAACACTCCCAACTGAAATTCAGTTGGGAGTTGTTTATTATGGTTATTAGTTCTTATTTCTTAATCACCTTGAATGATTTCACATTAGATACTGTTTTCACATTCACAATATAGACACCGGAAGGTAAATTTCTCATGTCTACTTTAGCTGTTTTAGTGCTTGTCTTTTCAGACTTAACCACGCTTCCTGCAAAGTTGTAAATGGTAATATTCTCAATCGTGTCGCCATTCATTTTGACTGTCAGATTATCAACAACAGGGTTTGGATAATATTGAAGTCCGTCATCTTTGTTATTATCTGCGGTTCCAAGCTTCTCTTCAACTTTGACTATGAAACTACAAGTGTCAATAATTTCACCATTGAAAATCAGATTGTGCTTAACCGTTGTTTCTCCGACAGGAAAAATTGCGCCTGAAGGTAAGCCTTGTGCCAATACTGAAAATACACCCGTTGGAGAAGTTACGCAAGCAAAGTTTAAACTGTAATTCACTACTGCACCAATATTTCCCGGATTAGTATTGATGTTTAAGTTTCCAGGACAAGTATATTTGCAGGTAGGTGCGTTTGGCATTCCAACCAGGTAAACTTGGACGTCATCAATTAATGCTGATGTTCCCTTGGCAGCCAAGGAATTGAATCCTAAATAATAAACACCTGAACTGGAGGGTGTAAATGATAAAATTGCCTCGTCATACTTATCATTGCTAATATTTTTGCTCCAAATAATGTTATTTTTTTGAACAAATGCATAAGCCTTATCCGCAATACTAAAAGTTAATGGAACATTGTTACCTAATGATCTGTATTTAAATTTGATTAAGATTTCTTTTCCAGCTTGCAGATTTAAACCTCTTGAGAAATACCAGGAATTAGCATTAAAGTAATAGTTGAAATTTTGAATCGCATTAAACTCTCCTTCCAAAGGATACGTTGAGTCAATCAACCACTCATTATTTCGTGATATCGATTGTGTGATCCATTCATCATCAGTCTCAAACCCGTATTTATAAGGCAAATTGACCGCTGACCCAGGATTTGGTAAAGTTTTAAAATAAACAGGACCAGACCAAGAACTATAAGTATTTTCTCCACAATTAGATCTTACATAAACTTCGTAAGCTGTTTCCGGAGATAAATCTTCTACGTGAGTCTGAGTGATGCTGACAGCTGTACCGGAAGATGGTAAACCAGTTCCTATTGGCTGCACCACATATTCATAACCATTCGAAGGTGCTGTCAAGAAATCCCAGGTCAAATCTACAGTTGTCTGTCCATAATTGGCAACAACATTAGAAGGTTTTGCACAGCTTGGGCAAGAAGCAATGATTGGCGTGCTGATACTTTGCTCGGTTGCACTTCCAACAATATTTCCATTAGAGTCCAGAATTTCATAGCTGGTTTCGTCACCACTGTGGCTTCCGCCGTTCCAGACTGTAGTAATGGCATCGCCAGAATTGATTTTGAAAGTAAAATCCAAAACGTCACCAATCGGTAATGTCTGATCTGTAAAAACAGCGTCGCCGTTCACATACAGATTCATTGTATTATTGTTCCAGCCGTCTCCTTCAGAATCTTTTAGACGAAGAATATACTCACAAGGTGAAGATTCTTTGTCTGAGACTTTTACATTGTCAAACATCAGGTAACCATAATTGGCATCTGAATACGCTTGATAGCCTAAATAATAAATACCATTTTCAGGAACTGTAAACGTTATATTAGCAGTGTTGTAAGTTGTGCTTTGGATAAAATCATTATTCCAGATCTCGACAGAGTTTGCAGAAGGGAAAGGGTCTTTGCTTATAACCACTTTCATTTTTTGCGGATAATATTCGTCCTGACTAGATTTGTAGTCAAACTGTAAAGTAATTTCCTTACCTCCCGGAAGATTAATTCCTCTGGAGATAACCCAGGCGTCGGAAATATTTTCGCTGTCATCGTGCATTAAATAGTTTTTTCCGTCAGATGGACCATACAGTCCTCCAGGGCCTGAATCAAAATCACCTTTTACCCAAGGCTTTCCAACTGATGGTTCAAGGAGTGTCCAACGGCTATCGCCTTCAAAACTTTCATTATATGGCAGATTTACAGGAGCTGCTGTTGTGGCTGGATAGGTTTTGAAAACAACAGGACTGGACCATTTTCCATAAAGTGAGCCTGCTTCGCAAACAGATCTTACGTACAGTTCATATTGAGTCGCTGGCTGTAAACCTTCAGCAGTTACAGAGAGACCTTGTGCTGGAGTGCCCGGCTCAGTAGGAATACCTGATCCCGGCGTTTTAATCACATACTCAAATCCTGCACCGGGCGTTGAAGCACTTTCCCAAGAAATGTTTGCTGTAGTCTGACCCGGAACTGCTTTTACGTTTACGGGTTTCGGACATAACTCTTCGTATAGATTAATATTATCCAAACTAATATATCCCATATTAGGATCCGGATAAAAGTAAAAAGCCAGATAATATGTACCGGTTTCAGAAACTTCGAATGTCTTGTGTGCATTCTGATAAGTATTGATCTGAATGTTTTCGTTAACCCATAATTCTGTCGAATTGTCAAGAACAGGAATTGGTTGTTGTTTCAATACCACTTTTAATTTAACCGGAAAAAGAGTATTCAGACTGGATCGGTAATCGAAATCCAGTGCAATAGTATGACCGGCTTCAATCTTGATCCCTTTCGAGATGAGCCATGCTGATCCTCCGTTTTCGAAGTCGCTCTGGGCTCTTGCATAATACTGGCCTTGTGAAGGACCATAGACTGTGCTGGTTTCATCAGAAAATTCCCAGGGAGTTCCAGGACCTGACATCATTTTGTACCAATAATTTTGTTCCGTTTCCGTTTCAAAGCTGTTGGAGTACGGAAGCGATACCGGATCCGATTGTCCAAAAGTGAACAGAAAACTCAACAAAGAAAAAAAAGTTAACGCTTTGTTCATATATTTCATTTTGCAACAAACATAGAACAGAAGCCTGATGATTCCTATTGTTATGCTTTAAAAATGAAGAAATATTCGGTGTTTTTGAAAGAACTTTGCGATATTGTGATCAGGAAAAAGTATTATCGTCTTTTGAAATTTGCTTTTTTAGTTTTGCAATTTTGACTTTGGTCTGGATGATCTGGTAAATAATTAAAACAATCAGGATAGCAAGAATGGAGATGATCCAGTATTTACTGCTATTGTCGTTGTCCGAATTTTCCTCAGCAGTTTTTTTAACAATAATTTCATTGACTGATTGTCTTTTTGCGTTGCTGTCCGTACTTGTTTTTTGCTTATAAAAATTAAGATACAATCTGTGATTTTCTATGTCGTTTAGAGCGTAATAGTTTTCAGAAATATATTTGTATACTTCTGGATTTGCATTTTCTATTTTGTTGGATTTTAAAATCTGAATGGCTTTATCAAATTCTGTTTTGGCTTTTGTATAATCTTTTTGCAGATAAAGAATTCGACCAAGTCCTGCACGACTTTCTGCATTCAGTAAATCATAATTTCCGTTGAAAGTATATTGTAAAGAATTTTCAAATGAGCCTTTCGCTTCTTCTAACTTATTCTCTTCCAGATAACAGCTTCCAATTTCGTTGTAAATATCTGCAATGGAAAACCTAAGCATTTCCCGATTCTTCAAGGCGGAGATATAAACTTCAAGGGCTTTGTTATAATAAGTTTTAGCAAAATCACATCCCAATTCCTCTCGATATATCAAAGCTTTGAGATAGAGAATGTTGCCTTTATAAAATTTCAAATCGTCGGGCAAAGGATGTTTTTCTATCAGTTCATAAGCTTCGTCTGCGTAATATTTGGCTTTGCTGTAGATATTGAGATTATGATATTTTTCACCAATGAATCCCGCCACTTGAATTTGTGTAGGATAGTCATTAATTTTCTGAGAAATTTCTCTTGTTTTAAAAGCATACTCAATGGCTTTTTCATATTCTTTTTTTACAGAATAGCTGCTGCCGATAATGGTGAGAATAGAAATTTCCATTTTGGGATTTCCCCTGTATTTTTTATAGAGTTCGGTTCCTAACTTTATCACTTTGTCAGGATTAGAATTCATCATCAGGAAAAGCGAATCTAAATGAGGATCAACGTTCTTTTGCGCTGATAAAGTCTGTAAATCAACTACAAAAAGAAGAATCCAGACTAAAATAACTTTGTTTATTTTTTGGAAAAGGCTTTTCATAATCAATGGGTTAAGGAAACTTCTTTTTTGATAAAACTGATAAATTCTTTTGGCGGAATTCCTGTAACGGCTTTAAAAACAGTTGAAAACGAAGTATGGGAAGTAAATCCGCTTTCCTCAGCAAGATAGCTTATTTTGTAGTTTAGAAAAGCTGGCTCGTTTCTCAGTTTGTTGATAATGTAGTTGACTCTTAGTTCATTAATATAAGAATTGAAATTCTTTTGCTTGTGTTTGTTTACAATTTCAGAAAGATATCTTGTGTTGGTGTCAAGCTCTTTTGCCATAGACTGGAGCGTGAGACTTTTCTTGGTAAAGTTTGTTCCATTTTCAAAAGCCAGTAGTTTCTCTAATAGAATCTGCTCCGTTTTTTCAGGGATAAACTGTGGTGTTTTAGAAACTTCTTCTACAGATTCAGTTTTAGGAACAAGCATTTGTGACTTTTGTTGCTTGTTTTTCAGCTTTTTGATATATTCCTTATAATTGTTGTAATTCTGCTTTGTCCTGAACCTAAACCAGAATACAAGACCAAGAATTATAATAGCAAAACAGATCACCCAGATCAAAATATGATTAGTTTTATATCTTTGATTATCTTTGACTTTCAAATCATTTTCAGTGAGTGAAAGTATCAAATCACTTGCTTTTTGCTGAGATAAAATGATAGATTCATTCAGTTCAAGATATTTTAAATTATGGAATTGATATTTGGAGTTATCACCTTCTGACAAATAAAAATCAGCCAAAAATTGATGAATATTCTTTTTCAAAACCACATCATAAACTTTTTCCGATGATGCAAGAAGTTGATGAACTTCGCTGAGATATTGTTGTTTGTTTTTCTTACCAAAATTGGCTTTTGCGCGTTCCAACTCTGCATAGGCCAGATAATTTTCCCCTAGGCCAGATTCTAAAGAAAATTGTAACGATTTCCCGGCATATTTTGCAGAATCATCCCATTGTTTTATGATTCCATATGTTTTTGCCAATTGATTGTAAGCTTTTGAAATTGGATACTGAAATTGGTGAGAATATATTTCAAGAAGTCTTTCATCAAAGACTTTTATCGCTTCATCATATTTTTTTTGTTCATAAAGCAGTGCAGATTTTGCCGTAAGAAAATCGATATACAGGCTTGTTTTATTCGGATTTTCAGTAGCATTATGATTGATTTTCTCTTCAACAAAATTTAGTTTTTCTTCAGCTTTTGGAATGATTCCTAATTTCCTGTAAAGTTCGCTCAAGATAAGATTGGTTCTTAAAACTGCTGGGGAATCATCATTTTCGGAATTTAAATGTAGCGACTCCAGAAGTGCGTTTAATGCCACAATGTAATTTCCCTGCAAGATTTGTGCTTCAGCTTTTAGATTCAAAGCTTTAGAACGTTCTTCATCGGAATCTGCGTTGATAGAGAGATATTCGGAAACAGTTATGGTTTTTTCCGGATGAGCATACAGGTTTTTCGCTGCATTTTTATAGATATCATCGTCATCAAACTGTTTCTGAGAAAACATCAGATTGGCACAAAACAACATGAACAGAACAATCAATTGATTGGTGCAGAAAATCTTTCGTTTCAAAAACATACGCCTTAATATCATTACAGTGAAGATATAATTTACAAATATAAGGTCACAATCGCTAATTATTTATCATGATTAGGTGATATTTTTATTAATTATGAAGTGATGTTGATACTACTGTTTAATTTTTAGGATTTTATAGATGTGAGTCTTGATTTAAAAATAATACAGGATGACAAAATTTAGCTTTAAAAGTCATTCAAAAATCGAAATAATATTTACTTTTGGGACAAATTCTGGATATGAGTATTTTCAATGATACAAAGCTCGCATTTGCCGATAAAACGGATGCTCAGCTCAAAAAAGCCTATTGGATGTTCAAGGCGATTGAACAGCCTGCATTGACCAATATTGGCGTTTCTCTTCTCAATTTTACAGTTAGGAACAATTTTCCGTTTGTGGACGGGATTGTGAAGCAGACTTTATTTGAACAGTTTTGCGGAGGTGAAACCAGAGAAGAAAGTATGAAAGTGGTAAAACAGATGTTCAAGCGCGGCGTTGGAAGTATCTTCGATTACTCGATTGAAGGGAAAGAAGAGGAAGAGGTTTTTGATGCTGTTTGTAAAGAGATAAAGGATATTGTGAGATTTTCTGTTGGGAATCCGGCGATTCCGTTTATCGTTTTCAAGCCAACGGCTTTTGGGAGAATTGATATCTACGAAGAAGTTGGAAAAGGAAAAGAACTCACAACCAGCCAAAAAGAAGAGTGGAATAGAGTAGTGCAGCGTTTTGATGAAGTGTGTAAACTTTGTTTCGAAAGCGATAAAAAAGTAATGGTAGATGCGGAAGAAACCTGGATGCAGGATGCGGCTGACCAGCTTTGCGAAGAAATGATGGAAAAGTATAATAAGGAAAAAGCCATCGTTTGGAACACCATCCAAATGTACAGAACCGGTCGTCTGGAATATATGAACGCTCATCTGGAAAGAGCCAGAGATAAAGGTTATTTCATTGGTTATAAGATTGTTCGAGGTGCTTATATGGAAAAAGAAAGAAAGAGAGCCGAAGAACAAAATTATCCGGATCCAATCCAGCCGAATAAGCAAGCAACTGATGATAATTACAATGCCGGAATCGATTTTGTAATGGGACATCTGGACAAGGTTTCTGCATTTTTCGGGACACACAATGAAAAGTCATCCGAATTGGTAATGGACAAAATGAAAACTAAAGGATTAGAACACGACAATCCGCATATCTATTTTGGACAGCTTTATGGAATGAGTGATAACATTACTTATTATTTAGCCAACCAACATTATAACGTGGCGAAATATCTTCCGTATGGACCTGTGAAAGATGTTGTTCCTTATCTTACAAGACGTGCACAGGAAAATACTTCTGTTGCCGGACAAACGGGAAGAGAATTAGGATTGATACAGAAAGAATTGAAGAGAAGAAATTAGAAATTAGAAAATCCGCTGTGAGGCGGATTTTTTAATGATTTAGAGGGAAATTTTATAATCAAATTTCCTTTGCTATCTAAGAAAGAATCATCAGTTAAGATTATTTCATCATCTAAATGCATACTTTTTAATTTTTCAACAAGGTCTATTGTAAATTTTTTTATTTCTTCACTAGGATTAGTTATCCCTTCTTCCTGCATTTCTTTTCTGATAGAGTAGATATTAAGATAGTGTTGAACATCAAGATTTTTCATTTATTTTTGCTTAATGATTATTTCTTCTTCTCCACCTTCACAGCCTGCCTAGCCAACAATTTCCAGCCACTTTTAGTTTTCTGCCAAACGTACAAGATATCCAAGCTCACTTCTCCTTGTTCTTTTCCCAAATCGTGAGTTTTTGCATACAAATGATTACGGACAATCGCTGTTTTATCTACAATTTGAATAGATTGATTGGTGTTTTCAATGGATAGGAAATTGGATTTTTTGCTGACCAATTTTTCTACAAATTCCTTAGCATCATCAATATGACCGCCCGAATGCCCGTAAGTCAATTCCGGAAGAATCAAGGATTCTAAAATTGCTTTGTCTCCGCTAATCATTGCTAATCTTAGTTTTTCTGAAGCTTCGGCAACGGATTGCTGGTCATTGTTTTTCTGTGCAAATATAATTGTTACTGTTATTAAACTTAATGTCAATAATAATTTCTTTATCATAATTACTTTAATATTTGAATCAAAGATAATCAACATTCCCGTTTTATTATTAGTCAACTCTTAAGTTTCCGCATCAATGACCTTATAAGCTTCCGCAATTACAGCATCTGGCGAAGCATCATCAAATTTGATTTTCTGTGGTTTCAGGTGAAAAGTCTTTTCTGTAGAAGGCATTTCTTCTTCCATTGTATTGATAAGTTCCTGAAAAAGTTCTCCTTTAATCACATCATAATCAAGAGATTGATGACTTCCGGCGCCCATATTGTAAGTTTCGATATGGGTTAACAGCAAATCATTTCCGAAATATTTGAAATCACTGAAAAGATTACCACTCGGACCAATCCCATAAAGCTGAATTGTTAAAACACCTTTGTCAATGGAAACATCTTCTGTCTCATAAAGTTTGAAATCACTGTCATTATATTCTGCCGGCATTGCAAGATGCGAGATTTTATCCAAACGATAGGTTTTGTCTGGATTTTGGAGAAGAACCAGCATAGAGCGAGGTGCCGTTTTATTTTTCTTGTCTTTTCTAACGATAACGATATCGTCTAATTTATCGCCATTCAAATCGCCTTCTGCTTGATATTGAATTTCGAAAATATCCGGTTCGGTAATGAAATCTTCTGCTTTCTTTCCGGTTTTCGGAAAAACGTACGCTGGGTCTTCATCAGGTTCATCATATTCGTTTTCAGATTCTTTAGTTTGCGGAACTGTTGTTTTTTCTTCCGGGATTTCCTCTTTTTTATTACAGCCGATGATGATTATCAAAGCAGATAAAATTGCGATTAGTTTTTTCATTAGTGTTTATTTTTAAGTGTTTTCTGTTAATTGCTTTGCTTTTATTCGTTTGTGAATCAGCCACATTATGATTCCGTAGAATAACAACAAAAGCGGATAGGTCACAACATATAAAAAGACGTAACCGTGCTTGGTGCTTGATTTTCCTAAACTAAAATCGATAAGGCTGTACGATAATAAAAAAATCGCATAAAATAGAATAGGAACCAGAATAATCCCAAGAATCAGCACGAGTATTTTAGGATTCTTTTTTATTAATTTTAAATGAACGAAAAACATTGCTACAAGAGCGATTGCTGAAATTCCGAAAGGGCCTATGGCTACAAGAACTTTTGAGATGAAAGAGATTTTTTCAAATACTGTTATTTCGATATTATCTCGATTTTGCGGTGTGATAGTCCATTTCAGAATATTACCCGATTCTTTTTCCTTACCCAGATTTGATTCTTTGAATTCCGTTTGATTATTCAATATCAAAGTCACATCAATCGGTCCAAATGACTTCCAATACTTAGATGGCGAGAGCGAATATTCTAATTTGTAATTGGTAACAAACCCCATTGTATTATATTCCATTTTTCCGTCATATTGGACTTCGATGATATTATCACCCTTTTCCAAATCAGCAGAAAAATAAATCAAATCATTTTGATTAATGTAAAACTCCTGCTTTCCATCAAAAGTGATAAACGTTTCATTGGCATTTTTCTTAATAAATGGATAAGTCTTTTTTTCGAAATCCAAAGGCTGAATTGTTGCTACTCGATTATTGACTTTTATATCCTGCTTTTCAGATAAATCAATCGCTACAAATAACAACGGAAGTGTTTGTTTCTGTGGAGAATAGATGTGATATTTGATAGAGTAATTAGCATAATGATGGTTAAGAGAATCCTTGACAATGTGGATAAGAATAGATTCTTTTTTGACAGAAGCATCGCCACCAAACAAAACCGAGTGCTGTGAACCTTCCATCCAAGGTTTTGCCATATTACTAAACATCAGAAGCGGAAAGAGTAGCAGTAGAAAGAATATTTTTTTCATTGTCTAATTTTAATATATGAATCCGAATGGTGAAAAATCTTTCAGTTTGGGCAGAACCGACAGTTTGTCTTTTGTCTTAATCAGTTTCAGGACTTTATCTGTTTCGTAATCGGTGTGTTTTTCAATTTTTTCGCCAGTTGAAAGATTGTAATCTATATGATTCAAATAGCCGGCGCCAGCGGTGTAAGAACTGAAACCAATCAACTCAAATTCGCTATTTTGATAGCGGAATTTATGCGTAAGACTTCCTTTGATTAATTGATTTCTAAAAATAAGAACTCCATTTTTGATTTTCAATTCTTCCAGAGACGTTTCTGTTCTGCTGTCGCCATACGGAAACCTTTCCATCACGGCTTTGGTAGATGAAAGTACTTTTTGATAAGCTCCGTTTTTGGTCTGAAAAAATATTTCTAACAAATTAGGTCGTCGCTTATCGCTCGTATCTTCTTTCACAATCACCATATCCGGAAGATTATCTTTGTTTAGGTCGCCATAGATTTTATAGACAACTAAGTCGTAATTGCTCTTTTTTTCTTGAGAGAATATAGAATGAATGCTTAGAAAAATTGCTAAAAGTAGAAGGGTTTTAGTTTTTAAATTCATCGTTTGTTTATTTTTCAATGATTTTCACTTTGAAATATTTTTTAGCTTTTCCGAATTCGCTTGATTCTGTGAGGAATAAAGTGTTGTCATCCGCCCAAAAAGATTCTCCAACAATACAAAGCCAAACTTTGGTCAGCTTTTCAAATTCATCATCCAACTGTATAGTCTTCACATAATCATCATCAATTTTCTTTTGAATGAAATATGAAGAACATTCTTGTCCTCCGAAATGCCCATTCAATCTGAATTTTCCGGATGGTGAGAAATTAATATAATCTGGATTTCCGGTTTCCTCAGTTTCTTTACCGTTCTTCAAATTAAAACTGATGTCCGTTGTGTGCCCGCCCTCACAGAGCAAAATGTCTTCTTCAGGATAATAAGCAATGAAAGAGTAATAATCGTATTCATTTGTATTACCATATTCTTTGCCGTTTCTGAAATGTATTTTTTTTACAAGCGGATGGTTATCATAATCCGGATTTTCATCAAATTCAATAATACCTTTCAATAGCTTTTTTGCTTGATTAAAGTCTGTGATTTTGGTGATTTTTTTCTTATTAATGTTATTCTTTACTGCGAAATGTAGATACTCTAATGAATCAATTTTTTCAACCTCAATAGAATACTGAAGTTCTTTTTTAGACTCTTCAACTATGATTGATTTTACACTGTCTTTTGGTTTTCGAACTTCGGTTTTGGAGAGATTTTCTTGTTCCGTTTCCTTTTTACAAGATTGAAGAGCAAAAAGCGTTATTAAGAAAATTTGAAAAAATTTACTTTTCATTTTTAAGTTATGTCTTTATGATTTGTTATTCCATCAATTTGGTGCCAAATTCTTTAAAAGAGTCTTTAGCGCCGCCCATAAAAAATGTTTCCAAAAGATTTTCGTTTTCGCCTTCTCTTGCTACTTTTTTTAGCTTATTAGAATTGTTATAATCAAAAATGTAGGATTCATCGAAGGTTTCTGTCAATTCTTCATTCACATACATTTCAACTTCAAAAGTCACTTTGATTGATGATGAATTAATCTGCTCAATATCTTTGACATTGTGTGTCATTGCACAACCAGTTCCACAACTTAGTACAAAATTCTGATTTTTGAGTTTTGAAAAATCTCTTTTCTGAGTTTTACTTTTGATTTTTTTCCAAGAAATCAAATACTCAGTAAAATCCAAATAGTCTGGGTCTCCAGCAGGTCTAAGACTATCTATTTTCCATTGGATTTCTAAATCGGTTCCAAGGACTATTTGTGGGTCATCATTATTGTAAATTAAACTGATGGTATCTTGATTTTTCTTGACAATAAAACGCCAATCATCGCCATTATCATCAAAGTTGACAAACTGAACAATATCAGTATAAATTTTCCCTAATTCAAGCTTCTCATCAGGTCTCAATTGACTTTTGAATACTGTTGAATCTTTCTTTTCCTCAGTTTCTTTTTTCACTGAATTTTCCTTATTCGTTGGCTTTTCTTTCTTCTCACAAGATTGTAAACTGAAACTCAAAAAAACGATTGATAATAGGATAGAAGTGATTTTGTTTTTCATTGGCTTTTAGTTTTAGAAAGATTTATGATTTGCTGAATGATTGATGATTATGATTTTATATTAGAAAATTAATAATATAAAATGGTTCTGTCCCAAGTCAGACGTTCATCTATCTGCATTTCATCACTGAAACGGCTTTTCTCAAAAGATGTTTTTTGTTTCCAAATCCAGTTATTTTGATTGTCATATTTGTAATCGTAAACAATATAGTCTCCATCTTTGTAAACCGATTTTATCACATCGCCTTGAGGATTATATTGATGATGAAGATAGTCTCTCATCGTTCCGTCTTGGTTTAGAAAATTTTCTTCAGTCAGTTGCCCCAAATTATTGTAAACAAAAGTCGATGTTTTATTTCTTTTGGTATCTCTATAACTATTGAAGATTTCTTGCTTTTTAATCAACTGATTTTTTGTATTAAAAACATACATCTCGTTAGTTTCCTGTTTTCTTTCCTCATTAATCTCTTTTTTTACTACAAAAAATTCGTTTTCGGTTTTGGAGCATTCAAATGTGATTTTTTTCTTTATCGTTTTTTTTTCTTTATCGGTTATTTCAACTTCATAAAGTCCCATTGCATTATAGAGAAAATGGTTTTTAGCCATTAGATTTTTTTTATCACCTAGATATATTTCAGTATTGATGATTTGGTTTTTATCGTTGTAAAATACTTGACTAAAACTTTCAAGTCCTTGAGATTTGCTCCATTTATCCATCATCTCTTTCGCATAGGTTTGTAAAAAGCCTTGGTTAGAAAATGTCAAATCTACAGTATTTCCTTTGGAAAGTGTTTCGCTGTAGCCTACCAAAGTGTCTCGTTTTTCTACATTTTTTATGTTTTTCACAGTTCCTCTCAAACCAAAATCTTTTGCCATAAATCCTTCTCCGAATTTATCAGCTCCTAAAATGATTGCAACATTGTCACAAGCACATTTTTTTGCATTAGAATCCAAGTTCAGATTTTCTATAACTTTTGATTCTTGAACATTGATATTTTCATTGGGAAGAGTTGGAGGTGAAATATATTGTATATCGCTTACTTTATTCGTTTCTTCAACTACACTTGGTTTTATTGCTTCCACTTTTGGAGGCGGAAGTGGTTTCTGTTTTTTCTTTTGTCCAAGAGCAATTGTGAAACAGAAAATAAGTAAAAGGAGGGAGTTTATTTTTTTCATTCTTTGAATTTTAGGTCTGAAATTACAAAATTCGCTGTCTACTTTTTTTGAAGATTTTAAATTCGTTGTTTTTATTGATTTCTATAAAACTGATACAACTTTTCGATTCTTGGATAATACAAACTGTCTTGATTACCATTGGAAACTTTGAGTCTTTTTTTGTTGGAAAAATAAAGAATAATGATTTGATCCGTTCCGTCATATTGATATCTTCCAGAGTCAGATTTTATGTTTTCAAAAGCTTCAATATCAATGTTTTTCAAAAGTTTTTCCCAATTTTCAGCAGTATTTTTTATCTTTATTTCTTTAAAAGCTTCTGGATTCCAGTTAAAATAAGATTCCACAATACTATCTTTGGTAAAAACAGAACGGTGACTTTTACAGCCTTTACCACCACAAATACTTTTGAATTCAACTTTCACAATGTCTTTATCGGTTGATTGACAAGATAAAACAGAAAATAATAGGAGTAGGAAAAATAGATGCTTCATATTTTTCATTTAATCAAAGAATTAATGCCTATTGTCGCAGTCAGTATAAAGCTCTGGATAAGAAGAGTCTAAAAACGTAATGCACGGACAACCAAACGATTCTGAAACAAAACCAAAAACAACAGGTGGTTTATTTTTGAACAATTTTCCAGTCCATTGCCAATCGTTGTATTCGTTATTATTAATGAAATTCAGAGGACTGAATTCTGCGCCTTCGCCAGTTGTAAATGTTTTTGCAAACGTAACCTTGTTATCTTTTACAACGGCTAATTTTCTCTTATAAATCCCATATTCGCCTTTGTAATCCTGAATATAATAAGTAAGATTTTCAAATTTTGCCATATAAGTATTTTCTAAACTCTTGTCGTTTTTTAATGGAAAAGGAAATTGGTTACGGCTAACTTTTTTCCAATGGATTGGAATCATTTTTTCTCCAGAAAATGGGTTTTCCTTTCCAAAATACGCCCAACTATAATTGGTTTTATCCATTACAGATTGTTCTGAAGATTCAATTTGATTCAGTTCGAAACCAATCATATAATAATAATTATAAATCTCTTCGCCTTCACTAGTATAAAGGTCAAGATTAGCAACCGATTTCAAATCACGGATTGGGAATTTCTGCAACTGGGCATCTTTGTAATTGTAAAGAAACAGCGTGTCAGTTTCCGATAGGGAAGTTCCTTTTAGTAATTTTTCGCGGTAAATTCCAGTCAATTCAAAATGCTTCAGTTCGGCAAATGTCTTGGTTTTTTGATTCTGAATAATTTCCTCAGGAATTGCTAAAGAATCATTATAAATATCAGACAACGAAATGAATGTGCTGTATTTGCCAGCATTTTCCATAGAATACAAATCGAAAATATGAAAATCAGAAAGGTTTTTCTTTTCTGTAGAAATTGTATCAACAGTGATTTCTTGTTTTTTATCAACAGTTGCGACTTTCTCGACTTCTTTTTTACAAGATAAAAGGCATAATGATACAGCGAATAGTAAAAGTTGTTTTTTCATCGTTTGGTTTTATTTCAAATATAGTTTAAAATATTTTGTTTCTCACAAAGCTTTTGCGAAACAAAAATTATGCAAAATATACTTTAACAATATCCGGAAAACTATCTATCTTTATTTTATAAATTTTTTCAAACTTTGAATCCAATTCTTGATATCGTTGTTCGTTCGCTGGCAGTTTACTTTTTTATGGTCATTGCTGTGCGTGTTTTTGGTAAGAATCAATTGTCACAACTTAATGCAGGCGATGTGATTCTTCTGCTTTTGATAAGTAATGCGGTTCAGAATGCAATGGTTGGTTCCAACAGCAGTTTACAGGGTGGAATTGTCGCCGCTTTGGTTTTATTTGTAGCGAATTTTGTAGTGAAGAAATTTATCTTCAAGAATCAGAAAATAAAGGAATTGATAGAAGATAAACCTTATATTCTGGTAAAAGATGGAGTAGTGTTTCCTGCGATTCTTAAGAAAGTTCAAATCTCCGAAGACGAATTGGAAGAAGCCATTCACGAGCACGGCATCGAAAATGTGGGTGATGTGAAGTTGGCAATTCTGGAAGTGGATGGAAATATCAGTGTGATTTCAACCGATAAAAATACGGAGCAAACGCATTATTCCAGACATAAAACTAAAATGAAGCGGAAATTTAGAAATCAGTAAACTACATCTAAAATATTTTTCTACAAATATTAATGATAATAGCAATTGAGTCTGAGATAAGACTCCCGTCATCACTTTTCAAATCTTTATACGCTTTTCTTTTTTCTTTGAAATTTTTACTTTTCAATTTTTTATTGATGTTCAATAAATCAATCATCGACCAGCTGAAACCGATGATGAAAACTATAATCATTAAAAAAACTAGAAGCGTTTCATTCATTTGTGTTGATTTTAAAATTTGTCATTCCGTAAATTACTTATTATTACGGAAGGACAAATAGTGATTTCATAATTACGCTAAAATAGTAATGCCCTTCTCAGCTAAATCATAAATCGTGTTTCTAGCGCTGTCCGGTTTTACATTCACAGCTTTTGTTCCGTTGAAATGTAAGCAAGTGACAAATCCAGCATTAAAAGCATCAATCGCAGTGAATTTTACACAATAATCCAACGCCAATCCAACTATCTCAACCAACTGAATATCGTGGTATTTTAAGAAATCTTCCAATCCTGTTTTCATAAAGTGATTGTTATCTTGAAATCCGCTATAGCTGTCAATTTCAACATTTTTTCCTTTCTGTATGGTATGTGTGACTTTATCACGATTCAAATCTTTATGAAACTCTGCTCCAAAAGTTCCCTGAACACAATGGTCTGGCCACATAAATTGTGGAACGCCGTTTAGAGAAATTGTTTCTCCAACGTTTTTTCCATTGTTGGAAGCAAAACTTTTATGGTCTGCAGGATGCCAGTCTTGTGTCAAAACGATTTGGTCATATTCGTTTTCTTCCATCAGAAGATTGATATAAGGAATGATGCTGTTAGCTTCCGGAACGGCAAGAGCGCCACCTTCACAGAAATCATTTTGAACATCAACTATAATAAGCGCTTTTTTCATTGTCTAAGATTTAGGTTATTAAAATACAAAATGTCATTCTGAAAGAACCGAGCCAATTAATATAATTAGCGTTTAGATTCCTGCAAAATGACATTTTGACTTAATTTATTTTGAAATTATCCTAAATATGGATATTTATAATCTTTTGGAGAGACAAAAGTTTCCTTGATACTTCTTACAGACACCCAACGAGTCAAATTCATTTTAGAACCTGCTTTGTCATTGGTTCCAGATGCTCTAGAACCTCCGAAAGGCTGTTGTCCTACAACCGCTCCTGTTGGTTTATCATTGATGTAGAAATTTCCGGAAGCATTTTCCAAAGCTTTGTAAGCTTCGTCAATTGCATATCTGTCTTGTGCGAAGATTGAACCAGTCAAAGAATATTGCGTCGATGTGTCAACCAATCTCAAAGTATCTTCCCAGTTTTCATCTTCATAAACAAAAACAGTCAAGATTGGACCGAAGATTTCCTCAACGATACTTTCGTAATAAGGATTAATCGTTTCTATAACTGTTGGATGAACGAACCATCCTTTTTTATCGTCATATTTTCCACCGATAACAACTGTTGCATCTTCAGACTTTTCAGCTCTGTCAATATAACCTTTACATTTCTCGAAAGAATTTTTATCAATAACCGCGTTTACGAAGTTTGAAGGGTCTTCTGGAGAACCAATTTTAATCGTTTTGATTTGAGCTTCCATCACCGCTTTTACTTCATTCCAAAGCGATTTCGGAATGTAAGCTCTGGATGCAGCAGAACATTTTTGTCCTTGATATTCAAAAGCTCCTCTTACCAAACCTGTGGCAACGGCTTCAACATTCGCTGAAGGATGAACCATCACGAAGTCTTTTCCTCCAGTTTCACCAACGATTCTTGGGTAAGATTTATAATTGTGAATATTATCGCCAATCATTTTCCACATTCCTTGGAAAACCTTTGTAGAACCTGTGAAGTGAAGACCTGCGAAATCAGGATGAGCCAAAACTTTCTCAGCAGTTTCTTTTCCGTTGGTAAAAATCATATTGATAACACCATCTGGAAGTCCAGCCTCTTTCAGAACATCCATAATCACTTTTGCTGAATAAACTTGTTTGTCAGAAGGTTTCCAAACCACAACATTTCCCATCATTGCCATACAAGCCGGCAAATTTCCAGAGATTGCAGTAAAGTTGAAAGGTGTCACTGCAAAACAGAAACCTTCAAGCGGTCTGTATTCTACACGATTCCAGATTCCTGCATCAGAAACCGGCTGCTCAGCGTATAGCTCAGTCATAAATTCTACATTGAAACGTAAGAAATCGATGAATTCACAAGCCGCATCAATCTCTGCCTGATGAACGTTTTTAGATTGTCCAATCATCGTTGCAGCATTGATAACATCTCTGTAAGGTCCAGCCAAAAGGTCAGCTGCTTTCAAGAAAATTGCTGCTCTGTGTTCCCAACCCAATGCATTCCATTTTGATTTTGCAGCAAGAGCAGATTCAATGGCCTGGTCTACGTGAGACATATCACCTTCATAATAAAATCCGAAATCGTGCTGATGATCCTGAGGTGAACTCAGTTTTATTTTTTTGTCTGTTTTAATATCTTTTCCACCGATTACCATTGGGATTTCGGTTTTTTCTTTCCACATTTTTTTATAAGTAGAAATAAGGCTTTTTACCTCGTCAGAACCAGGAATATAAGAATTTACGGGTTCGTTTTGTGCAAAAGGCACTTGAGAAATGGCTTTAGACATAAATTTAATTTTTAATTTCCCCAAATTTACGATAAGGATTTCATAACTGCAATCTAAAGACTTTGTTTTATTGACTGAGATTTAGAATTGGATTTAAACTGCTGTACTGTATAGTTTTATGAATTTAACAAATGGAGTGATTTTGTTAAATTTTCTAAAATCTGTAATTGATTATTGATAAATTAACGCTTCAAATTTTACAAATTTTACATCGCTGAAAATATTCTAAGGAAGGATAAAAAAGAAAACTGCACAAAAATGCATAATACTGCCACCTAAAACGAATAAGTGCCAAATAGGATGATAAAACGGTTTTCTATCTTTAGCATAAAAATAGATTCCGAACGTGTAGCATAGTCCGCCAAGAATAATCAATGTCAATGCGCCTGTAGAAAGGTTTTCTATCATTGGTTTGATGGCTATAATGGCTGCCCAACCCATCAAAGCATACATCGAAAGAGATATTTTTTCATTATTCCTAAGTGGAGAAAATTTAAAAATAAAACCAATCAAAGCCATTCCCCAAATCACACCAAACATGCTCCAACCCCAAGCGCCTTTCAGTCCTAGAAGTGCAATGGGCGTGTAAGTTCCCGCAATGAGAAGGTAGATACTGAGATGGTCGATTCTTTGACAAATTTTTTTCCATTTCAGTTTGTAAACCGCGTGATAAACAGTGGATGCTGAATAGAGTAGTATCAAACTAATCCCGAAGACCAAAGAAGAAGCAATCGCAATCCCACTCCCGCTAATCACGGAATAGTAAATCATCAGAATCAAGGCGACGACGGAAAGTATAACCCCAAGACCGTGTGTGATGACATTGTATAATTCTTCTTTTTTGCGGTTCTTCTTCGGCATCTTTTAAATTTTAAAGTAAAGTTACCTATAAAACTGCCTGACTAACTGCTAAAACGTAAATTTAACAAATTATTATAATAATGTTATATAATATAGTATTTTTGCAAAATTCCACAATATTAACTTATTGAATATAAATGAGATTTTGTGACGGAATTTCACTAAAATTAATTATAATTAACTAATAATATGAACAAAAAACTAATTTCAATATTTGCACTTCTCTTACTTCCAATAGCTATTTATTCGCAGGCACCAGCTATTCAATGGAAAAAAACTTTTGGCGGAAGTATTCTTGATTTTGCAAAAGATGTACAGCAGACCAGTGATGGTGGCTATATTGTAGCTGGTTACTCTTATTCTTCTGACGGTGATGTAATAGGAAATGACGGCGGTATAGATTGTTGGATTGTAAAACTTAATAGCAACGGTGTTATCCAATGGCAAAAATCTTTAGGAGGAACTAGTCCTGATTATGCATATTCAATCCAGCAAACTACAGATGGAGGTTACATTATAGCTGGACGTTCTTGGTCTAATGATGGTGATGTAAACGGCAATCACGGTGATAGTGATTATTTAGTTTTTAAATTAAATGCTAATGGTGTTATTCAGTGGCAAAAATCCTTAGGCGGGAGTGATACTGATTATGCAAATTCAATTCGGCAGACTACAGATGGTGGATATATTATTGCCGGAATTTCTAATTCTAATAATTTTGATGTAACAGAAAATTATGCAGGCTACGACTTTTGGATAGTAAAATTAAATAGCAACGGTACCATCGATTGGCAAAAATCTTATGGTGGAGGTGGTGAAGACTGGGCTAATTCTGTTCAGCAAACCGTGGATGGTGGATACATTGTGGCAGGTTATTCTAATTCTAATAACGGCACTGTCACAGGAAACCATGGTGATACAGATTATTGGGTGATAAAATTAGATAATAACGGTATTGTGGAATGGCAAAAATCCTTAGGCGGTAGTAATACTGATAAAGCCAATGCTATCCAGCAGACTGCTGATGGCGGTTATATTATTGCAGGAGAGTCAAAATCCAATAATGGTGATGTATCAGGAAATCATGGAGGAACTGATTGTTGGATTGTAAAGCTAAATGGAAACGGTAATATTGAATGGCAAAAAACTGTTGGAGGAAGTCTTAATGATTCTGCAAACTCTATAAAGCAAACTTCAGATGGCGGCTATATTATAGCTGGTAATTCTGAATCTAATAATGGTGATGCAACACAAAATTTTGGAAAGACTGATTATTGGATTTTTAAGTTAAGTCAAAATGGTAATTTGCAATGGCAGAAATCTTTGGGTGGAAGTGATAGTGAAACTGTGGCCGCAGCTCAACAAACTTCTGATGGAGGGTATATTGTAGCAGGATCTTCTTATTCTAATAATGGAGATGTAGCAGGAAATCAAGGGTATTCTGACTATTGGGTGGTAAAATTGGGTCCGGATAATTTGAATACCAATGAGTTTACTCTTAAAAACACTGTTCTTGTAGAAAATCCTGCCAAGGATCTGCTAAAGATACATAGTAAAGATAGTATTACATCTTTGCAGCTATATAGTATGGGTGGCAGAATCATAAAAACGAGCAACTCGAAAACGATGTCAGTTAAAGAATTACCAAAAGGTATCTATATTTTAAAGATACAGCTGGAAAATGGCAAAACTATTTCTGAAAAAATAATAAAAGAATAAGTATTGATGAAGTATTTTCTTTTAATACCATTACTTATTTCGCAAACTTACTTTTCCCAATCGGTTTCTGATCAACTGGACAAATCTGTGAAAGAAATGATGTCTGCGTCCAACGCTTTGTCGGCCAATCTTTCGTTCTATGTTTCGGATGAGAATGGAAACTTGGTTTATGAATATAATGGGAACAAAGGGCTTTCCACAGCCAGCACACAAAAGATTTTTACATCTGTTGCGGCTTTGGAAACGTTAGGTAAGAATTATCAGTTCAAAACAACAGCTTCCTACTCTGGGAAAATATCGAACGGAACTTTGGATGGTGATTTTTACATCACTTCCAATGGTGACCCAACTTTGGGAACTTGGCGGTACGAAAATTATAAACCTGAAAACTTCAAACAGCAGTTATTAGAAGCTATCAAAAAATCCGGAATCAAGAAAATATCAGGCAATCTGATTGTGGATGATTCTTATTTTGATTTCCAAAGTACGCCTGGTGGCTGGCCTTGGAATGATTTAGGGAATTATTATGGTGCAGGAACATTTGGAGTGAATTGGAGGGAGAATCAGTTTGATATTAATATTAATGGAAATCAGTTCAAGAATTTTTCATATGATTTGGATAATGTCAATTGGATCAATGAACTGAAAACCGGCGGAAGCTCTGACCAAAGTCTGATCTTCACAGCACCACATTCTGAAACCGCAATGATTAATGGAATGTTACCTGCCGGAAAAGTAAGTATCGTTTCCGGCGCAACACCTAATCCGCCAATGCAATTGGCTGTTGAAATCAAAAAGCTGCTGACAGAAAATGGAATTTCAATCTCAGGGAAAACAACCACTTATTATAATGAAAAGATTACCGGAAAATCCATTTCAAAAGTACCAACTCAAAATCAAATCTTTGAATATAAATCACCAACGCTGGACAAAATTGTCTATTGGTTTTTGAGAAAAAGTATCAATCTTTATGGAGAAACGCTCATCAAAACAATGGCGAAAGAAAAACGAAATAATCCAACTTTTGAAACCGGTGTTGATTTTCTCAAAGATTTTTGGAAGTCAAAAGGAATTAATCCAAATATGATTAATTTTGCTGACGGAAGCGGACTTTCGCCACAGAATTATGTTTCTGCAAAAGCCCAGGTTCAGGCTTTGTTATATGCTAAAAAACAAAATTGGTTCGATGCTTTTTATGAAGGTTTCCCAACTCAGAATGGCATCAAAATGAAAAGTGGAACCATCAAAGACAGCAAATCTTTTGCAGGTTATCAGACTTCCAAAAGTGGAAAAAATTATGTGTTCTCCATTATTCTAAACAATTATCAGGGCGGAAGTATCAGTAATACTTTGTTCAAAATTCTGGATAATCTTAAGTAGAGTTTTAAACGCAAAGGCACAAAAATTGAATCAGAATGATGCTTTAAGGGACAAAGTAACTTCATTAAATTCTAAAACCGTAGTTTTACTTTGCGACTTTTACTGAATTAATTTTAAATTAAATTTTGCGACTTTGCTATAAACAAAATGAACCGAATCAATTCTTTTCCACCAATTGTAGATGAACATTCACAAATTCTGATTCTTGGTTCTGTTCCTGGAGTTAAATCTTTGGAAATGCAGCAATATTATGCGCATCCACAAAATCAGTTCTGGAGATTGATGTTTTATCTTTTTGATACAGAATTTTCTACGGATTATAACACGAGATTAGAATTACTGAAAACCAATAAAATCGCACTTTGGGATGTCATCGAAAGTTGTGAACGAAAAGGAAGTCTGGATACGGAAATCAAGAATGAAATTGATAACAATATTCCGCAACTCATAAAGAATCATCCGAACATCAAAATCATCTTCTGCAACGGACAAAAGTCGTACAAAAATCTCATTAAAATTTTGGGCAAGAATTTCAAAATCCCGATTATGGTTTTACCTTCTACAAGTCCGCTTCATACTGTTAAGTTTGAGGAGAAATTGGAGAGCTGGAAAGTGATTAAAGATTATTTGTAAATCAGCTATTCCAAATCTGCCAAGCTTTCTCAGCCTGTTGTTCCAGCATATAAAATCCGTTAAGCGTTGTTGCGCCTTTTTCTGCACAATGTCTAAGAAAAGCAGTTTCAGATGGATTGTAAATCAAATCAATAACGTAATGTTTATCGGTAATCGCATCAAAAGGAAATTGAACAGAATCATCAACATTCGGGAAAGTCCCAACTGGTGTTGTCTGGATAATTAATAATGAATCTTTTACCAAATCTTCAGTCAGGTTTTCAAAATTGATTTCGGATTTTCTGGAAACAGTTTGATGTTCTATGTTGTGTTTATCAAGAATATATCTCACAGCTTTCGCAGCGCCTCCGTCGCCCAGAATCAAAGCTTTATTATGATGGTCTTTTTTGTTAATTAAAAGCGTTTTTTCAAATCCAAAAGCATCTGTATTATAACCGGTTTTCTTACCGTTTTGGAAACTTACGCAATTCACAGCTCCAATTTGTAAAGCTTCATCACTGAGTTCATCAAGAAAAGGAATAATCGCTTGTTTGTAGGGGATTGTGACATTCATTCCAACTAGATTTTGATTATCTATAATTGGATTTAAATGTTCTATTTCAGCAATATCAAAGAAATTGTATGAATGATTTTTTAGAAATAATTTTTTGAATTTTTCCTCAAAATATTTTTTTGAAAATGAGTAAGAAATATTCTTCCCAAGCAATCCGAATTCCTGTTTTTCCATAGTTCAAATTTATGAAATATCATTAAAATTTGAATTATAATTTTTAGATTCTTCTATCAGTTTTATTATTTTAAAATCTCTTTTAGATGGCGTAATTTTGGCTTTCGAAAAATCAAATTTTTTAAAATGAAAAATGTAATTCTAAATAACGGAACTGAGATTCCGGAAATCGGTTTTGGAACTTGGCAAACAACGGAAAGTGTTCAGAAAACTTTGAAAACTGCTTTAGAAGCTGGTTACAGACATATTGATACGGCTGATATCTATGGAAACGAAGCAGAAATAGGAGAGGCGATTGAAGAATCCGGAATTGCAAGAAAGGATCTGTATCTCACTACTAAAATATGGAACAGCAACAGAAGCGGGCAAGGTGTGAAATATTCCGTAGAACAGTCTCTTAAAAAACTGAAGACCAATTATCTGGATTTGTTATTGATTCACTGGCCTGCGAATGAAAAACAATTTAAGAATTGGAAAGAAATTAATGCGGAAACGTGGAAAGCAATGGAGGAGTTGTACAAATCCGGCGTTGTAAAAACAATTGGCGTCAGCAATTTTATGTTGCCACAATTGGAGGCTTTACTGGAAACTGCAGATGTGATTCCAGCTGTTAATCAGATAGAGTTTCATCCGGGTTATGTTCAGCAAAGTGTTGTTGATTTTTGTAAGGAAAAAGGAATTGCGATAGAGGCGTGGAGCCCTATTGGTTCCGGAAGATTATTGAAAGATGAAGATTTGAAAGATATTGCTGATAAATATAATGTTTCTCCTGCGATTCTTTGCATTCAGTTTTGTTTGCAGTCCGGTGTGATTGTTTTGCCTAAATCTGAAAATCCGGAAAACATCAAAAACAACTTGCATTTTGAACGATTCAAAATTGAGGAGAGTGATATGAAGGCTTTAAAAACTCTGGAAGAAACAGGTTTTTCCGGTTTGAATCCAGAAACGGTCGATTTCTAAATTTGGAATAGTTAAAGAAAAGAAAAGCAGTTTAAAAATTTAAACTGCTTTTTTATTGAGTATTATTTTTTCATAAATTTTAAAAGTTGAATGGCACGCAGCCTGACCTGAGTGGAGCTCTTTTTCTTTTTATTTAAAAAGAAAAAAGCGGGAACGGTGGGCGGATTAAGCTGCCCAAATTAAATTACTCAGCCGAACTATTGGAATAATATCTGATTTTTTCTACAATTTCTCCTAAATCAAAAGGTTTTGGGATGAAATCTATTGCTCCGCTTTCTATCGCAGAATCTCCCAAACCTCGGCTGGCAGACATTATCACAACCGGAATGTTTTTGAAATCCTGATGTGCTTTTATCATTTTGCAAATGTCTCTCCCGTCTTCTCCGGATAACCACATATCCATCAGGATGACGTCTGGTTTGGTTGATGTTTCTAAAAGGGAATTGAACATATCGGTTCCTCTTTCGTAATTTGAGACTTCGAATCCCTCCATATTCAGCATCAATTTCACTGAATCTAAGATTGCAGGACTATCGTCCACTACTATAACTTTTTTAGAATTTGACATTGTAATTTTAAGTATTAATTTGATTTGTGTTTTTTTGGAATCTCGAAACAAAAATCCGAGCCCTTCCCTTCAATTGAGTTTACAAAAATCCTGCCACCGCTTCGTTTTATAATTTCAGAAGAGATATAAAGTCCTAATCCAAGTCCCGGAAAGGTGTGTTCCATACTGCCGCTGACTCTGTAATATTGTTCGAAAACTTTGTCTTTCTTATCCTCAGGAATACCGATTCCATAGTCTTTCACAGAGAATAGGACGCAGCCTTCTTCGGTTAATTTTGTGGTGATTTTAATTTTATCAGAATCCGGAGAATATTTTATGGCATTGCTGATAAGATTACTCATTACCTGAGAGATGCGATGTCTGTCGCCGTAGATTTCGCCAATGTTTTCTGCTTCCAGATAAATTCTGTGGCTGGTGCTCATCTGTTGTTCTGTGATGATTTCTGTAACCAACACATCAAAATTAAAATTAGATTTATTTAAAAGGATTTTACCATTTTGAATTTTTGTAACATCCAGCAAATCATTGACAAGGCCAGTCAGTTTGTTAATTTGGTCATCCATTTTCATTGCCACATCTGCATTTTTCTGGTCGTCCTGCTTTCTCAGATTTTTTTCTAGGTATTGAGAATACAATTTGAGACTAGTCAATGGTGTTTTCAGTTCGTGACTTGCGATTCCTAAGAAATTGTCTTTCTGCTGCTGGAATTGCTTGAACTCATTAATATCTGTACAGGTTCCAATCCATTGGATGATTTCGTCATTTGTATCTTTTATAGGCACGGCACGACCGAGAAACCATTTGTAAGAATCTTCGGTTTGACCATCCTTGAATTGATATTCTATCTCGTAAGCGCTTTTGTTTTCTTTGCTTCTTTGCCAAACCTGAGTTGCTCTTTCGATATCATCAGGATGTAAGATTTTGTGGGTTGCCGCTTCTCTGCTGTCGATACCTTCAAATCCCGTATAATCATACCATTTTTTGTTGTAATAGTCGATGTTTCCTTCTTTGTCAGCTGTCCAAATAATAATTGGTAAACTGTCCGCCAGGTTTTTATATTTGGCTTCGTTTTCTTGTAATCTTTGTTTTGTAAGTACAGCTTCTGTTACATCTACAGCAACATTGGCAATAGCATAGACTTCATCATTGTGATTTTTCAAAGGTTGATATGAGAAATTGTAATAATAAGTTTGCAGTTTGCCATCTACCACAAGATCAGCACGATCTTCTTTTGCAGAGTAAGTTTCTCCAGACTCATAAACCTGTTTCAATAATCCAAGAAAAGCTTGACCTACTAGTTCGGGAATCCCTTCTTCTATTCTTTTTCCTATTATAGAATCATCTTTTCCCCAAGTCTTCAGCATTTTGTCATTAGCCAAATCTATGATGAAATCTTCCCCTTTATAAATTGCAACTGCGTAATCAGAATTTCTAATTAGATTTTCAAATTTATACTCCGTTTCCGTCAGTTTCTTTTCAGTTTGGACTTGGTCCGTAACTTCTGTAGCCACCACGCTGATTCCTATAATTTCTGATTTATCATCACTATAGATTGGAGCATAGATAAAATCAAAGTAACATTCTTCAGTGTGTCCGTTTCGTACCAGATAGCATTTCTCTTTGTAGCCTTTGTAAATATTACCGGTTGCTTTTACAATATTTAAAATATCTATAAAAGCCTGTCCTTCCAATTCTGGAAGAGCATCCATTAATTTTGAACCAATTATTTCCGGCTGTTTTCCCCATAGCTGAAGCATTTGCGGATTGGCCACCTGAATTACGAATTCATCGCCCATTAACATAGAAAGGGCTACCGGAGCCTGAACCAGCAAAAGAGCTAATGAATCTGTAGAAATATTAGTTTTGATGAAATTCTTCATTTCGAAATAGAAAATAAATTTACAATATTATTTCTTAGTTTTTAAATATTTGTTTCCTGTTAAGATTTCAAAAAATAGTCTGGAATCTGAAGCTAAAGACCAAATCAGATATCTGATTATCGAAGGCAAATTCTTCTCAAATATAGTTTGACTGAACCAAGCAAAGCCAAATCCGAAAATCGGACAATACCAAAGAAACCGTTCTTCTCCAGATTGGATAACATAAAAAATAACCGCAAAAACTAATAGAATTCCAAGGAAATGGAATGCCTTAGTCAGCGGTTTAATGTGTTTTGTAAGATAAAATTGATAAAACTCTTTATAGGTTTTAATTCTATTCTGAAAATGCATTTTTGGTTTGATTTAGTTTGCTGTTTTTATATCCATAAAGGAAATAAATTATCAAACCTATAGCAAACCATAGTCCAAACCAGAACCAATTTTCGTGGCTCATTCCGGTTAATAAATAAAGACAAGAACTAAGACCAATTAAAGGAATCAATGAAAGATTTTTAACGAAAGCCAATCCACATAAAATGAGATTAACTATAATGAAAATGATAATCGCCAAACGGAATTCGCCTTCATTCGGGTCGCTGATATTAGTTAATTTGTGGAAGAATTCTGGCTGGTAGAAATAGAAAAATATCAATCCGCCAATGAAAATTAATGGAAAAAATAACCTACCATTAATATAAGGTAAATGGAATCTACCTTTGATCTTTTCTTTTGGAGGTAACATCAAAACGCCACCACAAACCAAAACGAAAGCGAAAATAGTTCCGATACTTGTAAAATCGAGAATGAAAGTTTTATCCGTGAATAGAATTGGAACACCTACAACAATCCCCGTAATAATGGTTGCAAAAGAAGGAATTTTGTTTTTGCTGTGTACTTGCTGAAACTTCTTTGGTAAAAGTCCATCTCTCGACATTGCCATCCATATTCTAGGTTGTCCCATTTGGAAAACCAAAAGTACCGTAGTAATTGCAACAATTGCAATTAATGATACAATGAACTCCATCCAAGGAAGATTGAGATTCGATTTATCAAATACAAAAGATAATGGATCCCCGATTCCGTCAAATTTTCTGTAATCTACTAATCCTGTTAAAGTTAAAGTCAGAATAATATAAATAACCGTACAAAGTCCAAGAGAAATCAGCATTCCTTTTGGAAGGTCTTTTTGAGGGTTTTTGGTTTCTTCTGACAAAACAGAAATCGCATCAAAACCGATATAGGCAAAGAAAACACCTGAAACAGCAGACATGACACCTGCAAATCCATTCGGCATAAAAGAGGGCTCTGAAGTCACAGAATTCGTCGGAAACCAGTTTCCGGTATTCACATAAGCTACGCCAACAGCAATTACGAGAAGAATCACGAACAACTTCAGAATTACAAAAAAGTTATTGAAGTTCTTACTTTCCTTGATGCCCTGATAGCAAAGCCAGGTAATCAATCCATTGATTACCAAAGCAGGAATATCAACAATGATTTTTAAATTTCCAATAATTGGAGCAGATTTCCAAGCATTAATCAATTCAGCATTATTCGAATTGTTGAGAACCGCTTTTTTAGCTTCTGTATAACTACAAGTAAAATAATCAGGAATATGAACTCCGATTCTTTCCATAAAACTGGTAAAATAATCTGACCAGGAAAATGCAACATAGATATTCCCGAAAGAATATTCCATGATCAAAGCCCAGCCAATTACCCAGGCGATTAATTCCCCAAAACTGGCGTAGGCATAAGTATAGGCACTTCCTGCAGTTGGAATTCGGCTTGCGAACTCGGCATAGCAAAGAGCAGTGAAAGCACAGGCAAATCCACAGATCAGATATAAAATAATAACGCCCGGACCGCCGCGGAAGATAGCTTCTCCTAAACTGCTGAAACTTCCCGCTCCAATAATAGCAGCGATCCCAAAAAATACAATATCCCAGGTTCCAAGAACTCTATTAAGCTGTCCGGAATCTGCATTCTCTGCGTAGTGTTTTCTTCTGAAAAGTGAACCCATTTAAGTTTATAATTTTTGTGAAAGTAACAAATGTAATAAAATTTTGATGTTTTTAACATTTATTAATAAATAAAACAATATCTGCTAAGGCTTTCTTATATAATAAAATCTTTTAAAATGCTCTCCAAATAATATCTTTTCGCTATTTTCGTTGAAAAAGGAACAAACTTTGTTGAAGCTGTGGCTTTGACAATAATTTTGAAAATCTATATGAATTCAAAAAAAGTAATACTGGCTTCAATGTTATCGCTTTACGGGATTTCTGAGGCGCAACAATCTCGATATTTTACTCAAAAAGAAGACTATCATTTTGGTTTGGCAGAGAATCTCTACAACACCAAAGTTTACAATGCTTCCCAATACGAATATTCCAACCAATATTTTTATAATAAAAGCCTTAGTAATTCCAGAAAAGAGGCATCCTTGTTTTTCAGCAATGTGATTGGTGTGATTCTGCAACAGCAATATGCAGAAGAAGGTCTGAATGCTTTTATTAAGGAATATCCAAAGTCTGCATATTTTGCTCAGGCCAACGGACCTTTGGCAGATTATTATTTGGCTAAAAAAGATTTCGAGAAAGCGTTGGAAACTTTGCAAAAGGTCAATCAATATCAACTGAGCAAAGAAGAAAATACGCAGCATATTATGAAGCTAGGTTATGCTAAGTTTATGACCGGAGATTCTGCCGGAGCGATTGAAGCATTAGAAGAATCCTTCAAATCTGCAGATGAAACCAGCAAACCTGCAATTTCGTATATGTTAGGTCATCTTTATTATGCTGACAAACAAAATGATAATGCTTTTGTTTACTTCGACCAAATCAAGAATAATGAGGAATATGCACATCTTGTGAAGCCTTATTATGTTCAGATGTATTACAATCAGAAGAATTATGATTTGGCAATCTCCGAAGGAAATGAAATCTTGAACAATGGAAAAACCACAGCTTACGATACGGAAATCCATAAGATAGTAGGAGAGAGCTACTTTATGAAAGGCGATTATCAGTCGGCTTATCCGCATCTGAAATTATTCCTTGACAAAGAGCAAACACCATCAGAAACTGACCTTTACGAAATGGGATTTGTTTCTTCTCAAGTGGGGAAAAATGCCGAAGCAGTTGGTTATTACAATCAATTGATTAACAGCAATTCTCCGTTGGCGCAAAACGCATATTATCAGCTTGGAAATGCTTATTTGCAAAATAATCAAAAACAAGAAGCACTTTCGGCTTATCGTAACGCATCTCAGATGAATTATGATGCCAAGGTTCAACAATTGGCTTTGGAGCAATATGCAAAATTGGGTTATGAATTGGGAAATCCATTTGAGAATTCTTCAAAAGTGATTCAGAGATATTTGGATAAATATCCGAATTCTAAAACTCAGGAAATGAGGTCGCTTTTGGTTAAATCTTATTTATACTCAGGAGATTATAAAGCGACTTTGGAGGCACTTTCAAAACTGAATCCAAAAACTGACGAAACAAAAAAAATAGAGCAGGAAGTTTCTTATCTTTTAGGTTCTGAGGAATTTAACAAAGGGAATTTTGACCAGGCTGAATCTTATTTTCTAAGAAGTCTTCAATACAAACTCAACAAAGATTATTACAAAAAAGCCAAATATTGGTTAGGGCAGACTTATTATCAAAAAACCGATTACAAATCTGCAATTGCTGTTTACAAAGAATTAGAAAATGAAACCGCAGAGAATTTTCCTGAACGTGAACAGTTGGATTATGATTTAGGTTACGCTTATTTCAAGTCTAAGGATTTTGCCACTGCTCAGGAATATTTCAAAGAATATCTGAGATTCCCGAAACAGGAATTCAAAGCAGATGCGGAATTGCGTTTGGCTGACACTTACTACGCTAATAATCAGTTGAATGAAGCTTTAGAGATTTATAACAAAACCGAAAATGCCAGTGATTATACGTTGTATCAGAAAGCTTTGGCTTTAGGTTTCAAAGGCGATACGGTGGCGAAGATTTCCGAGCTTAAAACTTTGATTTCAAAATACCCGAATTCAGAATATGTGGATGATGCAAGTTACGAGATTGCGTCTGCTTATGCTCAGAATGATGATTTCACTCAATCTAATGCTTACTTTGATAAAGTCATCAAATCCAGTCCCGATAAGGATTTGGTCGCGAATTCCCAGATTTACAGAGCTCAGAATCTGATTGACTTGAATCAGAATGAAAATGCGATTTCGGAATTCAGACAATTGGCGAATCAGTATAAAAACACAGCTTACGCAGACAAAATTGTTGCTGCTGCAAAACCTGCTTTTGTGAAAAACGGTGATGTTGCAGGTTACGAACAATTTGCAAAAGGTCTCAATGTTAATGTTTCCGGAACAGAAATCAGTGAAATCAATCTGAATCTGGCGCAAGACAGTTTCTCGAAAAAAGATTACACAAAAGCGGTTTCTTATTATGAAAAATATCTTGACCAAAGTCCAAGCGGAGACAATCTTTTCAAAGCGCAATACGAGTTGGGAGAAAGTTATTATCAATTAAAACAAACTGATAAAGCGCTGCTTCCGTTACAAAATGTGGCAGATTTCCAAAACGATTATCAGCAGGAAGCGCAGGTTAGATTAGCTCAGATTTATCTCGCTCAAGATAAAGTGGCTGATGCAAAAAAATATCTGGAACAAAATGCCAATTCAACCAACGTTACAATTAAAAACTTCGCTTCAGTTGAATTGATGAAAATCTATGCCGACGAAAAGAACTTTGCTGAAGCTGAAAAATATGCGAATGCTGTAATTGCCAATACAAAAAATTCTGCTACAACTTTGGAACAGGCCAAAGTCATCAAAGCAAGAAGTCTTATGCAGCAAGGAAAAGATAAGGATGCACAAACGGCTTACTCGACTTTGGAGAAGTCTTCCAACACAGAAGTTGCGGCGGAAGCTTTATACGCAAAAGCTTTCTATCAGAACAAAGGAAAAGCTTTCAAATCTTCCAATGAGACTATTTTCAAATTGGCCAATAATTACGCTTCGGAAGAATATTGGGGTGCAAAAGCTTTGGTCCTGATGGCTAAAAATTATCTGGCGCTGAAAGATAATTACCAGGCTAGTTATACGGTGGATGAAATCATTAACAACTATGGCGATTTCCCGGAAATTGTGGCAGAAGCGAAGGAAGTGAAAGCGCAAATCAAGAAGTAATTTGATTTTAAAATGAACAAAGCATTTTTTCTGATTTTGATTACACTTTTATTTGTGAGTTGTGTACCTTCTTATAGAATATCTCATAAAATTTATAAAGAAGCAAAACCAAGTACAAATAAGGTAAAAGCTCTTGTAATAAATAAAGAATTAAAAAAAGAATATAAAATTTTAGAAAAATCACAGATTTATGAACTAGTAGAGGATGATAGCTATCAAGTAAAAATAAAACTTGATTCTATGAAAACATCATTAGTTTGTGGGAATGGAATGGCCGGTAGTATGCTAACTTTTGGATTATTACCATCATCTTTACCAGATGAATATTATTATGGATTTCAGGAAATTGGTGATGAAAATAAAAAGTTCGAATTCAATTTACAAGTAATACAAAGTTTATGGCTATTTAATATGTTTTATCCAAAAGGGTTTTCAAAACAAGCAGGAAAAGCGTTGTTAGCTTCATATCAAGAAAGGAATAAATAAATATTTTGATGAAGGATTAAATTCATTTTTAAATCCTTTAATCTTTAAATAAATTTAAATGAACAAACTAAAATATATCGCCGTTTTGGCATTTTTGGGAACAGTCGGGGTCTCAGAATTGGGCGCTCAAATCAAAGAAGAGCAATTGATTCTTAATAGAAAAAGAGAACCGGAAGTCAAGAAGATCGAGAAGAAGAAAACATCTATTGTTCAGGAAAAAAACTATCCGCCGGATAACAAGAAAAAAGAAGATTCGCTCAATCTGAAATATGATATAGTGAATGTACCTCCAGTTTCTGATTTCAAAACGACAGAAATTCAAGGCGAAGATATATCTCCGAAATTCTCCAATGATTATCAATTTAATTATTTCAGATTAGGTTATGGGAATTATGGAAAATTTCTGGCAGATGCTAATGTTTCCGGAAAAGTTCAGGACAATGTGGAAGTAGGAGCGGATATTCATTATTTGTCGACTAGCGGATTGAAGAAAGACTATGATTGGGATTCCAAAAGTAGTCAGGCAAAAATCGGCGCTTTTGCCAATATTTATACTGAAAAAGGAAAGTTCAATATTGATGCAAATTATGCTTTCAATAATTATAATTACTACGGAATTTATGCTTTAACGCCACCAAATAATGATATTGATATAGAGCAGAAAGTCAACAAATTTAGTGTGAATGGTTATTACGACCATTATTCCAATGATATTCTGAATAACGTTCGTGTGAAATCTTACTTTTTGAGCGACCATTTCGGTGCTAGTGAAAATTACGCCAATGCAGAATTGAATTTATCAAAGCACGATTTTGCGGTAACCGACGGAATAACAGCGAATGGAGATTTGGGAATCAATCTGGAAACGGTCAATTCTAAATTTGATATCCTGAATAAAAACACTAATAATCAATTCAATCTTACGTTGTCGCCAAAGGTTACTTTTTACAAAGGCGATTCCTATTTATTGATTGGTTCGGACTTCAGTTTTCTTAATTCTAAAAATTCAAGCAATGTAACCGAAGAATCAAAGAATAACAAATTCTATTGGTTTCCAAAAGCAGAAGTTTTGGTTGCTGCTGCGGATGAATTCAAATTCTATGGAGGAATTGATGGAGGTTTGAAACTGAATACTTATGGTAATCTTCTGGACGAAAATCCATTTTTGATTTCTGATTTGGTTTTAACACCAACTGAAACCAAATATCATTTCTATTTCGGTTTGAAAGGTGATGTTGACCAGACTTTCAAATATGATGTTAATGCAGGATTCAGCAAAGTGAATAACGCTCAGTTTTTCTATAATAATAATCTGTTTGATACTAATATTACTGCCGACAGACAAGGCTACGATTATGCGAATACTTTTAGTTCAATCTATGATAATGGAACTTTGATGGAAGTGAAGGGCGATTTGCAGGCATTTCCAATGGAAAACCTGACCGTTGATGCTGGTTTGCACTTCATGAAATATAAGCTGGACAATCTGGATGAAGTCTATTACAAGCCATTATTCCAATTTAATCTTGGCGCCAAATATACAATGCTTGAAAAGAAACTAAATCTTGGTTTCAAAGCGTATTTTGTAACAGACAGAACTTCAAATACTTATGAGATAAGCAATATTGCTGCAATTCCAAATTATACAACAATTGAGAACAAAAACGAAAAAGTTGGAGGTTATGCAGATTTAAACTTATCCGCAGAGTACAAAATTCACAAAAATTTCAGTATTTTCGCACTCGGAAATAATCTTCTGAATACCAAATACCAGAATTATCTGGGCTACAAAGTTTTGGGAGCACAGTTTTTGGGAGGCGTGAAGATTACTTTCTAAAATAATTTAAAAGGTGATAATTGATGAGTGATTTTATATCATTTATAATTCATTAATTATCATTTATAAAAAAGGCCTTGTAGTTCAACTGGATAGAATGACGGATTTCGGCTCCGTTGGTTGGGGGTTCGAATCCCTCCGGGGTCACTCTAAGGGAAATTTCACTTTTATTAGTGATTTTCCCTTTTTTGCTTTGTAAATTTCTGTTAATCGAGATTGCATAATCGATGGTTTAATTAATTGGTTTTTTGAGACCTGTTTTCTGAAATTCGCCAAATGAGGCTGCTGATATATTTGATTTGATACTTTTGTTATCTTTGGAAAAATACCGCCTGAAAAGAACGTTGCCCAAAAATATTTAATTATCAGATTTGGGCCACTTTTCGAAAATCCAAATTAAGAATGGGGAAAACGATTATGAATATACAAGTCTTACTATAGCTGTTCCGGCAGACTACAAAGATGCTTTTTCTCATTTTTATTATGCCTAAAATACTACCTCCGAAACCATTACAAAATATTACTCCCCTCATATCAAACCATTTTATTTTTTAATTTAGGGACGCCGGCTGTTCTTCTAATCAAAAAACTGAAATTGATATTAATAAATGTCTTGTTTTATCTATCCCATCTGGTGGACGGAAATGGCAGCTGTAATGAAAGGATTTATCGACCGCGTCTTTAGCTATGGTTATGACCAAGGTGTACAAAAAGGCTTACTTAAAGGTAAGCTGACAACTGTTATCAATACGCACGGAAAATCAAAAGCAGAGTATGAGGATATTGGAATGGATAAAGCGTCATTTTCTTACTGATTGCAGGAGTTTTTTTCCAATGTAACCTGATCACAAATCCTGATTACCTAGTTTACGGCATTTAATCTCTGCAGTAGGGAATAATTCAGCAACGATCGCAAAGAAAGTTTCTTCTCAGAAAGTGCAGTGAGAATAGAAATCGCGTAAAATCCTAAGGCTGAACCGTCTTTATATATGTCTGAATACACCACTACTGTCAAATCCGGCAATTGTCAATATAGAAAGATATGCGTCTTATTTCAGGTTCGGTTCTGTAACGGTGTTTGGTATCAGTTCTGAATATTGGACTGATGCCCAAACAGTCTGATATTTAGTGTATAGGTAAAAAACTGGGCAGAAAAAACACAAATTTTAAGATTTCTAGTCTTATAAAAACACTACCCAGTCAAATTATTTTATCAAATATTTAATATTTATGGAGCTTTCCAGAATGTCCAGGCACTTCCATTAAAGACAGCCAGTCTTTTAGCACCTTCTCTTTTGATGTATACCATCATACCTGGTGAGGGATCCGTTACATCGTCGGTACTGTTTACCATAGGCAGCACCATTGCTTTGGTATCGGATTCTAAAACAAGGACGCCATCAGCAGACGTAATTGATGCCCCTATAATAACTTTAGCTGCAGCATTTTCACTAACAGTTGCTGATGTTGGCTGCGAAGCCATTGTAGCTGAAATATCGGCTGTGTTTCCATTGCTGAGATCAAACCAGCCATCAGAAGATTGCATGTCCGTAACGCCATTGTAATATTTTATTTTAGCTTTAGTAGCGTCTCTTGCATCAAGAATAAAAGTTCCTTCAACAAGACCTCCGCCAGAAGGTAGTGTTCGTGTGTAAGGAAGTATAATCCCTTTATTTTGTCCAGCTGCAAATTCAAGGAGAATAGAATTTTTCTGTCCGGCGGGTACGCTGCCAGTGTCATTGCCGATAATTACCTGTGAGAATGCTATAGCAGATAACAATAGGTATGTGATTGAGAATAACTGTTTCATCATTAATCATTGTTTAGTAATATTGTTATGGACAAGCTTGTCTGTTAAAACAGCTCCATATACCATCATGGTAAATTTTCAGACATTTAACAGTTGTATCATAAACCATCATACCTTCCTGCGGGTTTACGATTTTAGGCGCGATGGTTGTGGGGCTGCTTTGTCCTTGAATGTCTATCGTTGAAAGGCGTGTTATCACAAAGCCTCGGTTATTAGATTCCAAGGCTATATGTCCTGATTTTCTTGCCATTGGCCAGTTTCCGGGAGCATCACCACCAGCCCTTTTCAAAAGTGTGATGCCAACCTTAGTATCCGGACCATTGCCTGTCACTACAGCTGGCCGATAGCATGCGCAAGGTGTAATATTAAGACCATAACCGTAACCATTCATAATAGTCAGGCCAACAACGTTTTGAGTGACAGTAATATTATTAGTCCCGGTATGGTTCCATGTGATTGTATTAAATGTATTACCATTGGTAAGCACTAATGGCTGAAGAGGTCCATATGAAGCTTTACTCCCGTACAAGGAAATAACTCCAGCAGGGCTAATAGAGATACGAATGAGTGGATTAGCTGGATTTCCCCGCATCTGCCATATGTCGGCAGCTGTTCCATTGTGTGTAGTGTTGATTTCATATTGAGATCCATCGGCAAAACGTACATTGATACCTGAAGTACCTGATGACTGGAACTGAAGTTCTTGTGCAGCTATCAAAGTACCATTGATATTTAGATTGAATGAATTATCCAGTTCGTAAATGTCGAAGACAAATCCGTAGTTAGAAGGTGGTTGCACAATATTCTGAGTAACATAAGGGTCTGGAGAGTCAGAAATACTCCATTGGAAGGTATTCCCATTGACAGGTTCTGTACAGATTTCACCTGGTGTAAATGTTACAGTATTATGGTTTAAAATATTATTACATATGCCACCAAGCCCATTATTGGCACACTCGTATTGGGCATTAGTAGGAGGCACTCCTGGCGTATTATTGGTAGCATCAGGATCTGTAACATCGTTTGGTCTTAGTATCGTAGCCTGAACCTGTACCGCACCAGCAGTTGCAGCGCTGCTCACAAGCATTGTAAAGGTGTATGTAATTTCACATCCGTTGGGCAGAGTAAGCTGAGAAGAATAGGTGTGTGTTATCGCATTGTAGCTGACAGCAATTGCTTGAGTGCCACAGTTGTTACCGGTAAATGTTAAAGACTGCGGATCGAAACCTGACGGCACTGTAAAAGTGAATGGTGCATTTTCAACATCACTAGGACCATTATTTTTTACTTTCACTGTATAAGTAATCTGGTCAGCTATTGCCAGTGTTGTTTTATCTGCGGTAACTGCCGTAACCTGAAGATCTGCAGTCTTAACAATGACCGAAGTTTCTGATTGGGCAATCGGTCCCTTAATATAAGACCACGTATCGATTGATTTCTCATTACCAAATCCATTTCCAAGATTGGCTGAAGTCAGAGGGCTTGTGCTGTTAGTCTGCTGTCCCCACATATGTCCACCCGTACCGGTAGGACCACTAAGAGAACCGGCAACGCTGGCGTTAGCGGGTGTAGATCCTTTTCCCTGATTATTGGTGGTAGTCCTCGTTATATCACTATCATCCCAATATACGCGGTAACGTTCGCTGGTAGTGTCGGTACCATTTAAAAGTTCCAACACCATACCGTTGGGATTTATTTCCATATCAATAAATGGAAAATGCACTTCTGCACCACGCAATTGAACTTTAAGCCTGATTGGCTGGTTACCCTGCGGAAGATTATTGTTATTGCCGTCTTTTCCATCCCAGAATACATTGTTATTGCCTGCGGCAGCGATTCCAGTTAGAGTCCGTGTTGTAAAAGTCGCTGGTATTGAAGCACTTTCTATCGTAATAGTATAAGAACCCTGAACTGCGGCGTTAAATCTAACATAGCCACCCTTAACACTGCTGACCTGTCCCGGTGTTGTTTCAGAACCGACCAGACTCACATTAAGAACTGTAGGTTCAATGACGCTTGTTCTCAGCCAGGTTGTGTTTCCGGGTACACTACCACTTGCTGATACAGGCAGATCCGAGGACGGCTGGCTGTAAAATATCTTATGGGTAATGTCAGAAGAAGTATCTGCAACAATAGGGGATTGCACATAAGATGCAATACCGCTTGAAAAGTCCATACTTTTATAAGTAGAACTGTTATTTGAAATAAAACCTCTGTTGTTTACAAAAAATGTGAAGCCGACCCCATTATTACCATTATTATTGACTCTGTAGATATAGCCATCTTTTGTTAACGCATAAATCTGCCCGTAAAATCCACTTTGAGCATTGCTGATATGCAGATTTACTACATTGGAGTAAGTCCGACCTGTTATCCAGAAACCCGAAGATTCTACTGAGACATCCCAGGCTGCAATTAGTTCTGAGTTTGTGTCCTGCGTCCACGACGCATCTGCAGCAATACTGGTAACTGATGGTGTAGCAGAAGAGTTGACGTCACCTGTGGGCGTAAATTCGATTTTCCATATACCAGCCTGGTTCGCTGCTGCTGTTCTGTTAAAAGTTAAGTATCGATTCGAACCTGCTGCCTGTGCCAGAAGTCTTGGTCCTGCCAATTCTGCGGTTCTGGTGCTTATCTGTCCCGTGGTATTGTTAGCGGAAGTGTACACAGAGCCATCCGGAGCTGTAAGAATAATTCTGCCATTGCCTATGCCTTGAGCACTTGAGGCTGCGTGGATAACTTCACCCGCCTTAATATAAGCATAATGCGCTCCTGCTGTTTTAAACGGCCATGAAGCCATTGTAGAACCAGTGGTACCATTATAAGTATTACTATACAGGTAAGCCCGACCGCCAGCAGCGCCGCTGGGATAAAGATTTTTTGACCCTTCAGCAAAAAGAAAATTAGCTGTAAGAAAGATTAAACAGCAGAAGAACCTCCTTCTGTTGAGAAAGTTAAAAATTTTTTGCGTCATTTTGTGTTGATAAAATTTAATAAAGCTTGTTTAGAATTTAATTCTTGCTGTTAAGCACGGATGGTCAAAAAAACTTTCCCGATAGATATTCGGGAAAAGCTTTCAGACTTTTCATCATTTGTATCCTGTTTCCAGCAAGTCAAAAAATCTGATGCAAAATACCAGCTATCAAAACGGATATACAATAAAATGAGAGGTCGTATTCAGGAAAATGAATGTTAATAATAAATTATGAATAGAGATTTAATAATTTAATAGTCTGGTGATTAGCAAAAATAAAAAAGGAGACTGCTGCCTCCCTCAACTTTATGAACTTTAATCTTCTAAATATCATATTCGATCAAAATTCAGATTCAATAATTTTTTAAGTTTTATACAAAATTATGCGACGCTAACCGGATGCGATCGGTTTATTTCCGAAAAAAAACATCGAATTTCAATTCAAATGCTGTGACCGAAGATGATCAAGGAATTCGGAAGGCGAGACATCAGTAACCTTCCTAAATGCTGCTGCAAACTTACTTTGAGATGAAAAACCTGCCTCATCAGCCAAGCTGGAAATTTTGTACTTATGATATCGACTATCATTTTTTAGTTTATGGATAATGTGTTTAACCCTCAATTCATTAATATAGTTCTTAAAATCTTTCTTTTTGTAATTATTAACTACAAAAGATAGGTACTTAGTATTAGTGCTGCAATAAGCTGCAACATATGGAAGAGATACATTATTTCGGGTAAATAACGTAGACTGTTCAAACTTTTCAAGCTTTCCTAAGATTTTCTTTTCGGTAGCCGGAGTCATTAAGGCCTGAGTTTCCGTTTCAATGTCATCTGATTGTTGAGACAGAATAGCCTCATCCCTGGAAAAAACATTTACTTCTGGAATGTCAGATTCGAACATTGTTGGAGTGTTTGTCTCTTCAAATTCCTTTAAGATCTGCTGTATTTTTACAAATTTTTCTTTCTGGCGCCTTCTGTAAATAATAAAACAGCCAATAATAACGGTTAGTAAGAAAAGCGCTACAGCAATCAATACATTTTTCTGTTCTGATTGCTGCTGTTTTTTTTCAGAGTCTTTTTTCAGGTTTGTAAAGGAATCATTAATAAAAGCGGAGGTTTTGCCGCTTATTTTTTCTTTAACAGAGTCTTGTTTGCGTTTGGTTAATTCCAGTTTTTCAATATCCTTGGTTAAAGCGTAATATTGCTGAGAACTTTGATAAATTTCATTTTTTAAGCTGAGGTAGGGTGATTCTTCAGCAAGCAACTGCGCTTTATCAATCAAAGGTTTGGCTTTTTCGGGACTTTTCTGTGCAATATGGATCTGCGCCATTCCGTTCAGAACCAAGGCTGTCAGGAAGTTGTCCGGCATTTCATTCAATTTATTCAAAGCTTTTTGATAATAGTCCATGGCCTTTGAATAATTTTTCAGGTGATAGTAATTCAAACCCAAAAGCTGTTCATTATTAGCTGTAAGAAATGGATTATCCTGTCCGCTAAGACTAAAATAGCGTGAGGCATCATCAATCATTTTTATAGATTCACGATATTTTTTTTGCTCAAGCTCATAGTAAGCTTTCTCCTGCATAAGAAAGCCGTTTGTTTGATTGACAAGTTTTGGGTCATCGATGTATTTTATAATCTCGGCTGTTTGATCTATATATTTTTTTGACTGGTCATAAAGTCCAAGATGTCTATACTGGGTAGCAAGAAAACCTGATACCTTTGCTTTCCATACATATTCATTTGTGTTATCCAATATGTCGTTAGCTTTTATAGCATAATCAACTGCTGCTTTAAATTCTCCGGATTGTTGAAGCAATGAAGCTGAAAGCATAAGGCTCTTGGCTTTATAGCGAGGACTTTCGGAAACATTATATAGAGAATCAGCTATTTTTAATGCTTTTCTAAAATCTTTTTGAGATATTTCAAGATATGTTTTGGTGTAAATCTGATTAAAAGCCTCTGGGTTTTGGGCCTTTGGGAAGGTCATTAAAATAATTGTACAAAGAGTTACTAAACGGAAAAGAAAACTCTTCCGGCAATTTAATTTAATAGTCATCATATTAGGGTGTTGAACTGTCAAAGTTAACATAATATATTTTTAGCTATTATAATAGGGTACGCATTCTGTCTTTCGTTCCGAACCGAAATCAGGAAAATGGCTCGTAAATATCTATGTTTATCTATTTGTGCGAAAGTATTTTATGTGTTACAAGAGAAATTTCAAACATAACAATTTTCAGTTTGACTATTTCACAGTTCATGCAGAGTACTGAAGCAAAAGATGGCTGTTGCATTTTTTGTATTGGTAATGATAAATTAATGAAAACAGCCTCCTTATTCTTCATTTTGCCAGCTTTACCAAAACCTAATTAAATAGCGATATTCCATCAAACCAGCTAAAGAAACACACTATTTAACCAAAGTGATTGTTTATCTCTTCTTGGCTGCGTAATAAGATCACAAAAAAACCAGACAGCAATAAGATGTCTGGTTTTATTTTGGTATTGAATCTGATTAGTGGTTAATCAGAATTTTTTTACTTACAATTCCTGAAGAGGTTTCGATCTGTGCAATATAATAACCTGAAGGAAAAGGACTCACATTCAATTCCGTACTGTTTTCAGTCATATCTTGCTTTAGTACAATCTGCCCTGCAGAATTAATAAGACTTATATTCATCAGCCTGCTGTTAGGTTGTGCTTTTATTTTCAGTATGTCAGTCACAGGATTAGGGTAGACCTGTACAAGCGCTGATTTAGAGACATCATCAATGACTGACATTGTACCATCTTCAAAAAATAAAGTCAGGTTGGGAACATAAAGAACAGGGAAGCCTTCTGGTGGGTTCAATGCATCGAAAGGCTGTTCGTCACCGTCTCTGCTTCGGGAGTAAATAGGCTCCTCGGAAAAAGTACCAATAAATGTTGACCATAGCACCATTTGTGGATGACTTTTATTGGTATAAACTACAAGATTTTTTCCTGAATAATTGAAAGAATTCTGAAGCGGTATGTAAAGCTGGTTGAAACCTTTCTTAAAATTCATTTTACCGTCAAAAACTTTAGTAAAAGATGACGGTGTTAGCCATTCTGAAGACAAATCTTCCTGATCAGTCTCAGCCAAAAATATCTGAATCGGAATGTCATTATTGTCTTCATCAAACTGACAAGTATATTGCAATCCGGTAATTTTAGCGTTGTTCTTTCCAATCTGTTGTGTAGTGTACATACTCTGCCCTAAACTATAAAAATTGAAAAAGTTAAATGGGATGGAATGCTGCAGTGTAAAAGATCCAGAACCGATCTGCACGTTTTTGGTTCCATCTTTCATAATATGCACTGCCAGATCTCGGGATTGATTGTTAGTTGCATTTTCATCGCCTGAAAGTTCTACCACGGCATAAACCGATTGTTGAGGTATATCGCTTTCCTGTGGTGTCCAAGTCAGGATCTTCTGTGATTTTTCTCCGAAACTAATGGGATCTCCTGCAACGGATGCCAGTTCTGCTCCGCTACTTGATTTTAATTTGATATTGTAATTACTCTGTGTTAATTGTCCGCCATTGGTAACCTCAACCATAAGCATAGCAGATTGTCCGGCATTCACAGAAGTGTTACCACTGATTTGACTTACCAAAAGATCTTTGTCAGGTACAGCGTCAATTCTTACATCATCAACTGCCCATCCATTGATAAAAAAGTTACTGCCATCGTAACGGAAGGCATATTGTATTTGTGTTGCATTTTCAGGAACTGTGATAAAGTAAGTGAAACGATCCTGTGGAATATTAAGTGTCCCTAAAGGTTTTTCCCAAAGTGTCTGCCACGTTTGGCCACCGTCAAATGTCACATCCGCTCCAATAGTTTCCCCTGCATCGCCAAGGAAATTAATTAGATATTGATTGTAAGATAAAGCCAGTCGCTTATGTCCTGCGGTATTGATCACCGGCGAAACCAATCGGCTCAAACCGACCTGCATCCCGTAGGTCATATAAAGTTCGGGGGCTGTTCCGCCTGATATCTGCGAATTATTGATAGACCAGCCCGGTGGTTGTTCTGCTTTGATTTCCCAACCAGGTGGCAGACCACCAGCAGGATAAGAAAAGCTTTCTGTATAAATCGTCTGCTGAGCAGATGCCAGACCTCCATAGAAAAGATAAACAGGAAGGACTGAAAGCAAAGTAAAAATTTTCTTCATAACAATAATGATATGTGGTTAATGATTACAAATTAACTTTATTACCAGCATTAAAACAATTCGTGACAGTTGCTAAATTTCAGTAGTTCAGCTAAGTACTGGCACTTATTTTTATCCTGAAGCCATAAAAAAAATACCAATTTTCAGGATTTAACGCCATATTTGTATGATGCATTTGAAATGCAGAACATATGAAACGGTTCTATATTCTTACTTTACCCATTATCCGCGAGCTCATATCTCTCAGCAAAATTATCCTACTGCTGATTTTATGCCTATCATGCGAGGATAAGAATAAAAATAAATTAAATAACCATCAACAAAATTACGACAGTCAATTTAATGAGATACATAAGCTCGTTTACGAGAACCCATCATTAGCGCGCCGAAGCGCTTCACGGATTCTAAAACAACTTTCTAAAGAAAATGTCGAGGCTAAGGTTATCTGTCTGAAATACATCGGTTCGTCTTATGCATTTGAAACGCAGTATTCAGAAGCGATTACATATTACAAAAAAGCACTATCATTTGCAGAGAAGTTAAATTTCTATTATGAAATTGGCAATTTAAACAACAATCTGGGTACCATTTATAATGAATTTGGGAACTATAGAGCCGCATATATGTATTTTGTAAAGGCTCTTCAAAATTATGATTTGTCTGGACACAAAGAAAAAAAAACAGGAACACTTAATAATATTGGATTAACATATCTTAATCTTAATCATTACGACAAAGCGTTGGGTTATTTTAAAAAAGCCCTCAACTCAAGTACAATCAATAATGATAGCATCCTTACCGCTACCATCCTCAATAATATAGCGATATGCAACTTTTCTAAAAAAGATACTAATAGAGGAATGAAAAACCTCCGGCAGTCAATACTATTATCTGAGAAGGCCAATAACCTATATGGAACTTGTGTGTCTTATCAGATTATGGGCAACACCTATTTATCGATGAATGAAAAAAGCAAAGCTTACAATGCCTATTCAAAGAGTGTTACAATAGCTAAAAATGCAGGTCTTGTCCATCTTCTTGCTGTCTCCAAAGTAGGGCTGGCCAGGCTTGCACTATCTGAAAATAATGTTGCTAAAGCCCAGCTATTGGCTGATAAAGTTATGGCGGTATCTGAACAAAATAACAGCCAGTCCCTAAAAGCAGATGCTCTTCAGCTTTTAGCTAGTATTTATGAAATAAGGAAAGATTACAAAGAGAGCCTGAAATACTTCGAAGCGCATACCAAACTGAAGGAAGAGATGACTAATAGCTCGATTGTTAATCAGATCTATGATGTGGAAGTAGATTATCTCAACCAGCTCAATCAGCTTCAGACACTAGAGCTGGAAAAGAAAGAACTTGCTATCAGTAATAAAAATATTATACTGCTACTGATGTCTCTGGTATTTATGATTATTTTTGGTGGGCTCTATTTTCTATACCGTAACCATCAGAATAAACAGAAAGTAAAACTTCAGGAAACCATCATCGAGTTGAACAGGCGAAAATCCAACGCGGCACTTGAAGCTGAGATCAGAGAAAGAAAAAGAATTGGACGTGAGTTGCACGACAGTCTCGGGTATCTGTTATCTTTAGCAGGTCTTAATGCCAGTGTTTTACAGAAACGCAACGATATTAATGAAACCAAAAAAAGTGAACTTATTGCAGCTTTAATGGAAAGTATTAATGAGGCATTCGATGAAGTAAGAAATATTTCCCACAATCTGGCTCCATCACTATTATCAGAACAAGGCATCAAAGGTGCTTTAAAAAATATCGCAGATAAGGTTAACCAAAGCGGTAAGATTAAAATGAGTTTTGATACCTTTGGTCTGCAGCAGCATTTAGATGATCTCATAGAGAATATCCTTTACCGTACCATTCAAGAAATAGTGAATAATACTATCAAACATGCAGATGCATCTGAATTATTTGTTCAGATTGCCAAGGACTCTCATCAGATTACGCTGATCTCTGAAGACAATGGCAGAGGATTCGATGTTGAAAAACTTGAAGAAGAAGCAAGTTTTGGACTGGCACATATCAGGTCATGGATAGAAAACTTAAACGGTAGTATGCATATTGATTCAAAAATAAACAGAGGAACAATTGTTAGTATAATGATTCCCATAAACATTGAATAACACTCATGGCAGATCATATAATAAAAGTTTTGATAGTGGACGATCATCAATTGATGATAGAGGGACTCAAAGTACTTCTTGAAGATGAATTAGGAATCAAAGTGGTTTCGGGTGCAGCATCGATGGGTGAAGCAATCAAAATTTTAGAGCAGCAGCAAGTGGATATTATTCTGATGGATATCAATATGCCTGAAATATCGGGAATAGATATGACCAAGAAGATCAGGGAACTCTACCCGGCAGTTAAAGTTATTGCTTTAACGATGCACGAAGATATTTCAGTTATTTCAAAAATGATCAAGGCTGGTGCTTCGGGCTACATTCTAAAAAGGACGAATATGCAGGAGGTAGTTGATGCTATTAGAGCAGTTCACCAAAACGGCCGCTACCTTAGTGCCAGTGTCCAGCACGTCATAATGGATAACCTGATGAGTCCCGAAGAACTTTTAGATACTGCTGAAGAAGACAAACCTGTATTATCATCCAGGGAACTGGAAGTACTTCAACTAATTGCTAAAGAATTTAGTAACGAGCAGATTGGAGAAGCACTGTATATCAGTGAACGAACTGTAGAAGCGCATCGAAGAAATATCTTCATTAAAACAAAGACCAAGTCTATTGTAGGATTAATTAAATATGCACTTAATGAAGGGCTTGTAGAATTGGATTGACAACGTAGCCTAATAAATTAATAACTTTTTAAATCTTTAAATACACGATGAGTGAGCAACACAATAAAAAACCAGTTAAACTATGTTATGAACATATCGGTGGAAAGCTTGGTGAACTTTTACTGGAACAGTTTATAGCCAAAGGGTGGATCGAAAAAGCTGATCCTAAAGAGAAAAATTATTTAATCACTGCAATAGGAGAGATTGAGTTTGCTAAACTAGGGGTTGATCTGTCAAAAATCAAATCATAACCCTTGATTCCACCTGACGATAACTTGCAATTCCGTTTGGTAGAAGCCGACCAAGCTATTTCTGATTTTGTCTACTGTTTTTCGGCCTTCCATAACTTAGTGGCAATTGAAGAAGGTATTATTATCCCTAACGGTAAGATAGATTTGGTGTTGTCTCTTAATGACGAGGGACAATTCCATATAAGTCTTTTAGGTCTGGAAACTGAGCCTAAGATGACGCCGAAGCAGACGTTTACCAAATTCTTCTCTATCAGTTTTGAACCACTGGCTGTTGAATACATCCTTCGAACTGAAGTTGCAGGTCTGCTTAACAGCGGTAAGAAAATGCCTGATAATTTCTGGGGATTCACAGCTGAGGATCTTTTTGACTTTGAGGCCTTCTGTTTAAAAGCATCCCGCGTCATCACCTCTCTGATCCCAAATGAAGTAGATCAAAGGAAACAGCTTCTTTTTGCAGAATTACGGATGGCAAATGGAGAAGTTAAAGTAGGAGAAATTGCAGAAAAGCTGGGTTGGAGTTCCCGACAGATCAATCAATATTTTAACCGTTTCTTAGGCGTTTCCTTAAAAACCTACTGCCGGATTCTGCGCTTTCAGTCTTCATTGCGGCACATCTGGGAGGGTGAATTATATCCGCAGCTCAGCTACACAGACCAATCCCATTTTATCAAAGAAGTAAAAAAATTATCCGGCGTATCACCTAAGGAACTCAGCCGTAATGAAAACAGCCGATTTTTACAATTTTTAGTTTACGATAAGGAATAGCTTTGCCGTAAAAAGTAATAAGATGCTATTAGACAATAAAAAAGTCGTCATTATCGGTGCAGGCCCTGGAGGTCTTACGCTTGCAAGACTTCTGCAAAAAAAGAATATTAAAGTCCAGGTTTACGAGAGAGATTATGATAAAAATGCCAGAGTACAGGGGTCACCATTAGACCTGCATCAGGATTCGGGACTAGCTGCACTGAAAGAAGCTGGTCTTATAGAGGCGTTCCAACAAAATTTTCTCCGTGGAGCAGACCGTGAAAAAATTATGGATCAAAACGCAGAGACCCATTACAGCGATCATCACCATAAAAAAGAAGACGATTTTAATAATAAATATTTTCGTCCAGAGATTGACCGCGGCGTGCTTCGCAGCATCTTACTTCAATCCCTAATGCCGAATACCGTCGTGTGGAACAGTCATTTTATCTCGATGGAACCTCAGGACAATGGTTGGCTACTTCACTTTAAAGATTCTGCTTCAGTTTACGCTGATTTGGTAATTGGTGCAGACGGCGCTAACAGTAAAATTCGCTCCTATATAACTGATGTTAAACCTTTCTATACAGGTATTACAATGCTGGAAGGACATATTGAGGGTGCTTCACGTAATACACCTGTTATTAATACACTTTTGGAAGGGGGCAAAATCATGGCATTTGGCAATAATCAAAATCTTTTGATGGGACAGAAAAGCAATGGTGATATAGGATATTATGCCAGTTTTAGAGTACCAGAGGATTGGAGAATACATAATGGAATTCTTCATTATAACAACAATGAGGTCTTGCAATGGTTTCAATCAGCTTACAGTCAATGGAATCCTATCTGGGAACAATTATTTACTGCTGCCACACCGCCGCTTATTCCAAGACCGATCTACTGTGTGCCATTGGATCAGTATTGGGTTCCTAATCATAATGTGACCGTTTTAGGAGACGCTGCCCACGTAATGCCGCCTTTTGCAGGAGAAGGCGTTAACATGGCTATGCTCGATGCTTTGAAATTGAGCCGATTGTTGACTGCAGATGCTAAAACAAATATGCTGGAGACCATTGCTGCTTACGAGGAAGAAATGAGAGCAAGAACATCTGTTATAGCTCAAGAATCCCTTCAAAATGGAGAAATCATGCATAACGAATATGCCCTGAAGTCCATGGTTGAAATGTTTTCTAAGCATTAAGGATAATTAAGCCAGCCTTAAGTCGCCATTCAAAGCTATGCCTTTTCCTTTTCAATGAGAACTCCAGCATTATTTAGACAGTGGAGACAGTACAGATGCGCAAAAGTTCTTAGACTTTGTCATTGATATTGGTAGTGTAATTGTTTTCTCAAAATATTTTGGATTCCTGTATTTATTTTATTTTGAAAACCTTATAGTTATAAAGTGATAGAAAGCATCAAAGAAATAAAAACAACTCAAATAGGAGTTGTTTTTTTATTAATAAGCTTCTATTAAAATTCAAATTCTACATAGATCGTCTTATTGAAAATATGATTTATATTTTTGATAAATTTTACAACTTTACAACCTTCTGAACAGATGTAGTATTATCTGTGAAAATTATTTTAATGAGATAAGTTCCCTTAACATATTTGCTTAGATCGATACTCTTTGAAGTTGTCGATTGGATTTTTTTTCCTGTAGAATCATAAACCTGAAAAGTCTGTGTTGCTTTGTCTGTTTTTATGTAAACTTTATCAGTTGTAGGATTGGGATAGACTTGTAAGATAGATTTATTACTATGAGAAACAGCCATTGATTGTTTTGCCTGAACTTTGAAATTATCGACGTAAATACGATAGTTCGCATCTGCTACAAACGTAGTACCATCAGAAGCATAGAATGCAAACTTTACATTGTTGCTTTTATACGCAGAAACATCAATTGTTATTTTATTTCTTTCATTAGAAATAGTCATATTGGGATTGTCCCAGTTTTTTAGTTCTTGCCAGGTCGTTCCGTTATCAGTAGTTATCAGAACTTTGAATTTGTCTGTTGATACAACCTGTGGAGCAGGTCCGTTTGGATTGGTCATAAATGGACCGTTGGTAGTACCATAATCAAAGGATATTTCATACTCACCACCAGATAAATCAAAAGCATTGCTAATAGCCCAAGCAGAAACATTAGCTGTGAAAAAATTCATACATAATGATTGGTCGTTTGCAGAAGTGTTACCGAGAAAAGGTTTTTGTTGCCAATAATTGGATGATGTACCTGTAGGCCCATTTCCAACATTGGCATTGAAGGCATAACCGATATACCAATTTGTCAATGGAAAAGTAGTAAATTCCTGAGTGTACGGAGGAACTGTTGTTTGTGCGAAAAATGATGAAGCAGTCATCATCATCATTGCCAATAGATAAAGTTTTTTCATAGTTGTAGAAAATGTTAGTTAAGATAAAGCCCCATCTAGACAGACAGGGCTATCATCATTATAAAATAATTAATTATGAAGACTATTTTTTGATTAATTTCTGAGTATCCTGACTTCCATTATCAAAAGTCATTCTGATGATATATTGACCAGTTGTAAGCTTTGATACATCAATTGTTTTAGTTGCAGACTCCATAACCTTTCTTCCGTTCATATCAAAAATTTCAGCCATTTTCAGATTTGACTCATTCTTGATATTTACAAAATCTTTTGTAGGATTTGGGAATATAATTGTATTGATTTTTTTATCAGTTTCAGATACTGCAAGACTTTCTTTAAGGACATTTATGGTATAATCCTCTGCCTGCCCTTGGTCATAAACTCCACAAGAATAGGTCGAATAATTAACAGCTTCTGAGATGATTCTCATTCTTGTATTACCTAAATTAGCAGATAATGGAACAGGAAGTTGGTAAGTAATTGTATTTCCATTAGATGTTCTTACTCGCCCAAGTTGATAAATCTCTCCGTCGTCACCCAGAAATCCATTTTGATTCCAGTCTATAAATGCTGTGATAGCTTGGTTTGATGTACTGTCATAAGTTTGCGCATTGATTTGGATTGGATAGGTCTTTCCTCTCTCAAGATCTGTTTTGATTCCTGAAAAATCTTCAAAAGGAACATTATCAGTTGATGCGTTGTTGATAGTTCCAATTTTCACGTTATCTATCGGCATGAGGAAATTGAATTTTGGAAGACAATAACTGTCAGTAGGATTGGTTTCAACACAGCTTCCTATCAATGTAAATACCCCGTCTGCACCATTGGTTACCGGTTTCCAGTTGGTTTGTCCGTCTCCGCTGTAATACATTTCCTTTCCACTGTTTCTAATAGAAGTTGATTCCCAGAAAGATGCATTAGTCTCATCATTGTTAATCACTTTTACAACAATCCAATATCTGGATCCCGTAGCACCACCTGAAAGTACCACAGGCTCGGGAAGATTGAAAGTGTTTTTTCTGAACGTGAATCCATCTCTTACATTCAAATCGGCAACAGAGCTTGGTGTTACTCCTTCATAAGCTTTGATAGTTCCGCTTGGCAAACCATAACCATCTCTAGCCATAATGTAAATAGCAAAAGACTGGATTCCGCCTTTGTCAATAGTATTAAGAATAATATCTGTAATAGTTAGATTGGTATGTGCTCCAACATTGAAATCATTGGCAAGGTAAAGAAGCTTTAAGTCTCCAGCTCCTGTTTCAAAATTATTGCTTGGCGTAGATGGTGCACAAGCAGATGGATAATTTTCAACACTGTCACTATTACCAACAACAATGTCATCCAGAACGTTGGCTCTTCCAGTCTTCATTACCGCTTCAAAACAAATCTGAAGCTCAGACGATTTTTCTGGTAGATTCAAAACAGCTTGTTTCCATTCTGGAACATTGAACATAAAATTTTTCAATACTTTCCACTCAGAAGTAGGAGAGACACGGTAATAAACATTTAGGATATTCTGATAGATTCCCCAAGATTCCTGCCCCATGAAAAATGAAACTGTCGGCGTTTGTAATCCTGTAATATCCATTGTCGGACTTATCAGTCTAACCTTTGCATCGGGGGAATTGGCTGCAATTTGAGAACAAGCATTAAGTTGCCCAGAGTGTGCATTCACGATGTTGTAATCCACACCGCCTGCTGATCCTTTTTTATAGATCCAGCCATCATAACTTGGGTAGTGCCCACCAATTACCTGTTGTGTCCAACAAGAACGGCTTGGGCTGTCAGCTTCAAAAGTTTCCTTAAAAGGAAAGGAGCTTACAGTATTACAAGTCTGGGCATTTAGATCAGCATTTGCAATAGCAAAAAATGCAATGATCAAATAATAAAGTTTCTTCATTTCTATTCAAATTTTAAACAGGACGAAAATATATCCGATTTTAATAGAAAGCAAAGTATTGAATAGCTTTATTATAGAAAATTTATGATTTTGACAGTGGGATTTTATTGATAAATAGTTGAATGTCAATATTATATATTTCTGGTGGCCTCTTTTCTTAAAACCCTTCGTATTTGCTCTTTTCTGACTGTTTTAATGAGCATAAATACGATTATGATTGTAAAAAAAGTTGCAGTAAATATAATTAGTAATATATAATTTTTATTGATTGACTGTTTTTCTAAAGCACTGTTTGATTCCTCCTGAAGAATTAATTGGTTAACTAATTTTGCTGAGGCTAGATTGCTTTCCGCAACACGTTTTTTATAAACAGATTCGTAGTAGTGGTGATTTTTAATGTCTTTTTGCTGTAGAAAATTTTTGGAAAGTAGTGCATAAATGTCATTTTCTATATCGTCTCTGGCTACCTGATTTTTTCTTTGCTTCAGAATTTCAAAAAGAATCACGTTTGATAAATCGGGTTTATTTTCCAAAGCCAGAATTTTGGCCTTTCCAAGTTCGATAAATGACTGTTGTAACTCTACAAATTGTGGAGGATAACGATTGGAAGCCTCTATCATATTGATACTCGCCAGATTGAGGTTTTCCAGTGCCAACTTGGTCTGCTTTTGTTGAATCAAGGAAAATCCTTTGTTCAGGTAAGCCATTTTGATGTTGATCTCTGCTAAAGGATTTTTGGACTGCAGATACTGATTGATTGCTTTGTTGAAATAAGATATTGCGATTCCACTGTCAAGACTATAGAAATAGTTCATTGCCTTGAGATAGAAAATATTTCCTTTCACCATACTAAGCGTATCCGAAATCTTTGGTGAAGATAAAAGAGCCTCAGCCTGATCTAGGTAAACACGCGTTTTTTCATTGAGTTGTAAAGACTGATATGTATTTCCAAGGATACCTAATATTTTGACTTTGGTTATTGCGTCACCATTGTCATCAGCAATATCCAAAGCTTTATTGCCATATTTTATAACGTCTAGCGGCTTTTGCAACATATTAGACGTGTTTGTCAATATAAATAATGACTGGAGTTTTTGCTCGTGACTTAGATTTTTTTTATCAAACGCTGTTTTTGCAAGACGAAAAGCTTCTATAGGGTTTTGCAGCATCAGCTTTTGTGCTTTAGTCAGAATTACATCCACAGTTGGCTCATTGGCAGCTCCGAAGAATCCAAAAAACAACATCGTAATTAGAATAAATCTTTTCATTCTTCTTTCTCTTTTAACAATTGGATGTAGCTCGCTGGTGACATCCCTGTAACCGATTTGAAAACTGCAGCAAATGCGCTGTGCGTGGAAAAACCACTTTCCTCTGCCAGATATTTGATTTTATAGCTTCTGTAGATTGGCTTTTCTTTCAGTTTATTGATGATGTAATTGATTCTCAATTCATTAATATAAGCATTGAAATTTTTTTGCTTGTGTGTATTAATTGCTTCTGACAGGTATTTTGTATTGGTTTCCAGTTTTTTAGCAAGATTTTGCAATGACATATTGGGATCGATACAATCCTCAGATTTTTCAAAATTTTGGAGTTTTTCCAATAAAATGTTTTCCGTTTTTTCCGGAATCGACTGTGGTTGTGTTACCTTCCTTTCTTTTAAAGCATTGATTTTGTTTATGAAACTTCGATATTCTTTTATCTGAGTCGATACTTGAAAAAATCTAATTAATAATAATGTAATGATAATTAATCCAGCAACAGTAATATAAATCAATATCCTTTTTCTGCTCTCCAACAAAGATTTTTCTTCATCCTTATAATTGTTCTCAATAATATTGAACCATTTGTTCTTTGCAGAAAATTTTGCTTGATCTATAAGTTTTAAAATAGATTCGCTTTTATCGCTGTACTCTTTGTAACCAATATTGGAAGATGTTTTGGAGTAATAGGAGGCTAACAGGTCGTAATATTCATATTTAAGATTGATATTGGTAGATTGTTCCAAAGAATCTTCTGGGAGCGAATCTATAAGAATCTTTGCTTCTTCCTGACGGCTATTATCAATGAGAAATTTACCATAGATAATCTGAAATTCTACATCGGAATTGTAGAGTTTTTGGATTTCCTTTAAAAAATATTCGGATGACTTGAAATCTTTTGAGCCTGCTATTGTAAATAAGCTGAGAAGATTTTCTCTTTCAATAAGCAAATTACAAGTCGTCGCTTTTTTTAATATATCAGAGAGTGAGACCGATAGATTTCTAATTTTATTTTGCTCGATTTTATCAATTAACTCATTTATTTGCTGTGAAAAATTAATATCACTGTTATTTTCATGTTTTTTAGCAAAAGGTGTTTTGATACTCAGATAGTTTAAAATACTTCTTTTGAGAATGAGAATGCCAGGCGAAAGATTTTCATCATCACTTGCGATTTTTTTCAAAGCTTCATTCAGATTATTTTGAAAAAAAAGTGATTTTATTCTAAGGTAGTCAATTTTTTCTTTCTCGTCCGTATCCAGAGCGAAGTTTTTTTCCAGATAATCTAGTGTTTCCAAAGTCTTATCCGGTTTTAGTGTCAAATCATAAGTTGCCTTTTGAAACAGTTGTTTTTTTTCAGGATCAATGGGTTTACCAAAGATAAAAGTGAAAAAAATCATACAGAGAAGAAAAACGGACTTTGACACCAAAATATAAATTAGTGGTTAAAATTATGCTTTTATTTTCATTTTCGGTAGTTTTTTTAAGTATAGATATTGTAAAATAAAAGAATGATAATTATTTTACGTTAAACGAAGATCTATTATTCAACTCATAAAAAAATAGATCAAATTATAATATAAACATATCAAAACTGGAATATTAATAGGAAATTGAGCTTACAGTTTGTTACAATAATTACGAGGTAAATGTTTTTTTTTAAATGATTGATTATTAATGTTTTGTTTTGATTTTTTTTGTATCGAAATTGAGGAAGTTTTTATAATTATGACAGTGTAACATTTCTGTTTTAGGGCTGCTCTTTATACTTTAGTTGGACAAAATAAGGTTCGAATTTTTAAACAAGTGACAGCTTTATGACTGAGAATAATTATAAAATTTAACTAACAATTTCTAATATGAGAAAAATTAATTTTTTTGCTTTTTTATTATGCGGATTGATGTCTGCGCAAACCACATTTACTTTGGTAAAGGACATTCTTCCAGGTGTACAGAATTCAACACCTTCCAACTTTGCTATTTATAATGGCAAACTTTATTTTTCTGCGAGCTCTACAATAGATGGTGCGTCCATCGGTTCTGAACTATGGGAAAGTGATGGGACTGAGGCGGGAACAAAATTGGTTTCGGATATCGTTCCTGGTAACTCTTCTTCTTCACCAAATGCATTGTATTCATTTAATAATAAATTATATTTCAGCGGAAGTATGGTTATCAATGGAACCACTACTTCCGGAGTATTGATGTCGTATGATGAGACCAATGGTGTGCAACTGGTTTCATCTACAGCAAAATTTAGTTCAAATCTTACAAATTTAGGTAATACATTATATTTCAAAGCTACAAATGCAAACGTAACGCCCAACACACAAAGACTTTTTTATCTGAACAATTCAGGTCAGGCAGTTATTGCGGATGATAACCTTAATGTTCTTAATATTGGTCTTGGTCCTAATAAAATTTTGGCTAATGCCCAAGTGACAAGTGCGGCAAATCCTCTTTTGACTCAACTTTACGGGTTTGACGGTACATCAACAGCTCTCGTTAAAAATGTAAATCCAACGACATCTTCTTACCCGCAGTATCTGATTTACAGTCCTGCTTTGGGTAAAACCCTTTTTAACGCCAACGGAGGAAATGGAGGAGAGCCTTGGATTACAGATGGAACAGAGGCCGGAACAGTCATTTTGAAGGATATCAATATTTCTAGTGGCACAGCAGGATCTAACCCCAACAATTTTACAGAGTACAAGGGGAAAGTTTATTTTTCTGCTTCTGATGGTTTAACAAGTGGAATAGAACCTTGGGTTACAGATGGAACAGAGCAAGGCACCAAAATGCTAAAGGATATAATTCCCGGAACATCAGGTTCTTTTCCTGAAAAATTTGTGGTAGTTAAAGACAAGCTTTACTTTTTTGCTACAAGTGCAAGTAATGTAAAACAGATTTGGGAAACAGATGGAACAGATAGCGGAACTAAAATGTTGGCGTCTATAGCATCAGGCTCCAGCTTAGTTGCATATAATGACAAACTTTATGTTGTCGCTAGAATCTCAAGTACAGATACTATTGGTACAGAACTCTATAAGGTAAATCTTCCAGAGGAAACCCTCTCTGTATCTGAAAAAGATGAATTCGCAAAAATATATCCAAATCCATCTAAAGGAGAAATATTTGTAACAAAAGTAAAGTTCGGCTCTTTTGAAGTATCCGATATGACTGGTAGAATTGTTAAAAAGGATAAATTTTCAAATAATAAAATTATAACCAATGTTACAGCTGGAACTTATTTCTTAAAAGTTTTATCCGATGATTCTAAAACTGAATTTGTAACAAAGATTGTTATTAAATAACAAGTATATTATTTCACTATAATCTAAATTTTTAAGAAAAAAACACCTTGAAAACAAGGTGTTTTTGCTTTTAAGTTAATATTAAAATCCGTACTGTACTGAAAATCTAACATCAACTTTTGCTTATTATTGAAAAGAATTTTCAAAGTTAAGTTCGATTTATTTTATCTTAAATGAATCAACAAAAATAGTACTGCTCGGAAGTATGGTTGAGATATTGGAATGGCTATGCAAAATCAAAAACTATCTCGTGAAACATAGATATAATAGCTAAGATTGATGAAGTCTTAAAAATTATTCCAAACCTCTTTAAACTATCATATTAAAGTAAATAATCGGACGAAGTACGTTGTACTGTCTTTGATTTTGACTCTACAATTTCAGGAAACAACATTTCGAAAACCTCAATTAAATTAGACATTCCCAAGTATCATATTGATTAATAACTAATGAAGAAAAAAGCACTTCTGAAAATACTTTTACGACTAATTAAAGTTTACACGCACATCTGCACAAGCACTTTTGTTGATTCTGTAATTCTTTTAAATCAAGTTACGAATGAATTATCTATCTCAAATATTGCATAGCATAAAGTCTTAATTATTGAAACGATTAAAATTGATATATTTAGAATTTAATTAACTATAATTTTAACATTAAAATATATTGGATAATTTTATTGATGCTGTTTTTTAATTGATTAATATAATCAAGAAGCAAATTAAACGTTTAAATAAAGTAAATTTGTTCAATGCAGACATCCTCCCTGAAAATTGCTAGCTCCGTAGCGGCAATTTGTTTTAGTTCCATTGTTTTTGCACAGCAGAAATATTCGGTAAGTGGTACAGTTAAAGATCAGAAAAATGGTGAATTGCTCATCGGCGTTTCCGTAAAGGTTGCAGAAGATCCTACCATTTCAGTTATTGCCAACGAATACGGATTTTACTCGCTTTCACTTCCCAAAGGTTCATATACTTTGGTTGTTTCAAATCCCGGATTCAAAGATTTTCAGCAAATCGTGAATGTTGAAGATGATGTTAAGCTGAATCTTCAGCTTAGTCAGGAAAACGGTGAAAGGGTAAAAGAAATTGATGAAGTTGTAATTTCCGCCGTGAAAAAAGACAAAAATCTTTCATCTGCACAAATGGGAACCGAGACTCTGAGCATTAAGCAGATTGATAAACTTCCCGTTCTGTTTGGTGAAAAAGATGTGATGAAAACCATTCAGCTTTTACCCGGAATTAAAAGCAACGGTGAGGGAAGCAGCGGTTTTTCTGTAAGAGGTGGTGCGACCGATCAGAATTTGATTTTACTGGATGAAGCAGCAGTTTATAATGCATCGCATTTACTTGGATTCTTCAGTACCTTCAACAGTGATGCACTGAAGGATGTGAGTATCATTAAAGGGAATAGTCCTGCGCAATATGGCGGTCGACTTTCATCAGTTTTAGATGTGAAAATGAAAGACGGAAACAATAAAGATTACAACGTCAACGGCGGAATCGGATTAATCAGCAGCAGATTAAGCGTTGAAGGACCGATTCAGAAAGAAAAATCTTCATTTATTGTTTCTGGAAGACGAACATATGCGGATGTATTTTTAAAAGCAACGGATGATTTTAAGGACAGTAAATTATATTTTTATGATTTAAACTTAAAAGCCAATTATCAGATCAATGATAATAACCGTTTGTATTTATCCGGATATTTTGGAAGAGATGTTTTAGGTTTGGGTGATACATTTTCAACCGATTGGGGAAATACGACAGCAACTTTGCGTTGGAACAGCATTATCAACAGCAAATTATTCTCCAACACGTCATTCATTTACAGCAACTACAATTATAATGTTGCGTTAAGCAGTAACAACAATACTTTCGGGCTTGATTCTGAAATTGAAGACTGGAATTTGAAACAGGATTTCTCCTGGTTTGCGGGAAATAAACATTCCGTTAAATTCGGTTTTCAGTCAATTTATCATACGATCACTCCAAGTAGCGCATCGGGAACAAGTGTGAGCAGTTTTCCGAGAAATCCGAGATATTCCTGGGAGAACGCCGTTTACATTAATGATGATTATAAAGCAACAGAAAAGTTAACCATTAACTACGGAGCAAGACTTTCAATGTTCAGTGTTTTGGGTGGCGATACTTTTAATACCTACCAAAATGGAGTTTTAACCGACTCTGAATTTTTAGAAAAAGGAAAATTCGGGAAAACCTATGTGAATCTTGAACCGAGAATTACAGCAAATTACAGAATTAATGAAGTAAGCAGCGTGAAAGGAGGCTATTCCAGAAACACTCAGAATTTACACTTATTAAGCAACAGTGGAAGCGGAAACCCGACCGACCAATGGATTGGAAGCAGCTATACCGTAAAGCCAGAAATTGCTGACCAAGTCAGTGCAGGTTACAGCCGAAATTTCAACAACAATAATTATGAATTGAATGCTGAGATTTATTACAAATCAATGCAGAATCAGATCGATTATAAAAATGGGGCACAAATCTCTTTTGACACCGCTGCAGATGTTGAAAGCGAGCTGTTATTCGGAAAAGGAAGAGCCTACGGTTTAGAATTAATCGCCAAAAAGAAAAGCGGAAAACTGACGGGTTGGGTTTCTTATACTTTATCTAAAACTGAAAGAAAAATCGACGGAATTAATGATAATCAATGGTATGATGCAAGACAGGATAAAACACACGACCTTTCTGTTGTCGCAACTTATCAACTGAACCCGAAATGGTCTTTTTCAGGATTATTCCTTTACAGCACTGGAAATGCGGTAACTTTCCCGACCGGAAAATATGAATTGAACGGACAAACAGTTTTCCAGTACAGCAACAGAAATGCAGACAGAATGCCGGCTTATCACAGAATGGATCTGAGCGCAACCTATGAACCTGTTTCTACTAAACGCTGGAAAGATTCCTGGTCATTCGGGATTTATAATGTTTATGGAAGAGAAAATGCATACACGATTACTTTTGAAGATAATCCGAACAATCCGGGAACAACAAGAGCAATGCAGACTTCACTTTTCAAATGGGTTCCGAACATTACTTATAATTTTAAATTCTAATTATGAAAAATTTATTAATAATCATATTTTCTTTATTTTTATTAAATTCTTGTGAAAAAGAGATAGATTTAGATTTAGAAGACCAAAGTGGACAAATTGTGATTGAAGGAAATGTAACTGATCAAGCAGGTCCATATTACGTGAATATTACAAAGTCGGTTGCTTTTACTCAGGCTAATCAATATCCTGCAATCGAAAATGCACAGGTTGTTTTAAGCGACAACACAGGTCAAACCGAAACTTTACAATATATTGGAAACGGAAGATATCAAACATCAACTTTTGTAGGACAACCTGGTAGAACATATACTTTAAAAATTCAGGCGGAAGGAAAAGAATACACTTCAACAAGTACAATGCCTGAAGCTGTAACTTTTGACGGTCTGGAGCAGGATTCTTTCATCGTCGGTGGAGAAACAAGTTATACACTTTTACCGCTTTTTACTGATCCTGAAGCTTTAGGAGACCGTTATCTTTTTATTTATAATGTCAACAATCGTTCAAAGAGTAATTTTCAGGAGTTTTCTGATAATGTTAATAATGGTTTGCCTAATCAAAGACCTTTGATATTACCTAACGATGATGAAGACGGAAGTGTGAAAGTTAAAGTAGGCGATACGATTAATGTAGAAATGCAGTGTATCGACCAAAACGTTTATACTTTTTACTCTGCGCTTTTACAGCTTTCAAACGGTGGAGCCAATGGTGGCGTTACACCAGCGAATCCGCCAAGTAACATAAGCAATGGTGCGTTGGGTTACTTTTCCGCACATACCGTAAGAAAAAGAAGCACTGTCATAACACAGCAATTGGATTAAGATATTATTTATGAAAATCATTTATGATTATCTAATCAATATTTTTTTGCTTGAATTTAATATTAATTTAAAATCCCATTTGTATTGATTATCAGCATTTAAGCTATTATTTGTTAACTGGTTTTAGTAAGGGTTTTTGATGTGAACTTAATAATAGTACAGTATTTGCTATCTTGTATCTATAAAACTATTAAGGTTTGAAAAAACTCAACAAAAGAAAAATTCTTAAACGCATTCTTGTAACCATTATTTCCATATTGGTTTTTTTTATTGTACTTATTTTTAGTCTCAGGCTTCCATTTTTTCAGAATATGATAAAGGATAGATTAATCGTTTATCTGGAAGGAAAAATCAAAACTAAAGTCTCCCTTGAAAAAGTTTACATAGGCTTTCCAAACAGTTTGGTCATGGAAAATCTGTATTTGCAAGGCCAGGATGTGGATACGCTTTTATCAGCAAAGAAGCTAGATGTAGGACTCGATATGTGGCAGTTGATTAAGTCTAAAGCTGATCTTACGTCAATTGATTTGGAAGGCGTTCGTGCGAATGTTGTCCGTAATCCACAAGGAAAATTCAATTTCGATTATATTATTGATGCTTTTGCAACTTCGGAAAAGGAAGAAAGTCCATCTAAGCCTTTCATTATTTCTTTGGATAAAATTAAATTGAAAGATATTGGATTATCATTCAATGATCAGCAATCCAAAAATGATATCAATCTTTACTTCAAATCTTTTGATACAAGAGTTAAAACATTTGACCTTCAAAATAATTCCTACGCTGTTAATGACATCAATCTTGATGGTTTAAAATTAAAACTAAAGCAGGATTTGATAGAAGAAGTCTCTAAAAATGTGGAGAAAAAAGTTGATTCCCTCAACCAGAAAAAGCCGATGAAATTAGGTCTGAATGGAATAAAACTGACTAATTTCAATATCGATTATGGCGATGATAATACGAAGACATTTGCAAAGGTTCTTTTCAAAGAATTAAGTACCAAAGTGAACAGTATCGATCTTGACAATAATAATTATGACGTTGGGAATGTTTATCTGACAGGTGCCAATATCAATGCCAATTTATTTCTTCCAGCTTCTAATGCAAATTCTCAAAAAGAAGAAAAACCTGAAGTTTCAAAAGGTTCTGACAAGGAAAAAGCAATGAAAGTCCTTCTTGGAAAACTGATTCTGGATGATGTAAAAGTCGCTTATAATAACACAGCTGTTGCACCAACCAAAAGCGGGATGGATTTCAATCATCTTAATTTTGGAAAATTCAATCTTGATATCCGTGATTTCAAAATGGAAAACAATGGTTTTGCAGGAACTGTAAAATCTGCAGAAATTCAGGAAGCGAGAGGTTTGGATGTTCAGAAATTCAATACAGATTTTGTGTATGCCGAGAAAGAAGTTTATCTGAAAAATCTTTATCTGCAAACATCAAAAACTATTTTGAGAGACGAAGTTGTTGTTAATTATAATTCCATTGAGCAATTATCAGCTAATCCTGGCGCTGTGAAAATTTCAGCCAATATAGAAAATTCCAAAATCGGATTTTCTGATATTCTGAATCTCGTTCCGACGCTTAGAAATACAGCACCGTTTAACAAATATCCCAATGCAGTTCTCAATGTCAATGCTAATGTGAAAGGTCTTGTTAATGATTTATTGATTAACGATTTGAAAGTTTCCGGTTTAGATCAATTGCGAGTTGCGGCTTCCGGCAGAATCAAAAATGCGATGAATCCTGATAATTTGTATTACGATTTGAAAATTGGCGAACTGGCTTCATCCGGAAAAACAGTTTTCAATCTGGTACCGAAAGGAACTATTCCGTCCAACATTTCTTTGCCTTCACATTTCAGCATCAAAGGTTTTGCAAAAGGCACGACGAAAGTTGTGAATACGAATCTGACTTTATATTCGACTTTGGGAAATGCCGGAATTATTGCGAATGTCGATATGCGCAGAAAAAATCGTGAATTGTATGATGTAAAAGCCAATCTTCAGAATTTGCAAATTGGAAAAATTATTCAGAATAAAGATTTAGGCCCAATCACAGCTCAGGTTGCTGCCAAAGGTGAAAGTTTTGATTTCAAAAATGCAAATGCGGATTTGAAAGGCAATGTTCAATCTGCGGTTTATAAAGGTTACCGCTACCAAAATATGAATTTGGTTGGAAAAATTAACCGTGGCGCTTACAATATCAACTTAGTTTCAAAAGATCCGAATGCGAATCTTCATCTCACAGCTTCAGGTATTTATGATGATAAAAATCCGACAGTTAAAATCAATGGAAACATTAATAAATTAGATTTAAATAAATTAGGGTTTTACAGTTCACCAATGATTATCGCGGGTGGAATTGACGGCGATTTCAAAAGTCTTGATCCAGATAATCTCAACGGTTATCTCAATCTGCAGGACTTTGCAATTTCTGATACCAAAGAAATCTATCCGATTCAGGAAATTAAACTGAATGCTATTTCTACTGCGGATTCAACCAAGATTCAATTCAATTCTCAGATTGCAGATTTTGAACTGAATGGAAAATATAAGCTGACTCAAATTTTCGGAGCATTGTCTCAGACAATTAATCAATATTATCAATTCCAGAAACCTGACAAAATATCAAAAATAGATGCAGGACAATATTTTACGCTGAATGCAACCATTAAAAATGATGACTTGATAAGGAAATTTGTTCCGGATTTGAAAAGTTTTGAAACGATTAATATCACAGGAAATTATAATGCAGATTCTCAAGTTATAGAATTGGATGCGAAAATTCCGCAAGTGGTTTATGGAGCTAATACTTTGGAAAATACAAACTTGAAGGTGACCAATCAAAATCAGGCTTTGCAGTATAATCTGGATGTTGCAGCTCTCAAAAGTGAAAGTTTTGCCGTCAATAAAGTCAATATAAACGGCGATGTTGCGGATAATATCATCAATTATAACATCACGACAAAAGACGAAAAAGATGCAACACAATTTCTGATTGCCGGAAATGCAAAATCGCTTAACGACATCACGGAAATCTCACTCAATCCAAACGGTTTGAAACTGAACTATATGGATTGGACTGTTGCTGAAGATAACAAAATCCAAATAGGAAGTCAGGGAATTTTTGCGGACAATTTCAGATTATCTAATGCTGGTAGCGAGATTTTACTACAATCGGAAAGTAATTCTCAAAACAGTCCGCTAAATGTTTCGCTAAAGGATTTTAAGATAGAAACGATTACAGAAATCATCAAGAAAGATTCATTGTTAGCAAAAGGAACGATTAACGGAACAGCGCAGTTGAAGAATTTGACCAAAAAAATGACTTTCACTTCTGATATTGATGTGACTGATTTATTCGTCTTTGGAAGTCCGGTTGGGAATCTTGATATCAAAGTTGACAATCAAACTGCCGATATTCTGAATGCGAATATTGCCCTTTCTGGCAATGATAATGATGTGAAAATTACAGGAAATTATAATACTTCCGCAAGTTCTTTTGATATGAATCTGGCAATGAATCAGCTTCAGATGAAAACGCTCCAAGGTTTCACGATGAACGCGATTACCAATACGGAAGGTTATCTGTCCGGAGATCTTAAAATTACAGGAATAGCTACTGAACCAAGAATTCTTGGCGATATTAAAATGAATAACGTTGGATTAATGATTGCGCAAACTGGAAGTGATTTCAGAAAAATTGATGATAAAATTTCATTCACCAATAGAGGAATTGAGTTTGATGATTTCAAAATCAATGATAAAGATGGTAATTCTTTAAAAATTGATGGACAAGTTTTAACGCAGACTTACAGGGATTTTGCTTTCAATCTTGATGTTAATGCAAGAGATTTTAAAGTTGTGAATTCTGAAAAATCGAATGATGCAATGATGTACGGAATCTTGTCAATTGATGCTGCTTTGAAAGTCCGTGGAAACTTAGACCTTCCAAAAGTGGACGGAAGATTGGCGGTTTCTGATGATACAGATTTTACATTTGTTCTTCCACAATCTAGTCCGGCTTTGCAAGATAGAGATGGGATTGTAGAATTTATCGACCGAGACCAGATTGCATTGAACAAAACCATTGTCGCAGATTCTTTGAAAACCGAAAATAAAATCAAAGGAATGGATGTGAGCGTGAATATCGAAGTCAGCAAAGAAGCGAAAATGTCTGTGGTAATTGACAAAGCCAACGGTGATTTTGTAAACATTCAAGGTGATGCAGAGTTGACTGGCGGAATTGATCCTTCCGGAAAGGTAACTTTGGTCGGCGTTTATGAAGTTGAAAAAGGAAGCTACGATATGACGGTAAGTTTGTTGAAACGCAAGTTCGAAATTCAAAAAGGTAGCACGATTACTTGGACTGGCGAACCGACTGCGGCAACGCTCAACATTACCGCCGTTTATAAGACTGAAACGGCGCCTTTGGATTTGGTTCAGCAACAAATAAGCGGTGAAAGTGCGGCGAATCTGAATCAATACAAACAAAGAATGGAGTTCAATACTCTGCTTAAAATGAATGGCGAATTGTTGAAACCAGTCATTTCTTTTGATATTACGACAGCCGAGAAAAATAATTCGATTTCATCTAATGTGAAAGATGTTGTGGACCAAAAACTGACTCAACTAAGAACGGACGAAAACGAAATGAACAAGCAGGTTTTTGCTTTGCTTTTATTGAATAGATTCATCGGTGAAAATCCATTTGAAAACAGCGCAGGACTTTCTACGGAAGCAATGGCGCGACAAAGTGTGAGTAAAATCCTATCTCAACAACTGAATAATCTGGCTTCGGATTTGGTAAAAGGTGTTGATCTTAATTTGGATTTAGAATCTTCTGAAGATTATTCCACAGGAAACAAAAATACCCGAACAGACTTGAATGTCGATATCAGTAAAAAATTATTGAATGACCGATTGAAAGTCTCTGTTGGAAGTAACTTCGGGTTGGAAGGCGATGCCAGACAAAACGAAAATACGACCAATATCGCAGGCGATGTTACCGTAGATTACAGCCTTTCCAAAGATGGCAGATATATGTTGAGGGCGTATCGTAAAAACGAATATCAGGTGGCGTTGCAAGGGCAGATTGTAGAAACAGGATTAGGTTTTATCATCACTTTGGATTATGATAAATTCCGTGAGATTTTCCAGAGTGCCAAAAAGGAAAAGAGAAGAAGAGAAAAAAACAATAACCAAGCTGTAGAATTTAAATAATGATGATTAAGAATAATATCAAGTTCAAATCCGTAATTGCTGTTTCAACTTTGGCAATATTTTCTTCCTGCAGTAATACCAAATTTCTGAAAGAAGGCCAAATGCTCTATACTGGCGCAGAAGTGAAAGTGGAAGGAGACAGTATTTCCAAAAAACAGAAAAAAGCTTTGAAAGCAGAATTAGAGGACGAACTGACACCAAAACCGAACTCCAGTTTTCTCGGATTAAGGCCAAAATTGTACGCTTATAATATTGCCAAAGAACCTAAGAAAGATAAAGGATTTAACTATTGGCTAAAGTACAAATTTGGGGAAAAACCAGTTTTGTTGGGTGATGTTGATAAGGAATTTAATAAAGATATTATTGTCAATTATTCTGAGAACAAAGGTTATTTCAATGCTCAGGCGAAGTACGATACGATTTCGAAAAATAAGAAAGCTCGTGTTATTTATACTTTAAATCCCAAAAGTCAATATCTGATCAGTCAGGTAAAATTTCAGGAAGATTCTACTTTGATTAATAAGGAAATTCAGAATTTGAAAGACAAGTCCCTTTTGAAAGTCGGAAATCCATTTGATTTAGGTGTAATCAAAGCCGAAAGAGAAAGGATTGATAATGGGTTGAAGGAGAAAGGTTTCTATTATTTCAGTCCAGATAATTTGATTATTCAGGCAGATAGCACCGTGGCGAAAAATCATAAAGTAGAACTGAATGTCAAATTAAAAGATCAGACGCCAGATTTAGCAAAAGAACAATTTTCGATTGATAATGTCATCGTTTTTCCTAATTACAATATCCGTGATGTTAAGGAAGGGAAATACCAAATCCCGATGGATAAAGATTCTCTTTCCAAATATGCCTACGGCGATATCTATGTCATCGATTCCGAACATAAATTCAAACCAAAGATTTTCGACCGTGCTTTGTACTTTAAAAAAGGAGATATTTATAATAGAGCAGACCACAATCTGACTTTAAACCGACTGATCAGTTTAGGTGTTTTCAAATTTGTAAAAAATGACTTTATCGTTTCCGATTCTCTGAATCATAAATTTGATGCCTATTATTCTTTGACCCCGAGACAAATTCAGTCTTTGAGATTAGAAACGCTAGGAAGAACCAATTCCGCCAATTACGGTGGAGGAGAAGTCAATCTCAACTGGACACACCGGAATTTTTTCCGCGGAGCAGAACAGTTCAAAGCTTCGGTTTATGGCGCTTTTGATGTTCAGATGGGTGGCGCAAAAGATGCGAATAATATCATCCGTGTTGGCGCGAAAACTCAACTTTCAATTCCGAGAATCGTTGCGCCTTTCCGTTTCAATTCTTCCAGTGCGTTTGTGCCAAGAACCAATATCGCATTAGGTTACGAATACCAAAGCCGTACGGAGTTGTACACTTTGCATAATTTCAATGCATCTTTTGGCTATGTTTGGAAAGAAAATGTACGGAAAGAACACGATCTTAAGGTTATTGATATCACAATGGTTGCACCTCAGACAATTACAGATAAGTATAGAGAACAAATTGATGGTAATCCGGAAAAAGGCATTCCACCGAACCCAACTTTGGGAAGAGTAGTAGAGAAACAATTGATATTTGGACCAACTTATACTTACACTTATACCAATACAACTTCACCTCAAACCAATACGTTTTACTATAGAGGAATGCTGGATTTGGCAGGGAACATCACTGGACTTGTAACCGGAGCCAATGCGAAAAAGGGCGATCAGAAAGATGTTTTCGGAGTTCCTTTCAGTCAATATGCGAAGATGGAACACGATTTCAGATTCTATCATAAATTCAATGAGAAAACGTCTTTTGCATCCAGAATTATTGCCGGTTTAGCATATCCTTACGGAAATTCAGAATTTGTACCTTATTCCAGACAGTTTTTTGTAGGTGGAAGTAACAGTATCCGAGCTTTCCGTGCAAGAACTCTTGGGCCTGGAAGTTATGATCCGAGAACTCAGAATGCCAGTTTCTATTTTGATCAGGCAGGCGATGTCAAATTGGAAATGAATGCAGAATACCGTGCTAATATTGTTAAATTCCTAAATGTTGCTGCTTTTGTGGACGCTGGTAATATCTGGTTAATCAATGATGAGATCAATGCACAAGGACAAATTACAAGACCAGGAGGAAAATTTTCAAAAGATTTCCTGAATGAGTTAGCCGTTGGAGCAGGAGTTGGATTAAGGTTAGATTTTTCGATATTAATTTTGAGATTGGATTTGGCAATGCCTTTAAGAGTTCCTTATTATGAAAAAGGGGATCGTTGGGTTCTGGACAGAATCAAATTCGGTGACAGTTCCTGGCGAAAAGATAATCTGATCCTGAATATTGCGATTGGTTATCCTTTCTAAATAAATGATTTAACACAAAATAAATTCAATAATAGATATTGGATATGTAAAAGAATGGGATTTTCCATTCTTTTATTGTTTTCGGTCGATTTCAATTCCGTAAATTTATGCTTTGTAAAATTTAAATCAATCTAAATTTAAAAATGGAAAAGTATAATTACGGGATGATTGGTCTCGGAGTGATGGGGAGAAATCTTCTTTACAATATTGCTGAAAATGGTTTTTCTATCGCGGGATTTGACCTCGATGATGAAAAAGTAAAACATTTGCAGGATGGTGCAACTTCTAAAATGAAAGTCAAAGGAACAGTTTCTTTGGAGGAATTTGTGACTGCTTTAGAAACACCAAGAAAAATAATTCTAATGGTTCCAGCAGGAAAACCTGTTGATGCGGTTCTAGGAAATATCACGCCACTTTTGAGCAAAGGTGATATCGTTATCGATGCAGGAAATTCTTACTTTGAAGATACAAACAGAAGGATTTCTGACCTAGCTGCAAAAGATTTACATTTTGTAGGAATGGGCGTTTCAGGCGGTGAAAAAGGCGCAAGAAAAGGGCCAAGTATTATGCCTGGCGGAGATTTGGAAGCGTTCAAACTTCTGAAACCAATGCTGGAAGCTATCGCAGCAAAAGTAGACGGAGAAGCTTGTACAGCGTATATGGGCAAAGGTTCTGCTGGAAATTATGTAAAAATGGTTCACAACGGCATCGAATATGCAATTATGCAACTCATCAGCGAAGCATACGACCTTTTAAGAAAAGGCGCCAATCTTAACAACGAACAACTTTATGAAGTTTTCAAAAAATGGAATGAAGGTGAAATGAATTCTTTCTTGATTGAAATCACAAGAGATATTTTCCAACAAAAAGATGATTTGACCAATGCTTATTTGGTTGATAAAATCTTAGATAAAGCTGGCGCAAAAGGCACCGGAAAATGGACTTCTGAACAAGCGATGGAAATCGGAGTTTCTATTCCGACGATAGATATTGCGGTAACTTCCAGAATTTTGTCTGCGTATAAAGATGAGAGGGTTTTGGCTTCCAAATTATATTCTGAAAAGGAAATTTCAATTCCGGAAAATGTAGAATCATTTATCCAAGAAGTTGGGGATGCTTTGTATTTAGCGACATTGATTAGTTATGCTCAAGGTCTGGCATTATTAGTAAAAGCTTCTGAAGAATACAACTTTGAAATTCCATTAAAAGATGTGGTTAAAATCTGGAGAGGTGGCTGTATCATCCGCTCTGTATTGTTAGAGAAATTCTATACTGCATATTCTGCAGACCCGAATTTATCAAATATTTTATTGAATCAAGAGATTTCTGAAATCGTAAAATCGAGAATTCAATCTCTAAGAAAAACGGCAAGTTTCGCTGTTGAAAGCGGAATTTCAAGTTTAGGACTTCAAACAGCTTTAGGTTATTTTGATGCTTATACTACAGAATCTCTTCCGGTGAATTTGATTCAGGCTCAGCGTGATTATTTCGGAGCGCATACTTACCAACGTGTGGATAGAGAAGGCGTTTTTCACACAACTTGGAATTCTTCAAATCAATAAATTCAGGAAAAAAATGAGTGAAAATAAAATCCTGCAACCAACTACGATTATCATTTTTGGTGCAACCGGAGATTTAGCTAAAAGAAAATTGTTTCCTGCGTTTTACAATTTGTATATCGATGGCAGAATGCCTGAGCGTTTCAATATTGTAGCTTTGGGAAGAGCAGAAAATACGGACGAAAAATTCAGAGATTACATCAAAGAAAATCTGAATGAATTTTCCCGAAAAGATGTGACGTCAGAAGATTGGAAAGGTTTTGAGTCGCATTTGACCTACTTCCAACATCAATTGGATGAGCAGCAATCTTACCAAGACCTCAGTCAAAAATTGCAGACTTTCGATATTGATTATGGCACCAGAGCCAACAGATTATTTTATCTTTCGATTGCGCCTAATTTTATAGAAACGATTTCCAATCATATCAAAAATACTTTTCTGGCTTCTGACGCAAGTAAGGATAGAATTATTATTGAGAAACCTTTCGGACATAGCAAAGCTTCTGCGATTGAACTTAATACACTTTTGTCACAGACTTTTCAAGAAGAACAAATTTATCGTATTGATCATTATTTAGGAAAAGAAACGGTTCAAAATATCCTAACATTCAGATTTGGAAATTCGATTTTCGAGCCTTTGTGGAATCAGAAATATATTGAATCAATTCAAATAACTGTAGCTGAAGAAGTTGGCGTTGAAACTCGAGGCGCTTTTTACGAACAAACTGGTGCGCTGAAAGATATGGTTCAGAATCATTTGCTTCAAATTCTTTGTATGGTGGCGATGGAACCACCGGCTTCCTTGGAATCGGGAGAAATAAGAGACAGAAAAGTAGATGTTCTGAAATCGATTCGCAGAATCACACCAGATAAAGTTTCGCATTATGCAGTCAGAGGACAATATGGACCAGGAATGATTAATGGCACTGAGGTAAAAGGTTACCGTCAGGAAAATGGAATTGCTGAAGATTCTAACACAGAGACTTTTGTGGCAATGAAATTTTATCTGGATAATGAGAGATGGCAAAACGTCCCTTTTTATGTGAGAACGGGGAAAAAAATGGAAAAGAAACATTCTTATATTACCATCCAATTCCGTCCACTCCCAACATCTACATTCTCTAACAGTCCGTTTGAATTATCAGCAAACAGATTGATTATCAACATTCAGCCTTCTATGGATATTCGTCTTCAGTTTATGAGCAAAAAGCCGGGACTTTCTTTGGAATTGAAGCCTGTGGAAATGGTCTTTAATGATTTTGCTTGTCAGGAAGATAGTCCGGAAGCTTATGAAACACTTTTACTGGAAGCACTTTTAGGTGATCTAACTTTGTTTATGCGATCTGACCAGGTAGAAGAAGCTTGGGATGTTGTGAAAACAATTCAGGAATATTGGGAAAATAATAAAGAACTGTCTTTCCCGAATTATCAGGCAGGAAGCTGGGGGCCAGAAGGTAGCGATGCTTTAGTCAAAAGACAGGGGCACAAATGGGTTTAATTTTTAACTGACGAGAATGAACATTACAGTATTTAAAAATCTGGAAGAATTATATCAAAAATCGGCTGATACATTTGTTGAACTTGCTGAAAAATCAATTCAAAAACACGGCAAATTTGTAGTTGCTTTAAGTGGTGGTTCTTCTCCAAAAGCTATTTTTAAATTATTAGCAACCAAAGAATATGCTGATAAAATAGAATGGAACAAAATCTATTTCTTTTGGGTTGATGAACGGTGGGTATCTTTAGACGATGATAAAAGCAATGCGAAAATGACTTTTGAAACATTGTTGAATCAAGTTCCGGTAAATAAAAGTCGGATTTTTCCAATGTACAAAGATGGAGTAGAACCTCAGGAATTTGCGAAAGAATATGAACTGCAAATCAGAAATGTTTTAGGAAATGAAGGTGTTTTCGATTTTATTCTTTTGGGAATGGGAGATGATGGTCATACAGCATCTCTATTTCCAGGCGAAGAAATCTTGAATGAAAAAGAAAAATGGGTTGATGCTTATTATCTGAAATCTCAGGAAATGTACCGTATCACTTTGACAGAACCAATTATTAATAAAGCAGAAAACATTCTGGTTGTAGCATTTGGAGAATCCAAAAAACACGCGCTAAATGAAGTTTTGAACGGAGAATATAATCCGCAATTATATCCGCTTCAACTTATCAATAAAAAAGAAACATTTCAGGTTTTTACAGATGAAAAAGCCTTGAATTAATCAATTTATTTACATAAAAAAACGGTCAATAGAAATACTATTGACCATTTTATTTAGTTAAATACCGAATTTATTCTTTAATAAATTTCTCAATAATGTCTCCAGAATCAGTCTTTATTTTTAGAAGATAATTTCCTTTTGATAATTGAGAAACATTAATCTTAGTATAAGTATCTTTTTTTATTAATCTTCCCAAAGCATCATAGATTTCGACAGACTTTATGGATTTATCAGAAGTAATATTAATAAAGTCTTTCACTGGGTTTGGATAAACTTTAATATTAGTTTTAGTGATATCCTTTAAACCTAAAGTCTGATAAGTTTTATAGAAATTCAGAATTCCATAACCTCTTTGTGCAGAATAGTTCGGATACAGAGAAGCATTTTGTCTTAATTTTATTTTAATTTCTTCTCTGGATATATTGTTTGATAAGGATTGTAAGAGACAAGCAACACCGCCGGCAGCAAGTGGATTTGAAAGAGAAGTTCCACTTGCTTGCGTAACATCGTCAGCATAAACAGTATAAGTAGAAAAACCTCTTGCACTGGCATCAGGTTTTATTACACCTATTGAGTTGGGTCCATAAGAAGAAAAAGCGGCGGCGCTTCCTTGATCATTTACAGCTCCAATTGAAAATACCCTTTCATTATCTGCTGGAGTTCCTATGTATTTCCAATTTTGTTGTCCGCTATTTCCAGCAGAAGCGGTTACAAAAATGCCTTTTTCTGTAGCAATTTGAGCACCTCTTGCAATGAAAGAAGTTGTTCCGTTCATATCAGCATAAGTGTAATCATATCTGCTATCATCAAACTCAGTATAACCTAACGAGGTTGAGATTACATCAACACCTTTTCTGTCAGCTTCTTCTGCCGCTTCTATCCAATAAAGTTCCTCTTCAGGGATTTCGTTTGCCGCATCTTCGGTCGCATACAGATAAAAGTTAGCGTCTGGAGCAGTTCCAACAAATTGATTATCCAGATATCCACCAATAGTCCCCATGCAAATTGTTCCATGTGAATTCAGAGAACTACTATATATATCATTGGTTTTATTGATAAAATTATATCCACCTTTGATTTGACCATTATCACGAAGTCTTTGGAATGCACTTCCAGTATCTACAGTTGGAAAACCAGTGTCAATTACTGCAATGGTTATCCCGGTTCCTGTAAAACCAGCTACGTGAAGAGCTCTAATATTAACCTGATTAATTTGAGCTAGACCATCTCCATAATTATAAGTTGTTAAAATGTTTTTCTCCGTATTCTCTATATCAAATTCTTTAAATTTTTCAATCTTTTCACTACGTTTTCTACCATTCGGATTTTTGACAAAACTTTCCACATGATCTACATATGACTGTTGAGATAAAGTTTGGATTTGAGCAGAAGTAGCATTCACAGCAACACCATTCAGCCATTTAGAATAATCAGTAACCGTAAATCCAAGATTTTTAATATTCTGAATATATGTTGGCTCTATCGGAGCGTCTTGATCTGTTAAACTTATTCCAAGATTGATTCTCCTGTTAAGAGATTTCTGAGTTAATTCTGATAAAGGGTTGGAATAAAAAGAAGCTTTATTCGGTTTGTCTTTGAAGAAAACAAAGACCAATTCGGTTTGAGCAGTTGCAACTAACGAAAAGCAGACTGACAAAATTGTAAAGATTTTTCTCACGTTTAGGGGAATTAGATTTTTTAAACTGATAAATAAATGTAAATTTACAAAATAATGTTTTTGCATTTGAAATCGCATTCAAGAATTATTAAAACTAATATTGATAATGATTTTCAGATGCTTTTAATAATAAATATTTGATTATGAAGAAAATCCAAATGGTCGATTTACAAAGCCAATATTATAAAATCAAAAGTGAAGTTGACAATGCAGTTTTAAATGTGATGGATTCTGCGGCTTTTATAAATGGTCCGGAAGTCAAATCCTTCCAATCAGATTTGGAAACTTATTTGGATGTAAAACACGTGATTCCTTGTGCCAACGGGACAGATGCACTTCAAATTGCCTTGATGGCTTTGGATTTGAAAGAAGGTGATGAAATTATCACTGCAGATTTTACTTTTGCTGCAACCGTAGAAGTCATTCATTTATTGAAATTGAAATCCGTTTTGGTAGATGTAGATTATGATACTTTTACCATCGACACAGAATCAATCAAAAAAGCAATTACACCAAAAACTAAAGCCATAATTCCTGTTCACCTTTTCGGACAATGTGGGAATATGGAAGAAATCCTGAAAATTGCTAAAGAACACAATCTTTATGTTGTTGAAGATAATGCTCAGGCAATTGGTGCAGATTTTATTTTTTCTGACGGAACTGAAAAAAAATCTGGAACCATCGGAACCATCGGAACTACGTCATTTTTTCCATCTAAAAACTTAGGCTGTTACGGAGACGGAGGCGCTATTTTTACTAATGATGACGAATTAGCCCACAGACTGAGAGGAATCGTAAACCACGGGATGTACGAGCGTTATTACCACGACGAAGTTGGGGTTAATTCCAGGTTAGACAGTATTCAGGCTGCAATCTTGAGAAAAAAATTGCCAAATCTTGATTCTTACAACGAAGCTAGAAGAAAAGCGGCAGATTATTATGATGAAGCTTTTGCTGGCAATGAAAATATTTTGACTCCAAAAAGAGCAGAGAATTCAACACACGTTTTTCATCAGTATACATTAAGAATAACAAATGGAAAACGTAATGAATTACAACAATACTTAACAGAGAAAGAAATTCCTGCAATGATTTATTATCCGGTAGCGCTTAGAAAACAGAAAGCTTATTTCCAAGATAGTAATCCTGCAGATTTTGTGAATACTGATAAATTGCTTGACCAAGTAATTTCTTTGCCAATGCACACAGAATTGGATGAGGAGCAGTTGAAATATATTACAGATTCTGTTTTGGAATTTTTTGCGAAAAACTAATTCATAACTTATAATTAATTAAATGTCCATACTCGTAACAGGCGGCTTAGGTTACATCGGTTCACATACGGTTGTAGAACTTATTAATCATAATTTTGATGTCATCATTGTAGATGATTTGTCAAATTCAGAAAAATTTATCCTTGATAATATCGAGGAAATCACAGGGAAAAGACCCATTTTCTATCCTTTTGATCTTAGAAGAAAAGAACTATTACAGCAAGTTTTCGAAGCACACGATATCGAAGGTTGTATCAATTTTGCAGCTTCAAAAGCAGTGGGAGAGAGTATGACTGAACCTTTAAAATATTATGAGAACAATTTGTTTTCATTGATTAATGTCCTTCAGGAATTTAAAGAAAGAAATATTTCTAACTTTATTTTCAGTTCATCCTGTACAGTTTACGGCCAAGCGGATCAAATGCCGATTGACGAGAATACACCTCTCAAAGAAGCCGAATCTTCTTACGGAAAAACCAAACAAATGGGAGAGGATATCCTAAAAGATTTTTCTCGAGCCTATAACAAAAGAGTTACTCTATTAAGATATTTCAATCCGATTGGCGCGCATCCAACAGCATTATTAGGAGAATTGCCGTCAGGAATTCCAAATAATCTCGTTCCTTATGTTACGCAGACTGCTGCAGGAATCAGAGAGAAATTGAGCGTTTGGGGTGATGATTATCCTACAGAAGATGGAACAGCTATTCGTGACTATATTTATGTTGTAGATTTGGCGAAAGCTCACGTTGCAGCTTTACAAAAACTGATGCATTCGGACGAGGAAACAGTTTTGGATATTTATAATTTGGGAACAGGAAAAGGTTCTTCGGTTTTAGAAGTGGTAAAAGCTTTTGAATTAGCAAATGATGTAGCGGTTCCTTACCAGATTTGCCCAAGAAGAGAAGGCGATATTACGATTGCATATGCTAATGCTGACAAAGCTGAAAAAGAACTCCATTGGAAATCAGAAACAACTTTGGAAGAAGCGCTCAAAACCACTTGGGAATGGCAGAAATATCTGAAAGACAGAAATAATTAAAAATAAAATCCAATCAAATCAGATTGGATTTTTTATTGTGTTTTCTTCTCGGCAAAACTGAAAATATTATGAAGTTTTATTTCCGAAAAACTATTGGATTTAATCTTTGATGCAACAATCATCGCTTTGGCTAATACAGAAGTTGGTAAAGGCTGTTGACTTTTGAATAGCCCTAATTTATTAAGGAATTTAATTGCTTTCAAACCTGTGATTTCAGCACTTCTATCGCTGTTTTTTCGTTCCAGCATTCCGGGTTTGAAGATAGTAGTTTTATCGAATTTCAGATTTTTTACAGCTTCTTCCAATTCGCCTTTTATTCTGGAATAGAAGATTTTAGAATCAGGATTGGCGCCATATGCGGAAACCAAAATGTAATCTTCGACCTGATTTTCTTTTGCTGCTTTAGCAAAATTAAATTGATAATCATAATCAATTACTTTTTGATTTTCTTTACTTCCTGCAGATTTCAGAGTTGTTCCAAGACAAGAAAAAGCAACATCGCCTTTCACAAGGTATTTCCATTCTTCTGGATGGTCAAAATCTACAACGTGTGCTTTGACTTTTTCATTATGAAAATCAGAACGTCGTCTCACAAAAATATCGATTTGCTCGAAGTCAGCATCTTCACAAAGTTGATTCACAAGGTCATTTCCTGTAGCGCCGGTTGCACCAATTACCAAAGCTTTCATAAATAGAGATTTGATAATAAAGTTAAGCAATATTTTCGGGTTTAGAAATATTATAATTTTCTCAAAGATCTAGCGATTCATCAAAACTTTTTAATCTGCAAAATCGGCTTGATTTGCGAGAAAAAATATTCAATAATTTTTTTTGATTAAATTTCTAATTCAGCTGATTACGATATTCATCCCAAATGATTTTGAACCATTCCGTAAAGTGATCTGGATTTTCAGAAATTTCCTGTTGTAAATCAGCAATAGAAACATACCGAATTTCCGAAACTTCCTCAGGATTCAAATCAAATTCTCCATCAAAGTTTCCTGTAAAAACATAATCCAACTCGTGTTCCCAAAGTCCTTCTCCAACATCCGCTTTATAAATAAAATGGAATTTTTCCGTCAACTCACAGTCAATTCCCAGTTCTTCTTTGATCCGTCTTTTCGCCGCATCCAGATAAGATTCGTTCAATCTTGGGTGTGAACAACAAGCGTTGGTCCATTGGTTGGGCGAATGGTATTTCTCTTCAGCGCGCTTCTGCAAAAGCATTTCTCCCTTTTCGTTGAACAGAAAAACCGAAAAAGCACGATGCAAAAGTCCATTTTCATGCGCCTGCATTTTTTCCATTTGTCCCAAAACTTCATCCTGAGGATTGACCAATACCACTTTTTCCATACCACAAAAATAAGAATTTTAGAATTAATTTTTAGGAGCTTAATCCCGCTTTCCGCTATATCTTTTTTGTCTTAGAAGTTCTTGTCATCAAAACAATGTTTCCAGTTAAGACAAAAAAGGATGCCGCTGCAATCGGGGCTATGGGTTTTGTTTTTTATTAGAACATTTACTCAAGAACACAAGGTTTGTCATTCCGTAGGAATCTCAGCGGTTTAGATTTCTGCGGAATGACAAAATTCCTGCTGAATTATTATAGAAATTTGAAATGAAATCAGCCGAATCAGCTCAATCTGCGAGAAAATAGAATTCTACAAACTACTTTTCCACTCATTCGTAAAAGCAATAAAATCAGCAACAGACAATTCTTCCGCTCGGATGTCAAGGAAAGGATGAGATTTAATATTTTCAGGAATACCAAGAACTTTCAAAGCATTGCTCATTTTTTTCCGTCTTTGTCCAAATCCAGCTTTCACGATTTGTTTAAAGAGAACTTCATTTCCAGCCAATCCTTCTTTCAGATTTCGCGTCATTCGGATGACACCGGATTTTACTTTTGGAGGCGGATTGAACACATTTTCGTGAACCGTAAAAAGATATTCCACATCGTAATAAGCCTGAACCAAAACTGACAAGATTCCGTAATCTTTTGTTCTTGGTTTTGCAGCGGTTCTTTCCGCCACTTCTTTCTGGAACATTCCGCTCATTTCCGGAACATATTGGAAATTGTCAATGATTTTAAACAAAATCTGAGACGAAATATTATAAGGGAAATTCCCAATCACAGCCAATTCCTCGCCACCAAAAACCATCGGAATATCAGTTTTCAGAAAATCGCCAACGAAATGCTGTTCTTCTAATTTCGGATAATGTTTTTTAAGATAATCGATGGACTCGTTATCAATCTCCGCAACGTAAGTTTCAACGTCTTTTTCCAGAAGGAATTTTGTAAGAACACCCATTCCTGGACCAACTTCCAAAACTTTTTTATAACCTTCTAAAGAAAGCGAATCTACAATGTTTCGTGCGATATTCTGGTCTGTAAGAAAATGCTGACCAAGATGTTTTTTTGCTCTAACGTCCAATTCCGATTTTTTTGCAAAGATAGAATTATATTTAACGCAAAGGCGCAAGAATAGTTTCTAACGGGTAAAAAGAAGTCGCAAAAGTTTTCCTTTACGACTTATTTAGGCTAAAGGCAAGTAGCCAATTGCTATCAAATAATCAATACATCTTCGTCTTCACGCAAGTCACATTTTTGATTTTCACTGGTTTTCCCACTTTCTTCAACATTCCGGTTTCTGAATTTCTTTTGAAAACGGTTACATCTTGCGAAATAACATTCGTCACAATAATGAATTTCCCAGTTTCATCTATCGCAAAAGTTCTTGGATGTTTTCCTTTTGTTTTTTGATAGCCGATAGATTCTAGTTTTCCATCATTTAAAACTTTGAAAATCGCAATATTGTTTTCATTTCCTCTATTAGTCGCATATAGGAATTTTCCGTCTGGCGAAATATGAACATCCGAGCTCTCAAAACCTTCTTTGATTTTATCAGGATGCGTCGCAATTCTCTGGATTTCTTTCAGCCTGTTATCAGAAAAATCATAAACCGAAATCATCCCAGCCAATTCCTCAATAGAATAAGTCAGTTTTCCATCTTTGCTAAAAATGATGTGTCTTGGGCCGCTTCCGGGTTTGGTATTAATGAAAGTACTTTGGCTATCTATCAAAGGTTGTTTCTGATTGGCATCGAAAGGATATTGTAAAATTTTGTCAGCGCCCAAATCTGCAACGAGCAAAGTCTTGTAATCTGGTGAAAAAACGACAGAATGTGTATGTGCTTTTTCCTGTCTTTTAGGATTTATACCACTTCCTTCTGTGAATGTAAAATGTTGCGCTATCGAATCTATTTTTCCATTTTCAAGAATTGGAAAAACCGAAATCGTTGGAATATTGTAAGTCGCATTAATCAACCATTTTCCACTTTTATCAACATTCACATAAACCGGATTTTCGCCACCTGTTTTTTGTTGATTAAGGAATGTTAATGATTTTTTGTCAGCATCAAAAGCAAAAGCACTCACTGTTCCGTAGTTCGGAGTTTTTGCGTCGGATGAGGCGTAAACATATTTTCCATCGTTAGAAATTGTGATGTAACCAGGATTGATGACATCAGAAGACGACGCAACTTTGGTCAGCTTTCCTGTTTCTGTATTAAGTTCGTAAACATAAACCGCTTCTGAACCTTTCTCCCAATTATATGAACCAAAAAATACAAATTCTCTTTGAGAATATAAATTTGTGAAAATTAAGAAACTTAAGAGTAGAGCGATTTTTTGGATTTTCATTGATGAAATTTTGATTGAGAAATTAGATTTATTACAGACTTAATCTGCTTAGTCACAAATTTCCTAAAAATTCATCTGGAAACCAAACTGAACACCAAATTTTCTTACATCGGTATTTGCGGTTGTTTTATGATTTAAGTAATTTCCTCTCCAGTTAAAATCGACTCTCAATATTCTGAAATTGCCCCAACCAATATTCTCAATTCCAAAACCATATTCGTAGTAAGGTTTTTCAGGAGCGCTTAGGCTCATATTTCCAGCATTCATCATTATGGATTCTTGCTTCAGACTTCCAACGCCAGAACGGAAAAACGCAACTTCTCTTAATTTAAGCTTTTTAATCAAAGGAATTTGTGATAAAATTTTCCCATTGAAGTGATGTTCCAAAAACAAAACAGCATAAGAATCTGCTACAAATTCATAATAATTCATCAAAGAGAAAACACCGCGAACTAATCCATAAGATTGGTTGGCAGGCATCACATTTTGCAAAGCGAGTGGAAGTGCATCAAAGTTTTTACCGGCCTCCACATTCGCAAATAATCTTCCCCAATTTCCTAAAATAACGGGTTGATAATAATAGAATTGTAATTTGTTATAATTAAAATCAGAATTAAAAACACCACCAACTCCTTTTGTGTATTTTAAAATCAAAGTTGGATTAGTGGCTAAAGCCGTCATTTCGTAACGATCAACGCCATAAGTGGAAAATTTGATTCCAGGTCTTGCAATAATTGTTGCTGTGAATCTCGTGTCATTCAAATCTGATCGTAAAACGCCGCCTCTGTAATAATTGATGTTGAACAAGTTAGAATCTGCAGATTCGATGCTTTGTTGGGTCGCATCCAGACGTAATTGGATGTTTTTCCAAGGTTCGATACTCGTATAGATATTACTTTGTTTCACAGAACTCATAGAAGTCGTTTCTCCACTGTTAAGGACAGAAGAGGAAGCGAAAGATCTTGTCATAATTCCCTCGTCCGTAGTCAACTGAACGCCTAATTGTAAAACGTCTTTTCTAAAACCCGCACCAACCTGAAAACGATCGGTTTTATTGAACATATATTTTGCTTCACCACCAAATTTCCATTTTTGGTCTCGGAAACCGTAAGCTGTGTACGCCTGGATTCGCCACATATCGTTCTTTCCACGATAAGTTCTGAAACCGCCTCTAAGCCTGGTTCCTTCTATATCATTATAACCAAAAGACTGGAAAATATTCCCGAAATCAATGCCACTTTTTCCAATAGGAATGTAACCCGAGTTTCCTATTTCAATGATTTTAACAACTTTTTTGTACTTCGGATTATGTTCTAATTCGTCGTACATTTTGTATATATTCTGTTGACTAGTTGTTAGCGGTTCAGTTCTATTAACTTGCCAATACTCTTCGTCCTTAGCAACCATTTCGTCTTCGGGAACAACAATTTTGTTGAGGAAATCATCTGTTAATCCTTTATCAAACTGATAATCGGAATAGTTGGCAACCCTTTTTGCAAGCACATATTTTGCTTTTTCCTTATCATTAAGAACCAATTGCAAGGTCGTTTCGTTTCTGATTGGGATAAAAGTAGAATCGTCTGGATTATCGAATTCCAAATCTGTGGCAATGTTTTTTACGAAATTAATATTGATTTTTTTATTCGTTTCCATCTCCACTTTCATTACATTGTACTTGTCCATAGAAATGTAAAGTCGTCCTTTCAGAGCCAATGCATCAGGATTTTTAGGCGTGAATCGAATCTCGTAAGAACGAACAGTATTAACCTCAATCGTATCCGTAATATTATAATCGAAAATACCAAAACCATCGGTAGAAACTGGACTTACAAAACCAATATTCAGATAATTAATCGTGTTGTCATAAATATTGATGTCCTGATACATATTTTGTATTGTTTTGGAAACAATTTGATTATTCTTCAAACCAGAAAGTCTCGTTGCAACCAGATCTTTACGTTCTTTCTTTGGACCATTTTTACCATAGACATTGAAAATGCTTTCTGTTATGAAGATAGGAAGAACCGCTTTTCCCGCAATCTCGGAAGAATCATTGTATTTGAAAATGATAGAATCCATTCCGCGAAACGCTTTTTTCTTGGTAAAAGCACTGTCGATATTATCAAGACGAAAATCGATTTTCTCGTAAGTTTTGTATTGATAATCTTTGTGGAGCAGAAGTCCGTTTGATTTTTTCTTTTTCCAGACTTGCTGCATAATAGCATAAGCCGGATTTTCTTTTTTGTTCTTATATTTTTTAACGCCTTTGATAACGACGTCTTCGATTTGGTTTTCTTTTTCATTTTGTGAGAAAAGTAAACCATTTATTAAAATCAGAAATAAGGTAAGGATAAATTTTTTATCAAGCATCGATTTCATCAAGCATTAATCTATTAGAACTGTGTTTTGTTTAAAATATTGTTTAGCTGTAAAATTATTTACCTTTTTCATAGAAAATGACGTTCACAGGAGCACAAACGGGAATCGACTTATTAGTTGGAGTCAATTCGCCGGTTTTCAAATCTCTACTGAAAATATTGATTCTATTGGTGTCTTGGTTAGCTATCAAAACCAATTTGTTATTGGGGCTGATGGCAAAATTCCGTGGGTTTCTGCCAGTTGTTTTACTTTGCTGAATTTTCTTCACTTTTCCATCTTCCAAGATTTTGAAAGTCGTAATATCGTCGGCATCATCACGATTGGTAACGTATAAAAATTTTTCATTGTCCGATAAATGAATATCCGCCGCTCTGAAATTGAACCTAACTTTTCTGGATAACAAAGTTTCTTCCTGAATTAATTCAATCTTACCTTCATTAAAACTTAGAACAGATAAATCACCACTCAATTCCTGAACAAGATAAATTAATTTTCCACTTTTATCAAACGCAATATGTCTTGGTCCAGAACCTTTCTTTGTATCAAATTCTCCAACTTTTTCCAGAACTTTTTCGCCAGTTTTGTTGTATTTGAAAACATAAATTTTATCCAAACCTAAATCAGTTGCCAAAACATATTTTCCATCCTGAGAAAACTGAACCTGATGAATGTGCGATTTTTCCTGTCTTTTTGGATTCACGCCAACACCTTCGAATTTTATATTCTGAAAAACATCGGACAATTTTCCATCCGTATAACGTTTGAAAACATTAATGCTTCCGCCGGAATAATTCGCAACAATTAAATTTTGGTCATCGGAAATCAAGAAACACGGGTCTTCACCTTGCGTTTTACGTTCATCTTTTTTGATTAGAGTTCCATTCTGTTCGTCAATAGAAAAAGAAGTGATTGTACTTTTGTCGCCATTTTCGTTGACAGAAAAAAGAAATTTTTTATCTGGACTAAGGCTTACAAAACTTGGATTGATAATATTTTCTGTATGATATTTGAGGTTATATTTATAAGTGTTTTCATCAAAATCGAAAATGTGAATTCCGCCACTGCTGCACTTTTCACTGTTGGTGTAAGTTCCTACGATAATCGTATTCTGTGCAGATAAATTAGCCATAAATATTGTTGAGAAAATAAAACTATTCCAGATTTTCATTCTATTGAGGACTGTATTTTTAGATAAAATTTAAAATTTCGCCCGAATTTATTACAATAAAAATTAAGCCAAAGGTCTTTTATGAATAATTAACTTTATTTTGGAGGAAATGTCAGCAAATTTGCTTTGTTGATTTAAACGCAAAGTCGCAAAAGCTTAATTTTAATTTTCGTTGATAAAAGTGGCAAATCTTATAATAACTTATAATTATGTAGGCTAAAAATATTTTGCGTCTTTGCGTTTATAGTTTTTTAAATTTAATTTTGTAAAAAATCAGAAAAATGACTTGGAAAGAAGTTTTGAAGCCGATAAAGGAAAGTGATTATTTTAATGAACTATGGGAGAAAGTAAAAATTCAATATAATTCAACTAAATGTTTTCCTCCTAAAAATGAGATTTTCCGAGCTTTGGAACTGACGGAATTTGACGATGTGGAAGTTGTGATTATCGGGCAAGACCCTTACCATAATGACGGACAAGCGAACGGGCTTTGCTTTTCTGTTTCTGAGAATGTCACTGCGCCGCCTTCTCTCAAAAATATCTTTATTGAACTGAAAGAAGATATGGGAATAGAGAGAAAAAATAAAGATTTACAGGATTGGGCAAAACAAGGTGTTCTCCTTCTTAATGCAACTCTAACCGTAAAAGCGCACGAGCCCAATTCGCATAGAGACCTTGGTTGGGAAACATTTACGGATTATATCATTAAACAAATTTCTGATAGAAAACAAAATGTCGTGTTTGTACTTTGGGGCGCATTTGCACAAAAAAAAGCCTCGCTGATAGACGAGACTAAACATTTTATTATTCAATCGGCGCATCCTTCACCTTTTTCTGTTTACAGAGGTTTTTTCGGAAGCAAACCGTTTTCAAAAATCAATAATTATCTTTTGGAAAAGGGAAAGAATCCAATTGTTTGGGGATAATTGGGTTTTATAGTTTATTTATCATACAGATTTACTCTTCTTTCTCATATTTAATAGTTACAGAAGGAGATTCTTCTTTTTCTCCAGGATAAGGTTTTACTTCCTGCACCGTAAATCTGTAACCTGCATAATTAAATGATTTGGTAACTTCTTTTGGTAAGAAATCTCTTGTTCCAACTTGGATGTCTTGAGTGTTATTTCCAGAAGTTGCTTTTAAATTAACAATCGCAATTCCTTCCCAAACACAGGTTACATTAGCAGGACAACGGCTGTCTTCGGTAATTTCTTTAAATTCTAAACTCGTCTTTGAATTTGGAATCGTAACCTTTTTGTTGACTCCAAGTTTAATAATATTGTCTGATGTTGAAGTTTGAGATTGCGTTTTGCAATTGCTCATCAACAACAGGAAAGGTGCAAATAAAAGTACTTTGAACTTCATCATTTATAAATTTTAAAAGAAAATATAATAACCGACAACCAAAAACATTGCCAGTCCAACCATCAAACTAAATCCGGTGCCGTAAACAAATCCAATAAAAGCACCTTTCATAGAGTTAAAGGCTTTTTTTCTGTCATTAACATCGTGTAATAATTCTCCAAGAAAAACACCTAATAACATTCCTATCAAAAACCCTAAAGGAATCGGGATGAAAAATAAACCGAGCAATGTTCCAATAAAAGAACCAATGCTTCCGTAACGTGTTCCGCCGTATTTTTTGTTGGTTTTTGCGGGGATAACGTAATTCAGAACTGTGGAAACAAGAGTCAGAAAAACGAAAATCCAGACATACATCATTGGCATATTATTTTCTGTTCCAAATTTGAATATCAGTAATCCGCAGATACTCAATAACAATCCGGGCAGAACAGGAAGAAAAGTTCCCAGCATTCCTACAAAAAGTAGAACCAAAGCGATAATGTCGATAAAAACAGAATCCATAGTTTTTAAATTTATTTAAAAATACAACATTCAAAGTAATGCCAAAAGATTTTTTTTATCCTTAAATTTGTGAAATAATTCCTCTCAATGAAAAACGAACTCATAGATTACAAAGATTTTCTTCAACGAATCAGTGACGAAATTCATTTCTTCTGTAAAGATTTTTTTCCTGATGAATTTGTCTTAGCGGGTCAGATTACACTAAAATTTGCACTTCTGATATTCTTAATTTTTATTGTTGCTTTTCTTCTAAAAAACGGAATCAATCTTATATTCAAATTCTTTTTTGATAAGGAGAAATATCCTGTAATGAAATCCATTTATAAAGCAAAAGTCACCAATTCTGTGGCTAATATTTTGGCTTTAGGATTTGGGAATTATGCCTTGTTTTCTATCTTTTACAGACATCCCAAAAGCTTTGTTTTTCTGGAAAGGCTCATTGGGATTTTGATTGTTTTGGTGATTGCTAATATGGCTTTTCGTTTTATCAAAGTTTTACAGAATTATTACCTGATTCAACAGGATTATTATAAAATCATCGCTATTAATTCTATTTCTCAAACCGTTAGGATTTTCGGTGGATTTATTTTTGGAGTTATAGCTATTTGTGTTTTGTTCGGTATTAGTGGAACTACTGTTTTGGGAAGTTTAGGAGCAATAACTGCTGTAATTGTTTTGGTTTTCAGAGATACAATTTTAGGTTTTGTAACGGGGATTCACGTTGCTACTTCCAAGAATTTGAAAGTAGGAGATTGGGTTGCCATTCCAAAATATTCTATCGAAGGTAATATCGAGGATATAGATTTGCTAACGACGAAAATCAGAAACTTTGATAAAACACTTTCTACTATTCCGACCTATGACTTGCTGACCACAGAAATCAAGAATATGCAGGTGATGTCTGAAACGAATACGAGACGAATAAAAAAATCTATTGTATTTAATATCAAATCTTTCAAATTTCTGAATGATGAAGCTTTTAGTGAATTGTTGAAAATTAATCTGATTCACGATTATCTGGTGGAAAAGAAAAAAGAAATTGATGCTCAGAAAAGTACACTGAAAAACGCTGATGAGATCATCAATGGTCAGCAGTTGACCAACATTGGAACTTTCAGAATCTACGCTTTGAACTATCTGAAAAATAATCATAATATCGACCAGGAAGGAACAATAATGGTGAGACAAATGGAGATTACACCGCAAGGAATGCCCTTGGAGATCTATTGTTTTGCCAATGACTCTAATTGGGTGAATTTTGAACAGATTCAGGCTGATATTTTTGACCATCTTTTGGTGGCTTCCAAAGAATTTGACCTAGAGATAATGCAGGTAAACAAAATATAAAAATCAATTATTATTTATAAATTATGACCAAACTTAGTGTCAATATCAATAAAATCGCAACGCTGAGAAATGCCAGAGGTGGCGATGTTCCAAGTGTAACTCAAGTCGCTTTGGATTTGGAAAGATTCGGAGCACAGGGAATTACAATCCATCCAAGACCAGACGAAAGACATATCACGAGAAAAGATGTGTACGATTTGAAACCTTTGGTAACTACGGAATTCAATATCGAGGGAAATCCACATCGTCCGTTTATCGATATGGTTTTGGAAGTAAAACCAGAACAAGTGACGTTGGTTCCTGATGCTGATGATGCGATAACATCCAACGCCGGCTGGGATTGTGAAAAGAATTTAGATTTTTTGAAATCTGTTATTTCGGAATTCAAAAATGCTGGAATCAGAACGTCTATTTTCCTTGATCCAAATCCTGAAATGGTGAAGTTTGCTGCAGAAACGGGAACAGACAGAATCGAACTTTATACAGAAGCTTACGCCAAACATTATTTTGATAATAAGGAATTAGCTATAGAATCATATTTTAAAACGGCTGTAGTTGCAAGTGAATTTGGTTTGGGAATCAATGCCGGGCACGATTTGTCATTAGACAACTTAAAATATTTCGCAGATAATATTCCTAATCTTTTGGAAGTTTCTATTGGTCACGCCTTGATTTCGGAAGCACTTTATCTAGGTTTGGAAAATACAGTTCAGGCTTATTTGAAGAGATTGGCGAAATGGTAATTATATTTTATTATTAATGGAAATTTTACATTCAAAAATATACGGAGAAGAGAGAACGGAGACACCACTTTTGGTTTTTCACGGATTGTTTGGAATGCTCGATAATTGGGGAAGTTTTGGAAAAGAATTTGGAGAATTGATGCCGACTCACATCTTAGATTTGAGAAATCACGGTAGAAGTTTTCATTCAGATTCTATGTCGCACGATGATTTGGCTCAGGATATTGCTAATTATATGGATGCTCATAACATTCAGAAAGCTAATGTTTTGGGACATTCTCTGGGAGGAAAAGCAGTGATGCAATTTGCGATTAATTTCCCTGAAAGATTGGAAAAACTGATTGTTGTAGATATTACGCCAAAAGCCTATCCGCCACATCATCAAGGGATTATCAAGGCTTTACAAAGTGTGGATTTCGAAAAAGTGGAATCTCGACAAGATGTAGAAGCCGTTTTAGGCGAATATATTCACGAAAAATTTGTGATTCAGTTTCTCATGAAGAATCTGTATTGGACAGATGATAAAAAGCTAGCTTGGAGATTTAATCTAAAAACATTAGCCGAAAAATATACAGAGTTTGTTTCAAATGCCATTAGATTCGGCGTTTTCAAAGGTCCAACTTTGTTCATTGGCGGCGCAAATTCCAATTATATTTTACCTCAAGATGAATTCCTGATTAAACAGCAATTTCCAGATTCTAAAATCATTAAAATCAAAAATGCAGAACATTGGGTTCAGGCAAATAATCCTGTCGATTTCAATGCGGCTGTGAAAGATTTTCTTCTTTAGTCGGTTTAAAATATAATTCAATATGGATTTGTTAATGGTATAAGCCTTGTATTACCGAATCCATATTTTAATTTGTGACTCTATGAAATGGCCGATTTCTTTTATTCTGATCTTTATTTTGACAATTTCCGCTGCTCAGGAAAAGCTTTCAGAAACTTTAAATTTCAAAGATGTTACTTATAAAATAAAAGACACGGCTCAGCAGAAGCTTGATATCTATCTTCCTAAAAATACAGCTAAAAAATCTCCGGTTCTTGTTTTTGTCCACGGCGGAGGTTGGGCAGAAGGCGATAAAGCGCTTCGCGATGATTATTACCTAAGTGATTTTTTCTTAAAATTTATAAAAGAAGGTTATGCTGTGGTAAGCATCAATTATACATTGCTCAATGAAAAAACTCATTTTCCGACACCAATTGAAGATACAAAAGAGGCCATTCGTTGGATTAGAGCAAATTCTGAGAAATATAATTTCGATACGGAGAATATTGGCATTTTGGGAGCTTCGGCAGGTGGACAGATTGGTATGATTGCAGCTTACTCCAATGATTCTCTATTTTCTGAAAATAGCAATCTCTCCAATTATTCATCGAAAATCAATTATTTTATCGATTATTTTGGACCAGCGGATATGAACAAATTGTTCCGTACAGAAGCGCCAGGTTTTATGATTTTTATTTTTAAACTGATTTTTCCAAAGATTTATGACATCAGAAACAAACTGGTTTTTGGATTCACAGGTTATAATGTAAAAGAACAAAAAGATGAAGCTGTCGATCGTCTGAAGGTATATTCTCCAATCACTTACATCAGCAATTCTTCTGTTCCAACATTGATTATTCATGGGACGAAGGATAAAATAGTTCCTTATTCCCAAGCTGAGATCTTGAAAGAAGTTTTGGATAAAAACCAAGTTAAAAATGAAATGATTTCCATCAAAAAAGGGAATCACGGGCTTAACAAAGAATCTGATCATGAATTGATGTTCGAGAAAACCTTCAATTTTATCAAAGAAAATACCCATTAATTTACTGATAGATTTCAAGAAAAGTATAAACGATTTTTTCCCGAATTGAATTATCTTTGTAAAAATCTCTTAATGAGGAAATATCAGGAAACTATTTACAAGATTATTTTAATTTTTTCAGGTTTAATCAATCTTTTTCTTTTAGTACTTTTGTTTTTTGTACTTCGGGATTCACTTTCCGGAACAGGAAATTACTTTTTGATTTTGGAAGGCAAAAGTTTGTGGTATTTTATCGGAGTTATTGTTGCTTATACCATTGTTAATTCCATTTTCATTATTAATCTTTTCAAAAAAACATCCGATATCGGACATCAAACACCTGACATAGAATGATTTTAGTAACTGGCGCAACAGGAATTTTGGGAAGAGTTATCGTTCTCGAGCTTTTGAAAAAAGGCAAGCAAGTCCGTGCCACCAAAAGAAAATCCAGTAACCTGAAAGATGTTTTAGAATCTTATCGATTTTATACCGACCAGCCTGATTTTTATTTCAATCAAATTGAGTGGGTTAATGTTGATTTTGAAGATTCAGAATCATTGGAGAATGTTTTGAAAGATGTTGAAGAAGTTTACCATTGTTCTGCTAAAGTAAGTTTCAATCCCAAAGATGAGAAGGAATTATACAGAAATAATTCTGAAGTGACTCAGAAATTACTCTTCGCCATAGATTCTAATCAAGTAAAAAAGTTTCTTTTCGTGAGTTCTATCGCTGTTTTGGATGGATATAATGAAAAAGGGGAAATGGATGAAAATTCTGATTTTAATGAGAAGCTTCACCATTCGGATTATGCGATTTCCAAATATGTTTCAGAAATGGAAGTTTGGCGCGCGCAATACGAAGGTTTGGATACGGTCATCATCAATCCAGGCTTAATCATCGGTTCCGGAAACTGGAATCACAGCAGTGGAAAATTGTTCAAAGAATTGTCGAACGGTTTTACGTTTCCAGGTTCTACAGCTTATGTCGATGTTCGGGATGTTGCGAATGTTGCGATTGAATTGATGGAAAAATCAATTTTCGGACAAAGATTCATCGTGACCTCTGAAAATGTGAAGTATAAAACGATTTCTGATAAAGTCCGAAAAGTTTTTGGAAAGAAACCTGTAAAAATCATCCCGGATTCGGTTCTTGATATTTTACCAGTATTTTCAACTTTGCTTGGTTGGTTGATTCCGATTCTCAAATTGGCGAACAAGACCAATGTAGAAACTGTTAAATCAGATTCTAAAATTACCAATAAAAAAATTCGTGAAACTTTGAATTACGAATTCATTCCCATCGATGAAAGTGTTGATTTTCATCTGAAAAATTATGCCGAAAGCATTCAAAAATCTAATTAATGAACATTGCGGAATTTCTGAATAAGAACGTCAAAAGATTTCCACAGAAAGCCTCTGTAGGATTCAAAAAAAATAATGAGTGGAAGGAACTGACTTGGGCGAGATTCCAAAAAACAGTTTTCAAAACAGCCAACGCACTTGCAGAAGCCGGAGTTCAAAAGGATGACAAAGTCGCAATTTTTGCGGACAACTCGCCGGAATGGATGATGATGGATTTGGCAACGTTATGTCTTGGCGCGGTCACGGTTCCGATTTATTCGACCAACGGAACGGAACAAGTGGAGTATATTATCAATCATGCTGAACCGAAAATTATCTTAGCAGGAAATGAGGAACAATATGATATTTGCCACGAATTATTAAGCAAATCGCAAAATGTCGAACTCATTATTTCAGCAAAAAGTAGTTTTAAATTAAAAGATAAATCCATTACGCTTCAGGATTTTATTGAGAATACTTCGGATAAATTTTACATTGTCGAAAGAACGAATGAAGATGTTGCAACCATCATTTACACATCTGGAACTTCCGGAATTCCGAAAGGCGTGATGATTACGCACGGCAATTTCCAAGACACTTTTGATAAACACGTTAAATTTTTCAATTTTAAGAATTTTGAAGGTGAACATTCTTTGGCATTTCTGCCACTCAGTCACGTTTTCGAAAGAAGCTGGACATTGTTCTGTTTTTCTCAAGGCGCCAAAGTCAGTTTCTTGGAGAATCCAAAATTGATTGCAAGTGCTTTGGTAGAAGTTCGTCCAACCACGATGTGTTCGGTGCCTAGATTCTATCAAAAAATCTACGCAGGCATCCACGAAATGCTATCTGCTGCTTCTCCAATCAAGAAAAAAATCTTCGCTTGGGCGATTGAAAATGGAAGTCAGGTTTCGGAATTAAAACGGAATCAACAAGATGTTCCTTTCTTATTAAATCAAAAATATAAAATTGCCAATGCTTTGGTTTTCAATAAAATCAAAACCAAATTAGGCGGAAGATTGTGGTTCATGCCTTGCGGTGGCGCATCGATTTCTGAAGAAGTAACGAAATTCTTTGATGCAATGGGAATTCACATTACCGTTGGTTATGGAATGACAGAAACGACGGCGACTGTAACAGCTTTTCCATTCACCAAATATAAATACGGAAGTGCGGGAAAACTGTTGGGAGATTCTCAAATCAAAATCGGAGAAAATAACGAAATTCTTGTGAAAGGAAGCGGAATAATGAAAGGTTATTACAAAAATCCTGAAGAAACGGCCAAAGTTTTTACAGAAGATGGTTGGATGAAAACGGGCGATGCCGGTATTTTTGATAACGAGGGAAACCTAACCATCACAGACCGAATCAAAGATTTGATGAAAACGTCTAACGGAAAGTACATTGCACCTCAACCAATTGAGAATATGTTTTCCAACAACAGTTACATCAACCAAATTATGTTGATTGCGGAAGATAAACCATTTGTTTCTGCTTTGATTGTTCCGAATTTTGAAACATTGGAAGAGAAACTTAAAACTTTAAGTGTGACTTTTACCAACTGGAAAGAAGTAGTGGAGAATGAAAAAGTTCAGAAGTTTTATCAGGAACTCATAGACGGTATTCAAAGCAATGTTTCGAGTTTTGAGAAAATAAAAAAATTTATCCTGATGCCTGCAGATTTTGAAATCCAAAACGGAGAAATTACACCGACCTTAAAAATTAAACGAAATATCGTTCTCCAAAAATATTCGGATAAAATTGATACGATATATAATAAATAGCCTTTAAAAATAAATTTTTTGTATCAAATAAAATGATGTCGATCGATTTTATCAAATTCTACACTTAATAATTATTTTTAAAAATTGATTAAATTTACAAACCTTATTAATAAGAATCTAATTTGAAGTTTTATAAATGAATACACAACAATTCGTAAATCGTCACATCAGTCTTAATGAGTCTGATAAAGCGGAAATGCTGAAGAAAGTAGGGGCTGGAAGCATAGAAGAATTAATCTCACAAACCATTCCTGATTCTATCAGGTTAGAAAAAGATCTGGACATCTCGGAGCCACTTTCGGAGTATGAGATGCTTTTACATTCCAAAGATTTAGCTTCTAAAAATGCAGGTTTCGATACCTATATCGGATTTGGTTACAACGATACCATTCTGCCTTCGCCAATCCAAAGAAATATTCTTGAAAATCCAAGCTGGTACACAGCTTATACGCCTTACCAAGCGGAAATCGCACAAGGAAGATTGGAAGCTTTGCTCAATTTCCAGACTGTAGTTTCTGATTTGACAGGTTTCCCATTGGCCAACGCTTCTCTTCTAGACGAATCTACGGCTGCGGCAGAAGCGATGCATATGTTCTTCAACAACAGAACTAAAGACCAAAAGAAAGCGGATGCGACGAAGTTTTTTATTTCAGATTTAGTTCTTCCACAAACGGTTTCTGTTCTTAAAACCAAAGCAGAAGGTTTAGGAATCGATGTGATTGTAGGCAATCATATCAATCATCAGTTCAATGATTCTTATTTTGGTGTTTTGCTGCAATATCCGGGAAAAAACGGAATCGTTCTGGATTATACAGATAATATTACTAATTATAAAGAATTCGATTTGCAAGTGGTTGTAGCTTGTGACCCGATGGCTTTGGTAAAACTAAAATCTCCTGCCGATATGGGCGCAGATTGTGCTGTTGGTACCACGCAGAGATTCGGGATTCCTATGGGTTACGGTGGTCCTCACGCAGCATTTTTTACTTGTAAAGAAGATTATAAGAGAGACATCCCTGGTAGAATCATCGGTGTTTCTCAGGATATGTACGGCAAACGTGCATTGAGAATGGCTTTGCAAACCAGAGAACAGCACATCAAAAGAGAAAGAGCAACTTCAAACATTTGTACAGCTCAAGTTCTTTTGGCGGTAATGGCTGGAATGTATGCTGTTTATCATGGACCTAAAGGTTTAAATTTCATTGCTGACCAAATCCATTATAAGACTAATGCACTTGGAGATGCATTACAGATTTTAGGTTATGATATCGTATCGGAACCGGTTTTTGATACGGTTAAATTCAGACTACACGAGGAGGAGAAAGCGTCTTTGAGGATGAAAATGAGAGACCAGAAAATTAATCTGAATTATTTCTCTCAAGGTATTGTAAGTATTTCTATTAACGAAACTACGACGGTTGATAAATTAAATCATTTGATTGAAGCTTTTGCTCAGTTCAAAGGAAAACAAGGTTATAAAGTAAGCCTTAAAGAAGAATATTCGATTCCAGAAGAATTATTGAGAACTGATAGTATTCTGGATGAAGAAGTTTTCAACAAATATCATACTGAGACAGAATTGATGCGCTACATCAAACGTCTTGAAAGAAAAGATTTATCATTAACACATTCAATGATTTCGTTGGGTTCTTGTACAATGAAACTGAATGCTGCAACTCAAATGATTCCTCTTTCTTGGGGAGAATGGGGTGGTGTACATCCATTTGTACCAACAGAGCAAGCAGGCGGTTATCAAGCAATGATTAAAGAGTTGGAGAAAGATTTGGCAGAAATCACAGGTTTTGCAGGAACTTCTCTTCAACCAAACTCTGGTGCTCAAGGTGAATATGCGGGTCTAATGGTTATTCGTGAATACCATAAAAACAGAGGCGAAGGACACAGAAATATTGTATTAATTCCTCAATCTGCGCACGGAACTAATCCTGCTTCTGCTGCAATGGCGGGAATGAAAATCGTAGTTGTGAAGAATCTTGAGAATGGAGAAATCGATTTTGAAGATTTCAAAGCGAAGACAGAAGAGCATTCTGAGAACTTGTCTTGTGTGATGATTACTTATCCATCGACATACGGTTTCTTCGATGCTAATATTAAAGAAATTACGAAACTAACGCACGAACACGGTGGACAAATCTATATGGATGGTGCAAATATGAATGCTCAGGTTGGATTTACAAGCCCTGGAAATATCGGAGCAGACGTTTGCCACCTGAATCTTCATAAGACTTTCGCTATTCCTCACGGAGGTGGTGGTCCTGGTGTTGGTCCAATCTGTGTGGCTGAACATTTGGTTCCTTTCTTGCCAACCAATGCTAATATCTCAACCGGAGGAAAAGAAGCAATTGAAGGTATTTCTGCAGCACCTTATGGTTCTGGATTGATTCTTAATATCTCTTATGCTTACATAAAAATGTTGGGAACTTCAGGGTTGAAGAAAGCTACTGAACACGCTATCCTAAATGCTAATTATCTGAAAGAAATCTTGGCAGAGCATTTCCCGATCCTTTATGCTAATGATAAAGGCAGAGTGGCGCACGAATGTATCGTAGATTTCCGTCAGTTCAAATCTTTAGGGATTGAAGTAGCAGATGTTGCAAAAAGATTAATGGATTATGGTTTCCACGCTCCGACGGTGAGTTTCCCTGTGGCTGGAACATTGATGATAGAACCAACTGAGTCTGAAAATAAAGAAGAAATTGACAGATTTGCTGAGGCTTTAATCAATATCAAAAAAGAAATTGAGGAAATTGCTAATGGTGAAGCGGATGCTACAAACAACGTATTGAAAAATGCGCCTCATACTGAGCAATTGGTCATCTCTGATAATTGGGATAAACCTTACGGTAGAGAGAAAGCTGCTTATCCATTGGAATGGGTGAGAACACACAAATTCTTTGCGACGGTTGCAAGAGTAGATGAAGCGTATGGTGACAGAAATCTGGTTTGTACTTGCGAGCCGATTGAAGCATATATGTAAATCAATGATTAATTATGAATTGTTTTGTTATTCATTGATAATATAAAAATGACAACCTCTCCAATCTGGAGAGGTTTTTTATTTTGTGTGTCTTTTGAAGAAGCTTATTATTTCTGGAAGTGAGGATTTTGGGAATTCGTGACCGGAATTGCTTTGCTGGAGAACGAGTTCTGTGTTGTTTTTTCCTGAGAAAATAGTTTTATCGTCTTCTGTTTTTCCATTATCTGTGATTCCAAGGTTAGTTTTGACGATTGGGATGGACTCTTCCTGACTCTTTGGGGAAACGATGCGGTCATTTTTACCAATGTACATCCAAACTGAGATTGGGACTGCTTCAGAAATCATATTGCCGCCTTGTGCTGAGGCTGAACAGATGGCTGAGATTTTGTCACCTCTCGTTTTCCAAAGGACATTCGCAAATCTGGCACCGTTGGAATGACCAATCAGGTAGATTTTTTTGTCATCAATAGTATAATTCTTCTGATGGATATCTGCGAAAACTTTGTCGAAGAACTGGATGTCTCTTCCTTCGAGATCGTCTGTGAAAATTTGCCAGCCATTCATTGTACCATTCGGATCCAGGCCGGGAACTGCCCTGCCAGGCAGACCCTCCATAAAAATGACCAGAGCTTCTTTGTAATAATTCTGGACGTCAATACTTCTGCTTACAAAATTGGCATTGCCTCCATGACCGTGAAAAACAAATACTACTGGAACTCTGTCAGATTTTATCGTCGGTTCATAAAGGATTGCTTTACGTGTTAATCCATTGACATTATAATTTTTCGCAGTCTGTGAAAATATAAGAATGCCGAAAGTAATTAGACTCAGTAAAATATATCTTTTCATCGTATCATATTTTTTTTCTTTGGATTAAAATTTATGCAAGGAAGTTAAAGGCAGAATTAAATTATTGCTAATAATATCTGTAAAATTATTATACCGTAATAATAACTTTCTCTTTTTAAGTTGATCAGAGTTAAGTTTAGATAGCATTTCCTCCTTTTTTAAGTTTGTGAATATTTTTAATTATTTAACAAATATTAATTAAAATAAAATGTTTTTGTGTGATTTCTATAATTCATCAAGGATTTTCAGGAAAACGAGCCTAAGAATTAAATGATTTCTATTTTTGAATAATTCAAAATAATAAATAAATATTTTTATTGGTATGGTAATTGGATAATGGAACGCACCTCTCAAATACGACGGTATTCACGATAGGTTTATATGATTTTTCTAATTGTATAATTAATAAGTAAAACAATTTAAATTTATTATTATGAAATCAAAATTAACAATTTTGTCATTGGCCTTGGCGTGTCCGGCTGTGATGTTTTCGCAAGAAATGGTGCAGACAACAAGTAGTACTAATCCTGTTGAAACTACTTCTTTAAAATCTGAAGGTCCGAGGTTTAACAGCTGGTCTATTTCCTTTGGTGGTGGTGTTCCGTTGATGCAGAATGCAGATCTTAAATCGATCCAAAGCGGTAATACATTGGTAGGTTACTCCGCTTATTTCAGTATTGACAAAGCGCTTTCTCATACATTTGGATTGAAGTTGCAATACGACCGTGGGGAAACAAGACAAGGATACTTCAATACAAAAGATGCTGCGACTGCAAATGCTGCAGCTAATTTGCAAGTTGCCGGAAGAACACAGTATGATGCGATCTCTCTTTTGGGAGATATCAATCTTTCTAACCTGCTAAGAAGAGTAGACAGCAAAGCAGACTACAGATGGGCAATCCACGGATATGCTGGTGTAGGAGTTTTGGCTTACCGCGCTTATCAGAAAGATGAATTTGGTCAAAGATTGATGACAGAGAATAAACCATTTAAATTTAACTCTTTGTTTGGACAAGCTGGAGCCGGATTGAAATATAAAATCAGTAACCGAGTAGATATCGAAGGAAGATTGATGTATGTAGTAACTGGTGATGATGCGTTTGACGGTGGTGGAAGCGACCAATATAGCGCTGTTAACAGAATCAGTGCTAAGACTTCTGATAACTTCTTCAATGGTACGTTGGGTCTGACTGTTCATCTTGGTAAACACAGCAATAGTCTGATGTGGCACGATCCATTGCAGGAAGTATATTCTAAAATAGATGAACTGGAAACTAAAATCGATAATATCCAATTGTGTAAAGCAGGAGATGCAGACAATGATGGTGTTTGCGATGACTGGGACAGACAGCTAGACACTCCGGCTGGTGCCAGAGTAGATGGTTCTGGTGTTGCATTGGATGTAGATCTTGATGGTGTAATTGACCTTTATGACAAATGTGTAACGGTTCCAGGACCTGTAGAAAACAATGGTTGCCCAGTAAACAATACTGGTAATGGTGTCGTGTCTGCAGACGAAACAGCAATGAGCGGTATCGAATTCGATCTTAACTCTGACAGAATTTTACCTAATAATACGCCAATACTAAATAGTGCTATCAGCTACATCAACTCTAACAACGGTTCTTATGTGGTTGTAGGTGCTACAGATACAAGAGGTACAGAAAGTTATAACCAAACTCTATCTGAAAGAAGAGCTAATAATGTGAAACAATATTTAATTTCCAACGGGGCTAATTCTGCAAAATTAGAAGCTAAAGGAAATGGTAAACTGGATCTAAAATATCCAGAGTGCGATCCTGCATCCAAGTGCCCTGAATGGAAAAATAAAGCTAATAGAAGAGTGTATTTTCAAGCAAAATAAATCCTAATTTTCTATTTTTTAGACTGTCAGTAATGGCAGTCTTTTTTTGTATATTAATATCAAGGCTTATAAAATTAAAACCTCTCAAGTGATTGAGAGGTTTCAAAGAGTATTTATCTAAAATATTTATTCCAGATTCGAGAGTGTTTGCAGACTGTCTAATGAACATTGGAGATAGTCTATTTAACATTAGAAACTGTCATAAAAGTTTTCTGCCCTACTCAAATCATTGACAGGAATCTCGATAACAGGATTGGTATTTTTCATTATAGATTTGATTTTAAAATTTAGATCCCTGAAATAATTATATAAACAATCGGAATATAAATCAATATTGCAATAATAAGAGGTGATACAAAAGAACGGCTTCTGTATTCCAGACCTTTTGGAATTAGCTGTTCGCGGATCAATCCCAGTATCAAAGCACCCAATGCGGAAAATAAAAATGTTTTAGAATTATTAAATTTTGACGGGAATTGATAATCTAATTGTTCTATCCAAGTAAGCAAATAAATCTGAGCTATCGTATATAAAATTCCAAATAGGAGCGAGAGGTAAAGTCCTTTTTTATTTTGTAAACGTGAGAAATTCATTGCCTGCAAAACTGCCCCGAAAATTACTCCAAAAATAAGACTAAAGATCCAAATCAACCGATTGGAATATAATTCTATAGCCGTTTTATTTGCAGTCATATTTTCGTCCCAGTCTTTTGAAAAATCTATTTTTTCTGCTTCTTCAGCTGCTTTTTTATCACTGATCATCTGTTCTATTCTCAGCTTTTCCACATCGTTAAATATTTTTCCTCTGGATTTCAGAATCTCGTAAGCGTAACTGACAGCCATTGCAACAAATCGACTGTCAGGTTTGATATAGTTTTCCAGTTCTCTGTCGCTGAGTTTTTCAATAATTTTTTTGTTGACCATTGGTTAATGTGCAGAAGATTTGGAGAAAAGATTAATAATCACAACACCAATTACAATGAAGACAATTCCCAAAATAGCAGGCCAATCCAAAGCTTGTTTATAAACAAAATAGCCAACGGTGGAAATCAGAACAATACCTACAGCAGACCAAATCGCATAAGCGATCCCAATAGGAATGCTTCTAAGCGCAAAAGTCAATAAATAAAAAGAAGAAGCCATCGCCACAACAAAAATAATTGTAGGTAAAGGTTTGCTGAAGTTTTCTGTCTTCTTGAGAAATGATGTGCCAATGGTTTCGCAGATGATAGCGGCAGCAAGAAAGAAGTAATTTTTCATTGGTTTAATTGAAGTGATAAATTTAGTCAAGATTTTTTTAAGTATTCTATTAATTAGATTTAACTAACACTCATCGGATTTGTTTTAAGAACATCATGTCATACAATTCCTCTGCGGAAGGCTTAAAAATATATTTTCGTATCTTAACCACAATTAGTTATTATATGATGGGATTGTGTGAATTGGTTACACTATTTGAAAATTAATTAACTTAAAAAAAAATATTATGAAAGTAGGTTTAATGGGCTTCGGTAAAGCTGGAAAAGCAGTCGCTAATGTTATTTTACAACATCCTGATTTTTCGCTGGAATGGGTTTTTAAAAACAGTAAAACAATGGATCATATTACTGCCAAAGATTTTTTAGGTGTTTCTTCTCCTGATAAGGCATTAATTATATCTAAACAAAATACAAATATTGATGATTTGCTGGATCAGCATTCTGTAGATATCATCATCGATTTTTCCACAACAGAAAATATCCACGCTTATGGTAAAACAGTTTCTGACAGAGGGATTAAAATTATCTCAGCTATTTCGCATTACGGCGATGACGAAAAAGCGCTGTTGAAACAATTATCAAAAAATACTGTGGTTTTCTGGTCTCCCAATATTACTTTGGGTGTCAATTATCTGTTGTTTGCATCATCTCTTTTAAAAGATCTCGCACCGGATGTAGATATAGAAGTGATTGAGGAACATTTTAAAGCTAAAGAAGGTGTCTCCGGAACTGCAATGAAAATTGCTGAGACGCTTGATATCGAAACTGAAAATATTAATTCTGTGCGAGCAGGAGGTATTGTAGGTAAACACGAAGTCATTTTTGGTTTTCCTTTCCAGACGGTGCGTTTGGTTCACGAGTCTATTTCTCGGGAAGCTTTCGGGACTGGCGCATTGTTTGTAGCGAAGAATATAAGGGACAAATCCAGAGGTCTTTATAATTTTGAAGATATTCTGAGACCTTATTTTTTCAAGGAAACCGAAAGTACACTTTCTTAAAAAACAATATTTTAGAGCTATTCTCCTTATATATTAAGATTAATAAAAATGCTTATGAGATATTTTATACTATTATTTACTTTTCTGCTATGCCTTAGCTGCGAAGATAAAGACAAGGCAAAAGAACTCGCAGAAAGAGAGCAGCAACTTCTGGATAAAGAAAAATCCTTTGCTCTTAAAGAATCCGAATATCAATCTCTTCTGAAAATGAGAGACAGTATCTTTGCAAAACCCGTAACAGATTCTATGCAAATTATTACCAAATGGCCAGATGAGGTCATTGGTTCGTGGATCGGAAAAGTGGTTTGTACAGAATCCAATTGTAGTGATTATGTGGTTGGTGATCAAAGAACCGATGTCTGGGAATTTGACAGCGATTCTACTCAATTATTTACCAAAATTATCAACAATAATAATCTGGTTAGGCTCTACAACGGTAAGCTTGAAAACAATGAGGTTAGGCTTAATTTCAAGACAGATTCAACCGCTAAAAAGAAAGTGGATATGAATGTTTTACTGAATGACATCTCCGTAAATAAGATGAGAGGAACCAGAACGATAACCGTTGATAATTGTATTGCCAAGTTCTCTGTAGAGCTTGTTCGCACTAAAAAATAAACACATATGATTTTACTGAGTATTCATAATCTGGAACTTCCTATCGAAGATCCGGTTCTCAAGTTCCTGTTGGTGCTGATTATTATTCTGGCTGCACCGCTTTTATTAAACAAAATCAAAGTACCACATCTGTTAGGACTCATTATCGCAGGTGCGGTCATTGGTCCAAATGGTTTTAATGTTCTGGCGAGGGACAGTAGTATTGTGGTCACCGGAACAACAGGATTGCTTTATATTATGTTTCTGGCAGGACTGGAAATTGATATGGGCGATTTTAAGAAAAACAAATGGAAGAGTTTGACATTTGGTATCTACACCTTTGTTGTTCCTTTTGTTTTAGGCTATCTGGGCGCCTATTATATTCTAGATTTTTCGATATTAACATCGGTACTTTTTGCCAGCCTTTTCTCTTCTCATACCCTTATTGCGTATCCGCTGGTAAGTAAAATGGGAATTGCCAAAAATCTAGCTGTGAACATTACTGTTGGGGGTACGATGATTACGGATGTTCTCGCATTATTGGTTTTAGCGATTATTGTTGGGATGTCACAAGGTGATGTCGGAACCGAGTTTTGGGTTAGGTTGTCGTTATCATTTATCATTTTCGGATTGATTGTTTTGGTGGTGTTTCCGATTATAGGCAGATGGTTTTTCAAAAAAGTTGAGGATAAGATATCGCAATATATTTTTGTCTTAGTGATGATTTATCTTGCAGCCTTGTTGGCCGAGTTAGCCGGAGTAGAAGCTATTATCGGAGCTTTCTTTGCTGGTTTGGCTTTGAACAGATTGATTCCGCATACCTCTTCTTTGATGAACAGAGTTGAGTTTGTGGGAAATGCGATTTTTATTCCGTTTTTCCTGATCAGTGTGGGGATGCTTATTGATTTTAAAGTCTTTTTCAAAAGTTGGGAAACGCTCGAAGTTGCAGGTATTATGCTGGTAGCATCCATTGGTGGAAAATATATTTCTGCTATTGCAACACAGAAAACTTTCAGGCTTTCTAAAGAAGAGGGCAAATTGATTTTCGGATTGAGTTCTGCTTCGGCTGCTGCAACATTAGCTTCTGTAATGGTAGGTTATAACATCATTCTTTCCGAAACTGAAACCGGAGAGCCAATAAGACTTTTAAACGAACACGTCTTGAACGGAAGTATTTTATTGATTCTGATTTCGTGTACTATTTCGTCTTTTATTTCGATGTCCAATGCGCAGCAGATTGCGGATAAAGACAATGAAGAAACCGTTTCCGGAAACAGCCACGAGCAGGAGAATATCTTACTGGCTCTTAACTACGAAGCTACAGTTGACAGAATGGTTAATCTTGGGATTCTGATTAAAGCGCATTCTAACACAGAACATTTATTTGGGCTCAATATTATTAATGAAGATAAAAATGAATCTTCTATCAAAAATGCAGAGAAACTTTTGCACCACGCTACAACTGCAGCAGCGGCGGCTGATGTAAAACTGCAATCACTAAAACGTTATGATAATGATGTGATCAACGGAATCAAGAATGTTATAAAGGAACAAAATATCACGGATTTGATTATTGGTTTAGATGAGGACAAAGGATTTACACCTTCTTTTGCTTATAATTTGTATAACGGTTATTTGCAAAATGATAATGTAAATACACTCATTTATCATACTGCTCAGCCTTTATCGACAATTAAAAAATATGCAGTGATGATTCCTGAAAATGCGCAAAAAGAAGCCGGATTTTTCCACGCTCTGCTCAGGGTTTGGAACATTGCTCGTAATTCTGGAGCGACAATGACTTTTTATGCGCCGGAGAGAATTCTGGAAATCCTAAAACGTATTAGTAAAAAAGCAACGATAGAAGCGGAGTTTATTGCAACAAAATCCTGGAAAGATGGCGAGATAATCGCTTCGCAACTGAAACAGGACGAGGCAATCATCATAATGATGGCGAAAAGAGGAATGAAATCTTACATCCCGCAAATGAGGCTGATTCCGGAACTTCTGAATAAATATGTGAATGATAAAAATTACTTGCTTGTCTTTCCGTTTTCAGAATTTGATAACAGCAATCTGGAGAAACGTTCTGTTGGAAATCACGACGATTTTATGGAAATTGGTAATGTTATCAAGAAGATTTTCGGGTGAAAGGCTGAAATTATTTTTGAATTTATTTTAACAGATCCGAAATCGTTTCTCTTCTGTTATGTTTCAGCAAAATATTAGATAAACGATTTTGAAAGATTGTCCAACGCTGTTCTTGGCCAAAAGTTGAAAACAGTTTTTGTATATAGCGCTTTAATTCTTTCCAATTATCCGTTAGAAGTAAGAATTCAAACAATTCTTCATAATTATTCAAGCCATTTTTAGCAATCATCAGATCTGTTAAATCATTGGTATTTTTTATCGAGTCAAATAGATTGATAACTGCTTTTAAGTCTGAACTGATGTTTTCAGCTGAAATTTCCAGATCAGTTTCTTCCACAATAGAATATCTGTCTGTTTCCGATTGGATTATTGTTGAAATTCTGGATCTGAAATGACATTCATATTCTTTGGGATCCAAAGTTTTTTTTCGCCCAATAATTTGATCTATTATAGTTGAATGGATTCCGCAATTGATATAGAATTTGCTCTCGTCAAAAGAATTGCCGCGGCTTTTTTGAAAATTAATTATGAAAATCAAATCATCTTTCTTTTTAAGAAAATCCAAACCTTTTTTTGAAAAACCATTGGATTTCAAAAGTGGTTTTACAGTTCCATTTATAATATTGTTAAATTTTTCTTTCATGTTGTAAGAATCAGATTATACATCAATATCTTTTCGTTTTGTTATTTGTTTTCTGAATTTTTTCTCCAAAGCAGTATCTAAAATATTTGCAGGTTCGAGAATGTTTTTATTGTTTAAAAGATTCGCCATCCCAACGAATAACTTAAAGTCCGATTCATCTTTTTTATGGATGACAATTTTGGAATAATCTGTATTGTTATGGATTCTGATGGAATTGATTTCAGAATAATTGATTACTTCGGTTTTGTCGGACTTAATCACTAATTCTGTTTCTTTAAATGTCAATTCATACTTTTTGCCCAGCGTTTTACTGACAATTAAAGCTAAAATGAAAAACGAGATGATTCCTAATACTCCTAAAATGACTACGAGAAAAGATCTTGGAATTTTGTTGAGGTTATTGATAATAACAAACGACATAAAAAGCAAAACAGGAATCAGAATCGCTAAAACAATCATTACAATTGCAATTTTGTATTCTTTTTTGGTTAAAGCTTTGAATCTTAATGTTATCATTTCTGTTTTTAATTTTTATCGACTTCTTCAATCAGATTTTTTAAAATAATAGTCGTAGATTCTTCACTGAGTTTGCCAATCGATTGTCCTATCCAAAGATTGACAAATTCTGAATTATTTTGAATTCTCGCAGCTTTACGAAATTCACCTGTCAATTTATTCTGATAAGGATAGGGAAGTATGAAATCCGAATTTTCAACAGCTTCGATAAAAGTGTTTTTGATTCCTCTCGCGTATCTTCCGGAGAAACTTTTGGTCAGAATAATTTCATCTTCTTTTAGCTTTTTTAATCGTTCTTTCTCGAAATCTTTCAAAGCGCTTTCTTCAGAATTTAATAACAGACTTCCGATTTGAAATCCTTCTGCGCCCAAAGTTTTTGCAGCCAAAATTGTTCTCGCATTATAAATTCCGCCCGCATAAATGATTGGAACTTTTACAGAATCGCGGACTTGTGATAAAAGAGATAAGCCACCAATCTGAGGGATATTTTCATTAGTAAAACTTCCTCTGTGTCCACCAGCTTCAATCCCTTGAACACAAATAATATCAATCCCTGATTGTTCCAAAATCAAAGCTTCATTTACAGATGTACAGGTTCCAATAAGGATTGTTCCGTTATTCTTTAATTTTTCAATGCTTTGATTGTCAAGGTTTCCAAATGTGAAACTGACGATTTTGCAATTTTCAGAAATAATCACATCAAGTTGTTCATGATAGGAATTAACCTTGATTTCATTAATTTCTGGAAGATTAACCTCGATTTGATTTTGTTTGGCTAATTCTTCTAAAAAGGTTTTGGTCTTAGAATATTTCTCTCTTAGTTCATCCGTAACTTCCGGAATCTCGTGGACAAAAATATTAACAGCAAAAGCTTTGTCCGTTAATTGCTTTGTCTTTTTAATTAATTCTAAACATTGTTCTGCGTTTAAATCTGCTAAAGCCAAAGAACCTAAACAACCAGCCTTTGAAGCTGCAGCAACCATCTCCGGAGTTGTAACACCAAACATTGGTGCCTGGATAATCGGGTAGGTGACTCCTAATTTTTGTGTTAATTCATTTTCCCAATTCATTGGATGGATTTAATTTTCTTTCTGAATATTTTGAATTCGATTGCTGAAAAGATGACGTATGTGATGCAAAATATTGAGAATAGTATCAATGGGTTTTCATTGTGAATGAAATTTTCTGCAATTACGATGATTAGCCAATAAACAGTAAAAAGAGAAGCCAGTCCCACAAATGTTAATAGTGAATAATAGAAATTGTTTCTGATGTTTTTATTCAGATTCAAAAAAATTGATAACGAACAAATAACCATTGCGCCCAGATAAATCAAAGAAAAACCTAAGCTCGTCAATATTTTTAAAATCTCCAACAGCAAGCCCAGCCAATTTTCATCAGCTGTTTCTGTCTCGGAAATAATGATTCGGTAAGCCACAAATAAAACGAAACTTATCAGAACATTAATTATCCAAAATTTAAATACAATTTTTCTCATCCGATTATTGAATTGCGTCATTCAAAAACTGGTTGAAAGGATAGATTTCTTTGAAAACTTTAACCGCATTCTTAACAAAATTTTCATCCAAAACAGCTTCGTCAGAAAGCAGATGAAATACCGTAAATTGTTTGAATTTGAGATAATCACCCATTGGATTTTCCTTATCAAAACCTTGTGGCACTTTTATCAATCTTTCGCCTCGTAATTCCAGATGATCTTTGAATGATTTTTTGTTGAGGATTTTCAGGAAATCTTTGCCTTCAGAACTGATTTTTTCACGGATGGCTTTCAGATTTTTTGGTTCGGTCATATAAACGCCGCCGGCCAGAAAAGATTTGCTCGGTTCCAAATGGACATAGTAACCTGCGTGATTCAAAGTTTTTGGACCTTTTTCTACCAAAGAAGCTCCGATATTCGTTTTGTAGGGCGTTTTATCTTTAGAAAATCTGGTGTCTTTGTAAATTCTGAAAATACAATTCTTAGCTTCCAGTCGTTCCACACTTTTATCGAATTCTGAAACACCGGAAATAATTTCATTCACCACATTTTCAACATTCTCTTTGGCCTGTAGATAAAGCTGTTTGTTCTCATTAAACCACTCTCTGTTGTTATTGATTTCCAGAGTTGAAAGAAAGTTAAGTGTTTCCGGATGGATAAGATTTTTCATCAGTATAAGATTTTGTATAAAATTAAATAAAAAATCCTGCGCTGTGGCAGGATTTTCAATTTATTGTTTAATGAATTTGGAATTGTAAGTTTTGTTTTTATCTGTTTTGATATCAATCAAATAAACACCTTTTGATAGACTTTCCACATTAATTTCAGTTTGCTTAGAAACTGTTTTCAGTTTTTGTCCAGCAACATTATAGATGTTGATTTCGCTGATGTTTTCGTTATTTGAAAGATTGATTTTTAAAATATCTTTGACTGGATTTGGATATAATTTGATGTTGGCTTTCTTCACATCATTAACCGCCATTACTTCATCATTGATTTTGATATTGTCGATATAAGCACCACCAGAGAAATTGTCATGAAGAAGATTGATTCCTGTAATATTGGTTTTGGAGAAGTTAGGTATTGTATGAACCAAAGCACCATCAACATAGAATTTGATTTCATTTTCAGAAGTGACAGATTTCAGTTTATACCATCTGTTGGCTTCCCAGTTGAAATTGGTACTTTCGTATTGATAATCTTCATTTTTCACAACTTCCAAAATACCTAAAGAATTAAAAGCGAAAATAGCAACAGGCATATATTCGTCTGTGTCAACAATTCCAAAAGTTCCAAAATCAAAATTTGACGCTTCTTTTTCTGTGATAAAAACATCCATTTCTACAGTAGTATTCTTGTAGTCGTACACATTGTCAAACAATTTTGCAGCACCAAAAATGGGAAAGAAGAGAAAGTTTTCGTCCAAATCAACATCTATTTTTATAGACTGAGTTCCTTCTGATGCTTTTTCAGTAGTGATAACTTGATTTTTGATTGGCTCGTCATCACTGTTTAGGGTAACTTCCCATCCATTTTGTCCGTTGATATCTCCAGCCACAAAGCCCTCTGAAGCTTCAAAAGAAATGGTTTGTTGCGCAAAAGCAAATGAAGAAACTAGAGATAGAATTAATAAGTATTTGTTTTTCATAAATTAAATTTCGCCAATTATAGGTAAAATAAAACTCAAATCAAATCATTATTCTTAGTAAAAGCCTTTTGATTGTAAGTTTTCGTTAAAATGAATTTTATTTAGAATAATTTTTGGTCTGTTTCACAATAGAAACTTGCGCGTTTAGATTTTCCGGTCATTTTCTTGGTCAAAGGTTTTCTGCAAGTTGGACAATTCTTTTGCTCATATACCTGAAATTTTTTTCTTAAGACACCTTCTCGCTTCCATTTATAAAAGTCAAAACTAAAATTTCTTGCCTCAGAAATTAGATCATTCAGTTTTTTTATTGGAATGTTTTCAATTAAACTTTCCGGCTGAATTGTAGTTCTGAAAAGAGCCTCATTTTTAATAATATTGCCAACACCAGAGAAAATATCCTGATCCATCAAGGCATCACAAACCATCATTTTCGGATTTTTTTTCATTTTCGTTTTTGCTTTTTCAGGATTCCAAACTTCACTCATTACATCTGCTTCCCAATCGATAGTTTCGAGAAAGCTATTTGGTAAAAGTTTGACGGAACAAGTATAGAAAAACGCCTTTCCACTTTTAAAACTTAATCCAAGTTTTAGATTGTCAGTAGGTTTTGTTTGTTTATCAATTTCATAGGAACCAAACATTAATAAATGAATTCTAATATTAATTTCATCAAAAATCAAATAAGTCTGTTTCCCATAAAGTTTGATTCCTTTCAAAGTTTTACCTTTAATTAGACTTCCTTCTATTTCGGATCCGCTAACAGCAATCACTTTTTCCCCAACAAATTTTTGGAGGTGTTCTTTCATTAATAATATTACAGGACCTTCTGGCATAATTACTTTTTTGATAAAAACTCAAATATTATTCCTTTAAAAATAAAATATCCCTTATTTTTGAATCCATTATGGATTTGAATTCAATTTTTACCAATCAACGCACAGGAAATAATCCGCATACCAAAGCTTCCAGAACCGATTTTCAGAGAGATTTTGACAGAATCATTTTCTCATCGGCATTCAGAAGGTTGCAGAATAAAACTCAGGTTTTTCCACTCCCGGGAAGTGTTTTTGTACACAACCGATTGACGCATTCTTTGGAAGTTTCGTCTGTCGGTCGTAGTTTGGGAAGCGTGATGGGAGAATTTATTTACGATAATTACACTAATGATCTCAACGAAGAATCCAAGAGTTTTTATCTCCATAACCTTGGAAATGTTATTGCTGCAGCTTGTCTTTGTCACGATGTTGGGAATCCTGCTTTTGGACATTCTGGAGAAGATGCGATTGCGAGTTATTTTGACAGGAATGAAAGTGATTTGAAATCGAAATTCAATGAAAAAGAGTGGGCGGATCTGGTTAATTTTGAAGGAAATGCCAATGCAATCCGAGTTTTAGCACAGCAACAACAAGGAAAAGATGCTGGCGGAATCCAATTGACTTTTGCGACATTGGCAAGTATTGCAAAATATCCTTGTGAAGCGATTGCTAAAAAGAAAGGTTTTATCCATCGTAAAAAATTTGGGTTTTTCCAGAATGAGAAAGATATTTTCTTGGAGATTGCAAAAGGAACATCAATGATTCAGGAGAACGAAAATCCTTATATTTTCAAAAGACATCCATTTGTTTGGCTCGTAGAAGCGGCGGATGATATTTGTTACAATATCATTGATATGGAAGATGCGCACAGATTGGGAATTGTTTCTACGGCAGATTGTAAAAATCTGTTCTTCGAATTGGTGAAATCTGAAACAGACGATATCAATAGAGTAGAGCAAAAACTAAATTCTATCAGTAATGAAAATGAGCAAATTTCTTACCTGAGAGCAAAGGTTATCAATGCTTTAATTAATAAATCTGTTGAGCTTTATAAAAGTAATTTCAATACAATTTTGGAAGGTAATCTTGATAAAGGTCTTTTGGACATTTATAAATCTGAAAACAAAACGCTGCAGGATATTGAAACCTTCTCTATTGAAAAAATTTATAATCACAAAGCCGTTGTGGAAATCGAAAATGCTGGTTACAACGTAATGTACGAGTTGCTAGATCATTTTATTCCATCCATTTTGAAAGCTGCTGATGAAAGAAAATCTTATGATAAAAAAGCCCTGAAGCTTCTTCCAAAGCAATTCTTTTATGAAGATGGAACCGATTATCAGAAAGTGCTTGGCGTAATTGATTTTGTTTCCGGAATGACGGATAATTTCGCAACCGATCTTTATAGAAAAATTAAGGGAATTGATATTGGGATGACGATGTAAGATAACCAATATTTGATAATTGATAAATGATTTATCGAAGTTTTAATATGATCTATCAATTACCATTAATCATTTATGAAATTAGTTCACAGCCAAATACATCTACAAAATGTTTTTTGATTTTTTGCTTTACTTCTTCGTAATCAACTTCTCGCTCTAATTCTCTTTTCAAAGAGGTGACTTGTTTATCGGTAATTCCGCAAGGGATGATATATTCGAAATAGCGCATATCGGTGTTCACATTCAAAGCAAATCCGTGGATGGTAACCCAACGCGAAGCTTTTACGCCCATTGCGCAGATTTTTCTGGCATAAGGTTTTCCCACATCCAGCCAAACGCCCGTTTCGCCATTGGAACGTTCTCCTTTCAGTCCATATTCTGCAATAGTTCGGATAATGACTTCCTCCAGATCGCGCATATAACGGTGGATGTCTGTATAAAAATTCTCCAAATCCAAAATAGGGTAGCCAACAATCTGTCCAAATCCGTGATAGGTAATATCACCACCACGATTCACTTTGACATAAGTAGCATTGATTTCCTTCAGCTTGTTTTCATTAGCCAGGAGATTCTCCTCGTGACCACTTTTTCCAAGTGTATAAACGTGTGGATGTTCTACTAAAAGAAGATAATTATTGGTCGCTTTTTGATGGTCTGGATTTTCCCGATTAAAGATTTTAGTTTCGAGATTTTTTTTCAGTAATTCTTCCTGATAATCCCAGGATGGTTGGTAATCTTTGGTTCCCAAATCCTGAAATTCTACTTTTTTATTGATAATGGAATTCACTGTAATCGAATTATTTCTACAAATTTACTCATTATTTAAGCAAATCACAACAAGCAAAAAACCACCCGAAGGTGGTCTTATAAAGAATAAAATCTGAAATCGCCACGATAAATATTTGATGACAATCACCAACGGCGAAATGGCGATTGCATAGGATTTATAAAAATCAATCAATATTTACCCATGAAATATGGCTTATTTTACGACAAGCTTTTTTGTTTCTGTCTGTCCTCCATAAGTGATTTTCACGACATAAACTCCTGACGAAAGTCTATTAAGATCAACTTGTTGTGTAGAGAATCCTGACTTGTTTATAATAGAAGTTTCATATACTTTTTTACCAGAGAAATCAAATACTTCAATGCTTCCGTTCTTAAAAGCTGCTTCTTTTACATCAAACAAGATGTTAACTTTTTTGTCTTCTTTAGTTGGGTTTGGATAAATTCCGAATGTTCCCTTTTTACCAAAGTCTGCAACAGCAAGTTCTCCCGTGATGTTTTTATATTTGAAATACATATTACCTGTAGTAGCACCGCCATTGGAAGTGAAATACATTCTGTAATAGTTACTTCCTTCTTTTACGTAATAAACTGCATCTGTATATGATCCTGTTGTTCCTTTCCAAGAGTGACCAATAGTAGTAATTTCTTTAGAGTAAGAACTGCTTGCAGGAGCTGTATAGGTAGAAGTAGCCTGAGTTTCTGGTCTTACGTATGCAACACTCACATTTGGAGATTGGATTGTTCCGGACATCAGATACATCATAATATTGTTATAGAAAGTCCAGTATCTTGTGAACATCAGATCCCAATTTGCTTTTGGAGGCTCGATATTATTAACTTTTGCTCCTGTTGCGAACGAGAAATAGTTGAAGTATGCATCATCTGTTCCACTAGCAATAGTTCTGGTTTGTGTTGCATCCCAAGAGCTTCCGTTCCATTTGGCATATTTGAATGTATATCCAGCAGAGTATTCATTAATAAAGAATTTGTAATAATCTCCATTACCATATTCTAGTACGAAAACTACTTTACCTGTAATTTTGTGTGTGGTGATGTCATAAGTTCCCCAGCTGAAATTAAGACCCCCTGATGGCAATAATGTTGCATTGTCGAAGACGCCATCTTCCAAAGCTTCAGTTTTGTCAGGATTGTATAATGGCTCGCCCCAGTTAGCTTTATCTCCCGGAACTACAGTGTCAAACGCGACAGGATCAGCAGAAACCTGATAAACTTTCACATTATTAGCATCATTTACTCTCTCTCCAAACGACATACTAGAATTTCTGTAAAAAGCAATATCCCATCCTGTAGCAGGCTGTGAAATAATATTGTTAGAAGAGAAATCAAAATAAACTTGATTTTGATATTGAGCGCCCATACTTAGATTAACCGAAGTATACCCGAATTCATCTGTTTGCGATAAAACTGTTTGGCTAACAGCCAGTGTCAGCATACTTGCAAAAAATAGTTTTGTTTTCATAATTTATAAATAGATTTTATTATTTAGAATTATTCTACAAAACTATTAAATTATTCTTATTTAGAATTATTAAAAATTAATATTTTTGATCAAATGATAAATATCATATTGGTTTAAATCGTCTTTATAATCAACAAAAAAAGCCTTTCAGAATTCTGAAAGGCTTTCAATTTTTATAAATGAGTTTATTTACTTTTTAATAAACTTAGACTTAACTGTTTGTCCAGCATTGTCTTCTATAGCAATAAAATAAACACCGGATTTCAATGTAGAAATGTTTAAAGTGTTGTTTGAAATTTTACCTTCAGTTGCAATCTGTCCAGCAGCAGAATAGATTTTTGCGCTAGAAAGCGTAGTTGTAGAAACAAACTTCAAAGAGTTATTATCTGCAGAAACTGCAAATTTTACATTATTTGTGTTGAAAGCGCTTTCATTAACAGCTAGGTTAGTATCATACTTTACATTGTCGATTTGTAGAGCCGTGTGCGCTGCAGTAGGGGTATGTTTTATAACAAGATAAGTTCCAGCAGATGCAGGTACATTAACCTTAACATTCTGAATCACAGTAGAAGTGATTTGTATTGGATCTCCAACAGCTGTAAACGTTGTCATATCCGCTGGATTGGTCGCTACACCAATCTGAATGGTTGTAGTACCAGGCGAAGAAGCTACCAAACCAGTGTCAAAAGAAATAGCCTTATCTCCAGCAGGCGCTACAATCTGAGGTGTTATTAAGTATAATGGTTGGTTCGAGCTGCTTCCAGGATAAGCTTGGATTACCTTGTTTGCTCCATCTGCAGCTACAACTAGCATCATAGGTTGTGGCGGGAAAGGAGCTGTTGGTAAAATTGCTGACCAGCCGTTTTGAGGAAAGGTTGCATTTCCAGCTGTAAATCCGTCAAAGTTTTCATTAATAGTCGATAATTGTGCTTGTGCAACTACTGCGAAAAGTGATGCAGCTAGAAGTAGTTTTGCTTTCATAAGTCTTGTTCAGATTTTATTATTATTTAGAATTATTCTACAAAAGTACAAAATTGTTTTTAATGATTCTAAATAAAATCTTATCTTCGCAAAAATTTTTTTCAATGAAGAAGCGAACGATGAGCCTTTTATCATTAGCGATTTTGAATTTTGCATATGCACAAAAGGATACTCTTAATCAAAAAAATATTGAAGAAGTCGTCATTACTGGACAATATACTCCCCAGTCTATCAATAAATCTATTTATAAAGTAGAAATAATAGATGCAATCCAAATCAAAAATATGGCTGCTACAAATGTGGCAGATGTCCTTAACCAAAATCTAAACATTTTGATTACCCCCAATTCTAGTTCTGGAGATTCTAATGCAAATATTATGGGACTCAGCGGGGAATATACAAAGATATTGATTGATAATATTCCTGTAGTTAGCGATAAAGGAATGGGGAATTTGGTAGATCTTACAAAAATTAATGTCAATAATATAGAGCGAATAGAAATTGTAAAAGGTGCTATGGGCGTAGAATATGGTAATAATGCAATGGCAGGTGTTATCAATATTATTACTAAAAAAAATTATCAAAAAAAGGTTACTATCAATGCTTCTCTTCAAGAAGAAACTGTTGGTAAGGATTATGATTGGAAGAAGAAAGGCTATGGAAGGCATATTCAAAGTCTTAATTTAGGTTACCGGATTTCCGATTCATTCACATTAACAGCCGATATTAACCATAATGATTTTCAAGGTTTTGAAGGGACTCAAAAGGGCTATAAATTCTTTGACGAAACAACTAATGGCCAGCGTGGTTATGAATGGCAACCAAAAGATCTGTTAATTGCTAATGCTGCACTCCGGTATTCTAAAAAAAATACTTCCATTTTTTATAAAGTCAATTTCTTAAATGAAGATATTGATTATTACAATCCTAAAACAGATGTATTGGCTTTTTCCGGTGGACAGAGAACTTTTACAGCAGAAGACAGAGAGTATAACTCTACAAGATGGATTCATCAGTTAAATATTTTGACAAAACTGGGATCTAGAATCAATTATAACGGAGATTTCTCTTATCAAATACAGGAAAGAGATTACACTAAAAAAATATATGATGTACCAAATAGGTATGTTAGATCTGAAAGTCCAAAAAGAACCTTCTATAAGTCGGAGGTTTTATATTCAAGAGGGATGTTCAGTAATTTTTTAGATAATGATAAAATCAATTTCCAAATAGGTTATGAGTTAGATAATACAAAAGGATTTGCAGATTCTGAAACTTTTGAATTCAATAATAATGGTAAAAGTGTTAACCGATCTATTTTCAATTATGCAAATTTCTTGTCTGCAGAATGGAATCCTTTGAAATGGCTGTCTTTCCGTCCTGGAGTAAGGTTAACGGTAAGTAATAAATTTGACAGGCAATATAATTATTCATTAACAACAAGGTTCTCTACCACAGATAAATCAAATATCAGATTAATATTAGGTTCTGCAAATCGTTTTCCGGTTTATGATGAACTTTACACTTACGTTGTTGATAATAATCATGACATTAGAGGTAACGAAAATTTAAAACCTGAAACAGGTTATTCTGGTGGTGTTTCTTGGGACTTTGCAACTACTAATTCTAATTCTTGGAGAATGAATGTAGGTCTAAGTGGAATATATATGGATGTGAAAGATCGTATCGAAAGTGTTATTGTTAGCAACAGTCCGTTAAAGTACACCTATTTGAATGTTGATAATTATAAATCAATTATCCTGGGAGCAAGTTTCAATGCAAGAAAAGATAATTTCTCATTCAATGCTGGTGTATCAACATTAGGCGTTTCTCAACTTTTGAATACTGGTAATGCTACATCCAATGATGATTTTAATTACTATGTGGAAGCTAACGTAAGTGCAAATTATACATTACCAAAAGCCAATACCATATTTGCATTGTACTACAAATATACAGGTAAAAGAAAACTTTATACACTAGAATCTGATGGCGCTTCTGATACAGGACATTACGTATTAGGTGATATTGGCGATTTTAATATGCTGAATTTTACTGTAAGTCAACCTTTTTTCAATAATCATTTTGAATTAAGCCTTGGAGTGAAAAATATTTTTGATGTTACCAGTATTAGAAATACTGCACAATCTGGTGATGGTCATAATGCTGCAACAGATTTGCAGAACTTATTTTATGGTAGAAGTTATTTTGCCAGAATTAATTATAATTTTTAAAATTTAAAGAAATGAAAAAATTATTATTCTTATTAATATCAACATCTTTCATTTTTCAATCTTGTCTTAGAGATAACGAAGATCCAGTTGCCGTTTCTCCTATTATAGGTAAGATTGACAGTGCTGATGTTGGAGGAGCAAGTGAACCTAACCAAGTCTGGTATGATCTAAGTTCAGGAGATAAAACTTTAAATAAGAGAACAGATTGGGATTTGGCTTTCTATTCTGGAGATGAGTTTAAGGTTATTATTAATTCTTCAATTATGATGGCTGCAGGCAAAATACCCAATGTCACAGATATTAATCAGGTAAAAGAATCTGATGTTGCTACACTTAAAACTAAAGTTCAGGTAGCTAATTTTGATCCGAATAATGTTACTTATATAGATGATGTTAAAGGTAATTTTCCAACTAGTTATACTGCAATTGAAGAGGTTAAGGTTGTAGATTCAGACAATGCTGTGTATCTGGTCAATATGGGTAAAAATATTTACACAGGTTCTATTCCAATTGGATCAGTTACTACTGGCGGAACAGATAGAGGATGGATGAAGTTACAGATTGTTAGGAATGGAAGTTCAGCTTACAAAATCAAGTATGCAAATATTGGAGAGACAACGTACAAAGAGTATATCATAAATAAAAATACAGATTACAATTTCAATTATTTTAGTATGACGGATAATAAAGAAGTTGTTATTCAGCCTCAAAAACAAAAATGGGATCTATGTTTCACTGTCTTTACAAATGTCATAGAAGGTGCCGGTACTTACATTTATGCAGATTTTGTGACAGATAATATTGTAGGCGGATCAGCTTCTTACCAAGTTACAATTCCTGCTGGGACACCAGCGTCAGACTATTATAATAACTTCACAGCTGCTGATATAGATATTTCAAAATTCGATCATACCGATCAAAGAGCAATTGGAGCTAATTGGAGAAATCCTGTTGGTACAAACGGATTAGAAGTATATGGTGATAGATTTTATGTTGTAAAAGATCCTGAAGGTTTTTACTTTAAGTTAAGATTCACCAGAATGACAAAAACAAAAACAGACCAATATGGAGAAGCTGGTGAAAGAGGCTTTCCACAATTCGAATACAAACCACTTTAACCAAATCAAAATAAACATATGAAAAATATTAAAATAGCTGTTTTGTCAGTACTTCTTTTAGCCGGATTTTCTTGTAAAAAAGAAGATTCTAAAGTTGCAAAAGCAGAAGAAACTAAAGCAGAAGCTCCAGTTTCTAATCAAAGAATAGTAAGCATCAGTGGTGGTGTTACAGAGATTGTAGCTGCATTGGGCCACGAGAAAGAGATTGTTGGAATTGATGTTACAAGCACATATCCGGAAAGTTTGAAAACTACTGCAGAGGAATTGGGTCACGTTCGTTCTATGACTATTGAACCAATTATGAAACTTAATCCAACATTGATTCTTGCTTCTGATAAAGATATCAATCCTGATTTGCTAGAAAAAATTAAAGCGTCAAAAATCCAAACTGAGTTATTCAATCAAGAGTTTTCAATTGACGGAACCAAGAAATTGATTGACCAAGTGGCGAAAGCTTTAGGAAATACAAACCAGCAGGCATTATTGGACAAAATTGATGCAGATGTAAAACAAATCCAGCCAATTGCCAAAAAGCCAAAAGTTCTTTTTATCTACGCTAGAGGAAATATGATGATGGTTGGCGGAAAAAATACACCAATGGCAAGTATTATTGAGATTGCAGGAGGGCAAAACGCAGCAAATGATTTCGAAGATTTTAAACCATTGACACCGGAAGCAGTTGTACAATCTAATCCTGATGTACTATTGTTCTTCACAAGCGGTTTGCAAAGTTCAGGTGGAATAGAAAGTGCTCTTAAAATGCCAGGCGTTCCTCAAACCAATGCAGGTAAAAACAAAAAAATAATTGCATTGGACGGCGGATTATTATCTTCTTTCGGACCAAGAGTTGGAGAAGCTGCATTAAGCCTCAACAAACTTTTAATCGAGTCTTCAAAATAATCAAAACAACGAACCCTTCGGGTTCAATTTGAATAGCCATAGGTAAAACCTATGGAAAACAATGTAAAATAAAACAGAGCCCAAAGGGTTCAATATTAATAACCATAGGCCAAACCTATGGAAGAAAAATTGATATTTTGAAATCAAAAAGTCTTACATTTTACGCCATTATCGGTATTATTTTATTAATACTGATGATGGTTTTAGCTTTAAATATCGGAGTTTACGATTTTGGTAATTCCTCTTCTTACGAAGTGTTATGGAAGTTTTTAACCAGCGATTCTTCATTATCATTAAGTGAAAAATATGTGATCTGGGAAGTCCGAACTTCAAGAATTGTAATGGCAGTTTTAATAGGAAGTATGTTAGCGGTTTCCGGAACTACTTTGCAAGGGATGTTCAAAAATCCTTTAGCAACTGGAGAATCGATTGGTTTAACATCGGGAGCCACTTTGTTAGCAGCAATCGCAATCATTCTCGGACATACTTTTGAACAATATCTTCCGGAAATCATAAGAAATTCCTTAGTCGGCGTTTCTGCATTTGTCGGAGCATTTTTAGCAATGATTATTGTTTATAGAATTTCAACAAGCGCAGGAAAAACAAATGTTGTAATGATGTTACTTTCCGGAGTTGCCATTACATCTATTGGTTTTTCATTTGTAGGATTTTTGATTTACATTTCAAAAGACGAACAGCTCAGAGACTTAACATTCTGGAATTTAGGAAGTTTAGCAGGTGCAACTTGGACAAGAAACATTATCTTATCAATTGTCTTACTATTTTCGTACATCATTATTTTACCAAAAGGAAAAGCACTGAATGCAATGTTACTGGGCGAAAAAGATGCACAGCATTTGGGAATCAATGTTGAGACTTTGAAAAAACAAATCGTATTGATAACCTCATTAATGATAGGAACTTGCGTCGCATTTTCCGGTACAATCGGTTTTGTGGGACTTATTGTCCCTTACATTTTGAGATTATTATTCCGTTCAGATTATCATTTCATTTTGCCGTTATCAGCGATTTGCGGAAGTATTTTGTTATTGCTTGCAGATACAATCAGTCGAACAATCGTTGCACCGTCAGAATTACCAATCGGAATTTTAACATCATTGATTGGAGGCCCAATTTTTATTGCGATTTTAATCAAATACAAAAACACTTTGAGATGATAAAAGGACACCAAATCAACTATCAAAGTCAGAACGTCAGCATCTTAAAAGGGGTTGATATCAAGGTCGGTTACGGCGAATTTCTGGCGATTGTTGGTCCAAATGGAGCAGGGAAGTCAAGTCTGTTAAATGTCCTGGCCAACGAAATCAGAACCGATAAAAAGCAAGAGATATTCTTCAAAGACAAAATAATTTACGACTGGAAACTCGAAGAATTATCAAAACATAAAGCTAAATTTTCCCAGCACAATGCTCAGGATATTCCGCTTTTGGTGAAAGATGTTGTGATGATGGGGCGTTATCCTTACTTCGGTTCTCAGCCGACTTTGGAAGATATAAAATCGACGGAAATTGCTATGGTGGAAACCGAGATTATTCATTTTCGAGAAAGAGATTACAACTCGCTTTCTGGCGGTGAAAAGCAGAGGGTTCATTTGGCGAGAGTTCTTTCTCAGTTGGATAACGAGATTGCACACAGGCTTTTGTTTTTGGACGAACCACTCAATAATCTGGACATCAAACACCAGCACAATACATTAGAATTAATTAAAAAATTTACTCAAAATAATAACACCGCAGTCGTTGTTTTGCACGATTTGAATTTAGCCGCAAGTTTTGCAGACAAAATTCTGTTGATGGAAAAAGGCGAAGTTTTAGCTTACGGTGCTCCGGAAGAGGTTTTTACGGAGGAGAAAATCAGCCGTGCTTACAACTTTCCGTGTACCATTTGCAAACATCCGGTCAATGACAGCACAATGATTTTATTTGGTTAAAAAACTAAAAACGGATTAATTATGGCAGCTTAATCCGCCCTCCGTTCCCGCTATCCGCTTTCAGCGGATGAGCTCCACTCAGGTCGGGCTGCGTAAGATTCTCTGTTATAATAAAAACTAAAAAATGACAGAACAAGAACTCAAAATATTAGCACAACAATTATCCAATCCGGAAGGAGAAACCGGAAAGGAAGTTGCGAAAATGATGAACGAGACTAACATTTCGATGACAAAAGAAAGCATCAAAGCTTTGTATTTGACGGACAACGAAAGCATTTTGGAACTCGGTCACGGCAATGCAGGACATTTGTCTTATCTTTTGGATTTTGCAGAAAATATCCAATACACAGGGTTAGAAATTTCTGAAACAATGAAATCCGAAGCGGAAAGTCTCAATTCGAAATATCTTTCTCAAGCCAATTTTCAATTATATGACGGAAACAAAATTCCTTTTGAGAACGAAAGTTTTGATAAGGTGATGACTGTCAATACAATTTATTTCTGGGAAAATCCGGTGGAGTTCTTTAATGAAATTTACAGAGTTTTAAAGAAAGACGGAAGTTTTGTTCTAACATTTGCGAAGAAAGACTTTATGAAAAACCTGCCTTTCACAGCGGATTTCAAGCTTTACAATTACGAAGATGTGGAAGAATTAGTCGCACAAACCAATTTCAAAAGAATGATTCGCTCCGATAAAGAAGAATGGATAACAAGCAAAACCGGAACATTTGTAAAAAGAGAATACAAGGTTCTAACAATCAAAAAGTAGATTTTATTTTCAACTTTTCTAAGCGATAGCTCCTTTGTGAACCTTAAAACAGTTAGAAATAAAAAATCTTTGTGCACTTTGTGTTAAAAAAAAATCATTTTAAAATAAACAATCAAAAAACAAATCAATATGAGTACATTAATAAACGATTTAAAGACAAAATGGGAAGCTTTGAAAGCAGAAAATCCACATCTTAGAATAAGAAACGCTGCAGAACAATTAGGCGTGAGCGAAGCAGAACTTTTAGCTACAAACATTGGCAATGGGGTAACGGTTCTTAAACCAGAATTTGCTTCGCTTTTACAAGAAGTTGTAAAGCTTGACAAAGTAATGGCTTTGACAAGAAACGACGAATGCGTTCACGAAAGAAAAGGCGTTTATTTGAATCCGGATTTCAGCAATCCTCACGGACAGGTTTTCGTAGGAGAGGACATCGATTTGAGAATCTTTATCAACTCTTGGAAATTCGGTTTTTCGGTTGTTGAAGGCGATAGAAAAAGCTTCCAATTCTTCGGAAAAGACGGATTGGCACTTCATAAAATCTATTTGACAAACAAAAGCAATGAAGCAGAATTTGATGCTTTAACGGAGAAATATAAAGCTGACGAACAGTCTGCGGAAATCGTAACAGAACCAATTGCTCCAAAACCGGCAGAAAAAGCAGATTCTGAAATTGATGTAGCAGGTTTTCAACAGGCTTGGAAAGATTTACAAGATACACACGATTTCTTTATGATGACTAAAAAATTTGGGGTTAGCAGAACTCAGGCTTTGAGATTGGCTCCGGAAGGTTTTGCTCAGAAAATCGATAATTCTAAGGTTGTGAATGTTTTAGAAGATGCTTCTGAGAAACACATTCCGATTATGGTTTTTGTTGGAAACAGAGGAATTATTCAGATTCACACCGGCGAAGTTAAAAAGACGCTTTGGCATCAGCAATGGTTCAACGTAATGGATCCGGATTTCAATCTGCATCTTGACACAACCAAAATTGGTGAAACCTGGATCACGAAAAAACCAACGGAAGATGGCGAAGTAACTTCGGTGGAAGTGTTCAATAAAGAAGGTGAATTTATCGTTCAGTTCTTTGGAAAAAGAAAGCCGGGTAATCCAGAACTTCAGGAATGGAAGGACTTGGTTGCTGGTTTATAAATAAGAAATAATTATTATTGATCTGAGGTCGTTTTATAGTTTTAATTTACTTTAGAACGACTTATTTATTTTATTGATAATTAAAAAGTTGTTATTGTTTATTGCTATAATAAGTTTAAGTAAATATTTTAAAACGTAAAGATTTTCTCTATAGTACATTTGTTTAGTTTTCAAAGTTTATTAATTTATTTTAAATATAATTATTTTCTTTTTTACATTATTTCCCAATTTACTTTTCCCCATATTTGTAAAATAAATCATCACAAAATGCAGGCATTACTTTTAGAAGACGATGCTGTCTTGTCTTCAGAAATTGCACTTTTCCTTGAGTCCAAATCTATCAAAACTGATAAGGCGGAAGATGGCGAAAAGTTCCTTGAAATATTTTCCAAGAAATCTTACGACGTTTTTCTTTTGGATATTAATGTTCCGAAAATCAACGGGTTGGAAATTTGTAAAACCATTCGAGAAACCAATTCCGAAACGCCAATTATCATTATCTCTGCCTATGACGGAATCGAGGAGAAGAAAGAAGCGTTCTTGAGAGCGGCTGATGATTATCTCGTAAAACCATTTTTGTTGGAAGAATTGTTATTGAGAATCAATTCTCAAATGAGAAGGCTGACACCAAAAACGGAAGAGAAAGAAAAAATTGTCGTAGAAGATTTGATTATATATCCGGAAGATAGTAAAGTTTTCCGTTCCGGAGAAGAAATTAATCTGACAGTAAAAGAGTTTCAATTACTGGTTTTATTAGCAAGAGCTAATGGTAGAACACTTTCTAAGCAATATATCTCCGATGAAGTTTGGAAAAATCAATTCCAATCAACAAATAATGCCATCGAAGTTTACATCAACTTTCTGAGAAAGAAAATTGATAAAAACTTTAAAACAAAATTGATTCATACGAGACCTGGCTTTGGATATTATTTAAGTCCATTATAGGAGTAGAGAGTTTTATAATTATAACACTCAAACAGCAATCAATTATCATTTATCACTAATCATTCATAATAATTTATGTCTCTGAAACGTAGAATAGCAATAAGTATAAGCATAGCATTTTCCTTAATTTTTGGGATTATGATGTTTATTGTGTACGTTTCTTTCAATGATTTTAGAAAAGATGAGTTTAAGGAACGTTTCCAGAAACGTTTGGTTTTCACGGTTAATTTTATTGAGAAATCCGGCGATTTTGAAAAAGAAGCACCCATTTTCTTTGATGAGAACTCCGACAATGTTCTTTTGAACGAGAATATTATGATTTTCGGTTCTGATAAGGGTTTGGTTTATAGTACTTTGAAGGATAAAAAAATCACTTGGGATCAAAGTTTATTAGAACGTTTGGACAAACAAAAAACAATATATCAGGAAAATTCTGTCCCCGAAATTTATGCTGCTTTAAGAAAAATAAAAGGCGAAAATTATTATATTCTAACTAGTGCTCAGGATGTTACTGGCCAATCCAAGTTGGCTTTCCTGAAATATATGCTGATTTTTTCTTATATAGTCAGTATTTTACTGATTTGGTTTTTCAGTTATTACCTTGTTTCAAAATTTCTGGAACCTCTGGAAATTTTGAAGTCCGATATTTCTGATATAAGCGTTCACAAACTAACAACGCCCGTCATCGTCAAAAATTCCGAAGATGAAATTGGTGTTCTGGCAAAATCATTCAACCTGATGACCAGTCGATTGAATGACGTTTTCCAATCTCAAAAAGATTTCAATTCCAGCGCGGCACACGAGATGCGAACGCCGTTGACGAGGATGGCTTTTCAGTTAGAGAATTTGATTCAGTTGGAAAATCATTCGCCGAAAACCAAAACTACTTTGCAACAGATGTTGCAGGATGTACATCAGCTGTCAGACCTCACAAAATCATTGCTTTTATTATCGAAATTTGATAAAGAAGGCATCGCCACAGTTTACGAAGAAGTGAGAATCGACGAAGTTGTTTTCAATGCTTTTGAGACTGTTTATCGTAATTTTCCTGACTTCAAAATGGATTTCCAGATTGATGAAGAAAGCGTGGAAGATTCTATCTTGACGGTAAAAGGCGTCAAATCTTTGCTGGAAATCACGTTCATTAATTTGTTTAAAAATGCTGCTTTATATTCCGATAATCAGGAAGTTGATATCTCTATCAAGGAAACCGATTTTCGCATAATCGTCAAGGTATTTTCCATCGGTTCCGTGATCCCAGTTGACGAAAGAGATAAACTTTTCGAGGCCTTTATGCGTGGTAGTAATTCTCAAAATAAGACAGGCTCTGGCCTCGGTTTACGCATCGTAAAACGTATTCTGGAATATCATAAATCCGAAATTTCTTACACGTCCAATTCCGACAGAGAAAATCTTTTTACTGTTATTTTTAATAAGTAGAATAATTATTTGGGCAGCTATTTCCGCCTTCCGTTCCCGCTTTTTTTGCCAAGCTCTTCCCAATGCAAAAAAGAGCTCCACTCAAGTCGGGCTGCGACTTCCAGCTTCGAATCAACATTTGTTTATAAAAATACAATATTTGTCATTCTGAAAGAATCTAAACTGCTGAGATTCCTCAGGAATGACAATATTGCGTTTTAAATCTGCGAGAAAGTAATTTATCAAAATCTTTCATCTATACGTCTATTTTCTATCATCTCAAACAACAATTAAGCTTTTTTTAAGTCACATTTAAGTCCGTTTTAATCTCGGAAAGCCATTTTTGCAAAACCAAAACGAGATAAGAATGAACAAAATAACAACGCTGGTGTTATCCGTTTCGGCATTTGTATGTCTTTCCGGACAGCAACAGATGTCTCTTCAGGATTGCGAATTAGCATTTCAAAAAAACAACCTCCAACTTCTTGCCGCACAGTACAATATCAATATGGCAGACGCCGATATTATTCAGGCAAAAATCTGGGAACTTCCACAAATCGAAGGTTACGTGAATGCTGTAAATCCTCAGGACAAAAGAGTTTTTGATGTCACAAGAGCCAAGGGTGTAGAAATCACTCAACTGATTTATTTGGGAGGAAAAAAGAAAAACGAAATCCAATTCGCCAAATCAAATAAAGAACTATCGCAACTGCAATTCAGTCAATTGTTGGTGGATTTGAAAACGGAGTTAAGACAGACTTATTACAATCTGATTTATGAGCAAAAAAAGCAGATTAGCATACAGAATCAATTGAAATATATGAACGACCTCTTATCGGCTTACAAAACGCAGACAGACAAAGGGAATATTTCTCTGAAAGATTATGTTCGACTACAAAGTATTGTGATTCAGTTGAATAATGATAAAATTGAAATCAATAATAATATTTTGGCTTTCCAGCAAAAGATGAAAGTCCTGACAGGAAATCCGGAAAATATTTTACCCAATATACCCAAAGCTGAAGAGAATGAGATTCTTATTTCTCAACCTTTCGGAGATGTAGAAATCCTGAAAAACAAAGCTTTAGAAAACAATGCAGATTATCTCTATCAATTAAAATTGATTGATAACAGCAAGCTGTACGCCCAATGGCAAAAATCACTCAACATTCCAGATCTTAACCTTGGAGCCGAATATGACCAAGCTTCTGGCACCTTCAATAATGAAGTCAATCTGAAAATAGGAATCCCAATCCCGCTTTGGAAATCGAATAAAGGGAATGTTGAAAAAGCGAAATATGCGATTCAGCAAAACGAGAAAAACTTAGAATATCAAAAACTTAATCTCGAAACTCAGGTAGAATCGGCTTATCAAACCTGGAAAAATCAATACGACCAATATTACGAGTTGAAACCCGTAGATATGGAAAATCTGGACACAGTTTACAACGGAATTCTCAAAAACTTTCGAAGCGGGAACATCAGTTTGATGGATTTCACAGACTTTCTGGAAAGCTACAGACAAACTGTTTTGCAGGTTTACGAAATGAAAAAGCAGATTATGATTTCGGCTGAAGAAATCAATCAATTAGTACAAACCAAAATCTTTTATTAATGAAATCGAAGATTCACGAATTCAAAAATAAACAAAGTATGAGTAAAAATATTATTATTCCAATTATCCTCGCCATCAGTTTGTTTTCCTGCTCAAAAAAGGAAGAAACGGTGAAAGAAGAAGCAAAAGGTTTTGAATTGAGCCAAACGATGCTGAAGTCTACAACATTCGCTAAAGTGGAGAAAAAATTCATTGAGGATGAGTTCAGTTTCTATGGAAAAATCTCGGCAGATAAAAATACTTACATTGATATTTTCCCTTTGGTGGGCGGTAACGTGCTGAGCGTGAATGTGGAATTAGGCGATTATGTCCACAAAGGTCAGGTTTTGGCAACCATCAGAAGTACAGAATTGGCGGACGTTCAAAAAGACGTTAGCGATGCAAAAACCGATTTGCGTGTTGCAGAAAACAATCTGCGTGTTGCCAAAGAAATGTATGAAGGAAAACTGAACACAGAAAAGGACATCAGAGAAGCACAAGCCGATGTACAAAGAGCCAGAGATGCAGTTCGACGTTCCAACGATGTGAGCACCGTTTACAATGTGAAAAAAGGAAATATCTACAGTGTGATTTCGCCAATCAACGGTTACATTGTGCATAAAGACATTAATAAAGATATGGAACTCAGAAGCGACCGAAGCGAGAATATCTTTGATGTGGCGAATACCAAAAACGTCTGGGCAATAATGAACGTGAACGAGGCTGATATCGATAAAATCAACCTTGGAATGAAAGCTCAGGTTTCCACATTATCTTATCCTGACAAGGTTTTTTATGGTAAGATTGATAAGATTTTCAAAATCATTGACCCGTCTACCAATGCGATGCAGGCTAGAGTAGTGCTGGATAATACGCAAGGTTTGTTGATTCCGGAAAGTAAAGCAACCATCAGAGTATCGTCTGCGGAGAATGAAACGGCTTTAGCTATTCCGTCCAGCGCAGTAATTTTTGATGACAACCGGTATTTTGTAGTGGTTTACAAAACTCAGGCAGACATCAAAGTCAAAGAAATCAAAATCCTGAAACAGAATGCAGAAAATACCTACATCACGTCAGGACTTTCTGAAGGTGAAACCATTGTCACCACCAACCAACTGTTGATTTACCGCTCTTTGAATAATTAAGAAGAAGATAGATAATAGAGAAAAGATGAAAGACTAATAAGCACTTCATTTTTATCTCTAGAATTCCATTATTTCAGATTTCATACCAAAAATCCAAAAGGATTTTATATCAATAGCCATAGGAATACCCTTATGGACAGGAATCAACATATCATAAGAATCCAACGGATTCAATTTTAATAACCACAGTTTTACCTGTGATTAAATATAAAATATGAACAAATTCATCAAAAATATCATAGGATTTTCCCTCAAGAATAAAGCGTTCACATTCATTTGGGTTGCGATTTTGGCGGTTGCGGGATTCATCAGTTTCAAGAATATGCCGATTGAAGCATTTCCTGATGTAACCAATACCCAAATCGTCATCATCACGCAATGGAACGGGCGAAGTGCCGAAGAAGTAGAACGTTTCGTCACCACACCAATCGAGCTGGCAATGAGTCCGGTTCAGAAAAAGACCAGCGTCCGAAGTACCACAATGTTTGGACTCTCCATCGTCAAGATTTTGTTTGAAGATGGTGTGGACGATATTTTTGCGAGAAATATGGTCAACAACCAGCTCCGAACAGTGAGTTTACCGGAAGGCATTGACCCGGAAGTTCAGCCTCCGTACGGACCAACCGGCGAGATTTACCGTTACACCTTAGAAAGCAAAGACCGGGATTCCAGAGACCTTTTAACCTTACAAACTTGGGTAGTTGACAGAGCACTTCGAAGTGTTCCGGGCGTTGCCGATGTCAATGTTTTCGGTGGTCAGGACAAAGTTTTCGAGTTGAGCATCGACCCAAGAAAATTAGACAAATACAATCTTACACCTTCCGAAGTTCTGGAAGCCGTAACCAACAGCAACCTGAACGTCGGTGGCGATGTTATCGAGAAAAGCGGACAAGCTTATGTGGTTCGAGGAATTGGTTTGGTAAAATCGATTTCGGATATAGAAAATATTACCATTCACAGTGATGGCGGAAACCCGATTCTTGTAAAAAATGTGGCCGACGTTCACGAAGGTTCTATGCCACGTGTAGGTCAAGCTTCTTTGGATAATGAAGCGGACACGGTTGAAGGAATTGTGGTAATGAGAAAAGGCGAAAACGCACAGGAAGTTCTCCTTGCCGTTAAAGCTAAAATCGAAGAACTGAATACGAAGATTCTTCCCAAAGATGTGAAGATGAAAACCTTCTACGATCGCCAAAACCTGATGGATTTCACGACCAAAACTGTGATGCATAATCTTTTGGAAGGTATCATTTTGGTTACTGTGATTGTCCTTATTTTTATGGCAGACTGGCGAACGACTTTGATTGTTTCCATCATCATTCCATTATCATTATTATTTGCGTTTTTCTGTCTCAGAATGGCAGGAATGAGTGCCAATTTATTGTCATTGGGAGCCGTCGATTTTGGAATTATCATAGACGGAGCCGTCGTAATGGTCGAAGGATTATTCGTAATGCTCGACCACAAAGCCCACAAATACGGAATGGAACGTTTCAACAAAATGGCGAAAGCTGGTTGGATAAAACAAACCGGAACCGGACTCGGAAAAGCGATTTTCTTTTCAAAATTAATCATCATTACGTCACTTTTACCAATCTTTTCTTTCCAGAAAGTAGAAGGTAAAATGTTCTCGCCATTGGCATTTACATTAGGATTTGCATTGTTAGGTGCATTGATTTTTACACTGACCTTAGTTCCGGTAATGTCGCATTTACTATTAAAGAAAAATGTAAGAGAAAAGAACAACCCATTTGTGAATTTCTGGGATAAGAGTGTAATGAAAGGCTTTAAATTCACTTTTAGAAATAAAAAAATAAGTTTATTAGTTTCGACTGTAATTCTAGCTATTACATTATTCTCAGCTAAATTCCTTGGAACAGAGTTCCTACCTCAATTGAATGAAGGTTCGCTTTGGATTACTGCAGAAATGCCGATGAGTTCATCGCTTAAAGAATCTTTGAAAACAGCTGATGTCCTTAAAAAAGACATTATGAGCTTTTCAGAAGTGACTGGCGTTTTGGCTCAAACAGGTAGAAGTAATGACGGGACTGACCCAAATGGATTTGGATTTGTTCAGTTTGCGGTGAGTCTTCAACCTAAAGAAGAATGGAAAAGAAAAATCACTTACGATGAATTAATCGAGGAAATCGACAAAAAACTGAAGAATTATCAGGGAATTACATTTAACTATTCTCAACCAATTTCTGATAACGTGGCAGAAGCTGTTGCAGGTTTCAAAGCGGAAAACGGAATCAAAATCTATGGTGATAATCTTCATACATTAGACAGATTGGCGGAAGAAGTTCTGGCTTCTATCAAAGATGTAGATGGTGTTAAAGAACCGGGAATTATCAAAAATATTGGTCAACCGGAAATAAGTGTGGTTCTTGATAGAAATAAAATGGCGGCTTACGGTATTTTACCTGCCGATGCACAAGCAGTTTTGGAAATGGCTTTTGGAGGTAAAACAGCGTCCGAAATGTTTGATGGCGAAAGAAAATTCCCAATCAGACTTCGTTATGCAGAAGATTACAGAAAGAACGAAGAAGATATTGCTTCTCTGATGGTTCCGACGCAGGACGGTGCGAAAATTCCGTTGAAGGAAATCAGTACGATTGAAAAAGAAAATGGTGCTGCGTTTATTTACCGAGACGATATCAAACGTTATATCGGGGTTAAGTTTTCGATTCGCGACCGTGACCTTGGAGGAACGATTGCCGATGCTCAGAAAAAAGTGTCTAAAATTAAATTGCCGGACGGTTACTCGATTGGATGGACTGGGCAGTTTGAAAATCAGCAGCGTGCGACACAACGATTAGCTCAGGTGGTTCCTATCAGTATCCTGGGAATCTTCTTCCTGTTGTTTATCCTGTTTGGAAATATGAAAGATTCACTTTTGGTTTTGGCCAACGTTCCTTTTGCCTTGATTGGTGCTATCATCGCACTTCATTTGACGCATATGAATTTTGGGATTTCTGCCGGAGTTGGGATGATTGCCTTGATTGGGATTTGTATTCAAAATGGTGTGATTTTGATTTCGGAGTTTCACACCAATGTCAAGAATGGTTTGTCGTTAGATTCATCCATAATGGAAGGTGTGAAAGTAAGAACCAGACCGGTTGTGATGACGGCTTTGATGGCTTCGATTGGGTTACTTCCAGCGGCGCTTTCTACAGGAATTGGTTCTGAGTCTCAGAAACCTTTGGCTATAGTGATTATCGGCGGATTGATAACGGCAACCGTCCTTACACTTCTTATTTTCCCAATTATCTTTTGGATTTTCAACAGAAGAAAGAATGAGGTTATTAACTAACACTTCGAGAGCCTCAATATGACAGTTAAAATGCGAGATGTTTAATCAGAATTTGTCAGACCGAGGCTCTCGAAGCCATATAGAAAATTGAGTTATAGTTGTTACATTTTCTCTCTATTATTTGCGTTCCTCTAGGATTTTTCCAGAGGAACGTTTTGTTTGTCCTGAAGAAATTCAAAAAAGGTCTTGATGTTTTGATAAAAACAACTTGACCTTTTTGTGAAAACACCAAGTTGTTTTTAATGCCTTGCGCAAACGCTCTGTTCATCGGACTTTGCAAAGGTCATTTTTTGAATTTTTAATTAACTTCAATTTGGTTGTAAGTTGATTCGGATTTCTTGATTTCTACTTGGCGAAGCGCACCCCGACTTGAGCGGAAATCCTTTTTTGCCAACCTTCGAGTTCTATTTAGACTGAAATCGTCTGCAAAAAAGATTGGGAGCGGAAGGCGGATAAAGGTGCCCAAATTCTTATCTTTGATATTAAAATTAAACAATGCGGAATTTTACTTTCCTTTTATTACTTCTGATAGGCTTTCACGGGTTTTCTCAAAAATTTTCTAAAGAAGAAAAAGCGCTCATCCTGGCAGACGATGTGAAGACGGCACTGCCAATCTATCAAACGGATAACGAAGAGCAACACAGGGTTTTGCTAGCGCAATCAGAAGAGATTTCTCCAAAAGATAAAACATTGCCGATTTTGATTGAAAGAATGAGGTTGGCTTTGGCTGGAACTGGCGGTGGTGTTGGGATTGCGGCGCCTCAGGTTGGGATTAATAGGAGAGTGGTTTTGGTTCAGCGCTTTGATAAAACCGGACTTCCTGTGGAATATTTTATCAATCCGACAATCGTTTGGCGTTCGGAATTGTTGAACAAAGGTCCGGAAGGCGACCTTTCCATCGAGAATTTCCGGGATGCTTTCTATAGAAGTTATGCCATCCGTCTGGAATATTATGACCTTGAAAATAAGAAACACGACGAAATGGTGGAAGGCTTCACTGCTGTAATTTTTCAGCACGAGATAGACCACCTGTCGGGAATTTTGATTCCGGATAAATTGGAAAAAGAAAAGAATGAGTCTTATAAAAAACTGGAATTCTTTAAGAAAAGCAGTTCTACATCAAGATAGATTCTATTTGGTTTTGCCGTAAAGAGAAGCACGGTAGTTCATCCCGAAATTGGCAATTTCGTCTATGATTGGGGAAAGTGTTTTCCCGAATTCTGTGATTTGGTATTCTACTGTTACAGGTTTTGTGTTCAGCACGGTTCGGCTGATGAGATGGTTCATTTCCAGGTCTTGCAGTTCTTTGGAGAGCATTTTGGTTCCGATGCCTTCAACTTCCCGCAAAAGGTCCATAAATCTTAATTTATCACTTTGGAGCAATGTTCCTACGATATGGAATTTCCATTTTCCGGAGAGTAATTCCATTGTGTCTTTGATGGCTGTGATTCGGTTTTTGCAAATCGAAGTATTGTTGACTACAGGTTGTTTTTTCATTATCAATCTATTTCTTGACAAAGATAATTTTTCTCTGTTTAGTTTCTAACGGGAAAGTAGTTTCCAAAAAGAAACTGATAGCTAATGTAAACCGAAATCGATTTAAATTTGTTCCAATAAAACGAACCTAGAAATTATCCGAATGAGATTCTACAAAAACTTATTGGTTTTTAGTTTAGGAATGATGTCTTTTTCTGGCAACGGACAGACACCGAAAAATAGTAAAACAATGAACGAACAAACAAAGAACAATCCATTACTTTGCGATGCAGAAACAGGCGTTTGTGGACTTCCTGAAGTTGGAAATAATGATAATATCTCCATCGAGACCAAAGAAAAATCTGTTAAAGTCATCTATTTTACAGACCCAATCTGCTCTTCCTGCTGGGGAATAGAACCGCAGTTGAGAAAAATGAAACTGGAATATGGTAAAGAAATCGATGTAGAATATCATATGGGTGGACTTTTACCGGATTGGAGCTACAATAGCGGTGGAATCAGCAAACCTTCTGATGTTGCGCACCATTGGGATGAAGTAAGTGGATATTACGATATGCCGATTGATGGCGATGTATGGCTGGAAGACCCGCTAGATTCTTCTTATCCGCCTTCGATTGCTTTCAAGGCAGCTCAATTGCAGAGTAATGAAAAAGCGATTCTGTTTATGCGAGAACTGAGAGAATTCGTTTTCCTGAAAAAGAAAAATATCGCCAGATGGGAAAATATCGCTTTGGCAGCAAAGAAAGTCAATCTGGATGTTAATCAATTGAAATCTGACTACGAAGGAAAAGCAAAAACTCTTTTTGAAAATGATTTGAAGTTGGCAAGAGAACTTGGAGTAAGAGGTTTTCCGACTTTGTTCTTCGTGAATCCAAGAGGTGAAACTCAAACTGTTTACGGAACTAAACCTTATCCTTTCTACGAAACCGCAATTCTTACCGTCAATCCAAAAGCAACAAAAGCTGAGTTTGCGAAAGATTGGGAATCTCTCTTCAAGAAATATAATTCTCTTACAGCAAAAGAATTTGCTGAATTATCGGGCAAAAACAGAAAAGAAAGTGAAAGAATCTTGGACGAATTATCTTCTCAGAAAAAACTGGAAAAGTTTACGACCAAAAATGGTTCAATGTGGACGTTGATTAATTAGGCCTATTATCTTTTAGGAGTTGTTGCAAAACATTATGAGATTTTCTTGTAATGTTTTTTATTTTTATGGATAAAAGTCTAACTTAGGTCTGCTTTTTGAAGAGAAAATTCCAATCAATTAAACCTTAAAACTATGAACTTTATTATCCGTTTGCTGATAACTGCAATTTCAGCATTTTTACTCAGCAAAATCCTTTCAGGCGTCCATTTTGACAGCTTTGGTTCAACTATTATCTTCGCTATCGTTTTGGGATTACTGAATCTGATTGTCAAACCAATCTTGTCAATTTTATCATTACCTATTACGATTTTAACACTTGGATTATTTTCCTTCGTCATCAATGCATTAATTATCCTATTGGCGGCGTATGTTATGGGAAGTATGCAAGTCGATGGCTTCTGGTGGGCATTGCTGTTCAGTATTTTACTGTCGCTAGTGACATCAGCTTTCTCTACAATATTTGAAAGTAACGATTAAAAATAGAAAGAGCTTCAAGAAATTGAAACTCTTTTTTATTTGATTATAATAGTTTAAATCACTGTTTTTAAAATATTTCTTCGGACACGCGACAAGGTTTCTCTGGAAAGTCCCAGATAAGAAGCGACCATATGCAAAGGAACTCTATTGAAAATGTCAGGATATGTATTAATGAAATCCAGATATTTTTCTTCCGGACTGCTACTGATATTCATCAAAAGACGTTTATGAATCTCCATTGATTTTCTTGTCAAGATGTTTTCTACAAAAATATTGAGTTCAGGGATTTGTTCTCTTAGTTCAGCAAAATCATCAAGATTGAAGGCGAAAATTTCTGAAGTTTCCATTGCTTCGATATTAAGTTTTGAAGGTGTGTTGTTATAGAAACTTTCGGGGTCGGTTGTCCAAGACATTTCATTCACGAATTGGAGAATGTGTTCATTGCCATCTTCAGATATAGAATAATTTCTCAAAAGTCCTTTTGCAACAAAGATTTTCAGATTGCAGACTTCGCCTTGTTTACAAACGATTTCCTTGCGCTGAAGTTTTATTAATTGACTTTTATATAGAATGAAATCAAACTTTTCATCTGTAAAATCGGGAAGAACTTTATGAAAGTAATTTTTAAGAATCTCTGACATTTTCTAAACTGAAATTATAATTAAAATTAATTCTTTTTATTGAATTAATATAAAAATTGTGTCAAATGACCTCGTTTTTGAGATTGATTCAAAGCTAAATTTGTATTAGAAATTTTAACAAAACAAAATTAAAAATATGAAAGTATTTGTAACAGGAGCTTCAGGGTTTGTAGGCTCAGCAGTAGTAAAGGAATTATTATCAAACGGACATCAAGTCATTGGATTGGCACGCTCAGAAGAATCTGCGAAGTCTGTGAGAGAAGCAGGAGCAGAAGTTTTGATGGGAGATTTAGAAAGTCTTGATATTTTACAAAAAGGAGCAAGAGAAGCGGACGGAGTGATTCACACGGCTTTTATTCACGATTTTTCGGATTATCAAAGTAATGCAATTAAAGACCAAAAAGCAATCGAAGCAATGGGTGAAGTTCTGAAAGGAACCGATAAACCGATTGTAGTAACAGGCGGAACATTAGGATTGCCATTGATTAATGGAAAAATAACGGAAGAAAGTAAAGCACCGGCAGAATCAATCCGATTTTCTGAAAAAGCATTTTTAGACTTGTCAGAATCTGGAATTAATGCATCTATTGTTCGTCTTTCTCCAAGTGTTTACGGAAATTCAGAGCTTGGTTTCAAAGGTGGTTTTGGTGTAATGCTGGCTGAAATGTCTAAAGCTAAAGGTTTCTCAGCTTACATAGGTGACGGAAGTAATGTTTGGCCAACTGTTCATCGTTTGGACGCTGCGAAGTTGTTTCGTTTAGCTCTTGAAAAAAATGAAAAAGGAGCGAGATATAACGCAGTCAATAATGATAAACAATTATCAATGAAAGAATTTGCAGAACTGATTGGGGAAAAACTCAATATTCCTGTGAAATCTTTATCCGCAGAAGAAGCTCCAGAATATTTTACTTGGATGACGTTTTTTGTTGGAGCAGATTGTCCGGCAACAAGCTTGCAAACTCAGGAAAAATTAGGATGGAATCCTTCTGAGAAAAGTTTTGCCGAGGAACTGAATCAATATTTCTTCTAAAAAAACAAAAGCAGTCTTATTTTTGAAGTAAGACTGCTTTTTATTAATTCTTTACACTTCTGATAAAGCTTTCCGCTTTTGCTTCCCAATCCTGATTTTCCAATAGAATCTTCACGAAAGCAGTTCCGATGATTCCGCCTTGCGCTTTCTCTGTCACATTCTCAAAATCCGATTTATCCTTGATTCCAAATCCGATGAAAACTGGATTTTTCAAATCTAAAGAAGCCAATCTATCAAGATAATTCTCATTTTTTAAAACTGCATTTTCGTTTCCCGTTGTTGAAGAAGAACTTACAGCGTACAAGAACCCTGAACTTAAAGAATCAAGATATTTAATACGTTCTTCCGAAGTTTCTGGAGTTACTAGAAAAGTGAAATTCAGATTGTATTTTTTAAGAATTTCGCCATATTTATTTTCGAATTCAATGGGTGGTAAATCAGGAATAATCAATCCAGAAATGCCAACTTCTGCACATTTCTGACAAAAGTTTTCGAATCCAAATTGAAGAACTGGATTCAAATAACCCATCAAAATCTTCGGAATGGTCACAGAATCTTTGACTTCTGCTAATTGTTCGAACAGCTTTTTGATGCTCATTCCATTTTTCAAAGCCAAAGAATGCGCATCCTGAATCACAGGTCCATCTGCAACTGGGTCAGAATAAGGAATTCCTATTTCCATCATATCTGCACCCGATTCCTGAATCAGTTTGGCAATTTTTCCGGTATCATCAAGTTTTGGAACTCCTGCAGTGAAATATATGTTTAGTTTTTTCATTTTGTTTAATGTATTAAAGTATTGACGTAAAATGTATTAACGATTGAGAATCATAAATACATAAATACGTTTTACATTTTACAGATTTAAAGATGTTTCAAATACGTTTGCATATCCTTATCGCCACGACCAGAAAGGCAAATCACGACAACATCATCTTTTTCAAATTTCTTTTTATCCAAAACAGCCAAAGCGTGTGCACTCTCCAAAGCCGGAATGATGCCTTCGATTTTTGTCAGTTCAAAGGCAGATTTCAAAGCTTCGTCATCATTAATACTGAAAAATTCTGCTCTTTTTTGGTTGAACAGATTGGCGTGCATCGGACCAATTCCCGGATAATCCAAACCTGCAGAAATTGAATGAGGCTCTATGACTTGCCCGTCTTCTGTCTGCATTACGAGACTTTGACTTCCGTGTAAAATTCCTAAAGTTCCAAGAAAAGTTGTCGCTGCAGATTTCCCTGAATCAACGCCGAAACCGCCAGCTTCCGCCGCAATAATTTTCACACTTTCTTCATTTACATAATGATAAAAAGTTCCTGCGGCATTACTTCCGCCGCCAACGCAAGCGATTATATAATCAGGATTTTCTCTCCCAATTTTTTCGTTCAGTTGTTCTTTAATTTCTTTCGAAATAACACTTTGAAATCTCGCTACCAAATCAGGAAATGGATGCGGACCAACCACACTTCCAATAATGTAATGCGTTGTGGAAGGATTATTAATCCAGTCTCGCAAAGCTTCATTCACAGCGTCTTTCAAAGTTTTTGAACCGGAAGTTGCAGGAATCACAGTTGCGCCAAGCATCTTCATTCGAGCAACATTGGGAGATTGTCTCGCAATATCAACTTCGCCCATATAAACAATGCATTCCAAGCCAAGAAGTGCGCAGGCAGTCGCCGTTGCAACACCGTGTTGTCCGGCTCCGGTTTCAGCAATGATTCTATGTTTTCCTAATTTTTTTGCGAGCAAAGCTTGTCCTAAAGCATTGTTGATTTTATGCGCTCCGGTGTGATTCAAATCTTCTCTTTTTAGATAGATTTGAGTCTGATATTTTTCGCTCAGATTCTTCGCAAAATAAAGTGGTGTAGCGCGTCCAACATAGTTTTTCAGCAAATCCTGAAATTCATTTTGGAATTCTTCGGATTCGATGATTTGGATATATTTTTCCTGTAATTCGGCAACATTCGGGTAAAGCATTTCGGGAACGAAAGCGCCTCCGAAATCGCCGTAATAGCCGTTTTTATCTGGGTTTTGGTAGTTCATTTATTTTAAATTTTCTAAATCGTTATATTAAAATTGCTTTATTCTGTTCATTCAGATTTTGCAAAATATTGATGTGTTCTTCGGAAGTACTGAGGATTAAAATATCATCGTCGTCAGAATCTATCCATTCATTATTTTCAAATTCTGTTATGAAAATTCCTTTTCCATAAAGGATTTGTATGTTATTTTTCTCATAAAATGGTCTTAAATTCATTTTGCAAAAACCTATAGTTTCAATTTTTCTTTCAGTTAGATTCGCTACTATTTTATTAAATAAAAAACTACCATATTTTTTAGCTTTTTCAATAGAAACAAATCCTACAAATTCAGCAAAGTTGTACAGATTCTTTTGGATTTCAAGTCTAAAATTAAAGTTGATTCTCGCTAATGAAACAATTTTGTCTTCAATTTCTAAGAAATGAAATTCAGAATTTTCAAACTTGATTTTAAAGTCAAAAGAATTCAAATTAAACCAATCTTCTATTTCCCAAGATTTCAAAATTAACTCAATTTCTTTGTCTGATAAGTCTTTTGAGCATTTAATGGAATATTGCATTTCAAACTTATTTTGCTGTGATCTCTGGATGATGTTTCACGTCGAAGTTTAATGAATTGGCGATGAAGCAATATTCGTTTGCTTTCTGATGGAGTTCAACTGCTTTCGGTATCATTTCTTTTTCAGCAACTATAATCTTTGGTTTTAAAGTGATTTCACTGAATTTTCCACTTCCGTTTTCATTCTCGATCATTGTTCCTTCGGCAAAATCTTCATATTCCAAAACCAGAATTTTGTTCACAGAACAAAGATGAAGATACCACAACAAATGACACGAAGAAACCGAAGCCAACAACAAGTCTTCAGGATTATGAAGTTCCGGATTTCCAAGAAATGCCGGGTCAGATGAACCTGAAATATCAGTTTTTCTATCAACAGAAATCGTGTAATCTCTTTGGTAAGAGCGATAGCTTTTTGTAGATTCACCAGTATTTCCTGTCCAGAATATTTTGCTTTTATATTGATGATGTTTCATCTGTTCTTTTATATTTTTTTATTGGTCAGATGGAACATCTATAACATTTGCTGTTTTTAAGAAAGTTTTGAAATAGATGTTTCATTTTTTATTAATGATAAAAATTCTTTTACTTTTTGTAAATCTTTATTTCCAGCTTCGATTTCAAATTTTGAATTGATATCGAGAGCAGTTGGTTTTTGATTGATATTTTTTAAATCTTCTGTATTTTCTAATGAAACTCCGCCACTTAAAAAATAAGGAATGGGAATCTCGATATCATTTAAAATATTCCAGTCAAAGGTTTTTCCTGTTCCTCCAAATGCTTTGGAATCTGTGTCGAATAGAAGATAGTCGATGGTTGATGGTTGATGGTTGATGGCTTTTTGCAATTCATCGGAAGTCTGATTTCCAATTCTGATAACTTTAATAATTCCAATTTTTGGATTCAATTTTTGTTTTAATTCTGAAATGAAATCTTCGGTTTCATCGCCGTGAAGTTGGATGAAATTTAAGTTTGCTTGTTCCGAAATTTCAATAATGTTTTCCAAATCTTCATTCACAAAAACACCAACTTTTTGTAAGTGTGGGATTTCAGAAATCTGTTTTAAATTCAAATGATTCAGAACATATCTCGGAGATTTTTCATAAAATATAAATCCCAAGAAATCAACATCCAAATTAATCAGTTCCTGAATCTGATCAAGTTTTGTTAATCCGCAAACTTTAAGTTTTAGTTGAGTCATAAATTCATTATTAATAAAGAGTGTTTTTCGGATTTGAGCATTTCAAATCGAATTGTTGACAGATCTTGATAATCTCATCTGTATTTTTTTTATACACCAAGAATAGTATCAGATCATCACCAAAACTTTTTCCAATTTCAAGAATTTCTTCGTTGCTTTCGGACAAAATATCATCTAACCAGATAAAGTATTTTTTGGCAGTCATTTTTTCGTCGAAAGGAAACTCAGGTAAGTCTTCAATAATATCACCGATTTGGTCGTGTATTTCATCTATTTTATCACCAACTATTGCTATTTCATTAATTTCCAACGGAATTATATAGTCCAATGAAAGTGGATTGCTCTCGTTCTCCTCATAAAGCCATAATAGGTCATTTTTTTCAGCGTAGTCATATGGATGATGAATTGCATGACCCAAATTAGATACAATATCGTTTAAATGTTCTACTTCATAACCTTCGGTTATTAGTTCCACCAACTTTTTAATATTCTCACTTCTTTTATTTTCCATAGCAATTATTGAATAGTTAAATTCTCATTTTTGAAACAAATTCTCCGAATTTCTCTCCAGGATTTTCATTCTTTATAAAATATTCGCCCATCAAAAATCCATCAAATCCTTTTTCTTCCAGGAATTTGAAATCTTCTTCATTATAGATTCCGCTTTCTGCAACGGACAAAATATCGTCCGGAAGCTGGTTTTTCAAATCTACAGAATGTTGCAAATCGACTTTAAAATCCTTCAAATTTCTGTTATTAATTCCAACAAAATCGACATTTTTATTAATATGTTTTAATTCTTCCCCGGAATGGATTTCTAGCAAAACTTCGAGATTTAAGGAATGAGCCAATTCTGTAAATTCCAAAACCTGAGTTGGCGAAAGACAAGATGCAATCAGCAAAATAACGTCTGCTCCAATTGATTTTGCCTCATAGAATTGATATTCATCAATCATAAAATCTTTTCTCAGAATCGGAATCTTGATGTGATTTCGAACGCTCAAAATATCTTCAAAACTGCCACCGAAAAAATCTTTGTCCGTCAAGATTGAAACTGCGCTCGCCCCAAATTTTTCGTATTGAGAAACGACTTCTAAAGGCGGAACTTTGTCATTGATAATCCCTTTGCTTGGCGATTGTCTTTTGAATTCGGAGATAATTCCGGATTTTGTTTTGATAGTTTCTTTTAGCGAGAATGTTGGTTTGTTAAAAAACTCTGTGTCTTTAAGTTGTTCAATAGAGATTTTGGATTTTGCATCTGCAACTTCCTGTTTTTTTCGTTCTATGATTTTATCGAGGATGTTCATTTTTAATAATTATTAATTGTAAATTACTAATTGTTAAATTTTTAAATAATATGTTTTAGCTAATCATTAACGATTAATCATTAATAATTGAGCGAAGCGATTTCAATGCTTTTCCACTTTCCAAACTTTCTTTTGCTAAAGTCATACAATCGTCATAATTCCCATATTTTCCAGTATTTTCCAAAGCAATAGAGGCATTGGCAAGAACTACTGAATTTTGTTCTTCGGTTCCATTACCTTCCAAAATATTGATAAATAATTTCGCTGCATCTTCTTTAGTTTCACCTCCGAAAATACTTTCAGGAGATATATTTTTGAATTTCAAATCTTCTGCGGAATAGATTTTTTCTCCAATTTTACTAAAGATTTTTGTATCGCCTGTCAAAGAAATTTCGTCGTAACCATCCAAAGCGTGAACCAACATAAACTCGCTTTTCTGCTTTTGTAAAAGATATTGATAAACTCTTGCAATTTCCAGATTTGCAACACCAATCATCGTGAAATCGGGACGTGCAGGATTCACCAACGGTCCCAAAATATTGAAAAAAGTTTTCAGACCAAGCTGTTTTCTGAGAGGTGCAACGGATTTCAAAGCGGGATGAAACAGCGGTGCGTGTAGAAAACAGATATTTCCTTTTTCCAGATCGGTTTTCAAATCCTCGGAATTATCCTTGAATTTATAACCCAGTTCTTCCAAAACATTAGAGGAACCAGAAATAGAAGAAGCTCCATAATTGCCTTGCTTAGCTACTTTTTGCCCAGTTCCTGCAACGATGAAACTCGCTAAAGTCGAAATGTTAAACGTGTTTTTTCCGTCTCCGCCAGTCCCAACGATGTCAACCAAATCTTTGGTTCCTAAATCGACAGGTTTTGCCAATTGTAGCAATGCTTCTCGGAAACCTTCGAGTTCTTCCAGGGTAATTGTCCGCATCAGAAATACCGTGATGAAAGAAATGACTTCACTTTCGTTGAATTTATTTTGTGAAATTTCAATCAGAATCGCTTTGGCTTCGGCTTTTGTCAAAGTCTGGTGATTGAAAAGGTATTGTAGGATTTCTTTCATTTTAATTTTGTAAAAAGTTCTCTAAGATTTGTTTTCCATTCGGAGTCAGAATACTTTCCGGATGATACTGAACCGCGTGAACATCGTACGATTTATGTTTTAAACTCATAATCATTCCGTTTTTGTCAACGCTTGTGATTTCTAATTCGGTAGGGAAATCATCAGGATTGACTGCCCAAGAGTGATAGCGACCAACTTCCAAAGTTTCCGGTAAATTATTGAAAATCTTATGTTCATTAGTTTGAGTTGCTTCAGTTGCAACACCGTGATAGATTTCAGACAAATTAATCAAACTTCCACCGAAAGCCTCCGCAATGGCTTGTTGTCCCAAACAAACTCCGAAAATAGATTTTGTAGGGGCATATTTTTTTATCACATCTAATAAAATCCCTGCTTCTTCGGGAATTCCAGGACCTGGGGAAAGAATGATTTTGTCATATTTCTCAATGTCTTCCAATGGGATTTGGTCATTTCTGTAAACATCTACTTTTTCATCCACAATCTGCTCGATGATTTGAACCAAATTGTAAGTAAAACTGTCATAATTATCGAAGACTAAGATTTTCATAATTTCTCTGCTTTTAAAATGGCTTTTTTCAAAGCGCCTAATTTGTTATTAACTTCCTGAAGTTCATTTTCCGCAATAGATTTTGCGGTAATTCCAGCGCCGGCTTGGTAAAATAAAGTGTTGTTTTTACTTAAAAAAGTTCTTATCATAATCGCTTGATTACAACTTCCGTCAAATCCAACAAACCCGATACAACCCGCGTAATAACTTCTGGAAGTTTTCTCGTGTTCATCAATTAACTGCATTGCACGGTATTTTGGAGCGCCGCTCAAAGTTCCTTGTGGGAAAGTAGTTGCAATCATTTCGTAAGGATTTTGGTCTTCTTTGACATCAGTTATAACCTCAGAAACCATATGAATCACGTGCGAGAAAAAATGGATTTCTTTCAGTTTGGAAACCGTTGTGTTTTTTCCGTGAATACTCAAATCATTTCTTGCCAAATCTACCAGCATCGTATGTTCCGCATTTTCTTTCGGGTCTTTTTTGAGTTCTTCCGCAGATTCTAAATCTTTTTCAATGTTTCCTGTTCTTTTGAAAGTTCCTGCAATTGGATGAATAATGGCTTTTCCGTTTTTGATAATCAACTGACTTTCCGGACTTGAGCCCATTAATTTGTAATCGCCATAATCGAAGAAGAATAGATAAGGAGAAGGATTGATATTTCGTAAAGCACGATAAACATTGAACTCGTCACCTTGAAATTTCTGTTCAAATCTTCTGCTCAAAACCAATTGGAAAACGTCGCCACGGAAACAATGTTTCTTCGCAAATTCTACAGATTCCAAAAACTCTTCATCTTTTAAATTCGAAGTTTCTTCTGAGGTAATTTCGAAAGGAAAAACCGGTGCATTTTTTTGATTAATGATACTCTCAAGTGTAGAAAGCTCTGATTTTAAACCGTTGATTTTGTTCTCGATCAGGAACATCTCATCATTGTGGTGATTGATTGCAATCACGTATTGATAAAGGCGATAACGCATCAATGGAATTTTATTTTCCTCCGATTGTTCCTTGAATTTGATATTCTCAAAAAATGGAATCGCATCATAACTCGTATATCCGAAAAATCCTTGCGCTTGTTTTCCAATCTCGTGGTTTGGTTTTTCACATTTGAAACAATTGGAGAATTCCTGCATCAAATCAGATAATTTCTCATTTTCTAAATCGATTTTCTGAGGATTTTCAAGCGGAAATTTCAATTCAGCTTCGTTATAATTTCGAATTTCTATTCCTGCAATCGCATTGACACAAATAAACGAAAACGAATTTTCAGAATTCTGATTTCCTGCGCTTTCCAGAAGAATCGTGTCACGAAACTGGTCACGAAGACGAAGGTAAATTCCAATCGGCGTGTAAAGATCTGCTAATCGGGATTTAACAGAGGTTTTTATGTAAATTGGTTGATGGTTGATAGTTGATTGTTGATGGTTGCTCATCGTTTCAATTTTAAATTATTTTTATTAAAACTTATCGAAGCCTTAAAATAAAAAAGACTTCAACAAAATTTGTCAAAGTCTATTATGATTGAGTTATAGTTAGTTCAGAATTTTAGAACACCGATAATCCTTTCAGACCCGACAAAGAGTTTGAAAGCCACCACCAGTTTTTTGTGTTCATTGTTTTCATTGGAACAAATTTAGAAATGATTTTTAATTCTGCAACTATTTTTAAAAAATTATTTTATAACTTTTTGAGAAGTCGTTGATTTATTGGTCTCAATCTTAACCAAATAAGAACCTTTTGGGTAATTTTTAAAATCAACTGTGGTTGTATTTCCGTTGATGGTTTTAAGCAATTTTCCATCTAAAGAATAAACCTGAACAGATTTAATTGTCTCGTCTGTCTTGATATTCAACTGGTCAACCACTGGATTTGGATAAACCTTAATGTTGGTTTTATTGACATCACTAACCGCCAGATTACTTTTTGAGAAACTGATATTATCAAGTCTCAAAGCAGTTGTCGTTGTAACTTGAGCTGTTGTATTCCCAAATCCGAAATAATAAACTTGGTCAGCTGTTGCTGTATAACTCACAGTGTGTTCTGTATAAGTTTGTTGAGACACAGTTTGAGTAGATAGATTTTGGATGATGCTGTCTTTGTTTTGAGCGCTAGCAATAGCAACTTTCAAAGTTGCTGGTTCTGCAGATTCATTTCCAATGGATGTGTAATATTTTGCAGTAACTGTTTCTCCGTTTTTTAGATAGATTGGATAAGAAAAAAGCCAATCATTCTTTGCGGTTGCAGAAGTACTGGTGTTGTTATAAGCGTAACCACTTCCGTTTTGAGCAACAGCTTCATTTTCTCCCATCAACCAAGTGTTAGAGGCCCAACCGTCTGAGTCATATTCGCCAAAGTTCTCAACTGTTTTTTCGAAATCATAAGAGTAAGGCAATTCTGTTGGTGTCCAGATTGATTTTGGCCCAGCCCAGCCAGAACCGCAATCTGCATTTTTCAGGAAGAATTGGTATCTTTTTCCAGCTTGTAGATTATCAAAACTTTTAGTTGTAGCAGAAGTGATTCCTTTTGAAGATACATATGTATTGAATGTCGTTAAACCTGCATCATAATTGTTAATTCCGCTGGTTGATGACCAATCTATTTTTACGGAATTTGGTTTAAGCTCAGAAACTGAAAATCCATCCAATGAAGGCATAACACAATCAGCAGATTGACTGATATACAAATCGTCCAAAGCCAAATATGTTCCGCTGTTTGTGTTATTTACGAAAGCCAAATAGATGGTTTTTCCTTTATAATCGGATAAGTCTAACGTATGCGATGCGTAGTCAAACGGTTGCTCGGCATCAATCTGAGTCAGTGTTGTGAAAGATTCCGGGCTGTCATTGGTTGCAGAAACTTTTACAGCGTAGGAGTCTGTATATTCAAAATCATACGATTTTCCTTTCCAGTAAAGTGTGGGTGTTCCTTCAGAAGGAATTGTAATTGCTGGTGTAATCAACCAATCATTTGCCTGACCTTCCGGAGAATAATAAGATGTACTAAAAGCTATTTTGTTATCATAACCGTCATAAAACTGAATCCAGGCTTCTGTGTTGAATTCCTGTACTTGTCCCCATTCCGGTACTGTTAATCCATCTGCATTGATTGTTTTGAATTGAGACAGCGGTGTGCCGTTATTGTTTTCGAAACCTGCATTGAAAACCTGCGCATTGATATTAACCACTAATGATAAGGCTAATAAACTGATAATTTTTTTGTTCAATTTGAATACTTTTTTAATTTTTCAGAACAAAATTAAGTGTTATTAAGTTTATAAAATCAATCAAATCATTAATTTTATTTAATTTATAATTATTATGAATTGTTGATTCTTAAATATAAATCGTTTAAATTATCAATTCATAAAAATGGTTTCATCTCATCTTCGATATCTTTTCTCAGGTTCATTAGTTTTTTCGCGTATTGTTCCAGCTGAATTTGCTTTTCTGTAGTTGGTTTCCATTTTGGAACTTGCATTGCTTTTCCGTTTTCATCAACCGCTACAAAAACAATAATGCAATGCGTTTTCTTTTCGAATTTTTTCTCCTTTACGTTTCTGGAAAACACATCAATAGCAATATGCATACTTGTGCTTCCTGTGAAAATGACGTGCGATTCCAATTTGACAATTTCCCCAATTTTGATAGGTTGATAAAATCGGATTCCGCCGACATAAACTGTTACACAATAAGTTCCCGACCAATTACTGGCGCAGGCGTAACCCACTTGATCTATCCATTTCATCACACTTCCGCCGTGAACATTGCCTCCAAAATTAACGTCCGTTGGTTCAGAAATAAACTGAAACGTGACTGGTTTGTTTTCCATTCTATTCTTATTATGTATCAAAAATAGGGAAGAATTTTAGATTATAACTTCAATATTTATGTTTTATTCCTTTGACATTTGTACTAAATTTGTAATTCTCAAATTCTATTTTAAATCTCCTGACTTTAATAAAAATGAAAAAAGTATTCTATCTCAAAACCTGTGGAACCAACAAGAAAATAATGACGCCTCTTGATCTTTCCAATTGGGAATTGAGAGAAATAAAAGCCCAACCGATAACCGAAGCAGAACTGGAAGAGATGTATGAGAAAACGAAATCTTACGAAGCGCTTTTCAGTAAAAAATCGACACAAATCAAGGAAAGAGGAATTGATGTCAGTACTTTAAAAGAAAAGGATTTTAAGAAGTTGATTCTTGACCATTACAGTTTTTTGAAACGTCCGGTTTTCATCACAGATAATGAAGTTTTTGCAGGAAGTGATAAAAAGAATCTTGAAAGTCTGAATGCTTTTTTTGAGAAGTAATAATTTCTCGCAAAGGCGCAAGGATTTTAAATCATAATGTTATAAAAGTCGCAAAGTTTTGCGCCTTGAAAAAGTTGAATTGCTAAATGAAATTTGCGCCTTTGCGATTAAAAAATAAAAAATGAAACGTTCGGGAACTGCAGATTTGCCTTTACATTACGGTCAGGTTCCGCCTTGGCTTTATGAACGTATGTCCACACTTGGGCTGGCGATTGTGGAAGTGATTCTTGCCGATTATGGTAAAGATGAAGTTCTGAGAAGGCTGGCAGACCCATTTTGGTTTCAGAGTTTTGGGGCGGTGATGGGAATGGACTGGCATTCGTCCGGCATCACAACATCTGTGATGGGCGCTTTGAAACGTTCCATCAACCCGCATTCCAAATCGCTGGGAATCTACATTGCTGGCGGAAAAGGAAAATTCTCCAAAGATACACCGAATGAACTTCTGAAAATTGCAGATTCAACCGGACTTGACGGGAATGAGTTGGTGCGTTGCAGTAAGTTGTCTGCGAAGGTTGATAACACGGCTATCCAAGATGGTTATCAGCTTTATCTTCATAATTTTATTTTATCAGACCAAGGGAATTGGGCGGTTGTTCAGCAAGGGATGCACGATTCCGACGGCACTGCGAGGCGTTACCACTGGCTTTCTGAGAATGTCAGTTCTTTTGTGAATGAGCCTCACACGGGGATTTCCGGTGTGAATCGTGGCAATATTCTTAATCTGACTTCTGCTCAGGCGGAACAAAGCAGAAACGGCATTGTGGACATCACGAAAACCGATTCTGAGAAATGGATGCAGGATTTCCAACGCTTGATTTTGCCGGCGCATCACGAGGTTTTGGCCAGTGATGTGGATATGAAAAAGCTGGGAAATATTCTTTGGTTGGCGAGGGAAAATCAGCCTGAGAATTTTGAGGAATTGCTGATGCTGAAAGGCGTTGGCCCCAGAACGATGCAGTCTCTGGCGCTTGTGAGTGAGGTGATTCACGGGGCGCCGTCGAGATTTACAGACCCAGCGCGGTTTTCTTTTGCGCACGGCGGGAAAGACGGTCATCCGTTTCCTGTGCCTACCAAAACCTACGACGAAACCATTTCTATCCTAAGAACCGGCATCGAGAAATCTAAGTTGGGGAATACCGATAAAAGCCAAGCCATCAAGAAACTTCACGAGATTGCTTTGAGAACGGAAGCGAACTTTACGCCGGATTTTAACCTTGAAGAAGTGATAGAAGAGGAGCGACAAAACTCTTGGCGATTTGGCGGGAAAACGGTTTTTGGTGATGCGAAGCCAGGGAAGAGTGGTGGTATTCAGTTGAGTTTGTTTTAAAATTTGATTATGAACAGATATTTGTATAATAATTTGACGATTGAAGTTTTCAATGATTCAACATTTTCTCTCAATTCAAATGATAATTTGAATGTTTACAAGAATATCTATTTTGGAGAGGATGCTGAGAGATATCCAAGTTCAAAGCACGGCATAAAATTAATTGAGAAGGATGAAGAAATTAATAATTGTTTGATTATCGGCTCTGGTGGCGGAACAAGTATTAATGAAAATTCTTCTATTTTAGATGATGATAATCTTCTTGTCTGTTGTTCTGATTCTGTTTTTTCTATTTCAATATTAGATTTGAAACTGAATTGGGTCAAGAAATTAGATATGGCAACTTGTTTTAAAATATTCAGGATTGAAAATGATTTTGTTGTCCACGGTGAGTTGGAAATTTCAAGAATTGATAGTTTTGGAAATATTATTTGGCAATTTGGTGGTGCTGACATTTTTGTTTCTTTGGATGAAGAAGATTCTTTTCAGCTTAATGATAATCATATTGTTTTGAAAGATTTTACTGGGACAAGTTATATGATTGATTTTGATGGAGAAATTTTAAATTAGCACTTCAAATAATTATAATGAAAAAAAGGTTATCGCCTCTCGTACTAATATTATTTCTTTTTACCATTTCGTGTGTAAGTAAAAATGAATATATTTCAAAAATAGATTTGCTTTGTGCTAATTTTGATTCGAATAAAAACCTATCAATCACAGAATTCCAAACTGGTATTGGCAATGGTAAAAATGATATTATAGTCACTAGTGGAAAAGTAATATTTTCTAAAGATGACAGAACGACTCAAAAGATTGAGGAAAGTAGCTTTGCACATTATAATTATGAAACGAATATTTATTATAAAAATGAAAAACCTGTTAAAGCAGTAATTACAATAAGAAGTAATCCTGAAACTTCAATTGAAAAACTAGATTATGAAACAATTTATTACTATAAAAATAAGAAGTGTTTGCAAAGAATAAATGAAAAACCAGAATTTACGAATTGTGATGAAACAAGAAAATCAGCAAATTTATTAAGAGCTAGCTATCCGATTATTGAGTGATAATCCATCTTATTTCGATAAAATAATAAACCCTCCGAAAAATTCAGAGGGTTTTATTATTTCAATCAAATTGATAATCTAGTAAGAACCTTTCGCTATAAAATGAGCGGCAATCTTTTCTGTCAACGCAATTGGATTTGGCGTGTTCACGTATTTTGTAAAACGTCTTAGTCCGGCTAGCATCATTCTTTGCTCGTCGCCTTCCGAGAAAGAGACGATGCCTTCTTTGGCGTTGGTGGCGATGATGTCAACGGCTTTGTAAAGATTCAGTCTTGCCATTGCTGCTTCTACAGAATCTGTATCGAAATGTTTCTCCGCTCTCAGGATGGCTGATTCTGCCATATAGATTTGGTTCAGGATTTCGGAAGCGTTCAGGAGAAGATGCTGTTGTTTCTCGATGTCCATCATATATTTTTGAAGGGCAGAACCGGAAACCATCAGGAATACTTTTTTCAGGTTTTTGATGACTTCTTTTTCCTCAGACATATATTCTGAATAATCCGGAATGTCGAAAGACGGAATTCCCATCAATTCTTTTCCTACATTTTTTGCAGGCGTCAAAAGGTCGATTTTCCCTTGCATTGTACGTTTGATGAGCATTCCAACGGCAAGAAGTCTGTTGATTTCGTTGGTTCCTTCGTAGATTCTGGAAATCCTTGAATCTCTCCAGGCAGATTCCATTGGTGTATCTTCTGAGAAGCCCATTCCACCGAAGATTTGGATGCCTTCGTCTGCTGAATGCTGTGCTAAATCTGAAACGAAAACTTTCAGGATTGAACATTCTACAGCGAATTCCTCTACGCCTTTCAGTTCCGCTTCCTCGTGGTTCATTCCCCCGGCAACCAATTCCTCGATTTTATTTTCGACATCTTTTGCACCACGGTACGAACCAGCCTCACTCACGAAAGCGCCAGTCGCCATCTCTGCCAATTTCTTGCGAATCGCGCCGAAAGTATTGATAGAAACGCCAAACTGTTTTCTCTCCGTAGAATAAGTCAGTGAATGGTTCAGAATTCTTCTTTGTGCATCCAGACAAGCCGCTGCCAATTTGATTCGGCCAACGTTCAGGGCATTAAGAGCGATTTTGAAACCGTTGTTTCTTTCGCCCAAAAGATTCTCAACCGGAATTTTCATATCATTGAAGAAAACCTGACGCGTAGAAGACGCACGGATTCCCAATTTGTGTTCTTCCTCTCCGAAAGTCATACTCTCAGGATTTTCCAATTCAGAACGGTTAATGACGAATCCAGTGATGTTTTTGTCATCGTCAATCTTGGCAAACAATGTGAAAGTGTCTGCAAAACCTGCATTGGAAATCCACATTTTTTGTCCGTTGATGATGTAATGTTTGCCGTCTTCGGAAAGTTTGGCTCTTGTTTTTCCGCTGTTGGCGTCAGAACCAGCGTCCGGCTCAGTCAAGCAATAAGCACCAAATTTAGTTCCAGCCGCTAAGTCCGGAAGGTATTTGTTTTTCAGATATTCGCTTCCGTAAAGTAGGATTGGCAAAGTTCCGATTCCAGTGTGTGCGCCATAAGCTGTTGCTAATGAGCCAGTTGTTCCAGAGATGTAATCGCAAGCCAGCATTGTGGTCACGAATCCCATTCCCAATCCGCCGTAAGCTTCCGGAACAGCGATTCCCAGGAATCCCATTTCTCCAATTTTACGCATCACTTCTTCCGTGTAGGCGTAATCTTTTTTCTCGAAGCGTTCTTTGTTCGGAACCACTTCTTTATCTATGAATTCTTTCGCAGAATCGCGAAGCATTGTTTGTTCTTCGGAAAGTTCTTCGATGCTGAAGATTTCCTGAGCAGTGATGTCCTTTACAAGGAATTCGCCACCGTTTAATGTTTGGGTTTCAGTACTCATTTATATTATTTTTTTTGATTAAAGAATAAAGAGAAAAGAATAAAGACTTACCACTTCAATGTTTTTTGAAAGCCTGAAATCATTCTCTGTAATTCGGTGATTTTATTTTCTATTAATTCAAATTTCGATTGTTCGATATAATCTCTTCTTGAAGAAATTATTATCTGCGTTTGTAATTCATAAAGAGAGCCCAAACTGATTTCTAAAAATCGATTGAAATCTTTTTGTGAAGTTCTGCTTGAACCTTCTGCAATATTAGAAGCAACAGAAACTGTACATCTTCTGATTTGAGATTTCAAACCGAATTCTTCATTTTTAGGAAAACTTTCTGTAATTGCATAAATTTCATCAGCTAATTCAATGGATAATTTCCAAATGTTCAGATGCTTAAAATTATGTTTCATTATGAAAAGTCTTTTCTCTTTATTCTTTTTTCTCCTTGTCTATAACAACTCAAAAACACTCGCTGCACCCTGACCAGTTCCTACGCACATTGTCACAACACCATATTTGCTGTTTCTGCGTTTCATTTCGTCAAGAAGTTGGACTGTTAATTTTGTTCCTGTGCAACCCAGTGGATGTCCAAGTGCGATTGCTCCTCCGTTCACGTTGACGATGTCAGGATTGATGTTCAGTTCTCTTAAAATCGCCACTGATTGAGAGGCGAAGGCTTCATTCAATTCAAACAAATCAATATCAGATTGTTTAAGTCCAGCTTGTTCCAACGCTTTTGGAATGGCGAACATTGGTCCGATTCCCATAATTCTTGGCGGAACTCCGACAGTCGAATAGGAGAGAAGTCTCGCAACTGGAGTCAAGTTTAATTCCTTTACCATTCTTTCGGACATTACCATTGTGAAAGCGGCACCGTCAGAAGTTTGAGAAGAGTTACCTGCTGTTACAGAACCATTTGCTGCGAAAACGGGACGAAGTTTTGCCAGAGCTTCCACCGAAGTATCAGCTCTTGGACCTTCGTCTTGCTTGAATGCATATTCTTTGGTCTGGATTTTTTCCTTTTCGTCAAGGAAATTATATGCTACATCAATCGGAACAATCTGGCTTTCAAATTTTCCTTCCTTGATGGCTTTCATCGCTTTCTGATGCGAGTTGTAAGCGAATTGGTCTTGCTCCTCACGACTCACTTTGAATTCGTTGGCAACGGCTTCCGCAGTCAATCCCATTCCCCAATAATAATCGGGATGTTTCTTGGCCAAATCCGTATCCGGAATCGGTTTGTAACCGCCCATTGGGATGTAAGACATACTTTCTGCACCACCAGCGATGATGCATTCTGCCATTCCTGCTTTGATTTTAGCTGCTGCAATCGCAATAGCTTCTGAGCCTGAGGCGCAATATCTGTTGACTGTAACACCCGGAACTTTATCGGTGTCCAATCCCATTAATGAAATTAGTCTTGCGACATTAAGGCCTTGTTCTGCTTCCGGCATTGCACATCCGACAATCAAATCGTCGATGCGAGCCGGGTCAAGATTTGGAACATCTTTCATCAGATGTTGTATCACAGTTGCCGCCATATCATCTGGTCGGGTAAAACGCAAAGAACCTTTCGGTGCTTTACCAACTGCTGTTCTGTATCCTGTTACTATATATGCTTCCATTTTATTTTGTTGTATTTACGTATTAATGTAAAATGTATTTATGATTTTAAAATGTTTGAGTATTAAATTTCTGTTTCAATTTTGCCAACATATTTTGTATGTGTTTGATTTCGGAATAAATGATATTAAAATCATCATTTTTAAAGAACCCCAAATCATTAGCAATTAATATTTGAGTTTCAAATTCGAATGATGAGCCTAATGCAATATTCAGAAAATGAGAAAACTGAGCATTTGTGTCACGACCAGCGCCTTCAGCAATATTAGACGGAATTGAAATTAAACTTCTTCTTGCTTGAGAAGTCAATCCAAACAATTCATCTTTTGGAAAATTACTAGAAGCCAAGTAAAATATTTTACAAAGTTTCATTGATTTTGTCCAAACTTCTAAATCTCTAAAATTGTGCATCGTTAATACATTAATACTTTTTACATTTTACAAAAAAATCTAATTTCTAAGTGGTTTTCCAGTCGTCAACATCGTCTGAATTCTTTCAAGCGTTTTTCTCTCACCACAAAGTGAAAGGAAAGCTTCTCTTTCCAAATCCAAAAGATATTGTTCGGAAACTTCTGTTGGTTCGGAGAGATTTCCGCCAGTCATTACGTAACCAATTTTGTTGGCAATCAATCTGTCGTGTTCTGAGGCGTAACCACCGGCAACCATTTGGTCTGTTCCAACGTAGAACATTCCCATTGCTTCGTTTCCGAGAACTTTAACTTTCTCAGGAACCGGCGGTGTATACCCTAATTCGTCCAGAACAATTGCCTGACGTTTTGCTTCTGCTATTTGTCTGTCTTTGTTTACAACGATGATATCTTTATCTGTCAGAATTCCCATTTGCTTAGCTTCGTGGGCAGAAGTAGCCACTTTTGCTGTTGCAATATTCATAAAGTAATTTCGCAAGTGATTGGTTTTAACATCATCAGGAAGTGTTCCTTTAAGTGCTCGTAAAGCAAACTCTTTTGTTCCACCACCGCCTGGAATCAAACCAACTCCAACTTCAACCAAACCGATGTAAGTTTCCGCTGCTGCAACGATTTTGTCTGCGTGCATAGAAAATTCGCAACCACCGCCAAGTGTCATTCCGAATGGTGCCGCGATAACTGGAATTGATGAATATCTTAACTTCATTGAAGTCTGCTGGAACATTGCGATTGCCATATTCAATTCGTACCAATCTTGTTCAACAGCCATCATCATTACCATTGCGAGATTTGCTCCGACAGAGAAATTATCTGCTTGATTTCCTACAACCAAACCTCTGTAATCTTTTTCAGTAATATCGATGGATTTATTAAGACCTTCTAAAACGCCTCCTCCAAGAGAATTCATTTTTGAACGGAATTCAAAGTTCAAAATGCCGTCGCCAAGGTCGATTAACGCTGATTCAGAATTAGACCAAATCGTTTTTTCTTTTCTGATGTTATCAAGAATAATGAAAGCATCCAAACCTGGAATCGGCTCGTAAGTTTTTGTGTTTTGATTGTAGAATAATTGCTTTCCGTTTTCTAATTTGTAGAACGATTCGTTTCCGGAAGCCAGCATTTCCTTAACCCAATCAGCAACTTTATAACCTTCACTTTCAACCAAATCAATTCCTTTTTGGATTCCTACAAAATCCCAGTTTTCGAATGGTCCATATTTCCAAGCATAACCGGTTTTCATTGCATCATCGATAGAGTAGAACACATCCGTGATTTCCGGAACTCTTTGAGAAACATAAGCAAAAAGTGAAGCGTAATGTTTTCTAATCAATTCTCCGGCTTTGGATTGGTCTTTCAACAAAATCGGTAAACGATTTTTCAAACTTCCTGCTTCTTTTGCAGTTGTAACAATCGAAAGTTTTGGCTGTTTTGTAGGTTCATAACCAAGTGTTTCATAATTAAGAACGAAACGATTCACATTTCCGCCAGCATCTTTTTCTTTATAGTAAAATCCTTTTTTAGCTTTATCACCAAGGAATTTATTTTCAATCAAGAAATTCAAAGTTTTAGAATCTTTAAGCGCCTGAACCATTTCATCGTCTTTAAGATTGGCTTGAAGTCCTTTGGTTACATTGAAAGCTGTATCCAAACCAACCAAATCTCCCAATTTGAAAGTTCCGGTTTTTGGACGATTCAGTAAATCTCCTGTTAAAGAATCAGCTTCTTCAATCGTTAAACCTATTTCTTCCGTCAATTCCATAATCTTCGCCATCGAATAAACTCCGATTCTGTTTCCGATGAATCCTGGTGTATCTTTACAAAGAACCGTCGTTTTTCCTAAGAATTTCTCGCCGTAAGACATAAAGAAAACAATAACTGATTTATCTGTTTTAGGACCTGGAATGACTTCAAATAATTTCAGATATCTTGGCGGATTGAAGAAGTGTGTTCCGCAGAAATGTTTCTGGAAATCTTCTGACCTTCCCTCTGACATCAAATGAATCGGAATTCCAGACGTGTTGGACGTAATTAAAGTTCCCGGTTTGCGAAGTTTGTCAACTTTCTCGAACATCGATTGTTTGATGTCCAATCTCTCAACAATCACTTCAATCACCCAATCCGAATTTTTGATTTTCTCCAAATCATCCTCGAAGTTTCCAACGGTAATTCTGGAAGCGAAAGATTTGTCATAGATGGGCGAAGGATTGCTTTTCAGAGCGGTATCAAGATGACCTTGCGCCACACTGTTTCTGAATTTTTTACTTTCTGGATTTACGCCCGTCGCTTTGTCTTTTTCAGACAATTCTTTCGGAGGCATATCCAACATCAAAACCTGAATCCCGTTACCAGCCAAATGGCAGGCAATTCCGGAACCCATCACGCCTGAGCCGAGGACAGTAACGTGTTTTATTTTTCTGTTCATTATTAGAATTATTTTTTATGATTAAGTTCGTTTGCTATTTTCAGAATGTCTGTCATCACTTCCTTGAAAACTTCAAATTTCTCAGGAGCAATTCTTTCCAAAACTTTTTTATTGAAATTAAGAACCACTTCTTTTGATAAATTTCTGGAATTGATACCTTTATCAGTTAATTTGATAATGACTTCCCGCTTATCAGTTGTGGTTTTTTCTTTGTAGATATAACCATTGTCTTCAAGAAGTTTGATGATTCTTGTAAGTGAAGTAGGTTCAATTGCCATTTTGGGACCAAGGTTTGTACTTCTTGTTCCTTCTTTCGGGTCAATTTTAAGTAATGTAAGTGCTTGAACTGCAGTTGAGTTATACAGAGATGCCTGATCCGAATACATTTTCGAGACCGCTAACCAAGCCGACTTTAACATCAAGTCAATACTTTCGACTTTTTCTGAATTTTTCTTTTCCATAACTGGCATATTGAAGTGCTTTATACAAATATAAAAAAAATACTATGCATGCATAGTATTTTTATATTAAGTTGGTTAAATATTTGATTTACAACGCTTTAATTATTATGCAAATCTTATTAAATAAAATTATAGAAAATCTATTTAGTTAGAATTTCCTTTATTAATAAGAGTTTGCAGAGACTGTTTAATTTGTTGAAAACTATGACAATTGTCATAAAAATTATCCAAATTCAGTTCCCAAAAATCATTTTTAAACGTCAATTTAAATTTCCGCAAATTCTGAGAGAAGTTTTTTTGTAAAAAAGAAAACATCATTTCTTTTTCCAATTTCGGCGCATCAATTTCAGGAGGATGAAAGGTTTGATTAAAATCTAAAATCTTTGGTGTAATCAATTCAGGATTACTAAGAATCACTTCTTCCGAAATTCCTCTGATAAGTTTTTTATCTTTAATCCACCAGATTTTATCAGAAAATTCCTTTGCCAATCGCCAGTCGTGAGAAGAGAAAAGAATCAATTTATTTTCAGATTTTGCAAGATTTCTGAGAAGTGAAAGAATCATTAATTTATTTTCTTCATCCAAATGAGTTGTCGGTTCATCCAGAATAATAAATGGAGAATTCTGAGCCAAAGCACGACCAATAAAGACTTTTTGAAGGTTTCCGTCAGATAATTCGGTTAGTTTTTTGTTTTGATATTCTGATAAATTGAGTTTGGTTATGATATCAGAGATTTCTTGTTTATCAGTTTCATTCAATTTAAAATAATAAGGATAATGAATATACTTTCCTAACGAAATTAAATCTGTAACCGTATAATTATCAGGAATTTCAGCTTTTGAAAAAACAATAGCAATCTGAGAAGCTATTTCATTCGAATTAAGTTTTTGATTTGATTTTCCATTAATAGAAATTTCACCTTTTAAAAGCTTATTTTGTCCAAGAATTGATTTGATTAAAGTCGTTTTTCCAATACCGTTATTTCCCATTAATAAACAAACTTCGCCTAATTGTAGGGAAGTATTGATGTCAGAAATTAATGGTTCTGAATAGCCGATTGATGTATTTTTTAAGTCTAGGAAATGCTTCATTTTTTAACGCAAAGGCACAAATTTTTTTTAACTATTATTTTATTTAAAAGTCGCCAAGGTTTATCTTCGATAAATTCTAAAGTTTGTTTACAACTCTTTTTATTCCGTTTTTATAATAATCTGTTCTGAAATTCATTAACAATCCTAATTTATAATTCGTCATTTTGAGATAAGTTAGAATTTGTGCTTTGTGAACATCATTCAGGTAATCAACAGTTTTTATTTCTAAAATTAATTTGTCTTCTACTAATAAATCAATTTTGAAAGCATTCTCAATAATCAAGTCATCATAAATTATTGATAATGATTTCTGTTTCTCAACTTTTAATCCAAACTTTTTAATATCGTGAAAAAGACATTCTTCATAAACGTTTTCGAACAAACCTGCACCAAGTTTTTTGTAAACTTTAAATCCTAAATCAACGACAATTTTTGCCAATTCATTTTCATCCATTGTATTTTTTTATCGAAGATAAAAAACTTTGCGACTTTCGTCTGTTTTACAATCCACTTTTTGCGACTTTGCGATAAAACTATTTATTACTTTTTATCAGCATCAATAATATCACAGGAATTCCAAAGAAAGTCGTAATAATATTAATAGGAAATTGGCTCAACTCAGAAATAATTGAGAAAACCTGCATTATAAAAACACCCAAAATCATATTCAAAATCCATTGATGCCAAAGTTGGGCTGGATTCCAGATCATTCTGCAAAAATGCGGAACTACAACGCCGATAAATAAAATCGGACCTAAAAAAGCCGTAACAGAAGCAGAAAGTAGGGAAGAAGCTACAATAATACAGATTTTTAGCTTGGATTGATTGATTCCGAAACTCTGTGCATAAGCACTTCCTAGCGCATTTCCGATTAATGGTTTTATAGATTTGAAAGTAAAAATTAATCCAATAATTATTAAAACCGTAAGAATTAAAATTTGAATTAAATTCGCCTGATTATTGGCTCCAAAAGTCCAAAGCATATAATTTTTCAGACTTTGACTTTCTACATAAAACTGAAGAAAAGAAACCACAGCACCAGCCAAAGCCGAGATCAAAAATCCAAAAATAATGATGAAACTTTTATCCCGAAATCGATTCGAAAATAAGAGTAGAAGCATCATCAAAACAATACTTCCAATGATGGATGATAAGCTGATAAAGCTGTTCTGCAAAAAATCTGGAATGACAATACTCTGTGAAAAGAAAATGTAAAATGCCACAAACAAACTGGAAACCGAGGTGATTCCCAAAACATCTGGACCAGCTAAAGGATTTTTAAAATATTCCTGCAAAAGAAATCCACTCGTTGGAATCGCAATTCCAGCTAAAAGCATTGCTAAAGCACGATTGATCCTGAATCCGGCAATCTGAAAATTCTCGGATTCTGAATTTAAAAAGTCTGAAAAATTCAGTTTTGCAAAACCAATATTGAGGTTGATGAAAAATGTAATAATCGCTAATACGACTATCGATGTTACCAGAATAGGAAAACGTTTCATCAAGAATAATTGTTATTTCAAAGATTTTTTCGGGCCAGAAATTCCTGCTTTTTCCTTATTCTCAACAACTTTTGTGGTAGTATTATGAGCCAATAGTTTTTCAATTTTCTGATCTAGCATTTCCTCGCTCATAGAACCGACGGTTTCGTCCGATTTATCACCTTTTCTAATCAAGGTAAATGGAATAGCTCCTCCATCCCAAGACTGGAAATTTTGCTTGAAAAACTCTTGATTTAAAAGTGCTCCGTCTAAAAGAACAACATTTTCTCTGATGTTGTATTCATCAGCAAAATCACTGACATCCGTTGCCCAATCGGTTTTATTGTCAAGGCTCACAAAAGTGAATTTGACTGGTTGATTAGCCAATTCTTCCATCTTTTTTCTGAAAAACGGAATCTCGTGCATACACGGTCCACACCAGGTTGCAAAGAAGTTGGTCACATACAATGTATCGGAATGATTCGATTTTAAAGCTGTTGAAATTTTTTCGGGAGAAAACTCTTTCAGTTGTGCAACATCTGCTTCGGTTTTTGTTGGTTCGACTTTTATTGAATCTTCTTTTGCTTCTGCCTCAGCAACTTTTTCATCATTCTTTTTACAAGCTAAAAAGCTGAGTGACAAAACGGAATATATCAGGAATTTTCTCATTGTTTTATTTTATTCGAAATTGAAAAACAAGCTTTGTTATTTAGATTTTTTCTTTTGTCAAATTTCATTAAATTTGATTCTTGACAATGGAGAATCAATTAACAATCGCGAACCAACCTCAGTTTCACAGGCTAAAAATAGCTAAAAAACGACAATTGACCAAAAATGCTTTTGCCTTGGAATTGGAAATTCCTGAGGAATTAAAATCGCAATATCAATATCAAGCCGGACAATATGTGACGTTGAAATATCATTTTAATGAGAAGGAAATCCAGAATGATTATTCCTTCACATCATCACCTTTTGAAAATAAACTTGAGTTAGCCATCAAAATCAATGGCGACGAAAGTTCCACCCAATTTCTATTTCAGAATTACCATATTGGCGACGAAATCTCTGTAAGTGAACCTTTAGGCAGATTTTTCATTCCATCGAGACCTAATGAAAAAAGAACAATTCTGGCGTTTGCTTCTGGAATCGGAATAACACCACTTTTTAGCCATATTAAGAATATCCTTCACGAAGAACAATTTACCAGAATTTTCCTTTTTTATGGGAACAAAAGCTATGAAGATATTGTTCTAAAGCAAGAATTGGAAGAATTACAAAAAGAAAACGTAGGAAGATTCGAAGTTTATTATTTTTTGTCGCAAGAACCCATTAAAGACAAATTGTTTCAAGGTCGATTGGATGAAAAGAAAATTTCATTAATCATTAATCAAATCCTTCATTTGGATGAAGAGGATGAGGAATCAACAATTTGGGATAGTACAGATAAGGTTTTAATTTGTGGTCCGGGCGCGATGATAAAATCTGTCGCCAATGCTTGTTACAACCACGGAATCCCGAAGAAGAATATTCATTTCGAATTGTTTGAAGCTTTTAATGAAGATATTTACCCAACTGAAAAAGAATTTCCTTTGATTGAAAATGTGAATGTTAAAATCAAATTCAATCATATTGAAAAAGACGGAATTATTCTAAAAAATAATGAACGAAAAATCCTTCAGCAATTATTGGATTTGGGTTACAAACTGCCCTATTCCTGCAAATCCGGAATCTGTGGAAGCTGTCTTTGCTATCTGAAAAATGGAGAGGTGGATATGACAGAAGACGAATATTTGACAGAAAATGAAAAACTTCAGGGAAAAATTTTACCTTGTGTTTCCATTGCAATGAGCAAAGATGTATATTTAGATTTTGATTTGTATAACTAATGTTGAAGAAGGTTGCTAATTTTCTGAAGATTATTTTCAGACTTGTAGAGCTGGGGATTTTGCTATTGATTTTAGCGAACTTCTGGGTTGTTGCTCTCACAAGTGGAAGAACTTATACGAAAATCAGCAAAGTTCCGCCAAGAGATTGTGCTCTGGTTTTAGGGACTTCTCCTAAAATGCGTTCAGGCGTTGCCAACCCATATTTTACGGCAAGAATGGATGCTGTGGGAACACTTTATCATCACGGAAAAATTAAAAAAATTATTGTCAGCGGCGAAAAAAGTGAAAACTATGACGAGCCAGCCGCTATGAAACGTTTTCTCGTGTACACAGAAGGTGTTCCCGAAAATATAATTATTGAAGACCCAAAAGGCTTCAACACTCATAAAAGTATTTTGCGTTGTAAAAATGTTTACGGTCAAAAAAATGTGATTATCGTTTCACAAGGTTTTCATAACCTCAGAGCCTTATTTTTTGCTCGAAATAATGGGATGAATGCATTAGGTTTTGATGCGCAAGACGTCAGTAAAAATGAAAGCTTCTACAGAAATCACACCCGTGAATTTTTTGCCAGAGTTTTGGCTGTTTTCTATTATGTTTTGGGGATTTCTCCTGAAGAATAAATGAATTTTTGTTGATTTATAATGTATAAAATATTTTCTATATTAATTCTATTATTTTTTCTAAATTCTTGTAATGAAAATTTCACCAAATTACCAGAAAAAGAAACTTATGATGAGGAGTTATTAAAGTCTATTATTCCAATTAAAAATGTTGAATATTGGCAAGTTGACTATGTATATGGTATTTCACCTGAAAAAATATTTTCTAATGGTAATACAGAACTTGCAAAGCTAATTCCTATTCCTGAAGCTAAAACAGGAAATGGATTCTTTTCAGGATGTCAACCGAGTTATTGTAATTATAGAATTCTATATTTAAAAAATAAGAATTGGTATTTCGTTCAAAGTATAGAAGAACTGAGAGAGTTTATAGGAAAAATTGATAACGAGAAGGAAGCTTTTTTGATTGCGCGAATTAACGATTATGATATCGATTATAAATCTTCAAAAGGTAATGGTTTTCTAAAAACGAATTATGGTTATAAACTTAAAGTAAATAAATATAATAGTTGTCCAGAATCTAAAGAAGCGTTTATTGTATCTGTACAAAAGGATGGAAAATTATCAAAATTCAAAGATTTAGGATATTACTATAAATCTAAAAACTGTATAGTTTACTAAATTGTCTTCTATTTTGAATAAAGTGATTTTATAATTAATTCAATCTTGGCAGATTCTTTGTAATTCATTTGTTAATACAGACAATGTATAACTTATAAAATCGAAGAAAATGAAAAATTCAATCAAAATAATATTAGCTGCTTTTGCAATGAGTATGGTTTCTTGTGTCACAGCAACAGATAGTTATAATAATGACCCTTATTCTATGGGTTATTCCGATGGTTACAGAGACGGTTATTATCAGTCACCTGATGGTTATTGGTATGCGCCAAACGTCGTATATTTAGATTATAACAACAATTATTACAGAAATGGAGTCGTGTATAAGTCTAATTCCAGACTGCGAAATAACATTGTGATTTCACCAAAAAGAAACTCAATGCATAATGATAATATTAAAATTCAACCTGTTAGAAGTCAGAGAAACAGTGGGATGATTAATACTAATCAAAATAATGTGAGAACCCAGCCTGCCACTGGAAATCAAAATAATATCAGAGTTCAGCCAACAAGGAGAAATCAGAATAATATAAGAACATCTCCACAAAAACAGGTTCAACCTCAAATCGAAACACGTTCCACCGAAAATAGTGGAAGAAGAAAATAGAAAGAGCTGCAGATTGCAGCTTTTTTTGTGCAAGTAATTTTAAGTTTTATTTGATTCTGAAAAAAAAATTATAGTATTTTTGTAAAAAATGTAGAGATGCTCGTGATTGGTATAGCCGGAGGAACAGGTTCCGGAAAAACAACTGTTGTTAATAAGATTCTTCAACAACTTAATTTAGAAGGTGTTAACGTGCTTTCTCAAGATAATTATTACCACGACAACCCTAATTTAACTTTATCAGAAAGAGAAGTTCTCAATTACGATCACCCAAAATCAATCGATTTTGACCTGATGTTGCAACACGTTAAAGCGCTTAAAAATCATCAGAGCATAGAACAACCAATTTATTCTTTCGTAACCCACTCCAGAACGGGCGATCACGTTACTGTTGAGCCAAGAAATGTTTTGATTGTGGAAGGGATTTTGGTTTTAACAAGTAAAGAATTACTTAAAGAATTTGATCTAAAAGTGTTCGTTCACGCGGATTCTGACGAGAGATTAATCCGTAGAATTCGAAGAGATACGCAGGAGAGAGGTAGAGATTTGCAAGAAGTTTTACACAGATATCAAACGACTTTGAAACCGATGCATCAGGAATTTATCGAGCCTTCCAAAAACGAAGCAGACCTGATTGTTCCGAATATGAAGCAGAATTCTGTGGCAATTGATTTCTTAACTACTGTGATTAACAATTCGCTTAAAAAAGTTCATTAATTATGAAAGAACTAATCAAAGATATCAAGAAAAAATCGCCGACACTCAAGTTTTTCCAGACTTACGTTTTTAACAAATATGTATTGACATTGGTTGGATTTTTGGTCTGGATGATATTTTTTGACAGCACTTCTTTTTTGGTTATCAACGAGCTGAACGGCGAAATAAAACGCTATGAAAGCCAACGTGAGTTCTACAAAACTGAATACGAAAAGAATGACAAGTTCTACCGTAAACTGATGAACAACAAGCAGGAGAAAGAAAAATACGCCCGTGAAAATTACTTTATGAAAAAACCGAACGAAGAGATTTTCATTTTGGTAGTTGACAGTTCCAAAATTGCAAAAAAATAAATTGATATAAAAACCTTTTCCGACTTGAAAAGGTTTTTGATTTTTATAAATACTTTTCTGACAAATTTTACACTGCTTTTGCTGTGAAATTTGTACTTTTCAAAACAAAAATTTTTCAAAGATGAGTGGATTTGACAATTGGGAAAAGCTGGTTCAAAAACAATTGAAAACAGATGATATCTATGCAATTCTTCAAAAGGAGAATCTGGAAAATATTGAGGTAAAGCCTTATTATCAAAACAATTCTGAAACAAAAATTCTTCCAAAAGTTGAAGAAAGCACACATCTTGTCGCCGAATATCAGGATGGTTTGGAAGAACAGGCTTTTGCTTTTCTTTTAAATGAAAATGTTGAAGGTTTAGAAGAAAAAGCAATTTTCATCAATAATCAGGATTTAGCAGAGCATATTTTGACCAAAGAAACTAATCGATATTTTTCTTTGATTGATGTTTTTTCTGATGATAAAAAAGCGGAAATCAATGAACATCTGGCTGGCGAATTATTATCAAAAACTTTCGAAAGACAGATTGGCGTTGATGTAAGTTTCCACCAAAATGCTGGTGCTTCCATCATTCAACAATTGGCTTTTGCGCTGACGAAATCTAAGGAATTAGTAGAAAAATTCGGTTCGGAGATTCTTGAAAAATTGGTTTTTCGATTTGCAATAGGTTCCAATTATTTTTTCGAAATTGCTAAAATCAGAGCTTTCAAATATCTGTTCAATCACTTGTCTAAGGAATTTGAAAAAGACTTAATACCCTACATTTTTGCAGAAACCTCGTTTAGAAATAAGGCTAAAAATGATTCTGATAATAATCTGATTCGTTCCACTTTGGAATTAGCTTCAGCAATGATTGGCGGCTCAGACGCAGTTTTTTCAAATGATTATAAAATAGAAAATCAGACAAAGCTTTCAAAAGAAATTTCTTTTAAACAACAGATTGTTTTAGCTTACGAAAGTATTATCAATGTTTTTGAAGATGCGACTTCCGGAAGTTATTTCGTAGAAGATATTACACAACAATTCGCTGAGAAATCTTGGAAATTATTACTTGAAATCGAGGAAAAAGGTGGTTATCTTGAACTTTTGAAATCAGGCGAAATTCAGAAAATGATTTTCGAGCAAGCCGTGAAAGAACAAAGTTGGGTTGAGGAAGGAAAAATTAAAATCATCGGTGTCAATCTTTATCCAAAATTAGAAAAGAAAAAATCTGTTGAAGAACTTTATAATTCTAATGAAATAAAAGCTGTTCGTTTAGCTGAGATGTTTGAATAATTTCAAGATTTAAAATTCCATTATTCTCAATTTTAGTAAAATGTAGTTCATAATTCGGAACTCTTAACTAATTCACTATCTTTGCAAAAATTTTAGAAAATGAGCGGAGACGGAAATCAATCAGGTAGAAATAGAAAACCAAGAACTTCTGGAGGCAGTAGACCTTCAGGAAACTCCCGTAGCTCCAGCGATAGCAGAGGAAATTCTGGAAGTGGAAAATCTTTTGGAAATTCTCGTGGACCTAAAACTACTAGAGGCGGAGACCGTTTCGACAGTAGAGATAAATACGAAAATGGCGATAGAAAATTTGGTCCTAAAAAACCTTTCAACAGGGCTGAAAAAGATGAGGACAAAACAAAATCGTTCATCCAAAAAAGAAGATTCGAGAAAATAAGCAAAGAAGTTTTCAAAGATACAATCCGACTTAATAAATATATTGCTAATTCAGGGATTTGCAGTAGGAGAGAAGCTGATGAATTGATCACGCAAGGTCTTGTAGAAGTGAATGGAAAAGTGGTAACCGAAATGGGTTATCAAGTTCAGAAAACTGACAGAGTTGTTTTTGACGGACAGAATATTACGCCTGAAAAACCGGTTTATGTTCTTTTGAATAAACCAAAAGGTTATATCTCTACAACCAAAGACGATAAAGCGAGAAAAACTGTTATGGATTTGACAGCGAATGCTTCACCTTACAGAATTTTCCCTGTTGGAAGATTGGACAGACAAACGACTGGTGTTATTCTTTTGACAAATGATGGTCATATGACGAAAAAGCTGACGCATCCTTCATTCAATATGAGAAAAATCTATCACGTGACGCTGGACAGAAAATTAACCAATGATGATATGAAATTGATTGGTGAAGGAATCCGTCTGGAAGAAGGTGTTGCAGAAATCGACAGTATTTCTTTCATCGAAGGAAAACCAAAAAATGAAATTGGAATCGAACTTCATATCGGATGGAATAGAGTAGTTCGCAGGATTTTCCAAAAACTCGGCTACGAAGTAGAAGCGCTTGACAGAGTAATGTTTGCTGGATTGACTAAGAAAAATATCAAGCGAGGTCACTGGAGAATACTAACGGAACAGGAAGTGAACAACCTTAAAATGTTATAAATTAAAAGACTGAAATTTTTCAGTCTTTTTTTATATTTATATATGAATAAAATTTATGTTTTCAGTGGTTTAGGTGTTGATAAAAGAGTTTATGGTAATATAGATTTTGGAACTTTGGATGTGGAATTTATTGACTGGATTCAGCCTCTCGAAAATGAAAATTTAGAAAATTATGCTTTTCGGATTTCTAAGAAAATAACTGGCGAAAACCCAATTCTCATCGGTTTATCTTTTGGTGGAATGCTATCTGTTGAGATTTCAAAAATCATTAAAGTCAAAAAAATAATTCTGATAGCTTCTGCAAAAAATAAATTTGAACTTCCTTTTTCTTTTAAACTCTCAGGAAAATTAAAGCTGAATCAATTGCTCCCGAATTCAATTTTAAAACATCATAATTTCATTCTTAATTGGCTATTCGGAATTGAATCGAATGAAGAGAAACAATTACTAAAAAGCATTCTTCAAGATACAGATTCAAATTTTTTAAAGTGGGCAATTAATGAAATTGTAAATTGGAAGAATCAAATCTACCCTGAAAATTGTATTCATATTCACGGAAGTCAAGACAGAATTATTCCTATTAAAAATGTAAAAGCTGACTTTGTTATTGAAAATGGCGGACATTTTATGACAGTAAATAAAGCTAAGGAGATTGAAAAGATCATTTTGAACTTAATCAAAAAATAAAAAGACTTCCCAGTTCGGAAAGTCTTTTTTGCAATTATTTCACTTCATTATAATAAAGCATCTTATCATCTTTATCAAAGCTAATGATAATGATTTCCCGGTTTTTTGCATCATCATTATTAAAGAATTTCGCTCTTGGTGCTAAGCTTCCTTCTTGCGAAAGCTTAGGATTCCAATATAATGTTTCTCTAGTATCTGTTTTTATTTTCTTGTAAGCATCGCTTGTGATATCGGGTAATTCGAATTCAATTGATTTATCATAACCTCGCAGAACTGTTTTGTTAACCTTCTCAGTGGTTTTATCTTCTTCGGATAACATATTTCCTCTTTTGGTGTAGATTGCAATAGCATTTGAAACCAAACCGCCAGTTTTAATCACTTTCACCATCGCAATATTACTGACAGGCAAAGAACTAATCATACTTGCATCTGTAGGCATTTCGTCCAAAAATAAACTGGCTTGTGAACCACGAATAGATGGAATATAATTTCCCGAACTATCCATTGTAAAAGTTACACCAGCAACTCTACCTTGCAGCCATTGTAAAATATTGAAAGAAGATTGAGCATCTTTGTTATCATTTACAAAGTCAAAAATTGTGGCATCCATACTGCTGAATCTTCCGCTGGATAATTCCTTGTCCAATTCTGCTTTTTTATCAACTTTTTCGGCGGTTACTTTTACTTCTTCAATCAAAGTTTCTTCTTCATTAGTTGTTTTTAAAATCTGTTGATTTTTCTTATTTTGAAGTGCTTTTGCAATAGCGGGATTAGAAGTCTGACCAGAATTTACCAACTGATAATTAGTAGGAGGAAGATTATTTTTATAAGGAATATTAGAAACCAAAGATTGGAAGCTGATATTTAGATTATCACTTTCTGAAACTTGCTTTTTATCTTTGTTAAGGTAATAAGAAATAGTCAAAGGTTCATCAAAATAGATATTATCCAGATAAATAAATCCATTATCATCCGTCATAGCAGGAACAAAGCTCTTATCTGAATTTTCAGTTTTTAATAATAGATTGATGCTTTTATTTGGCAAGAAACGTCCATTATTAGTCACTTTTCCTTTGAAAGAAAGATTATTTTGAGGTTTATAGGTGAATTCTGGAGTCTTCCCAGATAGAAGAGATTCCCAATCAAAACGTTTCCATTTTTCTGAAATTAATAATGCATCAAAAGCTTCCGGATTGGCAGTTTTCCCAAAATATTGAGACGGATTGAAAATAGAAGAAGTGAAATCTCCGGTTAACCATTTTGCACTCAATAAAGTGTTTTCACTTTTACTTTCAGAAGGTTGATTTTCTCTTACCAAAACCGTGTAGTTTGTATAGTCTTCATTGGGTTCGATATCAAAACTGTTGAAAGCGCGAGGTTCATTATTTAATGAAAAATTCAAAGTCGGTTCGTCAAGATTCAGTTTTTTTGGATTGACGAAAAATAATCGTTGCGCTACAGGATTTTGTTTCTCATCAAAAATTGTAATATTCAAAACTGCAGTTTCATCATTGCTGACTTTTGTTGGAATAATGCTGGAGGCTTCATTATTTGACGTTTTAATATTCGCTCTGTAAACCATTACATTATTGATGGTTCCAACGATGGAATAACCTTGTAAACCTTGTGGCAAAGCCGTTCCTTTGATTTGATAACTGATTCCCTTTGGATCATTGACTAATTGAAGATTGATTCCGGAATTTGCAACTGCTGGCAAAGCGATCGTTTGTTTTGTACCTTTATTATCTTCAACAACTACTTTATAAGTTTTACCAAATTTTGGAGTAATCGTAAAGATTCCAACATTCTTATCTAAGCCTTTAAAAGTTGTCAATTTCTCATTTGGTTTCTCAGGATCGATAACATAACCACTCCAACTTTCTGGCGGAATACCTTCTGAGTAAAGTCTCACAGCAAATTTAGTCGAAATATTATCGATGAAATTTCCGCTCTCTGGAAAAGCATTTGCAGTCCATTTTGTATTTTTATTAAGGATCAATCTCTGCTCAGAATTCGGATTGTAAATCGGAACTTGTTTCATAAAATTAAATTCCTCAGGGAAATTCGCCATCCAAGTGGTGTAAGCTCGGAAGTAGTAAACATCTTCTTTCAAAGCTTCGGTCAAAGCAAAAGAACCATCGCCTTCACCATTTTTCAAAGCTATGGTTCTCTTATCAACCAGATTTTTGCTATGGTCATATAACTCCACAAATAATGTGGTAGAAATGGTTGAACGACCGTAACCGTTAAATACAAAAGATTTGAAATAGATATTATCGCCTACGACATAATTGTCTTTATCCAACAAAACATAGACTTTTTCCTGCGTATAATTTTGTTCCAGATTCTGGACGGCTTTGTCTATTTTGTCCTGCGCTTTAAATTGCATCATCCCAACAACATAAAGAAAAAATATAAATGATTTTCTCATACTAAAAGCTTGTAAATATTAATTTATTAAACCTACCAAAATTACAATATTTCTTTGTGCCATTGCTCCTTTCGACTATTTTTTAAGATACTTTATGATAGTAAAAATCAACTCCCAATGATGAGAGTTGATTTTAGTTCAAAAATTTTAATTAAAGCTTAGTCTAGATTTATACAATTTCCTGAACATCAGATACGTCACCGAAAGCACTGTAAAGGCAACAATCGCATCAATCGTTGCAGGAAAACCGAGTACCACGATTTTTGAAAAGAAGGCGAAAATAATATCAAAGAACATTCCTGCGAAAACCCATTCTTTCAATCTTAATAATCGATTGGGAAGTAATAAGACCAGAATTCCTGATAATTTGAATACCCCTAAAATGTAGATGAAGTGTGGCGGATAGCCTAATTGTCGGGTAATGTCCCATACTACAGGATTTTTTGTCAATTCAAAGAAGCCGCTCGCTCCAAACCATAATGACATAAAAATTGAGCCTGACCAGTAGATGATTTTTGTTGTTTTTGTTTCCATTTTTTTATTGTTTTAAATTTTTATGTTGATTTTAATATTAAAGATTAGTTTTTGCTGAACCCAGAATTTGACCTGTTTTCACATTCTGAATCAATCCGATAATTTCCCAATCATTTGCAACGAAATTTTCCGGAAGCTTGAAAGTGCTAATTCCTTCTGAGTTATTTTTTAACGAAATCTGATTTTGCTGATGGACAATCTGCCAATGAATCAAGTGTCTGCCTTCGTTCTCGCCACGTTTCACATTGGTTTCTGATTTTTTTTGAATCAATGTGATAAGAAGTCTGTTCTGAGAATTGCTTTCTATCGTTTTAAAGTTCACATCTATCTTTTTCTCAGAAATTTTCGCAGACAAATCAATTTTAGAATTTTCAGAGTTTGATAGAGTAGTTTGTATTGCATTCTCAATGGCTTCGCGGTCAGAACCAACAAACTCATTTTTTCCATTGACAATCAATTGTGGTGTGTAAATCTGAGAGTGTAAATTTCTACTATATTCCTGTTGACGTTTTGAGTTTTCCGCACTGCTGAATTGGTCTTTCCAACCCAAATTATTCCAATAATCTACGTGATAGGAGAGAATAAAAACAGGTTTGTCCTTATATCGATTTTCTATTTCACCGATTAGTTTATCAGCCGATGGACAACTGGAACAGCCTTCTGAAGTAAAGAGTTCCAAGACAACGAAACTGTTATTTTCAGAGTTAGAATTTTGCTTTTCTTCGTTAATTTGATGGTTGTAAGCAAAAGCAGAAATTGTGAAAAACACAATAGCAAAAGCCGCAATTTTTATTACATTTTTAAGTATCATTTCTTTTAATTTGATTCAAAAGTAGATAGCTTGCCCAATCAAAAGAATACAAAAAAGGCTCAACCGGACAAATTGTAAGGTGAGCCTATAAAATAGTAAGCTGAAAATTTTTCAGAATCTTAGCGGTCTTCCAGCCAAGTAAAAAAGCTGTGCGTTTTTTCTTTGTTTATGAATAGTTGTTCAGGAGTTTCAATCGTTAATTTAACCAATATTTTTCGTTGAAAATAATGTTCCATTTCTTTAATAGCCTTGAAATTAACAAGATATTGTCTGTTGACTCTGAAAAATTGTTTATCCGAGACCAAATCAGCAACTTGTCCTAGAGTTTGACTTAACTGAAACTGTTCTTTGTCAAAAGTCATCAAGTGTGTAATTTCATTATGAATGAAAAAATAAGCAATGTTTTCTGTAAGAACAGTCGTGTATTTTTGATTTTTGAAAACCAGAAAATTGCTTTTGCCATTAGATTTGGGCTGAATCATATTCTGAAGTAGAGATTCCAATTCTGGCAATTCGTTTTTTTGAAAATGTTTTTTCAGTTCTTCCACTTTTCTAAAAGCTTCGGCGATATCTTCTCGTGAAAAAGGTTTCAATATATAATCTACACCTTTGGTTTTGAAAGCGTCTAACATATATTGGTCAAAAGCAGTGCAGAAAATTACAGGACAAGTTATCTCCACTTGTTTGAAAATCTCAAAAGAAAGTCCGTCTGATAAATGGATGTCCATAAATATCAAATCAGGTTTCATCTCTTTTGACAAAACATCGATACTTGTTTCTATACTGTCATAAACACCAACTATTTTTGCATTGGGTTTAAGTTCCAATATCAGATTTTCAAGTGATTTTGCTGCACGAAATTCGTCTTCAATGATGATGATATTCATAAATGAAAGGTAGTTTTATTTGAAATGTTTTTTCGTCTGAATTGATTGTGATTTCCTTTTCCAAAAGATGTTTATAACGCAATTTTATATTATCCAAACCAACGCCTAAAGAATCTTCTGTTATCATTTTTTTCTGAATTGGATTTTCTATCAGGATTTCAGTTTCGGAATTGTAAATTTTTATTTGCAAAGGTTTGCTTCTTGAAACAATATTGTGTTTGATACAATTTTCGACTAACAATTGTAAAGTAAAAGGTGGAATCAATGTTTTTAAAACTTCTGCGTCAATTTCGTTTGAAAATATAAGTCCATCGCCGAAACGTGCTTTTTGGAGAAAGATGTATGATTCTACGATTTTCATTTCTTCTTGAACCGTTATCAAGTCTAGTTTTCTGCTTTCTAATGTGTACCTGTAAAAATCCGAAAGTTTCATAATAAAATCAACTGTTTCCGAGTCATTGGTTTCAGCCATTGATTTCAAAGTATTGAAACTATTGAACAGAAAATGAGGATTGATTTGTTGTTTCAATAATTCGAATTGTGCTCCCAGATTATCACTTTTCACTTTTTCTAATTCTAATTGTATCTGCTGACCAGAGTAATTATTCTGAAGCAAAGTCAAAAACATATAGCAAACCAGATTTATAAGAATTCCTCTAACTTCTACCATTAACATTGTAGGACCAAAATTGATATGCGATAAAATAAGTTGCTGAATCCAAGCTAAGAAAAACATCACAACCATACCAAAAGCCAGAATATTCAGTAATCTGGAATACGAAATCTGCTGTCTTCTTTTTCCTGTATCACGATTGAGAAGGTAGATATTAACGTACCACATTATCACAGAAAATGCTGCTGTAATAGCAGAATTGACAACTGCTTCTTTCCAATTGAATGTATGCGAAGCCAATTGAGGTACAGATGACAGAACGCCCAAAAATATAGAACTGACCCAAATAATGGTCTGAGAGATTGTAATTTTTTGCTGCTGCATTGGAACGGCTGGTTTTTAAAGTGTTAAATTAATAACTTTTATTGGTAAAATAATAAAATAGATAATCTGAGAAAGGACTTTCAATCTAATCTCAAACTATCTATTTTTTTTAAATTACTATTATGGTCTTGTGACTGGTTTATAACTCATTATGTATTTTATTCGATTGTCTCTATTTAAAGAATTATGCTTTGTTTTTGAATCATCTTTCAATTGATAATTGATGTTTCCATTTTTATCGGTTTCAAGAGTTTCTATACTTAATAATTCTCCAGTAATAGTTCCACCAATGTACTGCGGATTATCGTGGTATTTCCAAGTGACAAGTTTCAGAATAGAACCGTTCAACGGCAGACTTTTCTCTTCTTGTAAAGATGTTAAAGCTTCTTGATTGCCATACAATGCGGATGAAGTTCCTTTTATTGTATTCATCGAGGTTGAAATGAATTTTAAATCGCCAGCATCAAAAACAATGCGCTGTAAATCTTTGTCTGATTCCTTCGTCTCACAAGCGGTCAATAAGCTTACAATTGAAATTAGAATAAATAATATTTTTTTCATTATTTCTGAAGGGTTTTTAGTAATTTTTCTGTATTTAGTTTCATTGGAACATCGAAGAGACAACCTGTTTTTTCAGCTAATTGACGATGACAAGCAATGCAGGATTCTTTGGCGAATGATGCCGTTTTTCCGGTTGGATGCAAGTCGTTGCCCGAAAATTTCGCAAATCCCCAACCTTCTGTATCCGTATATTTTTTAGAATCTTTTACCATAAACTGAGCATTGACAAATTCTCCAGCTCGGATTTCGCCATCAGCAAGTTTCTCCTGTTTCCATACAGATTTTACAACAACACTTCCATCTGGCCAAGGATGAAAATCCTCATTCTCAATTGCTTTTACAGCAATATCATTCCCATAAATGACTCTTATTGAATGGTCAAAAAGTGTACTCATACTGATGACTTTCCAATTCTTATATTCGTCTGTATATTTGATACCATTTGGGGAAATTGGTGTGTCATTGGATTTCTTAGTCTCTACACTTTTAGAAATTTCTTTTTCTACTTTCTTATTTGAACTAATACTTGATAATGAAAGCGTATATATTCTAATAACCTCTATATCTTTTTGAGTTATCTTGGCGGAAGGATGAAGGATTGTATATTCGGGAAGGGGCATTTTTCCGCTTTGCATCATATTCAAAATAGCGTACATTTTTCCTTGATGTTCTCCCGCAGAATAATTCCATTCGGAAAAATTCAAGACTTCTTTAGCTCTTTTTACATCTTTGTTTACCGCCCAAGAGATGGGAGCAATTTTATCATACCAACTCAAATTCTGTTGATTGGAGTGGCAATTGAAACACGAATTTTCCAATATAGAAATTACTTCACGAGGAGCTTCGATTGGTTTGGTTACAGATTCTCCCTTCAAAGATTCGTTGAAAAACTGAAGTCCTACAAAGATTCCCAAACTTACCAAGAATATAATCGCAATCGGGTAGCTTTTCTTTTTAATTGTAGTCATAATCAAAATTTTATGTGTCAAAAGTAATTTGAACATCATTCTTTTGAAATGAATAAATACCCGAAGTGGACAAATTAGAAGGTAAAAGCAGAATAAAAGCTTTCGAAAAAAAATGCCGAACATTTGATTGTCGGCATTTTGATAAAGTTGATGTTGGTTTTATAAAACCATTCCGCCATCAATCAGAATTTCTGTTCCTGTCATAAAACTCGCAATATTATTGTCGGACAAGTAAACAACGGCTTTTGCGACATCTTCTGGCGTTCCCATTTTTTTTAATGGAATTTCATTGATCAGCCATTCATTGATTCCTTTCAAGGTTTCTTCATCAAGTCCAGCTTTCGTCATTATTTCAGTTTTTGTTGGACCAGGGCTTACGATATTGACACGGATTTTCCTTGGAGCCAATTCTGCCGCAGCTGTTTTCGCGATAGAATTCAAAGCTGCTTTACTTGCTTGATAAACAGAACTATTTGGTTTGTAAGTTGAAGCTACATTTGAAGATAGAAAAACGACGGATGCACCATCATTCAATAATGGAATGAATTTGCTTAAAGTGAAATAGGCACCTCGCAAATTAATGTTCATCACATTATCAAAATTCTCAGAGTTCATATTTTCGATAGAACCTAATGTTCCTGTAATTCCTGCATTGATAAACAAAATATCAACTTTCCCGAATTGTTTTTCAATCTCTGTTTTTAAAGTTTCAATATCTTCCAGGTTTCCCTGGTCAGCTACAAAAGGAATTGCTCCCAGTTCTTTTGCCGCTTTTTCAATCGCTTCTTTTCGTCTTCCTGTGATGATGACTTTTGCGCCTTCTGCAATCAATTCTTTTGCTGTTGCATAACCAATTCCGCTATTTCCGCCAGTTACGATGGCTAATTTGTGATTAAATTTACTCATTGTTTTAAAATTTTTGACAAAGTTATTTCAAATTGATATACTTTTGTAACCAGTATCACAGAGTATATCAATATCATTCATTATATCAATATCATTCATTATATCAATTAATTTTGCAGCTATGGAAAGAGACCAAACCGAAGAATTGCGAGCATTGCAAGACACACTATATTTCATTGGAGGAAAATGGAGAATTCCTGTTATCAATTCACTTTGCAATGGTAACAAGCGTTTTCGCGAAATTGAAAGAAGTATTCCTGGAATCACAACCAGAATGCTTTCAAAAGAGCTGAAAGATATGGAACTGAATAAATTGGTAAAACGAACTGTTTTTCCCGACACGCCGGTTTTAATCGAATATGAACCAACAGGTTATTGCCGAACATTCGGGACAATTATCGGAGAAATGATTAATTGGGGAAGAGAACACAGAAGAGTGATTGTAGAAGATAAAATTTAAAAAAGTATTAAAACAAAAAAAGCTCCTTTTTTGAGGAGCTTTTATAATTTATTGATAAGAATTAGATTCCGTTTACAATTTCATTAAGCGTTGCAGAAGGTCTCATTGCATCATCAGTTTTTGCGAAATCTGGTCTGTAATAACCATCGATTTCCTGAGCTTTACCTTGAGAACCAATCAATTCTTCATTGATTTTGCTTTCGTTTTCAGTCAATGCTTTTGCAACAGGCGCAAATTTAGAAGCGATATCAGCATCTTTAGTTTGATTGGCTAAAGCTTCTGCCCAATAAGTTGCCAAATAGAAATGCGAACCTCTGTTGTCAATTGTTCCTAATTTTCTTCCTGGAGATTTATCTTCTGCTAAGAATTTAGCGTTAGCTTCATCTAAAGCATCAGCCAAAATCTGAGCTTTTGGATTATTCTGAGTCTGAGCCAAATGCTCCAAAGAAGCCTGTAATGCTAAGAATTCACCAAGAGAATCCCATCTCAAATACCCTTCTTCGATAAATTGCTCAATGTGTTTAGGAGCAGAACCTCCGGCTCCGGTTTCGAACAAACCACCGCCGTTCATCAATGGAACGATAGACAGCATTTTTGCAGAAGTTCCCAATTCCAAAATAGGGAATAGGTCGGTCAAATAATCTCTCAAAACGTTTCCGGAAACAGAAATGGTGTCTTTACCTTCTCTTGCTCTTTTAAGCGTTTCTGTCATTGCATCTTTCACATCAAGGATTCTGATGTCAAGACCTGTTGTATCGTAATCTTTAAGATATTTCTCAACTTTTTTGATGATTTCTCTATCGTGCGCTCTTGCTTTATCTAACCAAAAAATAGCAGGCGTATCAGATAATCTTGCTCTGTTTACCGCTAATTTTACCCAGTCTTGGATTGGCGCATCTTTGGTCTGACACATTCTGAAGATATCAGATTTCTCCACTTTTTGTTCCAAAAGAACGTTTCCGTTTTCATCAAGAACCTTTACAGTTCCGTCAGCTTCAGCCTGGAAAGTTTTGTCGTGAGAACCGTATTCTTCAGCTTTTTGAGCCATCAGACCAACGTTTGGAACAGAACCCATTGTAGTCGGGTCCAATTTTCCGTTAGCTTTCATATCATCAATTGCTGCCTGATAGAAACCTGCGTAAGAACGGTCTGGAATAATGGCAACTGTATCTTCTTCAGCACCAACTTTGTCCCACATTTTTCCTCCGTTTCTGATTAATGCAGCCATAGATGCATCAACGATGATGTCGGAAGGAACGTGGAAATTTGTGATTCCTTTGTCAGAATTTACCATTGCAACTCTAGGTCCGTTTTCAAGAACTTTATCGATGTCAGCTTTGATTTCAGCTTCTTGTGGAATTCCAGCAATTTTATCGTAAAGGTTTTGTAATCCGTTGTTTGGATTAACATCCAGAGATTTGAAAATCTCAGCATATTTAGTAAACACCTCTTTGAAGAAAGTCTCAACAATTGCTCCGAAAATAATCGGGTCAGAGATTTTCATCATCGTTGCTTTCAAGTGAGCAGAAAGAAGAACACCTCTTTGTTTTGCTTCTTCAATTGCTTCTTGAACAAAAGCTTTCAAAGAATTGATATTCATTACAGAAGAATCAATTACTTCACCAGCTTTAAGGTTTGCGAAATCTTTCAGAATTTTCTCAGAACCATCATTTCCGAAGAATACGATTTTGAATTTAGAATCATTTTCAACTGTTGTAGAAGTTTCAGTTCCGTAGAAATCTCCGCTGCTCATATGAGCCACATCTGTTTTGCTGTCAGATGCCCAAGCTCCCATTTTGTGTGGATTAGCCTTAGCATAATTTTTAACAGCTTTTGGTGCACGTCTGTCAGAATTTCCTTCTCTAAGAACAGGATTTACGGCGGAACCTAGAACCTTTGCATATTTAGCTTTGATTGCTTTTTCTTCTTCAGTTTTTGGTTCAGCAGGATAATTTGGAACTGCGAAACCTTTAGCTTGTAATTCTGCGATTGCTTCTTCTAATTGAGGTGCAGAAGCAGAAATGTTTGGTAATTTAATAATGTTAGCTTCTGGAGTTGTTGCCAATTCTCCCAATTCAGAAAGAGCATCTCCAATTTTTTGATCGTCCGTCAAGAATTCTGGAAAGTTAGCCAAGATTCTCCCTGAAAGTGAAATGTCTTTTGGAACGATGTTAACGTCTGCAACAGAAGTAAAAGCCTTAACGATAGGCAAAAAAGAATGTGTTGCAAGCATCGGCGCTTCATCCGTAAGCGTGTAGATAATTTTTGATTTTTCTGACATTATAGTAGTTGATTTTATTTACTGTTTTTTCAAAACATACAAATTTAGTGTTTTTATAATAATTTTCTAATATCAGAAATATGATTTTTGAGCGTTTTTCTTGTTAATTAAAATAAAAAAAAGACTGCTTATTGCAGTCTCATTGTCTTTATTGTTTTTGAACAGTATAACTTGATGTTGTAAAATCTAATTTTACAGAATAACTGCCAGGTTCTGGAATATTAATAAAACCTTGTCCAGCCGGAGTAATAATATTATTTTGTCCTCCATATTGAATTGTACCATTCCCGGAATAAGAATCTGTAAAATATATTACAGCAGGATGAGCTGTGGTAAAAGTTCCATTGTAAATACTTGCGGCAGAAGAAGACATTGTTATTGACTGATTTCCACTTGTTCCATTGGTATAATATACCTTCATATAAAGGTTTGATGGTGGAGTATACCAAGGGACATAAGAATAACTACCCGAGCCGTTGAAATTAATTTTAGTTTTTAATACATTATTTCCGGGCAAGACAATTTTTGGACCATTATAATCTAAGCTTCCATCCGCTAGATTATCTCCAAAATCATTACTGCCAATTTCTACATAATAACTCATACTGCTTGGATATACATTCTGCATATTAAAATTTGTATAAGAGGGAGTACAGTTGTCTAATTTCATAGTGTAATCATATCCAAATTTTACATTTATAGAAAAAATTTGATAATAACTATTACTTTGGTCAATTACGATTCTGTAATATCCATTGGAAGGAATTGTGATGGCATTTCCATTCTTAACAATATTCCCAGTTAATCCATCGTTTCCACCATATATAACATTTCCTGTTTTATCTGCTAAGAATTTAATTTGGTCTCCTGCTTTTAAATAAATAAAACCATTATAACCCGAGCCAAATGGTTGTACGTTCTTTCCAAATTCTAATGCAGAAGCTGGTGACCAATTATTAAAAGAACCATAAAGATATAAATTAGAAGCCGCTGTGCTTGAAGAATTGGAAGTTGGTAAAGATAATTGACCATTATCGTTGACATTTAGCTCATAAGGGGTTCCATTAGGAGAAACCAAAATAATTCCTTGTCCGGCTCCCGTAACAACAGTTTTACTAACTTGAGCATAAGGCACACTCATCAGCTGATTTACACCAACATTAGTATAATTGTTTCCGCCAGTTGGGTCCATTTCAACTTTTACAAATTTTGTATTCGTTCCCCAATTGATTCCGCCGAAGTTTCCTGTAGTCGGTGTTCCGCTTCCAATATTTAAATTAACCAAACCTTTGGAATTGGTTGTTTTTGTATGAGTTTCAGTATATAAAACAGTTCCTGTTGCAGAATTGTCCAGAATGCTGATTCTTAAGTTGACGTTTCCATTAGCAATTGGCGCACCCGCAGAATTGAAAGCAATGGTTTGATAACTAAAAGCTTGTGGAACTTGAGAATAAGCGAATGAAGCTAAAAATAAACTTAAAGCGATGTAGAGTTTTTTCATTTGGTTTTTATTTTTTTATAATTTTTATAGGTTTGATATCCGTGTTTGTGAAATAAAGAAGATAGATTCCTGTATTGAGGGAACGTAAATCTATTTTATCCGATTCGATTTTTGTTTTTAAAATGATTCTGCCGGAATTGTCGTAGATAACAGCTTCGTCAATTTTAGTTTTCGAACTTAATTGTAGATTGATAAAATCGGCAGTAGGATTGGGATAGATTTTAACTTCGTCTTTCAATATTTCATTAATACCTAAAACCTTTAGATTGGTTTGGTATAGGATCCCCAGTGTTCCGGAATTGACATCATCCGGATTAGATGGTATTACATAGATTTCTCCTACAGAATGGTTGAAAGAATTCTCAGAAACAGCACCGGAATTAATATTCCCAATGACCGACTGAGCGCTTCCTAACAAAGGAAAAACCAGTAATACACCAAAATAGAGTTTTTTCATTTGTGTATTTAATAATTTGGGCGCTAAAATAAGAATATTTGTTAATATTTATTTCGGAAAAAAATATCTAATTTTGAGTCTTACTAAAAAATAAAACAATGTCACAAATTACATTCAAAGGGAGTCCTATCAATACGGTTGGAACTTTGCCGGAAGTTGGAACTATCGCTCAGGAATTTACATTAGTCGGAGCAGATCTATCAGAAAAACATCTGGCCGATTATACTGGAAAAAAAGTATTGTTGAATATCTTCCCAAGTATCGATACGGGCGTTTGTGCTGCTTCTGCAAGACAATTCAACAAAGAAGCTGGTTCTTTGGAAAATACTGTTGTTATTAATGTTTCCAGAGATCTACCATTTGCGCTTAATAGATTTTGTGCGGCTGAAGGTCTTGACAATGTAGAAGTTTTGTCGGATTTCAGAGGGAATTTCGGAGAAGATTACGGAGTGACTTTGGACGATTCCCCATTGAGAGGTTTGTTGAGTAGAGCGGTTGTGGCTTTGGACGAAAAAGGAACTGTGATCTACACAGAGCAAGTTCCGGAAATAGGGCAGGAACCAAATTACGAAAATGCAATCAGCGCATTGAAATAAAATTTCAATTAAAATAATTCATATTAACGGAAAATCTACTATTTTAGACTTTCCGTTTTTTATTTTATGGACGTACTAAAAAATATTTATCAGCATCCCGCATTTTCTGAAGAAGACCTCAGTCTAATCTTTAATAAACACGAGAAAATCAATTATAAAAAAGGTGACTTTTTCCTAAAAGAGAATGAAATCTCCAATGATTATTTCGTACTGGAAAGTGGCGTTGTGCGTTCGTTTGTTTATGATATCAATAATGACGATATTACCATTAATTTCTTTACAATCAATGATATTATTATAGAAGCGTCTTCAATATTCCAAAGAATTCCTTCGATAGAAAATATACAGGCGGAGACAGATTGTGTGGTTTGGAAAATAAGTTATGAGGATTTCCAGGAATTGTTCCATAGTATTCCGGCGCTTACGGAATGGGGAAGAGCGTGGATGTCTTATCAGTTATTTTATCTTAAAAACCGTTCTGTGGAAATGATTACCAAATCTGCTACAGAACGTTATCTGGACTTAATTCAAGAAAAACCTGATGTTCTGAAATTTGCGCCTCTTAAAAATGTCGCTTCTTATCTCGGGATTACAGATACATCACTCAGCAGAATTAGAAAAGAGATCGTAAAAGGTTAATAAAAAAATCAGCAATTATTATTGCTGATTTTTTACTTTCTATCTGATTTTTAATTTTCGTTTTTTAGATTCTTTTTCTGCATTTTCTTGTAAATGACATTGGACATTATCACACTGATTTCGTATAATATAATCAGAGGAAGTGCTGCTGCCATCATACTCAAAACATCAGCAGGTGTGATAATTGCTGCAACAACCATAATTAAAACAATCGCGTGTCTTCTGTAGGTTCTAAGGAATTTTGGAGTAAGAATTCCAATGGATGTTAAAATATAAACGGCAATTGGGAAAAGAAAGACAACACCCATTCCCATTGTCACCTGTAAGAATAGAGTAGTGTAGTCTGACAAGTCAAATAATTGAACGATATTATCAGAAACTTTGAACAACAATCCGAAGTTAATTGCAAAAGGCAAAATCAAAAAATAACCTGTCAAAACGCCGGTCATAAATAACATCCAAATTGCATTGATGTAAAAAATCGAATTCTTTTTCTCATTAGGCATCAAAGCTGGACTGATGAATTTCCAGATCTCCCAAACGATATAAGGAAAAGCTAAAACAACACCCGAAAAGATAGAAACTGCCATCATTACATTGAACTGTTGAAACAATTGTTTCTGTTGAACACTAAACTGTGCTGGCAGAATAAAACTATCATTGCCTGTCAACTCTCTGGAGAAATGATTTACAATCCGAAAAGTCAAAAAATCATTTCTTGTAGGACCAAAAAAGATATGATCCATTACCCAGTTGATGTTGAATCCAACAATAATGGCTAAAATGACAATCGCTAAAATAGATCTTACAAGGTGTGATCTCAGTTCTCCAATATGTCCAAGGAAGGACATCTCCTTTTCTTCACTCATTATTTTATATTAATGATTAATTATAATTGATGATTGACTTCAAAACTCTGTAAATTAATTGATTCCTTCATCTAATAAAGTATGGATATCGATAATTCCATAGTATTTTCCGTTATCTGTCACGATTAATTGACCAATATTGTATTCTTTCAAAATCTGCATAGCTTCTTTTGCTAATTGATTTTTATCGATGGATTTTGGATTTTTACTAATGATATCAGACGCTTTAACTTTAGAAATATCATCTTGATTCAGGAGCATTCTTCGGATATCACCATCAGTAATTACGCCCATAATGTTTTCGCTTTCAATAACGACAGTAATTCCGTGTTTTGAACCGCTTACAGAAATAATCACATCTCTGATTCCTGATTCTGGCGAAACCTCCGGTTTATTCTGAGAAACGAATTGTTCCACTTTTGCCGTCAGATTTTTACCGAGACTTCCACCCGGATGAAATTTAGCGAAATCGATATCTTTAAAACCGTTCAGTTCCATCAAGCAAACCGCTAAAGCGTCTCCTAAAGCCATTTGAACTGTTGTAGAGCTTGTAGGAGCTAATTTATTAGGGCAAGCTTCTTTTTCTACATGTGTATTCAGAATGATGTCAGAAGCTTTTCCCAGTTTACTTTCGGGATTTCCGGTCATTCCGATTAAAGCAGATGAATATTCTTTTAAGAATGGTAGAAGATTCACAATCTCCGGAGAATTTCCGGAATAAGAAATACATAAAACAACATCTTGTTTCTGAATCACGCCAAGGTCGCCATGGATAGCTTCGGCAGCGTGAAGGAATTGCGAAGGTGTTCCTGTTGAATTTAGCGTAGCAACAATTTTATTAGCAACGTGCGCAGATTTTCCTATTCCAACAATAATCAATTTTCCTTTGGCTTCATTAATAGTCAAAACGCTTTTTATAAAACTGTCATCCAATCGGTTTCTGAGATTGTTCAACTCACTGATTTCTATATCCAGCGCCAGATGGGCATTTGCTATTATATCTTTTGAATCCAAAACTTTTAAAGTATTTAATTATTTTTTTTAATAATATATATTTTGTATCTTCACGCTAATATTTTAACAGAACAAAATGAAGTTTTTTAGCTTCATTTTTTTATCCCTAAAACTTAGGATATTTACCATTAATGTATAACCTTCAATAAAATGCAAATTTAGCAAACTATATTAAAGGATGGACACAAAAGACATCAACTTATCTGCTGAACTCAAAAAATATTTCGGATTTTCAAAATTCAAAGGTCAGCAAGAGCAGATTATACAAGAACTTCTCGGCGGCAAAGATATATTTGTTTTGATGCCGACTGGTGGTGGAAAATCACTTTGTTATCAGCTTCCGGCATTGATTTCTGAAGGAACAGCGATTGTAGTTTCACCATTGATTGCATTGATGAAAAATCAAGTAGATGCTGTCAACGGTTTATCTTCAGACGAAGGTGTTGCCCATGTTCTGAATTCTTCTCTTAATAAAACCCAGACCAAACAGGTGATGGATGACATCACAGCCGGTAAAACCAAATTGCTTTACGTCGCTCCGGAATCTCTCATCAAAGAAGAATATCTTGAGTTTCTAAAAGCAGTGAAAATATCTTTTGTTGCGATAGACGAGGCGCACTGTATCTCGGAATGGGGACACGATTTTCGCCCAGAATATAGAAACCTAAAAGGTATAATTGATAAGATTGCTGATGTACCTGTTATTGCTTTAACGGCTACTGCAACACCAAAAGTTCAGGATGATATTCAGAAAACTTTGGGGATGAATAATGCTTTGGTTTTCAAGGAAAGTTTTAACAGAGCTAATTTGTTTTACGAAATCCGCCCGAAAGTCAATGTAGATAAAGAAATTTTAAGATTCATCAATCAACATAAAGGGAAATCCGGAATTGTCTATTGTCTTAGCAGAAGAAAAGTTGAAGAATTTGCTCAGCTTTTGCAAGTTAATGGAGTGAATGCTCTGCCTTATCACGCTGGATTGGATCAAAAATTAAGAGTAGCTAATCAGGATAAATTCTTGATGGAAGAAGCCGACGTGATTGTAGCAACTATTGCATTCGGGATGGGAATTGATAAGCCGGATGTTCGATTTGTAATTCATTATGATATTCCGAAATCTTTGGAAAGTTATTATCAGGAAACTGGTCGTGCAGGCAGAGATGGAGGAGAAGGACATTGTCTGGCTTTCTACGATCCAAAAGATATTGAGAAATTAGAAAAATTCTTAGCTCAAAAACCAGTTTCGGAAAGAGAGATTGGTCTTCAGCTTCTGAATGAAGTTGTTGGTTATGCAGAAACCTCGATGAGCAGAAGACAATATTTGCTTTATTATTTTGGAGAAAAATTTGACCCGGTAAAAGGTGAAGGTGCTCTAATGTGTGATAATTCTCAAAATCCACCAAAACTAAAAGATGCAGCACAGGACTTGAAAAAAGTTTTGGAGATGATCAAATCTTTGGGAGAAAAATTCCGCACAAAAGATTTGATTTCCATTATTGCAGGAAAAGAATCTGCGGTTACCAAATCTTATAAATTGGAACAGACAGAATTTTTCGGATTCGGAAAAGCTGAAAGTGATAACTATTGGAAATCTATTATCAGACAAGCAACTGTTCAGGATTTTCTTAGAAAAGATATTGAAACTTACGGTGTTTTGAAAATTTCTGAAAAAGGAAATGAATTCATCAACGGTAAAAACAAACAATCATTCTTCATAGCAGAAGACAGAGAATATGATCTTGTGCAATCTAAGTCAAAAGCGGATAGTGAACAGGTTCAAACTCAAGCTGGAGGCGGATTGGATCAATTATTATTTGGTCAGTTGAAAGAACTCCGTAAAACTGTTGCTAAAAAACACGGGATTCCACCTTATACGGTTTTTATGGATCCAAGTCTGGAAGATATGACGGTACAATATCCAATAACTGTAGAAGAAGTTGCAAAAATCTATGGTGTTGGTGAAGGAAAAGCCAGAAAGTACGGAAAAGAATTTGCTGACTTTATCAAAAAATATGTAGAGGATAATGAGATAGAAAGAACTCAGGATATGGTGATGAAACAGGTGGCCAACAAATCCAGCCACAAAGTTTTTATCATTCAAAATACCGATAAAAAGATCGATCTGGAGGATATTGCAAAGGCAAAAAATCTCTCGATGACAGAGCTTCTTTCTGAAATGGAAAGTATCATTTATCAAGGTACAAAACTGAATATCGATTATTATATTGATGAGAATTTTGATGAAGATATTGTTGAGGAGTTTATGGATTTTATGAAAAACTCAGAAAGTGACAGTATGAAAACTTTGCTTGCAGAATATGGCGACGATTTGACTGATGAAGAAGTAAGGATTCTAAGAATCAAATTTATTAGTGATGTAGCTAATTAAAATAAATAAAATGCCGGACTTGTTCCGGTATTTTTATTTATAGGATTTACCATTTCGGTTTTGTAATTTTGAGTTATGAAAAAATCAATCATTTTCATATTACCCGATTTGGAAACAGGAGGAGCAGAGCGTATTGTAACTACAATTGCCAATCATCTTCCCAGAGACAAATTTTCACCAGCGATTCTTTTATTAAGAAAAGAAGGTGCTTATCTAGACCTGTTGAAGCCAGATGTGGAAATTATTGATATCCATACACCAAGGATTAGACATTCTTTAAAACCAATTCTTCTGGAAATTAAGCGTAGGAAACCAGATATTGTGTTTTCTGGCTTTGGGGAAGTGAATGCTTATCTATCATTATTCATAAAACTTTTCCCAAAAACTAAATTCATCGCAAGAGAAACTAATGTTGTTTCTCAGCACGTTACAAGAAAAGAGATTAAATTTTTCTATAAATTCTACAATAATTATGATAAGATTATCGCCCAAAGTAATGATATGGAAGTAGATCTGATCAAGAATTTTGGGATTAAGAAAAAGAAACTATTTAAAATTAATAATCCTGTTGATGTCAACTTTATAGAAGAGAAACTAAAACAATCGGAACGTCCAACGGAATTTTCTCATCAGCATAAAAATGTTGTTGCTATTGGAAATTTATCAGCTAGAAAAGGATTTGATAATCTTCTGAAAGTATTTTCCAGACTCAAAAATCAGAATATTTTACTTCATATTCTTGGTGATGGAAAAGATAAAGAAATGCTTTTGCAGATGAAAGAAATGCTTGGGTTGGATCACGTTATTTTTCATGGAAAGAAAAGTAATCCTTATCAATATCTAAAATTTGCGGATCTGTTCATTTTATCTTCCAGATATGAAGGTTTTCCCAATGTACTATTGGAGGCCGGAACTTGTGGTATTTATTCTTTAGCCAATAATTGTCCCGGCGGAATTGATGAGATTATTATCGATCAAGTCAACGGCGAAATCTCCAACATTGAAAATTATGATGATTTTGCTGAAAAAATAAAGCATTCTGTTCATAGGAGCGATGATAAAGATAATATCAAAGCTTCTATAAAATCTCGTTTTTCTTCAGAAATAATCCTGAAAAAATATGAAGATCTGCTTTGGAATTTATAAAAACTAAATAAACATGTTAGACGAAATTTTCAGCGAAAACGGGCAGGGAATTATCTATATGTGGTCAATCCCGATCCATGCGATTGTGATTTTAGGAGAGATGATTTACAGTCATTTCAACAGAGAAAAATTATACGAGACCAAAGACGTTTTGTCCAATGTCTATTTGGCAATTCTTAATTACGGTTTGGATTTGCTAATGAAAGGTGTTTCTATGGCTGTGATGTTTTTCTTTTACCATCATCGCCTTTTTACTTGGGAATTCAATGTTTGGTATTTTGTAGCTGTTTTTGTTTTGCAGGATTTTGCTTATTATGTTTTGCATTATGTAGATCATCATTCCAGAGCATTTTGGGCGGTTCATATTACGCATCATAGTTCGGATCATTTCAATATCACGACAGGTTTCAGAAGTCCTGTTTTACAACCGTTGTACAGATATTTGTACTTTTCGCCTTTAGCATTTTTAGGATTTAATCCTTGGCATATCATGGTGGCATATTCGGTATTGCAGGTTTATGGGACTTGGGTTCATACGCAAGCCGTTAAGAATCTTGGTTTTCTGGAGTGGTTTATGGTCACGCCTTCTCATCATAGAGTTCACCACGCATGCAACATCCGATATCTTGACAGAAATATGGGAATGGCGCTGATTATTTGGGACAGAATTTTTGGAACATTTGAAAAAGAAGTTCCCGAAGTTCCCATCAAATACGGAATTTATCCTAAAATGGAAGACAAAGGTCCTGTTAATCTTGTTTTCTACGAATGGAAAAAAATAGCACGTGATCTAAAACAGCCTGACTTAAAATTTACAGATAAGTTGAAATATCTTTTCTATTCACCAGGCTGGCGACACGATGGAAAAGGAAAAACTGTTAGGGATTATCAGCGAGAAGAATTGGAAAGAAGAATAAAAAAACAAGCATCATAATTATGAGAAAATTGATTTCATACATTGCATTATTATTGATTTTAATTAATTGCAATTCATCAGTCAAATCAGGAGATTCAATTCTTAATCAAGAAATTCCTTACAAAGAAGCGAAGAATTATTTTGTAAAGAATAATATGGATGCTGCAATTGATGATCCTAAGTTTGAAACTCAGGAAGAATTTGATCAGGTTTTTGGAATGGCAACAACAATGGGGGATAAGGGGAAACCCACACCAATTGATTTTTCTAAAGAATTTGTTGTCGCACAGATCGAAGATCCTTCAAATCAAAGTATAGAATTAAAACCAGTTTCTATTCGAAAAAATAGCAATATTCTTGAAATTAAATACAAGAAAGTTGTTGGTGAAAGCCAATCATATACGACTCAAACTGCAATGATTTTGATTATTGATAAAAAATACGACGGCGATGTTAATTTCGTTGAAGTAAAGTAATTACAAAAGAAATTAAATAAAAAATTCCTGAAACTTACTTCAGGAATTTTTGTTTTGCTATATCGAAAACGCGCTTGTCAATTGGTAAAGGAAAAGGATTTTCGCGTTCTAAAGGAATCCATTCTGTCTTTTCTATACAAGGATCAAGTATTAAAAGATCTTCTTCATTTAAGATTTCAGCAAGATAATAAATTGTAATCAGTTGCTCATTATCCCGGAATCTGGAAATCAGAAAGTCGTCTTGTGTGTAAAAATGGTCTTTAATTTCAATTTCAAGATTCAGTTCTTCCTGAAACTCTCTTTTAAGGCATTCCAAAGTACTTTCTCCAAACTCTAATCCGCCGCCAGGTAATTTTAGGAGGTGATCTCCGGCATATTCTTCATGAAGTGCAAGAACTTTGTTGTCTTTTATACAAAGTGCATACACCCGAATGTTGATTTTGTCTATCATATATTGTGATTTGCAGTGCCTAATTTAGGGAAATTATTTCTTCCAGGCATTGATCATTTCTCTTTTTCCGGGAGGACCTTGTTTTTTTTCAACTTCGAAACCTAATTCTATCAAAGTTCTTCTCACACTGCCTTTTGATGAATAAGTTGTTAATAAGCCTCCGGTTTTCATTTTATCAGCAACTATTTCAAATATCTCTTTTTCCCAGAGATCAGGCTGAACTCTAGCTCCGAAACAATCGAAATAAACTAGATCGATAGGAGGTAAATCCATATTTTTTATGTTGAAAAAGTCATCTTTAATTTTTTTAAGATGAAAATTAGAATCCAATTCAACTAATTTTTCCCATTGCTTTTCATGAATTTTTAGAGACAAATCTTTAACAATTTGGTTCGGAAATAATTCAGAATAAGACAATTCTGAAGCTTCATTAAAAAATATCGGATATTTTTCGACCCCAAAATAATTGATTTTATGATTTTTATCATTTCGCAAATATGCATCAAATGTTACCAAAACGTTAAGACCTGTTCCAAAACCTAACTCTAAAATATTAATTTCGTAACTATTTGTTAAATCCAGTCCATTTTTGATAAATACATGATTAGCTTCCTGTAAAGCACCGTGTTTGGAATGGTAAGTTTCTTCTAATTCGTTGATTAGTAAAGTTTTACTCCCGTCACTTGTCCTAATTAATTCTCTTTTCAAAGTATTTTTTTTCAAATTTAACATAAATTTTGATTATTAAAAAATTATTATATATTTGTAATACCTCAACAAAAAATTAAAAAATGATAATTCAAAAATCTACCAACCCAAGAATCTCAACCTTCGATCCTAATAATTTTTCATTCGGCAACACTTTCATAGATCATATGATTATTTGTGAGTATGAGAATGGAAAATGGGGGGATGTACAACTTGTTCCTTATGGTCCAATCGGTTTTACCCCAGCAATGATGGGGGTGAATTACGGACAAGCTTGTTTTGAGGGTATGAAAGCTTATAAAGATAATAACGGTCAAGTATTCCTTTTCCGTCCTGAAAAGAACTTCCAGAGGATTAACAAATCCGCAAAAAGATTGGCAATTCCTGAGATTTCCGAAGAGATCTTTATGGAAGGGTTGAAAGCCTTAGTTGATATCGATAGAGACTGGATTCCGCAAGGAGAAGGAACCTCACTTTATATAAGACCATTGTTGTTTGCAACAGAAGAGGCTCTTAAAGCTAGAATCTCTGAAAAATATATGTTTGCAATTGTAGCAACACCTGCAAAAAGTTATTACACTGCTCCGGTATCAGTTAAAATTTCTGATCATTATTCCAGAGCGGCAAGTGGAGGTGTAGGTGCTGCAAAAGCGGCTGGTAATTATGCTGCTTCTTTCTATCCAACTCAGTTGGCTATAGAAGAAGGTTATGAGCAAATCATCTGGACAGACGATTGTTCTCACGAATATTTTGAAGAAAGTGGAACAATGAACGTTTTTGTTAGAATCAACGATACTATTTATACCCCTAAAACATCGGATAAGATTTTGGATGGTGTTACCAGAGATAGTTTTATCCAGCTGGCTAAGAAAAGAGGAATTGAAGTGGTAATTGGAGATGTAAAAGTTTCTGATGTTATCGAAGCTCAGAAAAACGGAACTTTGAAAGAAGTTTGGGGCGTAGGGACAGCTGTTGTTACAAGTATCTTTGAAGCCCTAGGCTACCAAGGTGAACATCTTACTTTACCTAAACTGTCTGATGAAGAAAGTTTTGCTGCACAATTGAAGGCAGATCTTGTCAATATCCAAACTAATAATTCTGAAGATCCTTTCGGATGGAGATATTTGGTTGAAGAAAATGTATACAGTGTATAGAATTAAATAAAAAGTAAATTGAAAAGTGAAAACCGGAAATAATTTTCCGGTTTTTATTTTAATATCAATTAAGTCTTTGAAAATTCTTAATTTTGCAAAAGTTTTTTGAGATATTTCAAAGAACAATATTGGAAATGAAACAACTATTTTACATCTCAATTTTCGCATTAGCTGCATCTTGCGCAAAACAGGCACCTGCCCATCATTCGGAGGAGCAATATATGTCTGAAAGCGAAATGGAAGTTTCTAAGAACAGGACGAAAGAACTGAACAGTTTGGAAAGAGCTCAGATAGAAGACTGGATCAAAGCTCAGGATGTAAAATATTATCCAATGGGAATGAATTATTGGGTGAATATTGGAGATTTGGAAAAACAACCTCGCAAGAATAACGGTGAAAAGATTTCTTATCAATACGATATCTATGATTTTGACAGAACCAAATTGTATAATACTCCAATTCAAAATATGAATGTGGAATTCGGACATTTTGTAGAAATGGATGCTGTGGAAGATGTTATTCGGTATTTGAAAAAAGGCGAGGAAGCAGAGATCCTAGTACCTTCGGTTTTAGCTTATGGAACCTATGGCGATAACAAAAAAATAACCAACGATATGCCTTTAATCATTAAAGTAAAAGTATTATAACCAACGATATTATAAACTATGAAGAAAATTATAGCACTTTCTATAACATTATTAACACTATTAAATTGTAAAACATTGGAAATAGACAAAGAAGTTTATAAAAGCTTGCCAGACGGGCTTTATGGTAATTTTGTAACAAGTAAAGGTGATATCCTTGTAAAATTCGAAGATGAAAAATCTCCGGTAACTGTTGCTAATTTTGTTGGTCTTGCAGAAGGTAAGATCGAGAACAAATCTAAGAAAAAAGGAGAACCTTTCTATGACGGAACTATTTTCCACAGAGTGATCAAAGATTTTATGATCCAAGGTGGAGATCCGCAAGGAACAGGAATGGGAGATCCTGGATATAAATTTGCTGATGAGAAAAACGACCTTCAACACACTGGAAAAGGGATTTTGTCTATGGCGAATTCCGGACCTAACACCAACGGTTCTCAGTTCTTCATTACAGAGGTTGCAACACCTTGGTTAGATGGGAGACATACAATCTTTGGAAAAGTTGTGGGTGGTTTACCGGTTATCGATTCTATTGCTAATGTAGAAAAAGGTGCTCAGGACAAACCAAAAACTGATGTTGTTTTGACAAAGGTAGCAGTTTTCAGTAAAGGTGATGCATACAAGCATTACGATGCTGCAAAAATCTTCTCTGAAGGAAAAGAAAAAATCGAAGAAAAAAACAAAGCCTATTTGGCAAAAGCTGAAGAAGAGAAAGCTAAGAAATTGGCAGAGTTCGCAGCAAACCAAGAGAAGTTAGTCAACGAAATGAAAGCTGGAATGCAATCTACGCCTTCTGGTCTTTTTTACAAGATTACTAAAACTTCTACTGGCGTCAACCCAACTCCGGGACAAACAGTTGCTGTACATTATGCAGGGAAACTGATCAATGGAGAAGAGTTTGATAACTCTTTCAAAAGAGGACAGCCTATCGATATTCCAATTGGAGTTGGTCAGGTAATCAAAGGTTGGGATGAAGGTATTCTTTTACTGAAAGAAGGAGAAACTGCAACATTGTTGATTCCGCCAGCTTTAGGATATGGAGAGAGAGGAGCAGGAGGTGTTATTCCACCAAATTCTTGGTTAGTTTTCGATGTAGAATTAGTGAAAATCGAGAAATAATTTCGAAACAAATAAAAAGAAAACGGAGCGAATTAATTTCGCTCCGTTTTTTTATGCTAATAACTGATAAGCTTTCTTCGCTCCGGTAACACAATCATTGTATTGTTCTTCAGTAATTTTATCATCAATAATAGATTTGAATTCCTGCCAGTAAGGTCCCGTATTCTCACCATAAACTCCAAAATAATTGAATTCTACATTCTCAAATTCCGGATTCTTTTTAAGTTGTTTTGCAATGACATTTCCTCCAAGCGTAGAACCTTCCATTACGTACAAAGCACCAAACGCTTCTGCTTCGTTTTCCAGATTTTGAGTTGGATTTTCGTTTTCAGTTTCGATATTCAAATTGTTTAAATCAACTTTAAGTGCACCTATTTTACTTCTTAATTCCAATTTCAGCTCTGGATAAGCTTTCAATTGTTCCTGAATTTGAGGTTCGTATCTGCTGATTAATTTATAATTATGAATCAAAAGCGTTTTATAATCATCTAAAGTATAAGACTTATCAAAAATCTTTTGGGATTGCAATTTTGCTTCTGTGTCGTCGTGTTGCTGTTTCGTCTGTTCTTTAAGAAATACTGAAATCATAATTGGGTTTTTGAAAATTTAATATAAATGTTGTTCCTTTTCCGCTTTCACTTTCATAGCTTATTTTTCCGCCCATTTTTTCCATAAGATGATGAACGATACTTAAACCAACACCATTTCCTTTGAATTCCTTCGCATTATTCATTCTGCTGAAAATCTTGAACATTTTACTTGACTCTTTATTATCAATCCCAATTCCGTTATCTGTGATTTTGTAAGTTACTGTATCTTCATAGACTTCACCAACTATTTTCACTAATGGCTTTTCTGATCTGGAAGAATATTTCACCGCATTGCCGATGACATTGCCGAAGACTTGATAAATCATTGTTTTGTCACCCAAAACTTCCGGCGTATTTTCGATAATGATTTCTGTGTGAGGCGAGTTGAAACTTAGTTTAGAATCTTCTGCCAGAGTATTGATTAAGGCATCAACTTCAATACTTTTCAGTTCAATTTCAGATTTTTTGATTCTGCTTAATTCCAAAACATTTCGGATCATCTCGCTCATCATATCAACCTGAGTAATAATACTATCCAAAGATTTCTGAATATTCTCAGGATCAGGAATCTTTTTTGCCACTTGCGCATTGAGTTTGATGACAGTAAGCGGCGTATTGAGATCGTGCGAAATCGTATGAGAAAAAGAATCTAATTCCTGGTTCAGTTCTTTTAATTGATTGTTAAGGTCAACAATTTGGGAAGATTTGGTATGTGATGCTTTTAGAATCACAGAAGTAATCCATCTTGCAGATTCTATTTCTTTGATTTTCCAGGGCAGGGAAGTTCCTTTTACATATTCTTTCCAAACTTCAAAAGATTTTCTTGGCGAGAATTTGATGATTTCCACACCATCTTTGATTTCGGAAACTGTTCCTTTTTCAGGTTTTCCGGCCCATTTGATTTTCTGACCTTGTTCTTTTCTCAGCCAGATCAACATATCAGACGTGTTGCTTCCTAAAACACTAGTGATAATTCCACAACTGATTTCCGGATTGTCCAATTCTACATTGATATCTTGGCAAAGTGTGTTGGTGATGAAAATATTCTCTTCAAAATTATGATTGTTCTCTCTGCTCCAAATGATAATTTTCTCAATATCAGAATGATTGGGAACGTTACCGGCAGTTAAGATTTCATTATTTATTTTAATAATCATTCCGTCCGCGGCACAGCTGTCCATAATATCTTTGATATTAGTCTCCAGAGCTTTTCCAAAATCTTCCTCACTCAAAAGATTTTGACGAAGTGAAATATTATTAAGATTAATTCTCTGATATTCTTTCAGAGTCTCAAGAGATTTATAGGAAGCAAAAGCATTAGCAGAAGTTCTAGTCAATGTTTCTGCCAATAATCTGGATTGCAGATCAAGATGTTTGGGGGCTGCATTTTGACAGGCTACCATTCCCCACAATTCTCCATTCACAATAATTGATGTGCTGAAGCTTGATTCTACGTGTGCATTTTTGAGATATTCTCTGTGAACAGGAGAGGACGAACGTGTTACACTGTAAGTCAAATCCATTTGTTCTCTTGGAATCACACCAACTATTGGAAAGGTTTTTCCGGAAACGTGAGAAGTGATTCTTACCGGATTTTTAAGATATAGAGCTCTTGCCTGAGCGGGAATATCAGATTCCGGATAATGTAAATGCAGATAGCTTTCAAGATTTGGTTTTACCAACTCTTCTATAACCTGACCGCTGCCATCGTACAAGAATTGATAAATCATTGCTCTGTCAAAGTCAATAATATCCTGAATTTCTTTCAGAAGAACTTTCCAGATATTCTCGTCATTCGAGTTTCTAAGAATATGTTGAATTGCCGCATATTCTTTATTGATTTTATGAGTTGGGATTACCTTTTCTATCTCAAAAAAAGTGATTTCATTATTGGTGTGAATACTTAAAGTATATTCTTCATCTTTGAAATCAAAATGTTGAATAGCCAATTCTTGGTTATTGGAATAATTATTCCAATTGATATCAAGATTTAGTTCACTTAACAAAACTTTGATGTCTCTGCCAAGTATAGAAGAGTCGAGAGAAAAGAACGCTAGAATATTCTCGCTGTAGGAAACTATTTTAGAGTTTTGGGTACCTATCAGATAACCGTATTCCTGCACTTCTCCGCAGATATGAATAGGCTCTTGATCACAATTGATATATTCTTTTGGGTACATATTTGATTATTAATTAGATATACCTTTTGTGTTTTAAGAAGTAAAGATAAAGATAAAAATTAACAATTGTTAATTATATTTACATGTTGAGATTTTCATTAAAAATATATTGTTTAAGATATTGAATTTCAATTTAAAAAAGTTAAATTAACTAATATGAGCAAATAAAAAAGGTAACAAAACTGTCACCTTTATATTGATATAGTAGAAATCTATTTCATATCATACATCACTAGAGCCGTAATCAACTTTGGTTCAATCAAAGTACATTTTGGTGGCATTTTTATTTCCTTGTCAGAAATTTTCAGAAGGTCTGAGAAACTAATAGGATAGATTCCAAAACCTACTTTATAATCGCCACTGTCTACTTTATCTTTTAGTTCAGAAATTCCTGCTGTATCAGAGGTTCCTTTTAGATAAGTAATTTTATCGGTATGCTTCGCATTTTCGATTCCGATTATATTTTCGAAAATATATTTGTCAACCAGATGATGGTCTAGGTCATTACCATCTTTGTTTTCCTCACGGATATTGTGCTTCACGTGCAAACTGTAAAATTTGCCGCCAAGATACATACTGATGTGGAATTTTTGAGAAGGGAAATAAGGTGTTTCGCCTTTTTCGTGAATCTGGAAATCTTCTCTTAGTTTCTCAAGGAATTCTTCATCAGACAAACCATTGATATCCTTAAGAAGACGATTGTAATCGTTGATTTTTATAGATTGGTTGGAAACGATAAAACTGTAAACAAAGTTATAATGTTCCGTACCGTGAGACCTTTTGTACTTGTCTCTTTGCTTTTTAGCGTACTCTGCAACAGACCCAATTCTGTGGTGTCCATCGGCAATATAAAATGAATCGATTGGGTCTAGAACTTCTTTGAACTGTTGAAGCTTCAATCTGTTATCGATTCTCCAAATCTTGTGTCTTACTTTTTTGTCGTCGGTATAATTGATGATTGGAACATTCTTCTGTTCGTGATTCATCAATAATTCGACTTTGGAATTGGAATGATAAGTTAAAAGAACGGGCTCGGCTTGTACACCCACTTTTTCAAGGTAATGTGCCATTTTCATTCTTCTTTCTGTAATTGTAGATTCGTGCTTTTTGATTTTTCCTTCCCAGAAATCATCTACACTTACCAATCCCATCAATCCTCTGAAACTTGTTTTATCCGGCAGCGTCTGCTCGTATAAATAATAAGCAGAATCATCTTGAGTTAATTTTTTATCATCCAATAATTCTTCGAAGTTAGACCTTATCTTTCTCAGATTTCTATCAACATCTTTGGATTTACTTACGACCGCAGGCTTTATCATCTGGATATAAGAATCATCCTGCTGTGCTTTTTTATTGATTTCTTCCTGCGTAAAATTATCCAAAGAATAAGTAGGAAAGACATCAATAAAATCAGGATTTGGTCTGATTCCTCTAAATGGTTTAAATACTGGCATATATTATAGTTGAGCTTTTATTTTTATAATTTGTTGTGCTAATTCTTCTCCAATTCTGTTTTGGGCATCCATTGTGTTGCCACCAACGTGAGGGGAAAGGGATAGAGCAGGATTCATTAGGATTAATACTTCCGGAGTGGGTTCTTTTTCAAAAACATCCAATGCAGCGCCATAGACTTTTCCACTTTCAATAGCATCCAAAAGTGCTACTTCATTGATAACACCACCTCTTGCAGTATTAGCAATGAAAACACCTTCTTTCATTAGTTCCAATTCTTCAGAATCTATCAAATATTCATCTGTAAGACCTGTATTGAGGCTGATGAAATCCGAATTTTTTAAAACTTCATCTAAATTTACAGATTTAATTTCGAAATCCAAAGATTGACCATCGAAAAAGCTAAGCTGAATATTCTCAGTTTTTGGTGTTCTGTTGTAAGCTAAGATTTTCATTCCGAGAGAAATACCCATCTTAATCACTTCAATTCCGATATTTCCCATTCCGATTACGCCTAAAGTTTTACCCGAAAGTTCTGTCGCATTATTGAATGATTTTTTCAGTGCATTGAAGTTGGTTTCTCCTTCCAAGGGCATCAATCTGTTACTCTCGTGAAGGAATCTTGCTAATGAAAAGAAATGAGCGAAAACCAATTCTGCAACAGATTTGCAAGACGCTTTTGGTGTATTGATGATGTAGATACCTTTATCAATTGCATATTCTACATCAATGTTGTCCATCCCAATTCCGCCACGTCCGATAATCTTAAGATTGGGACATTTGTCAATCAGGTCTTTTCTAACCTGTGTGGCACTTCTTACCAAAAGAACATCAACTTGGTTGTCATTGATGAATTCGCTTAGATGTTCAGGAGATACTCTGGCTTCCAAAACCGAAATATCTGCTTCTTTCAAAAGTTGAATTCCCGTTTCGGAGAGTCCATCATTAGCTAATACAATCATTGTTTAATTCAAAAATCCTTTAGTTACTGAGTTTCCTTAACTTGTTTGAGTTAAAAATCAAGGTTGGCTAAGATACGACTTTTTCTTCTGATTAACATTATTTTAACAAAAAAACGTCCTGAATTAACAAGGACGTTTCTGATTTATAATGAGAAAAGTTGATTAAATACTTTTCATCACATCTACTAAAACCTGTACGCTTTCGATTGGCATTGCGTTGTAAATACTTGCTCTGTAACCGCCAACACTTCTGTGCCCATTCAGTCCGCTGATTCCTGCTGCTTTCCAAGCTGTATCAAAAGCTTCTTGCTTAGACTCGTCTGTCAAAGTGAAAGTCACATTCATAAAAGAACGGTCTTCTATAGCTGCTACACCTTTGAAGTTAGGATTGTTATCAATCTCGTCATAAAGCAATTTAGCTTTTGCATTATTTTTAGCTTCAGCAGCTGCAATTCCGCCGTTTTCTTCCAAATGTTTTAGAGTTAAATACGAAGCATAAACTGCAAAGACAGGAGGCGTATTAGACATAGATTCTTTATCGATATGAACCAAATAATCCAAATAAGTTGGAATCGTTCTTCCTGTTTTTCCAAGAATTGATTTTTTAACCACAACCAAAGTTGCTCCAGCCGGACCCATGTTTTTCTGAGCACCTGCATAAATCAAATCAAATTGAGAAAAATCCAACTCTCTGCTGAAAATATCGGAAGACATATCGCAAACCAAAAGCGTATCTACTTTTGGGAAAGATTTCATCTGAGTTCCAAAAATCGTATTGTTAGAAGTACAGTGGAAATAATCATATTCTGAACCAACAGTAAAATCTTTTGGAATATAATTATAATTAGATTCTTTGGAAGAAGCCACCACATCTACATTACCAATCATTTTAGCTTCCTTGATCGCACCAGATGCCCAAGTTCCTGTATTGGTATAAGCTGCTTTTCCGTCAACAGACAAAAGATTGTAAGGAACCATCAGGAATTGAAGACTTGCTCCACCTTGTAGATATAGAACTTCGTAATCATCACCAAGATTCATCAATCTTTTTACAATAGCACGAGCCTCGTCCATCACAGCAACAAAATCTTTGCTTCTATGTGAAATTTCCAAAAGAGACAAACCAATTCCGTTGAAATCAAGGATGGCTTCTGATGCTTTTTGAAAAACTTCCTGAGGAAGAATACTAGGGCCTGCGCTAAAATTATGTTTTTTCATTTATTATAAGTAATTAGGTGTTAGTGTATTTAATTTTAAAAAGCCACAAGCTTAGAGCTAATGGCTTTGATTTATTCATTATGAAGGAAAGCTTTCTTCGCCAACAATTCTTCTTCTGTTTCTACATTGTCTTCATCTGGAACACAACAGTCAACAGGACAAACAGCTGCACATTGAGGCTCCTCGTGGAAACCTTTACACTCGGTACATTTGTCGGTTACGATGAAGTAATAATCGTCTTCTACAGGCTGTTGTGCAGCATCTGCATTCACAGAAAGTCCGGAAGATAAAACCACCATACCTTTCAGTTCCGTCCCTTCGGACGCTTTCCAATCTACTGCTCCTTCATAGATGGCGGTGTTCGGACATTCCGGTTCACAAGCGCCACAATTGATACATTCGTCAGTTATCTTGATAGCCATTGCTATTTTATTTTTAATTTTGCACAAAATTACAAAAAAAAAGCCAGCTATGCTGAACGAATACAAAATTTCAGGACTTGAAAAGTTAGGAGAATTCATCCGAAATTTCCTTAAAAATGATGATGAGCATTACAATGAAAAAGAAGAGCGATTGGCTTATCTGATGAAGCGTTCTGAAATCGAAAACCCGTGGTTCACACAAGAGAATCAAAGATATAACTTACAACAATGGGCAAGTCTCTTTACTAAAGAAAATATTGAAAACTGGTTGTCCAAATATCAGTTATCAAATACATCTAAAAGAGTAGGATTGATATTAGCTGGGAACATCCCGCTGGTTGGGTTTCACGATATTATTTCTGTGGTTCTGAGTAATCATATTCCGGTTATCAAATTATCTTCAAAAGACCGATTGATGCTGCCTTATTTATTAGAATTGTGGAATGATTTTTCTAACAATGAAATCGAATATCATATTGTTGAAAGATTAGAAAAATATGACGCTGTGATTGCCACAGGGAGTAACAATACTGCAAGATATTTGGAATATTATTTCAAAAACAGTTTGAGTATCATCAGAAAAAACAGAACGTCTGTTGCAGTTTTGAAAGGCGATGAAACTAATGAAGAATTACAATTGTTAGCCGATGATATTTTCCGATATTATGGACTGGGCTGCAGAAATGTAACCCGAATCTTGATTCCAAAAGAAATGAAACTGGATGGTCTGTTTGAGAATTTTATCAATTATAAAGATATCATCAATCATAACAAATATGCGAATAATTACGATTATAACAGAGCTATTTATCTGTTGAATCAAGACCAGTTCTGGGATAATAATTTTGTAATGCTGAAAGAAGATGAGAAGTTGTTCAGTCCGTTGTCTGTGATCAATTTTTCACGTTATGAAACTTTGGAAGAAGTGAAGCAATTTGTAGAAACCAACAAAGACGAAATCCAAACGATTGTGGCTAAGCAAGAATTAGGTTTAGAATCTATTGGTTTTGGAGAAACGCAAAATCCTTCTTTGGACACTTATGCGGATAATGTGGATACGATGGCTTTTTTGAGTGTGATTTAAAATAATAATTTTATCAAAGAAAAAATCTTTATTTTAGTAAAAAAGTTATGAAAATGAAAAAGAATATCTTATTAGCATTGTGTTTCATAGGTCTTTTAGCAAGTTCTTGCTCTAAAGATGATGAGAATACTCAGGAGTTTTCCCTTGTTGGTATTTGGAATCCATCTAGGAAAATTGTAGTTGGCAGCAATGGTGTAACCATCTCTAATACAGCTTATTCTGATTGTTATAAAGCCAGTACTTTTGATTTCGGGTCTGACAATAAAATGACATCACACATTTATGATTTTGATTCAGCGGGAGACTGTAAAAATTATGGTATTGTAACAGTTCCGTACACTTATAATCATAATGAAAAGAAAATGACGATTGATGGAGAGAATGTAGAAATTGTCAGCAGAACCAACAATGAGTTTCAATTCGTATCGGATTATGATGATGTAGATGGCGATGGTAAAGATGATAAGATTATTACCGTTTTGGTCAAATAAAATCCAAATAAAAAAAAGACCAGCTTTATTGAAGCTGGTCTTTTTTTATTGAGCTGTCAGAGATTCCTGCTTCAATTTCTTATCAATCAGGAAAGGGAGAAAAGGAAGTACCGATGCTATAAGATAATAGACAATTCTTAAAATACTCCAACGGTATTTGAAAGCTGCAACAATCAGAACTGCAAAGTAGAAAAGAAACAACCAACCGTGTATCCATCCAAAATACTTGACAGCTTCCGGAATATCCCAAATATATTTTAAAGGCATCGCAATAAACAACAGTATCAAATAGGAGATGGCTTCCACCAAAGCCGTATGACGATATAAATTGATTAGTTTAAATGTTTTCCTTTCAGACATTGTATATTGATTTGAAGTAAATTGATATTAAAAAGACAAAGAAACGAATTACATCTTAGAATCTAAAGGCAAAATCCTGTTTCGAAGTTAATTTCCATCAATATTCATAAGCGCTTTCAAATTCTGTTAGTTCCCCCAATTAACATTAAGATTGTTTTCTTTGGCAAATGCTTTCCCGTCATCCATCAGATCGATATACATCTGTTCGAATTTCGTCGCATATTTTTGTTCAATAACACTGATGATTTCGTCTTTCTTGGCTTGGTCTGCTTTGCTGTCGCAGAGTTTAGCATAATTGGTGTATTCGTTTTTATAAACCGGGATGACGTATTTATACAGCGCTACAGACTTTTCTTTGATAGCTTTTCTATCATCAGAATTAGCATTCAGTGCTTTGATATCGTTCAAAGATTTTTCCAGATAAGCGATTTTGTTATTGACCATTGTTATGGCTTCGTCGCCTTTCTTCTTACTGGAAGGGATATCAGCAAATTCTACCGTTTCGTCATTGATATGTTTTGCCAAAGTTGGGGTTGCAAAATCATTGATGATATTGGTATTCAGAACTGCAATGCCAAAAAATTGGTCTGGAGATTCTGAACAAGATTGAAGAGAAAGCGAAAAGATAGCAACCATTGCCGCGGCAGAATACTTGGTAATAGTTTGTGTAATGTTTTGCATAATGATATATTTAAAATTTTAATTAATGAAGAATATTATTCAATTGAGACAATTATATCCAAAAAGCCGATGCCTACTGATAAAAGTCTCAACTTTCACAGCCCAGTCAGGTAGCAAATTTCAGACCCTTTAAAACAATTCAGATACAACATTGGCGTAAGGCTTTCATTCTCTGTTTCTTTAAATTTTTCTGGGATTGATAATATTTTTGATCCAATTATTGCTGAATTAATATTTTAAATATATTTGTCTTACACACAAATGATATTAAAAATGATTACAAAATCTCCTTTTTGCCGAGCTTTCACTTTGGTAAAATCTGCAAGAGCAAAACAATTCAACCTCAACATTACATCTCAGACAATCTTTGGAATATTTTCAAGGATTAATGATTTGATTAATGACAAGAATTAATTTCCCAATTACACTCTAGATAATTGATATACCTGCAAGCATTGTCACTTGGCTGTATATTCTTTATAATTCACTTTAATATTAATTTTTAAAAACAAAAAGACAAATGGCACTAGAAAATTTAATCAGTGTAGAGTTCACGAATGCTGAACTTACAAAACTAGACGACGCTATTAGCATTATCGAATCTGTATTGCTGGGCAAAACCATCAATCTGACGCCAGAACAGCGCCAGCAGTACGGCAGTATCGCCGAGCAGAACAAACTCTTTGTGAACAAAGCCAAAGGCTATATGGAGCAGTACCCACAGTATGTTCCGCCGTTTCTGGACAAGGCAGAGTATGACAAAGATTATGATGCGAGACAACAGATGGAAAGCCGTATGCAAAGACTTAACTCGCTGACCGAGCAGTTCTCTGACACCAAGATTCTGCTGGATTTTGACAACTACCACAACTCGCTCACGTTTTACCGAAATGTAAAATATGTGTCCAGCGAAAACGTTCCTGGCACCAATGTCATCTATGACGATATGAAGCAGTTTTTTATTGCGCCAACATCCACCATTCCTGGAGAATCTGAAAAACAAGATTAGTCCAGAGGGGGTGGTTCGGGAGGGGGTACCCCCGGTTCTCAACCACCCTTTACCCGGTTCGGAAATGGTCGCCACCGGTCTCGAAGTACCTGCGACCGGTTGTACAAGTGGTCACACCCACTTACCTAACCACCTTTGGGCAGTCAACAACCGCCCTAGACCACTTAGGTAACCACCTGCAACCGGTTATGGAAATCGTTACAGCCGGTTCTTAACCTGTTACAACCACTTGACCAACCACCTTTAGCCACTTGTGAAGTGGGTGAAGGTGGTTTTTTTGTGAATTATCTCACTAATAATTGTATTTTTAAAACAAGAAATGATGTAAATACTTTATTAATAATTAACCCAATAACTAGATTTAAAAAAAGCATATGGATAATTTTTATTTAAAAGAAGAATATACTTTTGAAGATATAGAAAATTTAATTTTAAATGAAGTTGAAGAATCTATTTATTTAGATTTTAAAGATGCCCCTGCTTTAGATAAATCTGATGGAAAAAGAAAAGAGATTGCTAAAGATATTTCCGCATTTGCAAATTCTGAAGGAGGCATAATAATTTATGGAATTCAAGAAAATAATCATAAAGCAAGTGCCATAAATTTTATTGATGGAAATATCTATACTAAAGAATGGATAGAACAAGTAATCAATTCTTCAATACAAAGAAGAATTTCAAATATAAATATATATCCAATTAGAAAATCCCAAAATATAAATGAAACGATTTACTTGATAAAAATTCCAAAGAGTTTGGATGCACCTCATTTATCTAAAGATAAACGATTCTATAAACGATTTAATTTTGAATCTGTTATGATGGAAGAATATGAAATTAGGAATTCATATGGTAGAAAACTTAAATCCAAACTACAAATCGATGATATTAAATTCCAACTTTTAGATCAAAACGAATCAGTTTTTACTTTACAAATCGAAATTTTCGCAGGAAATGATGGTGATATGGTCGAAAAGGATTATAAATTAAATTTATATTTTATAAATTGTCCTGATGTAAATCTTCATTGGGACATAAGAGATCCCAATAATTATCATTATACTGAAATAAATGATACGAAAATTAAAGTCTCTAGTAATTCAATATCGCCGATTTATCCTAATGAATCTGTCACTATACTGCGTATAAAATGGAAGATAAATAAATCCAATCTTGTAGAAATATTTGAAAAATTAAAGATTGAGACAATTCTTTATTTTAGTGCAGGTGAATTTAGAAAGGAAGTTGATGAGAATTACAAAATGAATATTTATGAATACCTCTGTAAAAATAATGAAAGTATTAATGGAAATTAAGATATAATAGAATTCAAAGCATTAAAAGTCGACACATTATTCTACGAAATTTAAGTTTTTAATATGTGAAATTAAAATTTATAATATTTACTTAAAAATTTTTAAACAAATATAAATATGGGAAAAACAACATCTAACATTATCGAAATTGTAAATACTGGTACAAATGTGATTATTGATGCAAAAGAAAAGACAACATCTAATATTATTGAAATAGTTAAAATTGTTGTAAAAAAGGGGATGCACATTACTTTAAAAAACGCATCATCAAAAACTACAACCAATCTAATTGAGATTGCGAAGATAGGTGGGAAAAATATAACAATTGATTTGACCGAAATTTAAAATGAGCTTTCAGACTGATCCAAAAAAAATACTAGGGTTTTGGGAAAATATCAATTTTCCACCTTTTGCATATAATGATGAAAAGATCATTACATTAAATCTTAAGGATGAACAGCATCTCTCAATGATAACAATTAAGAAGGGACAAGAGATTTCCAATTATGTTCTTAGATTTTCACGATTCGATTTTAATATGATAGATAAACTAACAATATTTTTCACTTTAGAAAATGGCGATAATATTGATTTTTCTAGAATTGGTGAAGAAATTTTTATTGATTGTTCTGGGTATTTCACAAGTGAAAATATTAAGGATAATATCATTTGCGAATGCGAACTATTTGAGAGAAGACTTTTTCAGAAATACGATAACAATTGAAAATATAATGTAAAAAGCACAGGTTTTAAGTCTGTGCTTTTTTCATATCAAACACAAACAATCCCTATCTTTGGCTATAAGCCTAAAACAATACTAATGAGTTTGGAACTAAGGAAACATTTTGAGGAATTGATAACGTTATCAGACGAGGAGTTTGCTACGCTTACTTCTTATTTTAAGTTGAGAAAACTGAAGAAACATCAATATCTAATTCAGGAGAACGAACCTATTACCAACATTTATTTTGTTACCAAAGGTTTGCTGAAAGCTTCTTATATTGATACTCACGGAAAAGAACATATCATCCAATTTGCGATGGAAAACTGGTGGATTTCGGATTTTCAGGCGTTTTATACGGGCGTGCCGTCGGTTACTAGCATCCATTGTCTGGAAGATGTTGAGCTGTATTCACTTTCCAAAGATGATTTGGAAAAGATTTGTTTAGAAAATCACAAAGTGGAGCATTTTTTCAGAGTCAAAAACAGTCTGGGGTATGTGGCTTTGCAGAAAAGAATTTTGTCTTTACTAATGACCGATGCCAAAGAACGGTTTGAACAGTTCTCGGCGCAATATCCAACGCTTATCCAACGGGTTCCTAAAACCATCATAGCCTCTTATCTAGGTGTTTCCAGAGAAACATTAAGCCGGATTACCCGAAAATAGTGACGTGTGTCACTATGATTTTGTGACTTATGTCCTGTGTTTTTAATGACGATTGGCTCAATTTTGTATTATCAAATTTTAAAAATCATCAAAATGAACAAGAAAATATTAATCGTGCTTACGAGCCACGAAGATCTGGGAAACACAGGTAAGAAAACAGGATTCTGGACAGAAGAATTAGCAGCACCTTATTACGCTTTACTTGATGAAGGCGCAGAAATCACATTAGCATCACCAAAAGGCGGACAGCCGCCCATCGACCCAAAAAGTGAAGATCCATCAGCACAAACGGATGCAACTCGCAGAATGGCGGAAGATAGAGAGTTATTGGCGCAACTGAGCAACACAAAAAAATTGTCAGAAATCAACCCTGCAGATTATGATGCGGTTTTCTATCCAGGTGGTCACGGACCATTGTGGGATTTGGCAGAAGATGAAACTTCTCAGCAATTAATCATAGATTTTTATAAGGCGGATAAGCCTGTAGCATTTGTATGCCACGCGCCAGGAGTTTTAAGACACGTAAAAATCGATGGAGAATATCTGGTTAAAGGTAAGAATGTAACGGGCTTTACCAATACAGAGGAAGATGCTGTACAATTGACTGACATTGTTCCGTTCCTTGTAGAAGATATGCTGAAAGAAAATGGAGGCGTGTACAGCAAAATAGAGGACTGGCATCCATACGCTGTGGTTGATGGCAAACTGATTACAGGGCAAAACCCGGCATCCTCCGAAAAAGTAGCGGAGGAATTGTTGAAGATGTTGTAAAGTTTTAAATAATTAAGTAGTAAAGCACAGATTAGTCTGTGCTTTTTTTGATTTCATCCAAAGTAACAAACCCCAACAATTGGCAACTAATAAAATGTTGCGTAAATTACGCTCCGAAAAAATAAAAGTATTAATATGAAGAAAATATTTATTTCGATTTCACTCTTATTTATGTTGAATGCAATGGCACAGAAATTTGAAACACAAACCAGCACCGACAAACAAGGTTACACTTACGAAACTGTAAAAAATGACCAATCGGGCGTTAGAGTTTACACCTTAAAAAACGGACTGAAAGTCTATCTTGCTAAAAATGATGACGCTCCCAGAATCCAAACTTATATTCCTGTAAGAACAGGTTCTAATAATGATCCAAGTGATAATACAGGATTGGCGCATTACCTGGAACATATGGTTTTCAAAGGAACTTCTAAATTGGGAACCAGCGACTGGGCAAAGGAAAAAAATTACCTGACGCAAATCTCCGACTTGTACGAGCAACATAAAGCAGAAAAAGATCCGGAAAAGAAAAAAGCATTATACAAGAAGATTGATGAGGTTTCTCAGGAAGCTTCCAAATATGCAATCGCTAACGAGTATGACAAAGCGATTTCTTCTCTTGGAGCAACCGGAACCAATGCTCACACTTGGTTAGACGAAACGGTTTACAAAAACAACATCCCATCCAACGAATTGGAAAAATGGTTGAAAGTTGAAAAAGAACGTTTCTCTGAATTGGTTTTGAGATTATTCCATACAGAATTGGAAGCGGTTTATGAAGAGTACAACCGTGCTCAGGATAATGACGGAAGATTGGTTAATTATGCCATGATGGAAGCTTTGTTTCCAAAACATCCAAACGGTCAGCAGACGACAATCGGTACTTCGGAGCATTTGAAGAGCCCTTCTATGGTAGCGATCCACAAGTATTTTGATACGTATTATGTGCCTAATAATATGGCAGTTGTTTTAGTAGGAGATTTGGACTTTGACAAGACTATTAAAATGGTCGATCAGTACTTCGGAACTTTCAAGTACAAAGAATTACCAATGAAAAAAATGGTTTCTGAAGAACCAATGACAAGCATCGTTTCCAGAACGGTGAAAAGTCCATCTACACCAAGAATGACAATGGCCTGGAGAACGGATTCGAACGGAACTCAGGAAGCTAGATTGGCAGACGTAGTTGCCGAAATCTTAAGTAACAGCGGAGATGCAGGTTTAATTGACCTTAACATCAACCAAAAACAAAAAACTCTTGGTGCTGGCGCTTACGAATCGCCTTTCAAAACTTATGGTGCATTTGTACTAAGTGTGGTTCCGAAAGATGGACAAAGCTTTGATGATGCTAAGAAATTGTTATTGGAACAAATTGATTTGGTTAAGAAAGGACAGTTCCCAGACTGGATGCTAAATGCGATTGTAAACGACCTGAAAGTTCAGAGAATGAAACGTTGGGAAACAGCTGACGGACTGGCTACAACATTATATTCAACTTACATTGGAAACAGAACTTGGGAGCAGGAATTAGACGAGATCAACCAATACGAAGCCATTACAAAAGCGGATGTTGTAAAGTTTGCTAATGATTTCTTTAAGGATAATTATGTTGTCGTTTACAAAGAAAAAGGTGTGAATGATAAATTGGTTCGTGTAGAAAATCCAGGAATCACGCCAATCAAATTGAACAGAGAAGCGCAATCGCCTTTCCTGAAAGAAATTATCAATACAAAATCTTCTGACATCAAGCCAGAGTTTATCGATTTCAAAACCGCCATCGCTACTTCTACAATCAAAGACAAAAAAATCAGCTTCATCAAGAATAAATACAATGAAGTGGCTCAGGTCAATTATGTTTTTCCTTTCGGAACAGATAATGACAAAGAGTTAGCGCTTGGTGTAACAGTTCTTCAATATCTTGGAACAGATAAATATACGCCTGAACAATTGAAAGAAGAATTCTACAAACTGGGAATTACGAATCAATTCAGAACGTCAAACGACCAGATGATTATTGCGTTAAGTGGATTGGAAAGTAATATGAAGAAAGGCGTGGAGCTGATGAACCATTGGATCAATAACGTGAAAGCAGATCAAGCTATCTACGACCAAACGGTAAACACCATTTTGGAATCCAGGGAAGTTGCTAAGAAAGACAAGAACAGAATAATGGCTGCGTTGGCTAACTATGCTAAATTTGGTAAAGACTCCAGAATGACGGATGTGATTTCTAAAGACCGTTTGAAAAGCATCAACGTGACAGAATTGATTTCTAAAATCAAAACACTTAACGAATATCCTTACGAAGTTTTCCTTTACGGTGAAGACCAAAAAGGATTAGAAAAAGCGGTGAAGCCTTACATTGTTAATACAAAACTACAACCTGCAGCTGCTAAAGAATATGCTGAACCTGCAACCGCTGGGAAAGTTTATTTCACGCCGTACGATATGGTGCAGATGGAAATGTCTAAGGTTGCAAAAGCTGGTAATGTGAATGTCGCGAACTTCGGAAAAGCGAGTGTTTTCAATGAGTATTTTGGACGTGGATTGTCTTCTATCGTGTTCCAGGAAATTAGAGAAAGTAAGTCTTTGGCTTATTCAGCTTATGTTTCTTATGCTAATGCGACTGAGAAAAACCATCCGAATTATGTAACTAACTACATCGGAACTCAAGCGAACAAATTACCTTTGGCAGTAGCTGCAATGAGTGATTTGATGGCAGAATTACCACAAATCCCGGCTCAGTTTGAGAATGCAAAAGGATCTGCTTTGAAACAAATCGCATCTAACAGAATCAACAGAACGGTAACTTATTACAATCAATTATCACTTAAAAAATTAGGAATTGATCACGATGTGAGAAAAGATATCTATGCAGAAATCCAATCTTTAACATTGCCTCAATTGACCGATTTCTACAATACCGAAATCAAACCATTGCAATACAATACAGCAATCATTGGTAAAAAAGAAAACCTGAATATGGATTCTATCAACAAGATGGGAACTTTCACAGAAGTAAGTCTTGAAGAGATTTTTGGATATTAATCTTAATTGATTTTTAAATAAGAAAAGTGGAGCAGAAGTGCTTCACTTTTTTGTTTTTGATGTTATGGTTTAGTTGCGCCAGGAACTGTATAATAATTATCAAAACTTGTATAGACTCTGGTTTTCTTCACTTCACCATTTTCGTAGATCTCGACTTTAGTGGTTGTTTCGGATTTTTTATGAATATATCGGACTTCATCCAGTTGTTCTTTTCTGTTATAAGATTCTGTTTTGACATTTCTGCCATCCTCCATATAGTGAACGCTTCTCAATTTGCCATTGTCTCTGTATCTGTAGGTTTTGGAATTGTAGAAATCGCCGTGCTCATTAGTGTGGCCTTCGTAGGTGTATTTCTTATCATAACGCCCTTCCATAAACAACTTTCCTTCATTATCATAGATATAGTAATATGCGCCGTCAACTGGAGCTTTCAATTCATAAATGGTAACTGGTTCTGGTCTTTGTCCAGGATTACCTGACATCACTTCTTTCTGACTAAAATCATTAGAATCATTTTGAGAAACCCAAAGTGTATCAATAATCTTTGAATTCGGTTTGTAATGAACTTTTGAGATGATAACATTCTTATGTTCTATTCCTTTGGTGTCACAGCTCATCAAAAATAACAATAGAAAGAATGGTAAAAGTTGCGTTTTCATTTTTAATTTTTTTAGAATTAAATTAATCTTCAATCCGGACATCATTGTTGTTAATCAGATGAGTATTTTGTTTCAAAAATTCTGCTTCTGCAGGATGGCTTTTGTGATAAGTTATTTTAGAGATCAAAGTTTTGTCCTGGTACAGATAAATCGAGCATTTTCTGAAGCGTCCAAAATTTACACGTTTGATCTTGATGAAATTAATTGTGCTAGGAGGAATTAATTGTGTTTTGAAATTCATAAATACCAATAATCCTTTCTGGGAAAACAGATACAAAGGAATGACTGTCATTAACCGTTGGATAAATCGGATATAATTCTGATAATGGAAGACAAATTCCTCATCAAGATGAGCAAGTTCATTAATAACACTTCTGAATCTTCTGTGGATGACGACGATGATTGGTACAAAGCCTAATGCTAAAACCAACTGTAGATATAAAACCGTTGGAAAGACATAACTGATAAAGTTTTCCTGAATGTCCCTGCTGACGTAAACCTGATAAAACAAGTAAACAAAACAGCCAATGATGGCACAATTGGTCAAAGCCAAAAAACCGATAGCTGTTAATCGTAGTTTTTTCAGATTCTTGATTTCCTTACTTATAAATTCATTCATCAATCCAATAATTTTGATTTGCTTGTCTGCTTTGGCATTGTTCAAAAATATTATATACTTTAAACTGGGTAAATTTAATAAATCATAAACTTTGTTTTATACTTCTTAGGGATTTCCATTCGTGTTCTATATTTTCCATCAAAACAGCATTGTCAAATTGAATAGAACCTTCTGGAAAAATATTCCGATTATCAAAAAAACTTGATTTTACATTTGAAACTTCCAAAGGTTTTATTTCCCAATGGTATGTTTCGAGTTTCAAACCTTCAAAACAATTACCATTAGGTGAATATCCAACCGATCCTTTCTCAAAAAAATCTGAAACATTATCTATAGATTTAAAGATAGAATTAGAACTAAATTCAGAGACTAGTTTGGCATCAATTTCTATCGTTGTATTATCCGAACTTTTAAAATCTAAATGATAATTATGATTCTCTTCTTTCACATTGAATTTTGCATAATAATGTCTACCTGAAAAAATTCTGCCACCAATTAGAGAATTTAGTCTTAAATTAGTATCTCTTCTTGGGATATAAACACCTTCTTTCATTTCTCCATTTTCATCCCATTCTACAGCAATTCTATGAGCGCCATTTTCTGAATTAATTCCAGTGAAATAAGGAAAGCCTTTTGGTTTAATATTTTTCAATCGTATCAAGCAAATTTCTACAATTGCTTTACCATTATAGAGTTTTGGTTTAAATGGCTTTGGCAAAATCTTCTCCACAAACTTGGGTTCAACAATATAATTGATGAGCATTCTTCTTTCAATAATTCCGTGGACTGTTGGTATTTTCATGGATTGCTTTCTGTCATTAGATTTAAATCAAATTTAAGTGTTTACATTTTGAAAAACAAAAAGCCGGAAGAAAACTCTCCCGACTTATAAAATTAAAGACATATAGTTTACTTTTTTATAAATCTAAACTGATGCGTTTTGGAATCGCCCGTGATAATTATCAATTGATAAACTCCGGATTCCAAATCCTTGACATTAATTTTATTTTCAAATTTTGAAGATCTTATTATTTGTCCACTCATACCTACTATTTGATATTCTTTTGCATTTCCAATACCTTGGATACCGATATTATCCACAACAGGATTAGGAAATAGAAGTGCTTTGCCACTATTGGTTTCATCAACGGCTAAAGTTGTTGTATGAACATCGCCTGAAAAATTGGAATTGGATGTTGTCAGATTTCCACCACAAGCACCTTCTGTTACCGATGTGTTTTCTACCCAAGTTCCAACATTATTACTTGGCGGATTAGGTGCTGTACTGTTTCCTGTGGAATTATAATATATGAGATATGGACTGGTAAAAGTTCCGTCACCTTCGTCAGCCAAAAATTCCCATCTGGAAAGCGAGTTGTTCCATTGTATTTTGAATTCGCAAGTTCCCAAACCTCCACAAGGTTGATCTCCCGTTACTGGTGACGTTACGTAGATTCTTTTGCCATAAGTATCGGGATTGGTTTCCTTGGTAAAAAGATAATTGGCAGTACCAAATAAATTTGTACATCCACTGAATGTTATATCCTGTGCGAGAACCACAGCAGACAGTAATATTGTTGATAATAAATATATTTTTTTCATAAGTTTAAATTTTAAGGTCTTGATGGATATATGCCCTGTAAAGCAATAATACATTTGAAAGTGATGTAAGGCTGGATGTTCGGATGTGGTTGGCTACCTCCTGTATTATTAAGCATATCATTTTTCATAAGAGCTGGACTGCTGAGGTCTGTGCTGTACTCTTTGTCCAGAGTTTTTGTATCTGCTGGTACACCCAAACTTGGATCACTGGTGTTACCATTGGCTTTAACAGCCAATAAGCTGTGATTATGTGTTGGCATCTCGTTCAAAGTAAGCGTGTGATTTTCTTCTCCTCCAATATCGCCTTGTAAATAATTGGGTAAACCAGGTCCCTGACCATTCCCTAAAATAACCCTACCCTGGATATTCGGCAACATAAAAGTAGTACTGCCATTCCCACCATAGGTAGTTCCCAAAAGTGAAAACAAAGCTACATTTTGATTAATTGGTAAGGTTTGACCATTACATTCAGCCCAACCTTTGGGTGCGTAGCCAAAAGTAACATAAGCTATCTGCCCAAGAAATGGGGTAGACTGAGCAAAACTTTTTAATGATAATAATATCAAACCGATGATAATTAAATTTTTATTTTTCATAATGTAAATATTAAAATTAAGGACGTTGAGGAAATACTCCGTTTAAAGCAATAATACATTTTAAAGTACCATAAGGCTGCATATTATTATGAGCCTGGCCAGATCCGCTAGGTTGGATAGCCTGCGCACTAAAAGTAGTGTCTGGTGTAGCAGTAGAATATTCCTGATCCTCATCTCCCGTGTTTGCAGGCAAATTGCTTCCTGGCATGTTTTTATTACCAACAGCTTTTACAGCTTTTGCAGAATGATTATGTGAAGGTAGATTAAGAATATTAAGAGTTGTTTGATTTTCTCCTGTCATTTCGCCATTAGATTGCGGTGTTAGTCCTGGTCCGTCTCCAGAACCTATAAGCGTTCGTCCTCGGAAATCGGGAAGTGCAAAATTGGTTGTACCATTACCGCCGTATTGTGTTCCTAGTAAGGCAAATAGAGCTGTGTTTTGTTGTATGGGAAGCAATGCACCATTGCACTCTGCCCAGCCTGTTGGTACAAATGTAAATGACACCCAGGCGATTTGCCCAACGTATTGTGAGCCATCTTGTGCGGAGAGTTTTGAGTTTATTGCAATCATAAACATCAAAAAAAATAGTTTACTTGTTTTCATAGTTTTTAGTTTTGTGATGGGAAAATGCCTTCTGTAGCGATTACACATTTCATTGCTGTTGTAGGCATCATATTGTTATGCGGTTGAGATCCACCATTGTTTGATACAGTATTGGTCTTCATAGTTGTATCGGAAGTTGCATCAGAATATTCTGGATCTAATATTCTTGTATTAGCCGGTACCGCATTGGTTGGCGAGCTGCTATTTCCGTTCAAATTAGATCCTACAACATTATGAGTGTGAGATGGCATTTGATTGACTGTTAATGTTACAGTTTCTGTACCTCCCTTTTGTCCAAGTACATATGGACTAAGACCAGCTCCATTTCCATCATCTATAACAACTCTGCCTCTCATATCCGGTAAAGCGAAAGTTGTCTGCCCATTTCCACCATAAGTTGTTCCGATTAGCTGAAATAAAGTAGAATACTCTGCAATACTGAGTATAGATCCATCGCAATCGCGCCAGCCAACTGGTGCAAAGTTGTACGGAACAAACATAATTTGTCCCACAAATGGTTCACTTTGTGCACTTATTTTTACTGTAATCATAAATGCTCCAATAATTAAAAGTTTAAATTTTTTCATAATACAATCAGATTAGTTGTATAAATCTAAATTTTATTATGAATTGTGCAATAAAACACAGGGGACAAATATTAGATATTTGATTTTACAAAAAAAAGTACTGACTATCAATGACTTAATTGATCATAAGGCTTTTCTTATTTACTATAATTAGTACAGTTTCTATATTAGTTTTCAGATTAAACACTCATTATTAATCTTACGTTTAACAATTTTATTATTCAACAATATTTTCTTTAAAAATTAGTTTATAATTAATTGGTTTGTAAAATGTTGAAATTATTTTGTTTGGGGTTGATTGTGTTCTGTATTGTAAAAATTACAGCCCAGAATAATTTTACTTTTACCAATGATAGTTACAGCGGCATTAATTCTGCTATTTTTTCGCCAACACAGCCTTTTCTCAATCCAAATCCTTGGGATGTAAATTTGGTTTCTGCAGATCTTTTTCTTCAGAATGATTACACTTACATTTCTAAACAAAGCCTTTTCGGTTTAGCAGGAACGCCAATACAATTAGCCAACCCAAAACGCGGAATTACCGGAGAAACTCAACCAGGTGTTTTTGATTTTTATAATAAAGAGAATGCCAGTCTAATGTTCAATTCAGATATTCTTGGACCTTCGTTTTCTATGACAGCTAATATCAAAGAAAAAAAATATGTGTTTGGATTCTTCAGTCGTTTGAGATCACAAGCTTCTGTTCTGGATTTGGACAACTATCTTCGATTTGGTAACGAAATGATTAAACAACCTGAGTTTTACGAAATGAAACCATTCTCTTCAATTGCTATGAACTGGAATGAAATTGGATTAAATGCGGCAACCACAATTTTCCCAACTTCTGACAAACAATGGATTCTAGGATTAAATTTGAAATACGAAATGGGATTAGACGCTGCTAATATCATCAGTCATCAGGATATAAAGCTAACTGCAACAGAACCTGCGATTGGCGACAATCCTGAATTAATGAATATCTATGCATCGGATTATAATGTTTCTGTCAATTACATTACAAATTATAATTCAGAAACAAAACGCTATGATTATAAACAAAATGGTTCTGGTTTGGGTTTGGATTTGGCACTTACAATGATTGATAAAAATCCGAGAGAAGATGAATATCAAACTAAATTTTCTTTTAATATTTTGGATTTAGGTTATGTCAATTTCAAACAAGGATCAAATCATAGTTTTGTCAATGGAAATACCGTGTGGTTGCAGAATAATCCCAATCTGGAGGATCAGGAATTTGAAAGTCCAGAACAATATTTAAAACTATTAAGCAAAGAAGCTTATGGTGACGAAAACAAATCTTTTGTAGGTAATGGCTTTAAAATTGGTTTGCCGACGAGTATTAATTTAAATTACAGTCAAAGAATTAAAGAAAATCATTTTGTTAATTTCAACTGGATACAACGTGTTCCGGTTTTTGAAAATTCTGTGAAACGGAATAATATTCTTAATGCCAATTATTCAGTTCAGAAAGCTGCTATTGGTTACGGAATTTCTACAACTTTGTCAGAGTATAAGAGTCTTCAGTTTGGTGGCTATTTCAGAATCGGACCATTGATTCTTGGAAGTGAGAATGCTTTTCCTTTATTATTCAAGCAGAAACATCTTCACGCTGCTAATTTTTATATTGCCATCAAGCTATATCCTTTTTGGGATAATGAAATGAAACGCCACAGGAGACAAGAGTGTGATTGTGAGAAATAGAGTATTAGAGCTTTGTAATTTTTCTAAATTGATTAAAAATTAATTCATCTGAATCAGAATAATTGATGAAATACTCGGTTTGCCAGAGTTTTGTTTTTTCAGCCTGCTTGCTATTCGGGAAATGCCAATCTGCATAAATTCTAAAACCCCTTTTACCAGTTTTTTGTTCGCCGGAAATTAAATTTTCTTTTTCTAGAATAACTTTCGGAAACACGAAAAACCCAGAGTTCTCGCTTTCTTCAATCGAAATTATATAAAAGTCAAAATCATCATTAACATCAAAAGGAACCGTTTTTCCATCCAAATCTCTTTTCCAAAAGGTTACAAATTGACCAATCTTCTTCGGTGTCAGTTTTGACTTTCGGAATTTAAACGTGGTTTGATTAATTTTAAAATTAAAACCAGAATATTCCTCACATTCCAAATCTGGAGTGATTTCCGAAAGTTGAAGATTTAATTCTTTTAAAATTAAATCATTTAAATGTTGTAGTTCTTTTATCATAAAAAACTTTGCCAAAGATAATCATCTTTGGCAAAGCTCTATTTAATTTAATATTTAATTACTTCACAACTTTCATCTCGTTGATTAACCATTTTGCGTCAGCATATTTGTCAATCACGAAAAGAATATATTTGGTATCCACCATAATATTTCTACATAGTTTGGGATCATAATTGATGTCACTCATTGTGCCTTCCCATTGTCTGTCGAAGTTAAGGCCGATAAGGTTTCCGTAAGCATCCAAAGCTGGGCTTCCGGAGTTTCCACCAGTAGTGTGATTGGTTGCTGTAAAGTTAACCGGAACATCACCAGATTTATCTTTATAGATTCCGTAATCTTTGGTGTTATAAAGATTGATTAGTTTTTTAGGCAAATCAAATTCATAATCTCCAGGAATATATTTTTCCATCACACCAGAAAGATGCGTTTGATAACCATAAGTAACGGCATCTCGTGGATTAGAACCTTTCACTTTTCCATACGTTACACGAAGCGTAGAATTGGCATCCGGAAAGAATTTTCGGTCTTTATCCGTTTCCATTTGCTGAGCCATAAATTGTTTCTGCAACGCATCGATTTCAGTTTGATAAGACGTCACTTTATCGTGCGTTGTTTTTAAATAAGTTCCTTTGATAGCTGCGTAAAGCTGAACAATTGGATCATTTTTAAGCGCTTGAATCAAAGTGTTTTGATCTGCAAAAACTTTATTAATATCAGAATAAACTGTTGCGCCGTTCACTTTTCCGCTTCCCATCACTACAGAATTTTTCGCCCAGTTTTCTATGGTAGAAACGTTTTGATTAACATCTTTATACTTTTCAAAACCAGCTGGTAAAAACTGCTGAGGCGTTTTGTTGGCATAAAGTGCAATCACTTTTGCAGTTACTTTTGCATCAAGACCGCTTTCATAATCTTTGTAAATTTCAGACAATCTGGATTTCAGATTATCCAGAGATTTCTGAGAAGACGTTCCGTTTTCTACAGCTTCTACATAACTCCCAAATAAACTTCCTAAAGCCAAAGTTTCCGCATTTCTCGGCAATTCACTGTAGTAAGCTCTGTTCAAGGCATAAGGCGCTTGCTCATTATAAAGTTTATTAAGTCCGTCGATTGTAGTTTTGATAGCAGGATTTTTTGAAATCAAAGATTGCTCATATTGCTGCTTTTTCCCAATAGCATTAGACTTTTTAAGACCTTCGATTTCACCTTGCCATTTTTTCCAAGCATTAGAGATTCTTGCATACTTAGATGCGTATTTTATTCTTGTAGCGTTGTCCACTCTCATCTTCTCATCAAGTGTTTTCAATGTAACATCACGCACAGAAATCATCGCCGGATCAATTTCCGTCATTATTTTTTCAACCGCTACAGCAGGAAGATATTCCGTTGTTCTTCCTGGGAATCCGAAAACAAAAGTGAAATCATCTTCTTTCTTGTCTTTGATAGAAATTGGCAAGAAATGTTTCGGCGTATAAGGAATATTATCTTTGGAATATTCTGCAGGTTTGTTGTTCTTATCGGCGTAGATTCTAAACATCGAGAAATCTCCCGTATGTCTTGGCCAAACCCAGTTATCTGTATCAGAACCGTATTTTCCAATCGCTGAAGGTGGTGCGCCAACCAAACGGATATCCTTGTAAGTTTCTATGACATAAGCATAATATTTATTACCATAATACATAGATCTTACGGATATTTTCTGATAGCTCTCAGGTTTTTGAGAAGCAATATAAGCGTCTGTATTTTGTTTGATTTTTGCATCCAGATCTTTTCCGGATATACCGTTAGTTCCTGCAAGAATGTCTTTTGTAACTTCTTTGATATCAGTAATGAAATCTACAGTCACTCCAGGATTTGGTAATTCTCCATTCATATCTTTTGCCCAGAATCCGTTGGTCAAAAGGTCATTTTCTACTGTTGAGTGGGACTGGATATTATCATAACCACAATGATGATTGGTTAATAACAATCCTTTTCCCGAAATAATTTCCGCAGTACAACCACCATCAAACTGAACTACAGCGTCTTTGATGCTCGCTTTTTCCGGATTGAAAATATCTTTTGCAGAGATTTTCATTCCAAGTTCTTTCATTTCTTTTTCATTAACTTCTGTCGGAATCCACATCCCTCCGTATTGCTGAGCAAATGTCATTACTGTTGACAATGCAAAAGCTGATAAGAGAATTTTTTTCATTTCAAATTTTTAAAATTTCACGAATTTAATTAAAATTTTTGGAAGAGATAATCCAGCCTTGCTGAAATATCGGACAAAAAAAATAGAATCTGGTTTAGATTCTATTATAATTCTGGATTTGTATTTTTAACATAAAGCCTATCCTCAACATATTCGATTTTTGTTTTTCCGTGCGGTTTGGGTAATCCATCTTCGCCAAGAGCCACGAAAACCAATTTATCAATCGTAATGATTTTCTGATGTGTCATTTTATTTCGAACTTCACATCGTAATGTCAGAGAAGTTCTACCAAATTCCACGGCTTCAATCCCGATTTCAATAATATCGCCTTGTTTTGCAGAGCTTACAAAATTGATTTCTGAAATATACTTTGTTACCGCCCTCGAATTTTCTAACTGAATAATGGCATAAAGTGCAGCTTCTTCATCAATCCACTGCAAAAGTCTTCCTCCAAAAAGTGAGTGATTTGGGTTAAGGTCTTCTGGTTTAATCCATTTTCTGGTATGATAATTCATCATAATTATTTTGCATTTTAATTTGGTGCAAAGGTAAAGTTTCCCAAGGAATTTAACAGTTTTAAATCATAGAAAGTATGGATGATTAAATTAATTTTTAGAAATATTCGTTTAAAATCTTTTGGTTGAATTTTTGATTCCCTAGAATCTTAGTATTTTTGTAAAAATTTTTTAAATAATGTCAAAGGTTAAAATCGGAACAGTTCAGATGTCTTGTGTTGCTGATAAGCAATCAAACCTGAACAAAGCCATTGAAAAGATAAAAGAAGCCGCCGCAAAAGGGGCTCAAATTGTTTGCTTGCAGGAACTTTTTACATCATTGTATTTTTGTGATGTAGAAGACTACGATAATTTCGAACTGGCAGAACCAATTCCTGGTCCTTCAACAGATGCACTTTCTCCGATTGCTAAAGAATTGGGTGTTGTAATCATCGCTTCATTATTCGAAAAAAGAGCACAAGGTCTTTATCATAATACAACGGCTGTTATAGATGCAGACGGAACTTATCTTGGAAAATACCGTAAAATGCACATTCCTGATGACCCTGCTTTTTATGAAAAATTCTATTTCACACCAGGTGACTTGGGTTACAAGGTTTTCCCTACGAAATTTGGAAAAGTTGGTGTTTTGATTTGTTGGGACCAATGGTATCCGGAAGCTTCCAGAATTACAGCGTTGATGGGCGCAGATATTATGTTCTATCCAACAGCTATTGGTTGGGCAACCGACCAGGATGAAGAAACCAATCAAGATCAATACAATGCCTGGCAGACGATTCAGCGTTCTCACTCAGTTGCTAATGGTGTTCCTGTAGTTTCTGTCAATAGAGTAGGTTTTGAACAAGATGGCGCAATGAAATTTTGGGGTGGAAGTTTTGTGACCAATGCTCAAGGAAAACTGTTATATCTTGGTTCTCACGATAAGGAAGAAGTTGTTGTCACAGAAGTTGACCTGTCTCAAACCGATTATATGAGAAAACACTGGCCATTCCTGAGAGACAGAAGAATCGAAACTTATTCGCCGATTACAAAACGTTTTATTGACGAGGATTAATGGTTATAGATAAAGATTTTAATCCGTTAGAAAATGGATACACTTTCCCTGCCGAATGGGAAGAACACGAAGCAACCTGGCTATCCTGGCCTCACAAGGAAGAATCTTGGCCGGAAAGAATCGATTTGATTTACCCTGCTTACGCACAATTCATTGCTGAATTGACGAAAGGCGAATTTGTTTGCATCAATGTCAAAGACCATGAAATGCAGGCTTTCGCAATGGAACATATTTCCAAAGCCGGAGCAGATATTTCTAAAGTTGAATTCTACTTTCACGAAACCAATGACGCTTGGTGCAGAGACCACGGACCTGCTTTTTTAGTGAATAAAAACGGAGAAGAACCTCAAAAAATCATTATTGATTGGGGTTTCAATGCTTGGGGAGGAAAATATCCGCCATTCGAATTGGATGATGTAATTCCAACTAAAATTGCTGAAGAAAAAGGTTTGCCTGTTTTGTATCCTGGAATTATTATGGAAGGAGGTTCTGTTGAGTTTAACGGTGCTGGAACAGTTTTAACTTCCAAATCTTGTCTGCTTAATGAAAACAGAAATCCACATCTTTCGCAGGAAGAAGTAGAAGAGTTTCTGAAAAAATATTACGGACAAAAGCAAGTTCTTTGGGTAGATGACGGAATTGTAGGTGACGATACAGACGGTCACGTGGATGACACCATCAGATTTGTGAATGAAAATACAGTTCTGACCGTAATCGAAGATAATAAAGAAGATGATAATTACGAAATTCTTCAAACCAACCTTCGTCAACTGCAAGAAATGACTTTGCTGAATGGCGAAAAACTGAATATTATTGAATTGCCAATGCCAGACCCAGTGTATTGTGACGGACAAAGATTACCGGCGTCTTACGCTAATTTTTACATCGCCAACAAATCGCTTATTGTTCCGACTTATAGATGCGATAAAGATGAAGTGGCATTAGAAATTATCCAAAAATGTTTTCCAGATAGAAAAGTCGTTGGAATAGATTCTACTGATATTATTTGGGGATTGGGAAGTTTCCACTGTTTAAGTCAGCAAGAACCTTTGGTATAGATTTAGGTCCGCATTATGCGGACTTTTTTTATTTGAAAATTATGAACGAAAATATTACTACGGATTCTGTCAAAAAATTTCTTCCTCTGATTCTGGGAACGGCGATTTTTATGCAAATGTTAGATTCCACAATTCTGAATACGTCTTTGCCTTCCATCGCCAGAGATTTGCAGGAATCGCCTTTGGATATGCAAAATGCCATCATCAGTTACGTTCTGACTTTGGCCCTGTTTATGCCGGTCAGTGGATTTTTGGCGGACAAATTCGGAACCAAAAAAATCTTCATTCTTTCGCTGGTTGTTTTTTCAGTAGGTTCATTGTTCTGTTCATTATCACAAAATCTTACCGAATTGGTAATCTCAAGAGTAATTCAAGGTGTTGGCGGTAGTTTGATGACGCCGGTTGGGAAATTAGCATTGATTCGGGCTTTCAATAAAAATGAACTTTTGAAAGCAATGAATTTCGCCATTATTCCTGCATTGATTGGTCCGGTAATGGGACCTTTAGTAGGCGGATATATGGTAGATTATTTAACTTGGCACTGGATTTTTTTGATTAATATTCCAATAGGGATTCTCGGAATTGTTCTCAGTTTAAAATATATGCCGAATTACAAATCGCCAGTCATAGACTTTGATTTGAAGGGGTTTCTGATTTTTGCTTTGGCTTCTTTATTACTTTCAAGTGCATTGGAATTACTGGGAAATGCCCAAAATATCACGCCCGTTCTGATGATATTTTTTCTGGGATTTTTGATGCTCTATTTCTATTATAAACACGCTAAAAAAGATAATAATCCAATTTTTCCTCTCAATCTTTTTAAAGTTCGAACGTTCCGGGTCGGGATTCTTGGAAATTTAGCAACAAGACTAGGAATCAGTTCCATTCCGCTTTTGGTTCCGTTGATGATTCAGATTGCTTATGGAAAATCGGCGCTCACTTCTGGTTGGATTATTGCACCGATGGCTCTTACGGCAATGTTCGGGAAATCTTTTGTCATTGGAATTTTAGATAGATTTGGTTATCGCAAAACTTTGATGGTCAATACATTTACCATCGGGATTTTGATTTGTTGTCTGGCAATTCCGAGTGTTCAAAGTTCGATTTATTGGTTTATTCCGATTTTGTTGATTCTTGGTTTTTTCAACTCGATTCAATTTACTTCGATGAACACGATTTCTATTGCTGATCTGCGACCTTACCAAAATAGCAGTGGCAATTCTCTAGTTTCTGTTAATCAGCAGTTTGCGGTTGGATTCGGGATTGCATTTGGTCTGATTGTTTTGAAATTGTTTGAAGGTGACACCACTTTAGTTAAAAATCAAGTTCACACAGCTTTTCGATATACTTTTTTGGTGGTTGGATTTCTAACGATACTTTCCGGTTTGGTTTTCAGAAGATTGAATTTCCGTGATGGGGAAAATATGAAATCGGTTTAAATAGAAATTATTTTTAATCAATTATCTTTGTAAATATTGGTATCAAAATTTTAAATTCTAACGATAGATTTCTGATAAAAATTAATGAATTTTTCTAAAATAATTTCTTCTGATATTCAAAACTATATCAAACAAAATCTCAATTCTGATTTAAATAAATTATTATTGAAAAAATCACCATTTTCTGATGTTTCGATGCAGGAAATTGTTCAACAAATCAAAGGAAAGAAAACAGCAGAAAAGAAGTTTCCGTTTTTATTAAAGGAAGGAATTATTTTCCCACCAAATCTCAATCTGGAACAAGCCTCATCCCAATCTACAGCAGAATATAAGGCTCAAAACTTAAAAGGAAAAACATTCCTCGACTTGACTTGTGGATTTGGAATTGACGCTTATTTTTTGTCTCAAAATTTTGATGAAATAACATTAATTGAACAAAATTTCGAACTGATTTCAATTGTTGAGAATAATTGGAAAATATTAAATCGGAAAGCCAAATTTGTTAATGAAAATCTGGAAGGGTTTTTAGATGGTCTTCGAGAACCTCAGATTGACAATTTTAATAAGTTTGATGTTATTTATCTCGACCCAGCAAGACGCGACCAGCAAAATAAAAAGAAATTTTTGCTCGAAGATTTATCGCCTAATCTATTAAAAATTGAGGAGAAATTAAATTCAATTTCTGATAAAATTATTGTCAAATTATCGCCTTTAATTGATATTTCATATTTAATTTCAGAATTGAAAAGCATTACAGAAATTCAAATTATTGCGGTTAGAAATGAAGTGAAAGAACTTTTATTAATTATTGAAAAACAAGATTCAGGAGCCAAAATTCAAGACACAAAAATAACTTGTATTAATCTTGAATCTGATGAACCCGTATTTTCTTTCAATTTCAATGACGAAAAATCTGCGGAATCAGAATTCTCAGAAAGTTTGAATTTCCTTTATATTCCAAATAATTCAATTCTGAAAGCCGGTGCGTTTAACATTATTTCAGATAAATTCGGATTGAAAAAACTTCATCCGAATACACATTTCTATACTTCAGAAAATAAAATCGAAAATTTCCCAGGACGTGTTTTGCAAATTGAAAAAATAGAAGCTAAAGATTTGAAAAAAGGGGAGAAGTATAATATTGTTTCCAAAAATTATCCTCTGAAACCAGAAGAAATCAAGAAAAAATACAAGTTGAATGACGGCGGAAATCAATACCTGATTTTTACGCAATCCGTTGATGGAAAAGAAATTCTGAAAAGCTTTTAATTAATCTACTGATTAACAAAGCTTTAATTAGATGTTAATTATTTAGCCTTATTTTTAAAAATAATTGAATCAGAGTTCATCATCCCATAAAAATTCACTACATTTGCACGCGTAAAAAATGGATATGCAAAACATTAGAAATATAGCGATTATCGCACACGTTGACCACGGAAAAACGACTTTGGTTGATAAGATTATTCACGCAACTAACATCTTCAGAGAGAATCAGGAGAGTGGTGAGTTGATTATGGATAACAACGATTTGGAAAGAGAAAGAGGAATTACGATTCTTTCAAAAAACATCTCAGTTAATTACAAAGACGTAAAAATCAATGTAATCGATACACCTGGTCACGCCGATTTTGGTGGTGAGGTAGAAAGAGTTTTGAAAATGGCAGATGGTGTGATCTTGTTGGTAGATGCGTTCGAAGGACCAATGCCACAAACGAGATTCGTACTTCAAAAAGCTTTGGAACTTGGTCTTAGACCTTTGGTGGTTATCAACAAAGTGGACAAACCAAACTGTCGTCCGGACGAAGTTCACGACCAGGTTTTTGACTTATTCTTCAACCTGGATGCAACTGAAGAGCAGTTGGATTTCCCAACATTCTATGGTTCATCTAAACAAGGCTGGTTCAACACTTCATTGGAACAAACGGACAATATTTTCCCATTACTAGACGGGATTTTACAATATGTTCCGGAACCTAAAGTATCTGAAGGTTCTTTGCAAATGCAAATTGTTTCTTTGGATTTCTCATCTTTCTTAGGAAGAATTGCAATCGGAAAAGTAATCAGGGGCGAAATCAAAGAATCTCAATGGATTGGTCTGGCACAAGCTGACGGAAAAATTGTGAAAGGAAAAGTAAAAGAACTTTACGTTTTCGAAGGTCTTGGAAAGAAAAAAGTAACTGAAGTTAAAGCTGGAGATATCTGTGCTGTAGTAGGTTTTGATGCTTTCCAGATTGGAGATTCTTTCGTAGATTTAGAAAATCCAGAACCATTGCCAAGAACTGCAATTGATGAGCCAACGTTGAATATGACGTTCTCTATCAACAACTCGCCTTTCTTTGGTAAAGATGGTAAATATGTAACTTCTAACCACCTGAAAGAAAGACTAACTAAGGAATTAGAGAAAAACTTGGCATTGAGAGTTCAACAAACTGATGATGCTAATACTTTCCTGGTTTTTGGTAGAGGTATTCTTCACTTGTCAGTTTTGATTGAAACGATGAGAAGGGAAGGTTACGAAATGACAATTGGTCAGCCACAAGTTATTTTGAAAGAAGGTGAGAATGGTGAAAAATTAGAGCCTTACGAATCTTTGGTTGTTGATGTTCCGGAAGAATTCGCTTCTAGAGTTATCGATTTGGCAACTCAAAGAAAAGGAGATCTTCACATCATGGAAACTAAAGGTGAAATGCAGCATATGGAATTCGAGATTCCTTCAAGAGGTCTCATCGGATTACGTTCTCAAATGTTGACTGCTACTGCTGGTGAAGCTATTATGGCACACCGTTTCACAGAATATAAGCCTTTCAAAGGAGCTATTCCTGGAAGAAATAATGGTGTATTAATCAGCAAAACTCAAGGTCCTGCAACTGAATATTCTATTGCTAAATTACAAGACAGAGGTAAGTTCTTTGTTGACCCGGGTGAGGAAATCTATGCTGGTATGGTTATCGGTGAGCAAAACAAGCCAGGAGATTTGGTTGTAAATATCGTTGAAGCTAAACAGCTAAACAATATGCGTGCTTCCGGAAAAGATAAAGATACCGGAGTTGCTCCAAAAATCTTGTTTTCATTGGAAGAATGTATGGAATATATTCAAGCTGATGAAGCAATCGAGGTTACGCCTAACTTCATCCGTATGAGAAAGAAGCTTCTTTCTGAAGAAGACAGAAAAAGAGTGGAAAGACAAGCTAAAGCTTAATTTTTCCCAAATATTATATCAAAAGCATCCATTATTGGATGCTTTTTTTGTTATTCTGATTTTATCGTTTAGTTTTGCAAACTATGCGTTTCAGATTATCATTTTTCCAAATCATTTTATTGGCAATCTTTGTAGTTTCTTGTGCAACAAAGACTAAAAAAACACCAACTAAATCTGGTGTTAAAAAACCAATTACAAAAATAGAAATTAAACTTCCTCCAAAACCGGTGGTTCAGTTGAATAATATCAAATTACCGGAAATCAAAAGGGAATTCCGAGCAGTTTGGATTGCATCGGTTGCAAATATCAATTGGCCTTCCAGAAATAATCTGTCTGTAGATCAGCAAAAACAAGAAGCCATTCAAATGTTGGATATGTTGGTAGATCTCAATTTCAATGCGGTTATTTTACAAGTTCGTCCTTCTGCGGATGCTTTGTACAAAAGCCCTCACGAACCTTGGTCTCATTTTTTGACAGGACAAATTGGCTTAGCACCTTATCCGGAATATGATCCTTTGGAATTTTGGATTGAAGAATGCCATAAACGTGGTTTAGAATTTCACGCTTGGCTGAATCCATTTAGAGCACATCACTCCAACGGTGGTGCAATCTCATCAGAATCGATGGTTAGAAAATCACCTGACAATATTTTGAAGCTGAAAAACGGAATGTATTGGTTTGATCCCGCTGATGACAGAACGCAAGATCAGGCTTCAAAAGTGATTAAAGATATCATTTCAAGATACGATGTTGATGGAATTCATCTGGATGATTATTTCTATCCTTATGCCGAATATAACGGCGGAAAGGATTTCCCCGATTTCAAAACGTGGTCGGTTTATCAACAATCTGGCGGAACGCTTTCCAGAGGTGATTGGCGAAGAGGAAATGTCAACAAATTTGTAAAAAGAATCTATGACGAAATCAAAGCTCAAAAAAATGATGTGAAATTTGGAATCAGTCCGTTTGGGATTTGGAAACCTGGTTTTCCTGCTGGAATCAAAGGTTCTTCTCAGTATGATGAATTGTATGCGGATGCCAAATTATGGCTGAACCAAGGTTGGGTAGATTATTTTACGCCTCAGTTGTATTGGCCTGTAGATTCACCGGGACAGAGCTTTCCGCTTCTTTTACAATGGTGGAATGATGAGAATACGAAAAGTCGACATCTTTGGCCAGGTCTTAACACCGTTGCTGTAAAATCTCCGAATAAAGCGACAGAAATTGCCCGAGAAATAGAGGTTACCAGACAAATCCTAAAAAATAATGCCGGAGAAGTCCATTACAGCATCGCAGGAATTAGTAAAAATTATGAAATGCAGCAGGAATTAAAAAACAATTCTTACAAAGAAAAAGTTTTGATTCCCGAAACAACTTGGCTGACTTCAAAACCTTTATCAGAACTGAATGTAGATTTGAAAAAACAAGATCGTAATGTTATGATTAATTGGACGAAAAATAACGATGCTTTGTCTTATGTGATCTATTTAAAATACGGTGATAATTGGCAAACAGAAATTGTTTCTCCACAAATTAATACCAAAACAGTTTCTTCATTTTCGAATGGAAAAAAGTTGACAAATGTTGTGGTTAGGTATGCTGATAAATTGGGGAAATTGAGTTCTTACAAAGCTATTTCTACCAATTAAAAAAAACTCAAAAACACCAATGGAAACTATTCTAAGAATCAATTGTACCGATGAAAAAGGTTTGGTCTATAAAATCTCCGAACTGCTTTTCAAAAACGATTTCAACATCACGAAAAATGATGAATTTGTTGATGAAGATAACGGACGTTTTTTTATGCGAACAACTTTCGAAGGCGATTGTGACAGAGAACAGATTGCCAAAGAAGTTTTAGTAATGTTGCCACCAAATTCTAAAGTGGATTGTGTGGATGGACGGAAAAAAGATGTCGTGATTCTCGTTACCAAGGAACACCATTGTCTCGCAGATTTGTTGATTAGAAACCAGTTCAAAGATTTGAATTTCAATATTTTGGCTGTTGTTGGAAACTATGAAACTTTACGAGAATTGACGGAGAAATTTGATGTTCCGTTTATTTATATTCCGGCGGAAAATATCACTAGAGAAGAACACGAAAACCAAATTAAAGAAACTTTGAAAAATTATCAATTCGATTATTTGGTTTTGGCGAAGTTTATGCGGATTCTGTCGCCCAATTTTATTCATGATTTGGAAGGGAAAATTATCAATATCCATCATTCATTTTTACCAGCATTTATTGGTGCGAATCCTTACAAACAGGCTTTCAAAAGAGGTGTGAAAATTATCGGCGCAACAGCTCATTTCGTGACGAATGATTTGGATGAAGGTCCGATTATTTATCAGGACATCATCAAAGTCAGTCATTCCAAAACGGCAAAAGACCTTGCGAAAATAGGAAAAGATGTGGAACGAATTGTTCTAGCAAATGCCTTGAAATTGGTCTTTGATGATAAGGTTTTTATTGATGGGAATAAGACGATTATTTTTGAGTAGGGTTATTTTTATTTTCTAATCTTTAGAAGTTAAAGTGTTGATTATCCTTTCAAACTTTCCATTTTTGAAAACTAAAATGTAAACAGAATTCTTTTGTTTGATTATACTATCATTTAAATTAAGTGTTGCAAATTTCTTTTCTAAAGGAAAATACACATAAATAATTTTTCCATTAGTTAGTTTTGCTTTATAACTACTGTGGTCATTTTTATCGTGAAATAAATCAATTACTTTTCCAGAATATTCTTCTTTTAAAACTTGTTCTCTCTTTGCATTATCAAAATATCCGAAAGCGCCAAGAATTCCAATCAATCCAAAAATGAATAGAAAAAAAATTAAGATAATTATTTTATCTTGTTTTCTTAATTCTAAACCTTCGTTATATTTTATTTTCATCTAAGTAAACTTACCAAAAAATCACCTGATTCCCAACAACTGAAACAATTCCTCCTTCTTATTCAGCGCAATCGAAATACTTTTTCCATTTATTAGTTCCACTATATTTCCATTCAGACTTCGGATGGCTTCCAGATTGATGATAAATGAACGTTGAACTCGGAAAAACTTTGGTAAAGTGAGAACTTCATCCATAGATTTCAAAGTGGCTAGAGTGGTGTAAGTTTCATTATTAATCACGATTTTCAGATAATCGCCTTGTGCTTCTACGTAGAGGATTTCTTCCAAAAGAATCTTCGTGAGTTTTCCATCAGACTTGATGAAAATTCGGTCAGAATTGACTTGATGAACCGTTGATTTTTGCTTCAGTTCGATGTAATCTTTGGCTTTGTTGACCGCTTTCAAGAATCTATCAAAACGAACAGGTTTTACCAGATAATCTGTTGCTCCGGTTTCGAATCCGTCCAAAGCAAAATCTCTGTGAGCCGTTATGAAAATAATAACCGGCGGATTTTCCAAAGCTCGAACCAATTCCAATCCGTTGATTTTCGGCATCTGAATATCACTGAAAATCAAATCAATCTTGTTGTTTTGAAGAAAAGTCATCGCTTCCAAAGGGTCGCCAAAAGAAGAAACCAGTTTCAGAAAAGGAATTTCTTTGATAAAATTCTCAATGATTTCTCTTCCGATTGGTTCGTCGTCCAAAACCAGACATTTTAGTTTTTCCATTGTTATAGATTGATTTTTAGTTCGATTCTGAAGCTATTTTCAAGGTTATTAATTTCCAATTGATGTTGATTTGGATATAACAATTGTAACCTTTTTTTGATATTCTCGATTCCAATTCCTCCGAATTTATTTCTCTCACTTATCCTTTCTTTATCATTTTCAACAATGAATAAGAACTGATTGTCATTCATAATAACTTCTTGTTTGATGAAAGGATTTTGGCTTTTCAACCCATATTTAAAAGCATTTTCAATAAACGTAAATGTCAGAAGTGGCGCAATATAAAGTCCTGAAATTTCATCTTCTCCAAAGATTTCCAATTGAATATTTTTGTCTTTCGGATAACGCATTTTTTCAAGTTCAAAATAATTTTTGATAAAGTCTATTTCCTTTTCCAGAGGCACTTTCTCGGAATTGGATTCGTAGAGCGTGTAACTCATTATATCGGAAAGATTTAGGATAACTTCCGGCGCAGAATCATCTTTTTTGACACTCAAACCATAAAGATTATTCAGTGTATTGAAGAGAAAATGTGGATTGAGTTGCGATTTTAAAAAGTCTTTTTCAATATTGATATTCTGGATTTCGACTTCCAGTTTTTGTTGTTGTAATTCTGTGGTTCTGTTATATATTTTGATGATTTCAAACAAAATCTTAATGAAGAAAAAAGGCAACATTGTAAAAATCACAAGAACTGCATTTCCAATAACAGCCTTGAGAGGAATTGCTTCCATCAAGCTTATGGAGCCATTTTTTTTAATGATGTCTTTATAAACCGGAACGTTGATTTCGTAGCCTAAATGATAATAAATCACATACATAAAATGATTGACAATCATCCAGATATAAACCAAAACCGGAATGCTCAGAATCAATAATATAATGGATGTTTTTCTCTTTAACAAGAATATTTTCGGAACTAATAAGTAGAAGAAAATATAGAAAACCACCATATTGTTGACCGCATTTCTTAATGTTAAAATTAAACCTTCAAAAACAGTTAGTTTGAGTTCGATATAATAATTGAGAAATAATAAAACTGAAAATACAAACCACATCAAAAAATGGAAAATTATTTTCGGGCTTTTGTTATAGAATTTTTCGAATTCTATTAAGATATTTTGACTGGGTTGAAGTTCTGCTATCGTCGGTTCTGTCTGCATTTTGCTAATGTAAAAAGGCATTTCAAAAATAAGCTTTTGAGATTAGAATTAATGATGAGATTGAAGTTTTCTACAAAACTTCATCAACTTCAATCAGATTAAAATTCTCATCATTTTCAAAAAACTCTCTGAAAATTGCGGCGTGACCAGTCCCAACCAAAATAAAAATATTCTTTGTTTTTGGCTCTATCTGATTTTGAATATTAGAATACATAATTAGATTTCTTTTATAAAAATCCGCAACGAGATTTGAACCAAAATATTTACCATCAGGATTGACTTTGTTAGCGATAGAAATATAAAAACCTTTATTCTCAGCTAGCTGGGCTTTTTGGTTCAAACAAATAAAGACATCTTTTAATAAATCTTTGGACATACATTTGTCGCCCGATTGAGTCATTTTAACGGCCTTTTTTTCTAAAATACTTTTCGTTACAGGATTAGAATTCAATTCTTTTTGAAGAATATCAAATCTCATTTCGATAAGACTATCAATTGGATAAATCTGTCCAATGTTTGCTCTTTTAGCTAATCTGAAAGCCAGCTGAAAAGTTTCCCCTTCTGTGTAAAACCGCTTCATTCTTGGCTTTTTTATGGTGTCAGTAAATCGACTGTACTGATTTTTAAGATACAATTGATATTGATTATTTAAGTCTTCTTTTTCATTAAAATTGCTTTCTACAAAAATCTGGTCTGGTTTAAATTTAGAAATAATTGAATTGGTAATTTCATCCAAGCCTTTTTGATTGTCAGGCGTTAGAATATTTCTTTCCATACCTTTAATAGCATCATTTCCTGGATTATTGAAGTGATAAGTTCCTAATAACAGAACGTTGATTTTTTCCTGAGAAAAACTAAAGTTGAAAACTAATAAAACAATAAGTAATAAAACTTTTTTAGATTTGATAAACATAATTATTTATATTAAAAAATTAAAGAATTCTGATAATGGCATTCATCACATTGATGACATTATGACCAACAATAGAATAGATAAGGTTTCCGGAGAACTTCCTTAAAATTCCCAAACTTAAAGAAGATATCAAAGTCAGATAAACGATTGTAATAATGTCAAATTTGAATTGATAATCCGAAGTCAAAACAGCGCCGTGAGCAACTCCGAAAAGTAGTGTCACAATCACAAATGACCAACCAAACGTGATTCCTTTGTAATTCCAATTCGGTAAAAAGACCTTGTCAAAAATCCAAAGGTAGATTCCGCGGAAAAGTATTTCTTCTGTCAAACCTGGCATTGTTGCCTGGAAAGCAAATGTCTCTAAATCAAATTCTCCACCTTTTGGAAATAGAACGAACTTGAATATGAAATCAAATGTCAAAAATCCAAGAAAAACCAAAACTCCGAATTTGATTTGTTTTTTCGAGTTAGTAGAAGTTGTGAAACCAATTTCTTTTCTGTCGTTCTTATTAACAAAATAAATTGCTGATAATGAAATTGCCAAGCTCAATAATTTTCCTAACCAAGAGAATTTGAGCCCAAAATCTGGTAAATATTGTTTGGTTAAAATCTGAATATAATTGTCTGCTAAAAAGAGAACTATGAATAACAAAAGGAATTTCAAATTTCCTTTTTTAGAGTTGAAAAAAGCGATAATGAAAATCGGAAACATTATCAGAAGCCAGATGAGAGGAGTGAGTAATGACATTTTTTTATTTGTTTTTAATTGATGATTCAAAAGTATTGCTGAATGAAAACTAAATCAATTATACCCGATGAAAATGGTATTTTCCAAGATATAAATCAGAAAAAATCGGTTAAAAGAAATTGAATAATAAAGAATAAACTTTAATTTTATTCAAAATTTGAAATAACTATGTCTATCAACAGAAGAGACTGGCTGAAAACCGCTTTTTTAGGAAGTGCTGCTTTTACGCTTTCGCCACTGGAATTTTTAGCAAAAGAAACCCCGAATTTCAACTTACTAAAAAAAGATAACGAAACCATCCGACTCTGCTTCAACGAAAATCCTTTTGGAACTTCGCCGAAAGCTTTGGAAGCGATGCAAAACAGTCTTAGATTTTCATCTCTTTATGATTTCAAATTTGCTGATATTCTTTGTGAGAAGTTGGCGGAAATCAACCAGTCTAAAAAAGAAAATCTTTTGGTTTCCGCAGGTTCATCTTTTCTGTTGGAATTGATTACCAAATATGTTTCGATTAATAAAGGACATTTCATCATTCCGGACCCGTCTTTCACGATTTTTGAACCGATTGCTGAGTTTCTCGGAATGTCAAAAACGATAATTCCTCTGAACGATAAGAAGAAAATCGATCTGGAAAAGATGAAAAGTTCTATTCAAAAAGATACGAAACTTATCTATATCTGCAATCCGAATAATCCAACCGGAGATTTGCTTTCAAGACAGGAAATTGAGAATTTTATCAAATCAATTCCAGACAATATCATTGTTTTGGTGGATGAAGCTTATATTGAATTTACGACTCAGAAATCTCTCAGCGATTTGGTTGATGTTTATAAAAACTTGATTATTACGAGAACATTTTCCAAACTTTATGGATTTGCTGGCGCAAGATTAGGTTACGCTATCGGAAATCCAAAATTGATTGTTGAATTGAAAAAACTGCAAAGCTGGAGTGGTGCGGAAATCAGTGTTGTGACAATGGCTGGTGCAATTGCAGGAATGGAAGACAAGGAATTTATTTCCAAGGTTCTTCATAACAATCAGAAAGTGAAAGATTTTACAATTTCAGAATTTAATAAACGAGGAATTAAAACCATTCCGTCTTCTGCGAATTTTATTTATTTTTCTTTGGAGAATTATAAAGGTGAATATTTCAAAAAACTGAAAGAAGCTAAAATCCTTGGCGGAAAAACGTATGAGGAAGAAGGGAAGTGGACGAGAATTAGTTTGGGGACGATGGAGGAGATGAAGAAGTATTTTAGTGTTATCTCTTAATATTAGACAAATAAATTATGATTTTTAACGAAATTTCTTTTCACGACTCCAAAATATTAAAAGTCATAGAAAATCTAGATGGGCAAATAATTGATTTTTTCATTGACTTTCCAACTGATTGGGAAAATAACATTTTTGAACAAAAAATTTTAAGATTTGAAAATGTAACTTTTTATAGTTTGGAAGAAATCCCATTTGTTGGCTTACCTACAATTTTAGATATTATCAATTTGGAACAAACCTCGCACGATTATTCAGCGTTACAAGATAATTTTTTTGTTATAAGGAATAAAGTGAAAATAGAAACTAATTCTGGAAGTAGAATTGTTGAATTTTCAGATTGCAGAATGCTTTAAAATAAATCAAGCCAAAATATTACTAAACTCCTTTCTATACTGCGACGGACTTTTCTGTGTATGTTCTTTGAAAGTTTTGTTGAAGTAACTGAAATTATTAAATCCACTATCAAAGCAAACTTCCGTGATGCTCATCGGCTGTTCCGCCAAGAGTTTTAGAGAATGCGTGATTCGATATTCATTCACAAACTGAGTGAAGGTTTTATTGGTAATTTTTTTGAAATAGCGACAAAAAGAAGGAACTGTCATATTGGATAATTCCGCAACGGTTTCCAGAGTTATTTGCTCCTTAAAATGGTCTTTTACATAATTGAAAATCACACTGATTCGGTCATTATCTTCTTTCTGAGTTTGCAGATAATATTTTGAAGCATTTAGGATTTTATAATCTTGAGTGTGGGAAAGTTCGTCCAAAATCTCAATTAGAATCATCAATTTGGCCAAAGATGTTGCTTCTGCCAAAGCTTCCATTTTTGTTTTCAAAGCATTTTTAACTTCATCACCGAAAACAATTCCGCTTTTCGCAGCCTCTAAAAGCACGGCAATTTTGTTCATTTCCTTAGCCTGCCAAAATTCGGAGCCAAGAAAATCCATAGGAAACTGAATCACAACTTCATAGTCATTATTGGTATTTTCATTGGTCATTCCACAATGTGGGAGATTACTGCCAATCAGAATCAAGTCGCCATCTGAAAAGTAAGAAATATTACTTCCAATCTGCCTTTTTCCAGAACCGCCACAAACGAAAATCAGCTCAATCTCAGGATGATAATGCCAAATGTGCGATTTGATATTTTCATTCCGATTAAACTTCAGACAAGTAAAACTACTTCCAATATCAGGACTTACCGCTTCAAAAGTTGGACTGTTATGTTTCATATGCAGATTTGATTGTTTTTTATCATTTTCCAATCACGGGGATTTCATAATGCAAATTTATTTATTATGTTTTAAATTACCTTATTTTATTAATTAACATTTAGTTAATGTTAATATAGAACATATAAATGAAAATTGTATTGTATTATTTGAGGTTTATCCATGATACATTTGCATAGTAAAACAATTAAAGATAGTAATATGAAAAGTATATTAAAATTTGGTTTTCTTGTGGCAAGTATTTTTGTTTCTACAAGTGCAATGGCTAAGGATAAAGATTTTTCTGTATCAATAGGAGAGGTAAGTCAAAAGACACTACATTTTGAAGTTTCTAATGCGAAGAATGTTTCTCTATATGTTTATAACAGTGACAAAGGTGAGATATATTCTGAAAAAATCATTAACAGTGACAGTATAGAAAAGTCTTACAATATGAGCGAAATGGCTTCTGGAACTTATTTTTTGGTTGCAGAATCTGATGCTAAAATTGAAAAATACAAAATTGTAGTAGATGGTGACCAGGTTTCTTTGGAAAAATCTCCGGTTTCTACACTTTCAAAACCAGAATATACCATCAACAAAAATTTGGTTAAATTAAAAATGACTAATGTTATCGGGGATGTGAAAGTGTCAATTTTCGATACAGCAAACAACACCTATTACAGTAAAAATAACGTTGCGAAAGATGGATTGATTGATTTAACTTTTGATCTGAATCCTGCAAACCCTGAAACTTACATCATCAATGTTGAAAAAGACGGCGATAGTTTCAGCAGAATGATTTCTCTAAAATAGTTTTTTTAAACTAAGGTTATATATATTATTTTCTAAAAGCTTCACATTGTGTGAAGCTTTTTTTGCTTTAAAATCAATAAAAAAGCCCAATTATAGAATTGGGTCAAGATTTATAAAATTTCTTTAATGTGTCTGTAATTGCTGGAGATCGTGTCCGCCACTTCTTTGAAATTACCATCCAACATCATTCTCGTCATTGCGATTCCCATTCCTTTCATCTGATCCCAACCAACTTTTGGTGGCATTGCCAACGCATTTGGATCTGTAAAAACATTGACCAAAACTGGACCGTTTGTTTGCAAAGCATCATCAATCGCTTCTTCCACTTTTTCCGGATCTGTCACATTGATGCCTTTGATTCCGAAAGCCTGAGCTAAAAGTCCGAAATCCGGATTGATCATATCCGTCTCGTTGTCCGGAATTCCGTTTACTTCCATTTCCAGTTTTACCATTCCCAAGGAGCGGTTATTGAAAACAATGATTTTGATTGGTAAATTATATTGTTTGATCGTTGCGATATCGCCCAACAACATAGAAAGTCCGCCGTCTCCGCAAAGTGCGATTACTTGTTTGTCCGGATTGGATAATTGCGCTCCGATAGCCATTGGCATTGCGTTCGCCATTGTTCCGTGACTGAAAGATCCCAGAAGTTTTCGCTCGCCTGTCGCTTGCAAATATCTTGCACCCCAAACGCAGCACATTCCAGTATCTACGGTGAAGATTGTGTCTTTATTAGCTTTAATATTCAAAGTTTCGGCAACGAATTCAGGTGAGATGTGATTCTCTTTTCCTTTGTCTTCAACGTAGGATCTGAGATTATTTTTTACAGTTTGGTAGAACTCCAATTGCTTCTCAAGGAATTTTCTGTCATCATTAATTTTAATTAAAGGCAGAAGACCGATTAATGAATCTTTGATCTTTCCTGCAAAACCTCTCGTTAATTGTGCTCTTCTTCCCAAACGTTCAGGTTTATCATCAATCTGAATAATTATTTTATCAACCGGCATAAATTTCACGTAAGGAAAATCTGTTCCGAGCAATAAAATTACATCTGCTTCGTGCATTGCTTTGAAGGCAGAAGGCAATCCCAAAAGTCCAGTCATTCCAACTTCGTAATGATTACTGTACTGGATTCCCATTTTTCCTCGGAAAGAATATCCGATTGGTGCTTTCAGTTTTTCTGCCAAAGCAATGACTTCAGAATGTGCTTCAGAAGCTCCGATTCCACAATAGATTGCCACTTTTTTTCCTGAATTGAGATGTTCTGCAATCCAATTGGTTTCTTCTTCAGAAGGAATAATTCTTGGATTAGTTTTGAAAACTAAATCGGAACTAATATTTTTCACAGAATCGGCTTCGAAAAGATCACCTGGCATTCCTAAAACTGCCACACCTTTTTGAGAAATGGCATGTTGCAAAGCTGCCTGTAACATTCTTGGCGCTTGTTCAGGTGTTGTTGCAATTTGGTTATAAACAGAACAGTCATCAAACAATTTGATCGTATTCGTTTCCTGAAAATAAGAAGTTCCAAACTCTGAACTTTCGCAAGTCGAAGCAATTGCCAGAACGGGAACATTTCCACGGTTAGCTTCGTAAAGTCCGTTGATGAGATGAACGTGACCTGGACCCGAACTTCCCGCACAAACAGCAAGACCTTCCAATTCAGCTTCAGCAGCTGCAGCGAAAGCACCAACTTCCTCGTGTCGTACGTGAATCCATTTGATGGAACCTTCACGTTTTATGGCGTCATTTAAAAAATTAAGGCTGTCACCAGTGACAGCATATATGCGTTTAACTCCCGTTTTTACTAGGATTTCTACAAATTGATCGGCGATATTTTTTGACATAGTTTTATAAATTTAATTCCTATAAAATTTACAAAAAATATTCCAAGCAAAGATTTATAACTGATAATTAAATGTTAATTAAATTAATGAAAATGTTTTGGAAAAGCTTCTTTCGGAGTTTGCTTCATAATATTGAGAAGAAACCAGGATTTCAGAAAGCCGTAACCGTAAGAGAACATTTGAATATAAGTAGAAATTATCGCCATTCCGGCAATGCTGATATTTTTCGTAACCATCAAAGCGTGGAAGAAAACAAGAAATGTATAAAGTCCGTACAAAGCGAGAATCAATCCATTTCCCCAAACGAAATAATGAATAACTCCAACCAAATAACCCAACAGAAAAATGCTCGGAAACCAAAACGTAGGTTTCACATAATTTGGATGTCTTTGATTCAGAATTGGTCTTGCACAGCCGAATTGGTACACTTGTTTGGAGAATTTGCCAAAGTCGGTTCTTCTTTTGTGATAAACGCCAATATTATCATAGAACAAAGTTGTGTAGCCATTTTCCCAAAACGTCATCGATAGATCTGGATCTTCGCCAATTCTCATTTCAGAAAATCCACCGATGCTCAAGAATTTCTCTTTATTCACGCCCATATTGAAACTTCTAGGCTGAAATTTCGTTACTGCTTTTTTACTTCCTCGAATTCCGCCAGTTGTGAAAACAGAAGTCATAGAATAAGAAATAGCTTTCTGCATCAGATTGAAACCTCTGTGCGCTTTATCTGCACCACCAAAAGCATCACAAGGATTTTCGGTAAGATTTTTCTTGATATTTTCGATGTAATCTGTTTCTACAATCACGTCCGAATCTACAAAAACCAGCCAATCATTTTTCGCGCGTTTTGCGCCGTAGTTTCGGCTCAGTCCTGGACCAGAATTTTCTTTTCGAAAAAACTGGATATCCAATTGTTCTTGAAATAATTCAACCGTTGGGAGAAGTGCTATTTTGGAACCATCATCCACAATTATGACTTCAAAATCCTTATCAGTTTGATGAGACAAAGAATTAAGAAGTTCGAACAATTCGTCTTTTCTGTTGAAAATTGCAATGATGATGGAGATTGTTGTCAATGTGAATTATGAAATTATTTTCAAAAATATTGAAAAAGGTTTTAAATTTGAGAAAAAGTGTCAATGGATTTTAATATTTTCGAAAAAGAACATTTCAAAACGTTGATTCAATTCAAAGATTATGTGCAATTTGAAAATCTTGTTTCGCAAAATAGAATTTCTTTTTTTGCTGAAGATATAAGCAACACAAATATTTCTAATTATTGCAGATATTATTTTCTTGAAGAAAATCGTGAGCAGATTAATTTGATATTAAAAGAAAACGCCATAATTCCTGTGAATGAAAATTATGGCGTTTCTGATTTGCAACAATCCAAAAAGATTTATAAAATTTATGGAGTCACTTTGTTGTCAATTTTTCTAATACTATTCGGAATATTTTATCTAATAAAGATAATAAGGTAAATTATGATTGCTTATCCATATATTTCCCTTTCTTCGATCCATCATACATCTCATACTGCAAAAATCTCGTTTCCAATTTTCCGTTGAATAACTTGATTTTTCTGGAAGGTCTCAATCCTATTTTTTTTGGCGCGTCAAGGTCTGCAGAAATCAACCAAGCCAAAGTATTTGGATAATGTTGTTTGAAAGTATCACCAATTTTTTTGTAGAAATCATCATCATTAATAGAAATTCTCTCGTCATAAGGTGGATTGAAAACCATCAGCAACGGGAACATATCTTTCTCAGAATCGAAGAAGTTTTTATTTCTAACTGTAATAACATCTTCCATCTCGGCAGATTCTATATTAGCTCTTGCTGCATCCAAAGCGCTATAATCGATGTCGTAACCTACAATTTTCCCGGTGAATTCCTTCACCCGATTCAGTCGAACTTCTTTGATGGTTTTGAATAATTCAGAATCATAGTTTTTCCAATTCTGGAAAGCAAAATTCCTTCTAAAAGTCTGCGCCGGCAAATCCATTGCAATCATCGCTGCTTCTATCAACAAAGTTCCTGAACCACACATTGGGTCTAGAAAATTACCTTTTCCATCCCAGCCGGCAAGTTGCAACATTCCGCTTGCCAAAACTTCATTGATTGGTGCAACTGTTTGTTCCTTTCTGTAACCACGTTTGAAAAGCGGATCTCCCGAACTGTCAAGAGAGATTGAAACCAATTCTCTGTCAATATGAAGATGGAATTTGATATCCGGATTATCTTTATTAATATTAGGTCTTACCTTATGTTTTTCCTGAAAATAATCAACAATGGCGTCTTTCATTTTCAAAGTCATAAACTGCGAATGACTGAATCTCTCTGAGTTTACAGTTGCATCAATAGCAAAGGTCTGGTTCGGTTCCAAGAACTGGTCCCACTCAAACTTGTATAATTTATCGTAATATTTGGTCTCGTTAAAAGCTTTGAATTCCATTATCGGAACCAAAATTTTAAGAGCTGTTCTGCAAGAATAATTGAGTTTGTAAAGAAAACCAAGGTCGCCTTCACAAGTTACCGCACGGTTTTTAACTTCTACATTTTTACCGCCCAGTTTTTTAATCTCTTCCGCTAAGACTTGTTCCAGACCAAAAAAAGTTTTGACCTGTATCTTTAGATTATTTATATCCATTTTGCAAAAGTAGAGTTTTTTGCTCGATGTTAGAAGAAGGAAGCTGGATGATTTTCAATACGATGTTAACTTCAATCATAAAACTTCCATCATCCAACCAAAATTTCACTATTTTTGCAAGATGCAATGGTTCGAAGAATGGTTTGATACACCATATTATCATATTCTTTACAAAAATCACGATTATAAGGAAGCAGAAGATTTTCTGAATCTTTTAACGGATTATGTGAAACTCGAGAAAAACTCAAAAATAATTGATCTGGCTTGCGGAAAGGGCAGACATTCTGTTTATCTAAACAAATTGGGTTACGATGTTTTAGGATTGGATTTATCTGAACAAAGTATCCGTTTTGATAAGCAATTTGAGACAGAAACTTTGAAGTTTCAGGTTCACGATATGCGAAATAAAATAGAAAGTGAGCCTGTAGATGCGGTTTTCAATCTGTTTACAAGTTTTGGATATTTTGAAACAGAAGAAGAGGATAAAAGTGTTTTCCAATCTGTTTCTGATGTTTTGAAGGATGATGGCTTTTTTGTTTTGGATTTTCTGAATGCAGAATATGTAAAAAAAGTCATTACCCCGAGCTCTTCAATCGTGAGAGAAAATATCGTTTTCAATATCAAAAAACATATTGAAGATGAGTGTATTATGAAGGAAATTGATTTTGAAGCGGATGATAAAAAACACCACTTTTTCGAAAGAGTAAAGCTGACTTCTCCTGAAAAAATCCTGAAATTTGCATATGAATTTGGTTTCGAATTAATCCAACGTTGGGGCGATTATCAACTGAATGATTTTGATGAAAGCAAATCACAAAGATGTATTAATTTGTTTAGAAAGATTAAATAGATTTAAGTTTTAAGATGATTATACTTCTATTAATTTTAAGTGTTCTGATTGGTGTTTTTCTCGGGAAGTATTTCGGAAGCAAACAACAATTCGCCAAAAATCTTCTCATTCTAAGTGCCGGTTTCTTGATAACGATTTGCTTGAATGAAGTTTTTCCAGAAGTTTATCATTCAGAAGACCATAATATTGGGATTTTTGTCATTCTCGGGGTTTTGATTCAGATGTTGCTGGAAAGTTTGACCAAAGGTTTTGAACACGGGCATCTTCATCATCATTCCGATGAACATTCTATTATTCCTGTTGCGTTGATTATCGGACTGTTTGTTCACGCTTTTATAGAAGGAATTCCTTTATCACACGAGAAAGAGACGTTTTCTCCTTACTTATTAGGGATTTTGTTTCATAATATCCCGATTTCATTTGTCTTGGGAAGTTTCTTGGCTCACAGCAAAAATTTCTCTACCAAATTCTGGCTGATTGTCCTCGTTTTTGCTTTGGCTTCACCTCTGGGAATGCTTTTAGGGAAGTACTTTGACGAGAATTTGAAAGTCTATTTCTTGGCTGTAGTTGGCGGAATTTTCCTTCATATTTCGTCCGTAATTATTTTTGAAAGTAACAAGAATCACAAGATGGACTGGCAAAAGATTATTCTGGTCATTTGCGGAATTGTTTTGGCTTTAGGCGGACATTTGTTTCATCATCACCATTAGTCAAAATTTTTTTTCTATTTCGATATAAAATCATAATTTTACTCAAATCGATTTTATGGGATTTTTAGATCAAATATTTGGTAAAAAAGAAGAGCAGGATCAGACCAAAAGTCTTTGGAGAAAAATTGAATCTGAAAAAGATTTGGATTCTGCTGTTGAGAAATCTTCTCAGCAAAAAGTCTTGATTTTCAAACATTCTACACGTTGTTTCATCAGTAAAACTGTGTTGAAAAACTTCGAAAAGCAAATGCAGAATTCGGATAAAGATTACTCGTATTATTTTTTGGATTTGTTAGCTCACAGAAACTTATCAAACGAAATTGAATCCCGTTTTGATATTGTTCACCAGAGTCCACAGCTTATCGTTCTGGAAAATGGAAAATCAACGTACAACGCATCTCACCAAAATATCGATTTGCATACAGTTAATTAATCATCCTTGCTCATTAAATACAATCAACACAAATGGAATATCAGAATTTCCGCAATCATCTTTCTAAAATACTAGGTGTTCCGATTGGAAGCTTAGAACTATGTTCATCTTTTTATGAAATCAAAGAAGTTAAAAAAAACGAAATCATCCTGAGAGAAGGCGAGATTTCTGACTGTACATTTTTTGTGGAAAAAGGCTTATTGAGAATGTATTCTATTGATAAAGCTGGGAAAGAACACGTGATACAATTTGCGCCGGAAAACTGGATTATTTCTGATACAACCAGTCAGTTGCTTAACGAAAAATCGAGATTCTACATAGAAGCCATCGAGGAAAGTACGATTGTGGTGACAAGAGAAGGTTTCTTTGAGAATCTTTCAAAAATCTATCCTGATGTTGCCGAAAAAAATCAACGATTGATGTTTAACCATATCAAGAATCTTCAGAATAGAGTAAATGCTTTGATTAGCACAACTGCGGAAGAACGTTATCTGGATTTCCTGAAAAAATACCCGAATCTGATGCTTCGTGCGCCACAATGGATGGTAGCTTCTTACCTTGGAATTACTCCGGAAAGTTTGAGCCGTGTAAGAAAAGAATTGGCTAAAAAGAAATTTGAGATTTAATTATTTTGAATAGATTTTTAGTATTAATCTTTATCTCGATTCTCTGTTTTGGGCAAAGTCAATTTAAGGAAAATCTTAGTCATAAAACATTTTCTGCGAAAGTCATTGGGATTTCTGATGGTGATACAATGGAAGTTCTTTACAAGAAAAATCCCATTAAAATTCGTCTCGCACACATAGATTCGCCGGAGAAAAGAGGAACGCAGCCCTTTGGAAATCAGGCGAAACAAACTTTATCCAATCTTTGTTTCGGAAAAATTGTCATAGTTCAAGCAGAAAAATACGACCGATATAAACGATTAATTGCAGTTGTCATCAATGATAAAAATCAAAATGTGAATAAGCAAATGCTAAAACAAGGAATGGCTTGGCATTATAAAAAATATTCCAAAGATTCTTCTTATGCAAAACTGGAAAACGAAGCTCGAAAAAATAGAGTAGGACTCTGGAAAGATAATGTTCCAGTTGCGCCTTGGCTCTGGAGAGAAAATAAAAAGAAAAAATGAATCACGAATTTTTAAAAGCAAACATCTCTGATATTCCTGAATTATGCGAAATGATGAAGGATTTTTATGCGATTGATTTATATCCTTTTGATGAAAAATTAACGACTGATAATTTTGTAAAATTCATCAATAATGACAATTACGGAGATTGTTTTAAAATTATTTTTGAAGAGGAAATTGTAGGTTACATTATTTTGGCTAAATATTTCAGTTTTGAATTTGGTGGCGAGATTCTGTTCTTGGATGAATTATTTGTAAAACCGGAATTTCAAGGGAAATCATTGGGAAAAAAGGCTCTGGAATTTGTGAAGGATTTTTCTGTTGAAAATAATTTCAAAATTGTCTTATTGGAAATAGAAAATCATAATGAGAAAGCTAAAAAACTTTATGAACATTATGGTTTCCAAAATCATAAGAGGAGTTTGATGATTCTTAAAAACTAATTGGATTACAGACTAAAATTCTAATCTTTCAGTTTGCAGCTGTTGCTAATCCATAAAATATAGGTAATGTTTTTATTCGTTTTGCAAATTGGACAAATCGAACCATTATTTACATCACGGTTACAATTTAGTGTGTCTTTTTTCTATTTGCGGTTGTTGGCCATTGATTATTATGATTATTTTAGTGTAATATTGAAAAATCTCGACACCTTCCAAGAAACCAATTACCAAATACTTTGCCTTTCAGAAATAGTTTAATCAATTTTTTTCTCCAAGAGGTAAATAGAAGTTAAACACAGTGCCACTTCCTAGTTTACTTTGGACTTCTACGCTGCCATTGTGAAGTTCAACAATTTCTTTACAAAGATAAAGTCCAATCCCAAAACCTGCTATTGAACCACTGTTGCTGTCCTTAATTCTGTAATAGCGTTCAAAGATCCGGTGTTGATCATCTTCAGAGATACCTTTGCCCTGATCCTCTACACTGACTTTTAAACTGTCATTCCCAGTAGGCTCATAGGCTATAGTGATTACACTTTCATTAGGAGAATATTTTATTGCATTGCCAATCAGGTTATGAAGAACCTGCGATATCTTTTCTCGGTCTGCACATACCAAAATGGGTTCGGATGCCTTAAAATCGAAATGATGTGTTGTTATGGTTGACTGTAACTCGTCCTCAATTTCAGAGAACAATGAATGAAAATCAAATGATGTTTTTTCCAGATGCAACTGCCCAGAATCCAGCCTTGAAACATTAAGAAATCCGTTAATCATACCGGTCATATTATCAACCTGCTTTAAAGATTTCTCAAGCATGTTTTGTTGAGAAATATTTTCTGTTCTTGCGGCTTCCCGTTGTAAAACCTGAAGATAAATCTTAAGTGACGTAATAGGTGTCTTAAGTTCATGACTTACCATTCCCATAAAATCGTCTTTCCTTTGTTCCTCTTTTTTCTGTTCTGTAATATCCCTCAGTGTGCCATTGAGGCTCAAAGGATTGCCTTGCTGATCATAAAAAACCCTGCCATTGGCCTGAAGCAGCCTTGGCTTTTGGTCTGTACTGTTTTGGATTCGGTATTCAATAAAATAATGACCATCAGATTTTTTGCTAAGTGCAGACGAAATGGCTTCAACCACGCGCTCACGGTCTTCCGGTACAATCACTGACAATGCGAGAGACAGATCCAGATTTTCATCTAAAGATAAACCAAACCATTTTTTCAGAAGTGGATTCCCTGAAAATAGGTTGGTTGTAGGCTGGTAATAAAAAGTAGCCAGCTCACCAGCATCAATAGCCAAAGCCAACATCTGCTGGTCATTCTCATTTTTTCTCCGCGCTAAAACCTGTTCTGTAATTTCTTCAAGTATAACCAAAACCCCAGAAATACTTCCATCACCAGAAAAAATAGGCTGATAGATAGAATTAACAACGGCCTCCCTCAGACCTTCCTGATGACGAAGTTTAACCAAAAATTCTTTATTGACCTGAGGTTTTCCACTCTGGTAAACTTCTCTGAGCCATCGGTTCACAGGCTGGCCGATTAATTCTGGGCGTGCCAGTTCGTGTGCAAAACCTATAACTTCTGACTCTTCACGCCCCCATATGTTCAGAATTCTCGGATTAGCAATTTCTATGATATGATTAGGTCCTTTCAACATAGCGATGCCTACAGGAGCCTGTTCAATAATAGTACGGATATACTCCCTGCTTTGTGCTAGCTGACTCAGAGAACTGCCGAGTTCTTCATTGGTAGAAGTCAGTTCCTCCAATGTAGCAGCTAGTTCTTCATTAAAAACTTTTTCCCGTTCCTCTTTCTCTTTGATCTGCTGCAGGAAATCACGGCGAGCTGTTACGTTTAATGCAGTATTCAAGATACACCAGGTCTTATTATCAGCATCCAAGAGTGCCTTATACTCATAATCGAAATAATCCAGCGTTTCCTTACCGTTCTTAATTAGTCTAGCAGGCGCTTCTGAAATTGAAAAACTATTGCCGGTACGCCAGACTTCCTGCAACAAACCGAAAAAAGGCTGACCTTCCAATTCGGGAATTGCCTCCATCAATGGTTTGCCTATTACGGACGCATCTTTGCCCCAAAGCGCAAGCATTCCCTCATTAGCAAACCGTATCACAATATTTTCACCTGAATAAATGGCCGTGGGAGCAGGAGAAGCACTTAAGGCCTCAATAACAAGTTCAGCGCTAAAGCTGTGGTTTAATGGATTTTCTGAGCTGTTCATAATAAAAGCAAAGATATGTATTAGCCATTAAATCGTTTATGATTCAGCAAAACAATTAAATTTAATGTGAAATGTAAAAAGTTTATCTAGCATCATCAATCTCAGCCTTAAGACGGTCTCTGATATCCATTTTTGCCCCCATAAAACTAAATATCATTGTTCCTCTTTCTCTTGCGTACGGATTTACAATAGAATCCACTAATTCAGCTTTTTTAAAATATGGACCTGTTTCAATCAGTTCATCAGGCTCAGAATATTCCTTGATGCGGATCAGATTGGTATATTTTTCACTCAGATCAAACCAGTAAAGGTAGTCGGCATTAAACGAAACGGCCTTAATGTTCTGCTTTGAATAATAATTGATAGCACCTGCCTGTCCATAATTATCGCAAAGGACCAACGTCTTCCCATATTTTGAGACTTTGATATATTCCTGATCAGTTTTCTGAGTCAATTCCTTCCAGCCCTGCATATCAGCGAAGTCCTGTGGCAGGGAATGATCCTTCCCATCCTCCCAGCGCAATAATCCCCAACGCTTGTAATGATCAGGATGCTCTACTATATACTTTGGGTTTTTGTTTGGAAAAGCAAAATTGTACAATGGTAAAAACAGCAGTACAGGAATACTCAAGCTTGTAATCTTCAGAATCCACTTTATCCGGCTCTTCTCAAACAAAATACCAAGATATGCTGCACCAATAGCAATAAAAGTAGGGTAAAGACCAATCGCATAATAATCCTTCGCCCTAAAAATTACAAACAGAACTATCGTAAAAACATAAGCCCAGAACAAAAATCTAATCTCCTTGAAAGGTTTATAAAATAACAGGGCATAGCAACCGGGCAGCCAAACAAACAGTACTCCAACGAAGAAAAGCAGTTGTGACTTCAAAAAATTAAGGCGGCTTACGTGAACCAATTGCCTTTCTGCTAACTCACCCATATGGTCAACTACAGGGAAATTATGATTAAACTGCCAGATCAGATTAGGCAACATTATCATCAAGGCTAATAATGCAGAAAAATACAGATGTTTATTAAGGAAAATCTTCCAATGTTGGGTTATTAAAAGAGCAGGTATCAAGCCCAAGACTGAAAATACAATATTATACTTATTCAAAAAGCCTATTCCAAAAATAACCGCTGCCACATATAGCCATTTAGCCTGTTCAGATCTAAAATATCGAATCAAAACAAAGTACAGCAATGTCCACAGCAATACTTCCAGGGAAGTTGGTTGGAATAGCATGTTCAAACGTAGTAGAATGGAAAGCAATACGCCTGTTGCTGCCAATATTTTTGCAAAGAGATCCCCATTCAAAGTTTCCACTATTTTCCATACAACCACTATGGTAAGTGCGCCGAATAATGCCGGAAAGAATTTTACCCAGAACACAGAAGCTCCAAGCGTTTGAACTACCCAGGCAAGCCAGGAATTAACAGGCGGTACAGATAAAAAGCCCCAAGCCAGATGGTTGCCCTGATCAAGATGCAAATATTCATCCCTATGCAATTCATATTCAGTGTTTATTAATGAATACTGAAGAAAAAATTTAATCAGTACCAACAGTAATAGAATCAGGTGGTCTTTTTTCATACGGTTTGACATATTTCAAAAGTAAGACATTTGACAGACGGTTTTTATTACCTTCGGAACGGATTTATCTCGCTTCGTCAATATCTGAAGGAAAGCAAGGAAGTATTAGAACAGTTTTTTTAGCTATCTAAACTAACCTTTTTTTTTCTATTATTTCAATGTTTTGAACCTGAAAAGTCTTAATAGAATCCCTAGCTTAAAACGTCTACTTCTTATCAGTAGAAGGTAGGACAGTCTTGAAAAAATTTTTAATATTTTCTTTTAATTGGGAAAAGGTATTAGATGTTGCAAATTCTTTATTGTCATAGCCAATGGGAAAACCTTTCTCAACATATTCACTGTTTTTTTCAATGCTCAGCACTTCGAAGGAATTATTTACCTGTCCCACCTTCTTTGTATGAATGTCTAAAAATTTAACCGATGAATTTTTCGAAAAATCTAAATCATTCAATGCAATTGATTTGATTTCCTTCTGCAAATCCGAACGAAAGTATAGGGTCATTAACTTGGTATCGATTACAGTTTGCCATTCTCCGGGATGGATAGAATTTAAAATGTTCCACGCATAATCCACAGGTTTACCATCATATGTGTAGTTTTTCATCATAAAGTAAGCCTTACTGAAACGATCATCCCAGGAATTTATCTGGTTAAGGTCAAACCTTTCTTTTCCGCCCATAAAATCATATTTTTTAGCTTTGTCTATATCTGTGTGATATTGATTATTGCACAGTAGTGGCATTGGCATTTCCTTATTGCTTAGAACAGTGTACTTGTTATTTAAGAGGGCAATCGTTGCAGAATTACCAGCTGCATCAGTCAGAAAGAAGTGTGAACCAGCTGCATTAGGCCACCAATCAATATTAGGACCGTCATTAAGATGTTTGATTACCTCCTTAACCGATTTGTAATTGTCCAACTGATACTGAATCCACTGTGCCCAAAACATATCTGCCTGTTTAGGATTTCGGAATCTGTTGGTTTCTTGAAGATAAAGTTCAACCAGGAATAATCCTTTTTCATTAACGCCATAGCAAGGGAATTCATATCCTAAAAGATTGAATGTCACTGATCCATATTTAGATGTCCAGCTTGCTGAGGCTTGTGTGTCATTGGTCGTAAGATTCTGCCAGCTTATATTTCGTTTAACAACATCCCGTTTATTGACAACGATCATTCCAGGCATTGTTTTCCAGTTTTCATTAAAACCAACTACATTATAATTTTTTCCTGTAAGCAAAAAGGCAGAACAAGCCTGGTTCTGATGGAAAATCAGTATGGCAACTAGGATTGTCAATTTAAGAATGAGGGTTTTCATAATTTTTCAAAATCTATTAGATGAACAAAAGTATATGGTTAAACAATATCTGTCAATACTGAATTATAACCATTTTTTATTGGCTAACATAAATATTTGTCTAAGGATTGTAATTGCTACTATTTCATTTGATACATTTATCTCACTTTTCCCCTTTCAATTTCCCCTGAAGTTATAATTCAATTTAGGACAAGCTGAAGAGCCATTTTAGCAATTTAAAAAACTAATGGTCTTGTCTTGTGAACTTAATAAGAGATTCATCTGCAATTTTATTCTTTTTATTAATAAAATAGGCCACAAAAATATTCGGAATCCAACAGAGCCAGGCAACAGTAATGTATGAAAAGGAATTGTCATCGGTTATTTTTACTAAAAGTGGATACCATAACCTCAGCGTAACTGCAGCAAAAGTACAGGCATAACTATATATCATAAGCTGTTGGTGGGCTATTATATTTCTTTTTCTTATTGCCAAAAAGGCATTAAACGTGAATATAAACCAGACCAATCCTAGAGATATGAATCCCAATGCTGCGGCAGCACCTTCATTGGCATAAAATCCCAGATAGATTCCTGAAAGAGAACCTATCAATGCAGAGATAATGTAGATTTTTCCCAACATTCTATGTAGCTTCAAATGTTTATTTCGGAATTTGCTGCCGAATTGCGTCCATCCAATCAGTAATGATAGACCAGCAAAAATAATATGCAGGAAAAATGTAGCTTTCCAAACTAAATTAGCAAGAAGCTCTGGCGCTTTGGTGTGCAAGAAAGTGTTTTTATGATCTACAAAAGCATAGGTCAAAGGATAGGCGCCAATCATAAGCGCAAGAATACAAATCAGGACAAACAGTAGTTTTTTCATAAGGATTTCTAAATTTTCTGTAAAAGTCAGAATTACAGGTGATAAAAGTGTTCCAAAATGAAAGATGATACCTATTTTTGATAATTTAAATATAAAATAATTGGTATTTTGTAGGAAATAGTCTCAGGAAATAAGCTTCTGATCTTTTAAAAATTCTCGAGGTGAACAGCCCGTATATTTCTTAAAATTTCTATTGAATGAGGTTTTGGAATTAAATCCGCATTCGAATGCCAATGTCAGAATTGTAAATTTTTGATTTTCTGGTAATACAACGATTCTTTTAAATTCTTCGATACGGTAGCGGTTGATGTAATCGTAGAAGTTTTTATTTTCGACAGAGTTGATGGTTTGAGACAATACATTGGGATGGACATCGAGTAGTTTTGCAATATGATTCAGATTAAGTTCCGGATCTTTATACAGCTTCTGGTCATTCATCAGAGAAACTAATTTTTTATAAACGCGTTGTATCGTTTCGTCACCGGCAAAATTTTTCTGGTATTTTGGATACTCAATCTCATTGTCAGTATTTAAATTTTCTTCGTCCTTCTTGTCGAGTAGAGCCGGATTTAAAATACCAACTTTACTGATTCCAAAATAAGCGGCCAATACTACAAATAATACAACGAGGGAAAAAATAAGGATCTCACTTTTTATCATAACAGCTATCCAGATCGTCGATATACCAATGATGAGGTAAAATCCCCAGTTCAGGTTGATTTTTTCAGTATTTGAGTAGATATTTGATATCTGTCTCTGATATTTTTTTATCATTAATGTACTTAAAATCACATAAAAAATACCTGAAAAAGCAATTATTAAGCTTATAATGGTGCGCAATACTTTATAGGAACCTCCATTATGTTGGTAGATCTCAATCTTATCGTGGGATGACATCAGAAAAAAGTCAAGCAAGGAAAAGTAAACAATCACCACAGGCGCCAGATGAAGCAACCATATTTTTCTTTTGGGATAATTTCCTGTAAGACAACTGAGATACAAATATAACATTGGACCGTGAACCAATGGCAAAGGTATTTCCAATCCAAGAAGATAAGGAAATCTAATGTACGAGTTCGAAAATATAAATAAAAAACAGATCAGATGGATCCCGATTAATAGAAACCATACCGAAAGAAGATAATCTGCCAATCCTTTCTGAGACTTCCCCAATATTAGAAAACAGGCAAAAAAAGCAATTAAAATTCCAGCTAAATAAAATAGTTGGGAAGAAAAAGATTCTACATCGAAACCCATTAAATTTAAAATGAACTGAAATATATTCATTTTAAATTTAATTAGAAAATGAAAACATAGTTTCCCTATTTTATATCACTCTCTCAATAGTGTTTTTAGGATATAATTTCAAATTAGGGACTGATATATTTGAATGGAAACCTTATTTCTTTTATTTTAGAGGGATCAAAGATTTAAAATCCTCTTCCATATGACTAAAAAGCTGTTATTTATTTTGGTGTTAAGCTTAATGTTTAGTTTACAGTCCAAAGCGCAAAACAAAGCAATAACTCCATATGATGTACTACCGTTTCAGGTAACTGCCAAGAAAACGGTCTATAAAGGTAAAGACGCTTTAGCCTTAGAAATTCCTGGTCAAGCTATTGGAGACAACACATTGGCGATTTTGAAGGACATAGATTTTCATAACGGTATTATTGAAGCTACAATTTCTGGGCAGCCGCTTGCTAATGCGGGAGAAACGGCTCGTGGGTTTGTTGGAATTGCATTCAGGGCAGCTTTGGATGCTTCTAAAATGGAAGTTTTTTATTTGCGACCGACCAATGGAAGGGCAGATGATCAGATTCGCAGAAACCACTCCAGCCAATATATTTCCATTCCAGGATTCCCTTGGGAAAAATTAAGAAAAGAGACGCCGGAAAAGTATGAATCATACGTCGATATATTGCCTGCAGAATGGATCAAAATAAAAATTGTAGTAAAGGATGATACTGCAACGTTGTATGTTAATGGTGCTTCTCAGCCTACCTTGATCGTCAACGACCTGAAACAGGGTAAAGATGTTCGTGGAAGTATTGGATTATGGATAGGTCCCGGAACTTTAGGACACTTTACAGATGTTAAAGTGACCAAGGAAGACTGATCTATATGTCTCGAAAAAATCCCCGCACTGATAAAAGTACGGGGATTTTTTCATTTATTAAAGTTTTAAAATTATTCAGAACTGAATAAATTATAGACTTTCTTCCTGACTTCATCATTAGGACTTACCTTATAAAACTCTTTAAGCAAATCCAAAGTAGTCGGTTTTTTAGGATATTGATTGTGTAAGAGAAAACTTTTAAGCGCTTGGTTTACCTTATCTTCACCAATCAGTTCGCTCAATTTCACCATAATGACAGCACCTTTTGAATACGAAATATGCGTATTTTCACCGCTCACTTTGTAAAGCGGCTGATTTTCAGATAAGCCTTTTTCATTATCAAAAATCTGTTGATGAACTTTTATTCTTTCCAACATTTTTTCTTTTCCGTACATCTTTTTGTAAATCATCATTTCGGTGTACATTGCTAAGGTTTCAGTCAGCATCACAGCGCCTTCTCTGTCATCGGGATCGATCTGGCTGTTTCCCCACCAGAGATGCGAAAGTTCGTGCCCTGCAAGTTCATTGATGACATCCTGGTTTTGATCAGCTTTAATATTGGCGTGGAAAAGCATATCTTCTGTCATAAAAATAGATGATGGATAAGCGGTAGCCGCAAAACCCTTCGTGAAAGAAGAAACTTCAGCAAAGCTGATGGTTTTGAACGGATATTTTCCAAAATTCTGTGTACAATAATCCAACGTAATTTTTGCATTTTTAAGTAAATGATCTACATTTTCCGAATGTTTTTTATTATAAAAAATATTGATCGTTATTCCTTTATAAATCAAGCTTTTCATCTGATATTTTGCGGAGGAAACAGCAAATCGAAATGGAATCCCAGTCGATTTATATTGAAAATAATTTCTGTTATCTTTATTATAATGTTGAATCAGATCTCCGGTTCCTACAGCGGTCTGGTCTTTTTCTGTTGAAACGGTCATATTCAGATTAATGAAATCTTTTTTGAATACTTCTGGAGCTTCTAATTTTTTTAATTCCGATTGCTTTTCGAGTTTAAATTCGGCCCGTTTTTCTTCATCTTCAATTTCATTATCAGCTTTATATCCGAAAGTTGGAAAATATCGGCTGATTCTCATAAAAGAACCATTTTCTATGATTGAATTGAAAGAATCGTGACCATTAACTGCCGACCATTGATAGGAAATTTTAAAATCCAAAGTGGCTTTTTCTCCGGGCTTTAAAGATTGTTTTAAGTCAATTTCAGTTACTTTCTGATCAATTTTTTTTGATTCAGAATCTGTTTTGAAATTGGCTGATTCTATTTGGAGATCAGAATCGAAATTAATCAAAATCTTGTCAATAGGTTGATCGGTTTGATTTAACAACCTATATGTTCCATTGATCTGATAAGAATTTTCAGATGGATAAAGCTGTATTTCGGTAGTCACATCAGTAATGGTCGGTTGTGCAAGATCTTTATAATGTTTGAATTTCTTTTCGTATTGAGCCGATTGTGCCATCTTTTCATCTTCATTTTGAGGAATATAACCTTTCATAAAAAGATTTCCGGCAAAAACTCCAACAGATAATATAAAAACTGTGAGAATGAGTTGTTTTACATTCCATTTTTTTGTTTTGAAGCTTTTATTAATCAGCCAAAAACAAGCAATTAAACTTAGTCCGAACAGCAATCGTTCTGCAAAAGCTGACGCATAAGGTCCGTATCCGTTAAAATCGCTGTAAACGCCTTTGTAATCTGAAAATATTCTCAATAACGGATTGGATATGATTTTTTTCGAGACAGGTCCTGCGAATGTAAAACCCACAAGCACAGAAATTCCCAGCGCTACAAATCGATTTTTAATATTGTCATTGATCAGCAAAATAAAAGTTGAAAAAAGAATTAATGGAAAAGTGTTAAAAAGAACGGTTCCCAGATACGCATTCCAATCGATGTGAAAATAGCTGTAAATGAACTGAAATATCAATCCTTCAAAAATCAAAATAGCCGTAAGAAAGAAAAATAAGACACTGATGGAAAGAAAATGTCCGCTGAGTTTGTTTTTAGAAAAATAAGTGCTTTTCTCAATCAGTGAAAACCCCGATGAATGGCTTCTCCAGTACAAATCATTAATAAAATAAATGGCGATCAGCATTCCAAATAGATGGAAATTTTCCGAAATGGTAGTCGACATCAATCCTGAACTCGCATATTTTTGAGGAAGACGGATTCCCTTTTCTATTTCAGCGTACATTTCCATTCCAACAAAAAATAAGAGTAATATTGAAATGGCTACAATGGTGATGCTTTTAATAAGGTAAATGAGATCGATTTTTGCAAATGATAAGACGGATTTTATATCAGAAATAAATCCAAAAGAAGTTCTCGCGGTTGTAAATGGTTTTAAATTTTTAGTAAAAGAAATACTTGCGACCTTGTTTTTGCTTTTATTTTTGTTTTGGGAAGGTGGAGAGAATGAAAACAGCCTGTAAGTCAATACCAAAAGTAACATTGAAATAATCACAAAAACGATTCTGTTGATCAATAAAAATCCGGTAAATGGTACAATCAATTCATTCTTTTGTTGAGCCGATAACGTTCTTGCTTCAAAAAAATAAGATGAAATCCCGAAAGGGTCTATCAATGCTGATAATTGCTGTGTTTGTAATGATTGCGGTAAACTTCCTGCCATAAACGGTGAATTGGAAAAAACGAGGATCACCATATAAAGAACGTAAAGAAACAGTCCGCCGACAACAACCAGTAGTTTTTTCTTGGTGGTAAATGAAATGAAAAATAAAAAGCTGCAGACTACGATACAATTGATTCCGCCGAAAATCAGAAGAGGGTAGAAGTAATGCCAGAACTGAAAATGTTGCTGAATTTCACTTCCCGTTCTTAGATTTTGTCCGATTATAAATCCAATCATTAAAAATATAAAACTGAAGAAAGTCTGCAGAAAAAAAGTAAGAAATTTCCCCTGCAGATATGTTCGTTTTGAAAATGGATACGAGAAAATGAGAATATCAAATTTCGAATCCCAATCTTTAAAAAGCACCTGAATGGCAAAAATTATGGCAAAAAAGATGATAACCAGACTTAATAATCCTGTCATAAAACCAATTGTGTACGGAGAATTTAAATAAATTCCTTCTCCAACGGTAAGATTGAACTGATTTCCACAGAAAATGCCGATTAACAGGAGAATTAAGGCAACGAAATATTCAGGCCAACGCTTGATTGTACGTTTGGCCTCAAATAAAAATAAAACATTCATAACTATGGTTTTTGAGTAAGCGTATGGAAATAAACGTGTTCCAACGATGGATGGACTGCCGTAAAATCTGAAAGCGGTTGTTCCGAAAACGCAGTGATATACAATTCTCTTTCAATCAATTGTTGACTGATGATCTTATAATTTGATTGATAATTTTCCAACTGTTCTTTTTCAATTGGTTTTGACCAGATCTTATTTTCCAGCTCGGAGATCAGTTCGGTTGGATTTCCCTTTGTGAGAAGGTTTCCTTTGTTGATAATGGCTACTTCTGAACACAGATTCCGGACATCCTCAACCAAATGTGTGGAAAGAATCACGATCACATCATTGCTGATTTCGTTAAGTAATGAGTTGAAACGGTTTCGTTCCTCGGGATCCAGACCAGCGGTGGGTTCGTCAACTATAATGATCTTAGGATTTCCCAGCAAAGCTTGTGCAACCCCGAAACGCTGTCGCATTCCGCCGGAAAAGGTATGGACTTCCTTATTTTTAAAATCAGAAAGATTGACTTTTTCTAACAGATTTAAAATCTGGTTTTTTCGTTCGGAACTGTTTGCAATTCCTTTCAATATGGCGATATGTTGTAACAAATCATAAGCTGATACTTTGGGATAAACGCCAAAATCCTGAGGAAGAAATCCGAGATTTTGTTTGATATGATCAGGATTTTCAGAAACATCGATTTCCTTAAAAATGATTGTACCCGAAGTTGGTTTCTGCAATCCAACGATGGTTTTCATTAGTGATGATTTTCCGGCTCCGTTGGGTCCCAATAAGCCGAACATTCCATTTTCTATATTCAAAGAAAAATCTTTAATAGCTTGAAAACCATTTTTGTAGGTGAGGTTTAGGTTGTTAATTGTTAAAGTATTCATAGGCTTGATTTTAGGTCATAGAATTCCTGGCAACGTTTCCATTGCTTTTAATTGTGCGTAAAAATGTTGGTGGTAAAGCTTCAATTGACAAAAAGGTCACGAAAGCTTTTTGATTTATCTAATTATTCTTCTTTATACTCCAGGATATCTCCTGGCTGACATTCCAAAGCTTTACAGATGGCTTCCAGCGTATCGAAACGCACACCTTTAGCTTTTCCCGTTTTTAAAACAGAGAGGTTGACATTGCTAATTCCTATTTTCTCTGCCAATTCTTTACTCTGCATTTTTCTCTTGGCAAGCATAACGTCTAAGTTGATGATAATCGGCATTTTTATATAAATAGATCTTGTTCGTTTTGTAAATGTAAACCCTGTTTAAAAATATTGGCAAGGAAATAACAGAAAATTCCCAACATAAAATGGATAAAAACCAATCCCCAAATAATACTTTCCACTTCTACAAAAAAGCTTGCTGTAATAACGATGGGTAAAGGAAAGAAAATATTGTAGATGTAAAATCTTTTGAGGTGTACTATATTTCCTTCGGTAAATAATTTTGACTGAAAAAACACTTTAAACACTTTCGCTGACAGCCAGAAAAAGATTCCGTAAGTCAAAAGAACCAGCAAAAAAGACAGGATAATATAGGGATAGTTGTTTTCGATATTCAGAAAAGGCTCTTTTGTAAATGGATAATTAATATGCAGATATAGATCTTCTTTATAAGGCGTTACGGCAAAACCAGTCAACAGGCAAAACACCGAATATACGAATGTGATAAGATAGCCTGCAGATAATACAATACATAGGTAATACAGGATCTTTGAAATATTTTTACTTTGATTCATAGGATAATCAATTAATTTGTTAATGCAAATATATAATTAATTATCGTAAAACATTAATTAATTAAAAATTTATAAGTTATGCATTGGAATGATTGATCTACTATCGTATTGGAAAACTGGTTCAGATCGCCCTGTGACTTATTGGTAACCAGAAAAATTCATGCTTTTTGGTTGGAATAAAGCTCAGTGCATGAGGCAACGAGATGTTTACGTTATCACAAGAACCGAAAAGCCAAAAGTTGGCAGAACCACATTCTATACAGGAAACATAACAGAATTAGTTAAAAGTTTAAAATCCGAGAAAGGAAAAATATTTATTGTGACGGTGGTGCGGAAGTGATCAATGAACTTTTAAAACATAATTTGATAGACGAGTTTATAATTTCGGTTATCCCGGTTTTGTTAGGAAATGGGACAAGACTATTTAAAGAGGGAAGATCTGAACAAGAGCTTGAGTTTGTTGAAGTCAAAACATTTGAAACAGGGTTGACCCAACTGCATTACCGGCAGAAAAAATAAACAACTAATCACCGAAGATTATTATATTAGCTTTAAAATCAACGACGTGAAAAATATTCTTATCGGTGTATTCATCCTAACCTTTACTTTAAGCTATTCTCAAATAAAAAAAGTGGAAGAGGTTATTGATTCTTCTGTAAAGAAAGATAATTTTAACGGCGCTGTATTACTGGCTCAGAACGGAAAAACCGAATTGCTTTCATACGAAGGTCTTGCTGACAGACATTATAATATTAATTTTTCCGATGATACCAGATTTCATATTTTTTCTCTTACAAAAACTTTTACGGCTGTTCTCATTATGCAGTTGTATGAAGCAGGAAAAATAGATTTAGATGCTACAATTTCAACTTATTATCCTGAATATAAAAGAGAAGCGGCACAAAAAGCAACTATCAAAAATTTGTTAACCTACAGTAGTGGTAGAGAAAATAAAGACATTAGTACAACAGAATTTATTCATCAGGCATACGACAACACGATCTGGGATCTGGATGATTTTATAAACACTTATTTATCTGAAAAATTGATTGATAAACCCGGAACAAAGTTTAACTACAACAATGGTGACTATATTTTGTTAGGAAAAATTATTGAAAAAATTTATAAAAAATCTTTTGAAGAAGTTTTGAAAGAACAAATTTTGATCCCGTTAAAAATGCAAAATACGGGGATGCTTCATCATAATGATATTGTTAAAAACATTGATGATGGCTATTCTGCGGACGAAGCTGATCCTTTTCTACTTCACACTCCTACAAATACTTATATTGATAATTTTTATTCTGCCGGAGCTATGTATTCTACACCGAAAGATATGCTGATTTTTGATCAGGCTATTTTTAATAATATTCTATTAAAAAAACCAACTTTAGATTTAATGTTAACTCCATTCAGAAATCTTGAAGATACTGCTTTGGGGTTTTGGGTTTATTCTAAAAGCTTTGGGAAAATGAGTACTTTATTTGTAGAGCGACAGGGTGAAGGATATGGACACAGTGCCAATTGGGTACATTTGCCTGAAAAAAAACTCACGCTTATTATTCTATCCAATACAAAAGATATCAAATACCTCAATAAAATGAGAGAAAGATTAATCTCAGCATATTATGGGCAGTAAGAAATTTAAAAAGGTTATATTTTTAAGACAATGTTATATACTTCTTTGAGTTGTATTTTATTCCTTACAAAATTAACTTTGATGTTAAGATGAAATTTTAGCAAATACCTGATCTCTACGATTCGATAATGTACCACTTACTTTAATTACTTTGATTCCAAAATCATCAATCCAATCATACAGTAAATTATTGACTTGTTCCCTAAGTTTGGGTAGATTTGTCTGATAATACGGTATCAGATCTGGCTCTTCGATAGAAACAAATACAAAAAGATCAATTTCATCAACTATTTCTTGAGCTTTCTGAAAAAGATTTTGAATATTTCTGGCTGGATCAATAATATGAAGATAGGCAAGAATATCAATCACACATCGGTCAAATATAACATCGTCACCACTCTGAGAAATCAGATTTACGGAATAATTAAACTGTTCAACAAAATCTTCTGCGTTAGGTGTATCTGAAAATTCATATCCTGAAAATTCCAGTTGATAGTAAGGTTCTATTTCAAGAGTGTATCCGGGAAGATGCTCTAAAAGTTCTTCTGCTAAAGTGGTTTTACCAACATTATGAGCACCGAATATCGCAATTCTCATATTTCTATTTATTATGTGATTAAAAACTGAAAAAGAATGTGTTCAAGCAACAAATAAATTCAAATTCAGCTTTGTTTTTATCTTATAAAATTACAAATAATTGTGTACATTCAACTCGTAAGCTTCAATTCAATCTCTCAGGCATCAAAATTTTAGTATATTTACGATGATAGATCATCCGCGTCCTTTTTATCGAAGAGGAGCATAGAGGGAATTCCTATGATGAGCACCTGATCAATCAGGCTAAAAGCGATACCCGAAAAAGCGGATTCAAATATCTGAATCTCTGTACAGATCACATCGGAATTTACAAAAATATGGCTTCAAGTACATCGGGCAAGATTATTATCCGTGGGAATAGGAATTCAGGATTTATCAGATAGAGGTATCGATTAGACGCAATAAATTTTTTAACAAGAAGAACTATTATTTTTAATATGCAAATTTTTAAACTGGACAATCCAGCTTGGCACTCTTTAAATGAAGCTCATAAAGACTTTGGAATCGATTATAATGGAATAAAGTTTTATAACCCTGATTATTGTTCTTTCGGCGGTGCTTTGAATAATGAAAATGCCGAGTCGGGAATCGCAACATACGCATCTATTACAAATCAATTTTTTGTAATAGGGGATCGACCTCCAATCAATCACAAAGTCCGTCTAGAAGGTGAATTGGTGTGTGATCAGATGATTCTTAATCAAAGGATTAACGTTGATATTAAGGAAAAAATAATTGAACTTCATACAGAAGCGCAAAGAGATCAGCTGTTTAAGCTTGTTAACCTTGTTCAACCGGGCTATTTTAAAGAAAAAACCGCTTATTTAGGAAATTATTATGGTATCTATAAAAATGATCAACTGGTTGCAGCGACCGGCGAAAGAATGAAAATGGATGGATACACTGAGTTAAGTGCAATTGTGACCCATCCTGACCATACAGGCAAAGGATATGCAAAGCAGTTAATCGCCTATGCCAGCAAGCAAATATTCAACGAGTCAAAAATTCCCTATCTGCATGTCGCTGACAATAATGCTAATGCCATCAGACTTTATGAGAAATTGGGATTTTTGTTGAGAAGAAAAATGAGTTTTTGGAAATTGAGTTCCAATGAATAGTAATATTATTAATGATTATGCTTACATTAAATAGCATCTTTAGCAAAAATTATATTCTTTTATTAACTAATTAGGCTGATCATAATTGATTAATACCAAAATCCTTTTAGCAAATGGCTAAAAGGATTTTAGTATTTATGTTCTTTAATTTAACAAAGCCAATATAAATACTGATTCAAATTATTTTGGCCTCCTAATCAATCTCGGAATGCTTTTTTATAAAAATTTATAGCTGATATTTAAGTTCTCAGCAAAAGCAGAACAGATCAAAACGATGATTCAAATAATGTTATTACTGTAGATGAATGTATAGGAAATTCCTGACCAGTAGTCTATAGCAGAGAGGTTTATTTTAAGAGCACATTAATTAATAAGGAGGCGCGTGAATTGTTCTTAAATTAAGTGTTACTAATAGAAAAAATAAAATAGAGGATGAAATAAGCCAATTTTCGGCACAACTTTTAATCTCCTACTATTTAAGATTGATTAATAAAAATATCGATATGAATAGGAATTATATACTAATTATAGGGATTATAGGGCTTCTTTTTCCGTTAAAAGGATCAGGACAGCAAATAGTGCAAAAAAAATATTCATTATTTAATCCGGTTCCAAAAGAACAGATGCGAGAAATGGAGACCGACCGTCCTGATGTAACTGAATCGCCATATACTGTGGATGCAGGGCATTTTCAGCTGGAAACCGATTTAGTCAGAACAATCAGTGAAAAAAGTGAATCCATAAAAACAAAAACCTTACTCATTAATCAGATGAACCTTAAAGTGGGACTGACAGGTTCTACTGCAGTCCAAATTGGATTTCAAACATATGGCTGGCAACGTGAGACCGAATTAGATTCGGGTAATAAAACAGTAAATGACGGTCACGGCGATCTCACATTCAGAATTAAACAAAATTTAATTGGAAACGACAAAGGCAACTTTGTAATGGCTTTGTTACCTTATGTGAAGATTCCAACGTCAAAATATGAAGAGAGTCGATTTGAAGGCGGTTTGATCGTTCCGATGCAGTACAAATTTTCCGGAGAATGGAATTTAGGATTTCAGGTGGAATTGGATAGACTTAAAGATCAGGATGATAACGCAATGCATACTGAGTTTCTGCAGACCTTAACTGTTAGTCATCCGATTACTAAGGGCTTGGATGGTATCGCCGAAACTTATTATACCTATGATTTTAAGGCACATCAATTCTCAAATTACATCAATGCGGCCATTCAGATCGATGCAGCTAAAGATTTTAAGTTGGATGCCGGATTGAATATCGGATTACAGCATACAGCAGCGAAACATTTTTTTATTGGCGCGTCATACAGGCTTTAGAATTTATCATTTTGATATTATTCTGAAATTCCTGCAAAACTAAAAGACTTTCCTGATGAACGTGTCTTTCCAGGCTTTTGGGATCCGGAATGTCCCAAAGGCCGCTGCAGCATCCGACTTTAGTTCCGCCGAACCAGAATAAGAAACTGACCAAAGTTGATCAGCTGATACGAATAACAGCTTAATTTTTCAGAAATAATCTCGATAGATTTCAGTTTAATAAAAAATTTTACCTTTTCTAATCACAAGAAGACCTTCATTTTCCAATTGTTTGATTGTTCTTATAACAGTTTCAACCCTTAAACCGGTAAGTGATGCAATTTGCTGTCTTGTAAGCAATACCTCATCCGGATCGGTTGAATCATTTGATATTTTTAAATACCGAAGTAAATTAATAGTTTTATCAGAAGGACTTTCTAAAGCAAATCCCCTCATCATGTAGGTATAATGCAAGCTTTCGGCAATACTTTCATAGAGAACTCGTAGAATAGCTGGATTATCCTTCAGCATTATATCAAAATCCGATTTTTGCAAGATTAAAATCCGACAATCCTCCATTGCAATAGCACTTACCGAATATTGATGTTTTAAGAATAGGAACAATTCTCCCAAGCAATCTCCCTTATTAGATATATTGTGAATAAACTCACGACCTTGCTTTTTCTGACTAACAATTTTTACGCTTCCGGTTAGGAGCTGAAAGTAGGAGAGTGCTTCTGTATTTTCCTGAAATACAAACTGATTCTTGGCATAATTTACAATTTTAGCACCAGAACTCATCAAAAGGTCTTCGTTTATCAGCATATGTCATCTTCTAATCATTCAGGTCAAGCACCCTGCTTTCTAGTTGGTAAAGCTAAGAACAAAATTTTCTCTGGCTTTATGAATGGGAGTACAGGGCATATAGATTTAAAAATATTAAGACCATTTATCATCTTGCTCATTTCTTTTGATCTCTCTATTTATCTCGTCCACATATGGTAATGGAAGCAGATATGTTTCATCAATATATTTTAAAATAGTTTGATTGGTGTCATTATCAATCTTTCTGATAAAAAGCTGATTGGTCTTTTTTAATGATTCAATAAAAGAAGTATGGTAAGAATTTTTATTAAAGAATATTCTTTCAATCGATGCTCTTTTATCATCATTTACCACAATATCTTTAAAAACAGTATTCATAAGAACCGTCTGAAAAAATGATTCTGCCGGTAAAAGTGTATGCAGGTAATAATCTTCAAAGTCCATCACCCGTTTATTATTGGTCAAAAAAGAACAGGTTTCTCTTGTGAAAATAAACCATTTGCCTCCGATGTACGGTGTTACCCCTTCCATAAATGTTCTTCTATAAATTAATGACGATATTTTATGGCTTAGTTCAGTAAAATGATTCTGTATTCTCTTAAGCGTATCAGGTCTGTAAAATTTTTGGTCGTAGTAGAAAAGGTAGTTCCTGCCATTATTTATTTTAAGAAACTGTCGGATAATATTCTGCGATTTTAATGGGTAATCTTCGCCACTTAAGTTGATGAAATAATCCCATTCTGCGGTTACATTGAGTAAATATTCCATAGCATTGAGCTCTGCCTGAATGATACTGAATCCTCCTGCCACAATATTCATACTCTCAAGAATATAGACATTGGGAAAATGGATGAGATATTGTTGAATTTGCTCAGTAAATTCTTCTTTGGCTTTTCTGTCTATATGAATCAGATAAAATTGATCACGGGTGTAGATTTTCTCAAACATTGCTTTAAAAACATCAGGTTTATGATGGATCATGATAAAATAAGCAATTCGGATCTGAGAAGACGGTGGACTGTTTGACTTTTTTGTAAGGGGCTGGATTTGGGATGCTATAGTTTGCATAGGCTGGAATTTTAAAATTATCCGCACTTTGCAAACAATTAGATTATGTGCGTAAGCTACGAATATATTTTTGATAATCAGTTAATTATATTGTATTGTTATTGGGTTGTTTTAGCATACATTTGCAAAGTATCAATAAAAAAGGTTCCTGCCTCTGCTACTCTGCAATAATTTAAATCCATTTTTATCATTCAGTTTTGCTTTTTCAGATTCCCGATTGTCAACTGATTTCTTTAAGGAAGGCTTTTATTTTTAGCTTTCAATGTGGAAAAAAGTTTAGAGTAATGAAAAGTATATGGAATTAATATTAATTCTAACCATTACAAATAATACATTAAAAATGCACCTGCCGGAAAAAAAGATCGGAAACTGCAAAAATTTATGATAAGTTTCAAGAATCTGCAATTAATTAATCCCATAATCCGAGCTATTACAGAATCGGGGTATTCCCAACCGACTGAGGTACAAAATGCTGTAATTCCAAGTGTTTTAAAAAGAAAAGATGTTCTGGCTTCTGCACCCAAAGGAAGTGGAAAAAAATTAGCTTTTACGGTGCCGATATTACAATTGTTGGGAAGAAACCCTACTGAGCACACTAATATCAGGGTACTGATCATTGTTCCTACAGATGAAATAGGAGCTCAGACAGAAGAAAAGATCAAGCAGTGCAGTAAATATCTTTCTCTTTCAACATTTAGGATTAATGATGGAGAGTCAACTGAAAGTCAACTTTCTGCCTTCAGAAAGAGAATGGACATATTGATCGCAACTCCTGAAGGGCTTTTAGAAATTGCAAAAAAAAGACCTGTCAATTTTTCCAAGTTAGAAATTCAGGTTTTATATGATGCAGATAAAATGATTGAGAAAACATCGATAAACAGAATAAAAAATATCCAGAAACTAATTCCTAACCATTTACAAGCCTTAATCTTTTGTACAGAAACTTCAGATTATCTCAAAAAATATGTCTCTCCTTTTCTTAGAAACCCGGTAGAGATTGTAATAGACGCGAGGTCGGCATCAATAAAAAATATCTCGCAGTGTGTATATTTTATTGAAAAAAGAGATAAGTCAGGGTTTTTGATTGATCTTCTCAGAAAAAGCAACATAAAAGGATTTATGGTTTTTACGCGCAGCAAATACATAGCCGATGAGCTGGTACATCAGCTGGAAAATGCCGGTGTCAATATTGGATGGATTCATGGGAACAGATCAAATGCTGTGAGGAATAATGTAGTGGATGATTTCAAAAGCGGAAAAATTCAGGCTTTGGTCACTACAGATATTGCAGCAAAGGGAATCGACTTGGATAAAATATTTCATATCATCAACTTTGATCTTCCTGCTATTCCTCAAACGTATATACAAAGGATTGAGAGGATACGAAGGTTAGGAAGTGACGGTTCCTTAATATCATTCTGTACGGCAGATGAGCACATGGATTTAAAAAATATCCAGAGTCTGATAGGTTTTACGATGCCTGTCGGTACATTTTAAAAATAAAGCTGTAAAGTTTACAGATTATACATACAATTTTAATAATAATTACAATGCAACAAGGCACAGTAAAGTTTTTCAATGAAGCAAAAGGCTTCGGATTTATTTCTCCTGCAGATGGGAGTAAGGACGTATTTGTACATTCTTCAGGGTTGGTTTCAGGATCAATCCGTGAAAATGATAAAGTGAATTTTAATATTCAACAAGGCGACAGAGGTTTAAATGCTGTCAATGTGAAATTAGCATAAGGTGAAACGACTTCTTGCTTAAAAAGTTAAAACATTTTTTTCTCACATCTTTAGTAGATTAGACTGTTTTTAGCATATGCTTGAATGAAATTTGGATATAACTACATCCGTTTCTTCATGTTCATCCAACCTCTTGCATTTTGCGAGAGGTTTTTAAATGATTTAATGGTACAATACTTTTAATCTATTATTTTTTATATAAAATGATTATTATCAACAATTTTGACGAATATAAATTGCTGGAGGGAATTATGGTCGGAGCATCATCTTGGCATAGGATCGATCAGAACCAAATTAACCTTTTTGCAGATGCCACTTTGGATCATCAGTGGATTCATACCGATGAGAAGAAAGCAGCAGAAGAAAGTCCCTATCATTCTACCATTGCTCACGGCTATTTAACACTTTCGCTGATTCCTTATCTCTGGAAGCAGATTGCTGAGGTAAGAAACATCAGTATGGAAATCAATTACGGAATAGAAAATTTTAGATTTGGTCAGCCGGTAAAAGCGAATGATGAAGTAAGTCTTGAGGCAACTATTAAAACGGTAAATAATCTTAAAGGAACCGTAAAAGTAGTGGTGGGCGCTAAACTGATTATTAAAAATCAGATAAAACCAGCTTATACGGGAGATGTGGTTTTTCTATATCATTTTTAGAAGGAAGGTAAATGTAAGTAGACCATAAGTTTTAAAAAATATGATATATTAATAATACTTTTTCTTCAGCCACAAACTGGCTTTTACCAATAAGATAAGCACAGGAACTTCCACCAATGGACCGATAACACCTACGAAAGCTTGCGGAGAATCGACTCCGAAAACGGCTATTGCTACAGCTATCGCCAATTCAAAGTTGTTGCCTGTAGCTGTAAATGCGATTGAGGCATTTTTATCATAGGGGATATTTAGAGATTTATTGATAAAGAAGCTGACAAAAAACATCAGTACAAAATAAATGACCAACGGTAGGGCAACCTTTACCACATCCATTGGCAGCTCCAATATTTTGTCTCCTTTCAGGCTAAACATTATTACTATAGTAAATAATAAAGCATACAAGGTAACTGGCGATATTATTGGGACAAATTTTCTGTTATACCATTCTATACCTTTTGACTTGATAAGAAAATAGCGACTTATGAATCCTGCCAAAAATGGGATACCTAAATAAATCAATACACTTTCTGTAACATCTTTCATTGATACGGTTACATTGAAGTTGGCTAAACCTAATTTGCTCGGCAATACATTGATAAATAACCAAACTAAAAAGCTATAGGAAACAACTTGAAAGATGCTGTTCAACGCAACCAGCATAGCAGTATATTCTCTGTTTGCTTTTGCCAAATCACTCCAGACAATAACCATCGCAATACATCTCGCCAAGCCTATCAGTATCAATCCTGTCATATAATCGGGTTCATTTCTTAGAAATAAAACGGCTAACCCGAACATCAGCACTGTGCCAACAAACCAATTGAGAAATAGCGAAAGACCTATTACTTTTTTATCTTTGAATGCTTGAGGTAATAGTGAATAATCAACTTTTGCTAAAGGAGGATACATCATCAAAATCAAACCTATTGCCAGTGGAATATTGGTCGTTCCTACTGACATCGCATTTGTGATTTGTGAAATTACAGGAAAGAAATATCCTAAGCTTATACCTGTTGCCATTGCAAGAAATATCCATAAGGTAAGATAGCGGTCAAGAAATTTTAGTTTTGGCTGCATAAAAACTATTTTTTAATCTTAGAGAAAACGTAGAACATTTCAGAAGCTATCTGCAAACTTCTTTCTGCATAAACTTGTGACTGCTGTGGTGTGTTATCAGAAATTTTAGGGTCTTCAAATGCGATAGGTATTCTTTTCTCTGCTCCAGCAATAAAAGGACAGCCTCCGTCTGCTTGAGAACAGGTCATAATCGCAGCAAAACCGGATGTTGGATTGAACGCGCTATCATATCTTTTTGAAAATCCAATTACAGGTAACGAATCGTCATCGTACTTGATAGAATATACAGAGTTATTTCCATCTGCAATTTTGAAGATATTAAAGCCTTGATTAATGAGTGTCTCAGCCACTTTTGGAAATAAGGCAGTTTCTTCCGTACCTCCCGAATAAGAATATACATTTGGAATATTAAAATAGGCAGCTCCAGCTTGCGCCCAGATTTGTGATAGATGGCTTCTACGCGAGTTATGGGTACAAATGAAATTGAGATTAATATCTTTTCCTTCATCCGTTTTTTGCTGTACAAAATCAATTAATGACTGCAATGTGATTTTTCTCTCCTCACTAATGCTTTGATATTGCAATTGCTCTATAGTATTTATTAATTCTGAATACATAGTCTTTATTTAAGTTTTATTCTTATTAATCTATTCCGATATTTTGCTTCTACGTTCCATAAGGAAATTATCTTTCCAAATCCCATTTTTCTTACCGATCTTTTCTCTGTAACCAACTAATCGGAATCCGCATTTCTCGTGTAGCTTGATACTGCTTTCATTTTCGGCGAATATACCGGACTGTAATGTCCATATCCCGTTTTCTTCGCTCTGTTGGATTAATTCTGTCAACAGAGTTTTTCCTATTCCTTTTCCTCGCTCGTCTTGCGCAATATAAATACTTACCTCTGCAACACCAGCATAAACGCATCTGCTGGAAACAGACGTCAAAGCGGTCCATCCAAGCATTTTATTGTTATCAAAAATGCTGATTCTACAAAAATCGAGATGTACTTTATCCCATTCTTCCCATTGTGGAGAATCATTCTGAAAAGTGGCTATATTGGTTGCCAATCCCTGTTTGTAGATTTCTATGACTTCCGAAAAGTTGTCTTTGGTTATGGGTTTGATTTCCATAATGCAGTCTTTTTTAGCAACAACCTGACTTGGGAGTGCAGCAAGTATTATTCGAATCAGATGATTCCACAGTTTGATTTCCTTCAGGAATTCCACAAGCCTCATTTGCCAGACAAGCAGTTTGTTTATTTTTCAGAACAAAATTATTCCCGTTAAAATCTAAATCATACTTACCGATAGTTTCGCTTTGATATTCAACTTCTATCTCTGAATCTTCGATTCCCAGTTTATTTTCGCATAGTGAGATGATGTCCAAAAGTTTAGTTGGCTTCAATCTATGTTCAAAGTCGTTGGCATTCCACAATTGGAAATTGACAACCTTTTCTCTTCTTGTATTACCACCACAGTCTATGAAATGTTTTGTAATAACTCCTATTTCTGTAACGTGAAAATGCTCAGGAACAAATTTCCCGTTCTCTAGCTGAAATTCTACATTGTTCAGTGTAGGTAAGATTTCTTTGATTTTTGATAGCTTCATAATATTTAATATTTAGATTGTTTTAATTTTATATTGCAATATGACGATGATATAGATTGCAAAAAAAGCTGTTAACAGCATTTCCCAACTTTTGCATCCTGTTCAAAAAACTGATTAAGCAATCCCTGAACCTCTTTCCATTTTTTATCTTCAATACAATAGCAAACAGATTTTCCCTCAATAGTTCCCTGAATAATCCCGATACTTTTCAATTCTTTCAAATGTTGCGAGATGGTTGCTTGCGCTAGTCCTAACTCGTCTACCAAATCATTACAGATACAAGCTTTCTGATTAATGATGTGTTGCAGGATTGCAATTCTGGCAGGATGCGCCAAAACTTTGAAAAGAGAAGCCAGGTTATTTTGCTCGTCTGTGAATATTTCTGTTTTAGTAAGTCCCATAATTAATATTTTAATATTGCAATATTACGATATTGTTTTGAATTTGAAAATTTTTATGTGTATCTTTTCTTGTTTATTGATGTTATCCATTGAGGCTTCAAATAGATTAATGCCACTTATAAATGGTCAATTTTTTAATCAAATTTTTCTGTCAACCAAAAATTAATATCCCAATAATAATTAATTAGTAAAACAAAGCCTTGCCATCAGATAACTGACGGTTGATTCTGCACCCTGATTGAGATTTACATTTTTTTCCTCAATCCCATCATAGCAACCTCCTGTTGCAGGGTTATAAACGATCTGATTCAAATGATTTTTTCCCAAAAACCAGTTGAATGAGTTGTTCATCATTTGTAAATATTTTTCGTCATCAAAAACTTTGTAAAATGCAGATAATGCCAAAACAGTATAAGCAACATCAATAGGCTGTTCTCCACCAATTGGAGTATCATTTTCAGTGTTTTCTTTTTGTAACCAGCCTTTATTGGAAATCACTTTTATATTATCATCAATCATAATTTTAGATAGTAAAAACTCGAAAGATTCTTCCGCAATTTGTTTGTAAAGCTCATCTTTGGTTGAGATCCAAGCACAAAGTAAAGCTTCTGGTAATACGCTGTTTCCGTAGGTCAGATAATTCTCAAACCAATGCCAATCGTCTTTTGCTTCGTGTTGATACATCTTCACTAGACGATTCGCTAATTGTTTTAACAATGGAAGGTTTTTTTCTGAGTTTTGATAATGTAATCCTTTAATAATAAAAGCCATTGCTCTTGTAGAATGGATTTTTTCTGCCCAAATAAGATTTTTTTGAATGATTTTCTCTGCAGTTTCAGAAAACTCCTGTGGTAAAATTTGTTTTAATGAAATTAAATAACCTAAAGCCCAGATTGCTCTTCCGTTGGAATCATCCAGATTAGTTTCGTAGTTCTGCTGTGTAAACTGTTTGTGCTCGTCAACGTAATTCACGAAACTTCCGTCATTATGCTGGCAAAATTTAATAAAGTTTAAATAAATTGAAATCAATTGCAGATCTGCTTTGTCTCTACTGCCTGCAAAATGCCTGCAAATAGCAATCATCGCCCGCGCGTTGTCATCCAGAGTGTAACCTGAATTGATATCCGGTTTACTGATTTTAGAAAACTGAATCATCCCTAAATCGGTTGTCATATTTTGAATGTGCCCAAGATTGATTTCCGGTAGAGTATAATTGAGTTCTGTTCTATTATTTCTGAATTTCTGAAATAATAAAGCGTGTAAGATAGATGAATTTTCCCAAGCTGTCGGAGCCATTTTTTCCAATGATTTCAAACGTAGCTCCTCCCGTTTGCTTTCATTTTCTAATAATGTGTTTACAGCAAGAGACAACTGCTCTGGAGCTTCAAAATCAACAATAATTCCCGTATCTTCCTTTAAAACTTCCATAGCGTGTGGAATTGGAGTAGAGACAATGGCGCATCCGCTGCTGATTGCATAGGAAAATGTGCCGCTCACTGCTTGATTTCTGTCTTTTGACGTGAAAAGATAAACATCGGTAAGCTGAAGATATTCTAGTAATTCCGGGAGTGGAAGATAATCATTGATAAAGCGGATGTTGTTTTCCAGATGAAGTTTACAAGTGAGATCTTCTAAAAAATCACGATATTTTTCGCCTTCTTGCCTTACTATGGCAGGATGTGTTTTGCCAAGAATTAAAAAAATTACATCAGGATTTTTAGCAATGATTTCCGGCAAGGCTTTCAGTGTGGTTTCAATATTTTTTCCCGAACCTAATAATCCGAAAGTTGAAAGAACCTTTTTGTTTTTAAGATTATACTTTTCTTTCAACGCAATTTTGTCTGTGAAAGGCAGAAGGTGTGTTCCGTGGGGTATTATCGTAATTTTATCGAAAGGAATTTCATAATCATTCGAAAGAATGTCTGCAGAAATACTTGTCATTACAATAATAGATTTTGCAAAACCGGCAATTTCTTTCACCTTTTCCTTTAGTTCTTCATCAGGTTTTGGCAAAACAGTGTGAAAAGTGATAATAACATCTTTTTTTAAGTTCTTGAGAAAAAGAAACAAACCATTTCGGGTTTCATTAAAAAAGCCGAATTCGTGCTGAAGCATCACCAACTCAACTGTATCGTTTTTATTGATCTTTGCAGCCAATTCCAAATAAGAAACGGCATCTGAGATATTTAATTTATACTCGGTATATTCATTATACTCATAGTTTTCCTCTTCTGTTTCTATCGGGCAAATCATCGCATTGAAAGATTCTCCGAATTTCGAATGAAGAGATTTTATAAGATCCTGTGTATAAGTGGCAATTCCGCATACTTTTGGAGGAAAAGTACTTACAAAGACAATGTTGGTTTTATTATAGGTTTTGTGTTTTTTATCATTATAAGATTGTCTAATTGCTTTATCCTCCACGTCTGAATTAATATTTTTATTCATTTTTAATTTCTTCTTTAACCATATTCTGCCAAATCATCTTTATACAGCGTACATCATTAACTCTTTCAATAGTTTTGAAATATTGAGTGATGCAACAGCTATTCTTTCGTCTGCAGCTCCATAATAGATATACAGTCTGTCATTTTCTACAATGGTTCCTGTCGGGAAACAGACATTGTTGACTTCACCCTTCAGTTCCCATTCTTCTTCGGGTTTGAAAAGCGGATAGGGAAGTCGGGAAATTTCTTTTTCCGGGTTTTCAAGATCCAATAAAGCTGCACAGGCGTTGTAAACATAACCGCTAACGGTATCATAAACACCGTGATAGATCATCAGCCAGCCATATTCTGTTTCTATTGGCGGACAACCACCTCCGATATAACTTGATTCATGATCGTATTTCGGTGATAGGAGAATATGGTCTTTAAAATGTGAAAAGTAATCCTGCCAGAAATCAGAATTCAGATCTTCGATGTTTTTTACGCTGACGATCTGAATTTCAGGTCTTATTCTGTGAAGGAAATAAAATTTATCGTTTATTTTTCTTGGGAAGAAAATCAGATTTTTATCCCATAAAAAGATAGGTTCACTGTCAGTATGACTAATTTTAAATTCGTTGTATCTTCTATATTTATCAGGTATTAAACCCTCTGATTCTGATAGAAGCTTAAACTCTTCATAAGAAATTTTAGGAACAATAATTCCTTCATTTTTCCAGGATTTGAGATCTTTTGAAGTGGTTAATGTTCCTAAAGCATTGATGCCGTCATAACTGGTATAGGTGAGATAAAATAAATCATCTATTTTTACAATTCGATTATCTTCTACACCGTGTTTTTCATACTCAGATTCAGGAATAATGATTGGCGAATCTGACCGTTTTTCTACCGTAAGCGGATCTGACAATACACAATGCCCGACAGTTGAAAAATTACCTTTGGCAACAGCGCGGTAAAATAAATGTATTTTGCCATTTTCCTTAATAACAGCAGGATTCAGAACTCCTTCGTTTTCAAAATTTAAGTCGGTTTTTCTGAGTATAATTCCTTCTTTTTTTATTTCTACCATTTAGGTTGTTGCGTTGCGACTTTCATTTTCTTTATCTTTCCTTTTGTTTTGTTTGTCTTCCCGCTTCTCTTTTAGTGATTTTGCCGCAGGTGTTTTATCTGTTTTTTTCTTAGTATCCTTTTCTTTTGCCATTTTAAAATATTTTTATTCTATGTAAAGGTCATCTATTAAAAAAAGAAAGGTTTGTAATAGTCTTTCAATTTGTTACATAAATCATAGTTATTAAAATTTAAAGGACTAACTTTGAAAGAGTGGCTGTCAACATATGGATTGACAAACTCGAAATACGGTAAGGATTATGAAGTTATATATAAAATATATGGTAAGCCTGCGCTGCAAAATGGTGGTTCATCAGGAGCTTGAAAAACTGAATATCAGAAATGCCGTAGTAGATCTAGGACTTGTAGAAATATTGGATGATATTACGGATGAGCAGCGACAGCTGTTAAAAGAAAATCTCCTTAAAACCGGACTTGAGTTATTGGATAATAAAAAAAGCATTCTGATCGAAAAAATAAAAAATGCAGTCACAGAAATGATCCATTATTCCGAATCTCTTCCTAAAGAAAATTTCTCAGATTATATCAGTGAAAAGCTTGGCTACGATTACACTTACCTTGCCAATACATTTTCTGAAGTAAAAGGTATGACTTTGCAGCACTTTATCATTATCAATAAAGTGGAAAGGGTAAAAGAGCTCCTTTTGTATGATGAACTCAATCTTACTGAAATCTCTTATAAACTCAATTACAGCAGTGTTGCGCATCTTTCCAACCAGTTTAAAAAAATAACAGGACTTTCTCCTTCTTTCTACAAACAGCTGAAGCAAAAACGGCTGAAAAATTTAGAAGACTTATAAAAAGTGTGATATATGTAAATCTATTTCAGAAATGTGTAGCATTTTTGTCTGATTAAAGTATCATCTTTGAGTATAAATAAGCTATGGAAACAAAACCGTGAAAAAAGTTATTCTAATCCTTAATAACAATCAGTTTTCATTAAGAATCTTATCAAAATTCAAGAAATAGTACATATGTTTTAAAGGTTTTGGTAGAAAAAGGGGCAGGAGCTTTTAAGTCCCTGTCTTTTTTTATTTGAACATAATTGGATGTGTCATTTAATATACTCAATATGAAATCAATTGATACTTTACAAGACCTTACCAAAAAGATTTTTGAGGTAACAGCTAAAATCCAGACTTTATATCCGGAATTATATTTTCTTTTAAATGAAACGCCCTTATTTATGACTCAAAATGAAAAGTATATTACTTCTAAAGACCTAAAGCAATATCTTTCATCTATAAGAATTCAGCTTATTACTTTTCAAAAAGAAATGAAAAAAAATAAAAAAATGAAAACAATTATATTATATAAATTTAAAAACTCTGTCACGCAGAAAATGCCTCTCCTGAAAGAAAAAAGTTTGCTTAGTTCACTTAATGATCTGATGGCAATTGATCTTCTGGATACAGAAATAATAACAGAATATACAATGGATGTTCCTGAAGATTTTAATTTTGAATACCGCAGCAATGAAGAATTGTTGGATTTATGCAAGACTTCTAAAAATTTTATTGATCATCATTTTGTAACTACGTTGAACGATTATGATGTTATCTGATTTTATCAATCAAGGCTTTCAAACATCAGGTAATTAAAATATATGAAAAAAAAGATCTATCTTTTAGGCTGGACGATAATTATTCCCATATTGGCTTGGGTAGCTTATTTGCTTCATTATTCGCTAACAGGACATTTATATTCTTTAATCCTCACATTCTTTCTTATAGGAGCCGTTTTAGCAGCGGTTTATCATTCGGAAATCATTGCTTATCGGGTAGGTGAGCCTTATGGAACTTTACTTTTGGCTTTTGCGATAACCGTGATAGAAGTTTCTCTTATTATTTCGATAATGCTGAGTGCAAAAGGTTTGGAAACAATCAGCCTTGCGAGAGATACGGTATTTGCCGCTGTGATGATTATTCTTACAGGGATTATTGGTATTTGTATTGTCGTTGGATCAATCCGTTATAAACAGCAGGTTTTTACACTGCAGGGTGTGAGTACTGCAATGATTACACTTGTTGTGATTGTAGTATTTATACTTATTCTTCCAAATTACACGACAAGTCACAGTGAAGGAGAATATACTTCATTGCAGTTAATCTTTATTTCTGTTATCTGTCTGCTATTATATATAGGTTTTACAATGGTTCAGACCATCAGACACCGTGCTTTTTTCATTGCGCCCATTCCTAAAAATAATGATGAAGAGAATGAAGAGAATGAGATCCTTCCTGAAAAACCCACTCGAAAGATGATGTTTTACAGCATTATATTTTTGATTTTATGTCTGGGAATTGTCGTTCTCTTAGCTAAATATCTTTCAAAAGATGTTGATAATCTTGTATTCAAAGTCGGAGCTCCAAAATCTATCGTTGGAATTATTATAGCCGGAATTGTTTTATTACCGGAAGGAGTTGCCGCAATCCGTGCTGCATATAATAATCGCCTACAAACGAGCCTTAATCTGGCTTTTGGATCTGCATTGGCAAGTATTGGTCTCAGTATTCCGGCTGTAGCTGTGGCTTCAGTAATTGGTGATTTCAGGATGACACTAGGTATAGATTTAAAATCGATGCTTTTGTTAGGATTATCTTTATTTATCATCACAATTTCTCTAGCAACAGGACGTACCAATATTATGCAGGGATTAGTTTTGATTTCAATTTTTCTCCTTTATCTTTTTACGACACTTGTTCCTTAAAAATTTAGATGACTATATTTTAATATACGAAATCGAAAAATATTATTTGTTTTATAACATTGGATTTTATTTTTAGAGATGTAGTTGATAATTACATTTTAAACTAAAAAAAATCTCTAAGTAAATAAAAATGACACCAACTGTCTTCGGTTAGCGCCATTTTATTTATGACCTCTACGCACGTCTATACAAACACTTTTTAGATGATTTGGTTTGATTAAGTTAAATTAAAAATGAATTACAAAGCCCATTTTTTTACGAGTAATTTTTTATAATCAATATTTGTCGCAAATTAACTTCAAAGATTATTAGCAATTTTTATTGGAAAAGTACCCATTTATTTGGCTGCACTTGTCACATATCCATATCCAAAAAAATCTATGAGTTCGAAATTAAATTCAAATGAGTTTGTAGAAATAATTAGTTCTTAATAAACTTCAAAGTTTGAGAGGATTTTCCAACGTGTATTCTAATAGAATATATTCCAACTGCGAGCTTTTGAACATCAATATTCTTAACTTTTGAGGTCAGGATTTTTCGTCCGTTCATATCATAGATTTCGCTATAAATATTTTCTTCTGAATTGATAGTAAGAATATTTAAAACTGGGTTTGGATAGATACTGATGTTGATTTTCTCACTAAAATTCTGCGAAGAAAGCATAGATTCTCCACCTGCCAGATAAAGTAAAGTATTCTCCGTTATTTTTTTAACATTTTGATTGTTGCCTCCTGGCACATACCAGTCATAGACACCTGAACCATACCAGATAACTGTCCCATCACCAGTATTTCTAGGATTGAATCTGGCGGCCTGTATTTCTGTTCCGTCGCAGTTTTCCAAAAGGATTTCTGCATTCAGTGTGTTTTGAAAAATTTGTCCTCTTTGCCCAATTGTTGAGCTAGCACCGCCTGCATCGTCATAGATTCTGCCCCAATTCAGGTTATATTGCAGTGCGCGGTTTTTCTTTTCCGTTCCTGCGCCTAAAAATTCTATGCTTTGAGATGTGTTTGTACAGCTTACGGAATTTGTACTTATTCCTGTCAGAAGAATCGGAGTAGAACTGCCTGACCAATTGGTTCCCCAAGCAGCGGATGAATTTGCGGGATTTGCTGTGGTATCGCCAAATGATTGGTTCGGTCTGTATTCCCACGGATTGTTGAGTCCATCAAAAAGTCCAAAAACTTCCAGGCCTTTGCCTGCAAAATTTCCTAACAGAAGTTTTTTTCCTGACTTGTAAAATTGCTTTATCTTCCACATAAAATCATCTTCAAGTTGTCCACATTGTCCATTCCATTGGAATCCTGCTTCTCTCAAAAGACAATGTTTATCACCATTTCCTTCTGTAGTTCCTCTAGGCCATTCGTTAAGTCTTTCTGTGTAAGTTGCGCCGTCACTCTGGATCCAGATTACATCATAACCGCTGATGTCTGCACCTTCTGCAACATCTTGAAAAGAAAAATAATTTCCTGTAATATTAGCCGAATGTGATGGAACAAAAGTTTCCATAAACCAAACCGCTGCCGCTCGGTCATCGTCATACGTCAAACCATCGCTGGCAGTTGGGATATTGCTGTTATAAACGTCGGATTGGCCAATAAAAGCTATTTTTTTTGTCTGCGCATTGATATTAGCAAACATTAATCCTGCAAACAAGCTTAGATAAAGTTTTCTCATAATTTTTTTAGTTAAGGTTGATATTATTTTCTTGATGATTTTAATCGTTCCAGATTATTTTTAAAGGAATTCTCATCCGTCTTGTTTCAAATGTATTGGCAAAGTGGAGTTGAATATTTCACTTATTGTTCAAAATGATTTGATTTTGTTTTGAGAAATGAAATTCAATATGGAAAGCTTTATTCATCAATGTTTATCGAATGATCATCAGCTGAAAGTTCTGCAGAGTTTTATATGGATGTTACAAGACTTATAAAATTGTAACATCAGTACTTTGTCATTCAAAAGATCTGATATTCAATCGACAAAAAATAGCATAACCAAAAATTGTGGGTGTGAAAGAACTTTATTAATATTGTGTTAATATGTCCAAGAAAAAAAAATTCAACGCGTTTGGTTTTGCCAAAATTTGTCTGGGATTCTTTATTTTGTTTATGACTTTATCGGCTTGTAAAGATGCGGCCGAAAGATCAGACAAAATCGATATAGGCTTTTCCCAAGGTTTAGGAAATCATCCGTGGCGACAGTCGATGAATCATGCAATGGAGATTCAGGCATCTTTGCATTCGGAGGTACAATTGAGCATCAGCAAAGCAGAAGGTTCTGTTAAGAAACAGATTCAGGACATTAAAAAAATGATCGACAGAAGAGTAGACGTAATCATAATTTCTCCCATTGAGCCTAATTCGTTGATTCCTATTGTAGAACGAGCATTTGAAAACAAAATTCCTGTGATTTTGGTTGACAGGAAAATCAATTCCACAAAATATACAACATACATCGGTGCAGATAATATTGAAATTGGAAAAGAAGCAGCACAATACATTCTTTCTGATTCCAAAATTCTGAAAAAAATCATCGAAATAAAAGGCGATGATAATTCTTCTCCAACAGTTGAAAGGAGTTTTGGTTTTGAGCATATCATTAAAAATGACCCAAATACCGAGTTGATCAAAACATTCAAAGGACTTCCAGCGGAGGCTTTCAGGAAAACGCTGAATTCTTTGGGAAATCAAAGTCTGTATGTTTTTGCTTTTAATGATGAGCTTGCTTCACAGGCCTGGAAGGTTGCAAGGAATGAAGGCGTGGAAAATCAAATCAAGTTCATCGGTGTTGATGGTTTAAATACCAAAGACGGCGGAATCCAGATGGTTTTGGATGGGAAACTGAACGCAACCTTACTATATCCTACAGGTGGTGCAGAAGCGATTGAAACCGCAATCAATATATACAATGGACAAACGCCGCCAAAGCGTATTAAACTCAGCACAACCATTATTGACAGATTGAATGCCGAGATTATGCGTAACCAATTCGATAAAATTATCGAGCAGCAAGGTGTGATAGAAAATCAGGTCAGTGCCGTGAAAAAGCAGACCGAATTATATTCTTCCCAAAAGGAACTGTTCAGGTGGTCGGTCGTTTTGCTGATTTTAATGTTCTGTCTCGTAGCATATGCCATTTACCTGATTTATGCCATTAAAATCAAAAATAAACAACTGACTCTCACAAATGAAAGAATAACAATCCAGAGAAATCAGATCGAGATGATTGCCGATGAACTCAAGCAGAGTAATGAAGCAAGAGTTAATTTTTTTACAGGTTTGTCACACGAGTTCAAAACACCGATAACGCTGATTCTAAGTTCTTTGGAATCACTGAAAGATACTTTTAAAAGCAAAGGGACGAAACCGTCGTATGAGATTGAGCTCATCAATAAAAATTCTAACCGGTTACTTCGTTTGGTTGATAATCTTTTGGATTTCAGAAAAGTAGAAAATAAGACCTTCAATCTTCGGGTATCCAAAACCAATATCTACGATTTCACTTACGGGATTTTCAGGGATTTTGAGAATGAGGCGAAAAAACGGAATATCAGGTTTGATATTCATTCTGCCAACAAAAATCTGGAACTTTATATCGACCGTAATCTGATGGACAAGGTTTATTTTAATCTGTTGTCAAACGCTTTCAAATTTACACCAGACAACGGAAAAATCGAAATTACAATTCAGGAAAAAGGCAATCAGGCAGTCATTAGTTTTAAAGATAACGGCATCGGAATTCCTGAAAAAGAAATTGGTAACGTTTTCGAAGCTTATTTCAAAGGCTCCAACAATCGGAAAAACAGCTCAGGAATCGGTCTCCACCTCACTCGTCAATTTGTGGAACTTCATCTTGGTAAAATCGAGGTCAACTCTTTTCAGGGTACAGAATTTATCATAAGTCTTTACAAAGGTAACAAGCATTTCAATGAAGACCAGATGGTCAAAGAACCGAGCGTCATAGATGCTGATACTTTGGCAAAAGATGCAGTTTTTACAGAAATAGAAAATGAAATTTATTCATCCAATCCGGACAATCGATCTGAAAGGTATTCTTTACTTTTGGTGGAGGACAATTCGGATTTGTCATTTTTTCTAAGCAATAAATTAAAATCTGAATTCGACGTAATGGTTTCCGACGGTACAGATGCAATTGATAAAGCATTGGGCGAAATTCCGGATATTATCGTTTGTGATGTGAACCTTCCCGACAAGAATGGTTTTGAAATCTGCGAGATTCTGAAAAATGATCTCAGAACGTCCCATATTCCTGTCATTTTACTCACAGCTTTGGATAATAAGGAATCTTATCTTCAGGGATTAAAATCCGGTGTAGATCTGTATCTTACTAAGCCGTTTAGCTACCCGATTCTTATTCAGTCTTTGCGTGGATTGCTTTACAACCGTGAAAAATTACGCTATTATTATACTAATAATATCGGCAGGATTGTGGACAGCAAATCGTTCGGAAGTATAGAACAGACGTTTGTGAATAAGCTGAACCATATCATCCAAAGCAATATTGACAATGCTGAGTTTTCCGTAGAAAATCTAGCCGACCTCTTGAATATCTCACGAATCCAGCTTTACAGAAAGATAAAAGCGATGTTTGATGTGAATGTAAGTGATTATATCAGCAACATCCGTCTGGAGCAAGCCAAATCGATGCTTCAAAATCCCGAACTCACGATTTCCGAAATCGCCTACAAAACAGGATTCTCTTCCCCGAATTATTTCTCCACTGTTTTTAAAAACAAGTTTGGTGTTTCGCCCAATGTATTCAGGAAGAGTGCGGGTGAAGAGTAGTCTTAATTTTAAATACCTGAATGGTTTAAGCTTTGCTCGTTCGAATAAAATACTATTTGTACGATCCTAATATTTGTCTAAAAAAAAGAGTTTAAATTTCTTTAATCTGACGATAATTCTTAGTTAATCTCCTCAAACCAATAATCTTTCACACTGCATAAAAAGCTCAGAAACTACGTAACAATTTTGTAGATTGATGTTACATTTTTGAATCAATAATCTAAATTTATTGAAACAATTAAATTTTAAACAACTGATTATCAGCTAATTATTAAATGTTAACAAATAGTTAACCTTGACGAAATATTTTGTTACATAATTAGACCTTCGGATTACTATCTCAGGATATATTAGCCACAAACAAATTAATAATTCTTTATATGAATAAAATTTTGATGTGGTCTGTTACCGCAGCATTGGCAGGATTTCTCTTCGGGTTTGATGTGGTTGTGATTTCCGGTGCCGATAAAAAACTACAGTTACTCTGGCATAGTTCAGATGCTTTTCACGGAGCAGTAGTAATGGGAATGGCATTATGGGGAACGGTTATTGGTGCTATCTTCGGCGGAATCCCGACCAATAAGTTTGGACGCAAAAAGACACTTCTGGCAATCGGTATTTTGTATGCCTTGTCAGCAATAGGGACGGCTTTTTCTAATGATCCATATGTGTTTGCATTCTTCAGATTTATGGGCGGTCTGGGTGTCGGTGCATCTACCATTGCTGCACCGGCCTATATTTCTGAAATTGCTCCTGCAAAAGACCGTGGCAGACTGGTTTCTTTATATCAGTTCAATATCGTTTTAGGAATTTTAGTAGCGTTTTTATCCAATTATCTACTCAGCGGAATCGGTGATGACGATTGGCGCTGGATGCTCGGGGTACAGTCGATTCCGGCAACAATATATACTTTGTGTGTTTTCATAATTCCGGAAAGTCCAAGATGGCTTGTTTCTAAAGGTAGAATGGACGAGGCCAAAAAAGTAATGGAAATCGTGAGTCCCGATCAGGATTCCGAAATAATTATCACTCAAATGGAAGACGATCACGCGGATGCGCCAAAAGAAAACATCTTTATGAAAAAATACCGTTTCCCTTTGATTTTGGCTTTCCTTGTTGCTTTTTTCAATCAAATGTCGGGTATTAATGCGTTTTTGTATTACGCCCCAAGAATATTTGGAGAGGCAGGTCTTGGCGAGAAAACATCGCTTCTTAGTAGCATCGGCATCGGGATTGTGAATATGGTTTTTACCTTAGTAGGTGTAAACCTAATTGATAAAGTTGGAAGAAGAACTCTGATGTTAATTGGCTCCATAGGATATATTATTTCGTTGGGACTGGTTTCAATGGCTTTCTATTTCCATTGGACTGGTTTGGCGATTCCTATATTTTTGTTCCTGTTCATCGCCTCACACGCCATTGGTCAGGGAACAGTAATTTGGGTCTTCATTTCCGAGATTTTTCCGAATCATCTCCGAGCATCCGGACAGTCTTTTGGAAGTTCTACGCACTGGGTTTTGGCGGCAATAATTCCGTCGCTTATTCCAACATTATTCTCAACGATAGGAGCCGGAACTGTATTTCTGATATTCACGGTCGCAATGGTATTCCAACTGTTATTTGTGATTTTAATGATGCCGGAAACCAAAGGAGTCTCACTGGAAAAATTAGGCAAAACACTTACTAAATAGATTTGCAACATCAATATAATAATGAGAAAGAACACCTAATATAATTGAATAATGTGTTTTAAATATTTCAAAAATTCCATTTAAATAATCGTAATGAAGAAAATCATATCAACTTTAATCATCGCTGTAACGTTTTATTCCGGGCTCAAAGCACAGTCGGATTCGAAAACGTCTGAAGAACTTCTGTACAGACCCAATTACCATTTCACTCCTCAAAAAGGCTGGATGAATGATCCGAATGGGATGTTTTATCTGAACGGAACCTATCACTTATTTTACCAGTATACACCGTTTCAAAACACCCCGGATTTCAGTAAGATGCATTGGGGACACGCTATAAGTAAAGATCTTATACAATGGCAAGAATTGTCTCCTGCAATTGCCTATGATGAAAAAGGCGCCATATTCTCAGGTAGCGCGGTTGTGGATAAGGATAATACATCAGGTTTTGGTGATGGCAAGAATATTCCTTTGGTAGCAATTTTTACGTACCACGATATGAAAAAAGAACAGGCCGGAGAAATCGACGCACAGTCTCAGGCTATAGCTTATTCTTTAGATAATGGTAAAACGTGGACGAAATATAGCAATAATCCTGTACTGAAAAACCCTGGAATTAAGGATTTTCGTGATCCTAAAGTTTTTTGGGATGAAAAAAGAAGTCAATGGGTAATGGGAGTTGCGGCAAAAGACAGACAGCATTTCTATGGCTCAAAAAACCTAAAGGACTGGACCTTCCTTTCTGAGTTTGGAAAAAATGTTGGAGGACATGGTGGTGTTTGGGAGTGCCCTGACCTTTTCCCAATAAAAGTAGAAGGAACCAGTGAAGAAAAATGGGTACTAATCGTTAACATCAATCCAGGTGGCCCAAACGGCGGGTCAGCTGCCCAGTATTTCGTTGGCGACTTTGATGGAAAAACTTTTACAATGGATAGTCTTTTTACAAAACAGCTAGAAAAAGAGAAAGTGGCATGGCTGGATTGGGGTCGCGATAATTATGCTAGTGTCTCTTTTAATAATGTTCCGGATAATAAAAGAGTAATTATCGGATGGATGTCGAATTGGGATTATTCGCCGGATGTTCCAACGGAAAAATGGAGAGGAAGTTCCACTATTCCTCGTGAAGTGTCATTGAAAAGGTCAAAAGATGGTTACACTCTGATAAATGTTCCAGTTTCCCAGCTAAAAAATTGCGAAGCAAAAACAGTCAGGAAAGAAATCAGCCTTGTTTATGATAAAAAACTCATCAGCAAAGGAGAAATAGATCTTTCTAAAGCTGTTATTGATGTTGATTTCAAAAAAATGACCAAAGGGATTTACGCTTTTGCTTTGAAAAATTCATTAGGAGAACAAGTGATTTTCGGAATTGATAATAATAAGCAGGAACTTTTTATTGACCGTACCAAATCCGGGAAAACCGATTTTAAGAACAATTTTGCAGACAGGATTTCAAAAGCACCATTAGCAAAAAACTACCAAAACGCAACGTTCAAAATTGTATTGGATAAAACTTCTATCGAAATTTTCTTCAATAGCGGCGAAAAAGTTCTGACCGAAATCTTCTTCCCTAATGAAAATTTCTCAGAACTGACTTTATCGACAGACACAAAGGGAAGTATTTTGAGTCTCAATGCACATCAGCTTAACATCAAATAAAAAAACTATATCATAATGAAGAAATATAAAATTGCAGTTGTCTTTTGTCTTCTTCCGTTTTCCTATATTTTTGCACAGGAAATTGTCAAGGGAAAGGTAATTTCGCCAGCTCAAAAACCACTGATCGGCGTTACCATAACCGTTTCAGAAACTGGCGCAAGTACAACAACAGATAGTAGCGGAATATTCCAGATCAATGATTTGAAAAAAGGAAACACGCTGGTTTTTACTTATCCCGATTATTCCACTCAGGAAGTTGTTGTGGATGAGAAAACTATTCTCAATATTGTTCTTGCTGCTGATAAGGTAAAGAACATTGACGAGGTTGTAGTCACTGGATATACCAAGCAGAAAAAGGCGGATATCACTGGTGCTGTTTCTATCGTTGATATGAAAGATTTGAACAAGCAGGGCGAACCCAATCCAATCAAATCATTACAGGGAAGAGTCGCAGGTGTGAATATTTCTACTGATGGCTCGCCTTCCGGTGGAAATACCAAAGTCCTCATCCGCGGTGTCGGAACTTTGAACAATACAGATCCACTTTATGTGATAGACGGCGTTCCCACAAAAGCAGGAATGCACGAACTGAATCCCGGTGACATTGAATCAATGCAGGTATTGAAAGATGCCTCATCAGCAAGTATATACGGTTCAAGAGCTGCAAACGGCGTCATTATCATTACCACAAAAAAAGGTAAGAAAGGTAAAATGAGAATCGACCTGAATTACTACACCGCCTTTTCCCAATATGCCAAAAAAACAGAAGTTCTGAATGCAAAACAGTTTGGAGAGGTGCTTTGGCAGGCAAATATAAATGACGGACTGAATCCTAACACAAACAATCTTAGCTATAATTTTGATTGGGGCGTTCAGAATGGTGTTCCGACGTTATACAACAGTTTTGTTCCCGAATATCTTGATGTTGCAAAAACCATCAAATCTGACAATACCAATTGGTACGATGAGGTTTCTCAGACAGGTGTTGCTAATTCATTGGATGTTTCGGCTTCCAGTGCTTCGGACAAAGGTTCTTACTACTTTTCGATGGGATATTATGATAATGACGGCATCGTGAAGTTGACCAATTTCAAAAGATTGTCTGCCCGTGTGAATACTTCGTACAATTTCTTCGATGGTAAATTGAAAATCGGGGAAAACTTCACCTATAACAAAACCAATGAACTGATGGATCCGGGCGTTTTGGATCCTGCTTTGAGAGCGTTGCCGATTATTCCTGTTCATACTGTTGACGGAATCGGATGGGGCGGCCCGGTAGGCGGGATGAATGACCGTCAGAATCCAGTTCGTCTTTTAGACTATAACAAAGACAACGGCTACAGATACCAAAGGTTTTTCGGAAATGTGTATGTAGAATTGCAACCTGCGAAAAACCTAACACTGAAATCCAGTTTCGGAGTCGATTTTTCTAATTATTATAAAAGAATGCTGCAAAGAAGCTATGTTTCAGGATATCTTCAGAACAAAACCAACGCGGTGAATATTGATCAGTCCGATACTGAAAAATGGACATGGACCAATACCGCTCAATATACCGCCAAAGCAGGAAATCACCACTTTGATTTGCTGGGCGGGATGGAAATGTATAAAGATACCTACAATAATACCTGGCTGAGAAAAGAAGGATTCCTGATAGAAACACCAGATTATATGTATCCTGATGCAGGAACGGGAGATGCCTTCAACGGGGGAAGTTCTACTTACTACAGTTTGTTATCGTACTTCGGCAAGTTTTCTTATGATTATGATAATCGATATTTATTTTCTGCAACAGTACGTTATGATGGCTCATCCAGATTCGGAAAAAATAACCGTTTTGGGACATTTCCGGCATTTTCGGCGGGTTGGAGAATCAACAAAGAAGATTTTGCAGAAAAGGTGATTCCGTTTTTCTCAGATTTGCGGCTGAGAGCAGGTTGGGGACAGACAGGAAATCAGGAAATCAGCAACTCGGCGGTTTATTCGCTTTACATTGCTAATTATGCAGGTGGTAATCCGACCTGGGCCACTTCCTACGGAACGGCTTACGATATTTCAGGTGTTGGTAGCGGCTTGTTGCCTTCGGGATTTATTGCCACTCAAACAAAAAATGATGATCTTAGATGGGAAACCACTACGCAGACGAATCTCGGTTTAGATTTCGGATTTTTTAATCAGAAACTGACGGGAAGTGTTGATGTTTATAAAAAAGATACCAAAGATATTCTGGTTTTACCTCCTTATCTGGGCGTGATTGGAGAAGGGGGTGACCGCTGGATCAACGGTGCATCTATGGAAAACAAAGGAATTGAAGTTGCTTTAGGTTATCAGGACAAGACTGCCGGTGGATTTGGCTACGAGATTTCAGGGAACTTCTCGATGAACCGCAATCAAATCACCGAGTTGCCACAATCGGTTATCAATAATTATGGCGGAAATGGGACTACAGATAATATTCTTGGAAGACCGATCAACTCAATGTATGGTTATGTTGCCGATGGACTTTTCAGAACGCAGTCCGAAGTTGATAATTCTGCAACTCAATCAGGAAAAGGTCTAGGAAGAATACGTTATGCTGATTTGAATGGTGATGGTACCATAGATGACAAAGACAGAACTTGGATAGGAAACCCGAATCCGGGATTTATGTACGGAATCAATCTTAATTTCTCTTTCAAAAACTTCGATTTATCAACCTTCTGGCAAGGAATAGGCGATGTGGATGTCATCAATTCCAAAAAGTACCAGACTGATTTCTGGAGCGTAGATGATGTGGGTTCCAACAAAGGAACAAGGCTTCTTAATGCGTGGTCGCCACAAAATCCAAACTCTGATATTCCGGCGCTTACAACGGTTGACAGCAATGCGGAATCCAGATTTTCCTCATATTATGTAGAGAATGGAAGCTATATGAAATTAAGAGTTTTACAGCTGGGTTACAGTATTCCGAAAGATATTTTGGAGCAATATAAAATTACCAATTTCAGGATTTATATCAGCGCACAGAATCTTCTGACCATCAAATCCAAAAGCTTTACAGGCATCGACCCGGAAACACCGGCTTTCGGTTATCCGCTTCCGTTGACCATCAATTTTGGAGTTAACCTATCCCTTTAAATTTTAAAATTAAAACAATGAAAAAATATATACTTCTAACAATAGCCTCCGCATTTTTGCTTGGAACAGCTTCCTGCAACGATTTTCTAGACAATCAGCCAAGAGGCGTGCTTTCCGAAGCAGATGTGGTGACACCTCAGAATGTCGACGGATTTGTGGTGGCAGCTTATGCAGCAATGGGGAATGACCATTATGACACACCTTTCAGCCTTTGGCCTTATGGAAATGTGCGCTCAGATGATGCCTACAAAGGCGGTAGCGGAACTAATGATATTCAGACCTTTCACTTTTTTGAAATCTCCAATAACATCCGTTCAGATTTTGGCGAATTGGATCGTCTTTGGTCCCTGAATTATGTCGGAATAGGAAGATGCAACAAAGCAATTGCCGCATTAAACCAGCTTTCCGATGCTCAATATCCAAACAAGCAGAAGCGGCTTGCTGAAATGAAGTTTGTAAGAGGTCATTTTTATTTTTTACTGAAAACCCTCTTCAAATATGTTCCTTACGTGGATGAGAACACACCGATTGAGGATTATCCTAAAATCTCCAACCGTGCAAAAACCGACCAACAATTATGGGATGCTATCGCTTCCAATTTTGAAGATGCCGCCGCCAATTTGCCTGCAACACAATCCGAAGTCGGAAGACCAAAGAAAAGCGCAGCTTATGCTTATTTGGCAAAAGTAAGATTGTATCAGGCGTATGAGCAGGACGATAATTATACGGTGACTCAAATCAATCCGATAACGCTTCAGAAATCTATTGATGCGGCCAATCAGGTGATTGGAAATTATACATTGGAATCAGATTTTGGGTACAATTTCCTTCCGGGAACGCACGAGAACGGTCCGGAATCCGTTTTTTCCATTCAATATTCCGACAACGACGGAACACTTTTCGGGAGACTGAATTACGGCGATGTGCTGTCTTTGCCACAAGGTTTGGGCTGTTGTGATTTTCACAAGCCAAGCCAGAATCTGGTGAATGCTTTCAAGACAACACCTCAGGGATTACCTATGTTCGATACCTATAACGATACGGATCTGAATTACAATCAGCTCAACAATTATAAAGTAGACCCAAGACTTTATCATACGGTTGCTTTGCCGGGATTGCCTTGGAAATATGAGGAAAACAAGATCTATCAGGAAAGCTGGAACCGAAGCCCTGGAACTTACGGTTATTATGCTTCTTTAAAAGAAAATGTACCGGTTGGCTGTGGCTGTACCGTCAATGTAGATCCGTTCTACGGCAATTCCAAAAACAGGATCATCATCCGTTATTCCGATATTTTGCTGATGAAAGCCGAAGCATTAATTGAACTCGGACAAATCAACGAAGCATTGCCATTGATCAATCAGGTGAGACAACGTGCTGCAAATAGTACAGTGTTGACAGGAAGTTATACTACAAATAATCTTATTAGCCAATATCAGCCGGGAGTGAACTGTACTTGGAATCAGGATTTTGCAAGAAAAGCCCTACGATGGGAGCGCAGAATGGAATTTGCAATGGAAGGAAGCCGTTTTTTCGATCTGGTGAGATGGGGAACTGTAGCAGGTACGATGAACACCTATTACTCCGTAGAAAAAATGAAAAGGTCTTACTATTCTCAGGCAGGATTTGACCACGGAATCGAAGAATACTGCCCGATTCCATTAGCTCAGATCAATTTCAGCCAGGGGTTGTACAAACAGAATAACGGTTACTAAAACGAAAGATTTATGAAAACAATATTTAATAAATTTCAGACATTCATTATTTTGCTTGTTTCTGCAGTATTGGTCTGGTCTTGCAACAACAATATGGAAGATGGGCTGGCAACGGATGTTTCGGTGAATATATCTTCCTTTACAGTAAACGGCGTTTCGGGAGACATCGATAATAAAAACGATAAAATCACGGTAACACTTCCTTATGGAACGAATGTGAAAGCTTTATCTCCAATAATAGAAATTCCGCAAGGTTCTATAATTTCCCCGGTTTCGGGAACTGTGATTGATTTTTCACAGCCTATTAAATTCAGAGTGAAGAACGGTAATATTTATAAGGATTATCAGGTAACGGTTCAGGCACAGGTCCCGATTATCAGTTTTAAAATCAACGGATTATCGGCAACGATCAACCATTCCAGCAAAACGATTTTACTCACAATGCCGGAAGGAACGAATCTTACAGCATTGAATCCTATAATAGAAGTAGCAAACGGTGTAAGCATCAGTCCTGCGTCAGGAACGACAATTAATTTCAGCAGCCCTGTACAGTTTACCGTTTCCAATGCAAATCTGACTGAAATCTATACCGCAAAAGTAACCATTCCGGTTTCAGGACCAACAGTGGCTTTCCTCGGAACGGCAGCAACCAGAACAGGCCTTACCAATCCTGATGAAATCGCAGCTTCCGACTGGCTGTTCGGTAAATTCTCGGGAGCGGTCTATGTATCAATGGCGGATGTGGCGAGTGGGACCGCAGACTTAACTGGAATCGATATTATTTGGTGGCATTTTGATTCTGCTGCTGCACTTCCCGGGGAAGCGCTCAATGCAAATGTGACATCAAAAATTAAAAACTATTTAAGTGCAGGAGGCAATATTCTACTGACAGGATTTGCTTCACAATATGTGGATGCTTTGGGTATTGTTCCCGCTGGAAAAGGTCCGAACAACGTTTTCGGAGATTTCTTACCGAATGGATTTATAGATTCAGGGAGTGATTGGGGAATCTCCTTCAAAGGTCACGAAAATCATCCCGCTTTTGAAGGGCTTCAGACTTACGAACCTGGAAAGGCCAATCTTCTTCAGAAAGGAACATTCAGGCTAAATCATACAGCCTGGTGGTTTTTGCCGGAATGGGGAGGTTACGTGAACGGTGCAGGCTGGAGAAACCAGACCGGTGGTAATAACCTTGCAAGTGAAGGTTGGGATAATACGCTGGATGGTCGTGTTGCTATCGCTGAATTTCCAAACGGAACTGCCAATAAAAAGTGTATCACCATCTCAATGGGTGCTTACGACTGGTACAACGAAACCTCGAATGGAACCCCAAGCCAGCCGAACGGATTTTTGGATAACATCAAAAAAATCACGGAGAACAGCCTTAATTATCTTGTAACGAATTAATATCAGAATCAATGACAATCAGAAAAATATATTTAGCATCTGTGATGGCTCTGGCAACATTTTCCTGCCAGAATAATGATTCGGTGGCAGATGTGAATCCGGAGGATATTTTCAAACAGACAAATATCTTTCCGCAGCCGCCCAATCAGTGGATGGGAAGTACTAATCCTTATTATACAGCCGGTTATGTCGGCGATGTAATGCCGTATTACGAAAACGGAAAATTTTATCTTTTCTTTCTGCACGATGCTAAAACCAAACCTGCAGGCGAAGGATTTCACGATATTCATAGCTTTGAGACGACCAATTTCAAGGATTTTACTTATCAAGGGAGGCAAATTCCCTACGGGACAGCTTCTGAACCTGATTTTGGTGTAGGAACAGGAAGTCTGGTGAAAGTCGGGAATACGTATTATTACTATTACACAGGGCATAATGAGATTGCTTCGTTTTTATCGGGTAATCCGAGGGAAAGTGTGCTTCTGGCAACGAGTACCGATATGAAAAACTGGACGAAAGTGAAGGATTTTAAAATCACTGCTCCGGCTGGTTATTATGATTATGAATTCCGCGATCCGCATGTTTTCTTCAATGCTGAGGATGGAAAATACTGGATGCTGGTTTCTGCACAGACTTCGGCTAAAAAAGCGGTTGTGCTGAAATTTACAACAACCAATCCTGCAAGCGGAAACTGGTCGGTGGAAAATCCTATTTATACGACAACTTCTTCAGAAAATTATATTATGCTGGAATGTCCGGACCTTTTCAAAATGGGCAATTACTGGTATCTTGTTTTCTCCGAAAATTGGAGCAGCAACAGCGGAACGCATTACAGAATAGCCACTTCGCCAAACGGACCTTGGGCAACACCTGCGAATGACCGATTGGACGGCTCTTATCTCTATGCAGCGAAAACAGTTTCTGACAATACCGACCGTTATCTGGTGGGCTGGACTGCCCGAAAAGTCCCTGAAAGCAATACGGGCGGAAAAGACTGGGCAGGAAATCTCGTAGCACATAAACTGGTTCAGAATACGGATGGAACTTTGGGGGTAAAACCTATTTCTACCTTGCAATCTGTCTTTGGGCAAAATGCTCCACTATCCGTAGATAAGATTACAGGTAATGCTTCTCAGAACGGGAATAGCTTTAATCTTCCTGCGAATTCCCAAGTAATGTTCGGGAAACTTCAGAAAGCCAACCAGATCAGCTTTACCCTGAATGCTGCGGCAAACGGAAAATCAGGATTGATCCTGGCGCAGGATAATGATGGAAAAAGTGGTTTTAAAATTTCATTTGAACCTTCTTCCAACAGAATGGCGAGTTATGTAATGAACGGCGGAAGCGAGAATTTTGTTGACTCCTATCCGTTGTCCGGGATTTCAGGAACTGCTTATAATGTAACAGCCTTTATCAGCAATGATGTTTGTGTGATATATGTGAATGATAAGTTGGCGTTCAGCAACCGTGTGTACAATGTTGTTAACAAAAAATGGAGTATTTTTGGTACTTCGGACAGTTCATTCAATAATATTAATGTGAAAAATCCTTAATTAATGTTTCTTAATAAAAAAATAAATGTGGTCAGTTTCGGAGAGGTGCTCTTCGATGTGTTTGGAGAAGAAAAGAAAATCGGCGGTGCTCCGCTTAATCTGGCACTCAGAACGGCATCTTTCGGATTTCCGGTGGCGATGATAAGTGCCGTTGGCAATGATCAGGACGGAAAGGTAATTTGTGACTACGCCAGGGAAAATCTGCTTGATACCAGCGGAATCATTACAACCCAGGGTTATGATACAGGTATTGTCCAGGTAACATTGAATGAGCGTGGTTCCGCAACTTATGAAATTAAATTTCCATCTGCCTGGGATTTTATTGAAACCAATGAAAATACTCAAAATATCGTGAAAAATGCCGATGTCTTTTTTTACGGAAGTTTGATTTGCAGGAATGATGTTTCAAGAAGTACGCTGTACACTTTGCTGGATTCTAACACGACAATGTTCAAAGTTTTTGATGTGAATTTAAGGAAACCCTTCTACAATATTCAACTTTTGGAAGAACTTATGAAAAAAGCAGACTTTATCAAATTTAATGATGAGGAAATATTGGAAATTGCTTCCGGGATAGGTTTTGAATCCACGGATTTGGAGTCAAATATCAAATTTATATCAGAAAAAACAAATACTAAGGCAATCTGTGTCACTTTAGGAAAACACGGTTCATTATTGTTATGGAATGGTAAGATGTATCAACACGGTGGTTACCCTGTAAAAGTGGCTGATACTGTTGGAGCCGGTGATTCTTTTCTGGCGAGTCTCATTTCCAAATTGTTATCAGACAACGACCCAGATGAAGCTCTTAATTTTGCAAGTGCTGTCGGTGCTTTGGTAGCCAGCTATTCGGGAGCTAACCCTAATCTTGAGAATGAAGAAATTGAAAGTTTCATGAAAGAGAGGGCTTTATGAAATTTTAATTTAAAATTAGAATCACAGCCAAATGGCGCCAACTGTCTTTAGTTGGCGCCATTTGGCTGTTTGTGAACATGACAGAACTATATTCAAACCATTTATTAGCAGATATAGATAATATTTTGAAGGTGTTAAATAATGTATGATTGAGATGGTCAATATAACTGGAATTATAGATGTGGTATAAAATCCATATTAGTGGTAGTTTTTATTCTTTTTCGTCCGAGTTCAACCAAATTACTTTTTGTTCCGGATCGTGATCTTTCCCTAAAATGTCTCGGTACAAATCTGGTCTTCTGGCTTTTATATAACGATTCCCACCTGCATTAACAAGTTTTTCGGGAGTAATGGTTGCTGTCACATAGCTGTCGTCAAATGAACGACATTCTGCAAGAATATCGCCATATGGATCGATGATCATTGAACATCCATTTTTCAATTGATCATCGTCCATTCCGATTGGATTTGAGAATACCGCATATATCCCATTGTCATACGCTCTTGCCGGCAACCATTTCATTAGCCAGGCTCTACCTTTCATACCGTCAAATTCCAAACGTAATGAAGTTGGGTCAGCTTCGCGGTTTTCCCATAACTTGGGATCGACAAAGCCGGCTCCTGGTCGGGTAGAGGGTGTACACATCGTTACGTGTGGCATAAAAATGATATCTGCACCCAATAGCGTTGTCGCTCTTACATTTTCAATGATGTTATTGTCGTAGCAGATCAAAATGCCACATTTCCAGCCTTTGATCTCAAAAATTGTATAGCCTTTCCCTGGAGTTAAATTTGGATTTATGAAAGGATGTATTTTACGATGTTTTGCAATTAACCCATTTTTATCTACACAGATGTATGGCTTGTATAAATTTTCATTTTCATCCTTTTCAAACAGTCCGGCTAAAATTACGATGTTATATTTGGAGGCAATCTCTATTAGTTTTTGTGTGCTATCACCATTGGGAATGAATTCGGCCAGATCTAGCATTTGTGCTTTGTTAAGATGCCTTGCAAAGGTGTAACCGGTGATAGAACATTCATGAAAGGCAATGACATCGGAACCTTCTTCGGATGCTTTCTTGGCAAGTTTTTCAATGACTGATAAATTGTAGGCTTTGTCATCATTTTTAGCTTCAAATTGGGCGGTTGAGATTTTAATGTTGTCCACTTTTTTAATATTTAGGACAAAAGTAGCTTATGAGTTTTTCTATAAATTGTACAAATCCGACATCGGAATCTCATTAGATTTTATTTCCAAAAAATTTATTGCTAATCTATTGGTGTTATTTAAATATTGAGTTGGAGTTATGCCTGTATATTTTTTAAATTCTTTGATTAAATGTGATTGGTCTGCATACCCGGCTTCATAACACAGATCGGTAATATTGCTTTGTCTTGACTTGTACTTGAGTAGGTTCAAAAAGAAATGCAACTTTACAATGTTTCCAAACTTTTTTGGATTTAAACCAATGCACTCATTAAAAATTCTTTCGATGTGCCTTTCTGAATAACCAGTATATTTTACCAGATGATTTACAGTAACTGCACCTTTGTTTTTCATAATATAATTTAATGTTGGATGAATAAGGTTTTGGTTTGAAAGATTTTTTTTAGCAGCCTGTTTAATAAAAAAAGCATTTAGGATTTGTATTTTTGTTTCTAAATAGGATGGTTCAGATAATTTTTCATAAAGCAATGAATCCTTGCTCCCAAATATATCTTCTGTCGCAATAATGCCTTCTCGTATTTCATTCGCAGATATTCCCAATAAATGATTGAAACCATAAGGTTGAAAAACTATAATAATTATTGATGTTTTTTCTGCCAAATACAAATCTCTAAACATACTAATCTGTCCATACAAAAACGAATTTGGATAATTTAAAGTACTAGTGCTATGGGTGCTTGAAATAAGATTGCCTCTAAAAGTCAGAACCATACCAGTGTTACCATCTGAGAACAAGCGCAGTTTTTTTGATGCAGTCCCTTCACTCTCTAAAAAAAGATAGTGTTTGATGTAAGGTAATAGTTCTTTTGTTGGTGCTATCTGCATTATAGTTTTAGTATAAATTTACAACTATTTTTGAGATAAAATTTATATACTCCTTCCGCTTCATTTTTAGATTGATCAGACATTAAATTTTGCTATTCTCTTCTGGTTAACTTTCCTAAACTGTAATTTTTATGGTCTTTTCTTAAAGATTAAGAGTATAAGAATAGTATCCTAAATAAGGTAACAGCTTCATTTGAATAATATTATCTTCTTTAGACTAGTTTAAATATTTTTCAATGTAAAAATTCAGCATTGATTTTTTATAAGAATTCAAGCCCGAATTAATTATTTCAATCTGATTCTGACACGCATTATGTTTCGAAAGTTTCCGATATTCTCTTGCCACTTCAAGTCGTATTCTATCTTTGAGTGTGAGATTTCCGAAGGGGTCAAAATAGGAATCTATGCGGGTTTCATCTTTTACGCCATTCCAAGACCAATTCTCGTTATCTATTTTACCTAGCAAAACTTGATATAGATTTAAAGCTTTCTTTGAGGGAATTTTTTCAAAAACTACAGCTCTTCGTATTTTGAAAAACTCCAGCTCAATTGACTCATCGTTTCCAAACTTTGCCAAAGCGTAGTCTACAAGCTTCTCGTTGGTTTTTTCGATCTGACTTTGCATCCCAAGAAGGTTGAATGACAGGATAGAGTAACCGTCCTGTTTCCTGAATTCTTCATCAATTTCCTGCTGATTTGTATTACCGAATGTAGAAGGTTGAATGATTTGATAGCCCTGTTCCATTAAGTTGTTCTCAATATCGTTTTTGTGAAATGCGCCTATAACAACTAATATAGTGTCAGTAGAAGAATAGTTTTCAAGAACCTTTTGAATTCTTCGAGACTGTAGAAATGTACGGTAGAGGAACATGCGTCTGGGTAGATCGAATGCTGTCTTTTCCGGCTGTGAAGAGTACCATGAAGCAATACGTTTCACATAATCCTCCTTTTCTGCGAAATAGAGATCATCTTCAAAATCCCTTTTTTCGGTAAAGGTTGTAAACCCTAGAAATCCTTCTTTTTGCCTCACAAATCGTGGTACACTGAGGTCTTTTATACCAAAGCCTAATTCTGAATCGGTTTCAGAAGGAGTCCAGTCAACAGGGTAAAGAGGGATATTATTTTCTTTAGCATAAGGAACAACTGCAAATTGCTGTTCGTAAGTAAATTCATAAAAATCATTTCGTGAAAACTCTTCAGGAGAGCGTTCTATGCAAATAGCCGATGGTTTAACCTTATTGATAAATGCTCTGATTGCTGCAGGCTGATGGTTATAATTGATTAATTGTGTAGAGTGTCCAACGCCTAGAATAACCACCTTTGGTTTCTGTCCTAACACTGCCAATGTGGATGCAATGAGATTAATTAATATTAGCAAATTTCTAATCATTTTTAAAACTAAATTTATAGTGATAGGTCAAATTTACAAAAGTAATATCATTTACCAAATTTATCCTTAAAGAATTCGTAGATTACTTTTTCTCTAAAACTGCTCTTAGGAGTTGTGTAGTTTGTAATCGTCTGCATCTGCTTTATTGACATTGTTAATATAGGACGGCATAGCTGAAGGAACATATCTTGATGCAGTTTTTCCGAATATTTGTTTCAAGGTGGCAAATACATACCAATAATCTATTTTATATTCATGTACAGCATCTTCATAAATGTGCAACTATTTCTAAGACAAATTTATATACTCCTTCCGCTGCATTTTTTGATTGATTAGACATTAATTTTGTTATTCCCTTATGATTAAATTTCCTAAAGCGGCAATTTGAGATTCGACTTATTCATTGCCATCTTTGCTTGGCTCTTAAAATTGAATTCATCGAATCTTCGATTTATAAACTTTATTTTTTCTGATCTTTTCTTAAAGATAAAGAATAGAAAAATCGTGTCTTAAATTAAGATAACAACTCCAGTTGGCGGGTTGGTTTTTTGACTACATCAACAGTCGTTTTGGATAAATCCAACGTTTAAAGTTGTGCCAACTTTGCATTAATAAACAACGTTAATAATGAAAAAAGAAACTAAAAATTGGACAGCTTCAAATATTCCTCAAAGAAAAGATGGTTTAGCCGTAATCACAGGTAGTACAGAAGGTATTGGTTACGAAGATGCACTGGCATTATCTTCTGCGGGCTGGAACGTGATTGTAATGGGACGAAACGCTGAAAAAGGAGCTGATGCAATTTCTAAAATCCAACAAATTAATCCCAAGGCAAAAGTGAGTTTTGAAAAAATAGACCTTGCCAACTTATCTTCAATCAAATCCTTTGCTTCGAGAATGATTGAAAGAGGCGAAGCCATTGACTTATTGATAAACAATGCGGGCGTAATGACACCACCAAATAGGCTGGAAACTGCCGATGGTTTTGAGTTACAATTCGGTACCAATCATATTGGTCATTTTGCATTGACAGCCCAATTGCTTCTTTTGCTGCGTAAAGCGCAAGATGCTCGTGTGGTCACGGTTTCAAGCATAGCCAATCGTGATGGGCAAATTAATTTTGATGATCTTCAATCAACAACTTCGTACGTTCCAGGGAAAGCATACAGCCAGGCAAAAATTGCGAATTTAATGTTTGCCTTAGAACTTCAGCGACAAAGTGAAAAGCACGGTTGGGGCATTACAAGTATTGCTGCTCATCCGGGTGTTTCCCGAACCAATCTATTGATAAATGGTGCTGGCAAATGGAGTACTCCGGGAATTATGCGAAGATTTTTCCCGTTTTTATTTCAGCCACAATCACAAGGAGCATTACCCACTTTATTTGCAGCCACTTCGCCGGAAGCTCAAGGCGGATTGTATTATGGACCTAACAAAATGAGTGAAACCCGTGGTTTTCCATCTATCGCAAAAATCCCTGAACAAGCAAATGATAAAGAAGTTGCTCAAAGATTATGGGATGTATCGCAGAAGTTAGCTAAGGTTGAGTTTAGTATTTCGATATAATTTAAAAGAATTCAATAAATTAGTAAAGTAAGTTTAAAAAGAAAACGATGGTAAAAAGTATAATTTCTTTGGTATTGTTGGCAGTGTCGGTTTTTCTGGCATTTAAACACGGTTGGGACACATTTAATTACAAAAAAAATCCCGAAGCAATGAAAATGATGAGCGAATTAGGCATTACAGAAACAATGATACCCATTTTCGGTGGGGTTACATTATTGGTTGGTGTATTGTTGCTTATCCCCAAAACATTTTTCTTGGGCAATGTGCTCAATGCTATTTCTATATTAATCATTATGACGTTGGCAATGAGGATTGGAAATTTCAAAATGGTATTGATGGAAATTCCGTTTTTAATGATGCCTTTGGTGTTAATTTGGTGGAAATATCCGTTTTTAAAAAAATTAATCAAATCCGCCTTATGGAAAAACCAATCCGAATAAAAACCATTTCTGAGTTACACAAATTAATGGGTTTGCCTAAACCGCATCATCCATTGATTGAACTCATTGATCTATCCAAACAAAAAAAGGATACAGGAATTTTTGCTGTACTATTTGATTTGTATGTGATTACTTTAAAAAGAGGTTGTGACAAATTGTTTTACGGACAGCAACAATATGATTTTGATGAGGGCGTAATGGCATTTTTATCGCCCGGACAAATTTTACGCGGAGAAAGTGATCATATTCCGGAAAATATAGACGGCTGGATGTTGTTTATCCATCCCGATTTTTTATGGAATACTTCTTTGGCTAAAAAAATAAAACAATACGATTTTTTTGGTTACACCATCAACGAAGCCCTGTTTTTATCGGATAAGGAAGAAACAATGATAAATGGTATTGTTGAAAACATCAAAAACGAATATCAAACAAACATCGACCAGTTTAGTCAGGACATCATCATTTCACATTTAGAAACTTTGTTGAATTATTCGGAACGGTTTTACCAACGACAATTCATTACCCGTAAAAAAACGAACCATCAAATCCTCGACCGGTTGGAAGTATTACTTTCAGATTATTTCAACAGTGATGATTTGGTTTCAAAGGGATTGCCAACCGTTCAATACATTTCGGATCACTTAAATGTGTCGCCAACCTATCTGCGAAGTTTACTTAAAACATTGACAGGCTTGAATACGCAACAGCACATTCACGAAAAACTGATTGAAAAAGCAAAGGAAAAATTGTCAACAACTGATTTAACGGTAAGTGAAATTGCTTATGAATTAGGTTTTGAGCATATGCAATCGTTCAGCAAATTGTTTAAAGAAAAGACCAGTCAAAGCCCGTTGGCGTTCAGGGCTGGTTTTAATTAGAAAACGGCATCCATTTTAAACTATAAACATCCCACGATTTTGTTATAAGAAACCTCAATTGGGTTACAAACAACATTTTAGATAGAATGACCTTTGTTTTTCAAACATTTAAAATTAAAAGAAATGAAAAAGGCATTAATTACAGGAGCGAACAAAGGCATTGGTTTAGAGGTCGCAAAACAATTGTTACAAAAAGGGTATTATGTTTATCTGGGTAGCAGAGATTTAAAAAATGGTAAAGAAGCCGTCGAAAAATTAAAAAATGAAGGGCTCGAAAATGTTGAATTGTTAGAAATAGATGTTACGAATCAGGATTCAGTAAACAATGCCCGCATTGAATTGGGCAAGAAAACACAGGTACTGGATGTACTGATCAATAATGCCGGTATCAATGGAATAGAATTTAACGATGGCAAACCTGTAATGCATACTGCAACAGAAACGGACGTAGATGTTTACAAGAAAGTTTATGAGGTAAATGTATATGGCGTGGTAAGAGTTACACAGGCTTTTTTAGATTTATTGCGAAATTCATCAGCACCCAGAATTGTCAATGTAAGTTCAAGCCAGGGCTCGCTCACTTTACACAGCGATCCAAATTTTATTCATTACAACTTTAAAGGCTCGGTATATCAATCTTCAAAATCAGCCTTAAATATGTACACCATTGTTTTAGCGTATGAGCTGAAGAACTTGCCCTTTAAGGTAAATGCAGTTAGCCCGGGTTCTACAAAGACAGATTTTAACCATAATTTGGGGCAAGGTTCTGTTGTAGATGCCGGTAACAGAATTGTAAAATATGCCATCATTGGCGAAGACGGACCGACAGGTAAATTTTTCTCTGAAGATATGAATACGGATACCGGCGAAATTCCGTGGTAGAAAATCACTAAATTTATGAGATGAAAAAGGACAAAAATATTCCTTACCATTACAATTCACTTACAGAATTGCATCGGATGCTTGGGTTACCTAAACCCTTGCACCCGTTGATTAGTTTTTTCGACAATACCAATAAAAAGATAGATTACAGCAACATCGCAGACCTGCGAACTTCAGCATTTTATAAGATCTCTTATAAATCAAATCTTACAGGACAGTTAAAATACGGGCAACATTATTATGACTTTGATGAAGGCGGATTGTTTTTTGTATCGCCCAATCAGGTTACTGCAAATAGCGACAACAACGGCGACCAATCTGGTTATACTTTACTGATTCATCCCGACTTTTTATTGACTTATCCTTTAGCAAATAAGATAAAGCAATATGGCTTTTTCTCTTATTCTGCGGATGAAGCCTTGCATCTTTCAGATAAAGAAAAAGACACCATTATTTCTATTTTCAAAAATATTGATGAAGAATTGCAAAGCAGAATCGATGATTTTAGTCAAGATGTAATGATCTCACAAATAGAAACTTTGCTCAATTACAGCAATCGATTTTACAAGAGACAATTCATCACTCGAAAACAAGTAAATAACGACCTGTTACAAAAAATGGAGAAAATTTTGGAAGAACTGTTTAAAGATGAAAATCTATCCATCAAAGGTATTCCGACAGTTCAGTATCTTTCCGAAAGCCTCCGTCTTTCGCCAAGCTATTTGAGTGATATGTTACGTTCTTTAACAGGGCAAAATGCACAGCAACATATTCAAAACAAGATTATTGAAAAAGCAAAAGAAAAATTATCTACTTCTGATTTATCGATTTCAGAAATAGCTTATGAATTAGGGTTTGAATATTCTCAATCTTTCAGTCGCTTATTTAAAGCCAAAACCAGTCAAAGCCCGCTTGAGTTTAGGTCTAGTTTCAATTAGAAAACATCATTTAATCTTTGCTAACTAAAAACCTTCCAGGATGTTGTTATAAACCCAGCCTACATCACTTTTTACCAAATGGTAATTCTTTAATTAAAATCGCTTCCTAACTTTACAACAATGGAAAAATTAATTGAATATATACTGCATTTTGGCAATTTGAACCAACAGCAAATCGACTTTATCAAAAGCAAGGCAACGGAATTGGAACTGAAAAAAGATGATTATTTTTCCGAAGCAGGAAAAATTCCCAAATACATTGGTTTTGTTTTGGAAGGCGTTTTTCGTTTTTGCTATTACAATAATAAGGGCGAAGAAATCACTTATTATTTTATTAGCGAAAACAGTTTTGTTTCAGACCAGCAAAAATTTGATGCACAGGCAGCAGCAACTGATTACATCCAAGCTGTGACCGATTGTAAAATGCTTGTGTTTTCTAAAAAAGATTGGGACGAAATTTTAAATACAATTCTGGATTGGGATAAGATTGCTGCTAAAATAACACACAAATGTTTAACGGAAGCGATGGACAGAAGAAGTCCGTTAGTCTCAGAAGACGGAACTACCCGTTACCTGTCATTCCTCGAAAAATATCCAATGCTGATCAATCGTGTTCCGCTTTCACTGGTCGCTTCGTACTTGGGCGTTACCCAACAATCGTTGAGTAGAATCAGAAAAAACATCCGCTAAAAATCTCTTTTTACCAAATGGTAAATGATTTCATTTTTGAAGTTCGGAAATTTGTATCATTAATTTAAAAACAAAATATAATGAGCAAAAAAATAGTATTAATTACAGGAACAAATAGCGGATTTGGATGGCTTACCGCAAAAAGCGTTGCAGCCTTGGGACACCAGGTTTACGCAACAATGAGAGATACAAATGGTAAAAATTCAGATAAAGCAAAAGCTCTTTCAGAGATAGAAAACATCACGGTTCTGGATGTTGCACTTACGGACGAAAATAGTGTGCAGAACGCCATAGATACCATTATCGCAAAAGAAGGAACAATAGATGTTTTGGTAAACAATGCGGGTTTTAGCAGAAACGGTGTGGCCGAAAGTTTTACCACCGCCGATGTGCAGGAAATATTTGATATCAATGTCATCGCACCTTGGCGATTGATGAAATTGGTGTTGCCATTTATGCGTAAACAATCCGAAGGTCTCATCATCAATATCACCAGCGGATTTGGTACAGTTTCATTTCCTTTTGCCACAATGTACAGTGCTTCAAAATTTGGTTTGGAAGGCATCAGTGAAGGTTTGCATTACGAAGTAAGACCTTTGGGTATTGACGTTGCCATCCTGCAGCCGGGTGCTTTCCCGACAGAGATGTCACAAAAATTCAACCCTGGTTCCGATGCTTCGGTTAACGATGCTTATCAAGCGATAGCAGATTATCCTAATAAAATGGGGGCTGCTATTGGTAAGGCATTCGAAACCTTAAATCCTAATCCGCAAGATGTTGCAGACGCTGTGGTAAATTTAATCAGCTTACCCAAAGGTCAGCGCCCGATAAGAACCAATGTTGACCCTTTCACAGGGCAATACCTCCAAGCTGCAAATGATGCCGTTCAAGTGCAATATGAGAAAGCGTTAACCGCCTTTGGAATGGGAGATTTGTTGAAGTAAAATATTGTATCTAATATATAATGTGATTTGATTCCCTGTATTGTAATACCCATACAAGCTACATAGTTGTACAAAAAGCAGAAAAACCTTTGGAATCTCAAAGGTTTTTCTGCTTTTTGTATTTTAATGAAATTTATTTCCGCTGAACATTCCTGTCTACTGGCTGGTTTGTGCCCATTTTAATCCTTTCATGCCAATGAGCGATTTAAGCTTTGCTTTTGATGAGTTGAAAAAGATTCTAAAAAAATGGTTAGAAAAGAGAAAGAAACCAATCATTTATATAAACAAAACTAATGAAACAATATAAGACTGTCCCAATTTTAGGCATACTGTTGCTCTTATTTGCATCCTATATTTATGCTCAGCACATCGAAAATGTCCAAACCCTTACATCAGAATTTACACTGATCACACCAAAACCTATGAATAAAGTCGGAATAATGAGTTTTTGGTAGCTTGGATGATATACTTTATCAACGGTAATTCTCTACCTCTTTTTTTGCAGTTCGGCTGAATAAGATTTAACCTGTCCAAAACAAATATTTGAACAGGTTAAAATAATGATTGTTATTATTTTTATGGATGGTTATTTAAACCTTAAATTTAAGGAAATAATATCCGACTTCATTCCTATCGATTTGGTATAATGTCCGTATCTTATTTCCAGCATATTGAGCCTTTCTACACCAAATAATCCATTCTTAGGATTGATACGGATTCCTGCACCGTAAAAGTTGCTGTTGAATTTCGAAAGGTCATAATTGCTCGTATAAAAATCATCAAAAGCCGTATGCTGCTGATAAGGTGAAAAATATTTCGCACCCGTTTGAGAATAATATCTGTAAAATGGACTTACCGATACAAAAGGTGAGATTTTCACAGGCGCTTCTAAGCTGATCGTATTAGATCTTAATCCCCAATCATCAGTATAGTAACGATAATAGGCTCTTACGATTACCTTATCTCCAAAGAAATAATTGGCTCTCAATCCTAGAGGAAGTTTGAATCGCTTATCCGGCAAAGCTTCCTGATGTACAGACCCATCTGTAAAATAAACCCTGTGGAATGGCAAACTCAAATAACCCGTCTGCTGAACGGCATCTGTCATTAATTCCAATTGAAAATTCTTATTGATGATCTGAGAATAGGATAAAGAAAGCGCATAGGTGTTTCTACCACTGGTTCCAGTATTTTCGCCACCTGCAGTTCTCAATTCTATTGGAGCAATCAATTTTACCTGATCCAGAAAGGCTTGAAATTTGGCAGTGAATTCCCCCATCTTGTTGGGCGTTTTCTGGGAGAATCCTATATTCGCTCCAATCGATTGATAATCAAACTCCCCGGAATATGAAACACCAGCCATAATTGTGCTGCCTTTGGTTTCATTCTCACGGCTCCATCCTAAGGAAGGATAAATTCGTGTGTCTGCATGAGAAGCGGAAGAATTAGCCTTGAGGTCTATCATATCCGATGATGCAGACGTGTAATGGTCTATACCAACATCCAAAGTATATTTGTTCTTTCTTAATTTTTTGTCATAATTTACCAAGACCACATCTATGGAATTAGAAATATCGGTGAGTTTTTCTGATCCTATACCGCCTGTTACTGCAGAATTATTTCCGTCCTGTTTATAATAACTCGATACTAGATTAATCTCATCCAAACTTAGTTTTCTCGATGATTCTGTATTGGTATTTTCCTGTGCTTTAGCATTGAAGAATCCAAACAGAGCAATGATGCTTATAATTACTTTTTTCATTTTAATTCATTTTAAGATTTAGTAATTATTATTCTAATTGCATCCGCAGCCACCGCCAACTTTACCTGCATTAGCGCCTGAAGAGCCTTCGCGATAAGACTGGAAACTGAGTTCTGTTTTTTCAATCGTTCGGTTGCCCAGAACCATTTCGGCATCGTTGAGTTTGCTTTTTTCATATTCTTTTACCGTTGAGCAGGAATGTAGTGATGAAAGTGTAAAAAAGACAGATATGCCCATCATTATTTTTAATATATTATTTTTCATTGGGATTTTTTAACTTGTTTTATGTCAAAGATTATCCAGGACATTATTTGAAATTGATGTTTTTTGATGAATGAATGTTGTTGTCATCATCGATAATGATACATTCCAAATGGTTGATCTGGTTGACGAGACCGATTGCGGCATCAATTCCCATAATAGTAACTGGCGTTGCCATCGCATCGGCAATCTCGGCGTTCGGACAAATTATCGTAACGCTTTTGATTCCCGAAACCGGCATTCCTGTTTTTGGATTGATGGTATGCGAATACTTCTTATCTTCTATCATTACAAATTTTTCGTAATTACCGGAAGTTGCAACAGAAGTATTGGTAATGTTCATATAAGAGAAAGGAAGAGCAGCATTGTCCGGATCCGCGATTCCGATGGTCCAAGGTTTTCCGTCGGCTTGTGATCCCCAAGTTGTGAGATCGCCGGAAGCGTTTACCACACCCGAAACGATACCTCTTTGCTGAAGAATTTTTTTTGCCATTTCGGCAGCGTATCCTTTCCCGATACCACCAAAACCAATTCTCATTCCTTTCTCTTTCAAAAAAACTGATTGGTTTCCAGGATTTAAAAGGATATTTTTGTAATTAACGAGTTTCAGATGTTCTTTTACCAATTCTGGGTTGGGAAGATGCTTCATTTCTCTGTCAAAATTCCAGAATGTTTTATCGATTCCACCATAAGAAATGTCAAAATAACCATCTGTAATATCGCTGATCCTAAGACTTCTTTCGATTAACTGAAAAACTTCTGAATCAACTTTTATTGGTTGTATTCCTGCATTTGTATTAATCAAATTAGTCTGGCTATCATCGCTGTAAGTCGTGAGCAATTTCTCAATCCGCTGGATTTCTGAAATTGCGGCTTCGATATGTTCAAAAGCAATTGCTTCACTGTCATCCACAACAGTGATCTCGAAGATATTCCCCATCAGTTTTTGGGATTTGCGAAACTCTTTCAACATTATTTATTTTTTCTGATAAAAACTTCGGATCTTATTACTGAAAGCAATTGCGTCTTCCGATGGCAGTCCTTCCCAGGTTTTTAGCAATTTACCTTCAGAATTTAATAGTATTGTATAAGGGAAAATACCTTTTGGATTGTATTGATCTGCCAAAAGTTCATTCTCTTTTTTGATTTCTGCGGAAGGTTGATTTTTCTTACTTCTTGGGAAATCTGCATTGACATATTCTAAAATATGGTCGGCCAATAATTGCTTGAAAGTTTCCGTTTCGATAATGTTTTTATGAAGTTTAATGCACGGAATGCACCAGTCTGATCCGGAAAAATTGAGTAGAATAAGTTCGCTGTTTTCTGAAGCTGTTTTCTTTGCTTGTTCAAAACGTGTCTGTGCATTAGAAAGGACAGAGAATAAAGCCAACATTATGGCTGTAAATATTGTTTTCATTATGTATTGTAAAATTAAATTTCAGAATCAATCAAGCCTGAATGTTCTTTAAAACATCCAGATAAAATATTTAATGTAGAAATAAAATTACGTGAGTCTTGGTGGCTGCCAGATAGAATGTAAATGACCTTTTATGTAGAAATTCTCATCGAAAGCAGCAATATGGCTAGCATTGAAACACATAAAAGTTAAGTTGCCAAACTCAAAAACGAAATTCGAATTTAGGGTAAAGACAAGTGACAATGTAGAATGAACCACAAATGGTAATTGCCTGTCCGTTTTATAATCTGCATCTTTTGCAGGATGATCATAATGCATTTTGAAAAATGCCAACAGTGACATTTCCGGATTTAATTTGTGGTGTTCATTGTAATGTTCTATAAGTATAGGAAGCTTTAAAAACTGATTGAGTTCAGTTGTTGAAACCAAATACGTAAAAAGCATCAATATTGAAACCCATTTTTTCACAGATCAAAATTATACAATGTTTCATTAAGAATGATTTTAAATTAAATATACGAACCTCATTACCGAAAGATTGGAAAAACTAATAATAAGACTAGATTGTGATGAATGTGAATTTAATCTCATCATCCAAATTTTCATTGATAAGCTCAGGATGAGGCGAGATTACAGAAAGAAAGATAGAAATGTTTCGCACCAGTTATTTTTTTAATAACACGGATAATTTATAAAGTAGAAAATCTGGATGGTGATAATATTGCTAAGATGGCTTTTTCTCAAAAATAGTTCCAAGTTCAATACATTGTTATAAGGAAAACCTGACTGTAAATACATAGACTAATTCAATTTATTTCAGTTTCATTCCGGATATTCTCACTTTATCCAGCCACTTTTTGCGTTGTGTTTCGTCTGAAGTTTTAATAATTCCGATAATGGTCACTTTTACAGGCTTCACGCCGCAAAATTCTAATATTGATTTCTTGAGCTGGTTAATACTCGGACGACCAAAAAATATTCGGTAATACCATCCCGGTTGATCCATTGTTGTTATAATATGTGCTGTTTTTCCAATAAGCAACTTATCCCACCAAACAGAATTCTCCCGGTATTTGAAAGCCAGTCCGGGAAGAAAAAGTCTGTCTATAAATCCTTTCATTACAGCCGGAAAACTGCCCCACCAAACAGGATGCACCCACACGAGGTGGTCTGCCCAAAGAATTTTTTCCCAGGCTTCAAGTAGGTCAGGTTCAAGATCCGTTCTTTTCTGATAGCCATATTTTAAATTCGGATCAAACTGAAGATCTGCAATAATAATCTGTTCAACCTTTGCGCCGGCTTTTTCAGCACCTTCTCTATAGTCATTCATAATGGCGAAATTGAAAGATTCCCGGTTGGTATGGCCGTTGATAATCAGTATATTTTTCATATTTTTGTTTCAATAGTTATCCCTTCATATTCAGCCAATGACTGATAAAGTTTTTCCGGATTGTGAAGTTGATGGGCAAAATATATTTTGTTTTTAAAATCACCGTGCAGTAGCATTTCAGCGTGCAAAACAGCAGCGAGTGCTGTGAGTTCTGCCTGTCCTTTTTTGCTTTGAAGACTTAATTTTTTTTCTCCCTGATCATCTTTGATTACAATTTCAAATACAGACTGGTCACCGTTTCCACTCGAACCAAAAATGACCCGACGTGCCTTTAATGATAAAATATCGAAAATTCTTAATTTTTGGAATGTTCCCAAAAGCCAGGTGATGAGTTTTGAATCATAGGTCATTTTAACATTGACTGTAGGTATTTTTTCAATCTGATTTAAAATATATAGATCTGGAACATCAAAATTATAGGCCTGTCGCTTTCCGATTCCGAAAGAAAACTTAAAATCTTCAGAATTCAGAAAATGTCTTACAGATATCTGCCGATTACTATGATAGTTGATAAATGGTCTGGCTACATTCTCAGCCATAAAATGAGCGGAACTTTCTCCTGCCAGATCCTTTACAGAGTAATATACATACAATTTTACTTCCCGGATATTTTCGGGATTATGAGATAGAGTATTCATAAGTCCGCTGACGAGTCCTCCCATCCATCCTGAACTGAAAACGATTCTGCTGTTGATATTTTGAGTAGTTTCTGCTACAGCCAGAGCTTTTACAAGGTCAGGTGTTGGTTTTGTAATGTCAATGTAGTCAATACTGTTATCAATAGCAAACCTGAGAATATGATCATTTTGATCATTGACTGCAAGAATGATAAGATCAATATTTCTGTTTACGACAGTCTTGAAAGTTTCAGGCTTATTGACATCAATCATTACATCGTATTCCGTAGCCCCTTCTTTCCGGCTGCCGATATATATGTTATATTCTTGATTTCTGGAGCGCAGAATCCTGTGTATCGTTTTTCCAACTATTCCTTTTCCTCCGACAATTAAAATATTTGAACCCATATTGTTTTTTTTACAAAACTACAGGAACGCCAATTCCGGACATAGGACAAATGTCTAAAAAGAAATGTCTTTTCTGAGACGGCTTAAATGCCGTTGTGTAATTCCCAGATATGTAGCCAGATACTGAAGCGGAATCTGTTGAACGAAATTAGGCTGATTCTTCAGAAGCTTCTCATATCTTTGTGAGGCATTATTTCTCTGAAGCTGAAAATATCGTTCTTCCAGTTCCATATATTCTTGTTCCGCAATTATTTTCAGAAAAAGAATCCATCTTGGGTTTTCGTGGAAAAGAGCTTCCACTTTATCTTTATTGAGTACAAAAATGTCTGCATCTGCAATTGCCTGTATGGTTTCTTTACTGGGTTTTCCTGAAATAAAAGAAGAATATGAGGCCACAAACTCATTGGGAAACCTAAAACAGTAGGTTATATCTTTGCCGTCCGCAGTTGTATAAAAGGTGCGGAATATTCCGTTCTGAACAAAGGCGATTTCTTTACAGCTGTCATTTTCCTGTACAAAATATTCATTTTTCAACAGTTTTCGGGTCTCAATCAGTTGGGCAAAATCTTCAATTTCTTTGTCTGAAAATATTTTAAAACTTTGAATATAACTGAGAATCATAGTCCACTAAGTTTATTGAAATTATTAGTCAAATATAATTCTTTATCTGCTACTTTAAGCTATAGTAATGATGTGACTCACTAGCGATATAATTTACTGTAGAAAACTGTATATTGATGTACCAAACTAAAAAATAAAATATCTTTTAGTTTATAGCTTATCTAGATTTATTGAATAAAAGTTACAGAGTTAGTATTTTTATAAAAATATGATCTGTTACATTAAAATATATTGTTACAAAAATATTTTTTATGAAATTTAAACATTCTTAAAATAAATTAAAGTATTTTAGCTATGTTAACCAAGTTGTTGATTAAAATCGAATGGTGAAATTTCGGACTTGTAAAAGCATATTTATTGTACTATTTTTTTTAGTACAAGTCTTTGTGTTCGCCCAATCTCAGACTGTTATCCTTACAGACCAACAAATTGAAAAACCCGTCTGGTTACAAAATTTCCACTGGAGGTTTCATCCCGGAGATAAAATAGAATTTGCGAGTCCGAAATTTTCTGATGAGTCGTGGCAAATTATTTCCAACACCAATTTCGGGAAAGATAAATATAGTAAAGCGCCAATGCCAAAAGGCTGGACGGGAATTGGCTGGTTTAGAATTAAGGTTAAAAAATCAGAAGCAAATTTAACCGATACCTGGGCAATGTCGATCAACCACGATGGCGCGTCAGAAGTCTATCTGGACGGAAAAAAAATAGTGACCATAGGAAAAGTTGGTGATTCGAAAGAAAATATGGTAGCAAGTAGGCAACCTTACCTCAGTATTCCGCTCGCAATTACTGATACTCTTTCACATTTGATTGCGATTCGATATTCCAATTATGATGCGCCCTATCCTAATTTTTACGGCTTTCAGGCGAGTTTACAGGATTTTCAAACAATGAATGCGAAGCAAAAAGCAGACAAATTCGTGATGGATCAACTCTTGATGAGTGTGGCTGCAGCTTGTATCTTGATTCTTTTGCATTTGCTCATTTATATCTTTTATCCAAAACTAAAAATTAATCTCTATTACATTCTCTTTGTTGCTTGCGTCGCCATTGGATTATATGCTCGTTACCAGACCTTTGTGACCACGAGTCCAACTGGGCAAGTCTTTTATATGAAAGTCTTTATGGGATTTGTGACCCTACATTTTACGTTTGGATTTCTCTTATTATATTATGCAGCTTTTGGTAAAATACCTCTGAAACGTACTGTTATTATGCTTTTGGCCTCGGTTCCTGTCGCAATTTATCTATTATTGAATTGGTATGAATCGTGGTACGATTTTAAAATAATGTGGTTTCAAAAATGGCATCAAAATATATTTGTGCTTATTTTCTTTGCCGATGCAATAATTTTCTTATTAAAAGCCATCAAAAATGGAAACAAAAAATTGTGGTTGCTTCTTGTAGGAATGTTCATATTTATAATAATGGGAACTATAGCAGGTTCTAACCAGTTCGGATGGTTTACGGTACAACAAGTGATGATTTTGTTTGGTTGGGGAAATCTGCTGATGCCCATTTTATTTTCGATTTATATGGCAATTGATATTGCAAATACCAACAGAAATCTCGCTTTTCAATTGGTAGAAAACAAAAAGCTATCCGAAGAAAATCTGGAGAAGGAACTGGAAAAAATCAGACTCATCTCCGAGCAGGCGGATCATCTGGAAAAAACAGTTTTGGAGAGAACGGCGCAAGTTCGGGATCAGGCAGAAAAACTGAAAGTGATGGATGCTGCCAAATCTAGATTTTTTATAAACCTGACGCACGAATTCAAGACACCACTGACACTGATTATTAATCCTGCGAAAGAATTGTTGCAAAATCCCGACAAAGCCACAGCAAAGCAATACGCCCAATATATCCTGAAAAACAGCGAACGTCTTTTGCAACTCATTAATCAACTTTTGGATTTGAGCCGTCTCGAAAGCGGGCAAATGAAGGTGGATTATCAAAATATCGACATCGTGAAATGGTTGGAATTGCACGTGAAGCAATTTGGTTCCTTAGCGGAGCACCATCATCTTGAACTGAAATTTGAAACTAGGCAACAGGAACTTTGGGTACAAACGGATCTTGACAAGTTTGAAAAAATTGTACAGAATTTGGTTTCAAATGCGATAAAATTTAGTGAGAAAAATGGTTCTGTAGATGTCATATTACAAAAATTGAATGAAAATTATTTTGAAATTAAAGTAATTGATAAAGGAATTGGCATTAAAAAAGAAAAGTTGCCCTATATCTTTGATCGGTTTTACCAAGTAGATGCTTCAGATTCTCGCGATAGAGAAGGTGCAGGTGTTGGATTAGCTTTAGTGAAGGAATTGGTGGAACTGTTAAATGGAAGTATTGAAGTAAATAGCGAAGAAAATATAGGCTCAGCTTTCACCGTTTCATTACCTTATCTCTCTGCGGATAAAAATAAAGGTGTGACGGTAACATCACCCCTAACTGAAATTTACAACAATGACAATAACCTTGAATTATTTGAAGATGAATTACTTAACGAAAATAAAGAAACTGTTTTAATAGCTGAAGACAATGAGCAACTTCGTGAATTTATAGAAATTACATTAAAGAATAACTACCAAGTTCTATCAGCCAGTAACGGCGCAGAAGGAATACAAATAGCCCAAGATATGGTACCCGATTTGGTGATCACCGATCTTATGATGCCCAGGAAAAATGGATATGAACTCTGCGATACTCTCAAAAATGATGAGCGCACAAGCCACATTCCGATTGTTATGCTCACGGCAAAAACCGATCAAGACAGCAAAATCTATGGGATAAGATCTGGTGCCGATGCATATCTTGCAAAACCGTTCGATAAAACAGAATTGATAGCAATCATCGAAAATCTTATTACGACACGTCAAAAATTAAGATTAAAATTTTCTCAAAATAATGGTTGGCTGAACGAAATTTCCGAATTGCCATCAATAGAACAATCATTCTTATCAAAAATAAAAGACATTATTCATGATCGGATAGATGATGTACAACTAAGTGCAGAGTCTTTGGGAAGCGAAGTTGGTCTTAGCCGAACGCAACTTCACAGGAAACTCAAAGCATTAATTAATCAAAGTCCAGGGGAACTTTTGCGCACCATTCGTATGCAAAAAGCACACGAACTATTGGAAAAAAAGACAGGCTCCATTGCGGAAGTAGGTTTTATGGTGGGCTACGGAAATCCTGCAAATTTTTCTACCAGTTTTGCAAAATATTTTGGCTATCCACCAAGTGCAGTTAATAAAGATTAGTTTTTAAATACCCTAGCATTTAGCACAAATCCCTGACTTTTCAAAATTTCATATATCTTTTTGATGTTTTAATACTTGACTCTTTTTGATGAAGATGCTGGATTTTGAGCATTAAGGTTTTTCATTTGCAACAAATTCAAAGTAATATGAAACAAAATCAAAACATACAGTAATCATTCGTTAAAACGCACAATATCAAAAGCATTTGCAACAAGAGCAAATGCTTTTTTTTATTTCTGAATGTAGCTTTGGACTATCGAAATAAGAAATATCCAATAAATTTTTACAATTATGAAAACTTTAATTTTTAGTCTTATTACAACTTGTTTGTTGATGTCTTGTCAGAGTAGTAATTCAAAAACAGATACTACTATAATTGGTGATTGGGATGCCCATCTAAGCCATAATGGAAAACCGTATGTTTTGAAGGCGCATTTTGGTGCAGATAATAACTATGATGGATTTACCGACGGAAAATTATTTGTCACGGGTAAATATACGATTGAAGGAGATGTAATGATTATTTCTGATTCACTTTGTAATGAGCAATACGAAGGGAAATATAAAATCGCATTTTTCGCTCAAGATTCTTTGCGTTTTTCTGTGATTGAAGATACCTGCAAAATGAGAAACCAAGGAATAAACGGACTTGCAGTTAAGAGATTACAATAAAAAAGCAATTCCAGGCTTTCACTCATTCTGATAATGCTTCTAATCATTGTCTTAATATCTACAAAAAAAACTGATAAAGTTTGGGTAAGAATTCGAATTCATTATAGAATTTGTTAACAGAATAATCAATCCGAATAATTAAAAAATATCATTATGAAAACACTTAAAATAATTTCGCTATTACTGCTTCTGATTGGATTGTTGTATTGCAGAAATGACGACAATGGCAAAGAACCAGAAACTGTAGAAGAACCATTTGATATTACAGATTATGTGCTTGTAGCATTGGCAAAGGATGATAATCAATTTTCAACTTTTATTCTAACTTTTGAAAAGGAAGCTCAAGGGAAATCTATTGAGTACCACACCTTTGCACCAATTGAAGGTTATAATTACAATTACACTTTTGTAGATGGCATCGTAAAAATTTATAGTGCAGGTTACGTTGTCAGAGAATTTAAGATTCAAAATAAAACGATTGTATCATCCAATAATGCGGATCAACTTAATTACAAATTAGCATTAGTGAAAATTTCCAATACAAACCAGCTCAATGGCAATACCTATGTTGGATCGTGGAGAGTTCCGGGAACCAATACCCAGTATGCTGTAAATTTAAGGTTCTCTGGCACTCATTATTCCGAATCATATCCTAATCCGATTGATCCTAATCACGAATATAAAATTATTAAAAACATCGCTGCATATTCAATTGAAGCAAACAAACGATCTCTATGGATTCTGGTAGATGGTAAATTAGAAGGTTACAGGGATCTTTTTCCTTTTGCTCAGCAAATTGGAACTTTCCAAAAACAATAATTTCAAAATAAAGATCATTATGATTACCAATATTTTTAATGTACATTTTAGGAGCATACTACGAATCAGTTTACTTCTAATCATAAATATCAGTCAAGTATTGCAAGCACAAGACCTTACAACACCACAAGTTGTAGGCCAGCCTTCCGGAAGAAGAATGACGACTCCAATGCCATTCGATGTTAAAGGAATAGCATTTTCGGAAATACGCAATAGTGTATGGGCTCCGCAGTCCGAAATTGTGAGTGAATTTCAAGTAACTTATTACAGAGAAGGTGACCCCAAACAATATGTAAATAAAAGCATCATAAAAGTGAGTCTTGCCCCATACGGAAACTGGCAACTTCACAACCTCTATGTGGAACCTTTGCCTTACCATAAACCCAATGTAAAGCTGGTTGCCGGGAAAACAGAATATTCATTATTTATCTATCAACTCTACCAAGGCAGAAAATCTGCAATATGGAATGCTGCTATCGACATAGACGATTACAAAAGGTGGAAAACACCCAAGGATATTAAAAATGGTCCAATCATCGTACATCCGAAGGACAAAGTCATTCTCAATCCTCAACCCATTCCACCGAAAACGCCATCTAAAAAAAAATAATGAATTAGTAATTAAAAATATCATTATGAAAACAAAAATCTTCTTACTCCTGTTTGCTGTCTTTACAGCACTGATGCACGCAACACCAATCATCACAAAATGGAATACCAATGCCAATGGTGACAATTCTATCCAAATTACAATCCCGACAGTAGGTGCTTACTCCTACAACTATGTGAAACCTGACAATCCTTTGGTCACGGGAAGCGGAAGCGGGGCAAGTGGCAATACAACCATTACATTTCCCTCGGTAGGAGAATACATTGTAACGATAACGCCAAGTTCTACTTTTAGATTCAATTTTGACAACTCCTCCTCAAACACACGGAAAAAATTATCCGAACTCCAACAATGGGGAACTACGGCTTGGGATACTAATTTAAGCGGTATGTTTTACCAGTGTTCCAATCTGAAAATTACGGCTACTGATATTCCGAATTTTTCCAACGTAACCAATATGGTTTATTTGTTTCAGGATTGTACCTCACTAACCACAATCCCAAACGCTGATAGTTGGAACACATCTAATGTTATCAATATGTATCAGATGTTTTCTGGTACAACAGCCTTCAACCAAAACATCGGAAGCTGGAACACGTCTAATGTTACGAATATGGCTGGAATATTTCTAAATGCAACTGCATTCAACCAAAACATCGGGAATTGGGACACGTCTAAGGTTACCAAAATGTATCAGATGTTTTCTGGCGCAACTGCATTCAACCAAAACATCGGAAGTTGGAACACCTCTAAGGTTACTATGATGTATGGTATGTTTTCTGGTGCAAAAGCCTTCAACCAAAACATCGGGAGCTGGGATACGTCTAAGGTTACCGATATGTACGCTATGTTTGCAGGCGCAACTGCATTCAACCAAAACATTGGGAATTGGGATACGTCTAAGGTTAACATTATGAGTGCTATGTTTTATGATGCAACTGCATTTAACCAAAACATCGGGAGTTGGGACACGTCTAAGGTTACCGATATGGGTATTATGTTCATTGACGCAACTGCATTCAATCAAAACATCGGGAGCTGGACTTTGAATAGTAATGTTAATTTACAAAGTATGCTCAATAATTCTGGAATGGGTTGTGAAAATTACAGCAAAACCCTAAAAGGCTGGGTCGAAAACCCCAGTACACCAACAGGCAGAACTCTCGGAAGTTTAGGAAGAACATACGGATCTGCTGGGCAAACTCACAGAAATATCCTTATCAACAACAAAGGCTGGACAATCTCCGGAGATTCTTATGATGCAGGTTGCACGGTTAATTTGGCTACAACAGATCTTAATAAAAAAGAAATTGCGATTTACCCTAATCCCGCTAAAGACATCCTCCACTTTTCGGAAGAAGCCGGCAATATCAGCATCACAGACCTCTCGGGAAGACTGGTGAAACAGGTTTCTACTTTTGGTAAAACCATAGATGTATCCAAACTTCCAAAAGGAACCTACATTATATCAGCCACCACAAAAGCTGGTAAGGCTATTAACCGAAAGATTATAAAAGATTAAGAAAACAGATAAAAGACTTATAATCAATCGCTTATTCTTAAAAAAATGTATGATTAAATAATTAACCATTAACCACATCATTATGAAAACAAATATTTTTAATCTATCCAAAACAATTTTTTCATTGTTCATTCTTCTTATGATGAGCAATGAAGCACAAGCACAATTAGGAAAAAAACGAAAAACCAACACTCAGGAAATCAAAAATAATCCTGTAATTACCTTTCCAACGGCTGGTTCGGTAATCGATGGACCTTTCGTGATTATGGGTAAGGCAGACCCGAATACCTTTATCAATCTTCGGGTCGATCCTATTTATAATTTTCCTGCAAATCCATCAGGTAAACCAACCTTGCGAATAAGTACAAAGGAACACAATCCACAGGAGTTCAGTATCAAAGCGGATGAAAAAGGCATTTGGCAAAGTCCGCCTATTCAGGTTTTGTTTGATCCGAAAGCTATCAATACAAAAATATTTGCCTTTATTTCCCAACAATTAGGATCATACCGCTACGAGAGTAAAAATATCGAATACAAAACTTCGCCAAAATTATTTCTGAAAACCATTCCGATGAAAATCCCGGCAAAGAATAACAATGATAATAGCTCATCGGGACAACCCCAAAAAGATGAAGGTCTTATCAAGGGTGGTGCTATATCCAATTTCAAAATCATTTCGCCATTTGATAACAAAAATGTTGGTCAGGACGGATTCTACATTAGTGGAGAAGCTCCAGAAGGTGCGTTGGTGAGAGTGGAAGTTCGATTTTCGGGCTACAAGTCCAAAACTGAGATAAAAATTGGGAATGTAGGTCCAATTTTCCCTATCCCGAAGATTGATAAAAATACAACTACAGTAGACAATGCGCTTTGGGGAACTTACAATGTACGTTACAATTCTTTAATGAAAATGTGGATTACAGACGAAATCAAACTGATTAAAAAATCAAATGACTATTCCTATTGGGCAAACAATTATACCATTACGGCAAGTCTTGTAAATGAAAAAGGAGAAGCAGTGCATTCTAAAACCATCCAAGTTTCCCGAATGAAAACCAAAGCCATCTGATGAAAAAGCTTAGAATAATTAATTTGATATTCTGCCTGTTTGCCAATTTTTATCAGACGCAGGAACTCACAGATTGTTTAAAAGAACTTGAAAAAGAAAATGTTGGTAGTCTCAGCAAGATAAAATTTGAAAGAATGATTGAGCTCAGCGGAAATAGAAAGGTATATGAGTTTTCTATAAAAAGTGATAGACGCTGTATGGATTGTTACAATGGTAGAATCTTTTATGACAGCCAATGTAAACAGGTCGCACGATTTGGAATAGGAAGAAGAGTAGACAAATTTGTAGCGGAAGGCTATACCGTTGGAGATTTTGGAATAGTACCAAGACCTACGAAAAATGCTAATCAAGAAAATATAGAAAATGTATTGTTTTATATTTCTAAAAACGAAGCGAAAGAGTTGAAGGGTTTTGAATATGATGACCAAATTGAAATATCTACAAAAGAAGGCTTAAAGCATTTTCGTAAAGGAAAATTAATCAACACCTATAAAATTATTCCAAGAAAATTTTCATCCACAGAAATAAATCTTCCACGTATTTACTATTTGCCCTCATTTCAGTTGTATTTTAAGGTTGTGGAGCGTCAATTTTATATCACCAAAACAAAATTTCAGGATGATGTTTCCAGCAATAAAATAGATGACAATGATTGGGTTAAAGCTTTTCATCTCATAAAACAAAAATTAAAATGATTATGAAGAATATCATCATCTTATGTGGCGCTTTTTTATTACTCCTTACAAGTAACGAAGTCAAAAGCCAAAGCAAGAAACAGAAAGAAGTCACGATTGTATATCCCAAAAACAATCAAAAAGTCCGGGGTACTTACAAAATATATGGAGGTTCCGAACCCAACGCTGTGGTAAAGCTAAGCATCATTAGTACTTATTACAAAACCAACAATAATAATGGAACTAAAATTACCAAAGGCGAAGGACCGTTAAAAAGACTCAACCGTACTTATTCTTTAAAGACCAATCGCCACGGCACCTGGAAAATTGAAAATATTGAGCTTACCAATGCCGGCTATGAAGAAAGCTTCGTCATAAAAGCGAGTGATGGCAAAACAGCAAAAACCATTACGGTATATGATAGAACCCGGCCTGTTTTAATTGATTAATTACAAACTACAGAAAAATGAAAAGACGTAATTTTTTAACAGCTTCTCTGCTTGCACTTCCGATATTGTCGTTTGCTAAATGGGCAGATTTTACATTCAGATACAAAAAGGGAAAATCACTATTTGTACGGGCTGATGAAAGCCGTTACTTCGGAAAAGACACAACATCGGAAGCCAATTTCGGCCGTTGTATCATCTCTTCAAAAGACACGGAAAATCAACTATACATTGGTGCGGATGTAGCAAAATCTAACCTGGAAAAAGGTGGTCCCGGTTTGCATATCCATCATCAGGATGACGAGATTTTTTACGTGATTTCCGGGGAATTTTTGTTTCAGATTAACGAAGAAATTTTTATGGGCAAAAAAGGCGATACTGTATTTGTACCAAGAGGTACGGCACATACCTATGCCAATCCTTATGACAATAATCCCGGTGAACTTTTGATCATCCATCAACCAATTTCGCCGAGTTTGGAAAAATTTTATCAGGTATTTTCAAAAATCGGATATATGAATGATGATATGCTTCGGGAAAACTTTGAACCGGAAGTTTTGGCAGCTTTAATGAAAAACAACGCCTTTGTAGGTCCTCCTATTGACATAGATGCTGCACTCAAAAAACTAAAACCATAGTGATGGAGCGAATGATCAATATTCAACTTATCCTATTTCGGCCAATAGGGACATCTAAATATAACACAGTAAAAATTGACCATTAAACTTTAAGATTATGAAAACATTAAAAATAATATCGCTTTTACAAATAAGGACTTCGATAAGCTCAGCCTTACAATGTTAAATATTGCGGTTAGCATTCGAGATTAGCATGTCCTGAGCCTGACGAAGGGAGGGGCTTCCGTTAGAAAACCTTTTATTAGTCGTTGATATTCAATATTAACTAAAGGGATAAATGTCAGTAAGAATATATAAATTAGAAAAAACTAACGTTATGAAAATATTAAAATTAATTTCTTTTTTAATACTCATTTTAAGCTTATCAGCTTGTAGTAGAGAAAATAATGAACCTGAAACTATCAATACCAGTGTCTCTGCAGAAGATTTGTTGGGGGCATCAAATGTATTGTGCACGTCAGTCTAACGGAGGAGGAGATTCATATCTACGTTTGATGTATTTTGAGAAAACAGGAAATACCATTCCAGCCAGAGCATCGGAGTGGTGGAAGGCATTAACCAAAAACGGCACCCCTCAAACCCATACAAACCATAACGATAAAACCTCCCAAGTCCATAAACATAGAACCTTACGAAGAATCCTTCACTCAGTTCTATTCCGATTTCTACCAGTAGCTAAAAAATCTCTAGAAGTTCTTATTCTTCAAAGTCAGAGAATATGAAGTTCAAGAAACCGCTCAGGAACTCCAGCGTTATCTAGACACAATGCCAACAGGGAAGATTCACAAAAATTCTTGGATTTTGCCAGGGTAGTGGACTTATCCATCCTTTAACCAAAAAAGTCATTCCATCCCTTATCAGCCTTGACCGCCTGACCAATGATCGCACCGAGTGGCTTAATATTCCCAGCAATCAAAGGCGTACAGCTTAGCAAAAAACCAGCACCAGACCCTCAAGTCCTTTTCTTCGAAAATATGCTTTCCCGAAATAATATCTACTTCAGCGTCAACCTTCAATTCAATGCCGAAAAACACTGTATAGAACTCCTTTTCAATAGAAAACTGAACTCCATCAAATTAGAATACCCCCAATACCTCAATCATTATCACAACCAAGATCATAACAAGAAGGATGAGTCATCAACATATCAGAAACCTACAGCGAAGCCAAATAAAAATTTAGCAATTCAGTCCAAAATAAAGGGAAGTGGAATCTAGATGATTATATTCAAAAGCTCTTAAAATCCCTATTCTTATCACAAAACCATAGGAGGTTCCCAATTTTGTTTATAAATAAGATTCAATACTTCATTGGCTTTTGTGCAGGTTAACGAATGGAATGTCGATTTTAATTCCAGCCTGTATAATGGTGAGATCAAAAGCACGGTAATTCTTTGTTACTCCATCTACAACTGTACTTTTTAAAGGCAAGAATGAAGCTCCTATAAAAGCCACCAAAGGTGTTTTCGGAATTGAATATAAGAGATTGGCATTCGGCGCAAATACTTCACTGAAATGCACATCCTTATAATATTTTTCAGAGCTTGTCAGATAGTGATTCACAATATTCCCTAAATCTACCACATTAGCGCTCAGTCCCCAATTGTTTTTTCCTACCTTCCACGTAAAGGTTACACCGATAGGTGCGGTAATGCCTCCTGTCCAGCCCTCATTGAAGGTTGATCCCGCGCTTGGGAAACTGTATGCACCATAAGCTCCAACGTAGCCATTGAAATCAATTGAAAAAGCAACTCGTCTTTTAAGTTTATATGAAGTTGGTGGGAGCGCGTGAGAACTGATGACATCTGCCATCTGTTTTGAATCTGTGGCGGTGAGAACATCTCCAAAAAATGACGTTAATTTAATCAGCTGATCTCTGTATTTTGCATCAACCTTACTGATGTATACTGCGCTTTCTGACGAAGTAGCTGTAATTGCACTCTTAACCATTGACGGTTGTACATTGTCCACTGAATCGAAGATTCTTATCAATTCAGTCAGATCCAAATCAAACTGTCGAAGAATATTTTTTTGTATAATATTAAAACCAGAAAGCTTTATAAGTTCTTTAGCATCATCTTTATTAAAAGAAGTCAGACTCCAAAGCTTTCTAAATTTACTGAAGTCATTAATAACAATTTTATCCTTTTGCCCTGTGCTGTCTTTGGAGATTGCAAACCCGTCATTAAGTTTCCAAATAAATAGTTTTTGTTCATTTTTGGTGAAAGAATATTGATTATCGCTAATATGTTTTACTTCATAACCATCCAAAGTGCTTATGTCATCATTATTTTTAAACTGATTGATCAGCTTAAATGTATTCTGTATAACACCGTTGAAGTTATGGGTCTGCAGGCTTTCATAAACAGCAAGGGTAGTCTTTAAATTTTCACTGACCATTTTACTGTTCTCTTTGGCAGACTTACATTTTACAGCATCGGCGAAACAAATCTCATTAAGATTGTCAACGATCTGATCGATAATCTTCCATATACTGTAGAAATTCTGTTTTGAAAAATCCATCTTTTCTTTACCGCTGACATTCACCAGATCATTTCTGATTTTATCAAACTGCGACAGATTGATAAGCATCTGGCTAAGTACAACCTTAACAGCATTAATATTAAGATTATTGTTAAAGATCGGATTGCTACCTCCATTGTTGCTTTCTCTATCGTAGAAATACTTTAAATAAATTAATGACGTAAGAATATTCCACTGATCCTTATTCAGCGCATTAAGTTCTTCAAAGTTAAGCAGTCTGTAATTAGGCTTATCAGAGATATAATCAATGCTGTACAGCTCTTTGGTCAATGAATAGAGCAGTATAATACTATTTCGGATATTTTTATCGTAAGAATTGCTGGCTGTGTAGTCTACTTTAAGCTCATCTAAATATAATGACTCAATAATATCTCTGTAATTGAAATTACCAGCCATCAAGCCATTTAATTTATAACCCAATTTAATGGAACTACGTATTCCGTTGAGCTTTGTATCATCACCGATGGTAAGCCTGACCCATTCGCTATCAGCAATATGTTCAGGCATTTTGATAAAATCTGTGGAAATGGCATAACGCCATTCTGTTCCAAAGTTCGGAACCTTGTAGTCCTCCAGAGAATGGATTAACTTAATGGTTTCAGGAAATGCATCCTTAATCAGCGGGTTCTGCAGCCTTGATCTTACCTGATCCATAAACCAGATTGCCGCCTCCTGCTTTGCCCTGTTGGCAAGGAAAAGAGCCATAGCATCAATAAGCTGCGCCTGTGATGGAAGCTGAAACCCAGAACTTCCCTGGCTTTGAACAGACTGCACATAATTATTCGTTAACTGCAACGATTGCCCTGCTTCGGTCTGCCCATAAAACTTTTGCGCATCCAGAATACCCACTTCAGAAAAAATATATTTGGGATTTGCTTTAAAATAAGCAGATGAAAATGTATCGATTTTACCTTTAAGAATATCAGACTTCTCTTTTATCAATACATCACGAACAGACTTCGACTGGTCAAATGTGTTTACTTTTGCAGCCATTTGGGCTTGAAGCAGAACTGCTGAATCCTGTCTTGCCTTTATGATCACCGTATCAGTTCTGATCCGATCAATCTGTTTATAATCTTATCCTGATCATCATTATAAGTCTTTAATTGATTAATCTGTTCAATCTTAAGCTCACTGATTTCCTCGGAAATCGATTTAATTTCCTGTACAAACATTTTATCTTTTGCGTTCAGCTTAAAATCATTATCCAGCTCTGTCCATTTGCTTTCTCTCAAATAACTTAGAAATTTATAAGTCGCCGGAGATTGCAATATTACGCGGTTAAGGATTTCCCTTAAATCTTTGAGATCGTTATCATTTGATGCTAACAAGTATTCTAATTTTTCAGTTCCTATCAAAGTAAGAAACTGAGCATAGACCGCAGTCTTTTGTTTTGTTTCCAAATTTGGATTGGTTAAGTATTTACTCAAATAATAGAAATTATAGAGGGGCAGATCAGCCACTACTTCCTTTTGCTGTTTGATAGGCTCTAAAGATTGGGAAAAGCAATTCAAACTGAAAAGCAAAATAGATAAATAAATAAATTTCAGTTTCATGATGTTGATTTTTAGTGATTTAGTTTTGTTTAAAGTTAAAAAATAAATTAATCACGGAGTGATATTTTATTTAATCATAGTTATCATACTATAATTATTAACCTCTTTTTACCGTTTAAGCGACTAATGCAGGACTTTTACAATTGCAGTAATATTAAAATATCGATAAAAGAAAAACCTTGTAATGGTCACAAGGTTTTATTTTTATTTCTGTCGATTAATAAGTAATAGTGTAATACTTAAAATTGTTACTTTTTAACAACCGCAGGGCTTGTCAGCTTTTTCATGTCTTCGAAAGAATGATTAGTGAAATTCTTAATCAATTCTGCAATGGTGGAAGTATCAGTACGAACAAGCTGACTGTTAATAGTAAAAATGGTATCAAAGAAATCCATTGTAAAACTGATTTTTGCCACAGAACTTTTACCCACGGAAGCTTTCCAGGAATGCTGATTAATCTTTAAATAGAACATTCTTATTTTTCCTGTCAAGACAGGATCTTTTATTCCAGGAACTTCTATAGGTTCTATGTAGTTGGTAAAAATCATATGGTCAAGCGTTTCATCTTCTGATTCAAAAGAGACCTTGAGGTTGGCAAGAGAGTTTTTGACCTGTGTCAGTATCCCATCCAGCTTATCAAAAGCAGCTTTAGGAAAGTTGAACGACCCAAAGATTTCTGTTAAAAAATCAAGATGAAGATCGACGCTGGTAACTTCCTTGCTGTAATGCTGGCTTGTCGTTTCACCAGGTATGGCATAGGCGCCCAACCTTCGGGTAAACGTATCATTAAGGTTGACAGCCTGTGCCCTTACAAAAGCTGTGGCCTGCTGAGGAATTGTAATATCGTATTTTTCTGGATGATCGTCGTATAGAGATTTCATAGATACCACATTGGCTAAAGAACTTAAAACAAGCATATCGTTATAGATTGCCAGAGCCTCAGCATTGGGATTTCCACCAGATGTTTCAGGCCCTGTTGTGTCTACAGCGACGATAGAAGTGGAGCCTGGAGCTTTCTTCGATTCCTGCACCAGTGAAAAAAGATCATCACCTGAATCCTCTTTCAACATCAGACGCGCTCCGATATTGTTAAGTGAATGCTCTTTAACCGTACTTCTAAAAGAGACAACCATTTCGTCTAATGATTCGCCATCTTCTGCTGATTTGGAACCAACTGCAGGTTTCGTGACGTAGGTGGTATTTGCCAGATCATCATGAGGATATTTGGCAACATAATTTTCTCTTGCCAACCTTTTGGCTTCTGCTTCACCTTGGGCAGTACACCAATCTGATCTGTGGTCTGCATCTACCGTGCTTTTTAACTGTGCTTGTACTAACATTTTAAATAAAATTTATAAGATTTCCTACTCATAAGGCTTTTCGGTTTCCGCCCCTTATCAGTTTGGGATAAGGACCATTTTTATTACAGTGGTTAAAATCACATTTTATTTATCTTAACCAAAATCACCAGCCTATTAACTAGTAACATCTACATGGTACACAGACATCAATTATCCCCTTGATCTGATGTAGATCAATGGTCAACTAATCGTATTATGAAAATGTATAAAAGATTATTAGGTGCTAAGAATCCACCACCAAGCTTAAACTTACAATGGTTTCAGCACTGTTACTAAATCATTAAAGGCAGGCTGTTCTGATGTTTATGGTTCGCGGACATATTAGTTTTGTTTTTTGAGTATTGTTGTTAACTTTCTTTACCAACTGCAAGAGACAGTAGAGTAGTGATCATTATTTAGTCAGCTATTTTAAGATATTATAAAATATTGAAATGTTGTTCCTGTGAAATCCAATTCGACGACAAAATAAATGCACAAGACTGGATAATGCTGCCTAAAGAATGTAAAGATTTTAATTGGTTTTGTTGTATGATGAATTAGTTTTTAAGCTTCGGCATTGATCACCTTTAGTATTCCAAAGTAACAACTATTTTCTATTTTGCAGTACAGTATAAAATACTATATATCAGATTACGTAGAATTACTATTAAAGTTTTACTATAATTACTGCACGCTCTATAAATCATTAATAGAATAAAAAATGGTTACTATATATTTTAATGCACTAGATTTATTTTTACACTAAAAAAAATCAATTTTATTTCTCTATGGACAATAAAATTGATTTTAAAAACAAGTAGTATTTTTATATATTTAATATGGTATATGAAAGTATATTATTGCCAATAATAAATGATGATAACAAAAAGTGAAATTATCTTTCATTCTTGAATGCAAAAAATGATAATATTGCTCCCAAAACTGCAAAAAATCCAAATACCTGGAAACTTTTGTTAATACCAATATTGATGATGAGGCTGAATATCAGACTTCCCAATCCATAACCCATAAACATGACAAATGCAAAGAGTCCGATTGCTATACCTTTGCGTTCAGATAAGGTCGTAATAATAGCAGCGAAAAGAGGATGCGTCATGTCAAAAGCAAGTGAAAGGGTCGCAATTAAAAAACAGGAGATTAATAATGGGTACTGCATCGCTAGCAATAAGGTGGATATTGCTCCGACTGTTATTCCTATGGGAATGATTCTATTACGACCAAATTTGTCAGCCATCTTTCCTAAAAAAGGACCTAACAGCAGACCGGGTATTCCATAGCCCAGCAATGCTAATCCTACACCTCTTTCAGTAAGATAATAGTTGCTGAAAAAGAAATATCCTGTCCATGCAAATATACCACTATGAAACATGGAGTTTAAAAGAACAAATATATAGGTACGACGCGCTCTGCTCAATTTGAGTATATTATAGTATTCAGATAACATCATTTTACCCCTTAATGTACTTTCATTTTGCTTTTGTGAGAAATTGCCACGATTTATTACGAGAATTCCCAAAATAATAATTCCTAATCCGGCAACAATCCAAAATAGCATTCTCCACCCTACAAATGAAGTCAATAATGCACCTGCGCTTGAACCAAATGCTGTTCCCGCAGCCATAAAACCGAAAAATATTCCCAAAGCATGACCTCTTTTCTCATACGGAAAATTGTCACCGATCCAACCGATTGTTGTCGGAGCGACACCTCCGGCGAGAAGTCCGGTCAGAAGCCTTAGAAAAATAAGTTGATCGATGTTTTGTACAAAGCCTGTTAGAGCAGTAGCCATTATAAATCCACACAGAGAAAAAGTAATTACTGGAAAACGTCCATATTTTTCTGACAAGGGTGCATACATCAATGTTGAAATACCATAGCTCAGCAGATAGGCAGGTTCAATGAAACTTACGTGTTGAACGGTGACCTTGAAAAGCTCAGAAAGTTGTGGAAGTATGGGAGCAACCATAAATCCTTGAAAGAAGACGATGAAGGTTCCAAGAGAAAGAATTGAAACCCACATTGTAGAAGGGCTTTGAGCAGATAATGATGTACTATTTTTATATGTATTCATTTTATTTAAAACGATAAGGAGAGAAATAAGTTTAAAAGTTATAAGCTAATATCATGGATTCTTTAATTTATTAATGGTTAATGCGATTTTGTTACCATGTTAATCCCCCTCTTGGCTCAAAAATTGACCTGTCGGTCAAGATTTATCGAGGGTTGAATCCTGCTGCGTTAGATACCGAACCTGTGTCTTTATAAGCATTAAATCCCTTAGCAGTATATCCGGGATCTACGGCTAGGTACCCTTAAGTTCATAAGCAAGCATTACTCTGTATGCATTAAGTGCTGTTTTGGAAGGACCATAGCCAGCATCCTTGAACTCATAGAATTTCCAGTTCGGATTGTCATGCAGCGTAAGTGAGGCTAATTGCGGGAGACATTTACGATGCGCGGATCGGGTGATTTTCTGAGCATTGGTATCATGGTCTTGGTCAGGCGCATTGTACCGAAGAGATTGGTCTCATAAATCTCTTTGATGTTATCCATATCAAGTATTGTTGGTGATTGTGACTGCTGACCTCGTATTTCTGCATTGTTGATTAATACATCCAAACTTGGAGTATATTGGGTGATGAATTCAAATGCTTGGTCGATAATTGATTGATCATGGGTATCCAGAGAAATGGGTATGATATTTAAATATCCAGAATTTTTTAGCTCTTCGGTCACACGTAAACCGTTTTCATAATTTTTCGAACTAAGAAACACTCTATATCCCTGTTGGGAAAATTTTTTGGCAGTCTCCAGACCAATTCCTCTGTTTGCACCACTGATAAGCACTGTTTTCATATTTTATAATTTAAAAGTCAATTAATATCGGTTCTATTTTGAACATCTGACAATCAGGCTATTCTTAATGGTTTTTCAAAGTTAAAAACATTATATTTGCAGTACAGGTACAGTTTTAATAAAAATAAGTAATACAGATGAAAAGCTATAAATTTGAATTGTTCACGATTGAGATCGAAAAAAATGTTAGGGAAGGGATTTACAAACCTGGACATAAGCTGCCATCAGTACGTCAGATCAAAGAAAAATATCAACTTAGCAGCAGTACTGTGCAACTAGGATATGAACATCTGATACTTAGCGGATTCGTTGACAGTATTCCAAAATCAGGTTATTATGTAAGCAACAACAGGGAATCAAACGCACAACCGTCAACAATTAAACATAAACCTGTTGTGAGAGATGCGACTTTCAGTAATCATCTGGCACTGACTACTTCTTTAAGGATGGGCAGGAAAATTTCAGAATTTAATGTAGCTGCTCCAGGTGACCTTATTATCCCGCAAAAGTTATTGTTAAGAACCATGCAGCAGGTCATCAGAAAGAACGGCGCTGGACTATTACGATATTATCCCGCAAGCGGATTACCTTTACTAAAACAAAATATTGTAAAACAAGCTGCATCTTATCAAACCAGGATTAGCCAAGATGAACTTCTAATAACAGACGGTGCCTTACAGGCTTTATATATTGCGTTGTCGGCAACTTGTGAGTCAGGTGATGCAATTGCGCTGGAAAGTCCGTGCGTTTTTTCTGTTCTGGAGGTTATCAGGGTATTAAAACTTAAAGTTATTGAGGTTCCCGTTGACTCCATATTTGGATTTGACATTGATTTCTTTAATAAAGCCTGCGAGAAGAATAAAATAAAAGCTGTTGTAGTTACTCCTAATTTTCATAATCCCACCGGAACTTTACTAAGCGACGAACAGAAGAAAATGTTATTGAATATTGCTCAAAGACATCACATTGCTGTAATAGAAAATGATATCTATGGAGATCTGCATTTTCAGGGTCAAAGACCCTCCACCATAAAGAGTTTTGATGAGAGCGGTCTCGTGCTGACCTATTCTTCCTATGCAAAAACACTGGCTCCAGGGATCAGACTGGGATGGCTAAGTTCAGGCCAATTTATGGAACGTGCTGAACAGGTCAGGTTTTCATTGGGTAGCAGTGTTTCACCTTTGTATCAGGAGACGGTAAATCATTTAATTGAGAGCAGCAGTTACGATCGTCATGTAAGGTCTTTTCGCTTGCAATTGGCAAAAAACGCTCACTTTGCGATCAATTTACTTTCAACTCATTTTCCCGAAAATATCTCTTTGGTAACTCCATACGGGGGATATAACCTTTGGGTAAAGATGCCCGATACAACTGACATGAAATTCTTTTATCAACAATGTGATAAAATAGGTGTTAGATTTACTCCAGGCTATACCTTTTCATTTTCATCTGCTTTCGACCAATACTTTAGACTTGTTTTTGCAGACACTTTTTCACCCAAAAGGATAGAGGCGATTAGACAGTTGGGGCAGCGTTTAAGATAGATTCAATTATAGCAACGGAGACAGGATTTATTTTCAAATAACTTTACCTATGGTGATTATTTGTTGCATTGATTGTTATTTCATTTTGATTAAACCTTCTCAAACCATTACACAAAATTAATCTGTACTGGTAATATTTCAGTAATTTGTATCATAACAAGTAAAGTTGAAGATTATAAATTTGTTGAAATTTTTCACAGCAATAATAAGAAAGATAGACAATGATAGAAGCAGTATTATTTGATATGGATGGTCTGTTAATCGATTCCGAACCTTTTTGGAAAACTGCCGAAAAAGAAGTATTCGGATCTTTAGGAATTGAGGTAACAGAGTATCACTCAACTATAACGAGCAACATGACAACGAGAGAAGTTACTGACTATTGGTTTAGTCTTAAACCTTGGAAGAATATTGGTTTAGCCGAAATCGAGCAGCAGGTTATTGATAGGGTAGGAGAACTGATTGATTTACAGGGACAGATAATGCCTGGAGTCGAAAAGACTTTAGCCTATTTTAAAGCTGCAGGATATAAAATTGGTCTGGCTACAAACTCACCGGATATGCTTATTTTCAAAGTACTAAAAAAATTGAATATTGAATGGTATTTTGATGCTATCCTCTCAGCAGAATTTGTTGACAAAGGTAAACCTAGTCCGGATATTTATATTAAAATAGCGTCTATCTTATTAGTTAATCCTTCACGATGTGTTGTATTTGAGGATTCTTCCTCCGGACTTACCGCTGCAAAAGCGGCTGGTATGTTTGTAGTCGTTGTACCTGAAAATACCCAATACCATCACACCAAATTTGATTTTGCTGATTTAAAGATCAACAGCCTACTTGATCTACAGGAAGAGCATATTCAGCATTTTAATAATTTAATTGAATAATCTACTTCTTTCCTGTCTGATTTCTAAATTATAATAAGATATCAGGAAATTTATTTAGATTTTACAAATTAACTACGATGAAATTACCTATACTTGCTTACCTGCAGAGTATGATCAATAAATCATTACTGCCTGAAATCAATACGCATTTGCAATATCCAACTGCTATAGCTACCACGCTTGGAATGGAAGTCATTGAGATTGGTCCGGGAAGAGCAACGATATCAATAGAGACATCAAAAGAATTGCACGCTAACCAACAGGGAACCATACATGGAGGTCTTATTAGCGAATTGGCCGATGCAGCCATCGGAACCGCTCACTCAACCTTTATTGAAAGAGGAGAATCTTTTACGACTATAGAACTAAAGATCAATTTTTATCGCCCGGTTTTTAGTGGATCACTTAAGGCAAAAGCCTACCCACTGCATAAAGGTAAGAATGTAAGTCATTACTTGTGCGAGGTGAAAAATGCTGAGGACAAGACGGTAGCGATGGCAACTAGTACCGTGATGACCTTACGTGGAGAAATGGCTGTTGGTCGGTAAAATGCAATTCAGAAATTGAGTATAAGTAAAACATTATATTTCCATCATATAACTAGTGAAAAGTTTATCTTCCAAACAATATGTTGAGAAGATAAACTTTTATTTTGATCACCTCTTTGGAAAATCTTCAGCATTGATTTATAAATATATCGGTCTCTGATAGCTTAGAATTGTATATCAAATTTAAGAATATGGATTAAATCAAAATACTGGGGATTATTCAAAAAGATTAAATTAATGTTTACTTCCATTTTTTTAAATAATAAGCCGCTTCCCAAAACTGATATTCCAGACGTGAAGCGGTAATAAATGCATCATTCATTCGGGTTCTTATTTCGGGAGTTGTATTTTCAGCGGCTTTATTGCAAATCTCGATGGCAGTTTTAACCGCAACAGCAAAATCTTCTCCGCCATAAGTTTCAATCCAGCTTTGATAAGGGTTTTCTGATGCTTGTTTAAGATTCAGAATGTAATCTCCGACTTCCTTATAAATCCAGAAACAAGGTAAAGTCGCTGCCAAAGCTACTTCAACAGGCTCAAAAGCTGCGGTACTTCTCAAAAAATGAATATAATGATGACAAACAGGCTCTAAAATCCCTTTGTCTGAAATTTCAAATTCTTTAAAATAAGATTCGTGCAAAGCATTTTCAACGACAATGGCATTTTCGGCAAATCTCATATATGCCAAAGCGTCTTCAATTTGATGCGCTTTACTTCCGATTAAAGCTAAAGTTCTCCCAAAATGCTCCAAATACAAAGAGTCCTGAGCAATATAAAACTGGAATTTTTCTTTGTCTAAAGTTCCATCCGATAATTCCTTAATAAAAGGCATTTCAATGATGTCTTGATAAATATTTTCAATTGATTTCCAGGCGTTTTCAGACCAATTCATTCTTGATAAGTTTTTGAGGATTAAAAAAGTGATTCAAAGGACCGTTTCCTTTTCCGGTTTGGACATCGCTTCCTTCAAGAATAGCTTCTGAAACATAGTTTTGAGCTAAAGCCACAGCTTTGTCCATAGATTTTCCTTGGGCAATAAAAGAAGCAATCGCGGATGACAATGTACAACCCGAACCGTGGGTATTTTTTGTATTTAATTTTAAAGATTCAAAAGTTTGGAAATCATCTTTATCACTATAAAATAATGATGTAATCTTTTCAGTGGTTTGATGTCCACCTTTTAGCAGAATATGTTTACAACCTAATTTTTTGATGTTTTCTCCGGCAATTTTCATATCGTCTAAAGTTTTCACTTCCATATTGGCTAAAATGGAAGCTTCATCCATATTTGGTGTGATAATATCTGAAATCGGGAAAAGTTTTTCGATAATCGTCTGGATGGTTTCTTCTTCAATCAGCCGATGTCCGCTTGTTGCAACCATTACAGGGTCAAAAACAATCGGTACTTTTTTATATTTGACTAAAGTTTCCACAATGGTTTCAACCAATTCAGGAGTGTGAACCATTCCGATTTTAATGGCGTCAGGAAAAATGTCATCTAAAATTGATTCGATCTGTTCGGAAACTGCCTGAACAGGAATCGGAAAAATATTTCGAACGCCCATCGTATTCTGAACAGGCAAAGCCGTTAAAACCGAAGTTGCATAACATCCCAAAGCTGAAATCGTTTTTATATCAGCTTGAATTCCTGCGCCTCCACTTCCATCAAAACCGGCAATCGTGAGAACTGATGGATATTTATATTTTGTCATTTTACAATTTCGTTTTTTAAATTAAAAGCTGCTTTTTGAGGATTTTCAGCACTGCATATTTCTGAAACTACAGCGATACAATCCGCTCCTGATTCCATCACAGCCTTAGCATTTTTTAAATGGATATTTCCGATGGCAACCAGTGGTTTTTCCGTCAGTTTTCTGATTTTTATTAAACCTTCCAATCCCCATTCTGTAACCGTATCTGTCTTCGTATCAGTTCTGAAAACCGGACTGATTCCTAAATAATCCGAAACAATCGTTTCTTGATTTTCAAGTTGCTCCAAATATTCAATGGAATATCCAATCATTTTATTTTGAAATAAATTTTCTCTCAAAACAGTTGGCTGAGTATCATTATTCCCGACGTGAATTCCAAAAGCATCGACTTCTTTAGCTACGAAAGTATTATCATTAATGATTAAAGGAATTCCATATTTGTCAGTAATTTCTTTCAAACGAATAGCTTTTTCCAGAAAATCTTGGACAGAAGCATTTTTCTCCCGTAACTGAATGATGTCTACTCCACCCAAAATTGATTGTTCGGCAACTTCAAGAAAATTTCGTCCTTTGCAATCAGCTTCAGAAATCACAAGATATAATTGATAAGGAAAAGAATGAATCAAACTCATTTTTTAGAAACTTTTACATTTTCAAAAAATTCCTGTTCAGAAATATTGTAAAGCTTATCCAAAATATTCATTTGAAGGCTTCCCGGTCCATTTGAAATCTTTTCAGACAATTCGCCTGCAATTCCTAAAAGCGACATTGCAGCAACGGTAGATTCAGTTTTATTTTCAGAAATTCCGGCAAAAGCTCCAACAATCGCTGATGCAGAACAACCCAGACCCGTTATTTTTGTCATTAAAGGGTGTCCGTTTTCAACAAAATAAGTTTCTTTATTATCGATAATAATATCCGTTGCTCCCGAAATACAGACTACAGACTGATAATTTTCAACAAGATATTTTGCCGAATTAATTGCTTCGTTACTTTCTGCTGTACTGTCAACTCCTTTTGTGACAGTTTTATTGGCTTTGGCTAAAGCGATAATTTCCGAGGCATTTCCCCTGATAACGGTTGGTTTGAATTGTAGAAGCTTCGCCAAAACCTCATCTCTGAAAGAAGTTGCGCCGGCTCCGACTGGGTCTAAAATCCAAGTTTTATTTGTGCGATGAGCTTCTTCTGCTGCAATTAACATTGATTCAAACCAATATTCATCAAGTGTTCCGATATTGATAACAATTGCATTCGAAATGGCAACCATTTCTTTGATTTCAGATTTTGCGTGAGCCATAATCGGGGAAGCTCCGACTGCCAGAAGCGCATTGGCAGTGTTATTCATTACCACAAAATTGGTAATATTATGAACCAGCGGCGATTGATTTTTTACGGATTGAATGTAATTCCAAAGGTTGTTTTCCATTATAGAAATTTTATGATATTTTTTAATAATTTACAGAGTTTTCTCAAAACAAACACTGTCTTCAACGCCTACATATTGCCCGTATTTAGTATGATGTTATAATCACATTTTTTATATAGAGCAACAGCGTCAATCTGTTTTTTCCCGGTTTCTAAAACTATTCTACTATACTTCAGTTCTTTTGCCCATTGTTCAAGTTCCTTCAAAATAATTGAGACAAAACCTTTTCCTCTACTTTCGAGAAATGTAAACATTCGTTTTACTTCTACGGAATGATCATCAAATTCTTTAATTGCTCCACATGCTACAGCATCATTTTCAAAAAAAAATTAACAACACAGTTTTTTAGCATATCGATCTTGTTAAGTTGATCATAAAAGAATGATCTTCATTATTCATGGATGCTAAATAAGTGTCTAATTTTTTCATAAGATCTTTAAAGTCCTTACTTTCTGAAGTTGTTCTTACAATTTGCATATTATTTTTTTTTCTGATAAAAATTGAATGTATTATTGCTCTATTGCTGATTGCGAACCATGATATGTGATGGTATGTCAAATTGTTTTAAGTGGGATTGACCACAAATTTTAAATTGGCTTCTTTCGAAAAAAGGAATAAGTGGATCGTTTTGTGGAAGCTCTATCCAATGCGCATAAGAACGTGTAATCGAAAGGCATTTTTGCCACAATGAATCATATACTTCTTGGGAGATATATTCGGCAGCAATATAAAATGTTAAGTATACTGCTTTTTTATCTTCAAGAATCTCCGGTTGTTCATATGAACTTTTAACAATTGCGTAACCTAATGGCTTATCGTTCTCAAATACAATTACCATTTGAGAGCTTAAATCATTTAACTCATTAATGGCGTCCCTTCTATCAAGTTTCTTATCGATTAATTGATCAATCTCTTCAGGCTCTATAACCCCGTCACATATCTGTTTAAACTGCAATCTTTTGAGATCAAAAAGAAAATCAATTCCCTCTTCTGAACCTACAGTAAATTTTGAAATGATACTCATATAACTAAATTTTTTAACAAAATTAAATAGTACTTGAGTCATTACTACAGTACAGAATTAGTAGAAATGACAGATACAGTTTATGATTATTGCTATTATGAATTGAATTTTTTTGAGAGCAATAACCTTAAAATATTATGAGTCTGGAGGTATGTTTTTTGCGAAAGATTTCATGTGTTGCCAAAAGCGATTTTTTCATTGTTTTTCTTTTTAAATTTATAAAATGCTTTAGGACTGAAATCAGATATGACAAGCATCATCAAGGATAATGATGCATGTGCTTTTCCCTACGTTGGTATTAACCGAATCAGGTTCTAAGGGACTCTCTCAATTCTTTTCAGAATACCCCTAAAGCGAATACAAATTTAATAATATTTAAACTGGCAAGCAAGATATTTTAGGATTTTGATTGTTAAGAATAAAAAACTTTTATCTTTCAAAATAGACCAATCGGTTTTTTATAGTTTTGTCAAAATATTTTAGGCAATTATATATTTGAATGTACCAAATCGAAAATATAAGATATATATGCCTAAAATCATCTAGAATTCTTAAATCTAGTAAAAAGCTGAAGTTTTAGATAAGGTTATATCTTGGTACATTTAAGTATATTGTCACCTAAACGGAAATGATCATTCTTAATTTGCTCTGTTCTTTTCATCAAATTTCATATTTCGATCCTGTGCTTTTACTTTTCTATTTCCAAAATTGTAAGTTAACGAAACAGTCAGATTTTGTCCATCATAGTAATTGTTGAATGAGTGGACAGAATTCTGATAGTAGATCTCACCGTGACTTTTGGCCTGACGGAAAATATCAGAAACATAGACATTCATCTGAAGATCTTTGTTCATCAGATTTAATTTTATACCGGATGTGAAATTTCCGACAAAGTAAGAATAGACATTTCCAATATCGGAAGGCAGACGAAACCAGTAATTCATAAAAAACTGGATTGTTTTGTCTTTTTTTAAAGCAAAACTATTCTGGAGGTTGAAAGTGGTGCTGTTTCCTTTTCTGGAAGCTGCATCGGTCGCAAAAACCTGAGTTTCCATATGAGAGAAATCACCTGAGTAGTTTATTTCCCAAAAATTGAACAGAGTATCGGAGAAACTCAGGGAAATGCCTGTACTGTTTTTATTAAAAAAATTATAGAAGTTGCTTGTCTTATTTTCTCCATCCAAAACTACGAGCTGGCTGAAAGCATCTAATTCTCTCTGAAAATATGCCGAGGCAGAAAATTTCCCTTTATAAAGATATGACAGTTCAAAATTATGATTGATAGAAGGGTTTAAAGCTGGGTTTCCGGAATAGTACGAGTTAATATTAGTATACCAGCGAAATGGATTGATGGCACGGAAACCCGGTCGGTTGATCCTTTTTGAGTAATTGATATTAAAAGTATTGTTATCATCAGCTTTGTATGATAGATATAAGGTTGGAAACAATTTACCATAGGAATTTTCTGTATTCTGTCCGGTGGATACTGATGCACCGTTTACGGTAGAATATTCATATCGTAAGCCTGCTTTGACAGTCCATCTTTCTGCTATTTCTTTTTCCATGCTCACATATGCAGCATAATTCTTTTCTTTATAATTAAAAATATTGGTTCTCAGCGGATCTGTGATATAAGTTCCGTTGATCAGATTCTGGTATCTGATGTCGGAATTGTTATCAAAGCTGGTAAATTTAATTCCGGTTTCTGTCTTTGCAAATTCAAACGGAAGCGTCAGATCAGCCTGACCGGAATATATTTTGTAATTCAGTTCAGACGGTGTTTTGACGATGAAAGAATTACCAGAGTTGTCGTCCGTTGTGAAATCAATATTGCTTGTGGGCGTATTGGAAAAATAATTTCCCGTAATGCTCAATTTGTTATCCCGCTTTCCGAATTTCAGATCATAGTACGCGCTTATAGTATTGTTTTTATTTTTGGTTCTGTGCTCAGCATAGGTATATAGAGAGTTGGTGTAGTTTCCATTTTGAGAATAATCCGAAGTATTCGTTATATCCATCCCAGAGTTTCCCAGTCCGTAATCGTAAACTAATCCTATACTTGATCTTTTATTGAGCTCGTAGTCCAAACTATAATTTAGGCCGCCGCCGTTCCAAAAATCTCTTCTGTCATCTGAGCTTACCATACCGTCTGAGCCTTCAATCTTGTAATTCTCATACGAATGTTTCTGACTGTCATACTGTCTCAGCTTCAGTGATGACCTCAGTTTTTCACCTTGATAATTGACCGCCGCAGAATTGGAAAATCCGGCATAGGTGGTCTGAAAAAGACTGGTTGTCAGATTGCCGCTCCAGCCCATATTCTGGTTTTTCTTCAGAACAATATTAATCAGTCCACTATTACCCTGAGCTTCATATTTGGAAGGTGGTGCGGTGATGACCTCTATTTTTTCGATATTTTCCGAACGCAGACCTTTCAGGTAGTTGATGAGCTCCGTTCCTGTAAGGTTCAGCATTCTATCATTGATCATCACAGCGATCCCGCTTTTCCCGACCATAGAGATCCCCTCATTCTCATCAACTCTGATCTGTGGCGTGTTGTTAAGCGCTTCTATGCCATCCATTCCCTGCGAAGCTGCAGAATTGGCAATATTAAAGACCAACCGGTCCGCTTTTCTTTCGATCAATTTCTTTTTCGCCATTACGACTACGCCTTCGATCTCTTTTGCAGGCTTATTTTCAAGAGTAAAATCGTGTTTTGTACTTCCGTTGATGGTAATAAGATCTTTTGAAACTTCCATACCGTCGAGAATGCAAACTATTTCATAAACTCCATTTTCAGGAAGTTTCAGAGTGAAATTTCCCTTTTCGTCGGATATAACACTATGTTTTAATTGATTTTTTACCGCAATAATTTCTGCATATGAAACCTGATTTCCCGATTGTGTAATCTTTCCTGTGATACTTTGTGATAAAGCCAGAAAAGGGATTATTAAAATAACTGAAAGCAATGTCTTCTTCATGATTGTATTAATAGTTCATTATGATGACAATCATGAGCTGTTTTTTATTACATCTACTCATTATTTGATGCAACAATTTTTTCTTCATCTTTGATAAGGGGAGCAGCTTATTGCATTTTTGAATCAATGAAAGATTCTGGGATTTTTGATTGAAAATCCAAAATTCAAAGTGTAAATTAGCCCATAAATTTTATAAAGACTACGAAAGAGATGACTTTACCGTTTTACAGGAAAAGCTACAAAGTACTGTTGATAAGATTTTAAAGGTTATTGATACAAAGTCCAATATTGAACTCTATGAGACAACTTGGTATGAAAAATGGACGCTTGGAAGGATGATTCAATTCAATACAGCTTCCCCTTACACAAATGCAAAGGCAAGACTGCGTAAGTGGAAAAAAGAAAAATCTGCTATGTTTAAGTCATTGTAATCATTTAGTTTTATCTTCTTCAGCACAGGTTATTTACTGTTCCTGATTTCGCATCTTACCGATCTGCAGTTTATTCGCGTTTATGATATGTGAAGATCAATGAATTTATTGTTTTTTCAACAAATGATGTAATAAATCAATTGTTACCTCCATTTCCTGTTCGTTCATTGACGCAAAACCTAAACGAAAGGCATTTGATTCTTCGTCTGTTCTGATGATTTTCAGCAAATGAGTATTTTGAAGTTGTTTCACCGAAAATTCTTTTTTCAGGGTAAGCCAAACAGCCATTCCACCATTAGGCAGAGTGAATAAACTATATTCGGAAAGTTGACTTTGCAGCAGATCATTTAAAAAATCCCTTCGGTGATGGTAGATCTTTTTGGCTTTTTTTAGATGTCGTTTAAGCTCTCCTGTCTTTATTAATTCAGCTAAAGCATTTTGCATATAGCCGTCACCACCCACATCGATCATCTTTCGCAGCGCTGTACATTGTGCTATAAAATTTTGGGGAGCTACCATAAAGCCAATACGAAGCGAAGGATCCAGTAACTTTGAAAAAGAACCGATGTAGATAACATTTCCCTGATGATGGGCACTTGCCAAAGGAAGATAGGGCGAGGATGCATAATGATAGTCGTAGTCATAATCATCTTCTATGATGACAAATGAATGTATGTTGGAAAGTTCCAGGAGTTTCATTCGCCGCTCCACGCTAAGTGTTACCGTAGTTGGATAATGATGATGTGGAATAACATATACTGCATTGATTTTTTTCTTTTTACATAGCTGTTCTATTTGATCAGTATCAATGCCCTCCTCATCCACAGCAACTTCAATAAGTTGAGCACCTGTTTCAGTGAAGGTTTCGTTGGCAACGGGATAATTCGGTTTCCCTACAATGATCGTGGACTGTTTATTTAATAATAACTGTGCAGCAAGATAAATACTCATTTGCGCCCCGTGCGTAATCAGGATATTCTCAGCTGAAATGTTTAAACCTCTGGTGTCTGAAAGGAATTTGACGAGCTCTTCCCGTAGCCTGACCGTTCCTTGTGTAGTACCTGTATTCGAATTTTTTATGGACAATTTCCTTGAGGTTAAAGAGCGGTATGTTTTCAGCAATTCATCAATCGGCGACAGTCTTATGTCGGGATGCCCGTCATCAATAATCATCTCGACAGTCTCTTTTTCAACAGAACTAGATTTGTCAATTACTCTGAAGTTTATTTTCAGATCATTATCATAAGAATGTCCCAACTCGTTTTCATTCCATTTTTTAGGCTGAAGCAATGGGAGTTTTTCTGCAACCATTACAAATTTTCTCGGGTAAACCGTGATCCATCCCTGCGCTTCGAGTTCATCATAGGAAGCAATGACCGTTTTGCGGTGCACATTTAAAATTGCAGCCATTTCCCGGCTTCCAGGCAGATGTATTCCCGGTTTTAAGATACCGTTTTGGATCGTATTGATAATTGCAAATGCGATCTGCTTATAAACAGCGATACTACTTTTTTTGTCAATCAGGATGATATGTTCTAAAGGAAGCATGTTGGACTACTTGTTATATTGAAACTGGATGACAAATATAGTCCAAGGTATTAATATTTTTGTCCCATCATTAAAAAATAATTTTCAACTATGGATTACAAAATTAAAAAAGCCAGTTTAGAGAACTTGGAGGAAACAGCAGAATTATTCAATCTTTATCGTATTTTTTACCGTCAGGAATCTGACCTGGAAAAAGGAAAAGAATTTCTGAAAGAACGTTTCTTAAACAGCGAGTCGGATATTTTTTTGGTTGTTGTAGATGATAAAGCGGTGGGTTTTGTGCAATTGTATAAACTGTTTCATTATACCAAATTACAAAAACAATGGTTGTTGAGCGATCTTTTTGTTCATCCCGATCACAGAGGAAAAGGATTTTCGGTTGCACTGATAAACCGAAGTAAACAATGGTGCGAAGAAACCGGAGCATGCGGATTGATGCTGGAAACTGAAAAAACCAACGATATAGGCAATTCTCTTTATCCTCGCTGCGGATTTGAATATGATGGACTGCACAATTATTACCATTGGTGGTTATAAGAACTATAAAGTAACTAATATTAGCCGGTAACTGTTAAGGATGAGTATATTTGATCTGATCATAGACGATAAAGAAAAAATAAGGCTTGATGATATTTCTCTAAATGATGACAATCGACGTGTCTGTATGCAAATAATGAAAGAGAACTTCTACAGCGAGGAACTTTCACGTTATGGGTTGCCGGTTAGCAATAAAATTCTGCTTCACGGTACATCTGGATGTGGCAAGACGATGACAGCAAAAGCAATGGCTTGTGAACTCAATAAAAAAATATTGATTTTAAATCTCAGTAATGTGGTTTGCTCACGAATTGGTGAGACGTCACAAAACATGAGGCAGATCTTTGAGAAGGCAGGAAGGGAGAAGGCGGTTTTATTTTTAGACGAATTTGACCAGATCGGGAAATCAAGAGGTAGTGATGATAAAGATGTCGGCGAGATGCGAAGGCTCGTTAACACCATTATTCAACTGATCGACTATTTTCCGCAAAATGCCTTATTGATTTGCGCTACCAATCATACTGATATTATTGACGCGGCATTGTTGAGGAGATTTCAAATAAAATTAAAGTATGAACTGCCAGAAAAAGAAATTCTAGATAACTATTATGATCGTATTCTGTCAGTGTTTCCCGAAAATGTAAGGCAGATAACACGCCAATATGATATTTCATTTGCCGAAGCCAAAGATCACACTTACACCACTGTAAAATCAATGCTGATAAACAAATGGGATCAAAATGAAAAAGAAGAGGAAATATGCACGACGAAATAATTAATAATTTGAACAGCATTTTGAATAGAATAGAAAATGCCTGTATTGCAGCCAATCGAGATCCTGATACAGTCAAGCTTTTGCTGGCTACGAAAACCGTTTCTGCTGAGCGAATCAGGATTGCTTTGCAGAACGGACAGACATTAATAGCAGAAAACAAAGTGCAGGAACTCAAAGAAAAGTTTGATGTATTAAAAGATAGCAAACATACGAATCATTTCATCGGCCATCTGCAATCCAATAAAATCAAAGATATTCTTAAATATGAAGTCACCTGCATTCAATCCGTAGATCGTATAAGTTTGGCCGAAAAACTACACCAAAAGCTGCAGCTGGAAAACAAAAGTATGGACATCTTTATTCAGGTCAATACTTCGGGTGAAGAAAGTAAGTTTGGAGCGCATCCGGACGAGACCATAAGCCTGATTCGTGAAATCGCTCAATTAAATACTCTTAAAATAAAAGGCTTAATGACTATAGGTCTGTTCAGTGCAGAAACGGAAAAAGTCCGCCATTGTTTCCGTTTATTGAAAGATATTCAACAGCAAATCATCTCCTTGGATATTCCTAATGTAGAAATGACAGAACTGTCTATGGGGATGAGTAATGATCTTGAGACGGCTATCGAGGAAGGGGCGACAATTATTAGGGTTGGTACTGCGGTGTTCGGACAAAGAATGTATCCTGACAGTTATTATTGGAACGAAAATAAAGAAGATAAGAAATAAGGGTATTAACTTCTGTAAAGTGTTATATTCATTAGATTTGTAGAAAAATATTCTTCATCAGTCAAGAGTAAAGTAATAGGACTAAAACTATACAATGATAACTGCATTTAAAAATTATATATTGTCAAAAGGGGTGTTAACAGACGAAGAATTCAATTTTTCAGCTCAGTTCTTCAAACCGGTGCATCTAAAAAAAGGAGAATATTTCATTCAGGAAGATAAAATTTGCCGTTATATTGGATTTATTGTTGTTGGTGCTGTAAAAGCATATGCTATCGACAAAGAAGGAAAAGAGAATATAACCTGTTTTAAGTTTGAAAATGAATTTGTTACGTCATTTTCGGAGTTTGTGGCCCAGGAAAAAAGCAGAAGGAATATCAGGACTATAGAAGATAGTGTGATTTACAGGATAAGCTACACGGACTACCAGCATCTCCTTAGTCGGGTAACCGCTTGGAACGTAATTATAAGATCAGTGGTAGAGCATGAGTATAACCAGAAAGAAAGTTATCTGCTGAATTACAACAATAAGCCTGCTATGGATAAGTACCACCATGTCCTGTACAAAGAACAGATGCTTGTTCATCGAGTATCCACTCAGGATCTGGCGTCTTATCTGGGCATTACTCAGCGATCGCTTACGCGTGCAAAGGGACAACTTCTGAGATCTAACGTATTATAGGACAAATGTCCTTATTCAATCCTGGTCAGCAATGTAGTTTTGCAAAAAAAATATATGTTAAGCCGAATTGCTCCCAAAGTGTATCAGATCTCATTGATGCCACGAAATAGTATTAACTGTTATATTATAGAGAATGTATTGGTAGACTCCGGGATTCGGAGTTCGTATGCCACTATAAAAAAAGCACTTCATAAAGTTTCTGTTTACCAGCATATACTGACCCATGCACATGCAGATCATCAAGGTTGTAGTGATCAGATATGCGCTGAGTTCTCAATACCATTGATTTGCCACCCAGACGAAGTTCTCAGAACCGAAACGGGTATGGTAACCACTGATTACCCAACACCGCAACATTGGGTGGCAAAACTACAGCAAAAGTATTGGGCAGGCCAGGGGCATAAAGTTGACCGGACAGTAGTTGAAAATGATCGGATAGGAAACTTTCGGGTAATAGAAACGCCTGGGCATTCGGCAGGCCATATTTCTTTATTCCGTGAGAAAGATGGAGTGCTGATAATCGGAGATGCAGCGACTAATATGAATCTGCTAACTACAGCAGTTGGTCTGCGGCTTCCACCAAAGATATTCACTTCGGATCAGCAGCGCAATATACAGTCACTAGAGAAGTTAGCAAAATTGAACCCAAAAATTATCTGCTTTGGTCACGGACCTGTCATGCGAAATACCAATCGTAAGTTTGAACAATTTGTTGATAAATGCAGGGTTGCTTTATTTAAACAAAGGTAACTATCTGAAGAAATGGTTTGTCCTATTTTGTAAAAGCCTTAATTTTTTATTTCTATCTGCGAAGCCCAACAAATGCTTCCAAGTTCTAAAGTGGCATAATAATTTCAATTTTAATCCGGACTTTAAAATTAAATAGAATGGATGGGAAATTTATGCAGGTATTAGGATGGGTAGCAACAGGGACTGCAATGGCAATGTATTTTTCATATATCCCACAGATCGCCCATAATTTAAATGGTGATAAGGGTGATTGGCTTCAGCCTTTGGTTGCCGCACTCAATTGTACACTTTGGGTCACTTATGGTTATATTAAAAAACCTAAAAGCGACTGGCCGATCGTGGTCGCGAATTCGCCGGGCATATTCTTTGGTTTGTTCGCATTCATTACTGCCTTATAGAAAGATACTGCAACAATTGCTAATATCAAATGATGAACGAAAATCTCGCAATGGCTTAATTTATGTAACTAGGCTTAACACCAAAATGAATAAAATATGTATAAGAAAATTCTTGCAGGCTTAGTAGGCGCCATTGCCCTTAACCTAGTCCATGAGATCATCAGAAGGAACTTTGATAATGTTCCTGAAGTGAATAAAGTAGGAGAGGAAGCTTTAAATAAAGCATTAGATACAGTAGACCTCAAGATTACGGATCAAGATCAGCTCTATGGTTTGACACTAGCAGGAGATGTTTTCAGTAATGGAATTTATTATGCTTCGACAGCCACGAGTGGTTTCAATATTGCCTCGGGATTAGCAGCAGGTCTGGGAGCTGTCGTACTACCACAAAAAATGGGGCTTGATGACTCTCCGGTTGCGGAAACCAATCAGAAGAAAATTATGACAGTCGGATATTATCTTTTTGGTGCGATAGTAACGAAGCTGATCTATGACAAGATAAAATAATACATTTTATAAATTTCCCATCAAGCTAGGGCTATTGAATCTCATTAAGTGATTGAGTGCAAAGATGGATAAGCCATCCGTGAAATATGTCAGGTAATTAGTTTATTTTTAAATTAAGTGACCAAGACGAGCGTATCTTCAAACACTTTTGTCGATGATTTGATTCGATTAAGCCAAATTAAACAAGAATTAGCTATAATTAATTTGGGCTTTAATTTCTAATATTTTGCAATTTAATTTTTAGGTTTTGGGAATAGTGGGAATTGGCATAATTTGACTTTATTATATTTCGATTGTCTTCTACCTTTTCATAAAGGTTTTACGAAGTTATATTTAATTTATATAATGATATAACTTGGTACATTCAAATATAGTTCCCTTTATTTTTTTACTAATGATTTTTAAAAGATTAATTATGAATACTATATCAAAACGTAATTATCATTTTCATTTTGATGATTTTTTTATTATCTTTAAGCAAATGAAAATTCATACAATTTTACTGATATGAATTAGACTATCTCTGTTTTTTTCTTTCATCATTTTGAATTCCAAAATGTTGGGTTCTCAATGATAAATTAGTTTTTGCAGAAAATATTAAAATTATGAGATTCAGGAAAATTCTACTTGCCTCACTTCTGATTTTTTCTTCCAAAATGCTTTGTCAGCAATATACATTGAAGGAATGTATAGAAAAAGGAAAGCAAAATAATGTCGTTATAAAGCTGGCGGAGCAATCTTTGGAAACCCGTGAAAAACTTCTGCAATCCAACAAAAACAATAATCTTCCGAAAGTCGATTTTCTTGGTGGTTATAATTACATCGGAGAACCTATCAAAATCAATCTTCAGCAAGTAAAAGACGGAATTGTAGAAGGTTCAGCCACTCAAAGTGCATCTTCTGCCAATGCTGTTTACCAACAGATTACCGGAAATCCACTTCCTCAGCAAGTGCAGAATGTGATTTATCAGACTTCCAAAGATATTATCAGTGCGGTTTATCCCAATTACAATCCTGCGATTGCAAAACAAAGTTATTTCTTGGCAGGAATTCTCGCTCGTCAACCGATTTATTTGGGCGGAAAACTCAATGCTGCAAAAGAGCTTTCTAGACAACAGGTAGAAAGCGGAAAAGCGAATCTGAAATCTTCGCAAGACCTTACAGCCTATAATATTTCATTGAATTATATTCAGGTGATGTATCTCAATTCGATGATTCAAAAACAGGAAAAAATAGTTGAATCTCTTGAAAATAATGAGAAATATGCACAAAGTCTTCTGAAAGCTGAAATCATTCCGCCTTATCTAAAAAACTGGTCAAATATTACAAAGCTTCAGGGCGAAACCAATCTTAAAAACCTGAAACTCGAAAAAGAAAATGCACTTTTGACTTTGAAAGATTTAATGGGAATTTCGCTTGACGAACCAATAGAAATCAATGAAGAACTGAATGAAAATATTGAAGTTCCCACTTTCCCCTCATTAGAAAAAAATGCAGATTTAAAATTATTATTAAGTAAAAAGAAAGAAGCGGAAACGACTCATAATATTACCAAATCTCTTTCCAGACCAAACATTTTCGCCATTGGAAATTATCAGTTTTTCAGAAATGACCTTCCGCTCATCACGCCGCCTTGGCTAGTCGGGATAGAAATGCAATGGACACTTTTTGACCCGGAAAGGAAATCCAAAAATCTAGCTTCACAATCCTTGATAAAAGAAGCCGACCTTTTGATTGACCAGAAACAAAAATCTGTGGATTTGGCAACCAAAATTTCTGAGAATAAATTAATCAGTTTCAAAGAACAGAGTGAAACCTTTGATGCGGCAAGAAAACAAACTTATACGACCACGGAAATGGTAAGGAAAAGAATGGAAAACAGCCTTTCCTCCGTGAAAGATGTAAATGATGCTTTGCAACTCCAATATGAAGCCGAAAAATTGTATTACACGTCTTTGGTGGCTTACCAAACTGTGATTGCGACCTATTTTTATATCACAGGAAACGTCGAAAATATTACCAATTACATTCCTTAAACTGATAACAAGATGAAAAACTTTATAAAAAATTACTGGGCAGTTTTTATTCCGATTATGGTGTTGGTCATTGCTCTGATTTATCTTTTTCAAAATAAATCTTCCGAAAGTAATAAAGAAACTGTCATCGGAATGGTGGATGCAGAATTCGTGGATGTTTCCGCTTCTTTGCCGGGAAGAATGATTGATTTATTGGTAAAAGAAGGTGATGAAGTAAAAGAAGGTCAGGTTGTTGCCCAAATGAAAACTTCAGAAATCGAAACCATTCAGTCGCAAATGTCGGAAGCCGTAATTGTAGCTCAAAATCAATTGGATAAAATCAATCGTGGCGTAGAACCGGAAGTTTTGAAATCAGCGGAAAATCTTCAGCAAATCGCCAAACAACAAATGGATTTGATGAATAAAACCTACACCCGTTTTCAGAATCTTTATTCGGAAGGCGTGATTTCCGGACAGGAAAGAGATGTGATTTATTTCAAATATAAAGCGGCTCAAAAGGAATTGGAAACGGCAAATCTGAATGTTCAGCTTTTACAACGAGGAAATAATCAGGAGCTTAAAAATTCGGCTCAGGCTATTCTGAATCAGGCAAAAGGTGCAGATGAATTGGCAAAAGAAATCAAAGATAATGCTTCTATAAAAGCGCCGACTTCCGGAAAAATTTCCACAATGATTTCCAACAAAGGAGAAATGGTGAATGCAGGTTATCCGATGATGACCATTCAGAAAGACGATTCGTTTTTTGTAAAATTCAATATCCGTCAAAATCAAATGTCCAAAATCGATAAAGGAAGCATTGTGAAAATGAAAATCCCGGGTTGTACTCCGGAAGAAGTGAAAGGTGTGATTTCAGATTTAGCTCCGGCTTTGGGTTACGCAGATTGGGTTCCTGAAAAACAAAACGGTGAATTTGAACTGAGAACTTTCCAGATAAAAGTGAAACCTGCTAATGCAAGCTCGATAAAAGGACTTCGCTCGGGAATGACAGCGCAGCTTATTTTTGAGTAAAGAAATGATTTAAATCAAATAAATAAAACATTGAAAACCATCAGCCAAATTATGATTCGGGAGTGGAAACGGATTTTTTCGATTCCGAATTTTTATGTGATTTTGCTGGTCATTCCACCGATTATTTTTCTCTTTTACGGATTTATTTATCAGAAACAATTTGCGAAAGAACTTCCGATGGCAGTTTGGGACGAAGACCAATCTCAGGTTTCCCGTATGCTGACCGATATGATGGAACATAATGAGTTTATTCAATTTACTCAAACGGTTCACAGCAATGCAGAAATTGAAAAATTGATGAAAGAAGGCAAAATCTTCGGTGCAGTTCATTTTCCAAAAAATATGGAATCTGATGTCAAGAAAAATCATCAGTCCAATATTACACTTTATACCAACGGAGCATATCTGGTTCCTGCGAAAATGATTTATAAGGGTGCTGCCGAAGTTATTATCAAAGGTGGACTGGCGGTCGTTCTTCAAAAAGCTGAAAAGCAAGGAATGTCCGCTGAGAAAGCAAACACATTGATTCAGCCTATAAAACTGAATACGACAACATTGTACAATCCGGATTTTAACTATCAGATGTATCTCACACCAGGATTGATTACGGTCGGACTTCAAATGGCTTTGGTTGTGGCATCTGTCTTAATTTTAAATCTTGAATTTAGACGAAATACAATCGACGAACTTTTTAAGATTTCAACTTCATCTTCGCAGATTGTAGTCGGGAAAATGTTGGCTCATCTTTGCATTTCGTGGATACTTTTTGTGTTGGTTGCTTACGTTGTTTTTCCTGTTTATGAATTGGGAAAACCCAAAACCGATTTCAATTTTTTTCTGATTTATACGTTGATGTCTTTGGCTTGTATCGGGATTGGAATGATGCTTTCCGCGATTTCCAATAATCTTCTTTTTGTGACGGATGTTGCTCTGTTTTTTACATCTCCGGCTTTCGTTTTCAGTGGTTTTACATTTCCGAGATGGGCAATGCCTTGGTACGACCGGTTTTACGCGGACATAATGCCTTATACGCATTTTTTGGACGGATTCATCAAACTCTATTTTATGGAACTTCCGTTGTCTTATGCAACTCCGGAAATTTTCAAATTGCTGGTTTTTATTGGAATTACATTTCCTTTGAGCATTGTATTTTTTCAGAAAAAAGTCAATCAATATCTTAAAGAAAATCGGGTATGAAAGAGATTTTCGACATATTGAAAAGAGAACTTAGAAACGTTTCGAAAGATTCGAGTCTGTTTCTGATTTTGCTTTTGGCTCCGATTCTTTACGCATTTATGTACGGAAGTATTTATCTGAATAAAGGCGAAGAAAAAGTAAAACTGGCTCTGATTGATAACGACGGAACTGCGATTTCCAGAACATTGACGGAGCAATTTGATTCGACGCCGATGATAGAAATTATCCCGAGCTCTGATATTAATGACGCTCAGGAAAAGATGTATCAAGGGGATGTTCAAGGTTATTTTTATATTGAGTCCGGTTTTGAAAAGGCTATTTTATCGCAAAAACAAACCAATGTGAATCTGGTACTGAATGCCTCAAGGTTTTTGCCTTCCAGCGATTTGCTAAGTACGGTTACCAAAGTTTGTCTGACGGTGGGAGCGGGTGTGAGAAAAACGTATTTCAACAAACAAGGAATGGGAGAGGACGAATCGATGAAAATGACCAATCCGATTAATATGGATTATCGTCCGCTTTATAATTCGGGGATGACATATGGTTCGTTTCTTTTGCCGGGATTATTGGCGATTATTTTACAGCAAACACTTTTGATAGGCGTTGCAGCGGCTTTTACTTCTGAAAGAGAGGAAAATAAATTATTGAATCTTTATCAAATTTCAAGGCAAAGTATTTCTAAAATGATTTTCGGGAAAAGTTTACTTTATTTCTTTGCATTTATGATTTTCGGTTTGTTTTTTTCAATCGTGAATTTTTCCGTTTTCGGAGTTGAGATTAGAGGGAATTATTTTGATTTGGCTGTTATTTCAGCATTATTTATTGCGACAATCATTGTCTTTGGAATGTTGATAGGAAGCTTTTTCAAGACCAAACTTTTTGCTTTTCAGGTTTTGGTATTTTCGTCTTATCCGATTTTTTTAATCACAGGATATTCTATGCCGTATCAGGCTTTGCCGAAGTTTGTTCAGATGTTGTCTGATACTTTACCGACTTCTCCATTTTTGAAAACATACATCTCAATTGTACAATCCGGAGGTTCGCTTTCAGATAATTTAAGTTCTGTAATCCATTTGGTTATTTTATGGATTATATTTGAATTTCTATTGATTTTAAGGATAAAATATTTGATTAAAAATAATGTTATTTCTTCTTGAAAAACAATGCTCGGCTATATTCGTAATTCATTCTGGCGATATTCAAAACAGAGATTCCTTGCGGACATTCCACTTCACAAGCTTCGGTGTTTGAACAGTGACCGAAATGCTCAGAATCCATTTGTGTGACCATATTTAAAACACGATTACTTCGTTCTTCTTTTCCTTGCGGAAGTAAAACCATATGGGTTATTTTTGCTGAAGTAAACAACGCTGCACTTCCGTTTTTGCAAGTCGCAACACAAGCACCACAACCAATACACGCCGCAGAATCAAAGGCTTCTTCCGCTATTTGATGAGTGACTGCAATTGCTGTTGCGTCGGGAGCCTGACCAGTGTTAATTGAGACAAATCCGCCGGATGAAATAATACGGTCAAAGGCAGAACGGTCAACTTTCAAATCTTTTTTAATAGGAAAAGCCAACGCTCTGAAAGGTTCAATCACAATCGTTTCTCCATCTTTGAAAGAACGCAAATGTAATTGGCAAGTTGTCGTATGTTCCAAAGGTCCGTGAGCCAAGCCATTAATCATCATTCCGCACTGTCCACAGATTCCTTCACGGCAATCGTGGTCGAATTCTATGGGTTCATCACCTTCTGTAATTAGTCTTTCATTTAACGTATCCAGCATTTCCAGGAAAGACATATGAGGATTTAAACCTGTCAAATTATAATTTACCAGTTTGCCTTCACTTTGATAATCTTTCTGCCGCCATATTTTTAGATGTAAATCCATAATTTCTGTGCTTTATTTATAACTTCTTACAGTAGGTTGTATTTCTTCAAAAACTAAAGGTTCTTTAATAAGATCCGGCTCGCTATTTTCGCCTTTCCAAGCCCAAGCTGAAATGAATTGAAATTCAGAATCATTCCTTAAAGCTTCTCCGTCGGACGTTTGGTACTCTTCACGAAAATGCGCTCCACAAGATTCGTTTCGGGTTAAAGCATCGTAACACATCAGTTCGCCAATTTCAAAATAATCGGCAACGCGACCGGCTTTTTCTAACTCGGTATTCATTTGATTTCCTTGTCCGGAAACTTTGACGTCTTTATAGAATTCCTGTTTCAGTTTTCGGATTTCTTTGATGGCATATTTTAAACCTTCTTCATTTCGGGCTAAACCACAGTAATCGTAAAGTAGTTTTCCTAATGTTTTATGAAAATAATCAACCGTTTTTGTTCCGTTGATATTGATAAAACTTTCGATTTGCTGTTTCACACGATTTTCCGCTTTTTCAAATTCAATGTCATCCGTTGAAATTTTTCCGGTATGGATTTCATTGGATAAATAATTGGCGATAGTATAAGGTGCAATAAAATAGCCGTCAACAGATGCCTGAAGCAGGGAATTTGCACCCAAGCGGTTTGCTCCGTGGTCTGCGAAATTAGCTTCACCCAACGCAAATAACCCTGGAATGGTGGTCATCAATTCATAATCCACCCAAAGTCCGCCCATCGAAAAGTGCGCGGAAGGCGAAATCATCATTGGTTCTTTGTAGGCATCATATCCGGTGATTTTAAGATACATATCAAACAAATTTCCATACTTCTCTTTAATTTTTTCTTTTCCCTGTTCTTTAATGGCCTTAGAGAAATCAAGATAAACTGCATTTTTTAACGGTCCGATTCCGAAACCTGCATCAATTCTTTCTTTCGCAGCTCTTGATGAAATATCTCTCGGAGCCAAATTTCCAAAAGCAGGATATCGTCTTTCCAGATAATAATCTCTCTCTTTTTCTGTAATATCATTAGGCTTTCGGACTTCATTTTCTTTTAGTGGGACCCAGATTCTGCCATCATTTCGCAAAGATTCCGACATCAACGTTAACTTCGACTGATAATCTCCTGACTGCGGAAGTGAAGTAGGGTGTACCTGAATCCAGCTTGGGGAAGCCATCAAAGCTCCTTTTTTGTGAGCCCGCCAAATTGCAGAGCCGTTGCAACCCATTGCCAAAGTCGATAAATAATATATTTTTCCATAACCGCCGGTTGCCAAAATAACTGCGTGTGCAGCGTGTCTTTCAATTTCTCCAGTGTCTAAATTTCTGACAATAATTCCTCTCGCTTTTCCATCAATCATTACTAAATCCAGCATTTCGTGTCTTGAAAATAGCTGAACAGTTTTCTTTCCAACTTGTCGCATCAAAGCCTGATAAGCTCCTAAAAGCAATTGTTGTCCGGTTTGTCCTCTCGCATAAAAAGTCCGGCTCACTTGGACACCACCAAAAGAACGATTATTCAGATAACCACCATATTCTCGTCCGAACGGAACGCCTTGTGCAACGGCTTGGTCGATAAGATTTAAAGAGCATTCAGCCATACGATAAACATTGGCTTCACGGGCTCTGAAATCTCCGCCTTTTAAAGTGTCAACAAACATTCTGTAAACACTGTCGCCGTCATTTTTATAATTTTTAGCAGCATTTACGCCGCCTTGTGCAGCTACAGAATGCGCTCTTCTCGGGCTGTCCTGAAAACAGAAGGATTTCACATTATAGCCCATTTCTCCCAAAGATGCAGCGATAGAACTTCCAGCTAAACCCGTTCCGACAACGATAATATCCAATTTTTTTCGGTTGGCGGGATTGACAAGCTTGGCAGTTTTTTTATAATTTTCCCATTTCTGTTCTAAAGAGCCTTCCGGTATTTTTGAATCTAAAATCATAAGTTTTCAATTTAACGGTAAGTGAAGAATATATAAATCGGCATTAAGGCAAATCCAACACTGATGATGATTGAATAAGCGATTCCAACAGTTTTGAACCATTTGACAAACTTCGGATGAAATAATCCTAATGTTCTGACAGCGCTGTAAATTCCGTGTATTAAATGATAACATAAAGCAATCATTGATATGACATAAATAATGACATACCACCATTCTTTAAAAACAGTAATCACAAGAATATAAAGGTCTTTATTTCCATTTTCATCCAAAGGCGGTTTTCCGAATTTGTAGACATACCAGAAATTCTGAAAATGAATCACTAAGAAAATCAACAATATTGTTCCAAGAATTCCCATATTTCGGGAATACCATTTACTGGCTCTTCCGCGTTGATCGGATTGATAATTCGCTCCGGATTTTTTATTTTTTAAAGTAATAATTAATCCATCCAAAGCGTGAAGGATAATACTTGCATATAACACATAAGAAACAATTTTAATGAGAATATTTCCTGACAGAAAATGCGAGTAAGAATTGAATTGAAGGTGCGCCTGTTCCTGTGGTAAAAATAATTGAAGATTTCCCAAGAAATGAATCAATAGAAAAAAACTCAGGAAAAGCCCTGTAAGACACATCAGCATTTTTCTTGATAAGGTTGACAACATATTTGTTGATTTTTTAGAATTAATAATAGCCTAAGATTTTCATCCAGAGTCCACCAATTCCCATATAGATAATTAATAAAACGATTCCGATTTCTAAACCTCGAAGCCACCAAGCTTTCAAATCAACATATCCGCTTCCAAAAAATACAGGAGCCGGACCGTGACCATAATGCGTTAACACACCGTAAATCGAACCTAAAAATCCAAGCATCATCGCCAACAACATTGGAGGTATTCCGACTGCAACACCAACTCCTAACAATGCAGCATACATTGCCGCAACGTGAGCTGTCGCACTCGCAAAAATATAATGACTGAAAAAGTATACAAGAATAATGACAGGAAAAGCAACGGTCCAAGTCATTCCACCGATTTTCACTTTAATTAAATCACTGAACCAACCGATAAATCCCAATTCGTTCAATGAGCTCGCCATCATCACCAATACCGCAAACCAGACAATTGTGTCCCAGGCTCCTTTCTCAGATTTTACATCTTCCCAAGTTAAAACGGAGGTTAAAAGAAGTAATGTTAAGCCAATGAAAGCCGTTGTTGTAGCATCAATTGACAAAGCTCCGCCGAAAATCCAAAGTGTTAATAAAATGAAAAATGCCAATAACATTAACCATTCGTTTTTGGAAATCGGTCCCATTTCTTTTAATTTTTCAGCCGCCATTTTCGGAGCATCACCGGTTTTCTTCAATTCAGGCGGATATAATTTGTATAAAACTAATGGTACAACAAAAAACGCCACCAATCCCGGAACAAAACCTGCGGCTGCCCAAGACATCCAAGTAATATTGATTCCCAAATTCGCTGCAAATTTCTGACACATCGGATTGCTCGCCGTTCCTGTCAGAAACATAGAAGACGAAATCAGATTCATATAATAGCTGTTCAATGTTAAATACGAACCCAATTTTCTATGCGTCTCAGGTTTATCGGGAACTGAGTCGAAACTTATCGCCATAGATTTCATAATCGGATAAATAATTCCGCCACCTCTTGCTGTATTACTCGGAATTGCGGGAGCTAAGCAAACATCAGCTAAACCTAAACCATAAGCCAAGCCTAATGAACTTCTTCCAAAAATTCTGATGAATAAAAAGGCAATTCGGTTTCCTAAACCTGTTTTAATGAATCCTCTTGCAATAAAAAATGAAATCCCGATTAACCAAATCACTTTATCTCCAAATCCGGAAAGTGCTTTTGTGATTGATTTTCCTGCATCTCCGGGAGCTACAACCTGCGTGAGTGCGGTGAATCCAATCGCCATCATACACATTGTTCCCATCGGAGCGGCTTTTAAGATGATTCCTAAAATAGTCGCCGCAAAAATGGCAAATAAATGCCACGCATTTTCAGCCACGCCTTCCGGAGCGGGAATAAACCATATGATAAGAGCAATGGCAAATGTGATTGCGACAGCTTTGATGTTTATTTCTTTCATAATAGTTAGTTTTTAAGGATTAAAATCTACTTTGTACCTGAACAATGAATAGATTGTTGTTGTATTGTGTGGTGTTTGCAATGCTGTGTTTATATCGGTCAAATTGAACTCCCAACTGAATTCTTGCCCCGTAATTTTTCAAAAATTCTAAGCCAAACATCGGAGTAATCGTTTGTCTGGGATTTGAATTTAATCTGAAATTGGTGTCCAGATATTCATAACGGCAGGATAATTCAAAAGCACTCAGATTTCTGTGATTGATTTCGTATCTTAAATTCGGCAGAAAATAAGCGCCACGAATTAAATATTCGTCGGGATTGTTTGGTCTAAGTTCAGGAGCGACGGCAAAATATAAAGGATGATTGGTCGCCTGTTTGGCTTCCAGCTGCATATCCAAACTCCATTTTGGATTGAAATTGACAAGTGAACTCAAGTCAACTCCCAAACCGTAAATCTTTTTCCCAAAAATCTCTCCAACGCCTCCATTTAAACCAAGATTTAAATTATGTTTTTTGTCTAAACCGAAAACAAGTCGGGTAGAGTACTGTTTTCCATTATCGTTATCATTGACCTGGTTTTTTCCATTTCCATTCACGATAGAAACTGCGTATTGAAAAGGTATTTCGCCTAATTCCAATTGTCCGGTTGCGGAAAGTCCGATCTGAAAACTTGTCCAGCCTAATTTTCCAAATTCTGTATATTGATTTGACCAGTCCAAAGACTTAATAATATCAATAGGATAAGTTTCTTCAATCCCGAACCAAGGTCTGAATTGTCCTACAGTAAAGGCTAATTTGGGATTAAATGTGTATTTTAAATAAGCATTTTCGAGAACCCTGGATTTGGGATCATTTTTAAAATCGGCGAGGTTGGCAAGAACCACAACTTCAGTTCGTTTACTGATTTGTGCTCGTGCCTGAACTCTCATATACTTCAACATAAAATTGTTGTCTGTTCCACTGCCATCGGAATGATGAAGTCCGTTAACATCTACGTCTTTGGACATTCCCACGAGATAGCGAGCCTGAAAAAGCCCTTTTATCTGAAGGATAGGATATTTAATATTTTCTTCTTTTTGGACTGCTTCATTTGAATCTTTGATCTGACCATTTACAGTACTACAAAATAAATTAATGCCTATCAATAAACTATTTCTGATAAAAATAAAATTCATATTGCTGTGGTTTTAGTTTTTTATAAGTTGGATCAATATGGATTTACTATAGAAAAATAGTCTGAATAAAAATGGTAATCTGAATTTTTAGAAAATATAATCAATAAACATTTATTCATAATAATTCTATTTGTGTAGTTAGTTAAAATTACAAAAATTATTAGATTTTAAATATTATTTTTTGTTTTTAGTGATTTTGTTCGATGAATTATGTAAATTTTAAAACATTTCATCAATAAATGATTTTGATGAAAGATAGTTTATTGAAATTATAACTGTTGTATTATTTTGCTTATATCTGCATCAAATTAAAATTTTATGAAAAAGATAATAAACTTAATTTGAGCATAAATATAATATTTTGAGATATTCAAGTAATTTAGTTATATCAATTCTGAAATTAACATAGCTTGTTTTTAAATCAATTTTTGAAGAATATAACCTTGATCCTTTTTAATTTAAATATTTCAAAAATGAAGATTAAATTATATTTAAACAATGTCAAGACTTTATGTAGATAAATTATAAGTTAAAATTTTGCAAAAAAGCGCCAACTGTCTTCAGTTGGCGCCATTTGGCTATGTGTGAATTTGACATGACTATATCCAAACCATTTATTAGCAGATATAGATAATATTTTCAAGATATTAAGTATAAAAATGATTTAATCAAATAAATTCAAAAATAATTCTAAGTGTTGAATGTTTTAGATGATACGATTAATAAAATTTATCGAAATTTTTTTTTTAAAATAATAACATTTGAGGTAAATAAGATGTTTTGTTTAAAGAAAATAAATCTGAGTTTACTTAATTTTTATAACAACCTTTCCTTTCGCACGGCCACTTTCAACATATTCCAACGCTTCATTGGTTTGTTCGAAAGGGTAGATTTTGTCAATAACAGGTTTGATGATGTCAGCTTCGATAAGTTTTGCGATGTTTTCCAATTGATTTCCGTTGGCTTTCATAAAAAGAAAAGAGTAGTCGATTTTTCGCTTTTTGGCTTTCCCTCTGATGCTGAAACTTAACAATGACATAACAATCTTTAAATACCAAGGTAATCCCATTTCTTTAGCAAAATCGGGAGTTGGCGGACCTGAAATAGAAATCACTTGACCGTTTGGTTTAAGAATGTTGATTGATTTTTCTAATGTCTTATTATCCTGACTGTTGAGTACGACATCATAATCTTTAAGCATCGTTTCGAAATCCTGCGTTTTGTAATCAATCAAAACATCTGCTCCCAGATTCTTCAAAAGTTTAAAACTTTTTTCACTCGCGGTCGTTGCTACATTTGCTCCAAGATGTTTTGCCAATTGAATCGCTACAGTTCCCACGCCACCTGAACCGGCCTGGATAAAGACTTTTTGTCCCTTTTCCAAATTTGCTTTTTCAGCCAATGCTTGCCAAGCAGTCAGCGCTACCAAAGGAATTGAGGCGGATTCTTCCATCGTCAGGTTTTTTGGTTTAAAGGCGATATCTTTTTCATTAATGGAAATATACTCCGCAAAAGTTCCGATGTGAAAATCTGAAACTCTTGAATAAATCTCGTCACCCACCTTGAATTTTTTGACATTTTTTCCAACTTGCGTGACGATTCCTGCAACATCGTGTCCTAAGATCAATGGAAATTTGTAAGGTAAAAATAATTTGAATTCACCCTTTTTGATTTTTGAATCCAAAAGATTGATGCTGGCAGAATGAACTTCTACCAAAACGTCATTGTCACCGACTTTTGGCGCAGGAACATCTGCAAGATGCAGCCCATCTTTCGTGTAATTGTTGATGAGGAAAGCTTTCATTTTATTAATTTTTTAAAAGTTGATGACTTTGTTTTGGATTGATGATATTAAAGCCAATTTTCGGGAAGAATCTATTGATAAAGCTAAAAATTTTTGCGTCACCTACTCGGATGGTGTACTGGTCTTTTGACAAACCATTGATGAGACCTTCGATCATTTTTTCAGGCGTTATTTTTTTATCTTTTCTTTCTGCGGTCATTTCTGTTGCAACAAGTGGTGGGATCAATTCGAATATTTTCACTTTGCTTCCAATGATCTTTAAATGTTCCCGGAGCGAAATGGTGTAAAATGCCAATGCGGTTTTAGAGGAAGAATAAGTTGCCTCAATTAATGAAGGCGTGATGCTCAATATCGAAGTCGTATTGATGATTGCAGCTTCATTTCTGGAGTTTAGCATATCCAAAAAAAGATTATTCAGCCTGATGACACCCAGATAATTAACTTCCATTTCGTATGCTGCACCTTCAAGATGTTTATCATTTGGAATACCGAGATTTGCAGGCGGCACAAGGACGCCTGCATTATTGTATAAAATATCAATTCCTCCTAATGCTTTTATTTGTTCAAAAAGAGATTGAGCATCAGCTTCTTTTCCGGCATCAATTTGTATCGTGACGATAGATGGAAATGCTTTTTTCACCGCATCCAGTTTCGATTGGGTTCTTCCTGTAATGATCACCTTGGCGCCAATTGCTAAAAATTGCTTCGCCGCTTCGAGTCCAATTCCTGATGCGCCACCTGTGATCAAAATGGTTTTTCCTTTTAATTTCATAATAAAAAATTTAAAATTAATGAGGAATCTGCTCTGTGATCGGATTTATCAAATTATGGATGTTTTTCGTATCGCCAACCGGAACTTCGAACTGATCTTTTTCTAAAGCTAAAAACAACTCATCTGCAACTTCAGAAGCTGGAATTCCATTAGCGCCACCAATTTCTGCTGAAAATTCTGTATTGACCAATGGCGGATAAACTTCATAAACATTCAATTTGTCATTGTCTGCAAAAGTATCCCGCAATCCTTGGGTGTAACTGTGGAGCGCGGCTTTGCTGGCAGAGTAGGTGGGCAAAAATTTGTTTGACCTGAAAACAGCAATCGAAGAAATGTTGACGATTGCCGAATCTTCTTGTTCTAATAATTGTGGCAAAACCAACGAAGTGAAATGAATCACGCTGATGTAATTGGTGTTGATTTCCTGATATGCTTTTTCAGCAGCGTTGTTTTCACTGTTGCTGAGGTCATTCATAAATGCAGAACCGGCATTGTTGATGATGATATTCAGATTCGGATGATTGGTTTTGAGTTTGTCTGCGATTCGGATTCGGTCTGCTTCCAAAGATAGATCACCTGCGATAGCAACGGCATTATCCAATTCTTTTAAGGCATTTTGAAGACGCGCTTCATTTCTTCCATTAATGATGATTTGATTGCCTGAATCACTTAGTTTTTTGGCAATTGCAAATCCAATTCCGGCACTTCCGCCACTGATGAATATGGTATTTCCTATTGTTTTCATTGTAGTATTTTAAAAATTTGGTTGAAAATTATTCTGATAAAAATGAATAGTCTGTGTAGCCTTTTTCGCCAGGTGTGTAAAATGTGCTTTGGTCGGGAGCGTTGAGAGGAGCATCAGTTTTGAATCGCTCTACCAGATCCGGATTTGCCAGGAAAGGAACACCGAAAGATACAAGGTCAGCATCGCCGTCATTCAGTACTTTGGTAGCTGTTTCTTTGTTGAATCCTCTGTTGATGATGATGGTCCCGTTATATATTTTTCGGAAATGTTTTGCAACTTCCTGTATTGCGTTTTGATAATTTGAAACATCCGTAAATGGTTCGATGAGGTGAATGTAGGCTAAACCGTATTCGTTCAATTTAGTAACTACATAATTATAAAATTCAATGGTTTCGTCATCTACGGAGATTCCCATAATACCGTTTAAAGAAGGATTCAGGCGGATTCCTACACGGCTAAGATTTACCACATTTTTCAATTCATCCAAGATCTCGAATAGGATTCTTGCACGATTTTCTATCGAACCACCATATTCATCCTCACGCAGATTGCTGTTTTTGCTGAAGAATTGCTGTAGCAAATAGCCATTCGCACCGTGTAATTCCACACCATCAAAACCAGCTTCGAAAGCATTGATTGCACCTTGTTTGAAATCTGAAATCGTTTGTTTGATGTCATCAATGCTCATAGCTCTAGAACTTTCACTTTTTTTGAATCCGGTAGGAGTGAAGACTTCCACATTCGGGTTGTACGCAGATGGTGCTAAAGGAGCGTTGCCATTGTGATGGTCGGGATGTGAGTTGGCGCCCGTATGCCAAAGTTGAGCAAAGATTTTACCTCCTTTCTCGTGAACGGCTGAGGTGGTGAGTTTCCAACCTTCAATTTGTGCTTGGCTGTAAATGCCCGGAACGTTGATAACACCAACTGCTTCTTCACTTATGACAGTTCCTTCTGTAATAATAAGACCTGCTGATGCACGTTGGCTGTAATATTTTGCATTCAATTCTGTGGCGGTATGTTCTGGGTTGTCGGAACGGCTACGGGTTAATGGTGCCATTGCCATTCTGTTTTCTAATTCTAAATCGTTGAGTTGAAAAGGCTCAAATAATGATATTGTATTACTCATAATGATGTTGGTTTAAATTTTATAGATGAATATTTATGATTAAAATATACTTTTTGGTCTATTTTTATTTAAAAAAAATTAAATCGCGTATTGCTCTAATTCTGCTTTTAGATTTTTGATGAGTGATTGCATCGGTTTCATTGTGTCCATCGTTCGGCACATTACAATACCGCCTTCTACAGATGCCACAAGTTTGAATGCAAAAACAACAGGGTCGAGTTTGGTAGAATATTCGCCGTTGGCAATGCCTTCTTTAAGGATAGAACTAAGTCCTTCTTGCCCGACTCTGAACAATGTTGCAACCTTTTGCTTGATGACCGGGAAATTGTCATCTACTTCCACGGCCGTGTTGAAAATTGGACAACCTCCTGAAATGTAAGTGTTTATTGGGTCTTTGTAGAAATCCAAGAAGGCTGATATTTTCGCTTTGGTTGTTTTAGCATTTGAAACTGCCAAATACATTTTGTCAGACACTTTCTTTAGCATCAATTCAATCACTTGCTCAGTAAGGTCATCTTTATTTTCAAAGTGACCGTAGAGACAACCTTTGGTCAGTTTTGTTTCATCCAACACATTGTCAATGTTTACACCAGAGATACCCTTTTTGTTATAGAGAGGTGCGGCTGTTTCCAGAATAAATTGCTTAGTCTTTTCTGCTTTGGTCAACATTGGTCTTGAATTATGATGCAAATATACTAAAAAGTATATTATTTTGAATTTTTTTTTATCTTTGAATGATTTTATTTTTAATCATTGTTTTTAACACTGATAAAGTGAAAAAAAACATTGACTTTATTATTCTATAAAAAATCTATGGATTATATAATAAAAAATGAGAAACTCAAGCTCATCTATGAGTCAGGAAATGGCGCCTGGACCTATCACTTGCGTATTCCAAATTCAGAACATATCGAGGGAAAATGGGGTGAGATAAAAGTGTCAGGTTCAATTGATGATTATAAATTAGAATCGAGAAATCTTGCACCGACTAAAGAAGGAGACAAAATTCTTTCTATAAATAATGAGATAAGAACTGCCATCAACAAAAAAGGTGGAGATACAGTTAACGTTTCACTTTACCTCATTTCCAAAAAAGAGGAAATTACAGAAAAAGAAATTTTAGATACTTTTAAAGAATCAAATGTGTTAGATGTTTTCAAGAAACTCAGCGAATTGGAAAAAAAGGAGATTTTAGATAACATTATCTCACAAAAAATAGAAGAGAAACAAATCACGATAATTATCAAATATATAGACCAATTAAGTAAGACCGTTTAAAAAGAAAGAATTTTACAATTCCATATGTAATTGAACTTACTAAAAACGTTGGTTGCAAATCCTAAAATAAAATATCAAAAATGAAAACAATATTATATTTAACAGACCTTTATTATGAAGCAAAGGGTAGAAAATATTATGAGGAAGATCTGTACATCACCTCAAAGCTAAAAGATCATTTTAATATTCTTATCGGTCATCCGCATCAGGCTATTTCAAATCTTGAAGTTGCAGATTTGGTCGTTTTTAGAAATACAGGTTCTGTTCTTGGTTATCAGGAATATTTTCAAAAATTTTTGACAGCGGTCGAGCAGAAAAATATTTTGACATTTAATTCTTTCGATGGGAAAGCTGACATTTTAGGGAAACAATATTTGATAGACCTTACAGATCAGGGTTATCCTGTAATTCCAACTGTCGAGAGCTTAACAGAAATAGATAAAATAGGTGTCCACGAAAAATATATCATCAAATTAAAAAATGGTGCGGATTCCATCGGAATGGAAATGCTGAGCTATGATTCATTGATCAGTTCAGATCCGATCGGGAAATTGATCCAGCCGTTGATCGATTTTGACTACGAAGTCTCCTTTTATTACTTAAACGACAAATTTCAATATGCACTTTATGCTCCTGACAAAGACAAACGTTGGGAACTGGTTGAATATGAACCTACAGAAAACGATCTGGAATTTTCGAAAAAATTCATTGAATGGAATGATATTGAACGTGGAATCACAAGAGTTGATGCCTGCCGCCTGAAAGATAACAGCCTGTTGTTGGTTGAACTTGAAGATCTGAATCCTTTTCTTTCTATCGACCTATTGCCTATAGAGAAGAGGGATCGATTTATAAATGATCTAATCGAGGCACTCAATTCATCGATAAACTGAAATTGAAAGCTGCCAAGAATTGTTTTAATTATCCTAATTGCAAAAAATCAATGAACCACCTGCTTTCAAAGCTTAAGACCTATGGTGATATTTCGAAAGAAGCAGAGGAATTGCTGAAAAGCAAAATGGTTGCAAACACAAGAAAAAGAGGAGATTTTTTTATCAGAAAAGGGCAGATCGCAACCAGTATCTTTATCTTGGAAAAGGGTGCCGTGAGAGCTTTTGCCGAAATTGATAATAAAGAAACAACAGTTTGGCTGGGCTTTGAAGATCTTATCTTAGGCTCGATACTGTCCACTAATTTCGATCAGCCTGCTTCTGAAAATATCCAATTTTAGAAGATTCTCTTGTGCATTCTATACCAATTTCCGATTTAAATACTCTATACAGGAACTTTCCTGAAATGAATGTCATTGGTCGGAAACTGGCAGAGAATTATTGTAATTTCCTTGAGAAACGGATACAGTCTCTTCAGGCTGAATCAGCGACACAACGATATCAAAAGCTTCTGATCTCGGAGCCAGATGTGATCAAAAGAGTTCCTGTCAAATTTATTGCCTCCTACATTGGTATCTCCAGTGAAACGCTTAGATTTTATTGCAGATCTTCCCTTTTCTGATAAAAAATCTCCCCTTTTTTATATGCTTGTTCCCTGGTTTTAGAATGTAATGCACTGCCGGCTTTTTCATCCAAGTGGACATGACGTTCTACGAATTGAAAAAAATCAGATGGTTTTGGATCGGTTGGGCTTATCATTTTTGACAGATGTTTTATATTTAAAAATAACTATTTTAATTATACTGTTTAAAACGCTTTTAAAAGATCATGGTAATTTTAGGAAATGGAATTGCCAGACAATCTTACAGAAAAGAAACTACAATAATTTTGAACGCAGTCCGAAGGAATAGCGTCAATTGAAGAATGGTGTTTTGATAAGAATGGTGACGCACAAGATATCATGTATAGCTACGGATTATTGGAATGTGCAAATAAAGCAGATCAATATCCTTGCAGGCTATGATCACCATTAAACCAACATCAAAATTATGAAAAAAGCATCTTTGAAAACCATTGCAGAAAGAATGAAGAATCTCGATTTCCGTATGATGGTCACGCAAGACGGACAACAGGTCTCTTATTCAAGGCCTATGAGCAACAACGGTAAAGTTGAGTATGACGGAGACTCTTGGTTCTTCACCTATGAGGATGGTCATAAAGTCGACCAGATTAAGAAAAATCAGCATGTCAATCTTATATACCAGACTGATGATATGTTATTTATCGAATGTACCGGTAACGGTGAGATTTTAAAAGATAAAAATATGCTTAAAGAAAAATGGGTTGAAGGCCTCGACCAATGGTTTCCGGAAGGCATCGATACTCCTGGTATCTGTCTGATCAAAGTGCGAGCAAGCAGGGTGCGATTCTGGCATAAAGAGGAAGAAGGTGAATACATTGCATAATTTTCATTATGGATGATAGCCTGTAAAGGAATAGAGAATAAATGCATCGAATAACAAAAATCCCGACCTTGGTCGGGATTCGTCTAATATCTGGAATTAATTTGATTTTGTGCTTTAAAAAAAAATAGATCACGCAAGGGTATCTTTAGCTATATTAATAATTTTTATCCTTTAAGTAGTTACTGGCATTGTTGTTTTTAGGATCGAGTTTGAGAGATTTTTTATAATTGATGATCGCTTCTTTACGATTGCCCAGTGATTCCAATGTCTCAGCATAACTATCATAAACATTTGCACTATCAGGGAACAACAAGGTATTTAGTTGGAAAACCTGCAATGCTTCATTTTTCTTTTCTTGTTCTAAAAGTTGATAGCCCCAGGAATTGATTTCTTCTTCAGAAAGTTTAAAATCTTTGTTGATTTTTTTAATTTTCATATAAAGTTTATAAGCGTTTTGAAATTTATTTTCAATGAGTTTTTGGCGGAGTATTTTTAGATTTTTACTAAGACCGAAACCATTTTTAGCTTTCATATCGGGAAAGTAAAAACCTGCAATTTCGTCAATAAACCATTCAGGATTGGAGCCTTGAAGATTAGTTAAAACAACGATTGAAAGATCATCATTGAGATATACAAATAATGCTGAGCGCATCCCGCCAACAGGAGCTGCAGCAGGATGTTCTTCCCTCACAACAGTTGGCCAGCCTAGCGCATATCCATTGGTGAGTTTATTAAAACCATCGATATGTCCATCATTTAATTTTACGGAAGTGAAAAGCTCTTTTACGCTATTTTTATTCTGTAATAGTTTTCCGTCATTTAAGGCGATAAGCCATTTGCTTAAATCTTCTGAAGTGGAAATAATTCCTGTCGCAGTTCTGAAGAATACGGGAAAGGTTGCAAAAGCATTGTGTAGTTTTCCATCATTAATCCACTTTCCATCGATGTTGGTAATCGTAGAATAAGCACCAGCATTATTCGGTACGATATCGTTGGAGTCTCCAAACTGTGTAGAAATCATATGACAAGGCTTGAATTGGTTTTCTTCAATGAATTGGGTGAAATGTTTACCACTCAATTTGTTAATGATTTTGCCTAGCATATAATATCCGGTTTGGTTGTAACTAAATCTCTCTCCAGGTTTGGATTCCATAGGCAATGTCTTTACCACTTCCCAGTTTTTATCTTCAATACCGTTGCCTAGAACTTGTTCTTTTTCATCAATATTATTAGGAAGTCCGGATGTATTACTTAACAATTGTTTAATCGTAATGGATTTCCAATCATTAGGAATATCAGAAATGTACAGAGAAATAGAATCATCTGTTTTTAATTTCCCTTGTTCCTGTAATTGCATAATCGCAACACCAACAAAGGCTTTTGTCATAGAGTTGATCGAAAAGGTCGTTTTTGAAAAGGTCGGAACCTGATGTTCTACATTCGCAAAACCATAGCTGCTTGATTTTTCTAGTCTTCCATTTTTAACAACAGCGAGCTGAAGTCCCGGAATCTTCATTTGTCTCATCTTCTCTTTGATAAATAGATCAATACTGTCCGAAGTAGTTTGGGCAGACATCACTTGTGGAAATGATGTTATTACTGTCATTAAGGTGATAATTATGTTTTTAGTGGTAGTTGTCATTTGGTATTCAGTTTGTCGGTGTTAAAATTTTATCTGCTAAAAGGATGAGTTCATTCTGAGTATTCTGGTCTGCCTCATTAGAAAGCAGAACAATACCTGAATTTGATTCAGGATAAAATACCATATAGCTGCTAAATCCCAAACTTCCTCCGGTATGGGAAATACTTCTTCCGCCATCTACTGTATTTTTTATTTTCCAGTTAAGCGCAACGGCACCGTCTTCAACCTTTCCAAAGGTGGGTTGGTGGCTTAGTTTTACAGCGGCGTTCGTTTCATCTAGTTGAAAGGCAATATACTTCAGCATATCTGAACTCGTAGAAGCAATGCTGGCTGCAACCTGTAGATCTTCCCAATCGATAATGGGCATCAAACATCCCTTACCGTCATAGCCCTTCGCAAGTTTTCTTGGCAGTTTTCCCGGTGCCAGCAGGTAGGTGTTTTTCATTTTAAGAGGCTTGGTGAAATATATCTTTAAAAGATTATCAAATGAGTCTTTATAGACATTTTCCATAATGAAACCCAACAGTTGTGCCGCTGTATTACAGTGTCGGGATACGCTTCCCGGGATAGCTTTTAGTTTGACATTATGCAGATCACGGTAAAGATCCTCTCGGCTGTATTTTGTGTGAACTGAATCTAAGATAAAAGGGATCGCGTCAGGATTTGCGTTTCCGAAAAGGTCTTTATCCGGCATCCAGTTTGGTAATCCGGATGTGAGATTTGCAAGATTGAGTAGCGTTATTGGTTTTCCATCATATTCCAAATTAGGATAATCTTCCTTCAAATACTTACGGATATCATCGTTAAGGTTCACTTTTTTATCAAGGACAGCCTTAGCCAATAAAGTTGCACCAAATGTTTTTGTAATGGAGGCAATTTCGTATACTGTATTTCCTGTCGGCAGCTTCTGGTTATCTTTTCCGGTTGAACCGTAATTGTACAGAAATGACTTTCCTTTGTGAATAATGCCTACTGAAATGCCCACTCTGGAACTATTTTTCATAAAGGCAGAAACTGATCGTTCTACCAAAGAATCTAATGCGCTTTTCAATTGGTTATCTGTTGCTGCCCGTATATAATCGTTTTGAGCAAAACAGAATGATACGTTTGTTAGAAGCGTTAAAAATAAAAATATCTTATTCATTTTGTAAATTTTAAGATTTGATATGACTTGCTGTCTCTACTATGACAGTTTTATACTAACTTATATTACATCGATTACTGATATTCTTTTTTATGACAAATGGCTTAAAAAATTGATCATAGAAGAGTTTTAGTAGTTAGCTTCCGAGCCAGATGAATAAACATTAAAACTTATTCTCGGAAAGTTATAGCTATTGAACCAATTTTTTTACTCTTAAAAACCTTCACATCATTCTTTTTATTGACTTTTCATAAACAGATTTTATTTTAACGACAATTCCGGGCTTATGAATACCCAGGAAGAGGCAAACACCGCGTCCTTTTCAAGTTTAATGCTAAAAATTATCTCAAAGATTCTGCTGAGCAGGACTTGAGCTTTAATCAGACTTTTGCTATTCAGGAAGGTCAAAATGCTCCTATATCAGGTTATCCTATATTCATCGGCTTAAATACAGGTAAACAACTGATGCAGTTTGATGTAGAAATTATCAATGTCTCTAATGATAATGATGACCAGCTTCTCGATACGATGGAAAAAGGCGTTGTCAAGAATGGCATTACGCTTCTCAGTACTCTAAATCCTGTAATCCCTATTTTATCCGAATACGCCACAGGCATCACCAAGCTAATTGCAGGTCGCAACCGAAACAGGGAAATTACCTCACCAAAAATGGGCTTATACTTTGATAACATTGCTTCCCATCTAAAAATAGCTAGAGGTGTTTACATCGCTCTTCAAACCTCAGAACCAGGTGCGTTCGACTGGAATCAGTGGCATTACAACCGCAGTTTTGGAACTGTTCAGTCTATTGATGGGACACATAACGAGCTTCCTTACAATTATTTTGCATTCAGTATTAGCTAAGAGTAGTTATTCAAAATAAATGACGCCAACTGTCTTCAGTTGGCGTCATTTGGCTGTTTGTGAACATCACAGGACTATATTCAAACCAATTAATATTAGATATTGATAATATTTTGAATGTATTAAATGTTGTTTAATTTACATTCATTAAAAATTGAAGCTAAAAAATATCTGTTTTTTAGCTGGGCAAATTCGGTTTGGTACTTTATCTATAAAGCAATAAAAAAAACATTGCATGGGATTATAAGGGATTAAAGTTTTAGCACCACGATTATACTTTTTCGTTGATGATTTGACCAATGAAAATGCTAAATGGAGAATCTCAATATATTTATTTCATAGCCTTTGAGCATAATTTTTTTAAACAAAATTGATAGTTTCGTAAAGCTTTGATACAATCAGGATTGAAATAGTAGTAAATTTCAGTTATTTCAAAGTCCATTTCAGTAGCCAATTATTCCGTTTCGGTAAAGATAAAAGTCAGATGTCGGCTTCTCGTTCATTTCTTTGTATTAATAAATATAAATAATTGAACCAGAATATTATGAAAAAATATTTTTTTCCAGCTGATTCCAAAAAACGAAAAACCGGAATCAGATTAGCGGGTATTGCCCTTACTGCATTGCTGCTAGTTTCAGCCTTTGCGTGGTCTGCAGGTCTTATTGGGCAACGTAATACGACCAGAACATTTTTAGAGAATACACCGGATTCATTTCCGGCAGGATACCGTCGGGCTCACGGCAAAGGTATTTGCTTTGAAGGCACTTTTCACGCTTCTGGAAATGCTGTGCCATTATCTATAGCACAGGTATTTGGACAGAAAGATGTTCCTGCAGTGGGTCGATTTTCTTTAGGTACCGGCAATCCGCACGCGCCGGATAATTCCAGCCGTACAGTAAGTATGGCTTTGATGCTGACATCTGCTGATGGCGAACAGTGGCGAATGAAATTGAATAATAAACCTTTTTTTGGCACTCGGGATGCCGTAGGATTTCTAAAACAAATTGAAGCTTTTAAGCCCGATCCTACAACAGGAAAACCTAATCCTGAAAAGGTTGCAGCTTTTCTTAAAGAATACCCTGAAGCAAAAAAGTCTATGGAATATGATGCCAAGGCACCCTGGACTAAAAGTTTTGCAGGCTCGGAATATTATGTTATCAATGCATTTCTTTTAATAGATTCCAACGGAAAAGAACATCCTGTTCGTTGGTCAATGCGTCCGCACGCTCCCTTTGTTTCGATGAGCGCAGAAGAACGAAAAAAGGCTGGCCCAAACTATTTATTTGATGAATTGAAAAAGCGACTGGAAAAAGCTCCTCTTTATTGGGATCTGGTATTGACTATCGCTGAACCCGGAGACCCTGTCAACGACCCCTCCCAACAATGGCCTGCAAACCGTAAACAAATCATTGCAGGGACTTTGGAAGTTAACCGTGTTTTTGATCAGGCAGAAGGTGGGTGCAGGGATATCAACTTTGATCCAACGCTTGTGCCGAAGGGAATTGCGTTGTCTGATGATCCTGTTTTAGCAGCAAGGGCAGGTATATATTCTCATTCGTACAATGACAGGGTAAGAGAAATCGGTTATGGCAAAGCGACCGATGCTGTAGGAAAACCTAAAAAGACAACTCTCAAAACAAATAACGATGAATAATAAAAAGCTGACTCAGATGCCTCCTTCATCTTTTAATATTACGGCGCGAATCCTACATTGGCTGATGGCCGCAATGATATTAACAATGTTATTCGTGGGAGTAGGAATGATGACATCATTAACATTAAGGCCTTGGCTGCTGGATTTGCATATACCGTTGGGAGTAGCTGTACTGCTGCTGGTAATTGTCCGTTTGATCAACCGCCTGACCAGACCCGTTCCAAAGCTTCCCGGTGAAATGCCGGGCTGGCAGAAATATATGGCTACGATACTGCATTGGGTATTTTATGCGCTGATGTTTGCACTGCCTCTTTCCGGCTGGGCACAGCTGTCAGCCGGTGGCTTCCCGGTGAGGCTTTACCCGGGTTTCCATCTTCCCGCGATATTAGAACAAAACCCAACTTCTTATGCCTTGTTGCACGATTCACACCGGATAATGGCTTGGGCGTTTTTCTTTATGATAGTCGGGCATCTTTCTGCGGCCTTGATTCACGGGTTTATTTACAGAGACAACATTCTGCAATCAATGATAGGGCAAAAAAAGCTAACTGATAAATCTGAGGAAATCTGTTCTGACCAATAAACTTAAGAAGGGCAAAATGCTATCGGTGTAAAAGTCTTTGTATATTTAAATTCTCATTTTTTAATTTATAATGAATTTTAATAATATAATTCGACTTAACAATTGAGATCTATTTTATGAAGAAAGAACAAAATGCATTTTTGAATAACCGCTGGAAACGAATATTGATTGTTTGTTTTGCCTTTTTAATGATGTACCTCATTTCATTCATCATCGATCCGTTCTCTCCTTACTGGGGCAATTTTTTTAAAAGGGATTGGACGAAAGTAAGCCGGGATCTTGCAACCTCTTTTATTTTTTGCTTTATTGTATCAGAAGTGAGCATTCTCATCAGCAACAGGTTTAACCAAAGTGTTCCCTGGACCAATTATCCTGGAAAGCGTTTTACGATTGAAATATTTCTGAATCTTTTTGTAATCCTGGCAGTACAGCTGATTATTAACTTTTTCAAATCGAGGATGAATGGAAAACCTCTGACTTTTGGATTTGGTCCGGGAGGATCCGTAGAAGAGGCAAGAGGGATGATCCAGTGGCTTGTCGTTAGTACTATTATTGCACTATTTATCGTAGGAATTCATATTGGCAATTACCTGATATCAAATTGGAAAAACGAGGCATTAAAGGCTTCAGAGCTTAAGCAGGTAGCATTGGATGCTGAGTTACAGTCATTAAAACTTCAGATAGATTCACATTTTGTATTCAATAATCTGAGTGTATTGTCTGAGACCATCCTCAAAGATCAGATGCTGGGATATGCATATGCTGAAAACTTTTCCCGTATATACCGTTACCTTCTTCTAAATGCTAAAAAAGATATTATTACGCTGGAACAGGAGCTTAAATTTTTAGAGTCTTACCGATTTCTTATTGAACACCGGTTCTCTAATGGGGTACAGTTTCATATCTCTGCAGATGAGTCATCAAAAAATCTTTATATGCCGCCTCTTACCTTGCAGCTTCTTGTCGAAAATGCGTTAAAGCACAATAAAACGAACCGAAAAGAACCACTGATCGTACGCATCAGTACTGATAATGCGCAAACATTGACAGTTGAAAATAATATGCTGCCAATTGCAAAGGTTCAAGATTCTTTTGGTATAGGATTAACCAATATAAAACGTAGGTATCAATTGCTGTCAAAACGGCCGGTTGAGATCAGTAAAGCCAATAATTGTTTCAAAGTAACCATACCACTTCTTAAACTATCATGACAAGCAGGATTTTAATTATTGAAGACGAGATTCCCAATGCAGAAAGACTTGTTCGTCTGCTTGGTAAAGTACGACCAAATGCAGAGATAGTAGCTGTTATTGAAAGCGTTGCGGAAAGTGTGGAGTGGTTTAATGAAAATGAGCAGCCCGATGTTGTGATGATGGATATCAGGCTGTCTGATGGATTAAGTTTTGAAATTTTTGAAAAAGCGGAAGTCCTTTGCCCCGTTATCTTTACCACTGCATATGACGAATATGCAGTCAAGGCGTTCAGGTATAACAGTGTTTTTTATCTTTTGAAGCCTATTGAGCAGGATGAACTGAATATGGCTATAGAAAAACTCGAAGCAAAGACGATTGTAAAAATTGATCGTACATTAATGGGAACTCTTTTAACTTCTCTGAAGCCACAAGGTTACAGGAATCGTTTTCTGATATCATATAGAGATAGTTATAAGACTGTACTCGTTGATGATATAATGTACTTTTATTCAGAATTTAAAATGACGAAAGCCAGGCTGGCTAATGGTGAGGAGGAAATAATTCCGGAAACGTTGGAAGAACTGGAACAGCAACTTGATCCCAAATTATTTTTCAGAGCCAACAGGCAGTATATTATAAACATTAATTCTATTTTACAGATCAGCAATTATTTTAAGGGTAAGCTTAAAGTAAAACTAAAAAAAAGCGATGAAGCAATTATCATAAGTCGAGAAAAATCTGCACAATTTAAATCTTGGATCGGTTACTAATCAAGAGGTTGTCATTACGAAAATAATATTATAGCAATTGAGATTTTAGCTTAATAATATATTCTAATTTATTGTAAATTAAATGTTAAAATAAAGTATGGTATATAAAATATTTCCTCGTCACGTAGTCATTTAGAATTAAAATACATTAAAATTATATTGTAAAATTCTGGTAGCCACAAATTTTAATGTAGAAAAATCGAGATATAAAAAAACTTTCATACAACTGAGTTTGCGTAAGTGCACAATAACAAAATCGGTTCTTTAAATGTTCAAGCAAGTACAGTTAATTGAGTAAATTTTAAATAGACTGTTTTTTAATGATTGTCAATAGTTTCATCGCAGCCGTTTTTCCCATTTCATAGCCGTCGTTAATGATACATTCATAGGAATCGTCCAGATATTTTGGAAGAATTCCCTCCGTTATGGCAACGACTTTAGCTTTTGGGGAAGCCGTTTTTTTATTGACAAGGGAACTGTGCAGTCCGGCAAGAGTCTCATCACTCATTACAAAGTAACCGTCGAAGTCTTCATAATCAAAGATGATACTCATTTTCTCCTTTACCATATCGGCGGAATTGCAGTAGATGATCTTGCACTTTACATCTTTGTGCTTATCGATAACCTCTGAAAAATGATTTTTACGGGTTTGTGATATTTCCAGGTTTTCATCCCCGAAAATAGCAACAATATTTTTACAGCCAGCTTCTATGAGCTTTTGGGCGGCAGTTTGCGCATAAAGCCTGTTGTCAAATATCACCTCTTCAAAGACATTTTGTGGAATGGTCTTGTCGAAAATGACCAAAGGAAGTTCCAGCTCCTTAATTTTATTGAAATGGGTGAGGTCCTTTGTCTGTCTGCTGAGAGAAATCAGGATGCCATCCACCCTTGAGTTGATACAGGTAAGCAGATTTTCCTCTTCCATTCCCAGAGATTCTTCCGAAGAAAGCACAAAAAAGTTATAGCCTTCCGAATGTAGCACGGAGGAAATCCCTTTGATAATGGAAGGAATGAAAAACATCGAAATTTCCGGGATGATAAGTCCGATAACCTTGGATGATTTCTTTCGGAAATTGATGGCGAAATCATTCGGGACATAGTTGAAGGTATCTGCAACCTCTTTTACACGCTGTTTTACAGCTGCACTGATGTCAGGGTGATTCTTAAGCGCTCGGGACACTGTAGAGGTACTTATATTGAGCATTTTTGCAATATCTTTTATAGTGATTCTTTTCATTTTGAGTTAATGGAGTATATTTTTGGGGTAATTTAGTAATGATTTACATTGTTTTAATTGTTAAAATATGTTAAATTTGAAATATTCAAAGTTAATAAAACGTTAAAATAAAATTTTGTTACCAACCGCAACCGTTTGCGCAACCGGTTGATATTAACGCAATGTTAATACAATATTCAAAACGCATTTTTGATGTGTTAAAAAAAATACTTTTAACCCATAACAAAAAAACTTCATAAAGATATGGAATCAAAGATGTTCACTAAATTACTGATTTTCGGTGCGATGAACACCGCGGCCTTTATGTTTTCGCAGAGTACTGTAAATGACACAATATCAAGAGATAAAACAATTGATGAAGTGGTGATTACAGGGAACTCTAATCCTAAAGCATCCATCAAGACCAGTACGTCTATCTCTACATTAAAAATGAAAGATATAGAAAATGCAGCTCCAAGAACTACCGCAGAGATTTTCCGTACCATTCCGGGAATCCGTTCAGAATCTTCAGGTGGGGAAGGTAATTCTAACATTACCGTGAGAGGGGTTCCTGTTTCGGCCGGTGGTTCCAGATATTTGCTGATTCAGGAAGATGGTCTTCCGGTCATGCAGTTTGGTGACATTGCTTTCGGAACTCAGGACCAGTTTACAAGATTTGACTCGTTCGTTTCAAGAGTTGAGGCACTTAGAGGAGGTTCGGCTTCGGCATTTGCGAGCAACTCTCCGGCCGGAATTATCAACTTTATTACTAAGACCGGTGAGAAAGAAGGCGGAAGCATTACCCAGCAAATGGGACTTAATTACAAAAATTACAGAACCGATTTCGATTACGGAACCAAAATAGGCGATGATACTTATATGGCAGTGGGAGGTTTCTACAGGATAGGGGATGGCCCAAGAAAAACAGGATTTAATTCCAACAACGGCGGCCAGTTCAGACTGTCTTTTCTTAAGAAATTTGAAAAAGGAAGCTTCAGGATTTATGCAAAAGTTCTGGATGACAGAACTGCAGCTTATATGCCGATGCCTGTTGGCGTTAAAGGTACAGATGCTGACCCGAAATGGTCTTCACTGCCTAACTACAACATTCTTACAGGGGCTTTGCAAACCATCAACCTGCAGCACGACAGAACTTTGGGTAATGACGGTAATATTTTTAATACTGATGTTTCAGACGGGATGCATTCTTTGTCAAAAGTTATCGGTGCTGAATTCAATTATAATCTTGGCGAAGGCTGGAAATTGGAAGAAAAAATCAGGTATGCAGCCAATGGCGGACAGTTTGTAGCACCTTTTCCGGCAAGCGTGAGCAGAGGTAGCGACTTCTTCAATACGGCTAATTTTGCCAATTTCGGAAGCGCAGTCTATGCAGGAACCAACACGCCGATTGATATGAATGCGAACTATATGAAAATCGCTCTTTTCAATGTAAAGCTGAATAACTTCAATAATTTTGTGAATGACTTTAACATCAGCAAAAAATGGGATGTTGTGAAATTCAATGCCGGGTTGTACAAATCTTCCCAGAACATCAATATGTCCTGGATGTGGAACAACTATCTGCAGGAAGTCAGCGATAAAAATGCAAGATTAATTGATGTGAAAAATACCGCTGGACAGTACATTACCGACAACGGCTTACTTAACTACGGAATGAAAGACTGGGGCAACCTGAAAAGAGACTACAATACCAAATACGATATCACCGCTCCTCACGCTCAGGTGGAAATCAATGCAACAGACAAATTAACCATCGATGCAGGCGCAAGATATGACATCGGAAAAGTATCAGGCTATTTCTCCGGAGCTACAGTCACTTACACAAGCCGTGATATGAATGGAAACGGCGTGATTGATATTTCTGAACAAATGGTCGGTTCCAATGACAACATCAATGTTCCCGTAAATTACAGATACGGAATCTTCGGATATTCAGTGGGTGCAAACTATGCTTTGAACAACAAAAATGCCGTTTTCGCAAGAGTAAGCCAGGGCGGAAGCGCATCTGCGGACAGAATCCTGTTCTCCGGTTACAATTATACCAATAATGATGACCCGGCTTTGGATGCTGTGAAAGTAAATAAGGTTAATCAGGTGGAAGCGGGATATAAATTAAGAGGTTCAGGCTATTTCCTTAATACCACTTTGTTCTATGCAGGAACCAAAGAAGCCAATTACGAAGCTACAACTCAGAGAAAAACGGATAACAAATACCAGTCTTTCGGGGTAGAATTAGATGGTTATTACAAAATTACGAAGGGATTAGATGTAAAGGCCGGTCTTACCTACACCCACGCAGAAATTAGAAATGCTATAGACCCTACTATCATCGGGAATATGCCGAGAAGAACACCGAAATTGATGTATTCAGTGAATCCTAACTTCAATGCGAACAAGTTCAATGTAGGATTCTACCTGATCGGCGCTACCAAAGCATTTACCCAGGATAACAACAAATTGTTAATGCCGGGTTACGCTATCGTAAATCCATATGTTTCTTATCAGGTGCTCAAAAACCTTTCCGTAAGTTTGAATGCTAATAATGTATTCAATACCATTGCGGTGACAGAGGCAGAAGAAGGTTCAATTGCCGGCGGAAACGGAATCGTGAGAGCAAGAACACTTCCGGGAGCCAGCTACAGCGTGAGTGTGAAATTTGATTTGTAGATAATTGATGACAGAGCAGAATATGATATTTTTAAAAATATTTTATTCTGCTTATACTCAACTTAGTTTTATTAATATGAATTTATTTTGAATCGATAAGGTAATACAGAAAACATTTAAGCCAAATTTTGATAGATTTTGGCTTCATATAAAAGTAAAAATTAGATATGTTTAAACAAGAAGCGATAGATATCATCAGGAAGGCGATTACAGAAGAAGGGATTTTGGCATCAGCGCAGCAAAGGGACAACTATGCCAGAGTCTGGGCGAGAGATTCTATGATGACAGGTTATGCCGGTATTTTGGTTAATGATGAAGAGATTCTGGCGGGCTTGGAACAATCTATCCGTACGCTTGCCAAACATCAGGCGGACAACGGGCAGATTCCGTCCAATGTTGTGAGCGGAAAAGCAAGCTACGGAACACACGTTGGCAGAACAGACGCCACCACTTGGTGGATTATTGTAACCTGCGAATATTTGAAAATTTATCAAAAAGATGACCTAAAACAATCTTTCGAAGAAAAAATACTGAAAGCACTGTCCTGCCTCAAAACCTGGGAATACAATCAGAAAGATCTTTTGTACAGTCCGTTAGGCGGCAACTGGGCAGACGAATATGTAACTTCCGGATACACGCTCTACGATAATGTTTTGCGCTACTGGGCGGTGAAAAATGCAGCCGAGATTTACCAGAACTCCGAGTTGGAAATTCAGGCAACAAACATCCGGAATTTGATTCAGGAAAATTTTTATAAGAACGATTCATCAGAACCAAAATACCACGAAACAGCTTACGCCAAAACCGATGCAAAACCTTATTTCTGGGCATCGCTTAATGCCAATGGCTACGATGACCGATTTGACCTGGCAGGAAATGCTTTGGCGATTCTCCTGGATTTCGAATTGGATCTCGAAGCTTTTACCGGATTTTTGGAAGGTCTTCATACAGAATTCGAACACTGGATGCTTCCCGTATTCTATCCCGTGATTTATCCCGGCGATTACGACTGGAAACTTCTGGAGAATAACTACAGCTACAGCTTCAAAAACCAGCCTCATCATTTTCATAATGGTGGTTCCTGGCCTATATTTTTAGGATGGCTTTGCCTGGCGCTCAACCGAAAAGACCTTAGACGGATTCCGAAAAAGATACTGGCGCAATATGAACAGCAGATGCAGGAAAAAGGCGAACATTTCCGGGAATATTATTCAACCGATAAACTTTTGCCACTTGGAACTGAAAAATTATGTTTTTCGGCTTCAGGATATCTGATGATGAGCTTGGGAAATGAAATTATAAATTAAGAAAGAATAAAATGATAGGAGACAATATAGAACTTAAAGAAAGACATCTGGCAATAGGTAAAGAAATATTTGAAGTACTGAATACAAAATTGCCATTAAAAAATAAACACAAACTCACCATAGGAATTGCAGGAGAAAGCGGAAGCGGTAAATCCGTGACCGCTTTTGCAGTTCAAAAGATTTTAAACGAAAATAATATTAAAAGCCTTGTGTGGCAGATGGATGATTATTTTAAACTTCCACCCAGGAGCAATCACGAAAACCGCATAAAATCCTTAGAAAACGTAGGGATATTTGAAGTCGATTTGGCAAAGCTTTCCAGGAATATTTCAGAGTTCAAAAGCGGAAAAGTAGAAATAGAAAAACCTTTGGTACATTACATAGAGAACAGGATTGCAAGTGAAGAAATAGCAGCAGCAGATTACACAGTTGCTATTGTCGAAGGCACTTATATTTTGGAGATTGACGATTTTGATTTTAAAATTTTCATCGACAGAACGTATAGAGACACCTATGATAATCGTATGAATAGAAACCGTGACGAGAAGAGTGATTTTGTTGAACAGGTGTTGGAGATAGAACATCAGATTATTAAACAATTAAAAGCAAAGGCAGATTTGGTTCTTGGAAAGAATTACGAACTCTTGCTGAAATAAAGATGGGTTTAATTGTGCTTTACAATCTAATTAATTTATGAAAACAAAAAAAATAATTCCACATCTCGGTTTCTGGCAAATCTGGAATATGAATGTCGGATTTTTCGGCATACAATACAGTTTTGGATTGCAACAGACGGCGGTAAATCCGATATACACTTTCCTCGGTGCTCACGCAGAGCAACTTCCCATTCTGAATCTTGCCGGCCCCATCACAGGGTTGATGATTCAGCCATTGATTGGTGCCATCAGTGACAAAACCTGGAGTCCGAAATGGGGGCGCAGAAAGCCGTTTTTTCTTTTGGGGGCTATTTTTTGCAGCATTGCTTTATTTTTGTTCCCTTTCAGTTCTGCCATTTGGATGGCAGTAGGATTGCTTTGGGTTCTGGATGCTGCCAATAATACCGCGATGGAACCTTATCGTGCTTTTATTGCAGACAAACTTCCGCAGGAACAGCAGACTTTCGGATTCCAAATGCAGAGCCTGTTTGTGGGAGCGGGGATTACTCTGGCAAATCTTTCTTTGTTTATTTTTCAGAAATATCTCGGGGGCAATGCCTCAGGTGGCGGTATTCCTGTTTGGGTATATTATTCTTTTTTCCTTGGATCTTTCTGTTCCATAGCCTCGGTCGTATGGTCGGTTTACAAAACGCCCGAGATTCCGCCATCTGAACAAGAACTGGAAGAACTCATAAAGTTCAAGGAAGGAAGTACATTTTTTACACCATTCATAGAAATTTTTTCTGCAATACGGGATATGCCGAAATTACTCTGGCAGCTGGCTTTGGTCTATCTTTTCCAATGGTATGCGCTGTTCTGCTACTGGCAGTTCATCACGCCAATGCTCAAGCTGTCGCTATATGGAATTTCTGAAAGCGATGAGCAAAAAGCAGACAAAATCATCAAGCTGGCAAAAAGCGGAGTTTTTGTGGTAGAAAAAGATATGTCCTGGGCAAAAAATGTGCTTCATCTGGTGGAAGTTGCTGTGGGACAGACCGGACTAATGAATGGCTCTTACAATATTATAACAATGGTATCGGCCTTACTGCTGGTACCTTTTGCTAAAAAATTCACTTCTAAAAATACCTATATTTTCTGTCTTTGTATCACAGGATTGGGGATAATGGCATTGCCATACATTAAAAACGAATATCTTCTCCTAGTTCCGATGGTGGCTTTGGGGATTGGCTGGGCATCAATGATGGGACTTCCATATTCAATGGTTTCTCCATCAATTCCACCGGAGAAGAGAGGTGTCTATATGGGCGTCATTAACATGATGATTGTAGTACCGATGCTGATACAGACGATTTCTTTCGGATTCATTTACAAAACCTTTCTGAATGACAACCCTTCGTTGGTCATTGTTCTGACGGGATTTCTTTTCCTGATTGCTGGTGCGTGTGTGATGTTGATGAAGCCTGAAGAAAAAAAGTACGAATAGTAATTATGTAATCGAAGATCACTTAATTTTTAGATATCAAATTTACTTACTTAGAAATTATCGCAGATAGTTGGGTTTTTGAGAATTACAATTGTGTGGTATATAGTTAATAAGATAGCGATAATTATTTCCTATTTTTGTAAGTTAGTATGATAGCAATAATAAAGAAAATACCAGTAAATCTGTTGACAGAGCGCATTGTTGTTTTTCTGTGCTTATTTATTATTGCATTCTATACCCCGCAGACGCCGAACGATGTCGGAATCCTGAGAGAAGAGATCCTGGACAAGATGCAGTACGACAGTCAACAGCTGGAACCGCTGCTGAAGTATTATTCCAAAATTTCACCGGCCGACGCGCAGATTCTCCGCATTAAGTCATTATTAATCAAAGGCAATTACGAGGAAGCATTGAACAGTTTATCAGCATTAAAAAAAATTGCAACGAATGATAAAAAGTCTGAGATTTTCTTTCAATATCAATACTTGTACGCAGAACTTTGCCAGGCTTTAGGTCTAACCAGTGAGTTGAAAAACATAAGCAATGATGTTCAGAATTTTAAATTTTCAAAACAAATAATTTTTGCAGATCTGGCGATTGATAAAACCAGTTTTGAAGTATTTGCACCGTCCGAAAGAATTGCCATTCTGAAATCTGCCATTGAGAATTACAAAAAAGCAGGTAATAACAAGGCTTTGATTCAGAGTAGTATATGGCTTTCGGAATTATTGAACAAGAATAGTGCTGAATCGATGCCTGCAAGAAATTATGCCCGTGGACTAACAAACATCAATAAATCTGGTATTTATTACGAGATTCTGGTTTTCAACTCTTTAGCTAAAATTGAATTGGAAAAGAGTAACCCAAAGGCTGCATTTGATTTTCTCAAAAATTTCCAGAGTTCGGCTTCCGGTATTTCTAATATTGGACTGAAAGCAGATTATTACAAAAATCTGGCAAAAGCCTCTGCAGGAATCAATGAATTCAATATGCTTGGTTCGGCGAATGATAAATATTTCAACATTATTCAAAACATCGAATCAAAAAAATCGGTTGCCAAAGCAATGTTGGTGAACCATATCAACAAGATGAATGAGGAAAAACTGGCAGCTCAGCAAAAGATGTTCCGGTATATCTATCTCGCAATTATTGTGATTTTCATCATCGCAATAATATTGATTTATTGGTCTGTAAAGTATAAGTCCAGGCTCGCAAAAAAAGTGCCTGCTAGTACAGAGGTCAAAAATTTCGTCATTCCGGATAAAACGGAAAAAAGGATTCTAAACAAGCTGGAAGAGTTTGAAAAAAATCAGAAATACATCCGGAAAACGGTGTCGCTCAAAACTCTGGCGCAACAGTTCGATACCAATCCGAAGTATTTGTCCGAGGTGGTTAACAAACATAAAAACTCTAATTTTAATACCTATATCAACAATCTCAGAATCGATTATATTGTTGATAAGATCAAAGAAAATCCAGAATACAGGAAATATAAGGTAAGTTATCTTGCAGACGAGTGCGGATTCTCGTCACACAGCCTTTTTACAACGATTTTCAAAAACAGGATGAACCTTTCGCCAACAGAATTTCTCCAAAAAATAAATGGATGAGAAAATTATTGAACATACTATTGATGCTTTTCGCCTTCTCTGTATTTGGACAAAAAACGGAGCACGATAAACAGTTGGACGAAGCCGCGAATCTTATTTTTACCGATCCAAAAAAATTGGTGAGCATTTCTACGAAAATACTCCTGGAAACTAAGGATTATCCTACAAAAATTAGAGCCCTTTCCAAGTTGGTCAATGCGCAGATGGTTCTGGGAGACATCAGTCAGGTCATTAGAAATTGCAATCAGGGCATTAAGATGGCCAAGGAAAATGATGATAAAATCAATCAGGTTCGTTTTCTCTCGATGCTGGGAAACCAGTATCAGCAAATCAATATGAATGCTGACGCCAAGAGAAATCTAGACGAGGCAGAGAATTTAATCAATATAATATCGTTGCCCAAAGACCTTCTATTTATTCAAGGCAATGTCTTTAATGTGAAAGGTATTGTCTTCAAAAATGAGCTCAACTGTGAGTTTGCCATAAAATATTTTGACAAGGCACTGACCGTATATGATCAGTTACAAGCTGAGGATGTGGTTGTTACAAACCGGCTTTTGATTGATATCCAGAAAGCCCATTGTTTGGAATCCATTGGGAAGACCCAAGATGCAGAAAAGCTCTACGCCGAAGTTCTGGACAGCAAAAAAGATGGATTAGGTTATAATAAATACTTTGCATCTGTGGGGCTGGTCGATATCTATTTAAAAAGAAAAGATTTGGATAGAGCTGGCCAATTACTAAAAACTATTGATGTCGATGATTTTGTTCAGTATGATGCAGAGCTTACATCTATTTATTATCGACTGATGGCTCAGGATAGTTATTTAAGAAAAAATTACAAATTATATCTTTATTATTTTGATAAATATAATCAAGTATTGTTACAAATTTCAAAATTTCAGAATGAAACAATTGAAAGGCTTGTAATTAATGATAATGCAAATTTTATCCATAAAAATAATAAAAACGTAATATGGAATTTCATAACGATTTCGATTTTAGTCATCATTTTAACTCTTTTAACTTCGTTTTTCTACCATTTTTCAATGAAAAAAACTTTTAATTGATATTGTTTCTTGTTGAAATGTAAATATTTCATTTAGAATTATTTAGATGGTCTTTTGTACTGTCATATTCAAGTATTTTTCTCAAATGTGAAAGCTTTTCTCTATTTTTTTAAAGCTCATATTGATAATTTAGAAATCTAAAATGATGAGATAAAATATCTTTTAATCAATTTAATTGATAGATAATTTTTCTGAATCATTTTTAGAAACCTTATTTATTTAAAGATAATTTATTGATATGAGAAAAATCAACTTTTTAGCAATTCTTTTAGGGGGACTTTTATCCGCCCAAACTACTTTTACTCTTATAAGGGACATTTATCCTGGCCTAAACAATTCGGCCCCCTCTAATTTTATGGTGTTTAATAATAAAATGTACTTTAGTGCCACCTATGGTCAGACAGGTTCTGCCACAGGAACTGAACTTTGGGAAACGGACGGAACAGAGGCTGGTACAAAGATAGTGGCGGATATCAATCCTGGTGCACCTTCGTCATCGCCGACCAATCTTTATACCTTCGGAAACAAACTTTATTTTACAGCCGCTCTACCTGTGAATGGAGTCAGTAGTTCTGGTGTCCTGATGTCCTACGACAGTGTTGAAGGTCTTAAGACAGTTTCCACAACTGCTAAGTTTGCAACCACTTTTCTAACCAGCAACAATAAGCTTTATTTCAAGGCGACCAACAGCACAATGTCACCTAATACGCAGCGTATTTATACTTTGGATGATAGTTTACAGCCTGTGATGGTCGATGATAATGTGACCGTGATGTTCCTCGGAAATGTGGGACAGCAGATTATCGCCAATGGCCAGTACAAAACGGCTACAAACCCAAGTTGGTATCAGCTTTTTAGTTTGAACGGAAATACGCTGGATATTTTAAAAACCATTAATTCTGCAGCTACTGCTTATCCTCAGAACTTTTATTACAGTCCCGCATTAGGAAAATCGTTTTTCTCTGCAAACGGAGGTAACGGTCCGGAACTGTGGATGTCAGACGGAACTGCGGACGGAACTGTTCAGGTCAAAGATATCAATACCACTACGGCCACGGCAGGCTCCAGTGCCACAAACTTTACAGAGTACAATGGGAAAGTTTATTTTACTGCATCAGATGGGGCAACTAGCGGCAGCGAACTGTGGGTGACAGATGGCACCGAGCAGGGAACCAAAATGGTGAAGGACATCGTGCCTGGTTCCACAAGTTCATTTCCTGATAAACTGACGGTTTTCAAAAATAAACTGTATTTCCTTCTGAACAACACTGGCAATTTGAGACAACTGTGGGAATCAGACGGCACGGAAGAAGGCACCAAAGTGCTTTCAACACTTCCTGCGGCATTTGGACTAGCTGTGTATAATGACAATCTTTATGCTTCTGCCAGGGTAGATGCTGCAGACCAGATCGGTGTGGAACTTTACAAGGTCAATCTTCCTAATGAAACCCTTGCTGTAACGACTGCTTCATCATCAAAGCTTAACGTGTATCCTAATCCTTCTAAAGGCGAAATTAAGATCAGCAATGTCAATTCCGGTTTGTTTGAGTTATTCGATACGACTGGTCGCCTCATCAAAGCTGGAAAATTTGATAATAATAGTAAAATCAATCTGAATTCAAAAGCAGGAAACTACATTCTGAAGGTTACTTCTGATGATAAGAAGATGAACGCGTCGACCAAAGTTATTGTTCAATAATCAAAAAACATCATTATGAAAAAAATAGTATTTACCCTTTTTTTAGCCAATGCGTTAAGCGCACAAAGCATTACTTTATTAAAAGATATCAATCCCGGTGCAAATCCATCTACTCCGGCAGAATTTTTCAATTACGGCGACAAGCTGTACTTTAATGCCAGCAATCCAACTTATGGTAATGAACTCTGGTCCACAGACGGTACCCCGGAAGGTACAAATCTCGCTTTTGATATAAACCCAGGTACTGCCAGTTCTTTACCGATTTCTTTAATGAATTACAATAATAAACTGCATTTTCTAACAGTGATTGGTACGACAGGTCTTTATTCCTATGATAATAGCGAAGGTGCGCATCTTGTAAGCTCCGGACTTTCTACTGCCGCAAATCTTTTGCAGAGCAATGGAAAGATCTTTTACAGATTAAATAATAAACTATGGTACTTTTCTGATAACGCTACACACGATATCAGTACACCCATTGTCATTACCGGACAGATGGGCGCTGTCAACGGTAAAATTGTAATGGCCGCATCTCCAGCAGCAGGCGTTAACAATGCCCAGATATATATGTATGATGGCACATCGGTTTCTCTTCTTAAAACCATTAATCCTAATACAACTTCCAATCCTCAGAATTTCTTTTACAGCAGCCAGCTAAATACTTTATTCTTTTCAGCAGGTTCTAGTACATCAGGATTTGAACTCTGGAAAACAGACGGAACAACGGAAGGCACTGTAGAGGTAAAAAATATTAATCCGGGCACCTCAAACTCTTTCCCTGGGAACTTCAAACAAGTTGGTGATAAGGTTTTCTTCAGTGCCAATAATGGATCCAACGGTACGGAACTTTGGATAACAGATGGCACAGGGGAAGGAACGAAACTGGTTAAAGATATCAACCCTGGTTCTGCGGCATCCAATCCCAGCAGTCTGACCGAACTGAACGGTAAGCTCTACTTTCTGGCAAATGATGGTTCCGGCGAAGCAAGGCTTTGGGAGAGTGATGGAACAGCGGATGGAACTAAGCTTACTTTGGAACTTAAACCAGGATACACCAATTTTGTTCTTGGGAAGATGGAAGCATATAACGGGGCTCTTTATCTGTCAGCGAAACTTAACGTGGCTAACGGACAGGAACTTTACAAGATAGAGTTTCCAACTCTTGCAGTCTCCGGCATTAACAAAAAAAGCGAAATGGTTTATCCTAATCCTACCACTGGCGATATTTTCTTCAGCGGAAAAGAATATGTGAGCTATGACCTCTATGACCTGAACGGGCGTCTTCTGGATCAGAATGTTAAAATCAACGGTAACAAAACGCATTTATCAGTTCCTAATGGAAACTACATCCTGGTAGGTAAAACCAATGAAGGAACTGTTAACACCACTAAATTAATTGTAAAATGAAAAAAACTCTAGCAACTATAGGATTGATGCTCATTAGTGCCAGTTTCACGACAGCAAACGCACAGAACATCAATTTCGCAGACGAAAATTTCCTCGAGTATATTCTGCTCTATACCGGTATTGATACCAATAATGACGGCGAGATACAGATGACAGAAGCTGAGGCTTATACCGGAGGATTTACTCTTACCGGAAATATCAAAGACGTTCCGGAGGTTAAATACTTCAAAAACCTGACTTCACTTGTTATCAATGGTTCCAAAGTGGCCGTTGTAGATGTGACGACTAACAAAGAAATCAATCAAGTGCGGATCAACAATTCTCTCCTCACCAAACTGAACCTCTCACAAAATTCCAAACTCTTGGCAGTAGACATTAGCAAATCATCTTACTTGAAAGAATTGACCTTCGGATCGCATCCTCAATTGTCATTTATCAGCCTTATGTTCAATGCGATCGAAGCATTGAATGTTACAGGATGTCCAATGCTGACCAATTTTTACTTTGCGTCCAACAATGTCTCCAGTATTGATGTAACCAAGAACCCAAGACTTGCGGAACTAAACACAGCAGCCAATCAAATCTCGACGCTTGATGTGACGAAAAATACGCGTCTTACCTACCTCAACGTAGGCCTTAACAAACTTCAGCAGATTGATGTATCGAACAATCCTTTGCTGGATACTTTTATGATTCAGGCCAATCCTATCACATCTATTGACATCAGCAAGCAACTTTACTTAAGGCAATTTATAATGGATGGTACGCAAATACCCGTAGTCAACTTGACCGGTCATTCTATGCTGCAATATTTTTATGCTAATTATTCGCAGCTGACCGAGGTGGATGCATCTACAAACGGCGATCTGATCTATGTTAATGCGATTGAAAATCAGAAGATGAAATTCATCAACGTGAAAAACGGGAACAATAAAAACGCCATCGGTTTTTTTGCACATACCAGCCCGAATCTAAAGTGTATACAAGTGGATGATGTAGCGTACAGCTCCAGTCAGACGCTTTGGCAAATAGATTCGACAGCAGTTTTTGCAACGGATTGCAGTGCCATTATGGGCAGTCAGGAAGTAGCAAGCACATCGAAACCATCTTTTTATCCTAATCCTACATCGGGCTATCTTTTCCTGAAAAACAAGGTCAAAGATGCAACGGTATTTAATATGGCAGGGCAAAAAGTGGCGAGCTATCAAAATGCCACGATGATTGACATCAGCCATCTTCCAATCGGTAATTACATCATCAATATTACCGATGCAACAGGCAAAATATCATCACAGAAAATCATTAAAAATTAATTTTGGTCTAATGAAACTAAATCATAAACATACATTTAAAATTACGATAGCGGCAGTCGCCCTGTTTGCAGGCACCGTGATGCAGGCTCAGAACAGCGACAAGGCTATCATAGAACAATATCTGGCAACAGGTAAAACGACTTTTAGCCAGACCTTTGACATCATTCATTCCGAGGCTAAAAAAGATTCTGACGGTAAAGTTGTAAATTTACAGCAGACTTATAGAGGTATTCCTGTTTACGGTGCCATTTCGTCTGTGTTGATGCGAGGCAACACGGTGAAATATATGTCTGACAAATTTATTTCCGTATCGGATAATATTACTGCTGCCAAGCCTTCTGTGGATGTTCCCAAAGACTTCTCGGTCATTTTATCATCAGCTAATCTGAAAGGAGACAAAGGCGATTATACCTTCGAGGGACGAAAAAATAATTCGGTATTATCTAAATTAGTTTATTTTCCAACAGAGAAAGGACAACTGCAATTGGCTTATGCTGTCAATTTCTTCGAAAAGGGAACTAACAATTATTGGGACATCATCATAGATGCAGTAACAGGTGCTATTATTGAGAAAACCAATCTCACAGTATCTTGCCAGTTTCACGACCATTCTTTTTCTTCTGAACATCAGTTGGATAGTATTCATTATAATTCTGAAAAGCCAACAGACCAACAAACTGGAGAACACAAGTCTGTACTTGTAGATAATGCCTCTTACCGTGTGTATGCATTTCCAATCGAATCACCTAATTTCGGTCAGCGCACGCTGGAAACCAGCCCGTGGTTTCTGGATGCTTCTCCACTAGGATGGCAAAATGACGGTGACGAAACTTATAACATCACGAGAGGAAATAATGCCTACGCCTACGTAGACCTCAATGGTTCCAATGCATTTGGACCTAGTGCCGATGGAGGGGCACAGAAACTTTTTGATTTTCCACTAGATTTGAATCAGCCAGTAACTACCTATACCAATGCTTCTATTACAAATCTTTTCTACGCGTCCAATAAGATGCACGACATATTTTACAAATTTGGATTTGATGAAGCGGGGCGTAACTTTCAGTCAAATAATTTTGGAAAGGGCGAACCTTACACCGATTTCGATCCTGTTTTATCAGAGGCCAGAGACGGCTCCTCCCTTAATAATGCCAACTTTGCAACTCCTCCGGACGGTTTTTCTCCAAGAATGCAGATGTATCTTTGGAGGTACGGCTATTTGCTGAGCTACAATGCACCAAGTGATTTGGTGAACAGAAAACCTGCTGCAGGCTATAATGCTGACTTTGGAGGTGCCTTTCCAATAAACTCACCATTAACCGGTGATGTTGCAATAGCTACACCTGCAGACGGTTGTACGAACTTGGACAATACCAATCTGAACGGAAAAATTGCACTAATCCAGAGAGGAACCTGCAACTTTGATGTCAAATTCAAAAAAGCACAGGACAAAGGAGCGAAAGGTGTTATCATATATAATCCTACTCCGGGTCAAACGATCATCAATATGAGTGGTACCGATACCACTGTAACAATCCCCGGAATCTTAATTGACAATGAGGAAGGAGAAATCATCAAAAGCAAAATAGACCAGAATATTAATGTAAATGTCAACCTGAAATACAATACTTTCGATGTAGATGGAAGTCTCGATAACGGTGTTATAGCACACGAATATACGCACGGCATCTCTACAAGAAGTACAGGTAACGGCTACAGCTGTCTCAATGCCGCTTATGCCAATGAACAGATGGGTGAGGGTTGGTCCGACTTTATGGCACTAATGGTCACTGGAAAAGCAGATGCCACAGCTGCGCTGCCAAGGTCTACAGGAAGTTTCGTGGCGAATCAAGGAGCTGACGGTCCAGGAATCCGACCTGCTAAGTATTCTCCTGATTTTGCCATCAATGATTATACCTATGGAGACACAAACGGGAAATACATAGACACGGGCGGCGGTGCCCTTGCCGTAGATGTTCATGGTGTGGGCTTTATCTGGGCAACGATGCTGTGGGACCTACATTGGAAATTTGCTGATAAGTATGGTTATTCTAATGACATCGCAAACAATCCAAACTCAGGAAGCGGAAAAGTGGTTCAACTGGTAATGGAAGCGATGAAAATACAAGGCTGCTATCCGAATTTCGTAATTGGCAGAGATGCAATCATAGCAGCGGATGCTGACCTGAACAACGGTCAAAACAAATGTATGATTTGGAGCTCATTTGCTAAACGTGGTCTTGGAGTCAATGCCAGTGCTGGTGCTACAAGAGGAGCGTTACCTAATGCGATCTCTGACCAGATAGAAGATTTTTCTGTGCCGGCAGAGTGCTCTTTGGGGACTTCTGAAATTACAGTCAATAAGAAAATTTCTATCTATCCAAATCCGGCCAGCAAGGAAGTTTTTATTAAAACCAATGGCGTACAGATTTCTGGAAAAATCAAGGTTTCTATCTATGATATGTCCGGAAAAAAGGTAGATGAACAGTCGGTTAACGCCGATGAACCGGTTCTGACCTCTGCACTTCCTAAAGGTACATACATCCTGACCGGCACTGGCATTGGTGTGACATTCAGCAGTAAGCTGATTATTAATAAATAAAAGTTATTCCTCAGAAATTATTAGTATGTAAAATCAATACGACTGTAGTTTACAATCAGGAGAAGAGAAGCTGTCTCATTTGAGAGACAGTTTTTTTGTGGAATAATACAACTTTAAATTAGGTTTGTAATTTTAAAGATTTTCTGATCTTTATTTCTCATAACGGAACTTCTAAAAAGGAAGTTTGCTACAAAATTTCTGTAATGGGAGAGCTCAGAGTATGTAGCCTATTTTCGGATTGTAAGAATTTTATCAAAAGTTCAGTATGAAAATAGATTACCTAAGAATATCGACCATAGATCAAATTATAGAACTTCATAGAGACTCACAACAAGTCTGGCTGCGAAAAAAGCAATGAAGATGTTTTACTCTGCGCGATACGTGGAAGACCTGGACTAAAAAATAGCAAAAAGTCTCGAAAGATCTATGGCAACTCTCTATTGCTATATTCCCGCTTTAGGAAAAGGATGTTAGGTTAGGAAAGATATTTTAGGATACTTGATAATTTCTAAACAAAAGATATTATATAGTACTATTATTAAAAAAATTGGATCTCGCCTCACTAAACTCATTGATATTATCGGCAATCCAAAACCAAAGAGGTGTTACCTGTACTAATAATCCTCTGCCTAAAGTCGTGATTTCATATTCAACTCTCGGTGGCACTTCGGGATAAATATTTCTCGACACCAATCCGTCCCTTTCTAATTCGCGAAGGCATTTTGTCAACATTTTTTGACTGATGCCGTTAATATGATTCTGTAGATTTGAAAAACGCATTTTGCCATCTATTCCCAGAGCGTGTATGACAAAAAGTGACCATTTGTTACCAACGTGATTCAATACATCTCGTTTAAGTTCATCCTGATCTTTATTCAAAACTTTACAAATGTCGTCCCAAGCTTTTACGATCTCTTCATCTGACATCAATCTTTCCATATTCTCTTATGTTTAAATAAAATATTTTGCTTAAAGATAAATGATTCTGATGAGAAAATTGAGAATAATGAGAATTTTAGAGACTATTATTATTTGAAAATTATTTGAAATTAATGTGGCTATCAATCAAAATACTAACATATAGGTAACTAGCTGACATCATTGTACCTTATTGTTTTACAGGTTTTAACGGTTTAAATTTGTAGAAGAAAAAGGAAGTGAATTGATCAGCAATGAACGAATTTCAATTCCAATACTTAATTTTTTTACAATGAAAAATAAATCAATTTTAATTTTGGGCGCAGGCGAATTAGGAATGCCGGTGATCAGAAATATAGCAAAAAAGGCTAAAAGCTACCATAACGTTACAGTCACCGTACTGCTTAGAGAAACAACGATCAATTCTGAAGATCCTGATAAGAAAAGTAATGTCACAGAGATCCGGGAGTTAGGGGTGGAATTGCTTGCAGGCGACCTTTCCGCTTCCTCTGCTGAGCTTATCGATATTTTCAGAAATTACGACGCTGTTGTTTCATGTACAGGTTATGGAACAGGCGCAGGAGGTTTTCAGCTGAAATTGGCCAATGCTGTACTGGATGCCGGTGTCAAAAGATACTTTCCCTGGCAGTTCGGCGTGGACTTTGAGGAAATAGGACGGGGAAGTGCGCAGGACCTTTTTGATGAGCAGCTTGATGTAAGAGAGCTTTTGAGATCGCAAAGTGCCACAAGATGGGTCATCATCTCCACAGGCATGTTCACCAGTTATCTTTTTGAACCTTTCTTCGGTATTTTAGATCTGGAAAATAAGTCGATCAATGCCATTGGCGGATGGGATACGGCAGTTACATTGACGACACCGGATGATATTGGCCGTCTTACCGCTGAGATCTTCTTTACAGAACCGCAGATAGAGAATGAGATCGTCTATATTGCGGGTGATACAATAACCTACGGAGATCTTGCTGATATTGCAGAATCATTATCAGGCCAGAAGTATGAGCGTACACTTTCCGATATGGGAGAGATCACAGATGACCTTAAAAACGATCCCACCAATTTCGTTAAAAAATACCGGTCGATATTCGGAGCAGGAAAAGGTGTTTCGTGGCCATTAGAGAATACCTTCAATGGGAAGAACGGAATCCCGACAACCTCTGCCAAACAATGGGCAAAAGATAATATTGACTGGAAATCTTACAATAAGTATTAAGAACACTATAATGAGATTCAACAAATTATAATTGTTATCCGTTAAATTGAATTACAAAGTTTGTTGCAGATCACAGTTATAAAAATGTCATTTTTTAATCCCGGGATTATATATCACGAGTTACATCATCCCCAGACAATCAATATGAGGTATAGGACAAAGCCTATAACTCATATTGATCTGATGGATGTTTACTTCTTTACAACCCGTCGAAATAGATCTTTTTGATCTCTTTGACAGAAGCTTCCGCTCCAATTTGCTGACGTCTATCGTAAATAGCCTGTGCCTTTGTTCCTGCAAAATAACGCAACTTGTCTTTTTGGTCGGTTGCTGCTACAAAGATCACTTCCGCAATCTCATCAGGTGAAGAATCGGGTTTGATCATACTAAGCATTTTTTCTTCCGCTGAATCATAATACGGTAGTGCAGTGACATCTGAATTATGGTTAAACAGCTCCGTTTTCGTGGCGCTCGGAGCAACGGTCTTAACACCGACACCAAACATCGATAGCTCTATTGAAAGACATTCGCTCCAGCCTTCAACCGCCCATTTCGTACCATTGTAAATACTGGTGAACGGGAAGCTGGTATGTCCGCCGATGGATGTTATATTGATGAACAGTCCATTTTTATTTTCTCTGAAGTGAGGTGTAAAAGCTTGTGTTACCCGAACTGTTCCCAGAAAATTCGTTTCCACCTGTTTCACGATGTTCTCATCGGAAAAGGATTCCAACGCACCCATCAGCCCATATCCCGCATTGTTCACGACCACGTCGATCGGTCCTAGCGATAAAGCTTTTTCTACGGTCAACCTGATCTGTTCCAGGTCAGTAACATCCAAAGGCAAAAGAATAACATGGTCCAATTGATCAAGTTCCGTTTCCTTTTCGGGATCGCGCATTGTAGCGATGACCTTCCAGCCTCTTTGTTGAAATAATTTAACGGTTGACTTGCCTATTCCTGATGAGGTTCCGGTGATGAATATTGTCTTCATTTTATAAAATTTTAAATGTTCTTTTACAAAATTACTGGCAAAAAGATATACATTTGATACCTGTATACAAAAGTATACTTAAATTATTATGACGGAAAAAAAACATTATTTCCAGGAAAAGATCAACGCCATCCAGGATACTATGTTTGTCATCGGTGGCAAGTGGAAGATGCCGATTATCCTTTCTATCTATCAAGGCAATACAAGATTCAATGAAATTTTAAATTCAATACCGAAGATAACCAACCGGGTTTTGTCTAAGGAATTAAAACATCTGGAAGAAAATCTATTGATCGACAGAAAGGTCACAGACGATTATCCAGTCAAGGTAGAATACACTATGACGGATTATGGATTAAGCTTACAGGAAATTGCAAAGCCCCTGGAAAAATGGGGAAGAGATCACAAGAGGAAGATCAGGGAAAAATAATCATATAGAATATAGGTGATCAAAGGTGTTTTGATCAACAACTGAAATTGATCAGAATACTCTTTGTTATATTTCTAGGCGATCATCTGTTAGAGGTGAATAAACAGTCTGTCTTAAAATCCCGGATACTTTTCTGGATTGATCATTTGAAAATTTCTCCTGTGTAGGGTATACTTAAAAATGACAATCAAACAGGCTGTCTAAACTTGTTTGATTTTCGTAATATATTGTTTCAATTCTGTTACAACAGACTTCGGCAGTCATTCTAATTTTGTATCATAATAAGATCAAGATATGGAAACAGACAAAGTATGGTTAGTAACGGGAGCATCCAAAGGAATGGGGCTTTCACTGGTGAGAAAACTTATCGAAAGCGGTTATAGGGTCGCTGCAACAAGCAGAAAAGCGCAGAGTTTAATGGAGGCTGTCGGAGAATTTGACAAACAGCAGTTCTTACCGCTGGAAGTAGATCTGACAAGCGGAGAATCTGTCAGCAAGGCATTTGAAAAGACTGTCGGACACTTCGGGAAAATAGACGTTTTGGTCAATAATGCGGGCTATGGCATCGGTGGTGCTGTGGAAGAATTGAACCAAAAAGAGATCAGGGACAGTTTTGACATTAATGTTATGGCTGTGATTAAGACAATGCAGTCGGTCATGCCTTACTTCAGGCAACAGAAGTCAGGAAACATCATCAATATTTCTTCAATTGCAGGATTTGCGCCAGGAATCGGCTGGGCCATTTACGCCGCAACAAAATATGCGGTAACGGGACTGTCCGAGGTCATGGCAGAAGATGTGAAAGAGTTCGGTGTTAAAGTAACGGTAGTGGCGCCGGGCGCCTTCCGCACCGAGTTTCTGGAAGAAGGCTCTCTCGTTTTCGCTGAGAATAAAGTTGAAGGATACAATGTTATTAGAGCTTCACACCAAAAATACGCTGCCATGAACGGAACGCAGGCTGGAGATCCCGACAAGCTGGCCTGTGTCCTGATCGATCTTGCTGAAAATCCGAATCCGCCGGTACGCTTGTATTTGGGAAGCGATGCCTACAACCGTGCAAAGTACAAGATAGGCTTGTTATCAGAGGAACTGGATATCAATAAGGATATTTCATTTTCTACCGATTTTTAAATGACCATCAGAATCTAAATTAATAACGCTGCCATTCGAAAGTGGCAGTGTTTTTTTTGTTTGATTTTTGTATATTTATTACATGGAGAAAATGCAGTCACTGGAAGAATTTTACCAGTCGAAATTTGACCGGGTACCTGAAAATATCCGTAACGGGGTAGGGCACTTCAATGTCTTTACCATCGATGAGTATATCGGTAAAAATGCTAAGCCATTGGTCTACAGCCGGAAAGATTATTTTAAGATCACCCTGATCGTCGGCCGAAACCGGATCCATTATGCTGACAAGGTCATTGATATTCAAAAGCAGGCAATTTTTTTCACCAATCCGCAGATCCCTTACAAATTTGAATGGATCGATGGTCAGAAGGCAGGATTCTTCTGTGTGTTTACACCTTCTTTTTTTCATCATTTCGGAAACCTGAACGATTATGAGGTTTTTAAACCTGACGTGATACCGGTCTTCGAGCTGACAGATGAGCAATTGGAAAATATAAAGCAGGTTTACACGAAGATGCAGACTGAATTGGCCTCAGATTATGCCCATAAATATGATCTGTTGAGAAACCTGGTGTTTGAATTACTTCATTATGCACTTAAAATGAAACCGACTTCAAAAGCTGAAAAACAACAGGCTAATGCTTCTCAGCGGATCACCCATCTGTTCCTTGAGCTGTTGGAGCGTCAGTTTCCTATCGAAGATGCGAGACAGCGGATCAACTTCCGTTCGCCTTCTGAATTCGCCGGTCAGCTTTCCGTTCATGTCAATCACCTCAACCGGGCCGTTAAAGAGATCACTGAAAAAACGACTTCGGAGATCATTACTGAGCGTTTATTACAGGAGGCAAAGATTTTATTGAGACATACCGAATGGAATGTTGCCGAAATTGCCTATTCACTGGGGTTCAAAGAGGCTACGCATTTTAATAATTTCTTCAAGAAAAATATGCAGATGACACCGATGCGTTTCCGGGAAATGGAGTGACCATTTTGATCGACAAAATAATTTTAGAAGCTGATGGTTTTATTAGACAACATATACTTTCGTGTACCAAATCAAAACCATAAAATTGCAGATGCCTTATTTCAATCTAAATTGTTTAGATCTATTGGTAAACATGACGTTTTATATAAAACTTATATCTGTACATTTAAGTATATCATCACCTTATTTTCGGCAACTACGTATTTCAATGCACCATCTCAAAAATATAAAATAGTAAAATTCCTATGATCGATCGGTCCATCTGTATTATATTTTAGATAAAAATACTATCCGGCACATTTAAGTATATTATTTTTGCTTACCAGATCGCCACTCTATCTTGCGGCTTAAGATAAAATTTATCACCTACTTTGATCTTAAAAGCTTCGTACCATGCATCAATATTTCTTACTACTCCATTGACACGGTATTGGGCAGGGGCGTGATAATCCTTTTCTACAATTAATCTGAACGCTTCTGGTGTGTAGAGACTTCGGTTGACTTGCGCAAAAGATAAAAAATAACGTTGATCAGGTGTAAAGCCATAAAGCTTTTTCTTTTCATCCGGATGATCTTTCAGATAGAGTTTGTAAGCAGCATGGGCAACGACAACACCTGTAAGGTCACCAATGTTCTCTCCAAGAGTTTGTGCTCCGTTCAAGTGAATTCCCTCTAAAGGCGAAAAACTGCTGTATTGTGCAATAAGACGCTGCGTTCGGTTCTCAAATTGCTTTCTTGTTTTCGGGGTCCACCAATCCCTCATTACACCATTTCCGTCGAACAAAGATCCCTGGTCGTCGAAGCAGTGTCCCAACTCGTGACCGATAATGGCGCCTATTGCTCCGAAATTCACTGCTGCATCGGCATTGGGATCAAAGAATATGGGCTGTAGGATCCCTGCGGGAAACTCTATAGAATTATATAATTTGCTGCTCGTCGCATCAACGGTCTGTGGCATTTGATACCATTCTTTACTTGTGAATTTTTTATTCAGAAGAGATTTTTCATGATCCCAGTTTGCTTTTGCGATCAGCTGTTCATTTAAGACAGGTTCTTTTGCGTCAAATTTCATTGATGAATAGTCTCTCCAGACATCTGGATATCCTATCCTGACTGTTACTGCATCTAGCTTGTCAATGGCTTCCTTTCTGCTTATTTCATCCAGCCAATCCAATTTTTCAAGTCTTTCGAGGAATGCCTTGCGAATATATCCTACCAGATCTTTTATACTTTTGAGATGGGATTCAGGAAAATATTCTTCAACATATATTTTTCCGACAAGCTGTCCCAGGCGATTGTTTACATATTGTATTGATTTTTTCTCTCTGGAAGTATCATTTTTTACACCGTTCAGCCGTGTTCCATAAAAATCAAAATGGTTCTGACGGAAGTCTTTTGATAATAGGGTAGAATGGTTTATGATCCAATGGAATGCAAGATATGCTGACCATACCTCAATTGGTGTTTCAGAAAATAACTTCGCTTTAGCTTTGATCGCCGTATCGGCCTGTAGGATGACTTGATCTACGTCGTCAACCTGTCTTTCTCCTAAAAATATTTTCCATGGAAAGCCTGGAGCATACGATTCAAGCTCGGCAGTGTTCATCAAATGGGAGTTTATCCTGCTGTCTCGCATCTGAGCAGGTGTCCATTGTAAGGTTGCTAATTTTGTTTCAATTTCCAGGATCTTACCAGCCAATTGTTCATTGTTATTGATGTGGGCTAATTGTAAGGTACGAATGATGTGTTGTTTGTAATCTTCTCGGAGTCGTATTTTATCTGCGTCATTTTTCGTGTAATAATCAGGTGCAGGTAATCCGATGCCACTCTCGTTTAACGCAACTAAAAATTTGCTTCTGTCATTAAGATCGGGCGCGGTATGTATAGCAATGATCGAGAAAGATTTTGGATCAGCCATCCATTTTGCGATCGCTTCATAACTATTGATAGCGAGAATGCTTCTAAGGTCTTCCTCAATAGGCTTAATGCCAACCTCGTCCATATGGTCCGTATCCAAATATCCTAGATAGACTGCTCTGATCTGTTCTAAAGACCGATTTGTAGAATGCTCGGTTTTAGCTCCATCACAGATCATCTCGTTGATTCGCATATTGATTTTATCTTTTGCTTCGGTATAGCTGTTAAATCCCGAAGCCCCGGCCGGAATTTTTGCTGATCTTAGCCAACCTTCATTCACATAGGTGTAAAAATCATTGCCAGGTTGTACCATCTTGCTGATAAACTGTGTTTCTACGCCCCAATTTCCATACGTAGCTTTTCCTTTATTGAATTCGTTCTTCTGGGCCTTTATATAGAACACTCCAAATAATAATGCAAACGATAATATGACAACCCTGGTTTTACTGATTTCTGTAAACGCAACATTTATTTTATGAAAGAGACGGGAAGGATCCTGAGTTGAGATTAGTAGATTCATCGTGTATTAATTGTAAAGTGGCGAATCTACTACAATTTGCATAGCTGAAAATTGTATAAATGCGAACACATTATTTTTTTATCGTAAGAAAAAAATCTTTTTCATCAAATTTTTTTGGCTTTCTACCTACAAACGAACTAAAAGCATTATTGAAATGAGGCTGGTCGTAATAACCATTAGCTAAGGCTAACTGGGTCATTGTTGCAGATTTATGATCTGCATATACGATATCATCCAGGGCTTCCCGTACTTTGATAACATTGATAAAAAGCTTAGGGCTGATGCCTATAAGATCTTTAAATAACTTTTGCAGATGGCGTTCAGAACATTTCATTGATCTTGCCAGTGAAGCAACAGTCATGTCACCTCTTTTTTCCAAAATTAATTGCGTGCTTTTAGTAATTACTCCAACCTTGGCATTGGCTGTAAACAATGCAGAGAAAGTTTTTACAAGATAGCTGCAGACCATTTCATTGTTTACATCGATCATACTATCTAAATTCATTTCTTTAAAATGGATTAATTCGTTTGAAGGAAAAATCTTATCAGTAAATAAGTGAGCGTCTGAGATCCCAAAACAGGCTGGTGTCCAAGGGAAAAGTTGGACCATTGTTGCTTTTGTCGCGGAAAGAATATCAAGAGACAATGTTTCAGTGATCTGACCACAGAAGTAGATTCCTTCAGGTAAATGTCTGACCTGATCTTTATGCCTTACATTCAATCCATTTCCTTTGATAATGGCCATTGTGAAACATCCGTTAGGCGGAACACCTTTATCTAATATCGGAGAGTTACTTTTTACGTTATCTAGAATCCATAACTTTTTAATGAAATTTGCAATTATTCCATTGACAAAGTATTCATTATAGATAGTATTCATTTTGTAAAACTATAAAAAAGAGTGTGATATAATTAAAAATTTTAATGTCGAATTTTTAAGATCCCCAAAAACTTTTATTTTAAGCTCTGTTATTCTCAATTTTATAAAGAAGATATTCCTTCCAAGATCTTCTTCCCGTTTTCATTTTCCGGATTGAGCTCTATGGATCTTCTGTACATCTCGATGGCCTTGCTTTTATCTCCCATTTTCAATAAGATCTCTCCGTAGCTGTCATACACATTCCAGCTTTTTGGAAATAGATACACATTAAGTTTGAAAATTTCTAAGGCCTCTTTTTCCTGTTTATTGGCCATCATCCGGTATGCCCAATCGTTTAGCTCTGACTCGTTGGGGTTAAATGAAGGATTTGTCTTTTGTTCTTTTTTTACAAAATCAATGGCATTTTCAAACCCTATTGCTCTCAGATTTTTTCTTAAATAGGTCAACGGATCTGCCTTCACGATATCAGGATTGTAGCAACCTGCAATTTCTTCAACAAAATCTTCGGGACTGCTTCCTGCCAGATTGGTCAATACGATAATTGCCAGATCATCATCGGGATAGACCATTATCACAGATCTGTTTCCTCCGGACATGCCGACCGCACTGTGGTTTTTGCGGGGCTTTGTAATTCCCCAGCCTCTTGCCCAATTGGTCGGTGTCCCGTTATTAAATTGACCTGGCGTCCACATCATATCTAAAGTTCCTGGTTTTTTGAAGAGACGACCATCTTGTAAGGCGATGAGCCAGTTGGCCATATCTTCAGCAGTACTGTTGAGACCTGCTCCTGTCCGAACGAAATCTGGAAATTCTGTATAGGTGTAGGTCAGTTTTGCTTCACCCTGTTTTCCATCAAAGTAACTATTGTAGCGATAAGATGGCGCATAATTTTGAATAATATCTCTAGAATCTCCGAATACCGTATTTTTAAGATGAGCGATATTAAACTGATCTTCCTCGAAATTTGTGGCAAAAGATCGGTTGGTTAACTTTTCAATAATTTTTCCCAACAGATAATAATTGGTCTGATTGTAACTGAACTGTTCTCCTGTTTTAAATTCAAGGGGAAGCGTTTTGAGTTTTTCCCAAATGACGGCTTCAGTCTTCAGTGGTCCAATATTACCTGTCATTGGATCAAGTAGTTTCAGGATCTCAGGCAATCCGGAAATATGGGTCAATAGCTGGTCGACAGTGATCTTCTGCCATTCAGCGGGCAAATTATCCAGATATTTACCAATCGGATCATTCAATTTGATTTTATCCTGCTCAACCAATTGCATCATGGCAACACCAGTAAAAACCTTTGTATTGGAGTTGATCGGGAAAATAGTTGTATTGTTTACAGGAACATTATTCTGCAGATTGGCGATTCCGTAGGATCTGCTTAAAACAATTTTTCCATTTTGCACAACAGCCATCTGCAATCCAGGGATCTTTCGTTCCTTCATTTCCCTTTGAATGATCTCATCAACATTGGAATTGGTTGGCTGAGCAAAAAACTGTGCTGAAATAATTAGAAGTAAAAAGTATATTCTCATACTATTAAGACAAGTTCAAGGGTCCTTTTATTACATCATCAATTACGGTATAATAATAAGCTGTTTTAATTCAATTTTAGCGAAGTTTTATTAAGCGCAAAAACAGATCCTGCTCTTATATTAAAAACAAAAAAGCTGCTTCTTTTGAGACAGCCTTTCTTTCATTCTGTGTGCTATAACAATAGACTGTCATGTATCAAATTTAGTGATGAATATATTAACTCTTTGATGATCAAGTAAAATAATAATCAATAATTAATAAAACGAGAATAGGTTATTCCTGCTCTTGTTTATTTTTGGAGGTAAACATATCGCAATGATTAGAGGTCATTTAGATATCCCAGATTTATTAAAAAGTTTTTTTTACTGCAGAAAAGTTTTTAACCTTGCTTCTCCAATTTTTTAAGAAGGCTTTCAGCATATAATCCGTGAACAGGTTTATCATCAAGAAAGTGTAATGTTTCAATCGACGTTACTACAGGATCAATGGTTTCATCTGTACCATATGCCTTGAGATCTTGGACAACTTTTTCAACTTTCATTCTTGGACTGCCTTCTCTAAGCATAACAATATCGCCTTTCTTTAATTTATCTTTTGACATAATTCTATTTTTGTATCATCTACCAAAAAGAACGCCATGATAAAAAATTATAGTTTTTTGACTGCTAAAAATTGTACACAGAGTTATCTTCTACGAGTTAAAGGCGTTTGTAATATCCTTTTTTATCGACTGCAAAAACTCTTGCTGGTACATCATCATTTGATACGCTTCATAATAGCATTGGTGGTAGACAGCGGAATTTATCAATCCATTTGTTAACTTTTCATTTTTTGATAAATTTCTGTACTGTCATTGTTCCGTCTTCCAATTGTAGCTCCGTAAGATAGATGCCCTTTTCGAGATGGGAGACATCAATTTTATTTAAATCTGTACTGACAGCAATATTTATATTCTTACCGGAAGCATCAACTATCTTTATTTTTTTAACTTTAGAATCAGCCTCTATATTAATGTGATCAGTTGCAGGGTTTGGGTAAATTTTAATTTTGACTCCACCAACAGAACCAATATCATTTACGGCCAATGTCGCCGTCTTTATAGCGCGTGCAACGTAATTATCAAACGCAGAAGTTAAAGCGCCTCCGCCAGAAAAAATGTCAACTTCTGTTGGTGACTTAGCGGGAGTTCCTGCGAAAGGTCCGTATATAGTTGCGCCTATTTTTATATGAATATCTCCAGTGGTATAGTTATAAAATATAGTAATTGGTGTCCAGGTGTTGTCTGCAGCACCAGTAGTTAATGGCTGGGTAACTATCGCTGAATTCCCATTTCGTGTATATGTCAGGCTATATGCTTTAGCAACATGATCGTATAAAATAGAGCCAATCATAAAATTGTCACCACCATCTGCATACAATTGAAAACTAGAGGCTGCAGTTACAGCAGTAGTTGTCCCTGTATAGAAATCAGCAGAAATTTCGGCAATATTATTACCTGATGTCCTGTTTAGCCACGGTGTTTTTAAAAAATCATTTTTGAACAGCCACATATTTGAAGTAGTTGTTCTTGGAAGGGTCAAAGATTTGCCGTACGCGGCAATATTTATTTCTGCCACTTTAGCTTGCTCGGCAGTGCCGCCATCATTTGACCAGAAGCCTTGAGTGCCAAGATTCCCGATTGTGTAATCATTAAAATTATCTGAATCTAAGGTTTGTGAAAATGATAAATTAGATAATAGTGCCACAGCAAAAAATAATATTTTGTTCATTTTGTTCATTTTGAAATTATGTATTAAAACTAACCAAAATTTTGCTTTTATAAAAAATATTTTTGGCTATTTGGAGAGCATATCATTCCAAAACCTCCGTAAAAAGATTTGAGGTTCAATCAAATCTGCTTACTTATTGTTTCAAGGTATTGGTCACAGTTTCCTTTTGCCTGCCTGCATAGGAATCCGCATAGAAAAGTCATAAATCTTACAAGATGCGAGGCAGTTCATTGAAATTTCTATCCCTATTGTTCTCTTGGTATAAATCAGCTGATTTGATATTATTGTGAGTCAATTCATAGAATGTTTTAATGAACTAGTTCGTCTTACCCAATAAAAAGTCAGTTCGTTGTTTATAATAATGGCAGCTTTATATCTATTTCTTCTATTATTTGCAGGACATGATTATAAACTAGAGCTGATAGTGCCAGGCCATTCTGCTGAGTATAAAATTTACAAATTCATCTTCCGTTTTTGATCTGTCAATGAGTTTATTCCGGAATTCATATGAAGTCAAGGCTTTTACCAAGCGACCGTAGGTCGGAAAGTCTGATTCTTCAATCTTTATTCTTCCGGCGCCCGTTTTAGTATTGATAATTTCATCTTCTACAGTTCTGAGCTTAACAATAATGTGATGAAAGTTAAATGAACCCTTACTGCTGTATCTTTCAATAATATTTATTTTAAATGCGGTAAAATATATCGTTTTATAACCAAGGTTGGATCTTTTTTCCGGTCGAGTGATTTCTACTGTAAATTTCATAATTATGAATGCAAATATACTATTGAGTAATTTAAATTCGTACCAATAACTGAATATATTTGAATGATTTTAGGTGATAATATACTTAAATGTCCCAGATATAACTTTTATCTGAAAACATCACGTTTACTACAAGATATAAACAACATAGATTGAATTTAGGCATCTAGAATTATATTTTTTTGATTTGGTACATTCAAATATAAAGGATATGGGTAAAAAATGTAATTTAAGTTCTTTATATCTAGTATTGGAATATTGTGGAAGCTGACGGTACACTTCGTATATTTTCAAGTAAACGTGCCAGCCGACATCCGACAAAGATCTGCCGGGATGGTATCGGCATGGGAGGATATAGATAATAACGTTTGGTTAGAAACCGGACTTATTTGTATTTGATTACTACAGTTAACCTAATCTGTTTTTAAAGTGGTCCTCCTGTTTTATATCTTACTTTGATTTGATAGGCTCAAGTTGATGTGCCGACCATGTTACTTTGGCGCATGATTTGAGCGAAAATGAAAATCAACGGAAACTCAGTTTGACCTGATCACATGGAATCAGAATTGAAATCGATCATAGATCAGTGTCAAACAAACTTCTGGTAAGACAAGAAGAGAATATGTTGATCATGCCGCTGCCGTAATTGAAGGATATGAAGGTTTCCGATAAAGCTACATAAAAAACTGTGAAATAGAATTGAGCTAAATAAATATTTTTATGAAAACAATGATCACCTTACTTCTTTTGCCGTTGCTGATGGCCTGCCAGTCCAATAGTTTTGATCTGGACAAATTATCATTTCCGGTAGACATATCAGGCCTTGAGAAAAAATATGAGATCAGTAGAAACAATGATCTTTCTGGCATTATCATTTACAACAGTACATACCCGGCACTGCTTCATTTTTCCGGAAATTCCTTTTCGGGAACTTTGAACAAACAGGAATCTTCCATATTGTCAAACAATTATGTATCTTTTTACGAGAACAGAACGACAAATAAGGTGAATGCCTTCATGCTGGAGATAAAGACCACAAAAAAAGCAGAGGAGTTTGAGAAAATGTTAGAAAAGAAATTCGGGAAGACCGATTTCTATTACCGGGATACGGAATTTTCGTACAGGATCTGGAATAAGGGCAACAAGCGCTACCTTTTGGAAACCAACAATACAGGGAAATATAATGGTGAACAATTCAAATCCTGCAGTTTACATGTGGTTGCAGAAGGAGATAAGCTGCTTAACGATTATTTTATTGCGGGAGGGTTCCAATATTACGGTGATTACCTACGCGAGAAAGACAAGCCTGAGCATAAAGGTAAGAAATATACTTACAGGAATTTTGTGGACGAAAAGGAAAAAGAGGACGGTCGGGATTCATTTTACCTGAGAGATTATGTTAAATAAAAGCTGATAAAAGGATGTGAATTAAATCACAATATACCTGCGATCAAAAGGTAAGAAGATAAAATTGACCGGATATGGACCGGAACTTGTAAGGACCTAGAATGGCTTACAAGACCATTATTAAATTTTAGAATAGTAAGAAGTAACCATTATTTAATTCAATAAAAAGCTCTGTCATGAAAAAACTTTTTTTTATTATCCTAATCCCTCTGATATTATCTTGTCAGGACAAACAATCTAAAAATCCCCCTATCACTAATTCCAATCCGGTCAATGTCACTGAGAAAAACCTTTTGTCGTCCTATGAAAAGTATGTGAGGCATTTTCCCAAAGAGCCTATATACTATGTCTATGTGGATCATGAACAGTGTTTCTTTGATATCCTGGTCAATGACATTCCCGCCTTTCAATATTTTGAGGATGGCGGCATGATGTCTCCTGTCATTCTCAATAATTACATTGCCAGATCGGGAAAGCAAAAGATCACCTACAGGTTATATCCGCAGACAGAACGTGAAAGGGGAGAAGGATTCAAGGAACTGACGCCTTATACTCGTTTCAACCTTACGCTTTACTCCAGAGACAACGCAGATTCTGTCACCAGTTTTGATAAGCAGGTGAAGCTGGTCGAACACACCGATCTGAAGAAAGCTGACGGAAAAACATTTATAGCGGCAGGAAAGCCCTACTATGAGTACACCATTGAGTTTGATGCAACTGTGCCATACAATGATATTGCAAATTTGAGTAGTGCTCAGGACCTAAGGAAAATGGACAAGAAAGAACTTGAAAAAAAGACAGTTGAAGCTTATAACTATCTTAGGGACATTATCATCGATAAAAAGAAAGATGAATATTTTCCACTGGTCTTCAACAGTGACCTCAGATATGTCCAATCAAACTATTACAGTAAAGCTGAGCTTAAAGAGACTGCAGCTGACGACCTCTTCTATTTTAATACCCCATCGTTTAAATTGGAGCCCATAGAAAACTACGCCATGAAAATATATGGGGACGGGAAGCTGGTCTGCCTTGAACATACATCCAATGATCTTAGATTGAAAGGTCGATCTTCACTATGGGGAAAATATGATGCGAAAGAAGGTGGTGTTAGGGTGAGATTCTTACGTATTTTACTATATATGCCAAACGATAAAGATACTTTTGAGGTATGGTGATACAGAATGACTTTTAATAAACTTATCACAAAAGAAAAAATGAAGCTTGAGATCTTTGAATACATCGAGATCTTGTACAATAAAAAAAACGGCAAAGTACCCTAACTTACAAAAAGATCGAGGAATTTAATAATCAAGACAATATCTATCAAAATGCAGCTTAACTTAAATCAACACACTACATGATATGAAGTAGCTATGATTGACACCCGTCCTGAATAATTTGCAACTACATTCACCTTTTAGATTATACCTGTCCTTAATGAATTGACATAAATCTTTTTCTGATAATATGCTTGCTGTTGCCGGAAAAGTATTCATGGAATATTTTTTTTGGTTATAAATCTGTCAGAAATTGCCAGATGTCTATGCATGTGTTTTTTTTAGTAGTGAGCCTTGGAAGCATTCATTTTATCTTTTAAGTAGCTGCATTGCTTTCATGATCTTCTTGTCTTTCTTGAGATCTTCGAAGTTATCACCCTGCAACACTTCTATGTCAGGCTGAATACTGCTTTTGTAAATTTTTGAATTCCGGTCAACAACATAATCGGTCGACAGATTGATTCCCGCATCCTTATTGATCCTGAAACCCTGCACGGCGGTCGTGTAATCAGCTGTTTGTTCACCTACAATATAGGTGTTCTTTCTTCCGATCAGTGATATGGTGGTCATTTCCCCGGCGCTGGCCGTGTAACAGCTGGTGAGGATAACAATCGGAATATCTTTTTTAAGCGGGTCTTCTAGTTCTGTCTTCCTGACCAGTTCGATACCGTCGATCAGCATTTTACCGTCCTTGATTTCCCACTTTCCGGAAGATTCACCTTTCGAATTCCTGAAGCCTCCGAAAACGATATTGTCACTGCCTATGAATTCTTTCAATCCCAATAGGATAGGATACATATTCCCACCGGTGTTGACTCTCAGGTCGATGATCCAGCCTTTGATCTTGGTTGAATTGACTTTGTTGATATGAGTTGTGATATCATTGGCAATACTGTCGACCTTCTTAAAGCCAAAGTCATCATTTCCCGGTATCCTGATGTAGGCTGTTTTTTTATCGATTAGCTGGCTTACCACGGTCTTTTCAGTTTTTAATTTGCCCTTCAGATAAGCATTGGCAGAACCTGCGGGCTTGTTCCATCCATAGGTCTTTCCTTTATATTTCAGACCTCCATGATGGTCGTTGAGCAGTTCGAAGACCTCGGTGTATAAAGGAACCAGATCAGAGACAAAGTTGAGGTCTTTAGCTTTATCATACAATTTGCTTTCAATCAATTCGACATTGGACGTATCGACTGCATTTGATGTTATAAGGTTAATGGATTGATCCACAAATGATCTGATGCTGTCATTTTTGAAAGTTTGGGAAAATGAAGAGGCGTAAAAGAATATAAAAGTGATGAAGATAAAAGATTTGATCATAGTCTTGGTAATGGTTACAAAGCAATAGTCCAAATATAAGGAATTACGTTTAACTGTGCATTTGTACAACTGTAATGGTACTTACTATTTACAGGCAAGTTTAGAATCATAATACTGCTCTTTCGTAAATGGTCATCTTGATATTGTAGCTATACATCTGCTTAAGCAGCATCAACCGGATTGTTCATCTGATCAGTGATCATTGTTTCGATGTTACATTTTGCCCGTGAGGCTGTCTTATTTTCTGTAGCAAATCTATTCCGTTGTACCTGCTGAAAAAAATCTTTTTGGGTATCCGTGACCGGAGATCACGGAGCCTCCGCAAAAAGATTTCAGGCCTGCATCAATATGACTTCTTATTGTTTTTTTTTGGAATTGATTCCGGTTTTCATCGGGACTGCCTGAATGTGTTGATCTGCATAGAAAAGTCAGAAACCTCACAAGATGCAAATGCAGTTCATTGAAATTTTGATCCTTATGATTACCCTTGGTATCAGCACGTATATCTTAAATGATAACAGAACAATTATATCAGATCTTTTATCAATCGGTTGATTCTATCATACCATCTTAAAAATTTATGATACGATCTTTAGATCAGAGAATATCCTTCGGTAAAAATAAGAAAGTCAAGATTTCCTTCAAGCTGCAACATACAGATTTTTTAACAGCAGGTGCGGGAAAAATAGGTCTCCGCCGCACACGGAGCAATTCAGATGAAATTCAATATTGTCAACGAAATCAAATTAAGCTATTCGAGAAAGGGAAATTGTGAAAGGTCTATAGCTTCATCACGGGATGCGGTGGAGGTATTCAGGGCGCATTTTGATGCGGAGGAGATGGATTACAGGGAATCGTTCTTTGCGCTGTATCTAAACCAGGCGAATAAGGTATTAGGCATTAAGAAGATCTCCGAATGCGGGATTTCCTCGACACTGGTGGATGTGAGGATCGTGATGCAGGCGGCGCTGCTTTGTAATGCGACGGCGATGATTGTTGCGCATAACCATCCTTCCGGAAATCTTAAGCCTTCATCAGCGGATATACAAATGACTTCACAGATCAAAGAGGCGGGGAAGGTTCTCAATATTTCCCTGCTGGATCATGTGATCCTGACTTCGGATTGCTATTTCTCGTTTGCGGATGATGGGTTGATGTAGAGAATTCGGTTGGCTCTTACAATTTATTGCATTAGTATTTTGTCTGATGATAGGGCTTGATGATAATTGTGTAAAGCTCTGCTGCAAGAACGTTAATGACTAATTCCACTGCCTAATTGATTAAGTTATTAAAATAATTTAATAATACATTTTTGAATTTTAGAATTCTCAACGTGAAACAGGTATCAAAAGGCTAATTGCTATCAGCTTTTTACATAAAACAGTTATTACACGTATCAAGATGATCAGTAGCAGAAATCGCAGGGCATCAATAAGCTTTTAGAAAGTGATAGGTTGTTTCGCCCTATAAGCCTTAAGAAGTTAACAGATCTTTATCGGAAGGTGTTATCGACCATCGGCGGAGTGAGAACTTTTTTAGTCTTTATCTAGACGTCATGCTCAACTGTTATTCGTTAAGCAGAAGTCGGAATGCAGGGAGTTGCCGGAATCGAAAGCTCAATGCCGTATAACAGTAGTGGTTCTTTTTACAGGCATTGCCCTTTTCGGAAATATAAAAAACATAACAAGAATTAAAAATTTAAAATCAAGATCATGAACAATACAGGAAATCAAACAGTAGTTTCAGAGGTCAGTACTTTGTTGGTGCTGCGTCACAGTAGTAATACAATTGGAATGGTAAAGTCTGTAAGTGCGGACGGGGAGGTCGTGGATGTAACACCTGAAAATAAGGATGAGGCAGAGGTAATGCGAATTGATTCGTCTGAACATTCGTTTGCGGAGTTCTATTCCGATTTTTACCGTCGGCTTAAAGATCCGGAGGATTATTCGTTTTTTAAGGTGCGGGAGTTTGAAGCTTATGAAACGGCTGTAGGGCTGCAGTCCTATTTGGCGGGCTTGTCAGCCGCTGGGAAAGAAGATCTGAGTCAGTATGAGGTATTCATTGAGGCGGTAGAGTCTATCAGAAATCAGAAGTTTTTGGGAAATGATGGGATTGCCGGGGGAAATTTTTATGATCAGAGATCATCTTTTTCGAAATACAATCCAAATTATCGCTTTCAGGTTGAAGATGTGAACTGGAATTCGATTTCTGAAATGGGCTTGGATATGGAAATCTTAGGGGAGCTCGGTGCGTTGGAGCCGCTGTTGAAAGGATTTAAAACGCCGATGCTGGTAGCGGTACAGAATGGTGCTGTTGATGAAGGTAATTCTGTTGATGCACGTTTACAGTTGAGACTGGATGACAATGGAGAAGTGGTGCTTCACGTACATCGGGTTCAGAAAAGGGTTGATTTCAGAAAGAAGTTTATGGGACATCGGTTTTCGAAGGAAGATCGAAAGAATCTTTTGAATTCAGGTAATATGGGCAGGGTGGTGGACCTTGTGAACCCCGTAACGGGTGAGATGGCTCCGTCACTGGTGAGCCTCGATAAGCTGACCAATGAACTGTTTTCTTTGAGAATGGAATTTGTGAGGATTCCGAAAGTTGTTTGTGGGGTGTCATTAAGCACGGAACAGCGGGAAACTCTTCGTTCGGGAAAACCGTTGTTCGTTGAAAATATGGTGTCGAGACGTAACCTGCTCTTTAATTCGACGTTGCAGTTCAATGCGGAAAAGCAATGGTTGGAATTTTTCTTTAACCGGAAAGTGAAAGAAGGTGGTTTTGAGTGGTGTGTTCCTGCCACTTTCAGAGGTGTTACGCTTCGAAGGTGGCAGATTGATAAATTAAAAGTAGGGGAGACGGCGTATATCAGAGGGCTCACAAGTAAGAAAGGAAAAAAATACCAAGGATATATCCGCTTCGATAAGGAAACTGGGAGGATTAATTTTTCATTTAAGAAACCATGTAAATGATGGTTGATAAGAATTTATGTGAGTTGAAGTAAGATTTTAGTTTAGCTGTTTAATGGTGTTTCTGAACCTAACCTGTAAAGCAAAATGCTTTGCAGGTTTTTGGGCTTGTGGATGAGAAATTTCTGCGCAAAAATACATTTCCTTCCTGCGGTCGGAAACGCATTTTTGCGGAATTGGTGCAACCCTATTTTAAAAAACAGTTCATGATTTTCGAAGGAAATGTTTTTTGAAAAAAGGTTGCGAACCTATATGAATTTTAAGATATGTAATGTCAAATTTGATTATCAAATAAAGTAGTTGAATAATATTAATAGTTAAGTTCTTTTTGAAGTCTTTCTGCAACCTTTTTAGTTTTTATTTTATTAATACATTTTATAACTATTTCTTTTAGTAATTTATAATATTTCTCTAAATCTCGGTCTGAAAAAGATTCAACCCCGTGTAGCATTTGATTTCTTATCCTTCTTAATAATAAAATATTATTTTTATCATCTTTGCTTAGTTCTGCAACTTCAAAAATTTGTTCAATATTCGTAAAAAAATTGACCTGCTGATTTTCTTTGTCTATTGAATTTTCTTCCATTAATTGTTTGATAACTTTTTCGAAGATTATCCAAGTTTTTACGAATAATTCAAAAGATGAAACCTTATTCTCATCTAAGGAAAATTGTTGCAAATATCTTTGTAAACTTTTACCACTAGTATTTATAGAAATTATGTTTTGTAAAACCTGGTCAGAAAAACTTTCGTTACTATTTGTAGTTATTCTTTTTATTGCTTGTGATAATTGAGAAGTACTAATTTTATTATTATTAGCTTTTAAATAATTATTTAAAAATTCTGTATTTCCTAAATCGATATTTTTGAAATTGTTTTGATAACTATAATTAATATAATTAGTTAAATCATATTTATCTGTTATTTCGTTTTGCTTTTTTGTCCTTTCTGTAATAGCTTTTTGTAATCTCTCCAACGCGATTTCGCCCGTTAAAACTAGTCCATTTATTTCATCTAAAATAGCTAGTTCGTCGTCTGTTAATGTTCCAGAAAATGGTTTATAGACTAAATCGTGCTCAACTTCGGACCAGGCATGCATTAAAACGCTTGCAACCTGGATTTCTAATATTATATTGGTAAATCTTTTATCAATTTCATCAGAACTTTTTAACTTGACTCGATAATGAGTTGCCCAATAGCCGGAAAATCTTTTATTAAATTTTGGCTCATACACATCTTCAGGAAACTTTTTCACTGCTACAATTTCAAATAGGTCTTCAATTAAATTTCCGACAATCTCTCTGTCACTAGGAAAATACAGCGCAATCCTTAAACCTGCTAAATCAACAATGTCTTTTTCGATTGCAGATTTATTCTTATATTTTTCTCTTTCGTTTCGTTTTAGCAATTTTTCCCTAAGCCTATCAACCTTTTTTGCACGGCTGGAGACGATTGCTTTAATACCTCGCTTTATTATATCGGACTCAAGTATTTCATGAGCAATTTTCGCAATTTCTTTGTAGAAATCATATTCTTTTTCATATTGCTTAATAAAGCTTTCGATTACGTTGACTCTCATATTGTTATTGTTGCTAAAATAGAGTGGGATTGTTAGGGTTATAATAGAAGTTTATAAGCTACTAATGTCTAAATTTGAATAAATATAGCAAAGGTCCAAACAGGCTCAACGTATTGGTAAAGAAGGAATTTTGTCATTCTCTATTTTCATCAGTATTAAATTGTAATCGAGTTCTTGCATTTTCTAGAAGCTCTGAATAAGTCATAATAGAAATATTCTTTAACGAATTTTTTAATTCCTTATATGCTTGTCTAGAATCTTCATTATAATGAACTTCAGTTATCTTTCTTTTTTGTACTGCTGTTAATTCAGCATATGGTTTACATAATTTTTGCCAAGAACCAATTATAATCAAGCCTTTAGGTCTGATGCTTTCAACATACAAAACATCGCCAACTTTTTCGTTAATAAATGTTCTAATCTTTTTGTTATCTATCAAGTATTCATCATCATTGTCTTTGTAAACAGCAGTTATGTACCTTTCTAATTGAGCTATAGCAATAGCAAGATCCTTTGCTGGAAAAAATTTTCCTCTTCCATCACCAAATTCAAACAGATACTGGTCAGGGCGTTTAAGTTCAACCAATTCGATGTCTCCAAGATGATTAATCAATATTAAGTCAAATTGAGACCTTGAGACACCATCATGTATTACGTATTTATTGGTGTTAAGTAATGCTGGTACTCCAAAAAGAGAGTACTGACCATAATCTGTAAGAATCTTTTCCATCAAATGTTCTGGTCCGTTAACAGAATTTTTTGTATAGCCAAACTTTTCAAATCCATAGTTTTTTGCTTTAATTCTATTTAGTCTGTTTTCCTCTAAAATTTCTTCGATTGTCTCAACGAGCCATTGTGTTTGCTTTGTAACCTGCTTTTCGATTACAACAGTTGAAGATGCACCTGCTTCCAAATGTGCTGTTAAATTAATTAGGTCTGCCTGTGTAAATTCACCACTAGCTATAATTTCCTGCATCAACAAATTATAATTTCTGTCAACTTCTATATTTTCAGTATTAATATTAAATTCCGTACTTAAAAAAGGAACCATTCTATTAAAAACTCTAACATTTTTCTCTTGCCTTTCTTCTGAATCGACTCCTAAAATTTGATCGTACATTTCTTTAGTGATAGATATTGTTCCACCAATAGATGAGTTTTCATCTGCTCCTATGATAACTCTTTCTATCTCAAAGTCTAATAAGTTCTTAAATATATCATAGACTTTCTTCGATCCTTTGGGTGGGTTTATAGGATTGGAATTTACATATTTTAAAGTGTAATGATTCAGTAAAATTGTAACTGCATAGCTATCTTCTTTAACAGGTTCAGTAAGATTAGGAAAAAATCTCTTGTTCCCGTAAATAAGACCATCTTCTGAATTGTTAAGAAATATTTCGTCGTTAATTTGAAATGTATTTCCAACCTTTGAAACTTGATTGTAAGTGTCAATAACTTTTAACTTGGTTTGAAGTTTTTCAGCAACTGTCTTTTTAAATGCCATATAAATAAGAATTAGATGATAGTTTCCTTTTTCATATTTGAATAAAATGAAAGGTAAATTTAGAATTTGTTAAGATCAAATTATTTATAAAATATAACATTTCATGAATTTCCTGTCTATTCAACATTGATGCTTCTTTAGCTGCTATAAGTTTTAGATTATCACAACCTGCTTTAACGTCCATTTTAATCTGCATTGATTATTTTTGATTTTAGATATTTCATAGTTAAAATTTAAAGTAAATTTAATAGACAATGTACTTAAACTAATTATGGTAATCCGTAAAAAAGCAAAAATAATCATAAAAAGGATAGTAAAAATCAGTATTTTTCCGGAATTTAAGGCTAAATCAATCGACTATACTATAAAAGGCTTATAGTAGTTTTAAATTATTTATTATATTTGAGAATTGTTAAATAAATGAAGATAAAATCAAAACTTTGTAACTCTGAATATTTATTGATTTCAAAGCTTTTCTCTTCTGCTACTTTTAATTATCTAGCAACACAAGAAGAGGATAAAATCGAAGCTATCTATCGTACATTTAAAAGTTTTTGCGATGAGTCTATGGATTTTACCCTCGAAAAAGCTTATTCGGAATTTTATAAACTTTTATCGAAGAAATATAGGAATGAATATGTCTTTAAAAATATAATTTTTAGAGATATAATACTAAAAAAACATAACCTTAAAAACTGCGTAACAATTCCAGAATTTATTGTGGGTAAATCTAAAGCGGATTTAGCTGTATTTAATGGTGCTTCAACTGTATATGAAATCAAATCAGAAATTGATACTACGGAAAGATTAGCTTCGCAACTTTTAGATTATTCTTCCTACTTCGAATTTATTAATGTTGTTATTTCTGAGAGGCATTTGAAGAAAATAAGACATATTGCCGGTGAAAATATTGGGATTTTAGTTTTAGATGAAACGAATAAGATAAATATTTTTAAAGAAAGTGTTTCGAATCTACAAAACATTTCCCATAAGTCATTATTTTATTCTCTAAGAAAAAATGAATATTTGGACATTATTGCTGAAGTCTATGGTTGTATTCCTATAATGCCTAATACAATGATTTTCGAATATTGTTTTGATCTGTTTAAACAGATTGAACTTGAAAAAGCACAGTCCCTCGCACTGGCCGCATTAAAAAAGAGAATACTTAAACAAGACCATATCAATCTTATAAAGCGCCTGCCTGTCAGTCTCAAAAGTATAACAATACAACAAACATACAATAAGAATAAATGTAACAATATTTTAAATAACATCCAGAAGGTTTTCATTTAGTTATTTTTTTTATATTAGAGTCTTAATATAAAAAACTTAAACCATGTATTTTCCTATCTTAACTGCAAAGCAAAATGAGCTTCTTGCTTTAAATGAATTACCTGAAGAAATTTTCTGTATTACAGTTCCTATACTTATACTGCCGAAAAGTAAAAACCTTAAGTCGCAATTGTTAAAAATAATCGATAAAAATATTTATTTTATTCTAGTAATTAATTCGCCTAATAGTAGCCATCCAAACCAGCATGAAATTCAGAAAGAGTTTATTGATGAATTTCTGAATGATTATGAAAATTTTTCTTTGGCTTACATTGTAAATAAAGAGACCTCTCCATATGATATCACTGACTTTTTCGACTCAAACCCAAATAAAAAAAAATCTTTACTGCATTATAGTGAATTCCCAGATCATAAATTTTTACTGAAAAATTCACAGTCTAAATTTGATATTTATTTGCGAGATAAGGTTTCTGATGATTATGTAAATAATACAGCGCGCGGCGAAATAGTATATATAAAAGATGGGTTCAAAAGGAAAAACACGAACAGAGAATATCCAGAAAAATCTGGATTTTCATCATTTATTTTTACCTATGAATCTGAGGGTATTTATGGTTTTGGCGATTATAATGTTATTGGGAAAGATGTTAAAGACGGAGGGGGATCACCTTATGCAATTGTGCTTCACCTAACAACTATAGATAAAGAAAACATTACTGTTTATCACTTTTTATCTGATGACAATGACGATCAAAAAAATCAAGCTAATAAATTTAGACAGGCGGTAAAAAAATTAGTCGAGCATCTTGACTCTAACCCTATGTTTGAGGGAGAAGGCATTAAAGATTTCAGAAGAAATCACACCGACCAACATTTTCCAAACTTAGGAGTTTGTAAGAGAATGTCTATAAAAAATCACATCGAGCAGATTACGAATGCAATTTCTATAATTTAGTGTTAATTTTTTACTTTATTAGTGGGGTAACAATAATACAAGTAGCTGTTTTGCTAATTCTTTCCTTGTTGCACTTAGAAGTTTTTGCTTAACATCTTATTTAGTTTCATAGCTTTATAACTTGCAGTTAGTTTATACTGCCTTTACACATATGTTTGTTATACTCACGAAGCACGGTGCCCTCTTCGAATAAGGTTTCGTAATCATCAAGTCCATTTCTACACTTTTAGAATAAGAAATAATTTTCCTTTCTATATTTATTTTCTTTACCTAGAAAATTAAAAATATTGATTCCTTATCGTGGAGATCTATTTTCTTTCAATCGAACCTGAAAGTTAGGAAATCAATAAATTAACTGAGTATGATCTTAGTTTTTGAAATTTTCTTTTCTCCTTTTGGAAAAAAAAACACAAAACTGTTATATGTACTATTGAAATAGTGATATCCGGCTTTAATCTCTTCTCCGTGTTCTGTTAATAAAGAAATGCTACCCTTTTCGTGAAAATTTCTTTTAAATTTAAAATCCTGAACAAATTTCCATTTAAAGCCAAACTCATTTGGTAGTTTCAGATTGCCAATTTCATTAAGAAATGCTGGAGAATAAAATAAATTTCTTGTTGTTAATATATTTGTAAAACCATTAGCATTTACAGGATGATTTAATACCAGTAAACAGCATCTATATTTCGACTGGAGGACATAATTTCTAAATGCTGAATGAACGGATGAACCATATTTTTTGCGAAGAGCCATTACTGCATCTAAACCAAGACCATAATTATCGCAATCTTCAACAAAGCGATCGTGTTGAAATAAAGTTACAGATGCAAAATAATTTGCTTCTGCTTCAAATTGCTCTTCATATTCCTCACTAAGAGTTTCATTGTTATCCAGTGCAAGAATTATTTCATCTTGCCAAGATAGAACACCATGTCCGATTTCGTGGAGTTTAACAAAATTTTTCTTCCCTACATTCTTATCGAGGTTAGTATCAATATATATAATCTTTTCTTCTCGATAAAAAAAGCCTTGAACTTTTGATAAGGCGTGAAGTAAAGCTTTTTTAGATGGATCAAATATCTTTTCTTTGAAAGTGTCAAAGAAAGAATAATCTATATTTTCTAAGTCAATTTTATTGTCGAGAGCAAAATTTGAGTAGTTAAGAATTTTATCAACAGGCGTTGGAAAAACATCAAGAGACTTACTCTCTTTTAAAATATTGTACGAAATCTTTTCAATTTCCTTACGAGTGTAATCGTCTATCATAGGCCATTTTTTCGAGATTTGACAAATTCTAAGTATCTTAAAACATCATTTCTCTCTTCCTCTGATAAACCCTCTGCACGAAATGCAATATTTTGAGCAAAGCTGAGATTTGCTTCTTCTTTTTGAACTTCCTTTTTATCAATCATATTAGCATTTGACAATAATGTCTTCAAAGCAACTTTATAGATTGATGATAGTTTTGACAAAATATTTACCGAGGGGTTTTTAATTTTGTCATTCTCTAATTGACTAAGATAAGCATTTGAAATACCGGTTACTTCTTCTACTTGTCTTAAAGTCAATCCAATATTTTTTCTGGAATCTTTCAGAGTAGAACCTAATGTACTCATTTATCTATTTTTATGCAAATGTAGTGAATATATTGCTTGATAAACTTAGAATTCTTCTAAATAAAATCTAAATATATAAAAATATTTTGCTTGATATATTTAGATTTTATTTATCTTTGTAAAATAAAATCAACAATATTGTGATGAAAAATAAATTTAGATGTAAGCCAGATCGAATCACAGATGTTGAAATCTGTATGGGAAATTTTAAAAGAATAACTGAAGAAAAATAAAAAATAGAATGAGTACAAGAAGTAACATAATATTATATACAATTATTTTAATAGCTAGTTCAGTTTTTTTGTTATTTAGATATGTAATTCTTGATAATCCTAATGATTTTATCAAAGACTTAGCTTCTACATTTGCTTTGGGAGGTGTTACATTTAGTATAGGGGGATTTTGGCAGTTATTCAGTACATATGGTTGGCAAGCAATAAAGTGTAAAATGCTTTATCCTAACAGTAAAGTATATGTTTCTTTAAGTTATTTATTACAAATACGACTTGATGGCGATGAAAAATATCTCTTGGTGAAAGGAAGCAAGGTTAATCAGTATCAACCTGTGGGAGGTGTTTATAGGGTATTTACTGATAAAAATATAAAAATAGATTGGGAAGCTGAAATAAAAGCTGACAGAAATAATCCGAAAGATTTAAGATTTTTTACAAAGGCGAAATATATTCCTGAGATTATCAAATGGTTTAAATCAGGACGAAATCGAGAATTTGGTGTTTGGAGAGAATTTCAGGAAGAACTTATCGAAACAAATATATTAAGCAATGAAAAATTCAAACATATTGATGTCGATTATTTGAGAACTGAGGAAAAAATGATGAATAGAGAGAATAGATTTAATGATGAAAAGTACCACACGATTTTATATGATATTTTCAAAGTTAACCTTTCATCCGAACAGGAACAAGAAATAAGAAAACTATATAATGAAAATAAATATACTGATCAATACGCTTTTGTGACTGCTGATGAAATTAGAAAAATGTGTTTCAATGACTCACACACGAAAATAGGAGAACATACAATACGAACATTAGATTTTAAATAAGAAAGTGATGAAGAATTTTTATGATGATTTTCAATTGCAACGAGAAGATATTCTTGCAAGAATTGCTCAGAAATTAGAATTAGATACAACAAGAAGAGAAAAGATGGAACAGTCTTACAAAGCTGTAAGTGACTGGCTTGATAAAGACGAAGGATTTTTTAAAGGAAAAAATATTGATATATATGCTCATGGTTCGGTCCGAATATACACAACAGTTAGACCCTTGAATAATGATGATTTTGATCTAGATATAGTTTTACATCTTAATCATCTCTATTCAAGTTATTCTCCTCAACAAATTTATAAAGAATTAATACGGAGACTTAAAGAGAATGATAATTATTCTCGAATGCTTGAACAGAAAAATAGATGTGCAAGGTTAAATTATGCTGGAAATTTTCACATGGACATCTTACCGGGATGTATTATTACAGTTATTAATCCAAACAAACTCCACGTTCCTGACAAAAAGCTCTCTAATTGGACTCCTACAAATCCCAAAGACTATTCAGAATGGTTTTTGGAAAGAGCAAATTCTGTTATAGCTCCTGTATTGGAAGGATATTTTAGAAAAGCATTTTCAGAAGGTATAATGTTGAAGGCAGAAACAGAAGATTTACCAAATGAAAGCTTTTATACAAAAAAGCCTTTGCAAAGAGCAGTACAGTTAATAAAACGACAACGAGATATTTATTTTGAAAATATGCCCGAGTATAGAACGTCAAGTATAATTTTGACAACTTTAGCAGCTCAATTATATTCTGGAGAAGATACCATTTACGGAACAATAGATAATATTATAAATAAAATCATTCTACAATTAAATGGGCAAAAAAGAATAAAAGTTTTAAATCCAATTATGTTGGAAGAAGATTTTTCTGAAAAATGGGATACAGAACCTATATTATACGAGTATTTCAAAAAATTCATTGCAGATTTTTATATACATTGGCAGACCTTAAAACAAGACTTATCAAAAAGTGCTGATACTTATGATTTATTATTTGGAGCAAAAGAATCCATTTATAAAGATGTGCTTATAAAACAAACTCGGCTTTTCAGTAAAATTTCTGATGATAAACTCATCAAAACAAGTGGTATTATTTTAGGTGGGAATGCTTTAACTGATAGATATGGAAATATTAACACTGAGAAAGGTATTCAAAATGAACGTCATAGAGACTTTGGAGATATTTAGATTAAAATCTGTATTAAAAACACCTTATACATTTTTGTGTATTGAAAAAGTTTTAGCAGAAAATTATTTTGAATGGATAAATCTGAAAATAGTCAAACACAAGGAAAGCTACCATCTTGTAGGTAAAGGTCACTTGCAGCCTATTGGATGCAAACAATCTTATGAAATACAAGCTATATTTTCTCCATTCTTTGGTGGAAACAGATTTGAAAGTATTAAAATCTTAAATCCGAAAATAGAGTTTCATCCTAAAATTCATATGTATCGTAATACATCTCTGTGTTTGTATCATCCTAAAGACCATTTTGGTCATATTCCACTTTTTAAATCCCTGCAATGGACTTCTGAGTGGTTGGTTAAGTATGAATTTTTCAAACGATTTGGAATTTGGATAGGAGATGAGGTGAAACATTAACAATATTTCACCTTAACTATCAGGAAATAAATAAAGAAAAACCTAACTAGATAGTTAGGTTTTTTTTCTGTTATGATGTGTAATAGCCACGACTTTATCTGACAGTTAGGGTTTAAAAATAATTGTCAGTTATCCAATATTGTCCTTACTTCCAAAAGTAAGGATTTTTTGCTCCTCTGCAAGAGTTTCCAGTAATTTCTCTTTTGCCATAGGTTTACTATCCAAAAACGTCTGCATCGGTGTTTTACCGTAACAATGTTTTCCTGTATGCGTTCTTTCATTGTTGTAATATGACAGCCAGCTGTTCAGGTCTAATTGCAGTTCCTCAATGCTTCTGTAAATTTTCTTTCTGAAAGCTATTGCATAAAATTCTTCCTGAATCGTTCTGTGAAAGCGTTCACAGATGCCATTGGTCTGAGGACTTTTAGCCTTGGTCTTCGTGTGATCGATATCTTCAATGGCCAAATAGAGCTGGTATTCATGCTGCTCTCTTATTCCACAGTACTCAGTTCCTCGGTCTGTCAAAATTCTGAGTAAACGAAGTTCCTGCTGCTCAAAGAAAGGAACCACCTGATCATTAAGCATATCAGCAGCAATAAGGGCGTTTTTACGGTCATACAGCTTTGCAAATACTACTTTAGAATACGTGTCAATAAAAGTTTGCTGATAAATATGTCCAACTCCTTTTATATTGCCTACATAATAAGTGTCCTGAGCTCCTAAATATCCAGGATGATGAGTTTCAATTTCTCCATGAGCTTTTTTCTCCTCCTTAGCCTTCTCTAATGCTGAAAGCTGAGATTCGGTAAGAACTATACCATCTTGAGCCGATTTTGCTTCCAGAGCTTTTAATCTTAGTTTAAATGTATGTAGATCGTGTCTTAACCAGATACTTCTAACTCCGCCTGGAGACACGATCAAGCCTTTCTTTTTAAGCTCATTACTTACTCTAAGCTGTCCTAAAGCAGGGTTCTCAATGGCTATCTCAACAACAGCCTTTTCTATGGCTTCATCTACACGATTCTTTAATACCGGCTTTCTTCTGGAGATTTCCTGTAACGCCAATTCGCCTCCTTGCTCATAGAGTTCTTTGAATCGATAGAAACTGTCTCGGGAATACCCCATCACCTTGCAGGCTTTAGATACATTTCCTAAATGTTGTGCTAATTCAAGTACGCCTAACTTGTTTTTGATGATCTTTTGTTGTGTTGTCATAATACTTAATCTGTTTTAAAGTTATTCAATTTGATTGTAACTGTCAGATTAAGTATTGACTAATTCATATTATATCCTGACGTCGAGGTCAATCTCCGCTCTTTTGAAACTGAGTTCATCGACGATAAAGGTATTAAAAAGAATTATTCTGAAAAATATGACCTTGTCATCGGAAACCCGCCTTACGGGGAGCATCGTGGTTTTTATAAAGGTTTGGGAGAAGAACCAAAATTATCAAAGTACGAAGATTATTTTGTCAAGCGTAGCCTGGATGTTTTGAAAGACGATGGAATCCTGGCGATGGTCCTTCCGTCCGGCTGGCTGAACCGGCAGAAAAATCTTGACAATGCTGTGCTTGCTGAAGCTTTACGTTTGCCTGTCGGCTCTTTTGCCGGGACGAAAATCGGAACCGATATCATCATTCTGGAAAAAAGCAGCCGTAATATTTCAACGGACATCTCCAACTATTTTGAGATCAATCCTACGAAAATTCTTGGTGAAATAAAGGAAAAAACCAATCGTTTCGGACGTTTGGAAAAATATGTATACGGCAATTTAGATGAAGCCCTGCATAAGATCGAACAATTAAAAAACAGGAAAGAAACTGAAAGGATAGGAAATCTTTTTGAAGATTTGTCTCTTGAAATTGAAGAATCATTGGCCACAAATAAAACGTCATCGTTACAACCGAAAGCTTTGGCTAAAAACGAAAGGGATAAAATTGATGGGAAAGAAAGTAATGCGGTTAATTATAAGGAAGCACGGGAAAAAATTGAAACGGTGCTCATAATGCTGAAGGCCATTAAATTCAAATCACCTTCGGTTCTTAAAGAAATTAATAAATACAAAAAGCTTCAGGCCGAGATATCAGATAAACCGAAGAAATTTTCAAAAGACAGAATCGATGAAATTCTGGAAAAAGCAGAAAAGATTATCCTTACTCACAAAGGTAAAAATAGTGAGTACAGGCTTCTGGTCAAACCGGAGCTTAAAAAAGGAATTTTAAAATATCGGTTCTCCAAACCTGATGATATTGTCAACTCTTCGCTACAGAATAGTTCAGGTATTTTAGAACCGCAGATAGAAGCATTTCGGGATACGTCTTATAATGGCACCTTGAACAACTACGGGAAACATTACGAATTTGCCAATTTTATAGATGGAAGATGGGTACACGACTTTTATTATACGGAGGGAAATATATATGCCAAGCTGGAACAGCTCGAAATAGATTTTAAGGATAAATTTGCTGTCGGGGGAACTGAAGAACAATATAACAAGCAGCTGAATCTCCTTCTTAATGCGCTTCCCAAACCAAAAACTTTTGATGAAATTTTTATAAGTCCTAACCACGAGTTCGTCCATAAGTTCGCATTGGGGCAAGTGGAAAAAGAAAGGTACAACTATAACACAAAACTAAGCGAAGTCGTTCTAGTTGATTATAACCTGGCTGAAAAATTCAAAGATTTTGTGGGGACTTTATCGAGTGATGCCTTTCAGGGTTCTTCAGCCTGGGAGGTCCGACAGTTTGTGGATAATGAGACCGTGACGGGAAGTGATAAAGAAAGAAATGCCTTGGTTCGTGACAGGAGAAAGGCCGCTGCCAGTGATCTTTTTCAAAAATTTATCCGAGAAGAATTATCGGTTGAACTCCGGGAACGTTTTGTTAACGACTTTAACAGAAAGTACAACAATATCCATGTTCCGGATTATTCCAGGTTTCCGCTGTTCTCTAAAATTTATAGAAATTTCAAAGGACAGGAGTTAAGATTAACCGAGGTTCAGAAAGCGGGAATCGGAAGACTGACGACGAAAGGTGTCGGCTTGCTGGCGCACGAGGTCGGCTTCGGAAAAACCTTATCCGGAATCCTCTCAATGCACGAAGCAATGGAGCGGGGAAATTCCAAGAGGCCACTGGTTGTCGTTCCCAATGACAGTATCCTCAGGCAGTGGGTAGAAACCATCTTTGAAACCATTCCCGATGCTAAAGTCAATGTGCTGGGCAATTTGGGCAAAGATTATGACCTTTCAAAATTCGACAACAAGGATGGAGAAATTACCATTGTTACCTATGAAGGATTTAATAACATTGGTTTTTCTGAAAATATTACCCAGGATCTGGCCGCAAAGTTCTCTTACATCTCCGAAAGCGAACTGCGCAGCGTGAACTCCATCAGTGAAAGGGACTTCCAGAAAGATTTGGAAAAAACCAAAGAGTTGGAGGGTAAAATGAAGCGTGGTAAAATCTACGACTGGGAAGATTTCGGTTTTGACCATATGACCTTTGACGAAGTGCATAATGCCAATCATATTGTGGGTAAGGTCAGAATTGAAGACCGAAGATTTTCTTCAGATTTCAGAAGCCAGAATCAACAGACATCCAAGCTGGGAATCAATACCTGGATGGCGGCGCAGTACATTCAGAAAAAATATGACGGTAGAAATGTTACCCTGCTTTCCGCAACACCATTCACCAACAAACCGCTGGAATATTATTCCATATTGTCCCTGATCGCCAATAAACGGCTGGAAGAATCCGGCTATTTCAATGTCAATACATTCTTTGAGACTTTTATGGAAGCGGATACAGATATGGAAATTGATGCGAAAGGGGATGTGAAGTTCAAAGCCAATGTTCGTCGGTTCAAGAACAATTCTCTGTTTCAGCAGCTATTATCAGAATTTATTGACATCAAAGGCGAAGAGGATAATCCTCAACTCATCCGTCCTAATAAGATCAACAAAGAGTTCAAGATTGAGCAAAATGATCTGACGCGCGAGCAATATGATGTATTGACGGAAAACTTCAGCGAAACAGAGAAAGGGGCAATTCTCACCCATATTCTAAATGCAAGGTTAATTGCTATTTCTCCGTATTTGTCGCCTTATTACGACGGGGAGTTTCCATCCTTAGATGAATTTATTGAGAACTCCCCGAAGCTGAACGAGACGATGAACCTCATTAGGCAGAATAAAAAAGACATCCCGGAAGCAGGGCAGATTATTTATTCCGAATTAGCTGTTTCGGAATTTCCAAGGATCAAAGAATACCTTGTGACAAACATTGGTTACAATCCTAATGAAATTGGGATCATCACTGGTGCAACATCCAAGGCTCAAAGGATATCCATTCAAAACAACTTTAATTCCGGGGAAATTAAAATCATTATCGGCAGTGAAGCCATTCAGGAGGGAATGAACCTCCAGGAGAATACTACAGATTTGTACCTTCTTTCACTGCCATACAACTTTACAACATTGAGACAGGTGGAAGGTCGTGCCTGGCGGCAGGGAAATAAGCACGAAAACGTCAGGATAAACTTTATGCTCACCAATGACAGTATTGATGTATTTATGCTGCAAAAGTTACAATCGAAACAGGCGAGATACCTGGAAGCGATGAAGAAAGGAGCGGATGTACTGGACATATCCGATATCAGTACGCAGGAACTAAAGACCTCGATCATTACAAATCCGGAAACTAGGGCTAATATCGAAATCGAGTTGTTGAAAAAAAGAATTGAAAGTGAAAAAAATAAGCATTTGGCAGATTCTGCTTTTATATTGAGAAAATACGAGGGTTTCTTAAAGGTTCAGCAGGAGGTAGTTAAAGCACAGCAGAGCTATAAAAGAATTGAGGGTTATGCTAAAGAAGAAGGAGAGAATGCGGAGTACTGGTCAGGTCAGATTCCCAATTATCAAAAAACCATTGATGCGGCAAAGATATTGGTCTCTCAAGCAATAGAAGATTTGGCAATGAAAGGTGTTAATGTGAATGAAATCGAAAGACAGACACAGGATACAGAAGCGAAAATTGCTGAACTGGATAAAGGATTAGAACAACTTTCAGAAACCAAAATACAGCTGATTCTGCAATATAAGCAGGAGAAAGATGAACAAATGAAAACTTATAAAGCATTTAATATTATACAAGAGCGAGCAGATGAAAATAAATATTTATTCAGATCTATATTCACAACAGATTTTGTTGAAAAAAGTTTGACGTCTGGAATGAAATATCAAAATGAAACTAATGTACAAATCGAAATGAAAAGAAAAAGATAATATATCTTACCTTAACTGATTGGATCGCTTATAATTTTATATATTTGTAATACAATAATGATAATTATTGCTTGTAAAGATATTTAAATAATACAGTTATGTTACTTATGTCATTGTCTAAGACGCAAAAGATGATTGCTACTCACGTTCGTGACCGTAGGCTTCTGATGGAGCTTACTCAGGAAGGTCTTGCTGAACGTTCAGGTGTAGCACTTTCCACCCTTAGGAAGTTTGAGCAAAAAGGATTGATTTCTCTGGACTCTTTTCTAAAGATCTTGATGGTGGTTGGAGGATTGGAAGAATTGCTAGATGCTCTTAAGCCAGATAAGCCAGCTTTCAATTCAATAGATGATGTTTTAAAACAAGATGATAGTATAATTAAAAAAAGAGGTAGAAGAAAATGATTAAGCCTGTTGCAGAAATAAAAGTGGGGTTAGATTTTGGCTTGGCAGTCCAGCCTGTTGGACGTCTTGCAATACGTGATGGTGTCATCTACTTCCAATACGATGACAATTTTTTTGACGCAGGAATCGAAATATCTCCTTTCAGGCTGCCTCTGAAAAGGGGCGTTAGTGAATTGCCTCTGCATCCATTTGACGGATTGGCAGGAGTATTCAGCGACAGCTTGCCGGATGGCTGGGGAAGATTGCTGTTTGACAGAATGATCAGAACCTTTGGATTGATGCCTTCAGATGTTTCGTCACTGGACCGCCTTGCTCACGTAGGTATGCACGGAATGGGAGCATTAGTCTACGAGCCGGATAATAGTCCTGAAGTGCCGCAAGATAAAGTTGACCTGGACGTGCTGGCTGTACAAACTGAAAAAGTCCTGGAAGGAAGTTCGGAAGAGGTAATTACTGAGCTGTTAGCTTTAAATGGTTCATCAGCAGGTGCCAGGCCTAAAGCACTTATTGGCGTAGATAGCGAACGTAAAAATATTTTATACGGAGCCCAGAACTTAGACGAAACTTTTGAACATTGGTTGGTTAAGTTTTCCAATTCACAGGACGGTCCGGATTCCGGAGCTATTGAATATGTCTATGCACTGATGGCTGCAGAAGCGGGTATCGCAATGCCGGATGTGCATTTATTTCCTTCTCAAAATGGTGGGAGCGGTTATTTCGCAGTGAAGAGATTCGACAGGGACGGTAATAGGAGAATACATATGCATACCGTAAGCGGATTGTTGCATAGCAATTTCAGGTTACCTTCGCTTGATTACGAAGATTTACTGAATTTGACTGCGACCCTGACAAAAGATATTCGTGAAGTCGAAAAAATGTATCGACTGGCGGTTTTCAATGTTATGGCTCACAATAGGGATGACCATGCAAAAAACTTCAGTTTTTTAATGGACGAAACAGGCAACTGGAAACTTTCGCCTGCATACGATTTAACATTTTCGACAGGTCCTGGTGGAGAGCAGAGTACAATGGTCCTAGGAGAGGGCAGAAATGTAAGCATAAAACATTTGGCAAAGTTAGGTCAGGAAGCTAAACTCCCACAGAGTCTAATCGATAATGTTATTGAACAGACTAAATATGCATTAAACCAATGGAAAGATTTGTCAAAAGAGTTCGATGTAGACAAGCGTAATGCAGAAGTAATCAATCGTATGATTACAAAGCTCTAGCTATTATCCGGTGAATAAAGATTGATTGGGTATTTTTTGGACTGGAGATGTTTAGCAGAAAGCTTTTCCAAATATCTGCTTTCGTTTTATATAATGTTTTACTGGCTAGACATTTAAATGATAAGAACTATAAGATTTGCTCTTGTAGTTTATTCTATTTTAATCCTTTATTACAAATCAAAATTCGTAAGTAACCCATTTAGTGGTTAAATAGACTTTGATCAATTTATGATGCCATATTCTACCATATTTATTGCGATTTTAGCTGATAATATTTGATTATTAAAATAACAGTTATTGTAAAAAATATACTGAGTCAAAATGATCAATTAATCTATAAGTTAACGCGATAAGTATTCAGGGGCGATGCGTAGCAAAAGAAAACAAAAAGATTCTCAACTTAGAGATTTGAAGGAATTCGAGCTCGAACCGCTTATGAAGTTTAACGAAATGTCGGTAAGTGAGGCCGATAAAATATTGAAAAGATCAAACATCAATATGTCTGAAAAAGAAATTTCAGATGTGCTGGCTTTACTCCATACTCTAGTAAAGATGACCCTCAAAGAGCTCATCTCTGCTAAAAATTAATTTCGTATTTTAGTGAATATAATATTGATAATCAAATTGATCTCAATATTAGTCACCTTCTAACATATTAATGAAAACTTTATGCAAATCGCCGATTTATATATCCGAGTTTCAACGGATGAACAAGCTGATAAAGGTTATTCACAGCGCGATCAGGAAGAGCGCCTTCGCAAACATTGCAATAGTCAAAATATTCAAATCGATCGGGTAATTTTTGAGGATCATTCTGCAAAAACTTTCGACAGACCAGAGTGGCAGAAATATATGTTTAGCTTCAGAAGAGGCAAGCCTGCTAAAGAAGTTAGACTTCTTTTGTTTACGAAATGGGATAGGTTTAGCCGTAATACAAGCGAAGCTTACCAGATGATCTCTAAACTTACTAAGTTAAATATTTCTCCTCAGGCTATTGAGCAGCCTTTAGACTTGAGAGTTCCTGAAAATAAACTTTTATTGGCTATATATCTTTCAACTCCTGAAGTAGAAAATGATCGTCGTGCATTGAATGTTATTTATGGAATGCGCAGAGCCATTAAAGAAGGCAGAATGATGGGAACTGCGCCTTACGGATATATCAATAAGTGCACGGAAGATGGCAGAAAATATGTGGCAGTAAAAGAACCTGAGGCCTCTAACATCATCTGGGCCTTTAAGGAAGTAGCGAAAGGACATCTGCCAAGTGCAAAAGTTAGAGAGCTAATGAATAAAAGGGAGGGTAGGAAACTCACACGTAATTCTTTTCTTGAGGCTCTTCGCAATGTGGTTTATTGTGGTAATATTGTGCTAAAAGCCCATGGTGATGAAGAAGAGAGAGTTATTAAAGGCAAACATGAGCCTTTAATCTCAGAAGAGCTTTTTATGAAAGTTCAACATATACTCAGAAGGAAAAGCAATAAAGATATTTTTTTACCGGGAGGTAGGGTGATCAATGAAGATAGGTATCCTCTGCGCGGATTACTGCTATGCCCAAAATGTGGAAAAAATTTAACTGCAAGTAGTGCTAAAGGAAGGTCAAAGCATTATTACTATTACCATTGTACTTTAGCGTGTGGCTTCCGTCACAACTCTGAAATAGTTAATGAACTATTTGAGGCAGAACTTTCAAAATTTGAGTTTATTCCAGCATTTGCAAGTTTGTTAAAAACTATAATGATGAAAAATTTTTCAAGTGTTTCGGACGGCCTTGATGATGAGCGAAAAATACTGACCGAGCAAGTCACCAGAATTGAACAAAAGATAGCAAAAGCAAGAGATTTATATCTGGAAGATAAATTAGATGAAGAGGATTTTAGAGCAGTGAAGACAAAAAATAAGGATGAACTTGACCGACTCTTATTCAAACTCAATTCGATAAAGCAAACCAAGAAGGATAATAACGTAGAACTTAAGCTGGACGCGGCTTTGAAGGCTGTTACGAAAATTTCTGAGAGATATAAAAAAGCAGATTCAGTAGACAAAAGAGCTATAATTGGTTTGATATATCCTGAAAAGTTAACCTTTGACGGAGAGAATTTTCAAACCGCAAAAATCAATACTTTTGTACATACTATCTTTCTGATAAAGAAGGAATTAGGAAATAAAAAAAACCGACAAAGAAGTGAAAAATCTTCAAATGTCGGTTTTGTGACCAAGACGAGCGTGTCTTCAAACACTTTTATCGATGATTTGGTTCGTTTGAGCCAAATTAAACAAGAGTTAAAAAGTTCATTTTTATCAAATAATTTCTTTTAGTCTATATCTATTTTCAATTTAGCTTTAAAAAATAAATGTAATCTGATTTGGAATAATAAATCTTTAGTTGGCTTTGCTTGTCTTGTTACCAGTAACCGATGAAATATCGAAATTAGTAATCAAAATCAATTAGATTTTATTTACAAAAAACCAAATCCTTAATTAGCTCGTATATATTATTGACTGTATCTGTTAAGTATTAGTAATCCAATTGACCAAAATGGAATGTTAAATTGGTTTTAACGTTTGCAGCTGAACGGAATCAAAAGTAAAAGGTATGTCATTAACTTAAAATTCAACGCTTATTGATATGTCTATAATTTTTTCACTTAAAATTAGATTATGATGATTGATGAATTGCTAAGTAGTGGCATTACTGCTGAAAAGAGAAATTATTCTGCCGGAGATATTATCTTCTCATCCGGTGAAGAAACTCAATACTACTATATCATATTGCAAGGCGCTGTAAAGCTTATTAATGTGAACGGTACACCGAAGGAATTTATACAAGAAATAAGGTGGGAGAATCAAGGCATTGCCGAATTTACGCTTTTCGTTGATGAACCTTATCCATTTACTGCTATTGCGATTGCGGATTGTATGCTCATAAGTTTTCCAAAACACGATCTCATATCTTTAATAAAAGATCGTCCCGAAATGAATTTATATTTTCTGCGTAAATTGTCGGAGTCTATTCATCAAGAATTCCTGACAAAAGATATATACTTAGAAAATGACAATTGTGATAAAGTGAGATTATTGCTGAATTATCTTAAGAGAAAACATACTGACAGTACCCCCTATTCATTTTCTATCTCATTGACCAAACTGGAAATAGCAGGTATGACAGGTCTCTCTATGCAGAAGGTCTCTACAACTATCAAGAAAATGGAAAAGGAAAAGTTGTTGAAAATAGTTGATCATAAGATTTTTTACTGACAATAGCGTATGAGTGCAAATTTCCAATGGTACAGTTAAAATTGGCTCTGTTTTAGCTTTTTAATTTTTATGAAAATAAAACTGCTTTACGATCCGATCCTATTTGAATGACAAAGAACTGTATCTCCTTGAAAAAGCTTGTTTTGCCGTGGAAGATTTTGTTGCTCATTCCAAAAACATCAATAATGTCAGCTATAAGACGAGGGATGCACATGTAACATCCTATTCGACACTCAAAGGGCGTTATATTGCTTATGATAACTTTGAAGAAAGATCTGTATTCCCTTTAAAAGATCTTAACTGCATCATAAGAATATCGAATGCTCATATGAAGCTGGTTTCACAAAAGAAAGCGATCCCGGCCTATGGGTTTTCTGTTAAAATCTCTAATGATGAACAGACCATCTTAAACCTGCCTTTGGTAAATTTTCCTTTGTTTCCAATCAATCATATTTCACGCTTCCTGAAACTATTTACTGCGGTCAACTATTTTTTCTCCCGTAGCCTCCTGCGGAAATTTCCTCAGGCGATTAAAATTTTGAAAAATGTGATCGTTCTGTTGCCAGGGCTCTTTAATCCATCATTTGTGAGAGAGACTTTAAAACTAGTTCGGAAACGGAACAATTTTATTCTTTCCTTTGATTATCACAGTATCGGTGCTTACAGATTAGGGAATCATATCGTGAAATATAAGCTTGCTCCCATTGGTGTTCCTGTGAAATGTGATCAAAACAGGATTGATTGTGCCATAAAAGATTACGTTCTGGATTATAATTATGAATTGGAGTTGATGGTTCAGTATTGCTACAACCTGAAGGATCAGCCTGTGAATCAATTAAACAAGAATTGGAAAAATTCCGACTTTGTACCAATTGGAAGAATACAGATCTCACAACTAATTGATAAAGATGATGTATCCGTAGAAAAAATGTCATTCAATCCCTTTGAAAGTAGCGAAGGACTACAACCTGTAGGTAAAATTCAGCGGCTAAGGGATCAGGCTTATAAGGCTTCTTTTAAAATAAGGAACGAATAGATATTAGCTCACTTTAATTGCAAAAGAATCCCGTTCAATATGGACATTAAATAGTGGGTGAAGTGCTAGAAGACTTTCAGGATGAATTTCCCTTTCCATGTAGTATCTATGATAACCCAACGTTCGCTATGATGCCAAATGTTGGGGAAATACCAGTCTCATATTTTTCCTTCAGGATTTCCAACACCTGAAACTGCTCCTATGATTTTCGTTAGATTTAAGAACTGAAATTGAATTCGATTGATCTTTTGAAATGATATTTTACCACATGTTCTGTCATTATTTCAATGCTATAATCGCAATTCTTCCTTGTGTTTTAAAATTTTTCTTTTGAAAAATTGCAGCAAATTGCAAACAGAATACCATTTATGATTCCCGTCATAAATGCTTTAAGGTACTCCACCTTACATTTGGATAACACCATATCACAATTTCGATCACCAATTAATTAATCCTCAATACTATTATGGAAAACGACAATTCTAGAGCCAACGATAACACAAAGCTCGAACAGCTTCAAGATCATACCACTGATACCACGGATAATCTGCTGACCACAAATCAAGGTCTGAAGATCCATAACAATCAAGACTCTCTAAAGGCTGGAGAAAGAGGACCAAGTCTTCTGGAAGATTTCATACTGCGCGAAAAGATCACCCATTTCGACCACGAAAGAATTCCAGAAAGGATCGTTCACGCGAGAGGTTCTGGCGCGCACGGTACATTTAAACTGACGAAGAGCCTGTCCAAGTATACAAAGGCAAAATTCTTATCGGAAGAAGGGAAAGAGACACCGGTTTTCGTTCGTTTTTCGACCGTTGCAGGGAGCAGGGGAAGTACAGATCTGGCAAGGGACGTTCGTGGATTTGCGGTCAAGTTCTATACAGAAGAGGGCAACTATGACCTGGTTGCCAATAATATGCCGGTGTTCTTTATTCAGGATGCCATCAAATTTCCAGATCTAATCCACGCGGTGAAACCCGAACCGGACAATGAAATTCCACAGGCAGCATCAGCACACGATACCTTCTGGGATTTCATATCACTGATGCCGGAAAGCATGCATATGATCATGTGGCTTATGAGTGACCGAGCCATACCAAGAAGTTATAGAATGATGGAAGGTTTCGGTGTCCATACCTTTAAGTTCATTAATGATGAAGGAAAAGTACATTTTGTTAAATTCCATTTCAAACCGAAATTGGGCGTTCACTCAGTAGCTTGGGATGAGGCAACGAAAATTTCTGGTAAAGATCCGGATTTTCACAGGAGAGATCTGTGGGAGGCAATTGAGAATGGTGCTTTTGCGGAATGGGATTTTGGTGTCCAGGTTATTCCTGAGGAAGATGAGCATAAATATGATTTTGATTTATTGGATCCTACAAAACTAGTTCCTGAAGAAGAAGTTCCAGTAGAATTAGTAGGAACTTTGACACTTAACAGAAATCCTGATAATTTCTTTGCGGAAACAGAACAGATCGCTTTCCATCCGGGACATTTGGTTCCGGGAATAGATTTTAGTAATGATCCTTTATTACAAGGCAGATTATTCTCTTATACCGATACGCAGTTATCAAGATTAGGATCGCCTAACTTCCACGAAATTCCGATCAACAGGTCTATCAATACTGTTCATAATAACCAGCGTGATGGCCACATGCGCCAGCAAATTGTCAAAGGAAAAGTGAGTTACGAGCCCAATTCTATGGGTGGTGGCTGTCCTTTCCAAGCGATGGTGAAAGACGGCGGTTTTGCCTCACAGGAAGAAAGGGTAGATGGCAAAAAAGTTCGTGCGAGAAGCCAGAGTTTCGTAGATCACTATTCTCAGGCAAAGTTATTTTACAACAGCCAGTCCGGCCCAGAAAAGAAACATCTTCAGAATGCTTTAATATTTGAATTGTCAAAAGTAACAATTCCTGCGATCCGTGAAAGAGTAGTCGGGCAATTGGCATTCATCAATAAAGATCTAGCGGCTTTGGTGGCTAAAAAAATTGGTGTGGATGTTACCAAACTAAAACAACCCAATGGCAGTATTCCTGCAGATGCAGATCCGAAAACACTTCAGAGTCCGGAAAAAGAACCTTTAACAAAAAGTTCTGATGCTTTGAGTATGAAAAATACGGTTAAAGATTCTATCGAAAGCCGGGTAATTGGTTTTATTATGGAAGACGGCGTGAATGCTGCCGATGTCAATTCTTTAAAAGCTAAACTTGAAAAACAAGGTGCAGTAGTCCAGATTATCGCCGGAAGCCTCTCAACAGTTACAGCAGATGACAGATCTAATTTTATTCCAAAACACTCTCTTACAAGTATATCCAGTGTTTGCTTTGATGCCCTGTATCTGTGCAGTGGTAAAAGATCTTCGGATAATTTACTGAATGAAGATAACAAACCCGGAACAATCCATTTCGTTAATGAGGCTTATAAACATTGTAAGGCGATCTATTTTGGAAAAGAGACGGATGGTGTTTTAAAGGCTAGTAATATAGCCAATAAAAAACATGAAGATCCAGCCATCATCAGTTCAGAAAACAAAAAATCTGATGAGGCTTTCATAACAGCTATTGCAAATCACAGAGTTTGGGAATTGGAAACAGAAAGAAATAATCCAGCTTAAATCAAATCACCTCAAAATATTATAAGTTATGAAAGCAGCAGTTTTTCACGCACCAGGTAAAATTACCTGTGACACGGTTGAAGATCCAAAGATCGAGGATCAAAATGATATTATTTTAAAAGTGACTTCCACAGCCATTTGCGGCAGTGATCTCCATATGTATTCCGGAGGGATGCCGCAGCTGAAACCTATGGTTATGGGTCACGAATTTATGGGCATTGTTGAAGATGTCGGCAAAAACATCACACATATTCAGGTTGGAGATCGGGTGGTAGTCCCGTTTCCTATTGCATGTGGCGGCTGTTATTTCTGCGAACATGATCTTCCTAGCGCTTGTGAGAACAGCAACACCGACCATTACGGTCCGGAGGGAGGGATCCTGACCGAAAAGGGAGGCGGGATGTTCGGCTATACTGACCTTTATGGTGGTTACAGCGGCGGGCAGGCGCAATATGTCCGGGTTCCTTATGCTAACTTCGGGCCCAGAAAAGTTCCGGAAAATTTGACTGATGAACAAGTGCTTTTCCTGACAGATATTTTCCCTACGGGCTACACAGGCGTGATGTGGGGAGATCTGAAAGGAGGCGAAACCGTTGCAATCTTCGGTGCCGGTCCTGTGGGCTCGATGTCCGTAAAAAGTGCCATCCTTCACAATGCCAAAAAAGTTATCGTAATCGATACGCTGCAATACAGGCTTGACCAGATCAAAAAATTAACTGGCTGCGAAACTATTTTGTGGGAAAGTGCACAACAGACCGTTGAAGAAATCAGAAATCTGACGGATGGCAGAGGAGCCGATCTTTGCATAGATGCGGTTGGTTTTGAACCGGAAAGAAATTTATTAGATAAAGCAAAAGCGGTATTGAACTTTGAAAAAGGCTCTATAAAGGTCTTGGAGGCTTGCATGAGCGGCGTTCGAAGAGGCGGATTTGTATCGGTCTTAGGTGTGTATCCTGTCAACTACGATAATTTCAGATTGGGACAGATATTTGACAAGGGAATCACTATGAAAGCTGGACAGTCTCCTGTTCATGCGATAATAAACAAGCTTTTAAAATATGTAGAAACAGGACAGGTTACATTAGATGACATCATCACACATAGGCTCAGTTTAGATGAAGTCGCCAAGGGCTACGAAATTTTTCACAAAAAAGAAGACGGCTGTGTGAAGGTGGTTTTGGATCCCTGGATATGACTAATAAGAAAAGACCGTTGTAATGACGGTCTTTCTATAAACAATATATGATAATGATGATCATGCTTTGAAATTGTCTGCAATTCCTTTGAACTCATGGCAGGAATCTTTGATCTTTTTGAGTTGCTCGGAAACGATCGCAGAACTTTCACTGTCCAGATCATCACTGTCCAAAGCTTCCTGATAAGCCTGTATCGCAGCATTTTCCCCAAAGAGGACATTTTGTAAAGTTGACTCTTCCAAATGGGCTACAATAAAAGAATTTTTGAGATCGATCCAAGCTCTGTGCAGACTACCGGAGAACGAAGCTGAATCATTCGCATTGCCTCCTCGTTCAGTGATCAGATTGATGATCTCGTTTTTCATCACTTTGCACTGACTGGTAAAATGCTCATATTGATCCTGTAGCTTATGACTCTTTTCCCAAACTTTACCTTCGACCTTTTCAAAACCTTGCAAACGGTCATTGATAATATGGAGAAGGTCATTTAAAACTGAAATTGTTTTTGAATTTTCCATTGTAAAACTGATTTATTTAGAAAGTGAAATAACAATTTTGATGCCCACCTTTACAAATTTTTAAAATTTTTAAACAATTGATACAGTATATTTTAACACATGTGATAATCTAAATAATGGTGTTTATTTGGCTTAATTATGGTTCATTAATTTTAGAAACTTAAAATAATTTTCAAATGGAAAGTGGCAATAATATTATCATAATAGGAGGAGGATTTGCCGGTGTCGAACTGGTGGAACGTTTAATTAGATCTAATCAGAAACAACATGTCATATTGGTAGACAAAAACAACTACAACTTTTTCCCTCCATTGCTGTATCAGGTAGCTACAGGCTTTTTGGACGTCTCAAATATCAGCTATCCGTTCAGAAAACATTTCAGGGGTCATTCCAATTTTACATTCAGGATGGGAGAGCTCAAAGAAATAAGACCAAACGAAAACAAGATCATCTTGAATAATGGGGAACTTTCATATTCCAAATTAATATTGGCGACTGGAACGGTCACAAATTATTTCGGAAATGAAAATATAAGAAAGAACGCACTTCCTATGAAAACTATTTCAGACGCCATAAATCTTAAAAATATACTTCTGGAAAAGTTGGAAAAGGCATCACGTGCATCCAGTACGGAAGAGAAGAAAAAGCTGACGACATTCGTAGTGGCCGGTGGCGGGCCTACTGGTGTTGAAGTAGCAGGAATGCTGAGCGAACTTCGAAAAAATATCCTGTTCAAAGATTATCCTGAATTAAAAAATGAATTATTCGAGATCTACCTCATCGACGGTCTTCCAACCATTTTAGCCCCTATGAGCAAGGAATCGCAGAGATACGCAACAGATTCCTTAAAAGCAATCGGAGTGATCATAAAATTGGGTCAGGTGGTTAAAGATTATACAGATGACATTGTACAACTTGCAGACGGCACGACGATAGAAACTTCAAATCTGATCTGGACCGCAGGCGTAACAGCTGAAGTTTTCCCGGGTCTTCCAGAGAATTCCTATGGACAAGGGAAACGGCTGGTAACAGATGGAACCAATAAAGTGGTAGGCTATAATAATATATACGCAATTGGCGATACGAGCATTATGACCAGCGATCCGGCATTTCCAAAGGGGCATCCGCAGCTGGCGCAGGTAGCGATCCAGCAGGCCAAGCTTCTTGCATCCAATATCATATCAGAAAAAAAAGATCAGAAATTGAAATCATTTATTTACAATGATAAAGGATCTATGGCAATTATCAGAAGAAATAGGGCAGTGGCAGACCTGAATGGACCAATAAAACATTTCAACGGCTTTATTGCCTGGCTGGCCTGGGTCTTTATCCATTTGATGTCCCTGATGAATGTCAGAAACAAGATCACCACATTTTTGAACTGGCTGAATTCTTATACCACCAAAGATCAGCCGCTGAGAATGATTATCGACCCTTCAAAAAAGAATACATAACGATATCAAATAATAAAGTCGTAAATGAAGTATTTTCTTACTTAATATGATTTCCAATTTAAAAAATGTGATATGAAAGATTTCTTCAAAGATCAGGCTAGATCTAACTGTTGATTGATGATAGAAGCATCTAAATAGTATATTCTTATCGGAACGGAAAGTTCGATCCGTAACTTTATTAATGTTCAGTAATAGATCTTCCGGTTAACGATTTTCAATAGATTTTCCTTCTCCATTTTTTTGATCATTTTAATCGTCGTTTCCACGCACAAACCTGTAAGATTGGCCATCTCCTGCCTGGTAAGTGGAACCATAAATGAAAAGGGTTCCGTGTTGGGTTGCTTGCTTTTAAGGTGGTCCAGCAACGCTATCAGTTTATGGGAAGAGCGCTGCGCTGCGCTTTTGCCAATAATATTTCTGAAATGTATATGTTCGGATATGCTGTGGTTGATATCCAAACCCAGATTCGGGAATTCCTCAATAAGGCCTAGGAAAGAGGCTTTCGGCAACTTCGAAATTTTGCAGCTGGTCAACGCTACTGCATTCACGGGACTGCGTGCATTTTCCAAAAATAAGAGGTATTCTCCGAAACTCATACCTTCATCAATATTGTTCTGAAGTATTTCCTTGCCGTCGTCGGTGTAATTATTGAGCTTGACCTTTCCCTCAATAATCTGGTAATAATATTTTAAAATATCGCCTTCGAGAAAGATAAGATCGTTAATACCATACTCTACTATAACTGCGCCTCTTGATTCCAATATACACTGATCGATAACCATAGATAAATTTTTTTAACTTCTATGGAATGTGATTAATTCTATCGAAGCATCGGACCTTTGAAATATTTGGTCCTTTTTAAATATGGATACAAATTTACGGTGGACATTAGAGAAAGATTTATGACGCACGTCATATTTGGTATTTAGCGACCTTAGATTATTTGTATTTAAGGATTTGATCCATATCTTAATTATACAACAGTTTTTATATCGCGATCTTATAGGAAAACATGACCGGCATTATGAAATTTCGTTCTAGACTGATCAATAATAGATGCGCCGGTCTCTGATTTTCAATACGTCTTTCTTTTCAAGGTTTTTTATTGTCCGAATAACCGTTTCGACCCGCAGTCCTGTCATAGCAGCAATCTGTTGTCTTGTCAATGGTACTTTAAAAGAGAAGGGACTGTGGTCCTTGCTGAAACTTTTGTGATAATCCAACACACCTTTGATCCGCACGTCTGCGTATAGGGACGCATTATTCTCAACCATCAGATATTTATAATACAGCCGTTCCGAAAGAAATATATTGATGTCTTTGGAAACACCGGGATTTTCATCCAGCATTATAGAAAAGGCAGCCTTTGGAAGCGTTAAGACTGTTCCTGCTTCTATAACGACTGCATTCACGGGATATTTTTTGTCAATAAAAAGTAAAAGCTCGCAAACGCTGAGGCCTCGCTCCAAAATAGCCAGAATCAACTCCTTGCCATCATCGTTATAATGGTTCAGCTTTATCCTGCCTTTTACCACCTGATAATAATTTTTTGGTGTTTGTCCTTCGTCAAATATAATATCGCCACGGTCGAAATTCTCATATTCCGCGCCGTAGCTTAAAAGCAATTCTTCTGAGATTAGCATTACAGTCCGATTAGATAGATGCAATTTATGTTTTTTAATTAATAGGGCATTGCTTTTATCGAATCATTATTATTTTTTTGACGAAAAGCTCCTTCAATTTTGAATTGTCTAAACAGTGATTGTTGAACAATATATCCCATTTCAGGCAAATAATTCGTGGTATTATGACTGCGGTCATAATAGTTTGCTGATCGAGTCAATAACTTTGAATTTAACAAAATAAATCATTATGAAAAAGTTTCTTTTAGCATTTAGTGCATTAACTATTATGAATTGTTCAAAAAATGATTCTTCGCAGACCAGCTCCACGAGCAGTGATTCTTTGCCAACCGATACCACAACGGCGATTCCAAATCCCGCACCGCAGATAGACAGTGTGGCATCTTCCGCATCTGGCGCAACTTCCGGGAGGATGTCGGACAGTACTTCAAACTCATCTCCTTCAAGAAGAGATTCTGCCAGATAGCGAAGTTTTTAAAAGTTAATAACAAGGTTTCATCTATAGAATGAAACCTTTTTTTATTCTTGTTGCGGATTCTATGTATTTGAAATGCTTGTGAAGTGGCGCAAAAGTTATAAATACATCATCAAAAAAATATTTATAAAATTAATTGTATTTGGTGTAAATAAACACTAAATATTCAAATATTATTATTTATTAATGCATTATATGTAATTTTAAGCTGTTTTTGTTACGTTTTGGTATAAACTTTGATTGATGCTAGACACACTTCGAGATGAAAATAATTATATCAATTTAGTAATTTGTTTCATTTGATCCTAATGTTAGGTCATTTGAGAATTAAAATTAAGGTGTTATGGTTATCAAACAATGTATTCTTGAGTCGGTCGGCGCATTTACACAAAATTACGACTCTGCCGAACCCATTTTTTTGGAAAACGACGTTCCAAAATTCTACTTCCAGATCATAGAAGGTAAAGTAAAACTTAACAATTACAATGCTGAGGGAAAAGAAGTGCTCCACAATATCCTTGAAAATGGACAAAGCGTAGGAGAATCCTCACTTTTCCTTGATGGCACCTACCCGGTAAATGCCATTGCGCTCACTTCGTCTAAGGTTTTAAAACTGCCTCGATCCGCCTTCATTGATCTTTTGCTGACCAATCCTGAGATAAGCATGGAAATCAATAAGCGCATCTCCAGTTTCCTTCATTTTAAACATGTCATGGGACAGATCATCTGCACGCACAATCCCATGGCCAAGATCAAGGCGTTGCTGGATTATCTGAAAAGTATCCACAAGGACAAAGAACCTTTTTCTTTTCAGGTTCCGTTTACACGTCAGGAAATGGCGAACTTGACGGGGCTCTGTGTAGAGACCACTATCCGAACCGTCAAAACAATGGAAATGAACAACATCGTCAAGATCAGGAATAGAAAGATCCTTTACTAGAAAAATTGCATTTAGATTTTACATTCAAATTTTTTCAATATGACGGAAGTCATAAAGTATCGAAATTCGAAATTCTAACTTTGATTATAGCCCTACAGGTTCACCCTGTAAGGATTTTAAAATCAATAAGATGGAATGCGAAAAACTACTCGATGCCGTAAAAAAAGATTTTACCAAGATCGTCAGCAAAGGCGATATGTTTCCAGCAGGATCTGCGATTTATGCGAAACAGATAAGGAAGGGCATTTTCCTGATAATCAACGTGTCGAAAAAAATAGACAATGACCCTGTCCATGCTATGATAGGCAGTTTCGAAAGCATTGAAAGTATAGGCGTAAAAGAACCCATCCAGCTGTTGTTCCATTTAAAGATCAATAGCAATGAAGATCTGTACCATCTGAAAACCTATTTGTCATTGTCAATATAACCAATCGTAAAAATTAGCATTCATGAAATTTTCAGAAATACTATTGCAAAAGATCAGCTATTATTTAAGAGACAGAAATGAAAAGATCTCTATCGCCGAAAGTGTGACCTCCGGAGCTCTTCAGCTCGCCTTTTCGCAAATGCCAGGTGCGGAACAATTTTTCGAGGGAGGGACGACCGTCTACACTATTGATCAGAAAGTCAAGCACCTTAATATTGACTATGATGAGGCAAATGCTGTTAATTGTGTTTCCAAAAATATTACGGAGACAATGGCAATCAACGTCGCCAAGCTGTTCAGAACTGAATGGTCAATTGCCACTACGGGATATTCAACACCGGTACCTGAATCTGGAAATGATATTTTTGCTTTTTATGCTGTAAGTTATAAGGGAGAGGTTGTATTATCGGACCGCATTGAACTTCACCCGCTAACAAAGCCTATGGATGCCCAGAGTTATTTTACCGAATGTGCCTTGAGCAGCCTGAGGTGCGAAGTAAAACGACCCTTTCCGCAAACACATTAACGAACAAGATAAATTATGGAAACTAAAACAAACTACGTTCTTATAACCGGTGCAACCAGCGGTATCGGCTATGAACTTTCAAAATTATTTGCGAAGGACGGTTACAACCTTATTATCGTCAGCAGGAATCACGAGCACCTTGTGCAAAAAGAGAAGGAACTGAGGAATTATGGCGTCGATGTGATATCGATTGCTAAGAATCTTTTTCAGTCAAGCGATGTCTATTCGCTTTATGCAGAACTTACCCTCAACGGGATAAGCCCTGAGATACTGGTGAATGATGCGGGGCAAGGCTATTACGGTAAATTTGAGGAGACCGATATTCACCGTGAGATCGATATCGTAAATCTCAATATCATCTCTGTGCTCATCCTTACCAAGCTTTTTATCAAAGACAGGATAGGCAAGGGGTCAGGAAAGATATTGAATCTCTCATCGATTGCGAGCAAGGCGCCAGGACCCTGGCATTCAGTGTATCACGGTACCAAAGCATTCATTCAATCCTGGACAGAGGGGATCAGGGAAGAATTGAAGGACACCGGCGTTACTGTGACAGCGTTGCTGCCGGGACCTACAGATACTGATTTTTTCAATAAGGCCAGTATGAACCAGAGCAAGATCCTGCAAGACCGCGACAATCTCGCAGATCCTGCAGATGTTGCAATGGATGGTTACAAGGCTTTGATGAATGGGGATGATAAGATAGTGTCAGGTCTCAACAACAAACTGACCGTGGCAATGTCCAACTTATCCACAGACAGTTTAGCGGCACATAGAATGAGTGAAATGCAAAAACCGGTAACAGAAAAATAAATGATAATGTCCGCTCCACAACTAAAAGATAAAGTTCTTCTAATTTCAGGTGCTGACAGCGGAATTGGGAAAGCTGTAGCATTGCTGTTTGCAAAAGAGGGTGCCGACATTGCGATAATATACCACAGTAATGACAAGGACGCCGAAAATACCAAATTAGAAATAGAACAACTGGGAAGGAAGGTACTTTTGTTCAAGGGGGATATCAATGATGCCCAATTCTGCAATTTCACTGTCAATAGGGTCATTTTAGAATTTGATAAAATAGATATTCTGATCAACAATGCGGGGGTGCAGTTTCCAGCGGACGATATTGCAAAGCTTGAAGAAGACAATATACGGTCCACCTTTAATGCGAATATTATCGGAATGATCTTGCTGACAAAAAAAGTGTTCCCGTATTTGAGATCCGGATGTTCAATTATCAATACCACTTCAGCAGTAGCTTATCAGGGCCACAAAGAATTGCTGGACTATTCAGCAACCAAAGGGGCCATTGTTTCTTTTACAAGATCTTTGGCACTACAGGCAAAACCAAAAGGTATCCGTGTAAATGCAGTGGCTCCCGGTCCGGTCGCAACCCCTCTGACAAAAGAGACTTTCGGTGAAGAGGAGGAAGACCTCAGCAGGCCACCTTTGGAACGGAACGCTTCATCCGAGGAGATCGCACCTAGCTTTTTATTCCTGGCAACGGAAGCATCTTCCCAGATAACAGGGCAGGTTCTGCATCCGAATGGAGGATTGATAGTGAACGGATAAACTTAAATGATATGAATGGGGTAATTATTCAGTTTTTCCATTGGTATCATCCCGGTAATCTTTGGAACGAATTTACAGCGAAGGCGGAAGAATTAAAAAACCTTGGCTTTACAGCGGTCTGGTTTCCTCCGGCGGTAAAATGTGCGGGAGGGACTGATGGAAGGGGCTATGATGTCTATGATCTCTATGACCTTGGTGAATTTGATCAGAGAGGAAGTTCCGCCACAAGGTACGGGACGAAAAAGGAATATCTGAAAGCTGTTAAGAAAGCTCATGATTCTGGACTTCAGGTCTATGCGGATATTGTCCTTAACCACCGCCTAGGAGCGGATGAATGTGAAGCCATAACCGTCCAGCAGGTCAACGTCGAGAATAGAAATGAAAAGATCAGCGAACCCTTTGAGGGTGAAGCATACACCAAGTTGACATTTCCTGGCAGAAACGGCAAATATTCTGAATTCATTTGGGATCATCAATGTTTCAGTGGCATAGACCTTATCAAGAAAGATAATGAGGATAAAAAAGGTATTTTCAAAATTCACAATGGATATGGGACAGAGTGGAATAACGCTGTAAGCCATGAGTTCGGCAATTACGATTACCTGATGGGCGCTGATGTCGAATTCCGCAATCCCTATGTTGTCCAAGAACTTAAAAACTGGATCAAATGGTATATTGAAACGACGAAAATTGATGGCCTTCGTCTGGATGCGCTAAAGCATATCTCCAGCGACTTTTTGAAAGATTATATTGCTTATATAAGATCAGACATTGACAGAGGTTTTTTTTTCGTAGGCGAGTTTTGGAAAGATAAAGTGGAATCCTTATCAGAGTTTTCTGAGAAGATCAATCATTCTCTTTCGTTGTTCGATGTTCCGTTGCACTACAATTTTTTCAGGGCCTCCAAAGAAAAAAAGGCGTATGACCTCACGCAAATTTTTGAAAATACATTGTTTCAGCAAGATCCTGTAAGGACGGTCAGCTTTGTAGGAAATCACGACACTCAAAGGCTTCAGTCCTTAGAATCGACGGTCGAGGATTGGTTTCGACCCATTGCTTACGCGATCATTCTGCTTTCCGAAAATTCCTACCCGTGTGTTTTCTATCCTGATCTCTATGGCGCCGAATATTGTGATAAGGATGAGAATGGAAAGGAGGTAGTAATAACGATGCCAAAGGTCGGAATCCTGACAGAACTAATGGAAGCCAGAAAAAAATTTGCTGTTGGCGAACAGGTCAATTATTTTGACCATCCGAATTGCATAGCGTGGGTTAGAAAAGGAAAATATGACAATGGCGGTTGTGTTGTCATCATTTCAAACAATGATGAAGGCTACAAGGACATAGAATTTGGAAAAGAAAATGCTGGAAAAAAATATATTGACTTTTTACAAGTAAGGTCAGACATGATTACACTTGACGAAAACGGTGCTGGTAGATTCTGGGTGGATCCTTTATCTGTAAGTGTCTGGGTCAGGAATTGACAATCTATTTAAAAATATAAAGTTATGAACAGAGACGGCGTAAGAAAGAGTCTATGGCAGGAAGAGATCAAAAATATTCCGGCCTCCATCAATATCAACGGCACTTATGATGTCGCCATCATTGGCGGCGGCATTACGGGTATTTCTACAGCTTACAGATTGCAGCGTTCAGGCGTGGAATGCATCCTTATTGAAGCTTTCAATATAGGATTCGGCACGACCGGCGGCACAACGGCGCACCTGAACAATTTTTATGATACCACCTATGCCGAAGCGATAAGCAAATTTGGGCTAAGCAATTCAAAGCTTCTGGCAAGGTCTGCAAAAGAGGCGATGGAGATCATCGAGGCCAATATCAACGACAACCGAATTGACTGCGACCTCCTGGAGAGGTCAGCTCATCTATTTGCCCTGGACGATCAGCAGAAAAAGAAACTTGAGGAGATGATGGAAGGTTCTGAAAAAGTGGGACATGTGATGATTCCCATTGAAGAGACCTCATATCCAATCCCATTTACAAAAGCGGTCGAAATTCCAGGACAGGGACAGTTTCATCCTATTAAATACATCAGCGGATTATCACGTTCATTCCTTAATTCCGGCGGGACCATTGTGGAGAACTGCCGCTGCAACAGCCATTCCGAAGAGGATGACCTTATTGTTCTCAAGACATCAAGAGGCGTTATAAAAGCTAAAAGCGTGGTCTATGCCACACATATCCCACCGGGCATCAGCAGGCTACATTTCACCAATTCGCCTTACAGAAGCTATGCTATGGCGTTCACGCTTCGAAATGGCCGCTATCCTGAAGAAGTAGGCTATGACCTGACGGATCCATACCATTATTACCGTGTACACGAGATCAATGGCGAGAAACTTCTTATTGCCGGTGGCGAAGACCATAAGACAGGGCACGCTGATGACACTGGTGAATGCTTTTCTATGCTGGAAAATTATGTAAGGGAGTATTTCGATGTCGACCTTGTCAAGTACAGCTGGTCCAGCCAATACTATGAGCCTGTGGACGGCCTGCCGTACATCGGTAAACTGCCAGGCACCAAAAATATATTCACCGGCACGGGATTCCGGGGAAACGGAATGATGTTCGGAACTTTGTCATCCAAGGTGATCAGTGATCTTATTCTTAGTGGGAGCAGCGAATACGAGAGGCTTTTTGATCCGTCGAGGGTAGATCCTATTGCTGGTCTTACGGAGTTTGTAAAAGAGAATATTTCCGTTGTGAGCGACTTTATAAAAGATAAATTATTTGTGGAAAAGATAGCTTCCCTGTCTGAAGTCAGCGATGGGGAGGGCAGGGTTGTCAAATATGACGGTGAATCTTACGCTGTGTACAAAGAATCCAAAGGCAGGGTCCATCTTTTGAAAAGCACCTGTCCACATGCAAAATGCGAGGTACGGTGGAATGGTGCGGAACTTTCCTGGGACTGTCCATGTCACGGTTCTCGTTTTGGAATAGACGGCAAAGTCCTGACTGCTCCCTCAGTAAAAGATCTGATCAAGGTCAATGAGAAAAATATATAAACAACTTAATCATGGTATCCAAACGAAACTTTTTTTATAGAAATAGCCTCAGTATCGTTCTGATCAGCCTGACGTTGATATTTCTTGCTGCCCAGTCATTTACCGGATGGAAGACCGAAAACAAGGAACTTGCAGAAAAAGGACAGGCTCTGCTAAACTTTAACGAGTATTTGCAAAGCGGACACTTTATTGAGACCACATTTGAAAATTGGGAGAGCGAGTTTCTGCAAATGATGCTTTATGTTGTTCTTACCGTGAAGCTGCGGCAAAAAGGTTCCAGCGAATCCAAATCCCTTGAAGACGAAGAAGATGTGGACAAAGATTCAGTTCCACATCCAAAAGCACCATGGCCTGTCAAAAAAGGTGGAATATGGTTGCGTATCTATCAACACTCGCTTTCAATTGCTTTTGCAGTTCTATTCCTGTTGAGTTTTGGCCTGCATTTTTTCGGCAGCCTGAAAGATCATAATTCCGAGCAGAAAATCAATGGACAACCGCTGGTAAATGCTGGTGAATATCTGACCGGATCAAGATTCTGGTTCGAGTCCTTTCAGAACTGGCAGAGTGAATTTTTAGCGGTTGCTTCGTTGGTCCTGCTTTCGATATGGCTGAGGGAAAAGGGATCGCCGGAATCAAAGCCCGTGGATATGGCACATGATGAAATTCCTTGATCATCTGCTATTATTTATGTTAAAAACCATTTGTGATTGTGTTATATAACTTATTTTTTAAAATTTCAAATATGGAAGCGAGCAAATGTCCTGGAATTCCATCGCAGATAAAAGGTGCTTTTCATGATACGAAAAGTCAAAAAGATTTTAATGTGCCCGAACTCGCCGCTCAAAAATATATCGAACTCAAAAAAAGATTTCTGGACGTCAATCATTGGAAAGATCAATGTGGTAAAGGTTCAACAGATTTTAAACTTTACAATGACCTTGGGGAAACTTTAGAGCGGCTGCCGCAAGTTGGGGATTTTGTACGCATCGATATTCCTGGGCCGGGAGATTTCCGTGCCAGAGGTTTCGACTGGGTGCGGATCGTCGACCTTAGTGCTCAATTTGTTAACGCAGACGAGATTGAAAGCCAGTTGATGATATGCAGGCCATCAAGAATGCCCGGTGATACCAGCGGCAATATATCGCATTTCTATTCTCAGGAAGCGACCTCGTCATTTCGAATTGCGAGAGGAAAAAATTTTATAAGGGTAGGGATATACGGAAGAAATGAAACGCCTAATTATACCAAGACAGGTTTTATTAACAAAATCCGGAATTTCATTATAACACTCGGTGGTTTCGCAAAGGTCACCAAAATCCAGTGGAAGTGCCTGGCCGACGGTCTGCTGGACTTTTAGTGCAGTTTTCATCTTAGTTAGATCTTTTGATCAAATTTCACCATGGATGCTATATATTATGACTGATGTCATAATATATAAAAACGAATCCCAAATATCTTTGAATCAACCAAAAATAAAATATTATGAAAAAGTTATTATTGATCTTAAGTTTAGGTCTTATTTTCAGCTGTACAAAAAATGATACGGCTCAAAATGAAAGCGGTACAACGATGAAACTGGACAGTTCGTCCGATGCTGACGCAGAAACTTCAAAAACAGAAATTTGATGTTCCAAGCACTACTTATAAAGAAGTATTATGATATTTCACAAGCCAACATTAGACCTGATCAGTCAGTCACTGCTGCTAAAGGGTAAAACTATTTCCGTTGCTGAGGACGTAACTTCTGGTCTTTTGCAGTTTTCCTTTTCTCAGATGCAGAATGCCCCTTTGTTTTACAAAGGCGGGATGACAGTCTGCACTGTGGATGAGAAGATTAGGCTGCTGAATGTTGAGCCGGCTGAAACCAGAAATTGTGGTATTTCAGAATATATTGCTGATAAAATGGCAGTGGAGATAGCAAAAGTATTCCATACGGATTGGGGAATAGGCATTACCGGATATGTATCTCCTATTCGGGAGTCCGGCTTTAGTATTTATATGCATTTTTCAATGTCCTATAAAGGGTCAGTGGTTTCATCTCGCAAGATGGAACTGGATCAGGCAATGCCATTAGGTGAAGCTCAGCTTTTCTTTACCAGAAATGTTTTGGAACAATTCAAATGTAAATTAGAATCTTACAAAATATCTTAACAAAAATGAAAACACTTATTACCATATTTTCATCTTTCCTATTGGTGTCCTGTATCTGTGAAGAAGAGGACAGAGATCCTGTAAAAAATAAAGAAGCGATTGCAGATCAAAGTACTGCCCGTAATTATATTGCGATAGACAGTATTGTTGTAAAACATTAATTGAAGATGCCAAAGATCTTTCCTTTTTTGCATGGATGCTATTATACCTTAACTTCAGTCTGGCCACTATTGCATCTGGATAGCTTTCTTAATGTTACAGGTGGCAAAACCGATATCTGGCTGGTAAGGACTGTGTCAATTGCCTTGTTGCCATATGGTCTGCTTTCATTTTATATCGCATTTTCTAAAAGGAAATCGCCGATCGTGGCCTTGACCTGTGCGCTTTGTTGTTTTGGTCTCGCTCTGGTAGATGCCTTTTATTATATGGCAGGCGTTATCAAATGGGTATATCTTATAGACGCTGCAATACAGATGATATTCCTATTGTATTGGATCAATTATATGTTCAATTACATTCACAAAACTGATAAGAGAATAACATAGGATTTCATTAATTAAATTATGATCTAATTATATCACCATCAATTTAAATACGATTCATATGTATTTAATTATATCGTGCATATCGAAATTACAAGTGCAACAATTAATATTTTTCTTATTTATCAGGCTTAAAACTATTTTGGAAGTAAAAAATTTGTAAAAGTTAAGTTTTAACATAAAATTAACCTGAAAATACAAGATGTTCACTTTTAATATGACTCCGGTCATAATATGATAAATGTCACTCTTTCTAGCTTTGCTTTATACTTCACTAAGTAAAAATGAATATTTCAACCTAAGCTGTTTATCTAATACTAGTCGCGGATCTACAGTTTTATCACTTAATATTAATATCAAACATTACAGTTATGAACACTAGAAATTCAAACAACAGCAGTTCAAGAGGAAATTCGTCAAACAATAATGACGCAAAATCGATCTTTGAAGAAATATACCAATTAGGGTATGATCACGGTTTTACAGACGCTACGGAAGATGAGGATTTCGATGATGATTTCTCAGATTTCGAAGATGAGTACGATGATTATGAATTCGCTGACAGCTATGATGATGACGACGATGATTATGATGATGATTACGAAGACGATGAAGATGATGAAGACGAAGACTACAATGATAACAGAGGTCGAAGCGGTTCAGGACAAGGCCGTGGAAATCAACAGAGAGACAGCCAGGGAAGATTTAGTTCTGGCGGTGGCAGAGGTGGCTCACGAGGTAATTCCGGTTCGGGGTCTGGAGGCGGAGGTTCGCGAAGCGGGTCTGGTTCCGGATCATCAGGCAGAGGCCGGTCAGGAAGCGGGAATGGAACTTCCAGAAGGGGCTTTGCATCAATGAGCCAATCAGAACGGAGCCGAATTGCCAGAATGGGAGGGGAAGCCTCACACGGCGGCGGACGTTCCGGTTCAGGAAGATCTGGTTCAGGTTCAGGCAGATCGGGAGGCTCAGGAAGAGGATCCAACTCTGGCAGATCCGGAAACTCGGGAAGCGGTTCCAACAATAATTCTGGAAGCGGTTCAGGTTCCGGGAATTCAAGAAGAGGCTTTGCGTCTATGAGCAAAGCTGAACGTACAAGAATTGCCAGAATGGGTGGACAGGCTTCGCACGGCGGAGGAAGATCTTCTGGTTCCGGCAGATCAGGATTCGGAGGCAGACGAAACCGTTCTTAAACACACGATACCTTTTTTCTTTTTAGATTACCTCTCATTTTGAGAGGTGATCTTTTCAAATTTTTAAATCAACATATTATGGCAACAAAGACAGAAAACAATACAAGCAGTACAGCCGCTGCATCAAAAAACAACACAGCCAAAACTGCGGCTTCAAATACAAATCCAGATTCCAATATGGATCAGAATATGAAAAACTCCTCGCTTCACAAATTTTTCGTGGACGCATTAAAGGATATCTACTACGCAGAGGATGCTATCGTGGATGCATTGCAAAAAATGCAGGACGCCGCTACTACGGAAGAGCTGAAAGATGCTTTTGAGGACCATCAGCTTCAGACAAAAAAGCACGTCAGCCGCCTTGAGAAAGTATTCAAGCTAATAGGTGAGACTCCTGAAAAAAAGGAATGCAAAGCCATCGTCGGGATTATACAGGAAGGAGAGGAGATCATAAAATCAACCGAGGAAGGTTCTATGACACGCGATGCAGCACTTATCATTGCTGCACAAAAAGTGGAGCATTATGAGATCGCAACATATGGCGGTCTTGCCCAGCTTGCAATCACAATGGGACACGAAAAAGCAGCAGACCTTCTGGAAAAGACCCTGCAGGAAGAGGAGGAAACAGATCTGTTGCTGACAGATATTGCAGAGATGTCGATCAACTTTGATGCAGAGCAGGAAGATTAATTCAATGATTATAGATAAGCCATATGGACTGACAGCTCATATGGCTTTTTTACAACCAATAGAAATTTACACTGAACTCAATCAAAACTTTAATAAAATAGAGCAATGCCAAAAGTTACACTTTTCCTGCTGCTGCTCAGCTCATTTTCATACAGCCAAAGTTATGAACAGCTTATGGGCTATTCCAGTTTTTATAATAGAAAGATAGATTCATTCATCGATCATATGAAGAGCCCGCCCGCTGTCAGTTCCTCAAATGATGGAATTCAACAGATCGTCTACGAAATGGACGGTTTTCATATTGGCATTGAAGAACATGCTTCCAACAATGGCATCATCGGCGAAATGTTCATATTTCAGACCGCGGCAAAAGATGCGCATTCCGACTGGCTGAAAATTCACGAAAGAATAAGCAGTGACCAATCTTTCAAATTTATCAAAGGAATGTATGATGACAATTACATAAAGCACAATGAACTTGCATTGGATCACTTGCGGATTTTATTGAAAAATATAGATAAAAAGAACAATGTCAGATATGCTGCCCGATATAAAAAGGATCTTGCATATTATACATTGTCAGTAATCGGCGGTAATATGGTCTTGACAATTGATAGCAAGAATTACTGAACCATTTTCATTGACGATAATTGTTTTGATACTAATGCCTATCAAAAAGAAAAATTCAAAGCATAACCTACTAAATCTTTGTACGATGGAAGATCAAATAACCCGACGAGATGCTATTGGTAAAATAGCTGCCACAGTTGTCGTAGCTGCTATTGCACCAGCTGCGCTGGCACAATCGCAAAACAGAAATGTCAAAAATACCAATGATAGGGGTCTTACCGATCCAACTACAAAATATCCAAAACCACCTTTTAAGCGACAATCTCAGCCATTTCCAGGACTTGCCAACAGAATGACACCGGTTCCCGATCATGGGGAAAAAAGCTATGTGGGCTCAGGAAGACTTGCAGGAAGAAAAGCGCTGGTGACCGGAGGAGATTCCGGGATCGGACGTGCCGCCGTTATTGCCTATGCGAGGGAAGGAGCGGATGTGGCCATCAACTATCTTCCTCAAGGATAGCTGTTTTGACTTGTACCAAGTGTTCGATGGATCGTGACGCATTTCTGTTTTGTAAAGGTGTAATCTTTTCTGATCTCGAGAACAAATCTTCAATCTTCAGTAACATAAGTAGCTTCCCTTTAATGAGATGGTTCTTACGCTATATTAATATTATTCTGCTTACTCACGTAATGACCTAAGAATCTTCTCAGCCCATCAACTCATTTATTAACTGTATTTTCACTTATTTTTTTTAGTCTTTCAGAAATTATAATTTGTAGTTTTGTACATTCAAAATAAAAAATGTGGCATTCATCAACGATTTAGGAAAGATCATTTTTTTCTTGTTTTTACTGTTAAGTTTTTTCCTTATTACAGCAAAATCAGAAAGGAAATTACCGAATTATTTATTTGCCGCTTTTCTTTTGATATCCGTGATTGATTTTTCTGGTTTGTTCATATTACCCCCCAATTCTAAAATAATCAAAGGAGGGAAACTGGCCAGTGTGTTGTTGCAGATGCCGCTCTATTATTTATATGTAAATTCTGCGTGTTACTACAATTTCAAACTTCGTAAAGAGCATCTTTTACATACGCTCCCTTTTTTATTCTTTGGGTTCTTATTCAGTATCTCAGGAATTTCAAAACAGAGCTACGGTGTGTTTGATATTTTTTCCATCATTCAATATTACTATTATATCATTGCTGTATTTCTGGCACTAAGGAACTTCAAAAGATTGTATCAGGAAAATTATTCAAGTAATCATCACCTTACTTACAAATGGCTGATGCAAACCACGGTTCTTTTTTTAATTGGAAATTTCTTTGTGCTGATCAGGGGCTTGGTAGACGAAAGTAGCCCGGTTCATAATTGGTTATATACCTTCACATCACTATTTATATTATTTGTAATCTGCTGGTTTGTGATGAACGCGCTATACCGTCCCAATTTGTTTGCAGGTATCAATAAAGATCTCGTTCCTGTAAAGTCGGTCAATAATTTGAAGGAAGAACCTGAACAATTGAAAAATTTGTTGCAATTTATGGAAACTGAAAAGCCTTATTTAGATGATAAGCTGACATTACAGAAATTGGCAGAACAATTTAATCTACCCGAAAAGCAACTTTCATTGTTGATCAATCAGCACACCGGAAAACATTTTTTCGACTTTATCAATGAGTTTAGAATTAATTATGCAAAGGCTCTTCTAAAAGATCAGTCTCACTTAACCGTACTGGAAATATTGTATGAAGTTGGCTTCAACTCGAAGTCTTCATTTTATACCGCATTTAAAAAGGAGACCAGCTTAACCCCGACAGATTACAGGAAATCAGTGGTTTAATAGTGTCCGACTTTAAATCGGACTAATTTTGTTATACGAAATCAGTCCGATTTCCGATACCCGGATATTTTTATTAATTCAAAGTTCCAGATTTGCTTCATCATTAAAAATTAATAAAATGAAGCTTAAAATCAAATGTATCCTGTTCCTTTTTTCTGTATCGAGTTTTGGACTATATTTCGGACAATCCAATCAAAAAGATCCAATAAATAGAGCAGATTCTTTATGGAGTGCTTATAAACAGCCTAATACTCCGGGTATGGCGGCTGCTGTCATAAAGAACGGAAAAGTAATTTATAAGAAAACCTATGGGATGGCCAATCTGGAAAATAAAACCCCGATAACGGATTCGACAGCTTTTAATATTGCATCTGTTTCTAAGCAGTTTACCGCATTTATTGCCCTTTTGGCAGAAAAGGAAGGAAAGTTATCATTAGATGACGACATAAGGACTTATCTGCCGGAACTGAGCCATATTCCATATAAGATTACAATCCGGCAATTGGCCAATCATACCAGTGGCCTACCGAATTTTAGTGAAATCAAGAAATTGCAAGGCTTTGGTGATGAATTTAAAGTAACCAATAATGAAGCAGTACATACTCTTTTGCGAATTAAAAGAGTAAATTTCCCTCCGGGAGAGCAATATCAATATAATAACACAGGTTTTACATTGCTTGCTGAAATACTTCGCAGGGTTTATAAAAAGGATTTCAGCCAAATAGCGAAGGAGTATGTTTTTAATCCTTTACATATGAAAAATACTGTGGCAATAGATGATCCGGATAGAATTATTATAAATAAGGCAGAATCTTATCAGCCAAAAGGCAGCATATTCTTAAAACTTCCTATCGGGCAAATGGTGAGTGGTTCATCTAATATTTATGCTACGCTTGATGATCTTTGTAAATGGGCGGCCAATTTTCAAAATCCGATACAGGGAAATCGTACGCTTTATAATACAATGCAAAAGAATACCGTATTAAGTTCAGGTAAAAAAATAGAATATGGGCTTGGTCTGCAAACTGAAAAATATAAAGGTTTGGATATTGTATTTCACGGCGGTGGCACTGTTGGCTATCGAACCTATATTCTGCATGTTCCTTCACAACAATTTTCTGTTGTAATACTGGGAAATGGGCAGGGTTTTGATGGCTTGTTAATTGCTTATCAATTGGTAGATTTCTTTCTTAAAGATCAAGAGACAATTTCGGTTAAGTCTCAAAAAATAATTTATGCTCCATCAGAGCTGAAGCGATTTGAAGGAGTTTATGAGCTTAATCCAGGAAATTATCTTGAAATATCAACAGAAGGTAAGGATCTTTACCTGGGAACCTATAATCATAAAGGTAAAGAGCCACTACAAGGAATGGATGAAAATAAATTTAAGATAACTTCTATTCCTACTGCAAGCTTGACCTTCAATAATGAATCAGTTAAACTTAGAATTGCCGATTTTACGTATACCGCAAAAAAAGTAATCCTGAATCCTCCCAAAGCTGATAAAATGATTTTGAATAAATATATTGGATTCTATAGAAATGATGAATTTAATACAATGTACGAATTAATTCTTGAAAACGATCAGTTGATAGCCAGGCATCCTTTGAATGGTGATATTAAATTATTTCCATTAAAACCTGCAAGTTTTTATTCAACAATTGAATATTTTGGACAACTTGATTTTAAATATGATGAGAATGATGAAATCATCGGATTTGGGCTATCCGGAGCAAATATTATGAATATTGAATTCAGGAAAATAAAATAGATTTGTATTTAAATTATGAAAGAATTGTAACATGATCAAATTGTTCTACGGTCTCTTGATGACAAAAATGTAATTCAGTGTCATATTTTTTTTCTGACACGGAAGTCTGGAAGAGGGAACAAGGCTGCCGGTACAAGAGCAAGGAAATCTGCCCTTGAACTGAGCAAGTTATTCAAGGATTTCAGAAAGGTGTCCGTTGAGGAGTTCAGAAGGATTTTACAGAGGGCCTGGATGTTTCTTCAATCCATTTTGAAATCGACAATTACAGCTGCAATATCACCTCGGCAATTGCTATCCTTTCCACGCTCAAAGAACTGTCTCCAAAAAACTATGATATGATTGGCCTGGTAAGAGGTGGTGGAGACCGTCAAAGTATGGAGACCTTCAATGACCTGAGTTTATCGGATTACTTTATCACGATAAACGCTTTGATGGTGACTGCCATCGGTCATACGGTCGATGAAACATTGTTGGACCGTTTAGCCGACAAGCGGTTTCATTTGCCTCATGATTACGGTGTAGGACTTCACAGCATTGCTGAAAAACTATCTCTCGAAAGATCCAACTCAAGAGCCTTACTTATAGACGAGGTTAAAAAAGACGTCAGAAAGCAATTTTCCGAACAAGTCGAAACACTAGAGAAGCAGCTGAAAAAGAAAAATGAAGAATTTAGTGAGGCACAGAAAACTTATAAAGAGCAGGTAGAGAACCAGTCCAAAACATTTGCCGATCAGATGAAGGTACGCAATGAAGAGTTTCATAAACTACAAGCCAGCTCAGCCAGGCAGTTGGAAGAACTGCAGAAAAACTTCCAGGAGCAACAGAAACATCGGGCACTGGAACGTGACCATTACAAAAAGGAGATTGCAGCGCTGCATGAGAAAAACGTCCACTCAGCAGTTAATGAAAAAACAGCCACTTTACGGGCCAATCTCGAAACATTAAGGCAGGATAACATCATCTTGAAAGAAGAAGCGCAGAAGGGAAAGGCCAACTACGCTGTGATACTTGTTTCTGTGATCATAGCTTTGGTACTCGGATTCATATTGGCTAAAATAACCTAGCCTTTTAGCTACGTACCGGTCAGCCACCATCCTGATTCATTTAATTCGTTCCAGAATAAATCAGGATTAGCAATAGATCCATCATCGAAGACCCAGAACCTTAGGCTCTCTTTACTAAGAACCAATAGCGAAAGCCTTCAGTTCAGCTAATTTACCATTGTCAAACCGCCATACATCACAATAATCATAATCTACCCATTGTGAATCCTTCTCAAATAAACTGATCGTACCCAAGACGGTCAGGTAGTTGCCTTCTTCAATCATCAATTCGACGCTAAACTTCGGCGGTTGTTTGTACGCTTCAGCCATATACTTCCTTACTTCGTTTATTCCTTTTAAGGTACGGTCTCCTACAAATTTCCATAAGGTATCTTCGGTGCAGTAGGTCAAGAATTTTTCATAGTCGCCAGCTGTGATGCATTTATTAGCCTCTTCTAATATTGATTTCAAGTTCATAAGTATATTATCTAAAGTAACCAAAATTCATCGAAAAATATGCCTTTCTTTCAATCGGAACCAGCAAATTTGTTAAAAATTACATAAAATACATCAGCAATTTTTTCGGTACTACGAAAAAGTAGTGATTTTATCTCAACTCCAATATTCAACTTTACACCAACAGAGCTGATCAGCTGTTCATATCATTTTAACATCAAAAAATTACGGTTATGAATATTGAAAGAACAGAATTTACCGCATGGATGGAAAGAATTATGGAACGATTCGACATTCTCAAAGAACACATCGCAGCAAAACAATCCCGTTACATCGAAATAGACGGCGAACAACTGCTCGACAACCAGGACGTGTTACAGCTTCTTAAAATAAGTTCCAGGTCCCTCCAGAGATACCGAACCAATAAAAAGCTCCCTTATTATACCATCAGCGGTAAGCTCTACTATAAGCTGTCCGATGTGCACCAGCTCATCAGAAGCAGTCTGAACAAATAAAAAAACAAGGACAACCACAGCCAAATCGATTGATACCGCTCTTATTTCAATTGGTTAACCATAAGCCGGTCTATTTTCATCCTGTTAAAATGATCAGCGATGGAAGATAACCAACCCAACATAACCAATGAAATCAAACCGGCAGCGGAAACCCTTTTGGTGTTGAATATCCATAATAACAGGATAGAGCTGGTGAAAGGAATTGATAAGGAAGGAAATCTGCAAAAAGTTCCCCCGGAAAACAAGAAAGACAATGACCAGCTTATCAGGGTCGATAAACATGGGGATCTGTTCTCCAACTTCTTTTCCAACTTTTACCGGCAGCTTAAAAATCCGACGCATTTCAACTTCTTTAAAGTTTCGGAATACGATGCTGTCGATACTGCTAAAGACCTTCAGCAGTATATCGAACAGGCTTCGCCTGAAGAAAAAGAACAACTCAGGGAATATGAAATTATACCTAAAAATACCAACCCATTAAAAAATCAGAAAACAATGGAAAACAACACAGACCATCAGGAATACCGTTTCCAGCCGGAACAGATCGACTGGAAAACGATGGAAAAACTCGGATTAAGCCAGGAAAAGCTTGAAAATATGAATGCACTAGATCCTCTGCTCAGAGGCTACAAGACCAATACCTTAATTCCCATCACCATTAACCTTGGCGCTGCCGTCAGCAAAATGGACGTCAGGCTGTCTTTACAGGAAGGTGATACCGGGGATATCGGCATTAAGCTTCACGGCATCCGCAGAGAACCCAATCTCAACCTCAAGTTCTTAGGTCATGAGTTCAGCGAAGAAGACAAAAAGAACCTGATGGAGAGCGGCAATATGGGAAGAATCGTTGATCTGGTCAATCCCAAGACCGACGAGATCATTCCATCCGTTATCAGCCGTGACCGCCTGACCAATGAACTGGTGGCTTACAGGGCAGAGTATATGAAGATTCCAGACGAAATCAAAGGAATCAAATTAGACGAACACCAGAAACAAACCCTGTTGGAAGGTAAGCCTCTCTATCTTGAAGGAATGACTTCTACCAAAGGAACTTCCTTCGATGCTACCGTCCAGTTTAATGCCGATAAGCGCTATGTAGAATTCATATTTGACAACAATCAAAAGCAGCAGCAAAGCCAGTCCCAAAAAGAAAACAACCCGCAAAACCAAAACCAAAATCAAAATAAAAACAACGAACCTCCAAGAGTTTTCAGGGACAAGGAACTGGATGACAAGCAGTATGAAAAATTCAAGGCGGGGGAGACTGTTTATGTCAGCGGTCTTGTGGACAGTAAAGGCAAAGAATACCAAGGCTATATTACCTTCAACAAAGAAACATCCAAGACCGAATTCTCATTTACCAATCCTAACAAGCTCAGGGAAAAAACCCAGCCGTCAGAAGCCCACAAAACTCAAACGGCAGTTAACACCGATGGTAAAACCAATGAATCGACAAAGAACATCAAAGAATCGCTTCAATCCAAACAGCAGGAACCTGCCAACAAGCAGCAACAGGAGCAGCAGAAAAAACCAGCTAGATCAAGAGGAAGAAAAATGTAATCAAATCCTATTCATTATAGAATCTTCAAGCTATTAAATATAAATCAACCATTACCACCATCAAATCCAAATCTATGAAAGCCATCATTGCAGAAAAACCAAGTGTTGCCAGAGAAATTGCCCAGATACTCGATGCCAACAACAGAAAAGACGGCTACTTTGAAGGAAACGGCTACTGTGTGACCTGGGCATTGGGTCATTTGGTATCATTGGGAATGCCGGAAGATTATGGCATAAGAGGCTTTGACAAAGCCTCTCTGCCTATCTTTCCCCATCCTTTCATTCTCACTCCAAGAAAGACAAAACCAGCCAACTCAAAAAACTTTCAGCCAGACCCCTCCGCCTTAAAGCAGCTTAAAATTATTAAAAATATCTTCAGTCAATGTACCAGCATCATCGTTGCGACCGATGCAGGAAGAGAAGGCGAGCTGATCTTCCGTTATATTTATGATTACCTAAAGTGCAGAAAACCATTTGAACGGCTCTGGATCAGTTCACTCACAGAAAAAGCCATACAGGAAGGATTTAAAAACCTTAAAAAAGGTTCAGAATTCGATGGGCTTTATGATGCTGCAAAAGCCAGAAGCGAAGCCGACTGGCTGGTAGGCATCAATGCAACCCAGGCATTAAGTATTGCAGCGAACAACGATGTCTATAGCCTGGGAAGAGTACAGACCCCAACTTTGGCTTTGATCTGTCAAAGATTTCAGGACAATAAAAATTTTAAACAAAAGAAATACTGGCAGATCCAGTTACAGCACCGCAAGGACTATTTAAATTTCACCAGTCTTTCCAATCAGCAATGGGAAGACAAAAAACAGGCAGAGCAGATCTTAAAAGCCATTGAGCGGGAGGGAAAGGCCACAGTAGAAGATGTCGCCGTCAATACTGTAAAAGAACAGTCCCCATTACTGTTTGATTTAACAGAACTTCAAAAAGAAGCCAACCGAAAGCTGGGATTATCGGCAGATGAAGTTTTACAAACTGCACAAAGCCTGTATGAAAAAAAGTTCATTACCTATCCAAGAACCGGAAGTAAATATATTCCCGAAGACCTTTGGTCAGAAATCCCCGAACTCGTGAGAATACATAATCAAACCGATTCTTTCAAACAAGCAATCTCAACACTCAAGTTCGGCAACTTTAATAAGCGTATTGTCAATGATCTGAAGGTCACAGACCATCACGGATTATTGCCCACCAGCAAAATCCCATCCGCTTTAACCGCCAGTGAAAAAGCCATTTACAATATGATTGTTTACCGTCTGCTTGAATCATTATCAGAACACTGCTCCAAAGAAGTCAGCCACATCACCATCAAAGTCCATCATTATGAATTCAGTATCAAAGGTTCTAAAATACTAAGCAAAGGATGGCGCGCAATCAAAGGCCTATTGTCTGATGAAATCAGTACAAACCTTGATAATAACAGCAAGAACAATAGCGATAATAACCAGACACAAGAACCACAACTCATTGAACTTCCAGAATTCAAAAAAGACGATGAGCTCAAAATCTCAACAGCCAAACTCCAGGAAAAACTGACCAGCCCTCCAAAACTATATACAGAAGCCGACCTTTTATCCGCTATGGAAAATGCTGGCAGGCACATCGAAGACAAGGAACAGCAAAAAGCTTTAGCCAACATCGGTATCGGAACTCCTGCAACAAGAGCCTCCATAATTGAAACCTTAATCACAAGAAACTACATCACCAGAAAAAGCAAAACACTGATCCCAACTGACAAAGGAGAAAAGGTCTATGATCTCATCAAAGACCAAAAGATTGTCAATGTTCAGATGACCGCAGAGTGGGAGATGGCACTCCATCAGATTGAAAGCAAAGAACTCAATTCAAACCATTTCCTCAGCGACATCAAAAATTACACGAAGGAAATCACCCAAGAACTCTTATCACTCAACATTCCCCAAGAAAACATTCCAGAACTCAAATGCCCCAAATGCCAGCAGCATAATCTCATTATCAAAGACAAAATCGTTAAATGTCCCGATGAACAATGCCAATGGATTTTATTCCGAATGATATGCGGCGTGCAACTCAGCATCAACAACATCACTTCTCTCATAACAACAGGAAAAACACCAATTATTAAAAATATGAAGAGCAAAAACGGTAAAAAATTTGAAGCTTATTTGATTCTAAAAGACGATTTGGCTACATCATTTATATTTAATAACCAATAGAAATTAGTCATTCCGAATTAAATTTCGTCTTTTGCAAAGTCATCATAATGACTTTCATTAATTAACAGTTTTTCGTCTAAACTTTTAAAGAAATTATGGTCTTTTGCCAATACTTTCAGTTTTGTCCCGTAAGGATGGAAACAATTATAGAATATCAGAATCTGCTCATAACTGGAAATTTGTGCTCTAACTAAACCTACATATCTTTTTTTATCTTCTATATCAGAACTATCGATAAATTTTAAAATATGATAAACACTCCTGAAATAATGGCTTAAGTCAGATTGATTTTCATGAAAATATTTATCATAACTTTTTATTGTTTCTGGTATGGAAATTTTAGTGATTTCAAATTCTCGATCTTTTTCATGATCTTTATTTATTATAGCGACAAAATCACCATAAAAAATTTTAAAGCAATCTCTACCACTACTCATTACATTTTGAGTTCGGATGTTACGAATATCAATAGAGTTTACGACAGAACTAAGAAGGTTAAGAAGATTAAAAAATGTATTTTCAAACTTTTGTTGTCTAAGGGTTTCATTTTGGATTCGCATTTCCTCCTTCTGCCCAGCAAGTTCTAATCTTGTATTTTTAACTTCAAGTTGACTATACATGATTTCCAGCTGTTGATTTAGAAGTTGTTGTTTTTGACCTAGAAAAGCAACGTAAATAAAAAATAGTCCTGCAAGAGACCAAACTGAAGCTACTGAGCCAGCTAGGAAATCGCCAAGTAAATTGAGCTGGAAATTTTGACTGTTATCAACTACTATAAAAAAATATATCGTAGCAACAATTGAAATTAATGCACCAGTACCAACAAAAAACCATGCCCAACCATTAAATTTAGAAATTCGCTTTTCTAATATTTCAATTTTTGCAGAAATTTCGACCTGCTTGGATTCAATTCTTTGAATTGAAATATCTATTTCGTGCTGGATGTTACTCATTCTACCTCAGATAAATAAAGCTCATCATCGACTTCTAAATTTCTGTACTTTTCATCATATTTTTCGTAAAGCACAATATGTAACCTTTTAAATAATAAACTTAAGATTTCTTTTTCATCCGTTTCGATTCTTAATTTACAAATGAATTCTTTTTCTTTCGTGGTTTTTTGATTATCTACACATAGAAATGCAATGTAGAAATTATCTACACCATAAACAGTGATTCCAATTACTTTAAATCTTTTTTGGTCAATATTAAAATAATTTGCGACCTCATATAATTGGTTTGAGCGTGTTGTAAAATCTGAAATATCAGCAGCTACAGTCCCTGTTAAATCAGTATATTGAGTTTCAGCCTTCATTTAATCTTATTTTTAGTAAAAATAGGTAAATTCTTTTATTACGAAGGTAATTTAGATAATATAAATAATCATCAATTATATTTTAACATAAAGTTTTTTAGATCTTTTAAGTCATTAAAATTTAGTTGAAAATATTCGCCCCGGACTCTATTATTTTTAAACTTTCTATGAAGTTCTGTCTCAATTTTCCTATTTGCATTCCAACAGGCAATTAAATAAATTTGAGGTTCCTGAGACTGTAATGTTTTTTCTCTATATAAGGGATTTTTGCTATAACCAATTTTTATTAAAGATGTCTCTGTATTAATCATCAAATAAACATAATTATTATATTTTGAACCAGTTGCTTTGTAGTTTTCATCAAAAACCTCTCTGTAAAAATCGACAATAGGTATAATATCAATCTGCTTAATGGCTTTATGATGTAAATTTATAAATGATCCATTTGGGCCAATTTTTCTAAGCTGTTCAATATCTATATTCGTTATAGTAAAGTAGCCATCTTTTTCTAAAATAGTTCGAAGTTGTTTTTGGAAAGTATTATATGCATGAATTTCATTTATGGTAGAATAATTCATTGCTAATAATGCACAAAATTGTAATAGTAGAAATTGATAATTAGGATTATTCAATTCTATCCTAATTAGGCTTCCTTGAAGTTTAGGCGCACAGTTAATATAATAAATTTCAATTATTATCGGATCATCAGGATTTTCAAAGAGACGTACACCATAACATTCTTTATTCAAACCTATGATAACGTTATTAAGATGACCGTTTTGATCATCCTTATTTAGTAAATAAATTAGTTCTTCATTTAAAGTAAAATAAGAATTTTCAAATTGCTCTTTAATTTCATCTAATTTTATCATGTTTATTTTGTAATGTTTTGATTATTGGATAAATTCTATCCCAATCGATTTTACTTTTGAAGTAATATTTCTCAGACGCGTTTTTTTCAAATTCATCTAAAAAAGAGTCCAACCACTGATAATATTCCCAGCTTGAAGATTTGAAGAATGATGATCTGTTAAAAGTTATTTTAATACTAAAGTTTGTTATATACGCTGGATCATGTAAGTTTTTTAGCCCTAGGTATAATCCTTTGTATTCAATGGGTATGTAAGTATTTACACCACTAACGTTTGTAGTAATTGAGATTTCAAATCTTCTATTCGATATTAATATTGTTGAATTTTTTTTTCTAACAATCTTACTTTCAGCAGGTAGTTTCAGGTCAAAGTATTGAAACATTGCACCTCTTTTATAATTTGAAATAATTTTCCCTTCGGCGGAATCTCGGGTAAATTTTATTATGAAATTGTCTTGATTACTATTCTTAAATAGAGCTCTTTCTTCCATAGGTTTTGAAAATAGGTCCAAAAATCGATTACTTGCGAGAATTTGAGGAATGTCATTCCTTTTATATGATTTTAATTTTGTTTTCTTAAATTTTGTATTGTTAAAAAATGATGAGAGATGTGTAGATAATGCTTCTAAAAAATAATATTCAGAAATTTCCTGAATGTACGGTAGAATTTTAATGCGTTCCTCGGTAATGTCCCCAAAATTGGTATTTAGCCAATCTTTTTTAATTTCCTCATCTTCTGCTATTGCTGACTGTAAATACTCAAAAATTTTACTTGAATAATCATAATTATCAATATTTGTTATATTCTTTTGAGTTCGATTCAGAATAAAAAAACCGTCAATTTCTTTTTCAAATTTTCGTTTACCAAATAGATTTCTTATTAGATATATCAAACATATAAGAATTAGTAATAAACCAAGTATAGAATAAATTAATATTTTGTTTTCACCTTTAATATATTCAAATATGCTGGAGCTAATAAGGCTAACACCTATACCTAGAAAAATGGAAACAACGATTAATTCAAGAATTTTCTTTTTGTTATCAAGAAAATTGTTCATATAATTAAAATTTTTATCATTCATGCAGATATATTAATATGAGAATTTATATATATTAATAAGATTTAAACTATTTATATAGATGATTATAAAGATTTCAAGATTGCATATATTATTACATGATTTTTATTCCGTCATAAAAATATTCTAATATATAAATGTCGAATTCGTCCAGCTTAACTGTTTTACAGATTGTATTAATACCTATCTCATTTAAAATTTCAATGGTCTTATGGATTGTTAGATTTGAATCGTAAAAATCTATAAGTTTTGAATTGTGAATTTTTTTTGAAATCATTCTAGGAAGTCCATACTCTTCAAGTTGAAAAACAACAGAAGGTAAAAATGCATGAGAGGTCCAGGATACGAAACGGGAAATATCATAGTTTTTATCTTTTAATATTTCTTTTTGAAGAGTATTAACATCCTTAACAAGTGACGAAAATTTAAATGATACATTTCTTTCCAACTTGAAAAAATCATCAATTCCAACATCATAAGGCTCTAACATTTTTAATAATTCAGGAATGGACTTAAACCAATTATTACTAAGTATTTTTATGAAAGCAACAAATGTACTGCTCTTAGTTTCCCAATGACCAGGTTTTAAATTAATAATTCTGTAAATACTACTATCCCAATTATCTCTTTTCGCTGAATTAAGATATGAAAGCCCATACCAATTATGAGGATTAGTACTCATATCAATTGCAATCTCTTTGACTAACTCGCTATCACTTGATTGAAAAACAGATTCTTCTTTAAGTCTTTTATAAACATCTATACCAAGTAAACCGGACATTTCTTCCTGATAATATTGAATTTTTGCCACTTGTTCCTTAGTTAAAATATCACTGTTTTTTACACTGTCTAAATCTCCTAATATTTCCTCTGGAAAAGGTAATGATAAAAGAGTTTGCTCACTTGTGGGAGGTTTATCCAATATGAATATTTTTCCTATAAAATGTTTGAACATCCTCCCACCTCTACCAATTATGTTACGATATGTAAAGTCGTTTAAACCTGACCTTCCATTTTTATTCATCCAAAGAATAACATTTTCGGCAGAAGTATTAACTCCTTCAATTATTGACGACGTTGAAATAATATTATTAAGACCATTTTTTTCTTCAAAAAGTTTAACCTGTATTTGACTAAGTGAGCGATGTAGTCGTCCATTATGAACACCTGTACCTCTTTTTACAGTATTAGTTAATGACCAATTATAGCTGTAGTTTTTAGTTAACCAATTTGCAAAATTGGTTAATAATTCGACATTTTTTTCTTCAAAATGGGTATTTACAATATTTGACAATGTGTCAATATTAGAATATGTTCCTGCATAAATTAAGGATTTAGTATCTTTTGATTTTAAAATATCAATTAATAATTGAGTTTTCTTTTGTTCATCTCTTCCAATGTTTTGGTAAAGTTCATTAACTTCTAAAAATACCGTATTGAAATCGAGCTTAATGAATTCCATTTCTTTTGTAAATGGGTTTTCCTCTAATGAAGAAATATTTGGAGCTAAAAAATATCTCTGACTTGCTTTGTCCCCAAGTTTAATTATAGCCTTTATTAAACTTGGGGATCGCTCTTTATCAAAATTTTTACTCGCCTTGTAGAACTCATCAATAATCATAATATCAAAATGGTCAATTTTATTTAGATAATTAATTGCTCTCTCTTGAGGAAATATGAAAATATTTTTTTCAGCAGGTTCTACTTCTGTAGTAGTAATTATTTTGTATTCACTGGCAAATTTTTTATACAGTCTTCTTCTTGTTTCATCAGTTAATGCAATTGTTGGCACAATAATTAAGACATTGCTTGGTCTTTTGATTTTTATATATGCATCAATGACAAAACTTTTTCCGAAACTTGTTGGGGCGCTAACGGCAATGTTTTTCCCCTCTAGAAGTTTTTTAAGTAAAAAGGATTGTTCTCGATGTAGAGTTAATGGATTATCTTCTCCAACATCAACTTTAAATGCAGAGTAAACAAATCTTTCTTCCCAATTTGAAGTGTCTGGGTCAAGATATGGGAAAAGGCCAGTTTCACGAATCAGATGATTTACAAGAGGAGTGTATTCAATATTATTTACAAAATGGTAATCTAACAATTTAATAAGTTCTTGTCTTGCATCATTTTCTTTATCAGAAATTAGTAGGTCATTTACTATTTGACAACCTTCAAAAATTTTATCTTCCATACTAATCTCTATAAACTTTGGCTATTTGAATAAATTTATTTACTATCTTTTCTTTATCAGCAACAGGAAAAAGAATAATATGAAAGTTTATTTTATCATATAAGTGGACACCGGAGCATTTAGCAATTTGTTTTTTGAAATATTCAGTTGCTCTATCTTTGTGGTAGTTTATAATTCCTTGTTTATAATCCTCTGTTAACTCCGTACCATTTTTTGTCTGCTCACATTCATAGAGAAGTAAAATAGGAATATTCAATATGGGTTTTATTTTATCAATTGATTCATCTTGGGACAGGCTGGCTTTTATTTTAGCCCGTAATTCTGGAGTAATTTCATCGAAATCATTGATGTCGCTTAGATTAGTAATTATGCTATTTTCTTTTTTTATTTTGTTCAGACTTATAGAATCAGCTACTGAATCTATTATCGTATCGAGCCTTGCGTTTTCAATACTATTATAAAATTTTGATTCACCAAACCACAGTGAAAAGCTTTCATCAGATTCTACAACAATGTGTACACTATCAGCCCCTTTCGCTTCATCCTTTTTATTTTGTTTGTAAAATATTTTTGGAACAATAGGTAGAGCGGAATAATGATCCTTCATTATTCCATACAGAACAATTTCAGCAATTTCACTACCACGGCCAAATGCTTTTTCTCCCTCAACAAGTCGTAAGTTTTTTGCGGATTCGGATAATATAGAGCCTTCTCCTTTATCTATTAAAGCTTGTCTCTCACTGTGGCTTAGCGCTGTCTCTTTAATATTATCCCAGATAAAGTTTTGAAACTTTTCAAACCTCCAACTACCATTTTCAAAATCGTTAATAAAGCTTAGAACCCTTTTATTTTCAGTAGATGTAACTTTATCATCTGTACATAGATTTGTAAAGGTATCATTGATGATAACATCGAAATTCATTAATATAATAGAATTTAATTAGATTATTTGTGATATCACTAGATTGATAGCTTATAATTCAAACTGCCAATTTTTTATTTTTCAAATTTAACTACTTATCAGCAATTAAAATTACGGATTTCCCTAATTAGCAAAAATGACAAATAAAAAACATTTATTAGTCAGTATTTTTACTGTATTTTTAACATTTTCATAACAAAAGTTTAATCACGTTATTTAGGAATGAAATTTTTATTTTTTAATATTATATTTGTAAAAACTAATTCATACAATGGAAAATAAAACCAAAGGATCGTGGCTCATTCATCATACAAATAAGCTTCAGACTTTTGCAAGTCAAAATGGTTATAATGACACTTATGTTGCCGGAAAGGCAGGAATTTTACTGTCAGCTGTTTCAGCAAATGATAGTATTAATGTTAGTAATGAAAAATTAGATGTATTAGCTAGTGTCGCTAACATCAATATTCCATTCGAATTACCAAAGCTACTAGATATACTTGAAGAACAACAATTAATTGAAAAATCAAAAACTGGAATTGCTGTTTTAGGTGTGACAACTGAAACTACTTTACTTCATACATCAACCATTTTCGAAGATTTAAATCCTAGTTCTATAGAATTAGCATCTTTAGACCTAGCTGAACGTGCATCTATTACTCCTATATTATACAAAGATATTGCAGAAGAAATTTCGGATATATATCAACTTTCTGAAAAAGATACTACAAAGTTATTTACTGATGCGGAGCAGATTGGATTTACAGATATTGAAAATATAAGTGATGATGAAAAGTTATTATTTAACGGTAACTTATTTCGAAGAGATACAGCTGAAAAAATAAAAACAGTATTAGATTCTTTAAAGCCATCTGAGCAGTTAAAACTTATTGAGCTAAATGAGATTCTTGGTAAGAATGCTTGTGTAGAAATAATTTTTGCAGAAAATATATTGGGTAAAGAGTTGTTTCAAAAAGTAACTGCAATTGGATTATATGATGTTAGTGTTGTAAGCAACTCAAAAGAAGATGCAGGATATATAACTTTGCCATCAGCATTCTCAAAATATAGTAATTCGATGGTTGACGATGCTTTTGATTTAGCAAAAGCATTTATAAGCTCAATAACTTATGGAATGACAAAAAGTCCTTCTGCAAGAGGACAGATCCAAATGGTTGATGCATTGTTATCTACATTGGTACGAGGTGAAAAGGTGGGACCAGTTCCAGCTATTGCAGAAGATTATAAGATTTTAGAATTGAAAGGAGTAGTAAAAGTTTCTCATGGTCAGAAGAAAGGTAGATCGGGTCCAATGTTAGAACTATTAAAGAAAGAGGTTGGGGAGTTAGCTTTGCAAGCTATCCGCCAGGGAGATGTCAGTGAACATTCATTGACAGCTTTACCATCTGCAGCAGTCACTAAATTCAATGGCCCTGAATTTAACAGAGAGAACATGAGAAGAAAACAAATAAAGCAAAGTCCAAGTGCGACTAATGATATGTTATCAATATTACGTACAGGAAAATAAAGAAGATGAATAAAACAACAAAAGTATTATCGAAAGGTCCACAGATGGAAGAGTTATTACGCAAATATTTTCTAAAAGCGGGATACTACGTGACACGTGGAGTACCATTTATTTATGAAGGTTTTGACGTCACGGATATAGATTTGTGGCTTTATAGTAGGACATCATCAGTTTCCAGAGAAATAACAATTGTCGATGCTAAAAATAAAAAAACACCTCAAGCTATTGAACGAATTTTTTGGGTTCAAGGTTTACGTATTGCAACAAAAGCTACTAGTGCAATAGTTGCGACAACTGATAGAAGACAAGAGGTAAAAGATTTTGGAAAAGACTTAGATGTAGTAGTTTTAGATGGTAATTTTTTACAAAGATTAAATACTTCAGACTCTGGGATCTCCGAAAGAATCTCGGACGAAGAATTCTTTGACAAAATAAATCAATATGAGTTTAGTAAATTAGATGGTGATTGGAAGGGAAGAATTCGGTATTCAAAAAGTTTATTGTCAAAGAATTTATCATTTGATATTTGTAATGAATGGCTTATGCAAGCAAAATTTTTTGCAGAACAAGCAATAACAAAGGAGACCCAAAAGGAGATTGCTCTTAGATGTTTATATTTAATTTGTTCATTCATTGCAATTGCAATAGATTATAGCATGAAAGAAATATCATTTTTAGAACCTGCTGAAAGAAGTAAATTAATAAAAGAGGGTTTTACTTATGGTACTAGAGGAAGCAATGGAATTCAGAAAGTCTTAAATTTAGCTATAGGATTGGTGAAAGAAAATTCAAAAGACGGCGACGTGATAGCAAAAGAAGTCCGCTATAATGTTGAGCAACAATTCAATAATTTGAACACCGCTATTTTAGGAGAATACTTTTCAAAAAATGAAGTGTCGAAAGGATTGTTTTCAATAGCAAAAGAATTTGAGCATCTTGCTATGGCTAAAGATTTTGTGAGCCACACTAAGTCAACAGTTGAATTAAGAAGTATGCTATATTGTTTGTTAGACTATTGGAAAATCGACCGAAAAAAAATGTAGAATAGAAACTTTTTTACCTTAATGAAGAATAAAAAATATCAAAATCGAGAAATTATTTGAAGAAATTTGCTGATTTATAAAGATTAACGATTTCGAAAAAAAATACTAACACATCATAGTTAGGATTTTCTATTCTATATTTTTGTTCTTTTCCTTAAGATTTTTGATTTCGTCAAGAATATTCGACAATTCGTTTTGATTTAATTCTATAAAAAATATCAAGATGTCGATATTTAGAAAGTCTGAAATCTTAACAATATTTTCAATTGTTGGATTTGTTTGACCTCTCTCAATTCTCCCGATGTGATCCCTTGACATACCTACTTCAAGACCAAGTTGAAATTGTGATAATTCTTTTCTCAATCTATATAGCAGAATAATTCTACCTATGTGAATCTTTAAATTTACTAAGTTCCATTTATACATTTAGTAAATTTTGAAATTTCAATCACTTTTTGTGGAGACATATATGTCTCATGTGTAAATTTTTATTATATTTGTAAAATAGGTTACAATAAATGTAACTTTGCGATACTTCAAAGAATAATAGAAGCTATTGCTTAGAATCTTGATTTGAAAACTGGCACTTTTTAAAGAGACAAGAGGATAAGTATTAAGCTCACGACCTAGGCGTGGGCTCTCTTGTCTGTCTCAAAGGTATGCCAGTACCCCAAATCGGATAATGTAGAGTCCCACGCCGTCTTTTTCAATGCAGTTCGCTTTATCCTCTACATTACAATCTAAGCCCGCTTCCTAAAAATAGTATCAGACACGATACAATAGGAGGGTACAACCTATTGCGGCTTTCAATAGCTCACACGGGACACAGATTCATTCATATTAAATTCTTTCCGGTGCCTTGCGGTCACTGCTTACAGAACCTCACCAGTCCTTTTTCATACCAAAGGGCATCAGGAAAGTTTTACTAAAAAAAGAATCAAAAAACTACTCAACTTAAAAACAGAAGAATGTAAAAAAGCCCCTTCCTGTCAGTCGACTAAAACATCAGGAAAGAGCGTAGTTCAGTAATTAATCTTTAGAAAATTAAAAACCTTTACAAATCTATGAAAAATTCCTATTACCATATAGGAGGTATTTTCTTTGGCCTTATGCTGGCCGCTGTCAGCACTCAATCAAAAGCCCAAACACGCACCATTTCCGGTACCGTCACCTCATCCAATAAACCATTGTCGGGAGTCATTATCTCCCAGGAGGGCAGTGATCAGGTAACCATGACCGCTAATAACGGAACCTACACCATACAGGTTTCAGCAGAAAATCCCGTCCTATTGTTCAGACACCCTGATTATGCAGAAGAAAAAGTCACACTCTCTAATCAGACCGTCGTTAATATCAGCTTAGAACAAAAAGTAAAGGGAATCGAAGAAGTTATTCTCAACGCAGGCTACTACAAGGTTAAAGACAGAGAGAGAACCGGTAGCATCGCCAAAGTTTCGGCAAAAGACATCGAAAACCAGCCTGTCAACAACGTCCTGTCAGCTTTACAGGGCAGAATGACGGGCGTAAGTATTACACAAAATTCCGGAGTTGCCGGCGGAGGCTTTGATATAAAGATCCGGGGACGAAACAGCTTACGAAGCTATTCAACGACCGGTTATGACGGCAATAAACCGTTATACATTGTCGATGGCGTTCCTCTGCCTCTGGTCAATGATTTCAATAGTGGAATGACCGCAAGCATCCTTCCATACAATGAAACGAACCCTCTGAATTCAATCAATCCCGATGACATTGAATCGCTTGAGGTCCTTAAGGACGCCGATGCCACTGCCATTTATGGAAGCAAGGGGGCTAATGGTGTTATCTTAATCACCACAAAGAGGGGCAAAAAAGAAAAAACAGAGGTCAACCTGAGAACAAGTTACGGATTGGGACAGATGACCAACCTGCCAAAAATGATGAACCTGGAAGAATATGTCGCGATGCGTCGACTGGCTTTTGCCAATGATGGCGTAGCAGTGCCCTCCAATGCTTATGATATCAATGGGGTATGGAGTCCAGAAAAAACGACGGACTGGCAGAAATACTTCGTCGGAAATACAGCGGAGGTTTCGGATGTACAGCTTGGTGTATCAGGCGGCAGTGGCAACACACAATTCACGGTCTCCGGTGGTCACAATGAGGAAACAACCGTTTTTCCGGGAAGCTACCGCTATAAGAGAAATAACATGGGAGTCAGTGTCAACCATACCAGCGCTGACCGAAAATTCCAGATCGGTTTTAATGGGACTGCTGCATTGCAGGATAATGTACTTCCACCGACTGACTTCAATATTGTATATCCGGTGTTAGCACCTAATGCTCCGGATCTGTATACGTCCAGCGGAATGATCAACTGGGAGAACAATACATTTAACAATCCTATGGGACCTGCAACGCAGACCTTTTCAGTAAAAACCAAGAGTTTAAATGCGAATATGACTTCCAGCTACCAATTCGGGAGCGGATTCAGTGCTAATCTGAATAGTGGTTACAGTACTTACAACAGTTATGAGCAGAAAATTTTCCCAAAGACAACCTATAACCCGTCCAGCAATATCGGCAGCAGCAGTTCTTCTCTCAGAAAAGCCCAGAAATTGAACGAGAGCTGGATCCTTGAGCCTCAGCTGAACTACGAAAAACGATTGGAAAAACACCAGTTTTCCGCATTGGTAGGGGCTTCATTTCAGGAACAGAAATCCGATAATATCGTTATTCTCGGAAGAAATTTCCCTTCAGATGACCTGTTGACCAATATGGCAGCCGCAGCTTCCATTACGGTTCCCAGCGCGAGTGAATCCCTATACCGCTACCAAGCCGTTTACGCCAGGCTCAATTACGGCTATAACAAAAGATACTTTTTAAATTTAACAGGCCGACGTGACGGGTCCAGCAGATTCGGTTCAGAAAGACGATACGCCAATTTTGGCGCTATTGGGGCTTCGTGGTTATTTTCAGAAGAGAAACTACTGAAAGACCGGTCCTGGTTAAGTTTCGGAAAACTGAGAACCAGCTATGGTATAGCAGGGAATGACCAGATCGGAGACTATCAGTATTACGATACCTATCAGTCCACCGGCGGCTCCTATGGTGGGAATTCAGGATTGGTTCCACAACGGCTATATAATAAAAACTTCGGATGGGAGCTGACCCGCAAGTTCGAGGCTGCTTTAGAAATGGGTCTATTTAAAGAGCGGCTAAATCTGAACATAGGCTATTACCACAACACCAGCTCCAACCAGCTTGTCGGTATCCCAATGCCTGCCACAGTAGGATTCAGCAGTATTCAGGCCAATCTTGACGCTACGGTAAGAAACCGTGGTCTGGAAGTTTCTATGGAATCGGTTCCTGTTAAAACCGAATACTGGAAATGGACGACCAGTCTCAACTTTACGTTGCCGGAGAACAAACTCATGAAGTTCCCCAATCTTGATAAGTCGACCTACGCTAACAGATTTGAAATTGGAAAATCCATTTCTCTTGTCAAATTGTATCAATATACGGGCATCGATCCTGTCACCGGTTTATATACCTTTTATGACACGAATCAGGATGGAAAGATCAATACTGCCGACCGTAACGTAAGCAAAGAGATTAAGGAATACTGGTATGGCGGACTACAGAACAGTATCCAGTATAAAAACTGGAGTTTCGATCTGCTGTTGCAGTTTGTAAGCCAGAGCCAGTACAATGTGAAATCGATGTACGGCAATATCGGTAACATGTCCAATATGCCGGCCATATTCACCGATTACTGGACACCGGAAAATCCTGATGCCGAGTTTCAAAAGCCCAGTGCAGGATACAGCCCAGCCGCAGTGACAGCGAGTTCCCTTTTTCTCCTTAGCGATGCTACCGTTTCTGATTCGTTCACCGTCAGAGTAAAAAATGCAACCTTGAGCTACAGCATACCATCGGACAGCAACAGCAAGCTGAAAGCCAGGCTTTTTATGAGCGGACAGAATCTCTTTGTTTTTTCCAGTTATAAAGAAGGAAACCCTGAATTTATGGCGGCAGGCTACACCAGCCCGCTCCGAGTAGTCAGTTTTGGTCTTTCATTAACCTATTAAAGTGCATCATTATGAAAAATACAATTTTAAAATATATCATATTACCAAATTTTTTGATTCTTTCCCTTCTGATCAATAACAGCTGTGACCGCTTTACGGAAGTTGGACTCCCTAAAAATCAAATAACAAGAGAAGTCGTCTTCAAAGATGACCAGCTGGCTAAATCTGCCATGGCAGGTGTTTATCGATCATTAGACGAGCAGGGGTTTTTGTCAGGAGCTCCATCAGGGGCTCAGCTTGTGCTGGCGGCGTATGCAGATGAGCTTCAGGCCTATGGTTCAGCTACAACAGATGCTGCCATCTTTTATAACCTGAGCCATATGGCCACTACCGATAAGATCAAGAATTTATGGACGATCACCTATACTCAGATTTACAACATCAACGCCGTTATTGAAGGGGTTGAAAATTCGGACAGCCTGAGCTCAGAAGTTAAAAACCGGTTAAAAGGGGAAGGATATTTTCTCAGGGCTTTGCTGCATCTTTACCTAACCCAGACATTCGGCTCAATCCCTTACGTCACCTCGACAAATTATCAGGTTAACCAGAGCATCGGTAAGCTAGGTACCAGTCAGGTCTATGCCCAGTGTAAAACAGATCTGGAAACGGCAGTACCACTCTTACCCGCCACTTTGGCTGTAGGTAATAGGGTATATCCGACAAAGATGGCAGCTTACACCGTATTGGCAAGAATGGCCTATTATGAAAAAAACTGGGATTCCGCACTTCAGTATTCCAACCTTGTCATCGCAGATGTCCAATATAAAATGGAGGCTGACTTAAACAAGGTATTCCTGAAAGACAGCTCAGGAAGTATATGGCATCTGTTACCTTTTGGTGCTACCTACAATGCCTACCAGGGCAATGTATTTATCCTGAACACAGCCCCGCCGACCAATGTTGCGCTACGACAGGATTTTATAGATGAATTTGAGACTGGAGATCAAAGAAAAGCCGCTTGGATAGGGCAAAAGACAGATGCGCAAAATAAAACGTATTATTATCCATATAAATATAAACAGTATTACACCAGTCCGACCTCATTAGAATATTCGGTCATTTTAAGAGTAGAAGAACTGTATTTGATAAGAGCAGAAGCTTATATTAAAAAGGGCCAATATGACTTGGGAATTGCAGATATCAATACGATAAGGAACCGTGCTGGTTTAGCATCATTAGCCAATACAACTGATCAAAATATCTTGATCAATGCTTTAATTCAGGAAAGAAGGTCTGAATTATTTACTGAGTTCGGACACCGATTCTATGACTTAAAGCATTACGACTTTGCAGATGTCATAATGATTTCTAAGAAAGGGCAGTGGAGACCCTATTTTAAATTGCTGCCCCTGCCTGCAAGTGAATTGTTATTAAATCCTAACTTAAATCCGCAGAATGATGGTTACTAGGTTATATATGCTGGCATTCCTAATCATTCAGGGACTTTGCTGGTCTCAGGATATTGACAGTTTAAACGCAGTTTACAAGCAATATTATGAAACAGCATTAAGGGCGAACAGTCCTAATGGGCGTTACGTTATTCTAAACCACAGCAATACCTATGGAAAGAATAACTATGAATTGTTGGATGTCAAAAAGGATAAAACGACAATGCTGGGTAATTATGATCAATTTCAATTTTTAAATGATGATTTACTGCTGATGCGCAATAGTAATCATTGTCGATTCACAGATTTAAGAACTGGTCAGTCCACGGAAGTTTCAGGTAACTATTTAATCGAACCTGCACAACAATCGGCTCAAGTGATTCTATTTAATCCAAGTGTAAGAGAACTTCTGTTAGTTTCCATAGAGGGAAAAGTATTGTGGAGAAAACAGGATGTAAGGGTTTATAAACTTGATACTACTACCAATAATCTAATCTATACATCAGGAAATGACCTTGTTGTAACGAATCTGACAAGTTATCGCTCTAAGACCTATAAGGTTAATAGTGATATCCAATGGATTTCTTCAGTTGATCAGCGAATATATGCCGCCAATGTCCAATCAAAGCAAATTGAACTCTACAGTGTTGACCTTCGATCAGAAAAGTTAATCAAGCAGCTGGTAGCTGTGCCCGAAGGATTTGAATCAACCACCCGGTTAATTACCTATTTGGAAGTTCGGGAAAATGAACATTTTATATTTCCGTTGTATTTGAAAAGTAAGCTGGAGCGTCATGAAAATCCCGAATTGAAGATCACCTATTCCAATAGGAACGGTGAGGATAAAATGCTCTATTACCATTTGGGCATTTATAATCTTAAAAACGATCAATGGGATTATCTACCTGATGTAAATGATGAAATACCTGTCTATAAATTTTTAAATGACAGAGGAGATTTCATTGTGTATGATTTAGCGGATGATGTTGTGGAAGAGCAACAAAATAGAATCCTTGATTTAAATCTGTTTTTAAATTATGGTAAAAATTCATATTTATTGCCCGAAAAAAGAATAGAGGAAGGCAACTATCTTTGGGATCGCGATACAAAACAGTTTGTCTATTTTAATGATAAGACTTGGATAGCTCATAATATTATTACGGGGAAAGAGGTTGATCTTACACCTCCTAATACAAAGGGTTGGGACAGTCCGGAACATAGCGGCTTAGCTAAAGGCCCTGCCACTAAACCTGTTAAAATTAAAGGCAAATCTGCGATAATGATTTCCAACCAGTTTGATTATTTTGTAATCGACCTGAAAACCATGCAGGTAAAACGGATGACAATGGGACAAGAAGTACAAATGAAATATCAACTCAAGTTGTCAAAAGAGCATTACCCGAAATCATCCTGGAATATGAGAATGGCAGAAATAGATCTTTCACGGGATTTAATGTTTAAGACGTTCAATACGCTGTCTTATGATTCAGGATTTGCCACCGTTACCGATAAAAACAATAAAACAACATTTTTCCAACAAGGTCATTACAGGGATATAATACCTTATGATAACGGATATTTTTTAACATCTGGTTTTGCCTTGGAGCCTTTTAAGCTGACAATCCTCGAAAGAGGCAAATATCATACTGTTTATGAGTCTCTAAAAAAAGAAAAGAAAGGATTCGAAGGAGCTAGGTACGAAATATTTCAATATAAAACCGATTTAGGAACTTCCAACGCAGCACTCTTATTACCTGTCAACTATGATCCCAACAAAAAATATCCGATGATTGTGAATATTTATGAGGAGCTTTCGCACGATGTGTTATTTTTCTTGCAGCCTTATTTAAATATAATGACCGGATTCAATTATATGCATTATCTGATAAATGGCTATATCGTTTTACTTCCGGATCTCCAATACGAAGTAGCAAATGTTAAAAATAGCATTTTATTGTCTTTGGAAAAAAGCATCGATTCAGCCAAATCGCTGGCATCAATCGATGACAAAAATATTGGAGTGATAGGGCTGTCATACGGGGGATATGAGACCGGTCTTGCGCTGACAAATTCGAAATACTTTAAGACAGGTGTGGCGGGAGTTATGATTTCTGATTTGGTTTCGCATGCGCTTAGCCAATCTGAATTCATGACTAAGCCGAACTATATGAGAACTGAAAATCATCAGATGAGGATGAACAATAATGTCCTGGATCATTGGAATCTTTATCTGGAGAACTCGCCGGTTTTTCATGTGAAAAATATTCAAGCGCCTGTATTGCTTTGGACAGGGTTGAATGATAAAAACGTATCACCTGCTCAGGCAAGGATGTTCTTTATGGGAATAAAAAGACAGATGAAAAAAGCTGTTTTGCTGGAATACATCAATGAAACCCATAACGTCTTACAACCTTTCAATCAATTGGATTTTAATATTAAAATCTGGCAATGGTTCGATTATTATCTGAAGAATAAAAAGCCGGCAGAGTGGATTCGCCCACTAACTCAATAAAAAACTCCCGAAAGGGAGTTTCTTAGTCTAGCCTATATAATTCAACATTAGCCGTCTCCGGATGATCAATTTCAGGTCCATCAGTCCCAAAAACCTGCTGTCCAGCTGGTAAACCATTAACAGTACAAATGGTCCCATCTGTTCCGCACATAACGCTTCGATCCCATTGATTGGTTGAGTGATTAAAAATATAGCCTTGTCTAATAGCTGCCTTCTCCATGTTACTTCTTTCAGTTTTTGTAAGGGCAACAGCTCCGATTCCTAATAAAATGGGGACTGTAGCTAATAAATAATTTTTCATTTTGTCAAATTTAATGTTGTATTATAATTAGTCAACAGATTTTATAAAAACTTTTTCTGCTGATAACAGTAATTTTTAACTCAAACCATTAAAATAAGCTCCCTTTCGGGAGCTATTTTTAGTTGATTTTGTATAATTCGACATTAGCCGTTTCCGGGTGATCAACGTCAGGCCCGGTCGTTCCAAATACCTGCTGTCCTGATGGCAGACCATTAACTGTGCAAATAGGATCAACCTCTTCTTTACACATGATGCTTCTATCCCACTGATTGGTTACATTGTTAAAAATATAGCCCTGTCTAACTGCTAAATGTTCTTTGCTACTTTTTTCTTTTTGAGTAGCGAATGCAGTTCCTGTTCCTATCAGAATTAGAACTGCGGGTAAAATGAAATTTTTCATTGTAATAAAATTTGATGTTATGCCTACTCTAAATCAACAGGTTTTCGGCATTCCCTGTTCTGTCGGCCAACAGATATTATTTAAATGTATATCTTGAAATTTTGTTACCAGACAGTACATAGAAATAATGTTTTGTGCATAATATCCCTCTGATTTTATCTTTATCATGATTCCTGATATAAAAGCTGTAGAGATATTGTTTCGTTTGATTATTATAGACATCAATGATAAAATTATTTCTGGATACTTTAAGGGATTCGTCTTTGCCCCTTATATTTGATACATTATAAAACTTATTATCATATAAAGTTTGCGCCCTGTTGATGACACTTGGAGATCGCAATAACTTTTGTTGTCCGTTTTTAAGTGTTTTGGTTTCAATTGCGATATGGGACAGGGAATCAATCGTTCTGTTTCTTTGAATATTATGGAAATTAAAATCCGCTGTTATCATCTCGTTGAGATAAAAATGAGTGTAAATAATTTTTTTGTTGTAATGGTCTATAGCCATATCGCCGTCTGTGTCAAAAACGCCGTCTGTCTTTTTCTGTAATACATCCGGAAAGATTTGATATTCCTTTTTTGCAGTATTTAAAATGCCTAGTTCACTTTCTTTTGTTTTAACAAGCATTGTTTTAAATACATATTTTTGTGGTTCAATCATATAGAACCGCGAAAAATAAAGTCGGTTAATACCTGTCTCGTAGGCCATTAAAGTTGGGAACTTCCCTTCAAAAATTACCGGCACCTTTCCATCAGATACGCTGAAATAAGGGTATAAGACATTAATTGTAACACTGACAAAATCATACTTATAGTTATCTAGTCTGATCGTGTCCAGTTTAATAGAATTGTAATCAGGTGTTATGGTTGAAAGAAGCAATGGTGTTTTGCGGTTTGCTAAAAATAGAGAATCACCATAACTACCTGCAAAATAATAGTTGTTCATAGGAAACTTCAATATTTGACATTCCACTTTTAATGGTTCAATTACATACCTTTTAAAAGACCCTCGGTGCTCATCAACATTTATATCAAATAACAGCACTACAGACAATAATGGCAGGATTGTAGACAATGCAAGCCGACTCATTAACTTTATCCTGTTTGTAAAGCCATTAAAGATAATTGCCACGATCAATAAGAGAACACAACATATATTAAACATTAGATGTTGATTCCAATCCATTTTCTCAAGTATACCTCCGCAGGAGCAGGGAATAGAATCACTGTAATTTAATATAAGATAGATGTACATCGTAAAAGCGGACATGATACCAAGAGCTGCATAAAGCCCTGTTATGCGAAATTTTCGGATGACTAAGAGATAGACAATTACCAGTTCAACACCAATAACGAGCAATGAAACGATGCCTGCATAGGCTCCAAGCATCGGTGACTGCGCTAACTGTACCTGGAAATTCTCAAAGTCCAACAGTTTACTCACACTCGCATAAATAAACAATAGGATGAAAAAATAGGAAACACCTTTGATAAAGATCGTCTTAAAAGATTTCATGGCTTTGTTTTTAATATGTTTAACAAACCTGGATCAGTCTCCATTTTATTTTCATTCCGCAGTAGTCAGGCATCGGTTCACCTTTACATAATGTTACAGTTGTTCTGAAATTCCCCATACTCTCCCAGATGCCGCTTTCCGGACATGGTAAGCCTGTGACAGCTGATATGGAGGTATGAGGAATCATAGTTCATGAATTGATTAATCTTTATGCGTGATCCTCCAGTTATCGCCATCTCTAACCGGCGGATCGGGATCTACAATCTCCTCAGATGATTTGGCAGAATCTTTTCTCATCACCTGATTTTTTTGGATATCATCTGACTCATTAAGATCCAAGATTTCTAGATCTCGGTTCGAACAGTTTTGTAAACTTATTGCAGCTATCGCTATACTAAAAATTGGGATAAACTTTTTCATTGTAATTGGTTTGATTTGGTTATCCCGACGTCGGATTGAATTAGAATTCTAAAGCCAAAGTTAGAAGGCTGCAATGCACAAAAAAACTGTCCTGTGGGGCTATTTTAGAATTGAGACGTCTCTATTTTAAAATTGTACCATCACGAAAAAGCCCTTAAAGGCTTAGTTATCGATGGTAACAACATTTTACTGTATCGAATGGTCTTCATTGGCTGCCAAAGGCATTATTTAAGATCAAAATGCGTATTTTTGAGATGGTGAGGTTCTAATAATCAGTATATGAAAAAGTTAAACTACTTCCTCGTCTTACTTTCTGCATTTTCACAGTTACTATCAGCACAGAAAAAAATAGAAAGTACTTTCAGGGAGATCAGAGGCCACTATGAAAAAATGACCATTGACGACATCAGTGCGATGCCTAATGTTAAGTTGTATATAGAAAAAGCCAAAGCCGAACATAATATTCCCAAATTGCTTCAGGGCTACAGAGACGGAAGACAGTTTGATCTGAAAAACAAAATAAAATATGCTGACAGTGCTCTAATGCTCAGCTTAAAACATGGAACAAAAGATGACATCAGCAAAGATTTTCTGAGCAAAGGAATCATCTACTATTTCTACCATAAAAAATATAAACAGGCCTTAAACCAGTATTTGAAAGCTTATGAGTACTCTAAAGGCTCGAAAGATGAATACCATAAGTATAAGGTTATTTATCATCTGGGAATTGTGAAAGAACATCTGGGTTATTATGATGAGGCGCTGGAGCATTTTGAGGACTGTGCTGCGTTTTACAGCTCTCAAGATTATCAAAAGCTTCACGAAAACCTCCAGTTTAACTACAAAAAAGCCTATTTCAATTCACTGCATCAATTGGCAGTGATCAACAGGTATTTAAAAAACTTCTCTAAAAGTGACAGTCTCAGTCTATTAGGATATCAACTAACAAAAAATAATCCTGATTTTATACTGGAAAACAGCTATTTTTTAAAATGTATTGGAATTTCTGAATTTCTAAAAAAAGACTACACCTCGGCAAAAGCTGACCTTGAGACCGCTTTACCAAACATTATCCAGAGAAATGATTTTGCATGGGCATCTGTTATTTATTATTACTTAGCAAAAATCGCAGAATTTGAAAATAATGAAAATAAAGCCATAGCTTATTACAGTGAAGTAGATTCTATTTTTCAAAGAGAGGACTTTATTCTCCCTGAGGTCTTTAAAAGCTATAACTACCTGATTGATTATTATCAAGGAAAGGATCTCAGTAAGGAGCTATATTACACCAAACAGCTCCTTAAAGCTGACAGTTTAATGACAAAAGATTATCCTTATCTGTCCGCAAAACTACATAAGGATTACGATCGTAAGTCCCTGATTGAGCAAAGGGACGATATAGAGAAGGCGAGTCTGCGAAAGATCAGAATAGCGCAGATATTAATACTTTCAGGAACGCTTGTCCTATCATTTTTCGTGATCCGGTATGTGAAAGACCGAAAAATAAAAAAGCAATACGATTGGCTTCAAAAAAGAATGGCAGAGGGTACTTATGAAAAAAGAGATATTGTTACAGAAGAACCAGAAGATTATTCAATCAGAAAAACTTTTCTGAGCCCGGAAGTGACTGTTGAAATAAAGGAAAAACTTGAAAAATTTGAACGGGAGTTGCAATTTACAAAGAAAGGCATCACTCAGAACAGTATAGCTGGTAAGCTCAATACCAATGCTCATTATTTGTCGGTGTACATCAATGAAAATAAAGGCATGAACTTTACAAAATATATTGCTCAACTCCGAATACAATACATTACCCATCTCCTGAATACCAACAATAAATATCTTCACTATACCGTAGAAGCTTTGTCTGAAGAGTGCGGAATAGCAGCACGTCAGAATTTTTCAAAACTGTTCTTCGAAATTAACGGTATACGACCTACGGATTATATTAAAAAGAGAAAACAGGAATTGGAAATCAGCTGAATAAGCGGTCACTAAACGTTTTTTTGTAAATTTCTAAAAAAAGGACATGGTAACAAAAACTATTTTTAGAAAAATTGCAAAGCTGCATGAAGAATTGGAGCTCAAAATCAATGAAGTTTATAATGAAGACGACATGCTCAAGGTTGCAGAAAGATCTTTACTGTTAATCGATGATTCTATCAGAAAATTAAAGTCTTTAGTCTCTGCTCATCCTTTTGAGAATAAAGGCGAAGAAATTCATTTCTTCAAAAAGCTGAAACCAAAATTCATTTCGAAGTTTATTTACTATTCAACAGTTTTAGATTTAGAATCCCACAAACCCAATGCCGGAAAGAATGCACTGAAGCAATACTATGAGACAGAACAGGAAAAGCTTAAGAATTTTTACACGGAACAATCTGACTTTTACAGTTATTACAGAAGGGAAGCCACGTACCTTGATCATAAAATATTTGTCCGGAATTCCTATGATCTTAAAATGAAACTCTCATTAGGCTTTTACAATTTCGACACAAGCTTCACTACCTCTCATGATCAGCTGATCTCAAAATTTTTGGCGAATGAAAGGATTGACCAATACTTAAAAAAACAAATTGATAGCTTATCAGAAAATAATGGAAATCAAAATTCATCCGGACTGGTCTGGTCCGCGTCGAAGGTTGGTCTTATCGAATTGGTATATGCCCTGTATCATATGCGCTGCTTCAACGGTGGTAATGTGGAACTCAGTGAAGTAATTCGATTTGTGGAAAAATCACTCGGCACAAACCTTGGAAATTTTCACAAGACCATCTTTGAAATCCGAAACCGAAAACAGGGACCGACCAAGTTTTTGAACATAGTCAGCGATAATCTTGCCCAGCATTTTCAACAAACAGAAGGGGAGTGAAACGCGTTGTATAAACCATAAACTCAATAACGTTTATGGTTTATACATCTTTATTGATGAGGTGTTGCAAATCGGGATCATTAGAAATTCTCTGTATTTCATCTGATATGAGTTTTAAAATATCAGTTTTAATACTTTTATAATTTTTTTCTATTTCATTCCGCATACAATCATTCCCCTCCTCATCCCCAAACGAACGAATTTTCGGTATCTTTTGGTAGTGCTTTTCCTCTGCTGCAAGTTTTGCAACATCAACGACAATCTCAGAATGAAAAATTTTCTGTTCTATTCTTTCATCAAAATTATCAGAAACAGCACCTACAAAAAATCCCTGTGTTAAAGTGGATATCTTGGAGGCAGGAATTAAACTGTCCAATTGTGTTGAAATAGATGTAGAAGTGTCATTCCTGTTGATCGATATACTCTGTCTTTTCTGTAACACTTTGCCAAACCTATCAGATAAAGCCTTCGCTGTTTCACCGATTACCTGTCCACTGAAAATATTTCCGACTGTATTTTGGATGACCTTACTTTCTTTATCACCATAATCCCTTGTAAGCTGAGAAAAATCCTGAAATCCTAAACAAACAGAAACCTTATTACTTCGTGCAGTTGCAATTAGATTATCAAGACCTCTAAAATAAATGGTTGGCAGCTCGTCAATAATGACTGAGCTTTTCAGCTGACCTTTCTTATTAATCAGTTTTACAATCCTCGAATTGTAAAGCCCCAGTGCCGCAGAATAAATATTCTGTCGGTCAGGATTATTTCCGACACATAAAATTTTTGGTTCTTTCGGATTGTTAATATCCAATGAAAAATCTTCTCCGGTCATTACCCAGTACAGTTGAGGTGAAATCATTCTTGATAAAGGTATCTTTGCTGATGCAATCTGTCCCTGCAACTGATCCTGCGCACCGCCCTGCCAGGCATCCATAAAAGGGGAGAGGTAGTTTTCCAATTCAGAATAGGAGGTAAGAATGGTAAATACATCTTCATATTTCTTATTCAGCAGTTCAATAGCGTGTGGAAAAGTACAATACTTGCCATTATCATAGATTTTCAAAAACCATATAATAGCCGCTAATAGAATGATTGGCGATTCCACAAAGAAGTCTCCTTGTTTCTGTATCCAGCTTCTATTCAAATTCAGCATAATGGTGTAGGCCGCTTCATAAGCATCCGAGATATCCGTCATAAAATCTGGATTTAAAGGATTACATCGGTGGCTTTTTCTTGGGTTGTCAAAATTGATGATATAGAACTTAGGCTTTATCTTATAAGCATCATAATGATTTAAAAGGTGATTATAAGCGATCGTTGAAAGGTCATCAAATTTAAAATCATAGATATACATGGAAAAGCCCTTTTCGATATGCTGCCTGATATAATTATTGACTACAGCATAAGATTTTCCGGAGCCTGGTGTTCCTAATACAATGGTCGCACGAAAAGGGTTAACGACGTTGATCCATCCGTGATGCCAGTTCCCTTGATAATAGAATTTTGTAGGAAGATTTATAGAATATTCATTATAGAGCAGTTTTGTCTCTTGCTGGAAGCTTTCATTTTCACTGTTGAAGACATCATCCATCAAATTGTTTTTCAATATGCGGCTCATCCAGACTCCGGCCTGCATTAACAAAATATACCCCAGTCCAGTCGAAAAAAAATACAGATGTACTGCAAGAAGAATATTAACTTTCAGCAACCAACCGTTAAGGAAAAACAGTAGAAACCCCGTTACAAGTGTAAGGTTGATTTTGTTCCAGGTAATGTTTTCATTTTTTATACCTTTCGTTCCAAGACAGCTCAGGCCTAATAGTAGGACTGCAAAGATTTTAGTATATAAAGGTTGAGAAAATAACCCTGCTGTACGGTTAAAATTATGCAGTATCTTTGTAGCGATGTCTATTGTCCATTGGCGCTCATCAAAAAATCCATAGCAGAACCAGTAAAGGTGCATTATCATAACCATAATGCTCACTGTCCTCATAAATGCCATAATTTTGGCTAATCCCCTCAAGTCGTCTTCTCCCTGCATTTTTCTTATAATAATAGGTTAGTGCTGGAATTTATATAGTCAATAGAGACGCAAACTGACTGGGCAACTTTTGTAGCTGTATGGCAGTATTAGGCAGTATGCCTGGCGCATGAATAAAATAATAATTAAATTACTGTAAAATGAAACTCCATGTAATCACCGGCGGTCCAGGTGCGGGCAAAACAACTTTAATCAATGCACTTCAGGAGAAAGGACTTAAAATCGTACCTGAAGATGCAAGGCGAATCATTAAGGAACAAATACTTCTTGATGGAAATGGATTACCTTGGAAGAACAAGGCACTCTATGCCCAGCTGATGGCCGAAGCTTCTCTACAAAGCTATTGGAACGTTATCAACGAGTCTTCAGAAAGCATTGTTTTTTTCGACAGAGCATTACCCGATACAATCTGCTATATGAAAATGGAAAAGCTGCCAATCCCTAAAGACCTTACACAGTTGACAGAAACCATTGTATATCACCGAAAAGTATTTATACTTCCGCCTTGGAAGGAAATCTATATAACCGATGCGGAACGCAAACAAAACTGGGAACAAGCCGTCGAAACCTATGAACAAATGAGACTGACTTATACTAAATTTGGGTATGAACTTGTTGTTGTTCCAAAAGATACTGTTGAAAAACGCTGTCAGTTCATATTAGACTTGATTTAGTTATCTCCTTTTTCTTATTTTTCTTTTCTTCATTCTGTTGGCAAATTCAATTTCTTCGTAATCATTTTCATCACTTAAAGTCGGAAGAATTCCCCTAAAGGATTCGAAAAAAGAATCCCCGCTATTTTCAATTGCATTGAAAAGATGATTGCTGTCTTGAGTAAGTTTCGGAGAAAAAGTCTGTTGATCTTTCATTTCCTCATTTGCTACCTTACTTGAATTATTCCATTTATCATTAAAAGCATTGGCTGAACATTCCTTTCCCAAACGAGATCCTTTCCAGACCGTTTTTGACTGATGATCAATAAAAGTCATTCCGTAAATTCTTCCTTGATCATTTTTACGGATTACTGTTTCAATGCCTTCTTTTTGTAATTTTTTAATAAATGATTTTTCATTGTTTGAAGATTGTAATATCAATACGATTTTTTCCTTCAGTTTTTCCCTCACGGGAAGACTTTTCATTTTTGCTCTGCACGATTCAAAGTACTTTTCCAAAGAATCAAAACCAGCCTTTTTCCCAAACAGCGATGCTTTAAAAGGATGGCCTGTCTTTTTACCCTTCCTGTCTGTCGGAAAGTATAGTAGACCTCTTTGCGAATGACCGTGCAGTTCTCCTTCCACTTTTTCAGCAGTAATATTGTAAAGAGAGAGTAGAGCATTGTACTCACCCAGGGACTGAAATTGATATTGAGAACTGATATGTCTTATCGCTGAGGCAATCTGACTTTTTATATCGCCTCTCTTGTAATCGACCGCTTTAAAAATCGGGCTGTTCACCTTATTTTCTTTTTCCAGTGCTGAAATCAATCCGAATTGCTTTTCCAGTTCCCGGCATATTTTCATCGAACGCACTTTTTCGAACTTGTCGGAAATCTTCTTACCTTCCTCATCGACGCACAAAGAGACAATATGAATGTGACTTCTGTCTATATCCGTATGTTTAAATACAACAAACGGCTGTTCACCATAGCCCATTTCCTGCATGTATTGCTGAGCCATTTGCCTGTATTTCTCATCAGAAACATTGTCTTTAGGATCTGGATTTAAAGAAATATGCAGGGTATGTTTTTCTGTATTTCGATTGGCAAACAGATAAGATTCAAAAGATTTTGACAGCTGACTTACCGTATACTGCCCATTGGGAGTTTCGATCATTTTGTTTGTCAACAGAATTTCTCCTTTCTCCTCTTCTACTTTCAGATTATTGTAGGACAATGTACCGAACAAATTACTGCTTCTTCCGATTTTAGCAATCATATGATCATTCGTTCTTAAGATGTTTTTGATTAAACTCTTCAGTTAATTGAACTACTTTTCTGAAGATTTCCACCATTTCTATAGTCTGCTTTTCCAATTTAAAAAGTAATGCTGCCGCTTTTTTCTCCGTAAAATGAGTGTAAAGTAGTTTTACAATCTGATTATAATTAACACCTACCGCACGAAACTGGCTGTGAAATGAGGTCAGTCTCATATAAAAATCAATGGTTCCTTTATCCAATTTGACAGTCTTTATTGTCTTTTCAAAGATGCAGGAAGTTATAAAATGAGCTTTGACGGTCATTCCTGACTGATCAAAAAGTTCAAGAAACCGGGAGTGTTCGACCTCATTAAAAGAAATCGTATATCTAATTTTAGCAGGATCAGCCTTTGGACGACGACCTGTTTTTTGCTGCTTCTTATTATTCTGATCATTCATAATCCATCCGTTTAATTTGCATAAAACATCGACTTCGGAGATTGTTTTCCCAGCCCCCTGCAAGGGCAAGTTGTTTTCAGCATCCGAAAACGTTTCGAGATGCTCAAAACACAACTTGCCCCTTTCGGGTGAAAGGAAATTACCTTTCAGTACGACTAATGTTGTTCATAAAAACTCTTTAGCAAAGTAAGTTACAGATCATTCAAAAGTCTCCATCGTCAACTATGCCAAAAAGAGACGTATGAAGTCAAATCCAACCGCTAATCATCAGAAACAAGAAACAAGATCTTCATTTGTAACGGAAGGTCAGCAGGAAAGTAATAAAGCTAGATCTTTATAAATCTTGAAGGCTTGAAGTCTTGCTTTCCAGAATGCCGGAAAGCTGGGATTCTGGAAAGACATCTATCACGAATCTATTAAATACTGAGTCTCAGCAGTCGCTCAGAATTGATTGATTGATTGATTGATTGATTGATTGATTGATTGATTGATTGATTGATTGATTGATTGATTGATTGATTGATTGATTGATTGTTGGACTTAAGGTTGGAAGGCCATCCAGATAGCTTGAATTCAGGTAGGCTCGCCATAATTAATCCTTTCAATGCAGGATGAAGTACGGCAGTACTGCTGGCCATATATAAATCATCAAAAAAGTTTAACAATAAAATCAAAACAATGGAAATAGTAAAAAAACCAACAATTATTGCTTTTTCAACTCAAAAGGGCGGAGTAGGTAAAAGCACTTTCACATCACTTGCTGCAAGTATCTTACATTACCGTTTAGGATATCAGGTTGCAGTCTTTGACTGCGATTTTCCGCAGTACAGTTTGATACAGATGAGGGAAAGGGATTTAAAAACAGTGATGCAGAACCCGGTTTTAAAAAAGATGGCGCATCAACAATTTACCACCATCGGGAAAAAAGCGTATCCAATTTTCCAAAGCAGGGCTGACACTGTATTGGAAGAAATAGAAAAGTTTATAGACGGCTCTGGAACTATACCCGATATTATTTTTTTAGACCTTCCGGGTACCGTCAACACAGCAGGCATTTTAAAAACCCTTGCCCATGTTCATTATATTTTTTCACCCATCACAGCCGACCGGCTTATCTTGGAAAGCACTTTAAGTTTCACGGATGTTCTGACCAATATCCTGATGAAAGAAAAGCAGACTGCAATTAAATCGATTCATCTTCTTTGGAATCAGGTCGATGGCAGGGAAAAAACCTATCTCTATAAAAACTACAGTAATGCTATCAGAGAGTTAGGACTGCATTTGATGGAAGCATCTATCGCAGACAGTAAAAGATTCAGGAAAGAAGGAGAGACCGTTGCAAAAACGGTTTTCCGCTCAACCTTGTTGCCGGCAGATCTTAAGTTGATGACTCAGTGCAGGCTGGATCAGTTTATGGAAGAATTTATAAGAATTATCAAGATATAAATGATGGAAAATGATAAAAAGAACGGAGAAGAAAACAGCATTGATGAAGACTACCTGATGTCCATTATGGCTGGTTCTACCAAGAAAGAATTAGCAAATACAAAACCCATAATATCAGACGAAAAGCAGTTGTCTAAACCGAAAATCAAAGCGAAAAAAACTAATGATCTTAAATATGTGGAGCAGTTTCTGACTCATCATACGATGAATAAACGTGGCGATAAAAGTATATACATCCGTCACGAATACCACGAGCGACTGTCCCGGATTATTCAGATTGTAGCGGATGATCAGATTCCTCTATATGCTTATCTGGATAATATCCTTGCTCATCATTTTGAAATGTTTGAGCAGGAAATCACTGAAGATTTTAACAATAAATACCGTCCCATCTTTTAAAATGCCCACTTATGGAATTAATTATAACAGTTCTTTTAATCATTATAATCCTGCTGTTATTGGATAAAAAATCTTTGAAAAGACTTACACCTGAAACAAAAAATGAAACAAAATCAAATCCACCAACAATTATTGGAAAAATAAAGCAAGAAGAAAGGCAATCGTTGCCATCATCTACTATTCAACGCCAATTTGTAACTGCAGAAGTAAGAACAGAAAATTTTGATTCAGAAACCAAAGAGCAGGAGATTGACCAGCGTACTGAAAAAAAATCATTAGGAGATATCCTGGTCAAAAATGATAATTTGGAAGAAGAGGAAGACTGGCAATATGGAGATTCTTCTGAGATTGAAAGCGGTTTTGCCACAGGGGTTACCTTTCAGGAGTTGAGTACTGCGGGGCAGCTGTTACAGGAAGAATTCCTGGAGCCTGCCTTAGAGCAACAAGCAGTTGATATTATTCAAAAAATTCAGGGAACAGAGCTTTTCAGTCTATTAGAAAATTCGTTGGAGAGTGCGACTCAGCGCATTGCCCATTTATTAAGCCAGAGCACTTCGAATGTAAATGTTAATAGATTTTCCAGTCGTAACGATGAAGTCGAAGGTTTCGACATTGAGGAGTTCATTTAATGAACTTACTGTTTTACTCAAAAAAATCCCCTTACTTATCAAAGTAGGGGGATTTAATTTTCATATAATATAAAGTGTGATTGGTAACATTCGTTATTCAAATGATGTGCCTTTAAGGCTTAACATTTGAATTTATTTTATCCGGTCATAAATCAGCTTGGTTACCAGCGCTCCGAATATATAGTAACCGATGGTCATCATTTTCTTTTGGTTATTTTCTGCAACAGGAGTATCATCCAATCCTATCTTTCCTGGCAATAGGACTGTTCCGACTCCCATTGCCAATCCTGATAATAAACCGGCTTTATTTGTCGCGGCTCCAGCATAATAAATTCCGTTTCCAATAACATCACCAACTAATGTGGCGGCGTAAAGCTTATCCGGACTATCGACGCTTGCATCAAATTGGTTTAAGGATTTCTCCAATGCTTCTTCTCCCACCTTATTGATTTCAGGTGCATTTTTACAATTTTTTCTAACGGTCTCGTGTAATATAGTTAAGGCAATTGCGCCGCCTAAACCTGCAATGAATCTTTTGTACATAACAATATTTTTTGGTGAGTCATATCCTGTACAGAAATTAAGCCAATTAAAAACTACTGATTTAAAGCAACTGATAGCCAATGAATTCTTAGAAATGCCAATCTCCAAATCTAGGTCTTAGTGCCCGATAGATTTGTTCATCATCCTGCAAAGCGCAGGAGATCAGAACAAATTAAATAATGATTATGAAAAGAAAAACATTTCAAATTTGGATGTCAGCAGTCGCTTTTATGTTGGCAGTTAATCTTTCAGCTCAGGGTAATGGCACTGCCGGCATCAATGAGGCAACCCAGATGGTCACCTCTTATTTTGAACCTGCGACACAACTCATCTATGCAATCGGTGCTGTGGTCGGGTTAATAGGTGGGGTAAAGGTTTACAACAAATTCAGCAGCGGCGATCCTGATACCAGTAAGACTGCTGCCAGCTGGTTTGGTGCCTGTATCTTCCTGATTGTTGCAGCGACAATCCTTCGTTCATTCTTCCTTTAAAATGATAATTATGAATACCTATCATATCAATAAAGGAATAGGAAGGACGGTAGAGTTCAAGGGACTTAAAGCACAATACCTATTCATATTCGCAGGTGGGTTATTAGGATTACTCATTTGTGTGATGATTATGTATATGGCAGGAGTCAATACATACTTCTGTCTTATCCTTGGAGGAGCCAGCAGTGGACTTCTAATCTGGCAGACTTTCTCACTGAATGGAAAATACGGGGAACATGGCTTGATGAAAATGGGCGCTTGTAAGAAGCATCCTAAGTACATCATCAGCCGTAAGAGCATTTATCGATACTTGAAAACAAACCGTATAAAAGCAAAAGGATGAGAAATTCTTCCAAAGCAGCCACCTTGGAAAGCAAATTTCCATTGCTGGCTATTGAAAATGACTGTATCATTTCAAAAGATGCAGATGTAACGGTTTGCTTTAAAGTGAGGCTCCCTGAACTATTTACCGTTGCTTCTGCTGAGTATGAAGCGATGCATTCCGCCTGGTTCAAGGCCATCAAAACACTTCCTGATTATACAATGGTTCATAAGCAGGACTGGTTTATCAAAGAGAATTACAACCCAGATTTGTCAAGAGAAGACCAAAGTTTTTTGTCCAAATCATTTGAAAGACATTTCAATGAGCGACCATTTCTAAATCACTATTGCTATCTGTTTATTACCAAAACAAGTAAAGAGAGAATGCGGATGCAGAGTAACTTTTCATCTCTATGTAAAGGTAAACTGATTCCAAAAGAGATTAAGGACAAAGAAATCATCGGTCGTTTTCTTGAAGCGGTCGATCAATTCGAAAGGATTATGAATGACAGTGGCTACATAGATTTGGAAAGGATGACTGAAGATGAAATATCAGGAACTTCTGAAAGGTCAGGATTACTGGAACAATATCTTACTTTATCCCGTGAACCTCATCCATCATTACAGGATATTAAGTTAGGTTCTGAGGAAATGAGAATCGGCAACAACCGAATCAGTATGCATACGTTGTCGGATACTGAAGATTTGCCAGGTACTGTTTCATCGCACAGCCGTTATGAAAAGCTAAGTACTGACCGAAGTGACTGTCTTCTGTCATTTGCTTCTCCGGTAGGGCTTCTGCTAAGCTGTAATCATATTTACAATCAGTATCTGTTTATTGACAACAGTGATGAGAACCTTCGCCAGTTTGAAAAATCCGCAAGGAATATGCATTCACTGGCGAGATACAGCAGAGCCAATCAGATCAATAAAGAATGGATTGAGAAATATCTGAATGAAGCCCATTCTTATGGTCTGCAATCGATTCGTGCTCATTTCAATGTGATGTCCTGGTCTGATAATCCTGCTGAGCTCAAGCAGCTGAAAAATGATACAGGCAGTGCTTTAGCCTTAATGGAATGTAAACCCCGCCATAATACCACGGATACAGCCACTCTATATTGGGCAGGAATCCCAGGCAATGCAGGAGATTTTCCAAGCGAAGAAAGTTTTTACACATTCATCGAACCTGCTTTATGTTTTTTCACCGAAGAAACCAACTATCAGGATTCACCATCACCATTTGGGATTAAGATGGCAGACCGTCTCACGGGAAAACCGATTCATCTTGATATTTCAGACCTGCCGATGAAACAGGGAATTATTACGAACAGAAATAAATTTATTCTCGGACCTTCAGGAAGCGGAAAATCTTTTTTCACGAACCATATGGTACGACAGTATTATGAACAGGGCGCTCACGTACTATTAGTCGATACCGGAAATTCCTATCAGGGATTGTGTGAACTGATTAAGGGAAAAACGAAAGGTGAGGATGGGGTTTATTTTACCTATACCGAAGACAATCCCATTGCCTTCAATCCATTCTATACCGATGACGGCGTCTTTGACATTGAAAAAAGGGAGAGTATCAAAACCTTAATTCTGACACTTTGGAAAAGAGATGACGAACCACCAACCCGTTCCGAGGAAGTAGCATTGTCCAATGCCGTCAGCGGATACATTGAGAAGATTAAATCCAATGAAGAGCATCCTTCTTTTAATGGCTTTTATGATTATGTGAAAGATGATTATCAGAAAGTATTGGAGCAGAAGAAAGTCAGGGAAAAAGACTTTGATATTGCCAACTTCCTTAATGTGCTGGAACCTTACTACAGAGGAGGTGAATATGACTATCTGCTCAATTCAGAAAAGCAGCTGGACTTGTTATCCAAACGTTTCATCGTTTTTGAAATCGATGCGATTAAAGATCATAAGATTCTGTTTCCCATTGTGACCATTATCATTATGGAAGTCTTCATCAATAAAATGCGAAGACTCAAAGGAATCAGAAAGCTGATCCTCATCGAAGAAGCGTGGAAAGCGATCGCTAAGGAGGGTATGGCAGAATACATCAAATATCTTTTCAAGACAGTAAGAAAATTCTTTGGGGAAGCCATTGTGGTGACTCAGGAAGTCGATGATATCATACAGTCACCGATTGTAAAGGAAAGTATCATCAACAATTCAGACTGTAAGATTCTTCTTGATCAGCGTAAGTATATGAACAAGTTCGACGACATTCAGGCAATGCTGGGATTGACTGACAAGGAAAAATCTCAGGTGTTGTCGATTAATATGAACAACGATCCGAGAAGACTGTACAAAGAAGTATGGATTGGGCTGGGCGGAACGCACTCTGCAGTCTATGCAACCGAAGTTTCTACCGAAGAATATCTGGCTTATACCACTGAAGAAACAGAAAAGATGGAAGTGATGAATCTTGCATCAGAACTTGATGGCAATGTTGAACATGCCATCAAGCGGATTTCTCTCAAGAGAATCAAATCGAATACAAAAGACCATTAAATCATTTAAAATTTTACAACAATGAAACAATTAATCATCAAAACAATGATGGTAGCATTCTTCGCTACCGTAACATTTACTAAAGCGCAATTTGTAGTGACTGATCCTGCCAACCTGGCATCAGGAATACTGAACTCTGCCAATGAAATTGTGCAGACCTCATCGACCGTATCTAATGTGATAAAGAACTTCAATGAAGTTAAGAAAGTGTATGAACAGGGAAAGGAATATTACGATAAGCTCAAAGCGGTCAATAACCTAGTCAAAGACGCCAGAAAAGTACAGCAGACAGTGCTTTTGGTGGGCGATGTTTCTGAAATGTATGTGAACAATTTCGGAAAGATGCTGAATGACCCCAACTTCAATGCTCAGGAATTAGCTTCTATTGCCAATGGTTATTCTGCACTTCTTACCGAGAGTACAGAGCTCTTGAAAGAACTGAAAGAGATCATCACATCTAACGGTCTTTCTCTGAATGATAAAGAAAGGATGGATGTTGTTGACCGGGTGTATAAGGAGGTTAAAGCTTATCATAATTTGGTAAGATACTACACCAATAAAAATATTTCGGTCAGTTATCTGAGAGCTAAAAAGCAGAACAACACCCAAAGAGTGCTGAATCTTTACGGAACTTCTAATCAAAAATACTGGTAAGATGGAACCGAACAACTTACACGAAGTGCTGCGTTCCGTTTACGAAGAAATGATGCCGATGTGTGCAGATATGGCGGCTGTAGCCAAAGGTGTTGCCGGTTTGGGAGCACTGTTCTATGTGGCTTTAAAAGTCTGGCAGTCGCTGAGTCGCGCGGAACCGATTGATTTGTTTCCTATGCTCAGACCTTTTGCTATCGGCATCTGCATTGTGTTCTTTACCACATTGGTCTTAGGAAGCTTGAATGGAGTGATGAGTCCCATTGTTCAGGGCAGTCACTCGATGCTCGAAAATCAGGTTTTGGATATGAACGAGCTGCAGCAGAAAAAGGATCTTTTAGAACGGGAAGCCATGCTCAGAAATCCGGAGATGGCGTATTTGATTTCAAACGAAGAATTTGACAAAAAGCTGGAAGAGCTGGGTTGGTCACCAACGGATCTGGTTACGATGTCAGGAATGTACATCGAGAGAGAGATGTTCGCCATTAAGAAAGATATCAGAGATGGTTTTCGTGAATTTCTTGAAATCCTCTTTCAGTCCGCAGCTTTAGTCATTGATACTATCAGAACCTTCTTTCTGATTGTACTTTCAATATTAGGACCGATTGCTTTTGCCATTTCAGTATGGGACGGATTTCAGACCACTTTGAGCCAATGGCTGACAAGATACATCAGTGTTTATCTATGGCTGCCGGTTGCAGATATATTCAGCGCCATTCTTGCCAAGATACAGACTCTGATTTTAGAACGGGATATTGAAATGCTCGCTGATCCGACTTTTATTCCTGACACTTCCAATACGGTTTACATCATCTATATGGTGATTGGCATCATCGGCTATTTTACGGTACCAACCGTGACAGGGTGGATCATTCAGGCAGGTGGTGCGGGGAATTTTATGCGCAATGTGAACCAGACTGCTACTAAGTCGGGCAATGTCGCAGGAGCGGTAGTAGGTTCAGCAACAGGAAATATTTCGGGAAGATTATTAAAATAAAAAATACAGTTCTATGGAATTTAAAACTTTAAGAAATATTGAAAGCAGCTTCAGGCAGATCCGACTGTTTACGTTTGTTTTTGCGGTGTTGTGTTTTGGAGTCGTAGGGATCGTGGTATTTAAATCATACCAATTTGCTGAAGAACAGCGCCAGAAAATATATGTGCTGGATAATGGTAAATCTTTAATGGTCGCGCTATCGCAGGATATGTCAATTAACAGACCTGTTGAAGCAAGAGAGCATGTGAGACGATTTCACGAACTGTTTTTCACGATAGCCCCTGATAAGAATGCGATTGAAAGCAATGTAAAAAGAGCCTTTAATATGGCAGACCAATCAGCATTCAATTACTACAAAGACCTTCAGGAGAAAGGGTATTACAACAGAATCATCTCCGGTAATATTCAGCAGAGGATTGAGGTCGATAGTGTTGTGGCTAATTTTAACAGCTATCCCTATGACGTAAAGACTTATGCCAGGCAATTTATTATCCGGTCCAGTAATTTGACCATCAGGAATTTAGTGACAGACTGCTCCTTGGTTAATTCAGTAAGGTCTGACAGTAATCCGCAGGGATTTACGATTGAAAAATTCAATGTTATTGAAAATAGAGATATCGAAACTGTTGAACGCTAAAATGATCACAATGAAAAAGCTAAGAGATAAAATCGAAAATTTTGTTTTGAAGACAGAAGACCGTTGGAAAATTCTTCCGATAGATAGGCAGCGATTGTTGACCAAGGTTTTCTTTGGGGGATATTGTTTGCTGACTGTCATCGTCCTGATTCATATTATTGTTTCAACGGGGCAAAAAAGCAACACCATATCTATCGATCACATTGACGGCATTACTAAGAAACCGGTAGAAAAAGATGCAGGACAGATTGATACAAAAGAAATACCCATTAAAGAATAGAATATGAATGATTCAGAGAAAATTAAAATTATAGAAAATGATCTCCCTCAAAATTCTAAAGATGTGAATGATAATTCTAAGGTTCAATGGGAGAAACTGAAAAAACCGATTATATACTTCTTGATGACAGCAGTTTGTATAGGTTGCTTTTATCTGATCTTTAAACCAAAATCCGATAATAAAATTGTTGAAGAAGCGGGATTTAATGCTGCTATTCCACAGGCAAAGGACGGTCAGCTGCAATCAGATAAACAAAAGGCTTATGAGCAGCAGCTGTTGGAGCAAAAGAACGAAGAGAAAAGGAATGCAATGACCACTTTGTCCGACTATTGGAATGACCAAAACGGATTAAATAATGAAAATAGTCAATCACTTTCTACCCATAGTAAAAATGCTCTTCAACAATCAGATCAGAATGCTGTCAACAGTTATCGTAATGCACAGCAGACCTTGAGTTCATTTTATAGTCGGGATGATCAGGAAGTCAATAATCTTAGGAAAGAAATTTCAAGATTAAAGAATGAAGCGATGCAGAATAATGCTGCTCCGGCAGGTCTTGGAATGAACGACCAGTTAGAGCTGATGGAAAAATCATATCAGATGGCAGCCAAGTACCTTCCAAAGAATGCAAAGCAGGAAGAACCACTAAGAAAAGAAGAATCAGAAAAACCTACCGAAAAGAAAGTGAAGCTGACACCCGCAAAACCAGCATTTAACAGAATTGTTACGACATTATACAGAGAGTCCTCTGACATTGCTTTTATTGCAGGTTTGAATCAGAACAGATTTTATGAGACACAAAATGATTCAAATCATTCAATTCAAGATAAAAATGCAATAAAGGGTGTGGTTTATGAGACCAAAACCGTAATTAATGAAAGCACATTATCTATAAGACTTTCTGAAGGTATGCAGTTGGGACGTACAGAAATTCCTGCAGGAAGTTTACTAATTGCCGGCTGTAAATTTCAAGGTGGAAGGCTTCAGTTAAAGATTTCTTCCATTCAATACCAAGGGAATGTATATCCTGTAGAAATCAATGTTCACGACAATGACGGACAGCCAGGTTTATATTTTCCCTATTCACCAGAACAAACTGCCGTAAGTGATATCGTTGCTAATATGAGTCAGACTTCGGGAACCAATATTATGATGACCCAATCAGCCGGACAACAGGTTGCTGCTGATTTAAGCCGAGGGGTAGTGCAGGGATTATCAGGTTATTTTCAAAAGAGGATAAGACAATTAAAAGTCACAGTAAAGGCGGGGCAGCAGGTCTTACTGGTCCCTAAAAATAATTAACTAAAATTAAAAAAATGAATGTATATAAGATTTACAGCAATATAATAATCCTATTCCTGCTATTTGCAGGACGGGTTTTTGCTCAGGATTATGATTCCATTAAAACCTATGTTTCCTTGGAAGAAGCTAAGCTGAATCCTTTTAGGATGCAGGTTACTTACAGCAAAACCAGCCATTTGATATTTCCTTCACCAATACGTTATGTCGATCTGGGAAGTGAATTTTTGGTCGCAAACAAAGCAGAGCCGATCGGAAATGTTCTGAGGATAAAATCTGCAGTCAGAGATTTCGAGGAAGAAACCAATTTTTCGGTGATTACGGAAGATGGTAAGTTTTACAGTTTTGATGTTTTTTACAGCTCTTATCCTGAAGTTCTCAACTATGACCTGTTAAAGATGCAGAGAAGCCATGAACGGCAATACTCAACCGATGTTCTTTTTGAAGATCTAAAAGGAAGTTCTTCATCTCTGACAGAGCTGATTATGGAAAATCTATACAGAAAAAGTCGCAAAACCGTAAAGCATGTAGCCTCGAAAAGCTTTGGTATTCAGTTTTCAGTTAGAGCATTACACGTCAATGACAGTAAATTCTATTTTACCATCGAAGTTGATAACAGCAGCAATGTAGCTTATGACATTGAACTGATCAGCTTTAAAATTGTAGATAAGAAGAACTTAAAAAGAACAGTGGTTCAGGATAAGCTGTTAGAGCCGATTAGAGTTTATTTTCCGGTGATGACCGCAATGCATCATTCTCATATAAAGGGTATTTACTTATTGGAGCAATTTACCTTGTTAAAAGATCAGGTTTTAGAAATCGAGATTTTGGAAAGAAATGGTGGACGACATCAGAAAGTTGAGCTTGAAAATTCCGAGCTGATTAATGCGAAGCTGATTAATAGTTTAAATTTCAAAACCAACTAAGATGAGCAGATTATTAATAACAATGCTTTTCATTGTAACAATGAATGTACAATCATTTGCACAGCAGATGATTCCAAAGCAAAAGGGATTTGAAATATCCTATTCAGTATATCCCAATTCTCCTGACAAGCAGAATTATGTTTTGGCAGTCGGTATGATTTCTTACAGCAAAAATGGTAAATATGTGTTTGGGAGGGCAGAGTACAGCAGTAAATATTATGAGTATAGAAATTATAACATTCCGATTGATACCTATCTATTGAATGCTGGTTACAGTTTCTACGTTATAGGTGATTCAATGCGAAATGTGAATTTGAATTTCGGAGTAGGGGCTCTTGGCGGCTATGAGCTGGTTAACAGAAATAAGCCAATACTTTACGACGGATCATTACTGGATAGTACAGAAAGCTTTATATACGGAGCTTCCGGTAAGTTTTCTTTAGAAAGTTATCTGACTGAACACATTGCCTTTATTGTAGATGGTCAGCTGCGGTTTTTGCAGAACAGCCAGCTTGGAACTCTACACTCATTGTTTGGATTAGGGCTACGGTATAATTTTTAAAATATCTAATATGAAAAATGCACCTAATTATAACTTACTAAATCTTGTAAAGTTTTCATTTATTCTGGTTGTAGTCAGTATATTTTTTAATTCCTGTCAGGATAATGATTTGGAGATAAAGCAAAACTTTCCGTTCGAGGTCAAGGTGATGCCGGTTCCAAGCAAGATAAAAGAAAATGAGACTGTAGAAATAAGAATGTCTTTGGAAACAGCTTCTAACTTTAGCGAGACAAAATACACTATCCGATATTTTCAATACGAAGGAACCGGCAAACTTCAACATTACAGTGATGCCCCGTATCTTCCAAATGATGAATATACATTGCCCCAGAAACAGTTCAGGCTGTACTACACCTCTGAATCACAAGATTCTCATGTATTTAGTATTTGGATTACGGATAGCTTTGATAATGAAAAGAAGGTAGATTTTGAGTTTGATAATGCTTCATAATAAAAATTGATGTGATGTTGACGGCTTGGTTTAAAACCAAGCCGCTTTTGTTTTGGACGCCATTACCAGCAAAAAACCGACAGCCAATACTCTATTATAGTTCTCAGACTTTATTTAAAAGAGATTGCAAATAAAAAATGAATTATTTGGGATCTAAAGTAAGATTATCAGGCTTTATTTATCAGGAAATAAAAAAATCAGTCAAGGAGCAACTTACAAATTTGAGCTTTTGCGATTTGTTTTCGGGAACTGGCACTGTTGGGAATTTATTCCATACAAAAGTAAAAAGTGTTTTATACAATGACAGGGAATATTACAGTTATATAATTAATAAGGCATTTCACAGTAGCATCAGCGAACACGCCTATATCTCTATGTTGCACAATCTCAATGAACTGGAGGAAGTTGAAGGTTTTATCTTCGAAGAATATTCACAATCGGGATCATCTGGTAGATTATATTTCAATGCGGTAAACGGAAAGAAAATTGATGCAATCAGAATTTATATCGAGCAATTATTTTTAAGTTCTAAGATTGATAAGGAATTCTACTTTTTGCTTTTAGCGACATTATTGGTTGCTGCAGATAAAGTCGCCAATACGGCATCGGTGTATTGTGCTTATTTAAAGAAGTTGAAGAAAACAGCTTTGAATGACCTTAAAATGTTACCTATACTAAGAGCAATAGAGCCTTTCAATCACAAAGTTTACAAAGCGGAAAGTAATGATTTAATAAAGAGAATAGATGGAGATATTCTGTATTTAGATCCTCCTTACATTGGCAGAGAATATAGTTCATATTATCATTTATTAAATACGATTGCTATTTACGACACAGAATTAAAGCCGCAGGGAAAAACAGGATTAAGACCATATAATACATCTAGTTTCTGCCTAAAACGAAGTGCTGAAGACAGCCTGTTTGAACTCCTTAGAAATGCACAATTTAAATATATATTTCTAAGCTACAACAATGAAGGCTTTATTAAGCCTTCAAGGATTGCAGAGATGATGTCAAGTTTAGGGGAACATGCCTGTTCGTCTGTAAAATATCCTAAGTTCAAAAGTTGCAAAACGAATTCAAAGCAATACACAGAAGAGTATTTACATTGTTTAATTAAAGACTAAAACCTATTAGACCGCAACTTTTTCGAAATGAATAGATCGTGCGATGGAACTCGAAAGTGTTGCTCCAAAAAAATAAAAAAAGATATTTTCAACCATAGAGCGAAATGATCTTTTTTTCGTCATTTTTAAAATGACATATCAACTTCTCCACAACTTTTTTGAAATCGTCGCTGAAGTGATGGCAATTCAAATAGGTTGTGACATTATATTATGCAAAAAGACTTTTCCGACTTAAGTCGGAATTGTCTTTTTGCCAAATTTTTTCAGTCAACTTTTAGCGAGTACATTTTCAAATTGCTTTTAAGCACTATTTGATTTATAAGGCTTAGAAAATTAATGTTTATTGTAATTGTTTTTTAAGATTGATTTTTTAGAATTACCGTTATAATTAACCTTGTAGCCATTGGATTGAATAATGGTCTCAAGTAAATTTCTTGCTTTCGTTAAATCTTCATCATCTATTTTTGTCATATTTAAAAGATGAAGATTTTCGAATTCTTTGATAATACGACCGATGATAGCTAATGCTTTGTATTCAGTCTTTTGAGATAGAATGCTCATTTTGTTTCTTTTTTAAGATGAATAATTTTTCATAGATGTCAGCCCAGTAAGCTTTCTGTCTTTTATCAAATTCTGCAAAGCTTTTATCTTGATGAGAGTAGCCTTTGAAAGTTTCCGCTTGTTTAATCGCTTTTTCTAAATAGGTTATTTCAAGACCTTTTCCGTGTAAATCCTTAATTTTCATGATAGTGATTTTAAGAAGCAACCGCCACACAGGCGGTTACCTCTGAGATTAATTAAGATTAAAAACGTCTTTGCCCTCTTTTGCGAATCCTGTACATAATTCAAATGCTTTTTGCGATTTGATTTGTGCAGTTCCACCCATAACAATAGATTGTAGTTTGGCTTCATCATCTTTGTAGGTCTTTACATTTTGGTAAAAACCAGTAACAGCGTTATAAGCACCGAACAAAGTCCCTTTGGTCGTTTCCATCTGTTGTGTATCGCTCATCATAGCATAGGCAAAAGCATCATCAACGGTATTTTTAAAGACAGTTGACAGTTCGTCAAAGTTTCCCTTTTGAAGATGATTTAAAGTTTCTTTGTTTGGGCAGAGCGCAAATTGAATTAACTTTTTCATTTCAGCGTCTCCGATGGTTATTTTTGACCAATAATTAAAAGTGTTTTCCAATTCATTGCTCAATTTGTTCGCTAATCCCATTACCTTATGAGCATCTTCCAACCGTTGTTTTGCTCCTGCGGTATGTCTGATTCGTACAACATTGCTCATGTTTTTTAGAGAGGCGTTTAAAGTGTTTTGGCAGACAATACGGATTGGGGTAAATGCGGCGGTAATACTTCCGCTTCCGTCGTGCGAGGTTGTTAAGAAAATATATTTTTCTGTAATATCATCACCGTTGCCGACACGTATATAATCGGGAAGTTTAGCCGTAATAAAAATTCTTTCGCCATTTCCTAAAGCTCCTGCGGTCTCGTATAAAATACCGTTTCCGCCGCCTACAATAGAGTCAAAAAAAGAAAAGGCTTCACGGTTTTGTACAATATGATAATCTTTTCCTACTACACCTAACACGGTGTTATTATCAGTACGGATATTGGCAAAGTAATTTGGAACTTCCAATTCAGAATCAATTATTTCAATTCCGTTGTCATTTTCTAAAATTCCTGAACCTTTGGTAAATAGGGGCGATTTCTCCACATCATAGTCAAGTCCTGCAAACTTAATTGCTTCCTCACTTGTGGGGTATTCATGCACAAGCTGTCCTAAGTTGTGCCATGCTTTTTCTTTAACAGTAAAAAATGAGTATTTCCCTGTTCTGTTGTTGAAATTTAATTGATGTGCCATGATAATAAATTTTAACTGTTAATAATTGTGATTGATTTTAGAATGGTAAATCATCGTCTTTGTCGTTTTCTGCCGATTTTGATTTTTCATTTTCTTCTTTGTTTTTGGGTGTTATACTATTACTATCCTTTTTACTACTGCTGTGCAGTTTAATCTTTGATGTAAGGAAATTCAGCCTTGCGTGTGCTTCTCCATCTTTGCCTATCCATGCAGAATTGTACGCTCTACCGTTTAATTCAACTAAAGCTCCTTTGGTAAGAATTTCAGCCACTTTCGGAGAAATCCAATAAGAGCAGTCGAAATAGGTCGTTTGTTCGATTTTTACACCTTGTTTGTTGCGATAATTGTCATTGGTAGCAATTGAGAAATTGACTACTTGTTTTTCATTGGACAGGGTGCGAACTTCCGCATCTCTTGTCAGTCTTCCGATAATGTTCATAACTGTTTGTTTAAGATTGTACATTTTGATTTGTTTTAAATCTCGTCTCCGACCTTTCTTACAAAGCCCTGTCGGCTTCGCTGAATATTTTTCAAAAGAAAAACCGGAAAAAAGAAAGCAGATATGAAGTGTTGACAAAGAAAAAAAGCCAAAAGGAAACGGAATAATTGGAGGGTACCTTAAGGGAGGAAACCGTTTATGCCGTAGTCTTTTGGTGGGAAAAGTTGACGGCTGGCAACAGTACCTTAGCTGCCTTTTTACCGGTTTATTATGGAAAATGTTTAATAAAACAACCGTTAATTAATCTATATTATTTACTACTATTACTTTGAAAATACACTGTAAATGCACTATATTTACAATGTTCATTCAAACCTTAATACTTATGCAGATCGGTTCTTTTAACGATTACTATGATAAGCTGACTACTATTGAGAAAAAAAACAGTCCCAAAGAAATATTTTATAAGGGGGACTTTTCTTTGTTGGAAAATGGTAGGAGAGTAGCAGTTGTTGGTTCTCGTAAGGTTTCAGATCTTGGCGTAAGAAGAGCTAGAAAGATTGCTAAATTATTAGTGCAAAATGATATAACTGTAGTAAGCGGTTTAGCTGAAGGTATTGATACTATAGCGCATAAAACGGCAATTGAAGCCCAAGGACAAACTATTGGTGTTATAGGAACACCTATTGATAAATATTTTCCGGCTGAGAACAAGCAATTACAGGATTTTATTGCTGAAAATCATTTGCTGATTTCTCAGTTTCCTGAAAATTATCCAGTAACTCCGAAAAGCTTTCCGATCAGAAATAGAACTATGGCATTGATAAGTGATGCAACAATCATTGTTGAGGCCAGTGAAAAAAGCGGTACAAAACATCAGGGATGGGAAGCTCTAAGATTGGGAAGGCAGCTTCTTATTATGGAAAATGTTCTCAATCAAAAAGTTTCATGGGCAGAAGAAATGCTAAGTTATGGTGCACAGGTTTTGACCAACGACAACTTTGAATTTCTAATTGAAAGCATTCCCTTTTTAACCACAAAAAAGGAGTATGTCTTTTGAGTTTCTTACCTTTCTGGCCTATTCTCCAAGGGGTAAGTCTGAGATTGAAATTAATTCAAGGACGGTTGCCGGTTCTTGTAAAAATGGAGATGTCAGCTTCAGTACAAGATTAAGTCAAAGAATAGAAGAAGCAGATTTATCAGAATATTTTGCGAACTCATCCTTAATCCCTGTTCCAAGAAGTACCCCTCTAGTAGAGGGAGCTGTTTTTCCGGCAAAAGTAATTTGTGAAACACTTGTCAAAAATGGATTAGGTGAAAGTGTTAGTGTTTGTGTTGATCGTGCATATGCCATTCCTAAATCAAGCGGGCAGTTTCATGCCGATACAAGAAATACAGTTCAAACTCATCAAGATAGCTTAATCATAAAACCTGTAATTATCACCGAACCAACGATTATCCTGGTTGATGATATTCTGACATTAGGTCGCACATCTATGGCTGTTGCTCTTGAGCTTCAGAAGATTTATCCGGATAAAGAGTTTAAAATTTTCTGTGCTATCAGAACAAGAGGCTGGAAGAATTTAGAAAACATTATAGATGTCAGCAGAGGCCATATGAGCCTTACAGCCAATGGTGGCGTTCAGTTACCGGATTAGGCTCATAGTACATATTATTTTAATTTGCAGGAAATTATTACCTCGAATACTGATAAACCCGCAATTGCTTTTTGTAGGTGAATATTCGTAGGTATTATGCCGATATCCGCCGCTTTGGTCATTAGTTATATTTATAAAGAAAAGGTAAGAAATTTTTTAATTTAAAATAGAGTTGTAATCAACAGCCAAAAAAGGACTTTTACGACAATAGCTTGATCGATAATATGCTACCCATTTAAATTACAATGTTTGAGAACAATCTTCAATCACATTGTTATGAAGAAAGCTAAATCAAAAAATGAATCCCAGCAACCTGAAGATAAATATATTCCTTCAATACCTTTAAAAAAAATTCCTTCTGAAAAGGCGCTACAGATATTAAGGAAAGCAGGTCATGATGTAAATGAAGAACAGTCAGAAGAGATTATGGAATTTCTATACACAATAGTAAAACTTACTTTAAAAGAATTTTTTACATCTGATTGATAATTTGTACCTTAGCAGTATATCTGAAAGATGAATTTCTACTGCATCAGTTTCTTTGATGCGAATCTAAAACTAAATTTTAACGAAATACTACAACTATGGTTATTGCAGATCTGTATATAAGAGTATCTACCGATGAACAGGCTGAAAAAGGTTATTCACAAAGAGATCAGGATGAAAGATTAAGAAAATATTGTGCTAATAACAATATAGCTATCAACAGAGTGATTTTTGAAGATCATTCAGCAAAAAGTTTTAATCGCCCTGAGTGGAAAAAATATCTTCTTGAAATAAGAAAGAAAAGCCATAAAAGTAACTTAGTCCTATTTACCAAGTGGGACAGATTCAGTCGTAATACGGCAGATGCTTATCAAATGATAAGTTTACTGCATAAAAATCACATTATCCCTCAATCTATTGAACAGCCATTGGATATGTCTGTCCCTGAAAACAAACTTATGCTTGCGATTTATCTCTCCACTCCGGAGGTAGAAAATGACAGAAGGGCACTCAACACTTTTCACGGTATGCGGAGAGCAAAAAAAGAAGGCAGGCTAATGGGAATTGCTCCCTATGGATATATCAACAGAAGCCATGAAGATGGTAAAAAGTATATTGCCATCAAAGAGCCGGAAGGATCTAATATAGCTTGGGCATTTAACGAGGTTGCAAAAGGACATATTCCGGCTGATCATGTCAGATTGCAGATGAATAAAAGGGAGGGTGCTTCAATGTCAAGAAGTGCGTTTGCAAAAGCTATGAGAAATCCGGTTTATTGTGGTAAAATATATATTGAGGATTATAAACAGGAGGAGGCATATTACAGTGATGGAAAACATGAGCCACTAATTAGCGAAAGACTGTTTAATCAGGTGCAGCAGATTATGGACAAAAAAAGGAAGATAGAAGGGCCAGGCGGAAGAGTATTAGGGAACGAACGTTTTCCATTACGTGGACTTTTACGTTGTCCAAGATGTGGTAAAAATCTTACGGCAAGTGGGGCTAAAGGAAAGTCTAAAACTTATTACTATTATCATTGCCATTATAAATGCGGATTTCGTTTTGATTCAGATCGATTGAACAAGCTATTTGAATTGGAAATTTCGAAATTAGAATACAATCCTATCATCAAAGATTTGATGAAAGAAATCCTTTTAGATAACTACAAACAGTTCACCTTTGATATAGATGCAAAAAGGAAGTCTATATCAAAAGAGATCAATGAGCTTAATGAGAAAGTTGCTAATGCAAGAGATAAATATCTTGCAGATAAATTAGATGAAGAAGATTACAAAGAGGTGAAAAAAATAACAAAAGAACAGATTGAACATTTGGAACAAGAGATTCAACATATTGTTTCAGAAAGCAAAGAACTTGATATAAAAACAAAAATAGAAAATGCTCTCGACTCAATGGAAAACCTCGCAAACCTTTATCAGCAGGGCGATTTGCAGACAAAAAGAACGATAGGGTGTTTGATATTTCCTCAAAAAGTCGAATTTGACGGAAAAAGTTTTCAAACACCTAAAATGAATATTGTGGCTCAATGTATCTATCAGTATAACAACAAATTAGGAAATAAAAAAAACCGACATAAGAGAAAAAAATCTACAAATGTCGGTCTTGTGACCTCGACAGGATTCAAACCTGTAACCTTCTGAGCCGTAATCAGATGCGCTATTCAGTTGCGCCACGAGGCCTTGTTTAAAGGTTTGCAAATATAGTACTTTTTTGCTTTCTTTGGAAGATGAAACGCATTTTTTTACTTTTAATTTTCTTTATTCTTACAGTTTCCTGTAAAAAAGAAATTCCAAAATTAGATTCTGAAAATATAACTATCTCGGAAAGAGTTAATTATTCGGATGATTCAAAAAAATTGATTATTAATTCAGGCAAATTTAAAAATGTCATTTCAAAAGAAAAATTACCGTTTCAGAAAGCAATGTTACTCAATTCAAGCTTGATTGGTTACTTTTCTGAACTCAATTTGGAAAATAAAATCACAGGAGTTTCCAGTCCGGAGTATATTTTCTCAGAAAAAATTCATCAGTTAATTAATCAGAATCAAATTCTCAACATCGGAAATGAGCAGAAGTACGATATAGAGAAAATCCTTTCCAATAAACCGGACGTTATTTTTACCAATTACGTTCCCAATTTTGCCAATACTTATGACATTTTAAAGAAAAACGGAATCGAATTGATCTTCTTAGATGAATTCTTAGAACAAAAACCTTTAGAAAAATCAAAATATCTTTTATTATTTGGAAGACTATTTGGAGCAGAAGAACAGGCTGAAAAAGTATTCAAGAATATAGAAAACAATTACAAAAAAATTCAGGACTTAGCTTCTAAAACCTCAAACAAACCAAATATTCTTTGCAACGAGATGTATGGAAGCCAGTGGTTTTTGCCTGGCGGAAATTCTTTTGTTGCAAGATTAATCAATGATGCTGGCGGAAATTATATTCTGAAAAACAACAAAGAATCTTCTTCCGTTCCGTTAAGCTTTGAAGAAGTTTTCGTTAAATCAGAGAATGTTAATTACTGGATTAACATCAGTCCGCATCAGAACAAAAAAGAATTATTGACTCTGAATCCAAATTACAGCAAAATGAAAGTCTTCAATTCTGGTAAATTATATATGATAAACAACAGAGAAAAAGATGGTTCGAATGATTATTTCGAAAGTGGAGTGGTAAGATGCGATTTGGTTTTGAGAGATTATTTCAAGATATTTCATCCGGAAGATGTAACTTTCAAAGCAGAACCTTTAGTTTATATGAAAGAGCTCAAATAATGAAAGAACAGAATTACAAAGTCGATTTTTTTGTAGGGATTTTATTGGTTGTAGGGCTGTTTATCGGTCAGTCGTTGATGTACGCAATAGGATTAGGATTGTCTGCGTTATTTGATCAGGACATTAGTGATACTGGGATTTTCAATATTTTGATGTATACAGCAACAATGATAGTTCCTATTCTCTTTTTCGATTTTTTTATCGTAAGAAAAGATGGTAGCAAACTCAATTTCGATTTCTCCACCAAACCATTTCGTGTTTATCTATTGATATTTCCAATGATGTTCGGGATGATGCTAGTTGCAGACTACACCACGCAATTGATTCCCACAACAGGCGATTTGCTCGGCGAGATTTACAAAATGTATTCAGAACAATTTGCAAAACTCACTAGAGAACCAGTTTCGTTACTTATAATGACCGTCATCCTTGCACCAATTCTGGAAGAAATCCTTTTCCGAGGCATCATTATGAAAGGAATGCTGAACAACAAAGTCAAACCAGTCACGGCAATTATCGTTTCGGCGTTCATTTTCGGCGTCGTCCATTTCAATCCATGGCAGTTTGCGGGCGCAATGTTGCTCGGTTTGGTATTAGGTTTGGTGTACTACAAAACCAAGTCACTGCTGATGCCAATTTTGCTTCACGCATTCAACAATTTGGTGTCGGCGATGATGATGTTATACTCAGATTCAGAAACTTTTTCTGATTTGTTTAAAATTAAACCCGAAGTATTATTAGCAGCAGGATTAGTGATTTTTATAATACCATTTTATTTTTTCGCAATCCACAAGAATATTATTTATAAAGATTAAATTTATGGCAGCTTAATCCGTCTTCCGCTCCCAATCTTTTTACTCCACTTCGTTGCGTAAAAAGGATTTCCGCTCAAGCCGGGCTGCACAAGATTCACGTTTTAATTTAGAAGTTAATTATCATTTATCAACCATCAATTATATATAAATGGAGATTTTAGTAGCAACACATAATTTGCATAAAAAAGAAGAGATACAGCAGATTTTGGGAACAGATTATGTCGTGACAAGTTTGTCAGACTACGATTTGAATGAAGAAATCATAGAAGACGGAAATACGTTTGCTGAAAATGCATTAATCAAAGCCAAATATTGCTTTGAACAAACCGGAAAACCAAGTGTTGGCGATGACAGCGGATTAGTTGTAGAAGCTCTTGATGGAAGGCCGGGGATTTTCTCAGCACGTTATGCAGGTAATCACAATTTCAAAAAAAATATCGAAAAAGTTCTGGAAGAGATGAAAGACGAACCAAATAGAAGAGCGTATTTCATCACAATGTTGTGTTTCAAAGATCAGGATGGCGAACATTATTTCGAAGGTCGAGTTTATGGTAATTTGACCAAAGAAGTTTTCGGAGCAGAAGGGTTTGGCTATGATCCAATCTTCGTTCCGGACGATTACAATATGACGTTTGCCGAAATGTTACCTGAAGAAAAAAACAAAATCAGCCACAGAAGTGAAGCTTTGAAATTATTTCTAGATTTTCTCAATTCCAGAGGGGGTGTTTTGTAGTTTTTGTGATGTTTTTGTATATTTACCCAGTTATTTTCAATACCCTTCAGAAAATTGAGCACATATCTTACCATTTTAGGATTCAATTCAGCAATTCCAACTATCAATTCTTCACCGACTTCTCAGTTTTTGGAAATGGAGGAACGTCATTTCTTAATCGATTGTGGCGAAGGAACCCAGGTGCAGATGCGTAAGGCAAAAGTTCGTTTTTCGAAAATTAACCATATTTTCATTTCCCATCTTCACGGCGACCATTGTTTTGGTTTGCCTGGATTGGTAGCATCTTTTCGACTTTTAGGAAGAAAAACTCCACTGAATATCTACGGTCCAAAAGGCATTAAGAAAATGATGGATACGATTTTTGAAATTACAGAAACTTACAAAGGTTTTGAAGTCATTTATCACGAGCTGGAAGGTAAAGAATCCGTCAAAATCTATGAAGACAAAAGGGTAGAAGTTTACACCATTCCACTGAATCACAGAATCTATTGCAATGGCTATCTTTTCAAAGAAAAACCAAAAGAGCGTCATCTCAATATGAAAGAGATTTCCAAACACAAGGAAATCGAAATCTGTGATTTTCAGAATTTACGTCTAGGAAAAGATTTTGTTTCAGAAGACGGAGAAGTTATCAAAAATGATTTATTGACGACTGACCCGAAACCATCGGTTTCTTATGCTTTCTGTAGTGATACCAAATACAAAGAAGACATTATCCCAATCATAGAAAATGTAGATGTTCTCTACCACGAATCTACTTTTCTCCACGTCTTGAAAGAAATGGCAGATTATACTGGTCATTCCACCGCTTTGGAAGCAGCAACTATCGCCAAAAAAGCGCAAGTAGGAAAATTGATTTTAGGTCACTTTTCCAACCGTTACAGCGACTTAAGTGTAATGACAGATGAAGCCAGACAAATCTTTCCAAACTCTTTTTTACCAAAAGCTTTGGAAACAATTAAGATTGGATAGCTCAATTTGATAATAAGATAATTGATAATAATTTCTTTTATTTGAATTATTAATAATTTTCAGACTTTATTTTTAATTCTGAATATTGTTTTTAAACAACATCTATACTTACAATACAAATTGCAAGAATTATACACAGCAATGCTACAAAGAAAAGTCCATCAGCAAAATTTTCCAATTTTACAGAAACTTTTTCTTTCTCAGATTTGATAGCGAGAAATGATAAAGCGCAACTCAAAGCCAAACAGAAAATAGCTACAACAGCAAACTCGTCCAGATAGGAATAGTGGTTAAATTTGGAGATTTTCAAAGAAGTAATAATAACTAGACAAAATCCTAACAGATTAGTTGAAGCATTCAGAATATGAGGCGCGGTTTTCTTCATCGTATATATTTTGTTTTAAAATTATTAAAATATTGTGCAATCTTCTTCATATTTATAATAGTTTATGGAAGCTTAAAAATTTCTTTAATCTAAAAATATGATTTTCACAAAAATTAGCCAAAAAATTTTATATTTGTCAAAACTCTTTGATATGCAATCAACTTATATAGAAACTCAGCAAATCTCTTTTCAGGACTTCAAAAGCAGTATTCTGAATGATTATCGACTTGGAAGAATTTCCCGCGAGATGTCATATTTAGGAAGACGAGAAGTTCTTACCGGGAAAGCAAAATTTGGGATTTTTGGAGATGGTAAAGAATTGCCACAGTTGGCGATGGCAAAAGTTTTCAGAAACGGGGATTTCCGCTCTGGTTATTACAGAGATCAGACTTTCGCCTTGGCAATTGATGCAGTTTCTGTTGAAAGTTTCTTCGCGCAGTTATACGCTGATACAAGCGTAGAAAGAGAGCCTGCTTCAGCAGGTCGTCAAATGAACGGCCATTATGCAACAAGAAGTTTGAATGCTGATGGAAGCTGGAAAAATTTAATGGCTCAGAAAAATATTTCGTCTGATATTTCTCCAACAGCCGGACAAATGCCAAGATTATTAGGTCTAGCACAAGCTTCTAAAGTTTATAAATCAGTTAAATTTGATGGTTCTGAGAAATTTTCAAAAGATGGAAACGAAGTGGCGTTTGGAACAATCGGAGATGCTTCTACAGCTGAAGGTCATTTCTGGGAAACACTAAATGCAGCTTGTGCTTTGCAAGTTCCAATGATTGTTTCGATTTGGGATGATGGTTACGGCATTTCTGTTCCGACACAGAATCAAAGAGCAAAAGCTGATATTTCTGAAATGCTTTCCGGTTTCCAAAGAAACGAAGGCGAAAATCAAGGTTGTGAAATTATCCAAGTGAAAGCTTGGGATTATCCGGCATTGATGGAAGCTTATGCGAAAGCAGAACATTTTGCAAGATATGAAAGTGTTCCTGTTGTAATCCACGTTACGGAAGTAACTCAACCACAGGGGCATTCAACTTCTGGTTCACACGAACGTTACAAATCTGAAGACAGATTAAGCTGGGAAGCAGAATTTGATGGATTGATTAAATTCAGAGAATGGATTCTGGATTACAGCATCGAAATTGAAGGAAATGAGGAAGTTTTAGCTACGACTGAAGAATTAGATTCAATTGATTCTGAAGCTAAGAAATTGGTTAAAGATGGACAGAAAAAAGCTTGGGAATCTTATCAGAAAACAATTTCCGATCTTAAATCCGAAGTTTTACCTCTTGTAGAATCAATCAAAAATCAAAACTCAGAAATTGTAAATCTAATCGAGACTTTCAATAAAATCATCTCTGTAAGTAAGAAAGATGTTTTTCAATTGGTTAGAAAGACTTTATTGTTGACAAGGAGTCAAAATTCATCTGAAAGAAATGCATTGAAATCCAAATATGAAGAGCTATTAAAAATCGAAAAAGATAATTATTCTTCTCATTTATATTCGGAATCTGAGTGGAAAGCCACTAATATAAAAGAAATTAAACCAATATTTTCTGATTTTTCTGAAGAAGTTGATGGTAGAGTAGTTGTAAGGAATAACTTTGATAAAATCTTTGAAAAATATCCTCAATCCTTAGTTTTTGGAGAAGATGCTGGAAATATTGGCGATGTTAACCAAGGTTTGGAAGGACTTCAGGAAAAATATGGCGATGTAAGAATTGCTGATACAGGAATCCGGGAAGCCACAATCTTAGGTCAGGGGATTGGGATGGCAATGCGTGGTTTAAGACCAATTGCTGAAATCCAATATCTTGATTATATTTTGTATTGTCTACAGGGAATGAGCGATGATTTGGCAACAGTTCAATATAGAACGAAAGGAGGTCAAAAAGCACCGGTTATTATTAGAACGAGAGGTCACAGACTGGAAGGTGTTTGGCATTCTGGTTCACCAATGGCAGGGATTCTGAATCTTTCTAAAGGTATCAATATCCTAGTTCCGAGAAGCTTAACAAAGGCTGCTGGATTCTATAATACAATGCTCCAAAGTGACGAGCCAGCTGTGATTGTAGAATGTCTGAACGGTTACAGATTGAAAGAAAAACAGCCGGATAACTTAGGTGAATTTACTGTGCCAGTTGGAAAAATTGAAGTTACGAAAGAAGGTTCTGATGTAACTTTGGTAACTTATGGTTCTACTTGGAGAGTTGTGACTGAGGCTGCAAATGAATTAGAAAAATTGGGAATTTCTGCAGAAGTAATTGATATTCAGTCTTTAATTCCATTTGATTTATCTCGAGAAATTGCTGAGAGTGTTAAGAAAACAAACCGGTTAGTTGTGATTGATGAAGATGTTGAAGGGGGAACTTCGGCGTTTATTCTTCAGCAAATTCTGGAGAAGCAAAAGGCTTTCAGATATTTGGATTCGGATCCGTTGACGATTTCGGCCGAGAATCACCGACCAGCTTATGCAAGTGATGGAGATTACTTCAGTAAGCCTTCCGCAGATGATATTGTAGAAAAAGTGTATCAATTATTCAATGAATTGAATCCTACAAAGTATCCAGGAATTTACTAATTACTAATTAAAATAAACCAAATAAACCTTTTGAAGATTCTATTTTCAGAAGGTTATTTTTTTGTAAATCTTCCACAAAGCAATCTTCATTATTGTGACGAATATTGATCTTCTCAAAAGTTGATTTTCTGTAGGCATAACCTTCCATAAAGTCTTTGTTGTCATTCCATTGCTGAAGATCCATTTTCCTCATCCATCGTACAAAATGTGAATGAGAATCAGCATTGAAACTTTTATTTCTTTTTAACAAAGTGTACTTCATTAGGTTAAAATTATTAAACAAATGTAATGAATCTGATTTATTTTTATTATTAATTTAAAATTAATTTTATTAATTATTGAATAACTAAAGAATGCTACATCTGACGGTATTAAATAAAACATTATTTTATTTTCAATAATTTTTGAAAATTCAAAAATATTAATTACATTTGTACAAGAATTTAATCTTCAATTTAAAATGAAACTAGACGAAGCCAAAGAAAAATACATCCAAACCTGGGGAACTTTTGCCACAAGTTGGGGAATCAACAGAACAATGGCGCAGGTTCACGCTTTGCTTTTGGCAGAAGGAAAACCTTTGTCTACAGATGAAGTGATGGAAAAATTGGAAATTTCCCGGGGGAATGCCAATATGAATCTTAGGAATCTGATGGATTGGGGAATTGTAAAAAAAGAATTGGTAAAAGGAGATAGAAAGGAATATTTCTTTGCAGAAAAAGATGTCTGGTTTCTGTTCAAACAGATTACAAAAGAGCGAAGAAAAAGAGAAATAGAGCCAGTTGTAGCTTTTCTTGAGGAACTAAAAAATGTAGAAGATGATTCCGAAGAAGCAAAAGAATTTATCAAACTGATGGAAGATTTTGGGAATGTAACTAACAAAATCAACAATATAATGGACTTAGCCATAAAAAGCGATGACCATTGGCTTGTTGGAAAGATTACCAACTTATTGAAATAGAAAGGAAATCAATTTCCTTTTTTATTTCGATTTAATTTTCAAAAATTACTGAAAATATAAAAATTACAATACTATGAAAACTTATTTAAAATATGATTCAGAACTTCAAGGAATTCTAATCGCTTCATTTTTAATTTCTTTTATTCTGATAAATTTTCTTGATGGTGATTTTGCTATGAAGTTAATAATTTTCGAATTTTTCATGATTGCAATTGTTCAATACACAAATAACTTAATCAAATTTTTCTCTAAAATTTACATCAGAACAGATTCGCGATATGTATATATTTTTCTTTCAAGTTATGTGGTAATAGGCTTTATTATTTGGGCATTATCTTCAATTTTCGATATTAATAAAGGAAGCATATCACTCAAAAATATTTTTGAATTAATGGCTATTTCTTGGTTGATTTTGTCTCCAATACTCATCATTCAATCGTTAGTCATTAGTTATTCGGATAAAAAAGAAAACTATGAAAAACCTGCTATTTAAAATCTTTATGAAGATTCTTTTCAGAACAAAACGAAGAACAAAAGGCGATTTTCTTAACCTTTAAAAACCAAACACAATGAAAACTTTACAAAACCACATTCTCATCTACGACAAAGATTGTCCAATGTGTAACATCTATTCCAAAGGCTTTATCAAAGCCGGAATGCTTGATGAAAACGGAAGGGAAGCCTTCTCAGAGATTTCTCCCGAAACAAAAAACAAGATTGATTTTCATCGTTCAAAAAACGAAATTGCTTTGATTGATACGAAGAATAATAAAGTAATTTACGGATTAGAAAGTCTGCTCACAATCATTGGTAATTCTTTTCCGTCGTTGGAAAAAATCGCGAGAATCAAACCTTTTCATTGGTTTTTCCAGAGACTTTACAAATTCGTTTCTTACAACAGAAAACAAATCATTTCTTCAGTAAAAGATTTGACTGAGGACAACTGCGTTCCTGATTTCAACTTGAAATACAGAATTTTTTATCTTGGATTTGTTTTAATGTTTTCCGCCTATGTTTTAGGATTTTTTAATCAACGATTGTTTCCGGATTTCAAAAATAATTTTGGGTTAGAATTTTTTATTTGCTGTATGCAAATCGTTTGGCAAGGAACATTTATGGGAATTTATCTCAAACACAGAATCTGGGATTATCTGGGAAATATGATGACGGTTTCCTTACTTGGAACACTGCTTTTGATTCCTGCTTTGTTCTTCGATTTTAACCAAATATTCTATTTTATTTACTTTGCGATTGTAGTGTTCATAATGTTTTTGGAACATTTGAGACGATGCAGAATTCTGAAATTCGGGATAATTCCAACCGTTTCCTGGATGTTGTTCAGAATCACTTTCGGAGCTGTTCTTCTCTATATTGTTTTAAACTAATTCCTAATTTAAATTTTATCACAATGAAAATAATCATCGCAGCAGGAACAGGTTTCCTTGGAAGAAATCTCGAAAAATATTACCTCAATAAAAACTACGAAGTCAAAATATTGACAAGAAATCCGAAACGCAAAAATGAAATTTTCTGGGATGCTAAAACAATCGGAACGTGGAAAAACGAATTGGAATACGCAGATGTCCTTATCAATCTTACAGGAAAATCCGTTGACTGCAGATACAACGAAAAGAACAAAAAAGAAATCTACGATTCTAGAATCAACTCAACAAGAGTTCTGCAAAAAGCAATTGATGAAAGTCAAAATCCACCAAAAATCTGGCTGAACGCCAGTTCTGCGACAATTTATGTTCATTCAGAAATACATCTTAACACAGAAAGCAATGGAATCATCGGCGATGATTTCTCAATGAATATCTGTAAATCTTGGGAAAAAGAATTCTTCAAACTAAAAAACCCAAATATTAGAAAAGTTGCGCTCAGAACGTCAATTGTTCTTGGGAAAAATGGCGGTGCTTTTCCGAAATTTAAACAGATCACAAATTTAGGTTTAGGTGGCAAACAGGGTAGAGGAAACCAATTGATGAGCTGGATTCATATCGATGATTTTTGTGAAGCCGTAAACTTCATCATTGAAAATGAAAACCTTAAAGGTGCAATCAATATTACTGCTCCAAAACCATTGACCAATGAAGAAATGATGAAACGACTTAGGGATAAATTCAAGTTTCCTTTCGGAATTTCAAGTCCGGTTTGGTTATTGGAAATCGCTTCAATCTTCATCAGAACAGAAACAGAATTGATGTTGAAAAGTCGAAATGTTTATCCTGAGATTTTATTGCAAAATGATTTCAAATTTCGATATGATACTTTTGAAAAAGCCTTAGAAAAATTGTAATTTGATTTAATAAAAAAAAACTTCGACTTCGCTCAGTGTGACAATTCTAATACTAAACGTAATGTCAGTCTGAGCGGAGTCGAAGACTTTTTAGTAGGGGAATGAAATTAATTTCAAAACTTTGAAAGCCAACTTTCAAAGTTTTTTCATACATTTTCAAAATAATTCCAACCTTTTTTAAACTATTGCATCTTTCCTTATAAAAGCCAATGTATGGAACACGACATTTACATAAGATGCAGAAATAAAGACCGCAACGCACAGCGGAAACTTTATGAAGAATATGCAGGCAGATTCTTTGCGACCTGCAGACGTTACCTGAAAAACGACGAAGATGCGGAAGAAGTTTTGGCTGATTCTTTCTATATTATTTTCACAAAACTGGAACAACTCAAAGATTTTCAGGTTTTCGATGCTTGGGCAAAGAAAATTGTAGTGAATCAGTGTCTTCAGAAGCTTCGCAAGAAACAGCCCTTTTCGATTTCTATTGAAGAAAATTTTGTGGATTTACCAGATTCCGAGCCGGAAAATGTTGTGGAAGAAAAAGGAATTTTGTCACTTCTTAATTTCCTTCCAGAAGGCTGTCGCACGATTTTCAATCTGTTTGCGATGGAAGGTTATCCGCACAAAGAAATTGCTCAGATGCTTTCCATCTCGGAAGGGACTTCCAAATCTCAGGTGAATTTTGCCCGCAAAAAATTGCAAGAGCTTGTGAAACTTCAAACAATTAATTCTTAAAGTTTAAAAAAATGGAAAATCAAGATATCGATAAAATGTTCAACGATGCTGGGAAATCTGCAGAAGAAAATCCAACATTTCCTTCTTTTGAAAAAGTTTGGGAAAAAGTTGAAGAGAAATTAGATAAAAAAGAAAATAAGAAAAGAATCATTCCACTTTGGTTGCCATATGGAATGGTTGCTGGATTGGCTTTGACGTTTGGCGTTTTGTATTTTATGAAAGATGATAAAGTCAAGATTGAGCCTCAGATTGCTTCAAACGATTACGGAACACCAATCAATCCCAATCCGATAGAAAGTCCTAAAAAAGTAGAAGAAATCAATAAGATTTTTGAAGAGAATTTGGCTAAAAATCCAATAAAACCAGCTGAAGCAAAAGATATTATTGCTTTTCATGAAGCTCCAATGGATGTTGTTTCTCCCCCAATGATATATACTTCTCCAGTTACAGATGCAATTGCGCCTACAGTTCGTTACGACGTTAATGAAGTGAAAGATGAAGTTATAATAAATCCTTCGCCTCAATCTAATTATGTATATACTGAAAAAACAAAGGAAATAGAACCAGTAGTTGTAACTGCAATGGGAATCAAAAGAGAATCAGCGAAGGCAGCATATTCTACATCCACAATAAGTTCAACATTAATGGGTAAAGTATCTGGTGTTAAAGTTTCCCCTAGCTTAGGAACATCAGGAACTTCTTCAAAAATTACTTTAAGAGGAATAGCTTCTTTAAAACATAATGATGAAAGCAAAAATATTGAAGAAGTTGTGGTCGTTGGTCGTAAAAGAACACTTTGGCAGAAATTATTTTCAAAAACACAAAAAGAAACTCTAATTACAGAAATCGAAACTGATTTACCAGACGCTGGAAAACTAACAGCTGGCGAAGTGAACGATTTTTCCAAATGGAATTATTGGCAGGATATTGCAGTCCCAATTCTTGACCAATATAAAAATACCTGGAAATTTTTTCCTGACAAAAGAGTTTCTGTACAATTAGTTAATTTTGATAACAATCCAATTATCGGAAAGAAATTAAAATTAATCGATGATAAAAAAGAAGTGGTTTGGGAAAGCGTGACAGATAATCGTGGAAATGCAGAATTGTGGATTTCTTCATTAATAGATCAAAAATTAAATTCGCAACAATATTCTATTATTGATGAAGACGGAAATATTTTGTCAAATAATCCAAAAGAATTCCGAACCGGGCAGAATTTGATCAAGATCAATGAAAGTTGCATAGGAAAAAGACCTTTGGATTTGGTTTTTGTGGTCGATGCAACGGGTTCTATGGGCGACGAAATCAATTACCTGAAATCTGAATTATTGGATGTCTTGAAAAAAGTAGAATCCAATTTGACTCAAACTAATGTAAGATATGGTTCTGTTTTTTACAGAGATAATGGTGATGAGTACGTGACTAGAAAATTTGATTTTTCTAACAATTCAGAAAATCTTATAAATTTCATCAAAAAACAAGATGCAAAAGGTGGAGGTGATACACCGGAAGCAGTTGTAGAAGCTTTAGATTCATCAATTGATGAATTAGCTTGGAGTAATGAAAATTCCACGAAAATAATGTTTCTTCTTCTGGATGCGCCACCACATTTGTCCGATGAAAATATTGAAAGACTTCATCAAAAAATAAAACTAGCTTCCAAAAAAGGAATTACTATTATTCCAATTGCAGCAAGCGACACCGATAAACAAACGGAATATTTGATGCGGACATTTGCATTGTTGACAAACGGAACTTATACCTTTTTGACTAATGACAGCGGAATTGGCAACAATCACATCAAACCAACTGCAAGCGAATATGAAGTTGAAAAATTGAATGATTTGTTATTGAGGTTAATTCTTCAACGCTCAACAGTTCCTGATTGTAAAAATGGTGTTACGAAAGAGTATATTAATAAAAAACTGGAAGTAGAAAGTTTGGATAAGAAGGGTTTTTCGACCAAAATCTATCCGAATCCGACAAAAGGTGTTTTCAAAATTGATGCAAACCGAGATATCGAAGAATTTGTTCTATATGATTATACAGGCAAGATATTATTAAGGAAAAATAATTTTGGCAAAGGCTCTAATTCATTTGACATTTCAGAGTATCCTCAAAGTGTTTATCTTGTACGATTGAAATATGGAACAGAATCAGAAACATTCAAATTGATTAAGAACTAAACTAAAAACACATATTATGAAATTAAAACACTTTTTAACAATTAGCTTTAGCAGTATTATCATAATTGTTGCAGCTCAAAAACCAATCTTTTCAGAAGCAAAACTAAAATCGGTAATGCTTTATGAACAGTCTGCGGAATTATACAGCAATACTTCTTTGAGGATTCCAAAAGGGAGTTCGGAATTAGTCATCGCCAATATCGCAGAAAACATAGATGAATCCTCAATAAAGATTGGTTCAAAATCTAAAATCTCCGTATTGACCTATCGTTTTACGGATGACGAAGATTTTTATAAAATAGAACTGGATAAGAAAAATCCCGAGCACAAAATTGTTCTGGACAGCATTTCATTGATGGAGAAAAAGATTAAAGATCTTACGATTCAAAAAACATCTTTGGCAAATAGTATTAGTATTTTGGATAAAAATCAAACCATCAATTCTGGGTCAACGTCCTATTCCAAAGAACTGGAAAAACTGATTGAATATTACCAAAAGAAAAGAATTGACCTTAATTTGCAATTGGATAACGTAGATAATGACATTTCTAAACTGAATGTAAAATTAGGGAAACTTCAGACCAAATTTGATTTGAATAGCAAAGAAATGGAAAACTATCCAAAAGGAAAATTGGTGGTTCAGGTTTCCAGCAATGTTGATGAATTGGTAAATCTGGACATCAAATACAGTGTTCGAGATGCTTCTTGGCGACCTTATTATGATGTTTTGATTCTGGATATCAATTCGAAAACAAAATTATTATATAAAGCATTAATCAGACAAAATTCTGGATTGGATTGGAAAAATGTAGAACTGCATTTGATTTCCGGTTTTCCAAATGTTCATAAAAATATTCCGAATCTGTATGATTGGAATTTGTATTATCAGCAACCAGTTCCGATTATGAAAGATGAAGTTTATTATGATGCTAAAAAGACAGCTCCAGTAACAGCTTCAGCAAGTGTAGTTTCAGCACAGAGAATGATGGAAGAAGTCACTGTAGTTCGAGCCAGCGCATTTCAAAATCAGCTCAATGTCGGTTATGATTTGAAGGATTTATATACGATTTTATCTAATAATCAGGATAACAGTATCAATTTGGATGTCAACGAGATTCCGGCAACTTACACTTATTACACGATTCCGAAAATGGATAAAACGGTATTTCTGGTTGCAGAATTGGATAATCTGGACAAATATAATCTCATCAATGCAGAAGCTAATATCATTTTTCAGGATACCAATGTTGGCAAAACGTCTCTCAATACAGAGAATACAGATAACAAACTTTTGTTGACTTTGGGCGATGACAGAAGGATTTCTATCAAAAGGGATTTGATAAAAGACAAAACGATGGAGAAAAGCATTTCTTCATCCAACAAAGAACAGCAATATTCTTATCAGTTTACCATCAGAAACAACAAGAATGAGAAAATCAAATTGAGAATAAAAGACCAGGTTCCTGTATCTACAGATAAACAAATTATTATCAGTATGGTGAATAAAGGCGGCGCAACTTACGATGAGAAAACAGGCGATTTGACTTGGGATATTGTTCTTAATGCTAATGAAACAAAGAAAATAGATTTCTCATTTAAAGTTAATTCACTGAAAAATAAGGTTTTATTAGGATTATGATTTTAAACAAAATTTAATACAAAAGCAACTGATAAAGTTGCTTTTTGTCATATTATGCTTTCAATAATTTTCCGTAAATTCGCTAAAATTTTTTAATCACAATGAACTACGATATTATTGTTATTGGAAGTGGACCTGGCGGATATGTAACTGCAATCAGAGCTGCTCAATTGGGTTTCAAAACCGCTATAATCGAAAAAGAAAATCTTGGAGGTATTTGTCTTAACTGGGGTTGTATCCCGACTAAAGCGCTTCTAAAATCGGCTCACGTTTTCAATTATTTGAAGCATGCTGAAGATTATGGTCTTAATAAAGTAGAAAATCCAGGTTTCGATTTCACAAAAGTGATTCAGAGAAGTAGAGGTGTAGCTTCTAAAATGAGTAGCGGAATTGCTTTCTTAATGAGAAAGAATAAAGTGGATGTTATTATGGGAACTGCAACGGTGAAAGCTGGTAAAAAAGTTTCTGTAGTAGATGCAGAAGGAAAAACAACTGAATATTCTGGAACCAATATCATTATTGCAACCGGAGCTCGTTCCAGAGAATTACCAAATCTTCCTCAGGATGGCAAAAAAGTAATAGGATACAGACAGGCATTGTCACTTCCTGAGCAACCAAAATCTATGATTGTTGTAGGTTCTGGAGCTATCGGGATTGAGTTTGCTGATTTCTATAATTCTATGGGAACCAAAGTAACTGTTGTTGAATTTTTACCTAACATCGTTCCTTTGGAGGATGAAGAAGTTTCAAAACACGTTGAGAAATCTTTGAAGAAAGCTGGTATTGAGATAATGACCAATTCTTCTGTAGAATCTGTTGACACTTCAGGAAATGGCGTAAAAGCAAAAGTGAAAACTGCAACCGGAGAAATCACTTTGGAAGCGGATATTCTTCTTTCTGCTGTTGGAATTGCTTCTAACGTAGAAGGAATCGGTCTTGAGGCTGTTGGTATCAAAACTGAAAAAGGAAAAGTTTTGGTTAACGAATGGTATCAAACTTCTGTGCCAGGTTATTATGCAATTGGCGATATTATCCCAACTCAGGCTTTGGCTCACGTAGCTTCTGCTGAAGGAATTACTTGTGTGGAGAAAATTAAAGGATTGCACGTAGAAGCTATTGATTATGGAAATATCCCAGGTTGTACTTATTGTCATCCGGAAATTGCTTCTGTTGGTTTGACTGAAAAACAAGCAAAAGAAAAAGGTTACGAAATCAAAGTTGGGAAATTCCCTTTCTCAGCTTCTGGAAAAGCAACTGCAAATGGCGATGTTGATGGTTTCATCAAAGTTATTTTTGATGCTAAATACGGCGAGTGGCTAGGTTGTCATATGGTGGGCGACGGCGTTACAGATATGATTGCTGAAGCAGTTGTAGCAAGAAGATTGGAAACAACAGGTCACGATATCATCAAATCTATTCATCCGCATCCAACATTGTCAGAATCCATTATGGAAGCAGCGGCTGCGGCTTATGGAGAAGTGATTCACATCTAATAGATTAACAAAATATTAATAAATGAAAACCGTAGATTCTTCTACGGTTTTTTTAATTTTACTTAATGGAACATTCAAAATTAGGATTGGTTTTATCAGGTGGAGGAACGCGTGGATTGGCTCATGCGGGTGTACTGAAGTTTTTTAAGGAGAAAAATATAGAACCTGATATTCTTTCCTGTTGTAGTGCTGGCTCTATTGTTGGTTCGTTGTATGCTGTTGGGAAAACTCCTGAAGAAATTTTGGATTTTTTTCAATCTATTTATTTTTTTCATTGGAAACATTTTACGTTTAATCAACCTGGTTTCGTTTCATCAGCAATATTCACGACTTATCTCAATCCGATTTTTCAGGATATGACTTTGGGAGATTTGGAGAAAGATGTGAGAATTGTAGCCACAGAATTAATTACCGGTCAGCAAAAAGTTTTCGAAAAGAATTATAAAATTGTTGATGCTATTATTGCTTCGTCTTGTATTCCGGGGATTTCTACGCCTTATTTTATTAATGACGAAATGTACAGTGATGGTGGCGTTCTAAATAATTTTCCAGCCGATGTCATCCATAATGAATGTGATAAATTGATTGGAGTTTATGTAACACCGCCACAAGATGTGAAAGTTAGTGATCTGAAAACTATTCGTTCTGTTACGACAAGAGCATATGAATTATTATCACACAGAACAGAGATTTATAAATTCGCTTTTTGTGATTGGTTCATTACTTCAAAAAAATTATCCAAATACGGGATTTTCGAAAGAAATCCGCAACGGTTAAAAGAAATATTCGATATTGGTTATGAAGAGGCTAAACGTACATTCAACGAAAATGAAGAAGATTTTACTTTATTCTTTCTAAAAAAGGAATAATAGCCTGCCAGTTTTCTTCAGCATCATCGTTAAAAGAAGATAAAGCAATTGTTCCGTGATGACCTTTAGTTTTTGAGGGTAAATAAAAGTTTTTCCTTGAACTTACAGACTTATAAATTGATTTCCAAGAAAACTCTTCATTTCTGGCAGATGAAATATAGACCGGAATTTTAATTTCTTTTGCATACTCGTTGATGCTTTTATTTTCAATTTTAAAATATTCACCGGGAGAATAAGCTATGAGAGCTTTGTAGTCTTTTGGATTTTTAGCAACCATATAAAATCCTAATGAAGCTGAATACGAGCTTCCCCAATAAATTATTTTTCTTGCTTTTAAGTGATTCTTTGCGTAATTATAAGATGCTTCCAAATCCGGAATAACATCTAGGAATTCAGTAGATTTTCCTAAGGTAATGGCTTCTTTGTTGGTGAGATTTGTAACTTGGTTGACGATATCTCCAGACCTTAGATCAACAGCTAAAACATTGAAACCTAATTCCAGTAATTTTGGTGCTATATTTCTAAACTCGCCTCTGCTAAAACCTGCCTGATGGTAAAAGATAATTAAAGGATTATGTTTTCCATACTTCGAATAATGATCTGCGTAAACTGTAAGCCCATCAGAAGTTTTAAAATTGACCGTCGTGTAAATATGATTTCTAACAGAAAGAACGTGCGATGGTTGAATGATAGTTATTTTTTTGGAAGAACAACTGCCAAAACAATTAATGATAATAATCCAGATTATGAAATTAAATGCTTTCATTGAGATTATATTTAATTGTTAGAGTATTATTAATTATATTTTCTTTATGTTGAAGTATATCAAATTTAAGTATTTATATGTTATTATTTGTTAATGGATATGAATTTATTTTTAAATAATTTTTTCTCCGCAGATTTTGCAATAACGAGCGTTTTCATCATTATCCTGATTGCCACATTTATCGCACTGAAAATTATTTTTCTTTTGCTTCCTGAATTCTGAAGTCACAATTCCTGTAGGAACCGCAATGATACTATAACCACAAAGCATTACAATCATCGATAGGATTTTGCCAACTGGCGTTCCCGGGGAAATATCACCATAGCCAACTGTAGTAATGGTTACAACCGCCCAATACACACTCTGCGGAATACTACTAAATCCATTTTTTCCTCCTTCTACAACATACATCAACGATCCAATAATGACAATAAAAATTATCATAAATAATAGGAAAATATAGATTTTTCTGGAACTGTGTTTCAGAGCAGAAACAATAAACCTTCCGTCGTGCATATAATCAGCCAAGTTGAAAATCCTGAAAATCCTTAGAATTCTAAGAATCCTAATAACCGCTACAAAATGCCAAATAGGGAAAAACAAGCTAATGTAAAATGGAATAATGGAAAGAAAATCAATAATTCCCAAAGGACTAAAAATGTATTCCTCACGATCTTTTATACAGATTATTCTTAGAATATATTCTATGGTAAATATTATAGTAATAAAAAATTCTGCGTAATAAAATTCTTTATAATACTGTAGTCTTATTATTGGAATGGTTTCTACCATCAGCAAAACAGTAGAAATGAGAATTAGAATCAATAAACTGATGTCGAATATTTTACCGGCTTTTGTGTGTGATAAATAAACAGTTTCGTAGATTTTTTTACGCCAACCTTCCTCAGGAATAAGGTCAAATTCTGGTTTTATTCTCATAACTCAAAAAGTGAAATTAAAGTTATAAAAGTAGTTAAAATAAACTCTGTTTAAAATATTAGACAAAAGTCTTTTTTATTTGGACAAAGTTCGTATATTTGTAAAAGAAAAATAAAGAACGATGAAAAAATATAAAGTCACAGAAAAAATAGATACTGTTCAAGAATCTGCTGCACTCTATGGATATCAGAATTTTGATGATGCTGGTGTTTTTAAGATTATAGATATTGCCAAGAGAGGTATTTCTTTTAATTTTTTTGATAATCTAGTGAAAAAATTTCCTTTTAGTTTTCAAGAGTGGGCCGGTTTTCTTCATATTTCTGGGAAAACTTTATCCAGATATCAGAAAGAAGAGAAAACGTTTGACACTTTACAGTCAGAGAAAATTCTTCAGATAGAAATGCTTTACACAAGAGGCAAAGAAGTTTTTGGTTCTTCAGAAAATTTTCTGATATGGTTACAGTCTGAGAATCTTGCTTTGGGTAAAACAAAACCACAAGATTTATTGGGTAGTAATTTTGGTGTTTCTCTTCTTATGGATGAGTTGACTCGCATAGAACACGGTGTTTTAGCATAATATCGGATGATAGTTTATAGATTGGCGAAGGAAATTTATGCTGGTGACCTTTCGGGAAAAGGCGCTGAAATAGCAGGCGGAAGATGGAATAGCAAAGGTAATTCTGCTTTGTACACAGGTCAATCTATTGCTTTGTGTGTTACAGAGATTGCGGTTCATATTCCTTTGGGCATTTTGCCCAAGGATTACCGCTTGGTTCATATAGAGATTCCAGAGATTGATTTTCTTGAACCAAAAAGATTACCGAAAGATTGGAATACTTTTCCACATCCAGATAGTACTCAGAAAATTGGAGATAAATTTTTACGGGAAAACAAATTCTTAGCAATGAAAGTTCCTTCAGCTGCGGTTCAAGGAGAATTTAATTATATTATTAATCCGAGGCATATTAATTTTCCAGAAGTGAAAATTAAAAAAATAGAAAAATTTACTTTTGATGACCGATTGTTCATCAAATAATGTATCAAATATGAAAATCAAAGAGTTTATAAAAGATTTTGAACAAATAATTCCGATAAAACAAGCGGAGGATTTTGATAATGTTGGTTTGCTTTGTGGAAATCCAGAAAGGGAGATTTTCGGTATTTTGATTGCTCACGATGCTTTGGAATCTGTTGTTGATGAAGCAATTGAAAAGAATTTCAATGTGATTCTTTGTTTTCATCCAATCATTTTTTCCGGGTTAAAATCGATTACAGGAAAGAATTATGTTGAGAGAGCAATTCTGAAGGCTTTGGAGAATAAAATCGCCATTTATGCAATTCATACGGCGTTTGACAATGATTATTTTGGTGTTAATTATAAAATCTGTGAAGCCCTTGGTTTGAAGAATCAAAATATTCTAATGCCGAAACAAAATCAATTGAAAAAGCTGGAAGTTTACGTTCCTGTTGATTCTGCTGAGAAATTGAAAAATGCTTTATTTGAAGCTGGAGCAGGAAATATCGGTTTTTATGATGAATGCAGTTTTTCGATTAATGGAAACGGGACTTTTAGACCTTTGGAAGGCTCAAATCCTGTAACCGGAAGTCATAATGAAAGAGAAAATGCTAATGAAGTTTTGCTTTCTGTGATATTTGAAGATTATAAAAAATATCAGATTCTCTTTGCGATGAAACAAAATCATCCTTACGAAGAAGTCGCTTATCAATTGATTTCTCTCGAAAATGAAAATCAATATACTGGTTTGGGAAGATTCGGAGATTTGGAAAGAGAAATGGATGTGGCTGATTTTCTGAAATTCGTAAAAGAAAAATTCAATCTTAATGTCATCAGGCACAATTCTTTAACTCAGAAAAAAATCAAAAAAGTAGGTGTTTTGGGAGGAAGCGGAGCAAGTGGGATCAAGTCTGCAATATGTGCTAAATGTGATGCTTATTTGACTGGCGATGTGAAATATCACGATTTCTTTTCAGGCGAAGATAAAATGCTGATTTGCGATATTGGACATTTCGAGTCAGAACAATTTGTAACTCAACAATTATTTGAAATTTTGTCCGAAAAATTCACTACATTTGCAATCGCTAAAACGACAATAAAAACAAATCCTGTTAATTATTTTATATAGATATGGCTAAAGTAAACGAAATTTCTGTTGAAGAAAAATTAAGAGCTCTTTACGATTTGCAAATCATTGATTCCCGTTTGGATGAGATCCGCAATACAAGAGGCGAGTTGCCGATTGAAGTAGAAGACCTTGAGATAGAAATTGAAGGTCTTGAAAAAAGAGCCCAAAAATTCGAATCTGAAATTGCTGAGCAAAATGCTGAGATCAACAGCAAAAAAGATTTGATGAAGCAAGCTCAAACTCTTATTGATAAATATAAAACGCAGCAAGATAACGTTAGAAATAACAAAGAATTCGAAGCTTTGTCAAAAGAGGTAGAATATCAGGAATTGGAAATTCAGTTGGCTGAAAAAAGAATCAGAGAATTCGGTGGAAAAATCGATCACAAGAAAGAAACTTTGGCTGATTTGAACGCTAAAATCGATGAACTGAAAAATCACTTGACCCACAAGAAGAATGAGTTGGATAATTTGGTTTCAGAAACTCAAAAAGAAGAAGATTACCTATTGGAAAAATCTAAAGAATTTGCTGAGAAAATCGATGACAGATTGTTAGCTTCTTATCAAAGAATCCGTCAAGGTTCATCCACTGGCCTTGCGGTTGTAGGGTTGGAAAGAGGAGCTCCAAAAGGTTCTTTCTTCACAATTCCGCCACAGAAACAAATGGAAATCGCTCAGAGAAAGAAAATCATTATCGATGAGCACTCTGGAAAGATCTTGGTAGATGACGAGTTGGTAAATGAAGAAAATGCCAAAATGGAAGATATCATCAAGTTCTAATCGGAATTTGATTTCAATAAATACAAAAGAGACCTGAATTTCAGGTCTCTTTTCAGTTTGAGAAAATAATATATAATTACCGGATATTAACAGAACCGGAACTGCTTTCGTTTTTGGTCACTTTATTCAGGTCGCCTCTTTTCACGACGTTGATATCTCCGCTGGAAGATGCGCTAGCTGTCAGGCTTTGACGAACACCAATCGTAATATCGGCCGAAGAAGAAGTCGTGAGAACCGCACTGTCTGCAGTCAGATCTTCAGCTTTGATGTCTCCTGAAGAAGAAGCTTGCGCATTCACATTGTCTGCTTTTCCTTTGATGTTGATTCCGCCAGATGAAGAAGATTGCATATTAAGGCTTTTTGCAACGATATCTCCGTTGAAGTCCCCACTGCTGGAAGCCTGGATATTCACATTGTCTCCATTGATATTCCCTTTGATAGTTCCTGAGCTGGAAACTTTCACATCAAGGTCAGAGAATTTGAAATCATCTTTCAAAACAATACTTGCGCTGGAATTTGCTGCTAATCTGTCAAAGTCTCTAGCATAAACTTTAATTTTAATTCTGTCAGTCGATATGTTCAATTTACCTTCAGATTGGATTTTTACCTGAACTTTTCTTCCTTCCTGCTTTACAACTACATATTGCATTAGGTCAGAAGGTGCGTAAACAACAATTTTTTCTTCGCTGGATTTATAAACTTCCGCACTTAGAGAAGTCGAAATTTGTAATTCGTCAAAGTCAACCGAATAAGATTTTTCAATCACTTCGCCTTTTCCGGAATCTGATAATAGGTGAGAAAACATCACATCATTTGAACCGTTTTTGGTTTGTATGCAAGAAAAATTGGTAACCGATGCCAAAAGAACTAGGGATAAAAGTTTTATTTTCATAAGAATAATTTTTTATAGTTTCTTGTTTTAATATATGGGTAAGACAATTGGAAAGTTTGTTTCGTTACATCAAAAAATTATTTTTTTTGCAATTAATTTAATTTTCTAAATTTACATCATAAAAAATAAATATTAAATTATGAAATCGTTTAGATTCCATATGACATTAAAAAATTAATAAATAACCTCATATGAAAAATATATTATTCGCATTCGTTTTGATTGGTTTGTCTGTTTCTGCATTTGCACAATCTGGTCTACCAGCTGGCGATGCCAAAGTAGGGGAGTTTTACGGTCAGGACGTTTCTGCAAAAGCAGTTAAAAAAGCTATTTCTACGGATGAACTTAATAAAGAATTAAAAACAACTCCAAAAATCGCTAAAACTTCTGTAAAAGGAAAAGTGACTGGCGTTTGTCCGAAAAAAGGATGTTGGGTGAGCTTGGCAACAGATTCCGGCGAAACATTCTTTGTGAAGATGAAAGATTACGCATTCTTCGTTCCGACTGCTTTGGAAGGTAAAACCGTAGTTCTGGAAGGCAGCGCAGAAAGCAAAACCACATCCGTAAAAGAGTTGCAACATTACGCAGAAGATGCTAAAAAACCTCAGGCGGAAATCGATGCCATCACAGAACCAAAAACCGAAACCAGATTTTTGGCAAGCGCCATCAAAGTTGTAGAGTAATTATTTCAACATATCATTTAGAAGCTTCAGATTTTTCTGAGGCTTTTTTATTTGGGCGTATCCCAATGTTTTGCTTTTACATTAAGTTTACCGAAGGAAGTTTTCAGCAAAGCAAAACAAAGGGTCGGACTATCCGCTACTATCTTTTTTCGCCAACGCTTTTCCCAAGCCAAAAAAAAAGTATAACCACTACTATCCCTTACGCGATGGCGCAAGTTTCACGATTTGTCATAGTTATAAAATTCCCACAAAGAGGAAGCTTTGCCAATTGTCAAACTGCAACATAATTCCTTTGAAACACCATCAATTCTGCTTATATTTACACTCTAAATTTTCAAAAAATGGCAGACTGGAAAATCGTCAAAGAATACGAAGATATTACCTATAAAAAATCAAATGGTGTTGCAAGAATCGCCATCAACAGACCAGAAGTCAGAAATGCTTTCCGACCAAAAACAACCTCAGAACTTTACGACGCATTTTACGACGCCTACGAAGATTCATCAATCGGAGTTGTCTTATTGACAGGCGAAGGGCCAAGTCCAAAAGACGGCGGACACGCATTCTGCAGCGGTGGCGACCAAAAAGCGCGTGGCCATCAGGGTTATGTTGGCGAAGACGGGAGACATCGTCTTAATATCTTGGAAGTTCAACGTTTGATTCGTTTTATGCCGAAAGCTGTGATTGGAGTGGTAAATGGCTGGGCAGTTGGTGGTGGGCATTCGCTTCACGTGGTTTGCGATTTGACTTTGGCAAGTGAAGAACACGCTATTTTCAAACAAACCGATGCGGACGTTACAAGTTTTGACGGCGGTTATGGTTCTGCTTATTTGGCAAAAATGGTTGGTCAGAAAAAAGCCAGAGAAATTTTCTTTTTAGGCAGAAATTATTCGGCTCAGGAAGCAGCTGATATGGGAATGGTAAATGCCGTAATTCCTCACGCTGAATTAGAAGATACAGCCTACGAATGGGCTCAGGAAATCCTTGCAAAATCTCCAACATCCATCAGAATGCTGAAATTTGCAATGAATTTAACAGACGATGGAATGGTTGGTCAGCAAATTTTCGCTGGAGAAGCAACACGTTTGGCTTATATGACAGAAGAAGCAAAAGAAGGCAGGAATGCGTTTTTAGAGAAACGTAAACCTAACTTTGGTGATGACCAGTGGATTTCCTAAATAATTATTTACTTTAAATTTATTTCTAATGTTCAATCCATCTTTTATTTGCAGAAAAGCAATATTGCCACAAATGGCTTTTGCTTGTGCATTGTTTTCGGCTCAGAGTCCTTTACAAAAAAGTGTTCCTGAGAAAGAAGGGATTTCATCAGAAGCAATTGTCAAGTTTTTACAAGCTGCAAATAAATTGCAATCTACCGAGTTCAAAAGTTTTATGCTTCTGAGACACGGAAAAGTGATTTCGGATGTGTATTGGAATCCTTATCAGAAAGATTTAAAGAACAGATTATATTCTTGCAGTAAAAGTTTTACAGCAACTGCAATTGGTTTTGCCGTTCAGGAAAATAAGTTGAAAGTTACCGATAAAGTCATTTCATTTTTTCCTGATAAACAACCTTCTGAAATCAGTGATAATCTTAAAGAATTATCAATTCAAAATCTCCTCACAATGTCATCGGGAATGGCGAAAGAACCTGATTTTATCCGTGGAAGCGAAAACGATTGGGTAAAAGCCTATTTGGCTGTTCCTATTGATAATAAACCAGGAAGTAAATTCAATTATAGTTCGTTGGCCACATTTATGCTTTCGGCGATTATCCAGAAAGTGACCGGCCAAACTGTTGCAGATTATTTGAAACCAAGATTGTTTGATCCACTTGGAATCAAAGGTTACGATTGGGAAAGTAATCCGCAAGGTATTAATACAGGAGGTTGGGGATTGCGTGTGAAAACAGAAGATATGGCCAAATTTGCCCAGCTTTTTCTCCAAAAAGGAAAGTGGAACGGAAAGCAAATTATCTCTGAAGGTTGGATTAATGAAGCAAGTTCTGCACATATTTTACAAAATCCAAATGCTGACGAAAAGCTGAAAAGCGAAAACGATTGGGTTCAGGGTTATGGTTATCAGATGTGGAGGAATCGATTCAATTCTTTCCGTGGTGACGGAGCTTACGGACAATATATGTTGGTTTTGCCAGAACAGGATGCAGTTGTTATTATGACGGCAGAAAGTAACAATCTTCAGGAAGAATTAAATCTCGTTTGGGAACATCTTTTACCAGCTTTTCAACCAAAAGCGATTCCCGAAAATAAATCGGCTTACCAGAAACTTAAGGATTTGGAAAATAATCTTTCCATTGAACCCTTGAAAAGCGAAATCTTCCCGAAAATTAATAAAACTTTCAATTTCGTTGAGAACAAGGACAAATACCAATCGGTAGAATTAAAATCGAATGGTCAAAAATTCGAAATGAAATTAACAATTGACGGAAAATCATATCCATTCGAATTCACTTCTGGAAAATGGCATCAGCAGGAAACAATGTGGATTCAGCCAACTTCGGACAGGAAATCGATAACGGACAGCTACAAACTTTATCCTGCGAAAATCACAAACAGTTTTCGTTGGAAAGATGAAAATACTTTGGAACTAAAAACTATTTATCTGGAAACACCACACTCACATTTAATGGATATCACTTTCGATAATGATTCTCTCATTTTCGAATTAAAAAATAGCGCGGATTTTGGAAAAAAATCAACAATTTTAAAGGCCACAGAAATAAAATAAATGAAACATTGGATACAGGCTGCGAGGCTTAGAACATTACCACTTTCACTCAGTGGAATTATTATGGGAGCTTTCATTGCAAAATGGAGACTTTCTGAGAATGGAGGAACTTGGGATTGGAGAATTTTCGCTTTAGCACTTCTCGTAACATTATTATATCAAATCCTTTCCAATTTCGCTAACGATTATGGCGACGGCGTAAAAGGAACGGACAAAAATAGGATAGGAGAAGCGGAAAGCAGAGCAGTAGCTTCCGGAAAAATAACGGCAACCCAAATGAGAAATGCGGTTATTCTGCTTTCGATTTTATCTTTTGTAGCGACTGTCGCATTGTTGTATGTTGCTTTTTACCCATCAAATATCAGAGAATTTTGGATTTTCATCGGATTGGGAATTGCTTGTATTTTGGCAGCAATTGGATATACAGTGGGTAAAAAACCTTACGGATATATGGGATTAGGCGATATTTTCGTGTTTATATTTTTTGGATTGGTTTCAGTTTGCGGAAGTTATTTTCTGTTTACCAAATCATTCAGTTGGGACGTATTATTTCCTGCAACAGCAGTCGGAATGCTGAGTATGGCCGTTCTTAATCTGAACAATATGAGAGATATCGTGAATGATAAATTATCTGGAAAGAAAACTTTCGCATTGAAGCTTGGTTTCAAAAATGCAATGATTTATGAAATCATCTTATTGCAATTACCAATTCTTTTGATGTTGGCTTTTCTAATGTACAACGGATTTCAGGAAAGAGGACTTTATTATCCATTTATCGTAATGATTTTGATATTTCCTTTTATGAAATTACGAAGAACAATTATGAAAATCCAAGAACCAAAATTACTTGACCCATTCTTAAAACAAGTCGGAATCTTAACTTTTATGATGGCTGTTTTGACGGCTGTCGGACTTAATATTGTTAATTAATAAATCAAATAAAAATGAAAATAAAATTCTTAGGACAAAACTGTTTTTTGTTTACATATAACAGCATAACAATTCTTTCTGACCCCTTTTACAACTATCAGAAAGCGCAATCTGGATTTGATATCAAAGCTCAGAAAATCGATTATGTTTTGATTACGCACGCTCACGGCGACCATATCGCTGATGTGAAAGAAGTTCTAGAAAACCATCCTGATGCAACCTTAATCGGTCAGCCGGAGATTTGTGGTTATTTCAAGCATTCAAATAACATCGATATTAATTTCGGAGGTTCTGCTAAGCTTGACGGTTTGAAGATTTCTATGGTTCCGGCATTACACACAAGTTCTTTTCCAGACGGTTCTTACGGAGGGTTAGCTTCTGGATATATTTTCAGATTTGCTGATGGAAGAAACCTTTATTTGGCTGGAGATACAGGTGTAACTGTCGAAATGAGCTTGTTTCCGCAAGTTTTTGGAAAATTAGATTTATCCATTCTTCCGGTTGGAAAACATTATACAATGTGTCCTAGAAAAGCGGCTTTTGCGGCATCAGAATTATTGAAAACTCCGAAAGTGATTGGATGTCATTTCGATACTTTTCCACCGATTGAAATCAATCACGAAGATGCAAAAAAGCATTTCTCTGATAAAAACATCGATTTTTCTTTACCAAAACTAGGAGAGGAGTTCGAATTCTAACAAAAAAATTAAGAGATTAAGTAATTTCAAAATCTTGAATATTGCTTAATCTCTTAACCTATAGAAATAAAAAATGGCAAGCTACCTAAATCACACCGCTACAACCGATTGCCTTTGCTGCGTTCCCACCCTGGAGGATTCTCAGGAGCTGGTTGTTTAAGGACTTGCCGGTGCAAAGATAAAATTTAATATTGAATTAAAAAATGAGAAACACAGGATATTGAGATTATTAATCCAATTATGAATTTAAAAAACTGATTCTCAGAATTAAAAATTTTCAATTTTTTTAGAAAAATAAAATTATGACAAAAAATCCTGTAGCCGTTGGCTTTGGTTTATTTTTAGCGACAATGTTGACTTTCTTCGTTGTTTATTACTTTTTCGCAGATGCCAATTATTTTGATACTAGTATGAAAGTCAATGCATTTGGGATGACTTTCCTATATGTTTTGGCTGGATTTCTTTCTGTTGTTTGGCTGCGTGGAAGTAATAAAATCACTTATCCGCAAGCTTTCAAGCAATGTTTTGTGACTTTGTTCGTAGGTGGTGGACTTTCTATATTGTCCATTTTCGCTTTCCTGAATTATGTTGATACAGATGCCAGAGAGATGCTGAATCATCAATACATCCAAACAGAAATGAAAAATCTGGATGAGTCTTATGCAAAACTGAAATTAGAAGCAGCAAATCAAAAAGACCGTACGAAAGCTAAAGAATTGGAAGATAATTACAACGATGCAAAATTAGCGAGAGAGATTGCTAGAAAGGAGAACAAAAATTATTTTTCTTTCCAATTTTTATCAGCCGTCTTTGGTGGTTTTTTACTATTTTATTTACTTTTGTCTATTATCATCGCTGGCTTTTTGAAAAACAAGAAACGCTACGAATAAGAGGTTGGATAATAAATAGTTAAATGGCTTTTGTTAAATAAATCATTTATCTTAAAATTTGAAAATCTAATATCAATATCTAACATCTTTTATAAAAAAATGAATCTTTCTATAATCGTTCCATTGCTTAACGAGCAAGACTCTCTGGAAGAGTTGTTCACAAGGATTGACACTGTATGCCGTTCTAATAAATTGTCTTACGAGGTTTGGTTCATAGACGACGGAAGTACAGATTTGTCCTGGTCTATCATAGAAAATATGAAAATTCAAAATCCACAGATTCACGGAATTAAATTCTCAAAAAACTATGGGAAATCACAGGCACTTCACGCGGCTTTCGAAAAGGTGAATGGCGATGTTGTAATTACAATGGATGCTGATTTACAGGATTTTCCGGAAGAGATTCCTGAATTGTACGAAATGCTGAAAGCTGGAAATTACGATATCGTTTCCGGATGGAAAAAGAAACGTTTCGATAATGTAATGACCAAAAATATTCCGTCAAAATTGTTCAATTCGGCGGCTAGAAAAGTTTCTGGAGTTTCGCTTCACGATTTTAATTGTGGACTTAAAGCTTACAGAAAACAAGTCGTAAAATCGATTGACGTTTATGGTGATATGCACCGTTATATTCCCGTTTTAGCGGCTAATGCAGGTTTCAGAAATATTACTGAAAAACCAGTTCAGCATCAGGCAAGACCTTACGGAACTTCGAAATTCGGGACAGAACGTTTCGTTCGTGGATTTTTGGATCTGGTAACACTTTGGTTCGTAAGTCGATTTGGAGGCAGGCCGATGCATTTCTTCGGAGCTGCAGGAACTTTGATGTTTATCATCGGTTTCTTATCTGCGATTTGGTTGGGTGTTTCAAAACTGATTGACGTTTATATTTTCAAAATCTACGGCAATTTGATCGCCAACAATCCTTGGTTTTTCATTGCTTTGACGATGATGATTCTGGGAAGTTTATTGTTTGTTGCGGGATTCTTAGGCGAGTTGATTATCAGAACCAACCGTGAGCATAAGAATTATCATATTGAGGAAATGATATAAATTATTGGGGCAGCTATTTCCGTCTTCCGCTACCAATCTTTTTCCAAAGCTTAGTCCAATGCGAAAAAGGATTTCCGCTCAAGCCGGGCTGCGAGCTTTCAGTATTAAAATTTAGTTTCAATCAAGAATTAAAATGAAAAAACTATTATATTTATTTCTAATCTTAACAATTGTTTCCTGCGGAAAAGTCTCTCCAAAAGGAGAAATCCAGTCCAAAGATGTGGAGTTAGCTGAATTTTCCAGACTGGATTTGAAAGGAAAATTCCGTGTGTTTTATGTTCAAAGTCCACATAACTTTGTGAATGTGGAAACTTATCCTAATTTTTTTGATAATCTTAATATTGAAGTTAAAGATAAAAATCTATCAATTTCAGAGAAAAGTGAAACGGATAAAGTAGATTTCTATAACATCACGATTTATGGAAAAAATCCTTTTGATGTGATTAAAATTGCTGATTCTGTAGAACTTAACATTTCAAGTCAAATGAAAGTCGAAAATTTCGCTCTTCATTTAAAAGATAATGCTAAATTTATCGGTTCAGTGATTTCAGAAAAGTCTGAGATTGAAATGACGAATAAAAGCCGGGCCAATCTGTTGGGAAAAACAACTTTAGCAAAACTTAGTATCAAGGATACAGCGAGTATTATTTCGCCTTATTGGTACATCAAAGATTTAGAAATCGATTCCCAAAACGGAAATTATGCAGAACTGAATGTGGATGAAGAAATCAAAGGTAAAATCGGTAATACTTCGAAGTTGGTTTATTACGGAAATCCTTCGAAAAAACTGAAAGTAACTGAAAAAGCAACTTTGGAAAACAAGAAAATTAATTAAAACAAAAAACTATAAATAATGTCAGAATTATCAACATTAGATAAAGCAAAACTTTGGCTTTCCGAAACATTTGACGAGGAAACAAGAATTAAAGTTCAATCCTTAATCGATTCCAATTCGCCGGATTTGGAAGATTCTTTTTACAGAGAATTAGAATTCGGAACAGGCGGAATGCGTGGCGTAATGGGCGTTGGAACCAATCGTTTAAATAAATATACATTAGGACAAGCAACTCAAGGATTGGCTAATTATCTTCATCAGCAATTTTCTGGCGAAGAAATCAAAGTGGCAATTGCTTATGATGTTCGTCACAACTCAAAAGAATTCGGGAAAATCGTTGCTGATGTTTTGACAGCGAACGGAATCAAAGTCCTGCTGTTCAAGCAACATCGCCCAACTCCAGAATTGTCTTTCACTGTTAGAGATAAAAAATGTAATGCGGGGATCGTTTTGACGGCTTCTCACAATCCACCGGAATATAACGGTTACAAAGTATATTGGAGTGACGGTGCGCAAATCGTTCCGCCGGATGATGAAAATATCATCAGAGAAGTTTATTCAACTAAGTTTGAGGACATCAAATTCGATGGAAATGATGACCTAATCGAATGGATTGGCGAAGAACAAGATGATGTTTATATCGATGCTTGTATGGAAAATTCTCTTTACCAAAATGTTGGAAGAGATAATCTGAATATTGTTTTCACATCCATCCACGGAACAACTTACACAACCGTTCCAAAAGCATTGGAAAAAGCTGGATTTACAAAATTAGATTTGGTTCAGGAACAAATGATTCCGAGCGGAAATTTCCCAACGGTTGCTTCCCCGAATCCGGAAGAACCTGCTGCACTTTCTATGGCAATGGATTTGGCTAGAATTACCAATGCTGATATTGTTATCGGAACAGACCCAGACGGCGATAGATTGGGAATTGCAGTTAGAAATCTTGAAGGCGAAATGCAGCTTCTTAATGGAAATCAAACCAATACAATTCTTACTTATTATATCCTTGACCAATGGAAAAAAGCTGGAAAAATTACTGGAAAAGAGTTCATTGGTTCTACAATTGTGACTTCTGACGTTTTCTTTGATGTTGCAGAAAAATTCGGAGTGGATTGCAAAGTTGGATTGACTGGATTCAAATGGATTGGGAAAATGATTCGTGATTTTGAAGGTCAGGAAAAGTTCATTTGCGGAGGCGAAGAAAGTTTCGGTTTTATGACCGGAGATTTCGTTCGTGACAAGGATTCTTGTGGTTCTATTTTGACAGCTTGTGAAATCGCTGCTTGGTGTAAAGCCAATGGAACAACGGTTTACGAATATATGATTGACATCTATAAAGAAGTTGGTTTCTATTTCGAAGGCTTGATTAATGTTGTAAGAAAGGGTAGAACAGGTGCTGAAGAAATTACCCAGATGATGAGCGATTTCAGAAGTAATCCACCAAAAGAAATTGCTGGTTCTCCAGTAGAAGAAGTGAAGGATTTCAAAGAGCAGACTTGTTTCGTCGTTTCTAAGAACGAGAAAAAAGTAATGGACGATATTCCAAAGTCTAATGTATTGATTTTCTACACACAAGACGGAACGAAAGTTTGTGTTCGTCCTTCAGGAACCGAGCCAAAAATCAAATTTTATGTTTCTGTAAAAGACAGCATCACTTCAAAAGAAGATTTTGTTGCCAAATTGCCTAAGCTTGAAGAGAAAATTGCCAAGGTAAAACAGGACCTCAATTTGTAATTGAAAATTTTTATTAGAATAGAAATATAATCTAAAATATTTTTAACATAAAGTTCTCAATTACTGATTTAGGTTAGTTTTGAGAACTTTTTTGTTATGTAATTTGATTTACTCAGTTACATTTAAGACTTTTGTAAATCATAAAAAGTAAAAATCCGGATTAAGTTCCGGAAAAACATCAAAAAAATAATTAAGTGAAAGTATCTAAACTCGCATCTAACCTAGTTGGTTCAGAAATCATCAAAATCGGAAATGAAGTAAACGATTTGAAGGCCAAAGGTGCACAAATCTCAAATCTTACAATCGGCGACCTTAATTCCAACATCTATCCAATTCCACAAGAATTGAAAAACGGAATCGAGAAAGCTTATAAAAATAATCTTACCAATTATCCGCCAGCAAACGGTTTGCAATCTTTGAGAACATCCGTAAGCAACGACCTCAAAAAACGTTGGAATCTGGATTATTCAGCTAATGATATTTTGATTACAGCCGGTTCTAGACCTTTGATTTATGCAGTTTTCAAAACAATTGTTGACGAAGGCGATAAAGTGATCTATCCGATTCCTTCCTGGAATAACAATCATTATGCTTATTTGACAAGCGCGAATGCGGTTGAAGTTCAGACTCAGGAATCCAATAATTTCTTACCGACAGCGGATGATTTGAGACCACATTTAGAAGGCGCAGTTTTGCTTTGTCTTTGTTCTCCACTCAATCCAACTGGAACAATGTTCACAAAAGAGCAATTGTCCGAGATTTGCGAATTGGTTTTGGAAGAAAATAAAAAAAGAGGAGCAGACGAAAAACCGCTTTACCTGATGTATGACCAAATCTACGCAATGTTGACTTTCGGTTCAGACCATTACAATCCTGTAAGTCTTTTTCCGGAAATGAAAGATTACACGATTTATGTTGACGGAACGTCTAAATGTTTTGCGGCGACAGGTGTTAGAGTTGGTTGGGGATTCGGGCCGAGTTTGGTAATTGATAAGATGAAAGCTCTTTTGACGCACGTTGGAGCTTGGGCGCCAAAACCAGAACAGGAAGCAGTTGCCGAGTTTTTAGCTGATGATTCTGCGGTTGATACTTTCTTAGATGATTACAAACAAAAACTGAATACAAGTTTAAAAGAACTTCACGCAGGAATCCAGGATTTGAAATCCAAAGGTTTTGACGTCGAAAGTATCTCACCAATGGGAGCACTTTATTTGACAATCAAACTCGATTACCTTGGAAAAACTGCACCAGACGGAAAAGTTTTGGAGGATTCTACAGATTTGGTTTTCTATCTGATTAATAACGCAGGAATGGCTTTGGTTCCTTTCTCAGCGTTTGGAAATGATAAGTCAGTTCCTTGGTTCAGAGCTTCTGTTGGAGGTTGTTCTCTGGATGATATTAAAGATTGTCTTCCTAAGTTGGAGAAAGCTTTAAATGATTTAAAATAAATTGAGAAGCCGAATATTTCTTGAAACAAAATTCACTTTCTATTCATCAATAGTAATTATTCTATTAGTGATTTTAAGTGTTTGGATTTCAGGAAATAATTCTCATCATACATTATTTCAGAATTCGATTCTTTCAACTTCTATTCTTGCGATTGCATTTTTTCTTTTTGTAAGTATCAGTCTATATAAAGGAGTTGGATTGAGAGATAATCTTGGCAAAATTTTCACGAAAGAAAATTTTAATAAACGAATGAAATCTACCTCCGATTTTACTCCAGACATTGATATTCCATTGATGGATGCAGAGGGAATCGGAGGTATTATTATATCTATATTGGCTTGGATTGCGTTTACTGTAGCAGCATTATTCGCTATATATTTTGTAGGTGTTTTCTTCTGGTCAATTTTATTGCTTTTATTAGCCATTCTTTACTGGATTTATTTCAGAGCTTTGAGATTGATTTTTAAAAATTCAAAGTATTGTAAAGACAATTTATTCAAAAGTTTAGGATTTGGGATTTTTTATTCCGGATTATATGTATCTTGGATTTACGGAATCATTTTTCTATTAAAATATATTTAATTCATAACTCATAATTAAATTAAAATGAAAATTATCGCAGTCATTCCTGCTCGTTATAATTCTACAAGATTTCCAGGCAAAATGATGGAGATTTTGGGAGACAGAACTATTATCACAACTACTTATCAGAATGTTGTGGAAACAGGTTTGTTTGATGAAGTGTTTGTCGCTACAGATTCCGAATTGATTTTTGATGAAATTTCCAAAAACGGCGGAAAAGCTGTAATGACAGGCGAACACGAAACCGGAAGCGACAGAATTGCAGAAGCTGTTCAAAACATCGATTGTGATATTGTGATTAATGTTCAGGGTGATGAACCTTTCCTTAAGAAGGAACCTTTAAAACAATTGATTGATGTTTTTTCTAAAGATGATAAAAAAGAAGTTTCTTTAGCTTCATTAAAAATTCAATTAAAAGAATCTGAAGAAATTCAGAATCCAAATAACGTAAAAGTCGTTACTGATAATAATGGATTTGCATTGTATTTCAGTCGTTCCGTGATTCCTTTTCATCGAGAATTATCTTATAATGTCAAATATTACAAACATATTGGCGTTTACGCTTTCAGAAAAGAAGCTTTGCTTAAATTCTCTTCTTTAGAAATGACTCCTATGGAAATTTCGGAAAAATTAGAGCAATTGCGTTACTTAGAAAATGGAATGAAAATTAAAATGGTAGAAACCGATTTTGTCGGGATTGGGATTGATACGCCGGAAGATTTGGAGAAAGCCAAAAAACTGATTTAATTTAGTCGTTATTAATGTCAAAATTAACGTTCTTTAAGACAAGAAGCCAATTGAAAATTTTATCTTAGCAACCTTAAAAATTTTGAATGAAAAAATTAATTCTCATATTTTCCATTATATTTTCTATCATTATTTCTGCTCAATCGGCAAAAGATATCATTGATAAAAACATAGAAAATTCTGGAGGTCTTACCAACTGGAAACTTCTGAATACGGTTCAGATACAAGGGCGAGTAACTTTGGGAGTTAATGATTCTTACTTAATGAAAATCTATCAGCAACGCCCTAATCTTACCAAAACGGCAATTGTAGTGGGTGGAAAAGAAACACCTGTTGAAGGCTATGATGGAACGAATGGCTACGCAATGAACTACGCTCAGAACAAGCTACAAAAGTATAACGATTACATTCCTGAGAGTTTTGACAATGACTTTATAGACTGGGAAAACAAAGGTTTTGAAGCAGAATTGTTAGGTAAAGAAAAAATCGGAGAACAAGTTTATTTTAAAGTAGAATTGACGAAAAATGTGAATAAGACCATTTACTTTTTTGATGTCAAAAACTATATGCTATTCCGGGAAATCAAGAAAGACGAAACCCTGACTTATTCCGATTACAGAAAAGTAGGAAACTTATTGATGCCTTACAGAATCGAATCCTCTTCGCCTAAAAAAGACAGTGATTATGTGATGATGATTAATAAAATCGAAATCAATAAAGAACTTCCGAAGAATACTTTCAAATTCTAATTTCATCACAGTGGAAACAGAAGAAATCCGTGAATATTGTTTAGGAAAAAAGGCAGTTACAGAAGGTTTTCCTTTTGATAATGAAACCTTGGTTTTCAAGGTTGGTGGAAAGATGTTTCTTTTGATTTCCTTAGAAAAACAGCCTGCAACATTTTCAGCAAAAGCGGATCCGGAATGGAGTGAAGAACTTCGGGAAAATTATCCTCAGATTTCTGGTGCTTATCATATGAATAAAACCCATTGGAATTCAGTTCTTTGTGAAGGTCTTAAAAAAGAATTGATCCTTAAATTGATTGACCATTCTTATGATCTGGTATTTAAATCTTTGACGAAGAAGTTACAAGCGGAAATTCTCAATAGCTAAATTTTCGAATATTTAGCTTCATTAAGATTCAATTCATATACATATTCTAATTAATACTTCCAAACCTTATTAATGCTTATAAATCATAATCAATTTTTATTTTCTCATTTTGAGATAATGAAATAATTTGTATATTAGGCATTCGAAAATTTCTATTTGAAAAGAGTAAAATTTATGATTAAAAAATTAATATTACTTTCTGTATTAGGCTGTATGACACAGTTTAGTTTTGCTCAGAAAAAAACACCTGTTTATTTAGACGATTCCAAACCTGTAGAACAACGTATCGAAGATGCTTTGTCAAGGATGACTTTGGAGGAAAAAATCAATATCATTCACGCTCAATCCAAATTCAGTTCTCACGGCGTTCCAAGATTAGGAATTCCTGAATTGTGGACTGCAGACGGACCTCACGGCGTACGTTCAGAAGTACTTTGGGACGAGTGGGACCAAGCAGGCTGGACTAATGATTCTATTATTGCTTATCCGGCTTTAACGGCTTTGTCTGCAACGTGGAACAGAAATATGTCTTCCATCTACGGAAAATCTCTGGGAGAAGAAGCGCGTTACAGGGGAAAAGATGTCATTCTCGGACCTGGTGTTAATATTTATAGAACACCACTTAACGGCCGTAACTTCGAATATATGGGAGAAGACCCATTTTTGACTTCGCAAATGGTTGTGCCTTATATTAAAGGTGTGCAAGCCAATGGCGTAGCGACGAGTGTGAAGCATTTTGCATTGAATAATCAAGAAACTTTCAGACACTCCAGCAATGTGATTTTAGATGACAGAGCTTTGTATGAGATTTATTTACCACCTTTCAAAGCAGCAGTTCAGGAAGGGGATTCTTGGACAATTATGGGCGCTTATGATCTTTATAAAGGCCAGCACGCTAGTCATAATCAATATTTGTTGAATGATATTCTGAAAGGTGAATGGGGCTACAAGGGTGTTGTAGTTTCCGATTGGGGAGCAGTTTTAGATACAGACCAGGCGATTCATAATGGTTTGGATTTAGAATTCGGAACCTGGACAAACGGTTTATCAAAAGGAACAAGTAATGCTTATGAAAATTATTATTTAGCAAAACCTTATTTGGATTTGATTAAATCTGGAAAAGTTGGAACTAAGGAATTGGATGATAAAGTAAGACGCGTTTTAGGGCTGGCTTACAAAACATCAATGAACAAAAATAAACCATTCGGTTCTATCGCTTCAGAAGAGCATATCGCTGCTGCGAAACAAATCGCTTCAGAAGGTATTGTTCTTCTTCAAAATCAAAAAGCAACATTGCCAATCAACCTGTCTAAGACTAAGAAAATTGCAGTGATAGGAGAGAACGCTATCAAAATGATGACTGTTGGCGGTGGAAGTTCTTCTTTGAAAGTAAAATACGAAACTTTACCACTTGATGGTATCAAAGAACGTTTCGGCAAACAAACTGAAGTCGTTTATGCGAGAGGATACGTTGGCGATGTCGGTGGCGATTATAATGGTGTAAAATCTGGTCAAAACTTAAAAGAAACGCGCTCTTCTGCGGAATTAATTGCAGAAGCTGTGAAGTTGGCGAAAGAATCTGATTTTGTAGTTTTTGTTGGAGGTCTTAATAAAAGCGACCATCAGGACGCAGAAGGAATGGACAGAGAAAGCTATGGTTTGCCTTATGACCAAGATAAATTGATTTCCGAATTGTCTAAAGCCAACAAAAATTTGGCTGTAGTTTTGGTTTCCGGAAATGCCGTTGCAATGCCTTGGATCAAAGAAGTGCCTTCAGTTTTGCAGTCTTGGTATTTGGGTTCTGAATCTGGTCACGCGATTGCTGCAGTTTTGGCTGGTGATGCTAATCCATCCGGAAAATTACCATTCAGTTTTCCTGTGAAGTTGGAAGATAATTCGGCGCACGCTTTGGGAGAATATCCTGGAAATAAAGCAGAATTGGCTGCTGGAAAAGGAAAAGATTTGAAAGATCCTATCAATATTACTTATAATGAAGGGATTTTTGTGGGTTACCGTTGGCACGATACGAAAAATATCAAACCATTATTTAGTTTTGGACACGGTTTGAGTTACACCACTTTCGAATATGGGAAAGTAAAAGCAGACAAATCTGAATTAACAGCTAATGATAAAATCACTTTTACGGTAAATGTGAAAAATACAGGTAAAATGAATGGAGCAGAAGTGGTGCAATTATACATTAGTGATCTGAAATCATCATTACCAAGACCATTGAAAGAACTGAAAGGATTCGATAAAGTTTATTTGAAAGCAGGAGAATCCAAAGATGTCTCTATCACAATTGATAAATCTGCATTGAGCTTCTTTGATCCTGCAAAACACGATTGGGTTGCTGAACCAGGCGATTTCGAAGCTTTGATTGGAAGTTCTTCTTCTGATATCAGAACAAAAATCAAGTTTACTTTGAAATAAGATTTATTGGATATATAATTAAAGGATAGCAATTGCTATCCTTTTTTATTTCTTAAAACTGATATTCTTCAGTTAATCTTTTATCTTCATCCAATTTTTCAATCAGCTTTTCCAAACCTTCAAATTTGATTTCGTTGTGCAGAAAATCCCGGAATTTGATAGTGATGTCTTTATCATAAATATCCTGATCGAAATCAAGAATATATACTTCCGTATGTAAAGATTCGTTCTGGTCATCGATTGTAGGATTGGTTCCGATGCTTAGCATTCCTTTATAGAATTGATTGTCCATATAAACTTCAACGATATAAGCACCTTTTTTAGGGAGTAGTTTATTAATTGGAACTTCGATGTTTGCAGTTGGATAACCAATGGTTCTTCCCAATTTTTTTCCGTGGATCACTTTTCCGGTCAATGGATAATTGTAACCTAACATTTTGTTGGCATCATTGATTCTTCCTTCTGATAAAGCGATTCTGATTTTTGTAGAACTAATATTAAGATCATTCGTTTGAACAGCTTCCAATTGATTGACTTTAAAACCTAATTTATTGGACAAAGATTTCAATAATTCAAAATTTCCGCTTTTATTTTTCCCGAAAGTGTGGTCGTGTCCTATTATAATATGTTTAACATTGAGTTTATCAACTAAAACCTGTTCGCAAAACTCAGTTCCTGTCAGATTTCTGAATTCTTCGTCAAAAGTTTTTAGAAAAATATTTTTGATTCCGCTTTTTTCAAGTAATTCTAACTTCTCCTCAAGCGTATTTAGCATTTTTACATCATCATTTGGATTTAGAAACTTTCTTGGATGTGGCCAAAAACTGAGGATAGCAGATTCAAGATGTTCTTTTTCTGCGATTTCATTCAATTTATTGATGATAGATAAATGTCCCAAATGAACACCATCAAACATACCTAATGATAATGCTAAAGGTGTTGTAGAATGGTATTCTGTAAGATCTCTGATGATTTTCAAATCCTGAATTTTATGACAAAACGTTATAAGTTTGTCTGTGTAAAATTACACCGAAAAATGGTGTTTGATATTGTCATACAAATATGATAAAAATCTTTTTTTCTGACAATGCTCGTTTGCAAACTTTTATTATCTTTGCGCACAAGTAAAAATTTAGTAATGGCAAACCAAATTAAAGGAAAAATTTCACAAATTATTGGACCAGTTATCGACGTGGTTTTTAATGAAGTTGAAGAATTACCAAAAATATATGACGCTTTAGAGATCACTAAAAGCAACGGAGAAAAAGTTGTATTAGAGGTTGAGCAGCACATTGGTGAAGATATGGTAAGATGTATCGCAATGGATGCTACAGATGGTCTTCAAAGAGGTCAAGAAGTAACTGGTACAGGTAAACAAATTACAATGCCGGTTGGTGATGAAGTTAATGGTCGTCTTTTCAACGTAGTTGGAGATGCTATTGATGGAATCCAAAACTTGTCTAAAGAAGGAGGTTTGCCAATCCACAGACCAGCACCAAAATTTGACCAGTTGACAACTTCTGCTGAAGTTCTTTTCACAGGGATCAAAGTAATTGACCTTGTTGAGCCTTATGCAAAAGGAGGTAAAATTGGATTGTTTGGTGGAGCTGGTGTAGGAAAAACAGTATTGATCCAGGAATTAATTAACAATATCGCAAAAGGTCACGGTGGACTTTCTGTATTCGCAGGAGTAGGAGAAAGAACGAGAGAAGGAAATGATCTTTTGAGAGAGATGTTGGAATCTGGGATTATCAAATACGGAGACGAGTTCATGCACTCTATGGAAAATGGAGGTTGGGATCTTTCAAAAGTAGACTTAGAAGCTATGAAAGAATCTAAAGCTGCTTTCGTTTTCGGTCAGATGAATGAGCCACCAGGAGCAAGAGCAAGAGTAGCATTGTCTGGTCTGACTTTAGCTGAATACTATAGAGATGGTGGAGAAACTGGTCAAGGTAGAGATGTACTATTCTTCGTAGATAACATCTTCCGTTTTACACAAGCTGGTTCTGAGGTATCTGCACTTCTTGGTCGTATGCCTTCAGCGGTAGGTTACCAACCAACTTTGGCTTCTGAAATGGGTGCGATGCAGGAGAGAATTACTTCAACTAAAAACGGATCTATTACATCTGTACAGGCGGTTTATGTACCTGCGGATGACTTAACTGACCCGGCTCCGGCAACAACGTTTGCTCACTTGGATGCAACTACAGTACTAGATAGAAAAATTGCTTCATTAGGTATTTACCCAGCGGTAGATCCATTGGCTTCTACGTCAAGAATCTTGGCTCCGGAAATCATTGGTGAAGAACATTATGACTGTGCTCAAAGAGTAAAAGAAATTCTTCAGAGATACAAAGCATTGCAGGACATTATTGCAATCCTTGGTATGGAAGAATTGTCTGAAGAAGATAAATTGGTAGTTTACAGAGCTAGAAAAGTTCAGAGATTCTTGTCTCAACCTTTCCACGTTGCTGAACAGTTTACAGGTATTCCAGGATCATTGGTTGATATCAAAGATACCATCAAAGGATTTAATATGATCATCGACGGTGAGTTGGATCAATATCCGGAAGCGGCTTTCAACTTGAAAGGAACTATCGAAGAAGCTATCGCAGCCGGACAAAAAATGTTAGCTGAAAACGCTTAATAAATTTTAAATGTCAAATTTTAGATTTTAGATTGAATTTCAATAATTTATAATTTAAAATCTACAATCTATAATTTCATAAAAAATGAATATAAAAATTTTAACTCCGGAATACGTTGTTTTTGATGGCGAAGTAGATTCAGTTCTTCTTCCTGGAAAAAGCGGTGAATTCCAAATATTTAAAAATCACGCAGCGATTGTATCAGCTTTAGTACACGGTAAAGTGAAAATCTACACGGAGAAAGTAGATTCTACTTATCAGAAATTTTTGACTAAAGAAACTGAAGCTAAATCAGCATTTTCTTACGAAATTAAGAGCGGAGTTTTAGAATTTAATAATGACAAAGGAATTATTCTTTGTGAATAAAAATCCTTAAATCACATAAACAAAAAAGAATCATTAATTATTTAATGATTCTTTTTTTATTCTAAAGCTGATTAAAATCTACCAGCTCGTCAAACCGTTTTCTAAAGCTTTATTATAATTCTCCTCGTCAAAAGAATAGAGATCTGGCGCTTTGTGGGCACCACCTCGTCTTTGTTCATCAAGTTTTCTTAGGATTCCAAGGTTCTTGATTTTTCGATAGAAATTTCCTCTGTTTAGTTCTTTTCCAAGAATAGCTTCGTAAAGTTTCTGAAGCTCAGAAAGGGTGAATTTTTCAGGTAATAGATTAAATCCTATTGGTTTGATTGATATTTTTTCTCTTAAAGCTAACAAAGCTTTCTCAACGATTTCTTTATGATCCATCGCCATTTCTATTTCGGGCAATTGACTTAGATAAATCCATTCACAACTCTCACTGAACTCATCAGTAGCCAAATCAATTTTAGAAGGATTATATAAGGCATAATATCCTATTGTAATGAATCTTTGCTTATGAAATAAAGTTTCATCAAAATCTTCGAAATAGCCTTCACTTCTGTTCTTTTTTCCAAATACGGCAAACTCTTCAAGATAGGAAACTGCATTCACACCAGCTCTTTCTTTTAAGATTCTTACAACCGCATCATCCAGATCTTCATCTTTTTGTATGTATCCACCTGGCAAAATCCACATCTTTCGATAGTTCATCTTTACGAGTAGAACTTTCAATTCGTTTTGTTCGAAGCCAAAGATCACAGGATCCGCCGAAAGGTTCGGGATATATAATTGTTTATTTTCTTCTGATCGTTTTAGTATTAGTTCTTTAGAATCCATTTTTCTGTTTCTGAGGTCAATGTTACAAAAATATTAATAAAATAATTGAAGAAAGATAAAATTTGAAAAATCAAAAGTGTTTTTGGCGATTTTTTCTTACACTATTTTCATTGATTCTTATTGAATCAATGAAAATAAATTTTAGATTTAGTTGTAATTAATTGAAAATGAGTTAATTATTTTGATGTTAATTTTTATTAATATTTATTTTGTCACAATAAAATTTTGATTTATACTTGTAATGCTTCTTAATGAATCAATGATAATTAATTACTAATCTTTATCAAAGTTTCGGATTTACAACGATAATTTTTGCAATGATTAAAACATAATTGTCTTTCTGTAAACAATAAAAGTTTGAAGTAATCAATGACAATTCCAAAGAAAATTAAAATATATATAACTGAAAATGAGAAAATCAACTTTGAAATTATCAGCCCTTGGTTTGATACTTTCTTTCACCACAGCTTTCGGACAGGAAAAAACCGATACTGTTGCGGCGAAAAAAGCTTTGAATGCAACTAAAACCGAAGAAGGCGTAAAAACCGTGACCACATCTTCAAAAGAAGACAACAACAGAAACGTAATGCTGAACGCAGCCAATAACACAAGTCCAAGAGACGTGAATATCGGTTTGCCATCAACTGTGGGCGGAATTACCATTCTTGAAAACGACTTGCCCGCAGTATACTTCTTCTGGCCGGAACTTCCCAACAAAACGTGGAGGCAAAGTGTAGGCTTAGAAAAAACAGGACTGCTAAAGATGGATCAATTGGCAAATACAATGGGTGACCTTGGTTTTGCAGTTAACTCTTATTCTCAAATCGGAACAAAGGATTTAAAAGTAAAAGGAAAATTTACAACAAGCACTTTCGGCTGGCTGCAGGGTGATGCCAATGTTTCGGGTCCGATATCTAAAAACGGCTGGACATACACGGTTGGTGCCTTCGCCAATTTTGACCCGAGCACCTATAAATTGGGTTTTGCCAGAAATGCCGATGAAACAAAGATTTTCAGAGCCGGCATAACCAAATATTTCAATGACGATAAGGGTAAAATCTCAGTTTTATACAAATATGCTGATTCGTACAGTCTTACCAATTATGCGGTTTTTGAATACGGACCGGAAGGTAAGATAACCGAGCTGGATAACTTCAAAATCGGTAGAGATTCTTACATAGTGCGTGAGGGAAATATGAAGTTTAAAGACGTTCTTTCCGGACAGACCTATTTTGCAAATCTTGCAGGGAATGATAACAGGTCTAGCTCTCATAACATTGACGTTGTCGGAAATTATCTGCTGAATAACGGCTGGAATTTCAAATTCTCAACACGAGCCCACTTCTCAAAAGTAAAAATGGCCAACAGCATTCCTTTAAGTATTTTTAATGCTGCGCCGGGAGCTGGTTACACACTGGCTTCAAACGGACAGGCGTATTCAGGTCCAGTCGGAACGCAGTTGGCAATGTACACCCCCGAAACGCCTATTACGAGTGTTGCAGGACGTTTTTCACTGAACAAGCAGGTGGGAAATCATAACCTTACCGTAGGCGTTTTGGAGCAATACTATCACATCGATAAATTCACCTCAAACCGTTCTTTCTTCTATCAGACGGTTGGCGCGCAGCCTCAGAGATTAATCGGCCCCAATACAGATGCAGACGGTTTCTACAACTATAATGCCGGCGCAGAGTACCACAGCGGAACAGAAAATAAACTGTCTGTTTATGGAACAGATGAATGGAAAGTTTCTGATAATTTCAACTTGAGCTACGGTTTGCATCTGAAAAATCACATTCTGGACGGAGAATATTCTTTAACACCACGAACGGTTGGTTTCAGCTTTACAGATCCAAGTCAATTCAATCAGATTAATCAGAGCTTTTTCCAGATTGGTGGTAGCTTGAACGCAACATACAACATTACCAAAAACTTTGGCGTGATCGCAAACGCTTTATACACCGAAGAAAACAGAAGACTGGAAAGTTATTCACAGGCTTTTGAACCCAATACCAATAAAATTAAAAGTCCACTTGGTGCAATCGGAGTGTTCTGGAATACAGACTGGATTCAGCTGATTTCTCAGGCGACTTATCTGAAGAAAAATAACAACCTGAACCGATACAATCTTGTAAATCCAGCCAACAGTTCTCAGGCGCAGGTTGTAACAGTTTATTACGATATTCAGACATTGGGATGGACAACGGATTTTGTTTTAAAGCCATTCAAAGGATTTAACTTGCATTATTTGGTGACGTTCCAGAATCCGGTTTACAAGAAATTTAATTTTGATGCATTCGGAACTTCATATAACTACAGCGACAACAATGTGTTGGGTGTTGCTAAAACTTTAATGGAAATCGACCCGAGTTACACGATTGACAAGTGGAGATTATGGGCAAGTTTCAGATATTTTTCTAAACAGTATGCGAATCTTACAAACGCTTTATATTTCGCTCCAAGATGGGAAACTTTCGGTGGAGTAAGTTATACGGTTAATAAAAATATCAATCTTGGCGCAACGGTTATCAACTTCCTGAATCAAAGAGGAGCAAGCGGAACCATCAATGGTGCTGAACTGATTACCGATGCAAGTCCATACTACGGAAAATTATTGACGGGAACTTACATTATGCCATTAACAGGTCAGTTTTCTGTAAGCTTTAATTTCTAAAATTTAAAACAATGAAAAGAACAGTTTTAAATATTGCAGCCTTATTTTTAGGAATAACAGCATTTTCGCAAAACATTCAGATTGTAACCAATGCTAAAGGTCCGGTTTTGGGATATTCTACAGATTCTGGGGTGAAAATCTTGACAGTCGGCGGAAATAAATTTAAAGATTTAAACAAAAACGGAAAGCTTGACAAGTACGAAGACTGGAGACTTCCTGTTGACGAAAGAGCAAAAGATTTAGCTTCAAAAATGTCAGTTGAGCAGATTGCAGGATTGATGTTATACAGCAGCCATCAATCAGTTCCGGCTCCTGCAGAAGGTTTCAGAGCTGGAAAATACAGCGGAATGTTTTACAAAGAAAGTGGTGCAAAAGCCTTTGATTTAACAGACCAACAAAAGAAATTTCTAAAGGACGACAATCTTCGTCACGTTTTGGTAACAACAGTAGAATCTCCTGAAATTGCCGCAAAATGGAGCAATAATATCCAGGCTTATATTGAAGGTTTGGGATTAGGAATTCCTGCCAACAACAGTACAGACCCGAGACATTCTGCAACGGTAACCGCAGAATTTAATGAAGGAGCAGGCGGACAGATTTCACTTTGGCCGGATGGTTTGGCAATGGGTGCAACTTTCGACCCGGAATTGGTGAAAAAATTCGGAAACATCGCCGCTCAGGAATACAGAGCCTTGGGAATTTCAACCGCTTTATCTCCTCAAATCGACCTAGGAACAGAACCCCGCTGGTACAGAATCGCGTATGTTTTTTCTGAAAGTCCTGAGTTGACAGCAGATTTAGGAAGAGGTTACATCGACGGTTTCCAGACAACCATTGGAAGTAAAAACGGTTGGGGAAACAAAAGTGTGAATGCAATGGTCAAACATTGGCCTGGAGGAGGACCTGAAGAAGGCGGTCGCGACGGTCACTGGGCAATGGGAAAATACGCGGTTTATCCGGGAAATAATTTCCAGAACCACGTAAAACCTTTTACTGAAGGTGCTTTCAAGCTAAACGGCGGAACCAAAGAAGCTTCTGCGGTAATGCCTTATTACACGATTAGTTTCAATCAGGATACCAAAAACGGGGAAAACGTTGGAAACGGTTACAGCAAATATCTTATCACAGATTTACTTCGTGGAAAATATAAATATGACGGCGTAGTCTGCACCGATTGGTTAATCACAGCAGACGAACCAAAATCACCGGGAGGATTTGCCGGAAAACCTTGGGGAGCAGAAAAATTATCAATTTCTCAACGTCATTACAAAGTTTTGGAGGCAGGAGTTGACCAATTTGGTGGAAACAACGACAAAGTACCTGTTTTGGAAGCTTATCAAATGGGCGTGAAAGAACACGGCGAAAAAGCGTATCGTGCAAAATTTGAGCAGTCTGCAGTCCGTTTGCTGAGAAATTTCTTCAGAACCGGATTGTTTGAAAATCCTTACGTAAACACAGAAGAAACCAAGAAAATCGTTGGTAATCCTGAATTTATGAAAGCAGGTTACGAAGCTCAGGTAAAATCCATCGTGATGCTGAAAAACAAAGCCAATATTCTTCCGATTAAAGAAAGAAAAACGGTTTACATTCCGAAAAGATATTCTCCTGCAACCTTCAACTGGTGGGGAGTTTACACCGGACCGTCTTTGGAATATCCTGTCGATATCGAGAAAGTGAAGAAACATTTTAACGTAACAGACGACCCTGCAAAAGCTGATTTCGCATTGGTTTTCGTGAAAAGTCCGCACAGTGAAGAAGGCGGTTACAGCGACGTCGATGCTAAAGAAGGCGGAAACGGTTATGTCCCGATTTCTCTTCAATACCAAACGTACACGGCAACCGAAGCCCGTGAAAAAAGTATTGCAGCGGGAGACCCAGTTGTTGCACCAAATGTTCACGACAGAACGTTCAAGAACAAAACTTCTACAGCGACCAATTTCACAGATTTGTTAGCGATAGAAAATGCTTATAAAGCAATGAACGGAAAGCCGGTCATCGTTTCTATCACAGCTTCCAAGCCGATGATTTTTAATGAATTTGAAAAACACGCCGATGCAATTCTGATGAATTTCAATGTATCCAATCAGGCAGTTGTGGATATTGTGATCGGAAAATACGAACCTTCAGGTTTGCTTCCTTTACAGATGCCTGCGAATATGGCGACGGTTGAAAAGCAGAAAGAAGATGTTCCTTATGATATGGAAACACACAAAGATTCCGAAGGCCACAACTACGATTTCGGATATGGAATGAACTGGTCAGGTGTGATTAAAGACGTCAGAACTCAAAAATATCATAAGTAATAGTTCATCAAAAAATTAGTTAATTGATGTCTTGAGACCGGGCATTAGGTTCGGTCTCATTTCTTTTTTTATAATTATTTGGGCAGCTATTCCGCCTTCCACTCCCAATCTTTTTTGCAGACGATTTCAGTCTAAATAGAACTCGAAGTTTTCGCAAAAAAGGATTTCCGTTCAAGTCGGGCTGCGTGCAATTCGATGTTAAAATCAACAGCATTTTTGTCATTCCGTAGGAATCTCAACAATGATATTTGAAATACTGAGCTTAGATTCCTACGGAATGACAAACAGACTGTTATCTAATTGTTTGTCTTTGCTAAGTAGAACGCCTTTGCGAACGGAAAATTTGCAGAACAACATTAAAAAAACTTAGTCCCGAAACTTCGGGATTAAAAATTAAAATCAATTCAAAATGAAAAAATTAATCATAGTAAGTCTACTTCTTACAGGTTTAACAACCATCAACGCTCAAAAATCAATTCCATTATACAAAGGAAAAGCACCGGGAACAGAAAACTGGACACAAAAAGAAGCGCAGCAATTTAATGAATTGTTCAAAACAGAAGTTGTTTTCAACGTAGCGCAACCTTCAATGTTAATATTCGAAGCTGACAAGGCGAAAGCCAACGGAACGGTAATCGTTGTCGCTCCGGGGGGTGGTTTTCAAAGTTTATCCATCAACAGAGAAGGAATTGATGTTGCCAAAAAACTAGCAGAAAACGGAATCACGGCAATCGTTTTAAAATACAGATTACTGGAAACAAAATCCAACGACCCAGCCAAAGAAATGATGGAAGGCATCAAAGACCGAAAAGCATTTGACGCAAAAACAGCTCCAATCAAAGTAATGGCTGGAAACGACATCAAAACGGCCATTTCCTACATCAGAACCCACGCAAAAGAACTGAATATCAATCCTGAAAAATTGGGTGTTATCGGTTTTTCAGCGGGTGCAAGTGTGATTTTGGAAAGCGTTCTTCACAGTAAAGATGCTTCAACGTTACCCAACTTCGCAGCTTCGATTTACGGCGGACCAAGTCAGGAGATTTTAGATACTCAGATTCCTTCAACGACTTTACCATTGTTCATTTGTGCTGCAAGTGATGACCAATTAAAGTTGGCTCCAAAATCAGTTTTGTTGTACAACAAATGGCTTGAAGCAGGACAGCCAACCGAACTTCACATCTACGAAAAAGGTGGTCACGGTTTCGGAATAGGGAAACAGAATCTTCCTGTTGATAAATGGTCGGATGTGTATTTGGATTGGCTGAAATTCCACAAATTTTTATAGCATTTGATTAAATCATAAAAATTGTAATGACTTTAGTCTCAAGTAGGTTGAGCAAATTTTGCAGATAATAAATTAAGAAATCTACTTTATCTGAATAATCTGCGAGAGATTTTACAGAGTCCCAAAGGGACGATTTACTAAAGGATAGGATAAAATCCTATCAGAAAATAATCAATAACTCTTTTTTGGTTAACCTAAAACAATGAAATCAATTTTTAATATAGTTTCTTTTTTTGCGACAATGGCTGTGTCCGCACAGTCTTCTGCCGTGATTTCGGAAATGGATAAATACGTAAAACCCCGCTATCGCGTTATCGTCGATAACGATTTTGGTGGCGACCCCGATGGTTTATTTCAGTTGGTTCATCAGGTTCTTTCGCCTTCCGCAGAAATCAAAGGAATTATCGGTTCCCATTTAAAACCAGGCGACCCGTTTGACAAATCAGATATTACTGCGGAAAATGCTGTAAAAAGAGTCAACGAAACGTTGGAAGTAATGAATTTGAAAAACAAATTTTCAGTTTTCCAGGGTTCAAATGACCAATTGAAAGATTTGAAAACTCCTAATGTTTCCGAAGGTGCGAAAGCCATCGTTGCAGAAGCAATGAAAGCGGATGAAAAAAATCCTTTATTCGTGGTTTGTGGCGCAGGTTTAACGGAAGTTGCAAGTGCCTATTTAATGGAACCAAAAATCGCAGACAAAATTATCGTCGTTTGGATTGGCGGTCCGGAATATCCCGATTTGGCAACGCCACCTCCAGGTTACACGCCTTTAGAATACAATCTTGGAATCGACATCAAAGCAGCACAGGTTGTTTTCAATGAATCCAACTTAAATATCTGGCAAATTCCAAGAAACGCTTACCGACAGACTTTGATGTCTTATGCCGAACTCGTAACCAAAGTAAAACCTGAAGGAAAAACCGGAGCTTATCTCACTAAAAAGATTGAAGACCTGATGGAAATGGTTCAGAAATTCAATCTGAAAATCGGCGAAACCTACATTATGGGTGACAGTCCTTTAGTTTTGCTGACGGCCTTACAGTCTTCATTTGAAGCAGACCCATCTTCGAGTTCTTACGTCATCAAAAATGCACCGAAAATCAATGATAATGGACTGTACGAATACAATTCGAAAGGAAGGAACATTAGAGTCTATACGCAGCTCGACACTCGATTGATGTTCGAAGATTTCTATTCAAAATTAAAATTATTCAATAACAAAAAGTAAAAAATATAGAATTATGCAGAAGAATATATCAACGCTGATAGGACTTTCTCAGAAAGCAAAATATTCAGGATTATTCCTGGCTTTATTGGCTGCATCGCCGTTTGCGAATGCTCAGACTAAAAATGCAACAGTAACGGTTGACGGAAAAACATTTAAAGATTCTAACAAAAACGGAAAATTAGATGTTTGGGAAGACACACGTCTTTCGGTGGACAAAAGAATTGATGCCATCATCAAGCAAATGACCAACGAAGAAAAAGTAAATCTTCTCATCGGAACCGGAATGCCTGGAATTGAAGTTTTGACAGGTCCTGTCGGAGATTCAAAACAAGGATTGGTTCCCGGAGCTGCTGGAGGAACAGATTCTTTCGACAGATTTGGAATTCCAGCGACAATTGTTGCAGACGGACCTGCAGGTTTGAGAATTCAGCCAACAAGAGATAATGATTCAAAAACATATTATGCAACGGCTTTTCCTGTTGGGACAGCTTTGGCTTCAACCTGGAATAAAACATTGTTGGAGCAGGTTGGAAAAGCAATGGGAAATGAAGTGAAAGAATACGGTGTTGACGTACTTTTAGCGCCGGCTCTGAACATCCAGAGAAATCCATTGAACGGAAGAAACTTCGAATATTATTCGGAAGACCCATTAATTTCAGGGAAAACTGCTGCAGCCATCGTTAATGGAATCCAGTCTCAAGGTGTAGGAACTTCGATCAAACATTTCGCCGCGAATAACGAAGAAACCAACCGTTTGACCATCAACGCTCACGTTTCCGAAAGAGCAATGAGAGAATTGTATCTGAGAAATTTTGAAATCACGGTGAAAGAATCTCAGCCTTGGACGGTGATGTCATCTTATAACAAAGTGAATGGCGTTTATACTTCAGATTCAAAAGATTTACTGACTCAGGTTTTGAGAAATGAATGGGGTTTCAAAGGAATTGTAATGACCGACTGGTTTGGAGGTTTTCCGGGATTTGAATCGATTAGAAGCGGTGGAATTTCTGACGTTGTAAAACAGATGAATTCAGGAAATGACCTTTTGATGCCCGGAATTCCTGCTCAGAAAAAAGTCTTGTTGGAAGCTTTAAACTCAGGGAAATTATCTCCGGAAGTTGCGAATCTTAATGTGAAAAGAATCTTGGAATATGTTTTCAAAACACCGACTTTCGCACAGTACAAATACAGTGACAAGCCAAATCTAGCTGAACACGCAGAAGTGACGAGAAACGCTGCAGCAGAAGGAATGGTTTTGCTTAAAAATGAACAAAATGCTTTGCCTTTTGCCAACAAACAGAAAGAAGTTTCGTTATTCGGAGTGACTTCTTACGCTTGGATTACCGGCGGAACGGGAAGTGGAAGTGTGAACAACAAGCACACGGTTTCACTTTTGGAAGGCTTGAACGCAGCAGGATATAAATTGGACAAAGAACTGGTTGATTTGTACAAACCATTTGCTGAGAAAGAAGAAGCGGCTGAAAAAGAAAGCAGAAAAGCAAGAGGGATTTTAGCACTTCCGGGAAGATTGTCTGAAATGAAATTGGATGATGCTTTCTATGCTAAAAAAGCGGAAACTTCTGAAATAGCTTTCGTGACTCTGGGAAGAAACTCAGGAGAAGGCGGTGATAGGGTAGTGAACGATGATTTCAATCTGGCAAAGGAAGAAATCGAAATGCTGGATAAAATCTCAAAAGCGTTCCACGCAAAAGGAAAGAAAGTGGTTGTGATTTTAAACATCGGAGGCGTAATTGAAACTGCGTCTTGGAAAGATAAAGTAGATGGAATTCTTTTAGCTTGGCAACCAGGTCAGGAGGGTGGACATTCTGTTGCAGATGTGATTTCAGGAAAAGTAAATTCTTCAGGAAAACTGACGATGACTTTCCCTGTGAATTATACAGACCACGCTTCTGCAAGGAATTTCCCTGGAATTCCTGCGGATAATCCGAAAGATGTGACGTATCAGGAAGGTGTGTATGTTGGATACCGTTATTTCAATACATTTAATGTAAAACCTTCTTACGAATTCGGTTATGGTAAGTCTTATACGGATTTCGCTTACAGTAATTTAAAACTGAATTCTAAAACTTTTAATAATAAATTAGAAGTTACAGTTGATGTAAAAAATACCGGAAAAGTAGCAGGAAAAGAAGTGGTGGAATTGTATTTATCTGCTCCTGGAAAAACGATTGACAAACCAAAATCTGAGTTGAAAGCGTACGCAAAAACCAAAGATTTGAAACCGGGAGAATCTCAAACGATTACTTTGACTCTTAACCCGAAAGATTTGGCTTCATTTGAAACCGCAAAATCGGCTTGGATTGCAGAAGCAGGAAATTATAAAATTTCTGTCGGAGCGTCTTCTTTAGACATCAAACAAACGGCGGAATTCTCTGTTCCTAAAGAATTGGTGGTGGAGAAAGTTCAGCATATTTTGCCTGCGGATGAGAAGTTTGAGGATTTGAAACATTAAAATTATATTCTCGCAGATTTTACAGATTAAGCAGATTTTTAATTGACTAATCTGCAAAATTTGCTCAATCTGCGAGAGATTTTAGTCAAATAAAATAATCAATATTAAACTTGACTTTTTAGTGACAAATTTATTGTCTCAAAATAATATATTATCAACAAAAGGGGCTATCTTTAGCCTCTTTTAAAATTAAAAATATATGATAAATAATGAAGTAGGAACCAAAAGGAGTTACACCGTTCCGCTGATTACGATTACCCTTTTGTTCTTTATGTGGGGATTCATTACGTGTATGAATGACATTCTTATTCCTTACCTGAAACAGCTGTTCAATCTGACGTTTTTCCAATCGATGTTGGTGCAGTTTTGTTTCTTTGGAGCGTATTTTATTGGCTCATTAATTTACTTTTTAATTTCAACCACACAAGGCGACCCGATTGATAAAGTCGGTTATAAGAAAGGGATTCTTTTCGGAATTTTCTTGGCGGCATTTGGGTGTGTTTTATTTTTTCCAGCGGCGAGTTTGTCGTCTTATCCTTTGTTTTTAGGCGCTTTATTTATTTTAGGACTGGGATTCACAGTGCTACAAATCACGGCGAACGCTTACGTTTCACTTTTGGGTCCGGAAGATTCTGCATCCAGCCGACTGAATATGACACAGGCTTTCAACGCATTCGGGACAACGATTGCGCCGGTTTTGGGTGGACATTTGATTTTCGAATTGTTCTCTGAGGCAGACGGTTCTTTCTCTGCAGCAGCGACTAAGATTCCTTATTTGATTTTTGCCGGAATTCTTTTATTGGTGGCTTTGATTATCTCAAGAGTTAAACTTCCTGATTTCAAAGTAGCTGGAGAAGAAGTGGTAAAAGGTTTCGGTGCTTTGAAACACAATCATTTGAAGTTCGGCGTTTTGGCGATGTTTTGTTATGTAGGTGGTGAAGTTGCGGTTGGAAGTTTTATCATCAGTTTTCTGGAACAGCCACAAGTAATGAACCTTACCGAATCTGTAAGTAAAAACTACCTGTCTCTATATTGGGGTGGTGCGATGATTGGACGTTTCCTTGGAGCAATCTCTCTGAATCACTCGATTAGTCAAAGTAAGAAAGCTTTGTATATGTTAGGAGCGGCTGCAGCTGTTTTCTTGGTGATTTTCAGTATTGTGGATTTGACGTTTGCACAGATTAGTTTCTTCTTGGTATTTATTGCTTTGAATTTCATTGCGTTCTTCATCGGGAAATCTGCTCCGGCAAGAACATTGTCTATTTTTGCAGGAATCAACGTTTTGTTATTAATCTCCACAATGTTGAACCACGGCGAACTGGCAATGTACAGCGTTTTAGGAATAGGGATTTTCAACTCTATTATGTTCTCTAATATCTATACATTAGCGATTTCTGGTTTAGGAAAATACACGAGCCAAGGCTCTTCTTTGGTTGTAATGGCCATCTTAGGAGGTGCTATTGTTCCGATTTTCCAAGGTTATCTGGCAGATACTTTTGGAGTTCAACATTCTTTTGTAATTCCTGTGTTCTGTTATCTTGTGATTTTGGTTTTTGGAGCTTATTGTACTAAGTATCTTAGCCACGTGAAGCAAGATGCGGATGCTAAGTCTGGACATTAAGATTTTTGCTTTATATAAATGAAAACCTGCTGTTTAGCAGGTTTTTTTGTTTTAAAAACTTTATAGTTTATTCTTTTTTCAATTAATTGATTCAATAAGTAAATCATTAATATATCTAATAACTGTTCTTTCAGATACAATAATTTTATGTTGTTCTTCTAAAGTAAGACTTATTAATTGTGCCAATCTATTTTTAGAATATCCGTATTTTGAGTAATCTTCATCTCCATTAGTAAACTCATAAAATATAGATTTAACTAAATCTTTTAAATTCTTTTGAGTTTTAATTTCCAAATTTTGAATAGGTGTTTGATTCTTAGTTGAAATATTTTTTATTTCTTTTTGCAACTCATTTAGCTTTTCAAAAATAAACTGATTTTCTGAAACATTTTTTGTATTAAGTTCTTTAACAACAAATTTTCCAAAATCCTGTAAATACATTGAGTGATTAGGTTCTCTTGATTTTTCAAATGTCGCAACCAACTTTAGATGCAAATCTTTTTTAAACTGCTCAATAGATGAGAATCTTAAATCTTTTCTATAATTAATGTGCTCTACAGGACTAGTATCAAAAGAATATCCAGTCTCATCATCCTTTATGATTACTGCGGCCTTATCAAAAGCAAATCTTAATCCCAGTTCAAACATTACATTTGGGTTTTTAGAGCTTACATCGCAGATTACGATATCATCATCAAAAACATTCTGTACAATGTTTTTTTGAATTACCCGTACATCTTCGCTTTCACTAACAAGTCTTGTTCTAAATCCAGCTTCTTCTGCAACTGTTGTAATTATTTTTTTTACTTCTTTCCAATGACCAATAGGATATCCTTCTGTATCAGCAATTGGCATAATTAAACCACATACGGGGCGTATATCTTCTTTCTTATTTTTAATTTTCTCTGTTGAATTATTTAATTCTTCCTTATCTATATTTGTAATCATGGCTAAATGTTAAAAAACAAATATAGCTAAAAGCATCATATAACTTTTATCAATAGAGTCTCAAACTTTATTCAATATTCAAAAAATAAATAAGCCTATTCCTTAATAATCAATATTTATAATGAAAATAAAATCTCCCAAACACCCCATTTAAACCAAACCACAACTGTCATTTTCTCCAAACAACTCAATTAAACTAAAATACAAAGTGTTTTTTGCCAAAACAACTAGATTAAACAAAACCTCAATTTGTTTTTTCTCTAACCAAGTTGTTTAAACTAAAACACAAAATATTTTTAGTCTAAACAGATTGTTTTGCCGGAAATCAAAAAAATAATATATTTAAACAAAGAATTAGTTAAATAAATTATTAACAAAAACACATTTGATTTATGAAAATCACTTTAAGAAAGCTAAGCACGAAAGACTTAGCGACGCTCGCGCAGAGAACCATCAACACATCTGAGTCGGGGAATTATCCAGTTATCGATGGTCATCCGCTTCTGGCGGAGCTTAAGCTAAAGTATGCAGATTACGATGCGGTTTATACAAAAATGACATTCAGCGGAAAAGGAAATGACGTTGCCAATGCAGATCAGGAAAGAGATCTGGCTTTTACAACTCTGAAAGCCTTTCTCAACAGTTACCGCAAAATGCTAACTTTACCAAACTATCAATCTGCAGAAGACCTCTATGGGATTTTCAGACAATTCGGTCTCAATCTCGACCGGATGAGCTATTCCTCCCAAACCGCCCAGATGAAAAAGCTGATTGAGGAACTGGAAAAACCGGACAACAACCAAAAGCTCAAAGACCTGAAAGTGACAAGCGCTTTCGATGATATGAAAGACAAGCAGACCGCTTTCGAAACCATCTTTGCAGAACAGGCGGGTGCTAATGCCGACCTTCGAAATCAGAAAAGTGCCTCAGCCATCCGAAAAGATCTGGAGAAAACCCTGAAATCTTTTCTCAACCTGATTACTGCGATGAAAGATATCGCCGACTGGCAACTTTTTTTATGCAGATATCAATGAACTGGTAAAAGCCGCAAAGAATTCTAACCTGCCTGAGCCTAAAGACAATCCTCCTCAGTAAAGATTAGTGACAATCTCAAAAATATAAAACCTGCTACTGAGCAGGTTTTGTTGTTTATGAAGCTTTTATAATTTCCTTTAATTCATTATAAATCTTCTCCGTAAAAGGCGTTTCAATAGTCAGTTCTTTTCCATAATTGATAATGGCTCCTGCAAATAATTCCAACTCGCTATTTTCTTTTTTTACATTGATGTCCAGTTGTAAAGAAGTTGGTGTTGCTGGAGGAAAAGTCATTGCTTTTTCAAAGGTTTTCTCTATAATATCTTCGGGTAAATTAATTCCTTTTTTGTCAGCAATCAGTTTCACTTCTTTCATTATATCTGCAGCTTCCTGTTTCTGAATTTCATCTGTGCAAACTGTTCCGATAGAAGAATTGTATTTGGCTGTAACTAATCCAAAACTCGATACAAAAAAGAATTTGGTCCAGATATCAGCAAAGGAATTGTCTTTGAAATCGAAATCAATTTGACTGTTTTTCATCAACTCGATAATCCAATCGATTTCTGTTGAAAGATGGGCTGGATCTTTTCCAAAAATCAGTTTTCCGGCTTTACCTTTATGTTCTACAATTCCTTTTTCTTTGATGTGAGAAGCGACGTAAACACAAGCGGGTAGAATCGTATTATCAGGAATTATTTTTCTGATTCTGTCATAGATATCTGCGCCGTTCATCAGTGGAAGCAGAATAGTTTTATCCGTAATAACTTGCTTCAATTGCTTGCAAACATTTTCCAAATCATATTCTTTCACACAAATTAAAATCAAATCAGGATCGTTGATTTCATTAATGTTTTGTAAGACGTGATTCGGTTTTGTAATGCTGTTTGGATGTTCCGGAGAAAGGAGCGTCAATCCATTATTCTTTACAATATCATAAGTTTGATTTCTCGCTATGAAAGAAACAGTAAACTGATTTGTAGTTTCGTTAAATTGATTAATCTTAAATCCAAAATAACCGCCAACGCCGCCAAGTCCTACAACTACTATATTTTTCATTTTCATTAATTTTTGTCAAATGTAAAATACTTGAAACGTAAGTCCGATTGTCAAATGACAAAAAAATTAAATCTTTGTAATTTCTTTCCGGATTCTGCTGAGCGAACTGTTGGTAATTCCTAGATAAGAAGCAATGATTTTCAGTGGAACGTGCTGGAAAATATGTGGATGTTCTTTTAATAATTTCAGATATCTGGTTTCTGCTTTTTGGCTTGTCAGTTCAATAACTCGGTCATTCAGTCGGTAATAATTAATGACAAACAAGAGCCTGCTGAACTCCCGAAAATCAGAAATGTTATGAAAATTCTTTTGAACATTCTCAAGACCAGTTTCCCAAAATGAACAATCGGTGATCGTTTCGTAGATTTCTTTTGTCGGTTGTTGTTTGAAGAACGATAAAAAATCATTCACGAAGCAAGGCGCAAAAAAGATATTGGTTGTAACTTCTTCATTATCTTCATTGATGATATAAGAACGGACATAACCTTTTTCCAGAAAATAGGTTTTGGTACTTATAATCCCGTTATCCAAAAGAATTGTATTTTTCTCCATAGAAAATTGGGTAAAAGTTTTTGTAACCTCTTCCACAACATCTTTTTCTATCGGAAACAAGGAATGAAAATAATTGTTGATGTTTGTTTTGTCCATAGTATTAAAACAAATTTACAATAACTCCAATGATAAGTTAAAATTAAATATCTTTATCCGTATAAAATCAATACAGTTGGCGCGTTTGTTGTTGCCGAAAAGTCAAAACTATAAAAACTACTAACCCTTGATGAACGACTTCCTTGCATTTTATAACACTTTAGAAGTTGATAAAGGTCTCATTGTCATGTTGATGCTGATGAGTTTCTTTGTGGCTATTTTTCACACTTTTATTTTAATCGGATTATACGAAATCAATCTCAAACCAAAATGGTTATTTTTCGTACTAAATCCTTTATCAGTTGGTCTCTGTTCATTATATGATAACAAATTAGCCGCATTAGTAGCCATTGCTTTGTTTCTGTCGGTTTTCGTTCTGGGAATTATCGGGATGTTTTATGCGATGATTAGAGCTTCTTACCAGAGTTCCAAAGAGCAAAGCGAAAGGAGAAAAAAGGCAGGTTTGGCCAAAATCCCGCTTTGGAAAAAAATTCTTTATTCTTTATCAGGATTATTATTTTTCGGTTTTGTCTTTACATTGGGCGTTCCTTATTTTATCCTGATTGTTTTTATTATTCTTCCGTTCTTAACTTCCATTTTTAAACCTAGTAATAAGAAGAGATTTTACAGAATTCAACGCACTTTACCAACTTCCAATATACGTTCTGTGGCGATGGGTTTGGCAGAGATTTCTGGAACTGTAAAAATGATTGAGCCGATGATTTCGCGCATTGGTACAAAAGAATGCATTGGTTTTCTTTATACTATAGAAACTGTATCGACAGATAAAGACGGCAAAGATTCTTACTCGTTAGAATTTTCGGAAACGATTTGTAAACCTTTTTACGTACAAGATAAATCCGGTCAGATAAAAGTGATAACCGAAGGTATTGAATTTATTGATTTTGAAATCGATGAGCAATATCAATCCTCTATGAAGCGCTACACACAATATCTTCTTAAACAAAATATGGAAGTTTTGTTGATTGGTAAAGCAAGTGTAAAAGAAAATAATGAACCTGTTTTTGAGAAAGAAGAAATCAAAAATGTTTTCGGAATTGCAACTGTGGAAAGTGTTGACAATCATAATACGTTGCGGCCGATTTTACAGTCTGCAGGCTATTTTACTTACTTTTGGGTTATTCTGATTGCTTTGATTTTTCTAACGCCTGTGAAACTGAGGAATAATCAATTAGAAATTGGAAAGATTAATTTTGATTTACCTTTTCAGAATTCTAAACCTGTGAAATCTCTGGATGATTTTTATGATAATATCTACGACAGTTATGAATCTAAACCTGAAGAAGAGATCTATTCTCAACCAGCTGTAGGTGCTGAACCAGTTCCTGCACCAGAGCCAACATCATCAGAATAAATTAAAAAAATAAAAAACTATGATACAAATTTTTGCATATGTCATTATCGGATTAGTTGTCTTGGGATTGCTGAATGTGATTGTTTCCACTTACAACAGATTGGTTATGTTAAAAAATAATGTCGATAAATCTTTTGGAAATATCGATGTCTTATTAAAACAAAGAGCAGACGAAATTCCGAATCTAATCAAAGTTGTAAAAGAATCGATGAGGTTTGAAGAATCGATGCTGACGAAACTAACGGAACTGCGGACTCAATTTTTAAATGCTAATTCTGCTGAGGAAAAAGTAGAGTTGTCCAACCAAATGCAAAATCAGTTAAAATCGGTTTTTGCAGTGGCAGAAAATTATCCTGATATCAAAACCAGCCAAAATTTTCAATTACTCCAAGGTCGTGTTTCTCAAATCGAAGATGCAATTGCAGACCGAAGAGAATTTTATAACGAAAGCGTTACGATGTACAATATCGGCATCGCAGAATTCCCTAATTTGCTTTTGGCAAAACCAATGATGTACGGCAAAAAACAATTGCTTCAAATCTCTGAACAAGAAAAAAAATACGATGGAGTTGCCTTTTAACATCATAGATATTTTGCAACATATCGAAGCTGAGCCAGGCATTTTGGTTGCTTTTGCAGCTTTTCATCCATTCGCGCTGTTGTTGTTGCTAATTCCGCTCGGGATTTTTAAAAAGCTGGGAATCTACAAGCCTGCTCAGGAGTTAGGATTATTTGGCTTTTCTGTAGTAGTTATTATGATGGTTGGTTGGTTGATGGGGTTTGTTTCCCAAATTTTATTAATGTTTATGGGCGTCTCAGGCCTTAAAATGTTGCTGATTTATTTCTCGATGTATCTTTGTATTACTGCATTTGTTGCAGTCAATGTGAGAGGTTTGAAGAAGAAATTCGATGTAGATCAATTGAAGAAGAAAGTAGTTTAACTTAAATTATTGATGAAGAAATCTACAGTTATTATTCTTATCATTGGTTTATTAATTCTGTTATTTGTTGACAGATGTACGACGATTAATCTTACAACTGCAGATATTTTCCGCCCAAAATCTTATAATCATTTTAAAAAATTAACACAAAAACCTCAATCCGAAAATTTTGAAATTGTCCCAGCCTTAGGCACTTTTCCTATTCTTTATAATTCTGCCAAAAACGAATTTTATTTGAGAAACGGACAAGGGTTGACGAAGTATGATGCATCAGGAAATTTGATGATTTCTAATGATCTTAACAAAGAAAAATATACGTCTATTTTTGATTTTGCGAATTTTGTGCCTTATGTTTTTGCTGAAAATGGAGTTTATGATTTTTCCGGAAATCGATTAATCTATTCCAAATTTTCAAAGATTCTGAATTCCAAAAATGAACTGAGCGATAAGGAATTCAAATCTATTTTTGAAGAAAATTATGGCCAATCCAATCTGGTAATATATGATACAGATCGCAAAGTGGAATATGGAAGAAATTGTTTTCCAATGTACTTTCAGAGAGGTGAAAATTGGATTCTGATGTTTTCACAAAAAGATGATTACAGATTTTCGCATCAAGGAAATGAAGTTTTTGAAAGCGATACAATCGGACAAATCGATTTCAAAGGTTTTCCGGCCAAATTTTCTAATCAACGGTTAACTGTTCTGAAAGATGTCAAAACCGGACTTTATTCCATCAATCAATTAGGAAAAGAAAAAATCGATGATGATTATCTCAATAAATATTATACGCAGATTTTAAAAGAAAAGAAATTGGATTATCAAACTGATGATAAAATCAAATTATTGTCACGTAAAAAAGATGACTATTATGAAACCGGAAATCCCTTCAGTCTGCCAAAATGGGTAACACCATCTTTTATTAATACAGCTTATTACAGATTAATTTATCAAAATGAAAAGTTATTTTTCAAAGCAAAAGCAGTAAAAATGTATGACAGTCCAACTGCTCAAAATGATCTTTATTTGTATGAATTACCAAAACAATTCCGGACAAAATCAAAATTAGCATTTCTTGATTACGGTCTTGATTTAGGTGGTTACATGGACATGACTAGTGGAGAAATAGATCCGATTGTTAAAAATACGGGGTTGTATTTGATTAAGCCCAAAAAGATTTATTCTTCCAAATAAGCCTCTTCCAACTCATCTATTTTAAACTTTTTATAGAAAAAAAGGTTCCAAATAATTAATTCGAAGCCATAAAAGAAATCTTCGATTGGAATGGTGATAATTCTAAAACCAATGAAATCTTTAGGATTATAATTTACAATTGGATTTTCCAATCCTGAACCTGTCAATATCCCATTGACAAGTAGGAATCCGGGCAAAAGAATCAGATAAATTGTAAATGCTTTTCCTATCCACTGGACATTTAAAACAAATCTTAACACAATCATACTAACTGCTAAAGTCAAAAATGTGATGAATGTATAGATCTTATCGTAAAATAAAATAGCAAAAAAGACCGAAATTATTACAAATCCTAAAACAAAAACTTTATCCCGCAAAGAATCCCAATCCATTGGAAAAAACTTTGTTAAACAATGATATGTAAAGACACACGAAAAAGGGATACAGATGAAAAAAAGTAGTTCTTCGAGAGGTAATCCTAAAAACCTGATTCCAACCAGATAATCATCATTGAACCACCAAACGCCCATTTTTGTAAACCAAGAATCCCATATTACAAATACGATTGCTACTAAAACTGATGATAACAAAAATGCACGGAAATGCTTGTGGAAATTAATTTTTGGATGAAAAGAGAATATAAAACAGATAATAACGGTGAAGAAATCAATCAGCAAATAGGTGAGTTGCATTATATAATGGTTATTTTTTTTTATTGAAATACATTTTGAAGTATTTGACTGGAACCCAAAGAAAACCAAAACATTCGCCGTGTTCTTTTCCAAGATGTTTATGGTGTTGCTTATGTGCCCTTCTGATTGCAAGCAAATACGGATTCTGAGTATTTTTTAAGATTTTAAATCTTTGATGGATGAAGATATCGTGAACAAAAAAATAGGACATTCCATACAATGTTATTCCAATTCCGATATAAAAATAATAATTGAAGTTTTGTGTACTTCCATAGTACATCAAAGCTATAGCAGGGATTGCAAAAATCACAAAGAAGTAATCGTTTTTTTCCAAAGGCGGATCTGTAGAATGATCGTGGTGATCTCTGTGGAGCGACCAAAGAAAGCCGTGCATCACATATTTGTGAACACACCAAGTAAAACCTTCCATCAAAAGGAAAGTGGCTGCAATAATCAGAAAATTCATGAAGCTTTTCTTTTTTGATTGAATAATAATTCTAAAACCTCTTTCCTATAATCAAAAATGTGATCTAACTTTTTCTTTACGAAAAGATTGTGGGCAATTTCTCCTAGAAAACCAAGTGGCAATTCGTAATCCACAACATCTTTTACAAGAACACCCTCGTCATTTTCAACAAATTCATGGTAATGATGCCACAATTTATATGGACCTTTTACCTGAAAATCTATGAAACTCTTCAAATAATCTACCTTTATAATTTCTGTCTGCCAGTTCATTTTTATATTGAACAAAGGAGAAACGTGATAATCTATAATCATGCCTTCAAAAATATCATCATTCTCTAATTGTGTAAGCACAGTGAAATTCATATCTTTAGGAGTGATTACAGAGAGATTATTAGCGGAGGAAAAAAAGGCCCAGGCTTTCTCAATATTACAATTCAGTTGTTGTTCTCTTTTCAATTGGTGTTTCATTTTCTTTCATTTAAATTACAATATCAAGATTGATAAAGTAATATTTGTGCATTTTTGACTAAACAAAATCAGTTCCAATTTATATGGAAAACTTATATTCTACATAACAGCCCATCATTAATGATATTTTCCGACTGTTAGAAATTCTGATTCTTTGATTAATTATCTTATTTGCAGACGTTTTCTTGATTTTATTGAATAAGGAAACATAATATCTGTAAGCCAAATAAACCCCAAATCTGGACGAATTAGGCAATTTTTTAATTCCTTCTAAAGCTTGTGAAAATTCGTTTTCAATTTCCTTTTCAATTTCCGATTTTACATTTTGGTCAAAAGAAGTAATATCAACATTAGGAAAATATGTTCTTCCTAGGATTTCATAATCGTCTTTCATATCTCGCAGAAAATTTACTTTTTGGAAAGCAGAACCTAAAATCATTGCAGAAGGTTTTAATTTTTCAAATTCTTCTTTATCACCATCAACAAAAACCTGAAGGCACATCAAACCAACCACTTCCGCAGAACCAAGAATATATTCTTTATACAAATCAGAATTATAATCAATTTTATGAAGATCCATTTCCATACTTCTGAGAAACTGATTGATTAACTGAAAATCAATCTCATATTGATGAACTGTTTCCTGAAACGATTGCAGAATAGGATTAAGAGAAATTTTTTCGTTCAAGGCTAACAATGTTTCATCTCGGAATCGGGAAAGTAATTTTTGTTTATCAAAACCGTGAAAACTATCAACAATCTCGTCTGCTAGACGGACGTAACCATAAATGGCGTAAATAGAATTTCTAATTTTTGGTGACAATGCCAAAATACCCAACGAAAAACTGGTGCTGTATTGTTTTGTGGTCGCTTTGCTTACTTTGTAAGAAAGTTCGTCAAATAATTTTTTCATAGTAGTTTATTTTTTGTCGGCTTCTGTTGCTGCTATTTTTCCTGAAATTATAGATGGTGGAACGCCTGGTCCGGGAACTGTTAATTGTCCTGTGTAAAAGAGATTTTTGATTTTTTTATTTTTCAAAGAAGGTTTTAAAACTGCAGTTTGAGACAAAGTATTTGCTAAACCGTAAGCATTTCCTTCATAAGCATTGTAATCATTTATAAAATCATCAATGCAATAGCTTCTTTTATAATCTATTATGGATAGGAGATTAGTAGTCTTTGTGTGTTTTTCCAATCGTGCCATCATCTCCAGAAAATATTTTTCTCTCATTTCTTCAGAATCTTCGATTCCCGTTGCAATTGGCATTAGTAAAAAAACATTTTCGCCATTTTCAGGGGCCAAATTCTTATCCGTTTTAGATGGGCAACAAACATAGAATAGTGGTTTTGACGGCCATTTTTTATCATTATAGATTTCTTTGGTATGAAGATCCAATTCATTTTCAAAGAACAATGTATGATGTTTCAGATTTGGGATTTTTTCTCTGAAACCGAGATAAAATATCAAACAAGAAGGAGCAAAAGTTTTCTTTTTCCAATATTTCTCATCGTAATTTCTGTATTCTTCGGAGATTAATTTTGATTCTGTGTGATGATAATCAGAGGAAGCAATAATTGTGTCAAACTTTAAGGTTTTTCCATTAACAATAATTCCGGAAGCTTTTTTATCTTCAATAATGATTTGTTCAACATTAGAATTAAGATGAAATTTCACACCTTGAGCAGTAGCAATTTCCGACATCGCTTCAATCACTTTGACGAAACCACCCATTGGATACCAAGTTCCTAATTTGTAACCTCCATAATTCATCAAGCTATACAAAGCAGGAATATCTTTTGGTGCTGCACCTAAAAAAATTACAGGAAATTCCATTAAAGTAATCAGTTTCGGATTAGAAAAATATTTTCTTACGAATTGATGAAAATTAGATAACAAATCCAATTTCAAAGCGCTTTTAGCAATCTTCGGAGAAACAAACTCAAACCAGGAATGGCAAGGCTTGTTCACAAAATCCTTCATGCCAACTTCATATTTATATTGGGCGTCTTTCATAAAATCATCCAGTCGTTTTCCAGCTCCTTTTTCAGTTTGTTCAAAAAGAGTTCTCATCTCTTCATAGCTTTCAGGAATCGCCATTAACCCATCAGAAAAAACCATTTCAAATTGTGGATTAAGAGGAATCAATTCATAAAAATCAGACGCTTTTTTTTCAAAATCATTAAAGAAATTTTCAATAATATCTGGCATCCAATACCAGCTCGGACCCATATCGAAAGTATAACCGTTCTCTGTCTGGAAACTTCTTGCACGGCCTCCCAAACTATTGTTTTTCTCAAAAATGTGGACTTCATTTCCCATTTTCGAAGCGTAGGCTGCAGCAGATAAACCTGAAAATCCGGAACCGATAATTGCTATTTTTTTCTTCATAATTTATCTTTTCCAAAAGGATAATCTTTGTAAACCGTATCTATAAGATTGGGAGATTCTATATTTTTTGAGAAAATAGGATGGTGGAATTTATCCAATTTGTCCAGAATTTTGATGAGTTCTATTTTCTCAGGATAGCTCAGATTTCCAGTAACAATATTCGTCGCATTACGGATTTTATCCATTTGTAATTCCAGAGTATATAATCCTTTTTCAGTAATTTTCAGAACTTTGGTTCTTTTGTCGGTTTGAGAATTGGTTTGCTCCACCCAGCCTTGTTTTATGAGTCTGTTGATAATGAGAATACCTGTGGACTTGTCCTGAATGTTCTTTTTAATCAATTCCATTTTCGTCATTGTTCCTGTCGTCTTGAGATTGATTAAGTAAATAAATTCTTCCTGAGTGTTGAATTCCGAATCGGAAATAGCAGATTTAGAATAGGTTTTGGCGTATCGGTTAAGATGAACCAACAATGTGCTGATAACACTTTCCGGAGTTCTTCCGTTTTCTTTACCTTCCCAAATTGGTTCATCATTAACTGATTGTACTTTGCTGATCTCATTATCATAAATCCAGTGTCTGAATCCATCGACATCATCAGAATAGTTATCTCTTGTGTTTTCAGAATCAAATTTTTCTAGGAGCTGAATCACGTCTTTGATTGTTCTAAAATTCATTCTAGTTTTTATAATAGTTGAAAAGCATACCAATAATCATACCTAAATACTACATAAATATACTTTATTTAGTAGTTATATTAGATTATTTTAAAATTTCATAAATCATAAATTCATTTTCTTAAAAAAGTATTAAAAACTTTAAAATTTTAAAACTTTTCCAATTTGTGGAATTGTAGTTGCGATATACTTTACAACTTAAAATAAAAGGTTATGAAAACGAATATGAAAATTAAAGGACTATTATTAGGGTTCTCATTAATGACAGTAGGAATGATTAGTGCACAAAATAGCCCGGCAACTAATGCGGAGATAGAAACTCTTAATCAGAAAATAGTTACAAATCCAAGTGATACAGAAGCTTTGGTGGGATTAGCAACAGCTTATCAAAATGCTAACGATTGGACATCTGCTATCGCAACTTGGAATAAAATCACAGCAATTCTTCCAGATTGGGCTCCAGCATATTACAGTATTGGTTATGCCAATCAATCAGCTAAAAATAATGCTGGTGCAAAAGCTGCTTACGAGCAATATATCGCCAAGGTTAAACCAGAAGAAGTGGATGCTGCGAAGCAAAACTTAGCTTATGCTTATTTCTTCATCGCTTTCCAAGAAAAGGATACAGATAAGGAAAAAGCAAAACAATATATCGCAAAATCTTTGCAGTATGACGGCTCAAACCAAGATGCGCTTAACTTAAGCAAAAGCTTGATGAACTAGGAATCAAATTTTTCAATAAAATAAAAGACGCTTATAATTTAAGCGTCTTTTATTTTAGGAGTTCTCACCAGAATCTTTGTTTGGTAGATTGTGATTTCCGTTACCATATTTCTTTTTGTATAAATAATATCCAATACCACCAATCAGAAAAACCGGCCAAAAGGGTAGAAGGAACAGTAAAATATCTCCAATTACTTTCCAGCCGGAAGAAATTGCATCTGCAGATTTTTCTCCAAAACTTTGATTCTCGGATTCTTTTGGTTTGAAATGATTATCGTACAAAGTAATGTCCAGACTGCAAAGTTTATTAGGATTGTAAGAATCACCTTTGACTTCTAAATTTTTGTTGTGAATACTACCCAACATTGATAAATCTTCTACCAAATAATCGAATTTATCATAAGGAACTTTTGTCGTCAAATACAAAGTCTGAAACTCATCATTACTCACCAGATTTTCTGTGTTGATAATTCCATCATATTTACTGATAATATCTCTTACCGATTGCTTTGCTAAAGAAATATTGTCAACATTCAGTTCAACAGAACCATTTTTCACCATTGCGTTAACTGGTGCGACCGGTTCTTTTTTGACAGGTTTATCTTTGTAGATAACTTTGGTGACGGTTTTTGGTTTCGGAATTTCTTTTTTGATTTTCTCTTGGATAGAGTTAATCGTTGTGGTGACTTTTTTATTTTCAATATCTTTTTTGAATTGCTCAACATTCTCAGAAATAGAATCGATTTTATTTTTGCTATTCTCAAAAGCTTTTTCGATGTCTTCTTTATTTTTAATCAAATCTCTAGCTTTCAGATTGACTGAATCCAAAACAGCATTGGCATTGGAATCCAGATTATTTACTGTTTCAGAGGCTTTATCCATTAAAGAATCTGCATTGGCAATTGTATGATTAGCTTCTTGTAAATCTGCTTTTTTACACATCGTAAGTGTGCTCAAAATAACGGCGGTCAATATTAATTTTTTCATTGGGATAATTTTATGTTGTAAAGCTATCCTGAAACGAAAAGAATGATTTGTAAATGGATCTGAAATTTTTTGTAATATTTTAATCAAATGAAAATCAAATATTTAAATTGATTTTACAAGTGATTTACAAAATTTTTTGAAGTAAATTTTAAAGATAAAAAGAGGATTTTACCGAATTAATTCTAAATTGCTTCTTAAACCAAATGCGATGATAAAACATTTTAAATACTTTCTGATATTGACAATTGCAGTTTCGTGTAAAAAGGAACAAGAAATTCAAGAAGTTCAGCCAATTAAAAAAGATTCAGTTATTGTTAAATCAAAAACGATAAATGAAAATCCAAGAGACCAAGTTCAGCATCTTTTCACAGCCAACGGCGGTTCTATTCTGTATCTGAAAAATGGTGAGATCAAAGGTCAGGCGAGATTTGATACCGATGGCGATTTCATTACGGAATTGATGAAAACCGAAACCTATGGCCATTACACAGATTATGATGATTATCTTATTGATAAGAAAAATAAAGACACCACTTTTTTCTTTAATGACTTTGGAAGAATAGACGAAGGTTGGAGCATCCTAAAAGGTATTTCTATCGAAAATCCAATGCAGGTTGTTTCATACAAATCGCCAGAAAAACCAAATCCTTCTCAAACAGAAACTATCTCCGAAACACGACTTATCATTCTCAGTCCGGAAACCAAAACTTTTGCAAATGAAAACTCAGAAGAAGCCGACGCTTATTTCACAGCAATGGACGACTGGAATTTCTATTCGCTAGAACTTGATGAGAGCTTCGAAAAATTAGGCGTGAAAACCCATTATATGAGAAAACGCTTTCTGGGTCTTGATTTATCTAATCATAAAAGCATAACAATTGATACAAAATCAAAAATCAATGGATATAATGCATTGGCGTTGCTTTATAAAAAAGGTAAAATGCCGATTATTGTTTCTTTGATTTTTGGGGATAATAATTTGGATGAAGTGAAGGAGTATTTAAAATAAAATTTTTATAAAATATTATTAAGCGTTTCTATTTCAATATCTAATATTTCTATTATTTCACCATTTGATTTTACACTTAAAGAAATTGTTCTTTCACTATTTAATTCAAATGTGAAATTGTAAATATTAAAGGGCTTCGATGTCAAATCTTGTTTATTCTCTCTTTTGAACCAATTTGAAAAATCAACTAAAAATGTAGTATGATTATCAATCAATTTTATACTTTTAATATCATAATTTTTAGAGATATGTGAGATAGCCATAATTTTAGCTACATCTTCATCAATATAAACTTTGTCTGAATTATGAAATATTTTTGAAATTCTTTTTCCGATTTTTATCCATCCGTCAATACCTTTTTCAAGTTTATCGCCAAGTGAAATTATACTTGTTATAGAACTCAATGTAGCAAGTATCAGTATCCAATCCGCACCTCGCCCAAAATTAACTGTAGAAATTTCAACACTGTTATCAATTTCCTTAAGTTCAGTCAAAATTATATCTAATTCATTTGAGTTAATTTCAGATATGTCATAATTTAATAAATCTTCAGATATATCTTTAGGCAGTATAATTATTTTCATCTTATTAATGTTAAGTATTCAAATATAATCATTATTCTAGTCGAAATAACATCAATTCTTATCACCAAAAAAAATCCGCAGAAAAAGCTGCGGATTCAATATTTTAGTCATTAGCAAACTCACTAATAAAATGCAGTTTCACATTCGGAAACTTTTCCTGAGTCATTGTAATCGTAAAAGACGAATCAGCTAAGAAAACCAATTGGTCATATTTATCTCTCGCTAAGAAACGCTGTTTCAGTCTCGCAAACTCTTTAAATTCTTCAGATTTTTCATCCGCTTCCACCCAGCACGCTTTATGGATGCTGATTGGCTCATAAGAACATTTCGCTCCGTATTCGTGCTCCAAACGATATTGGATAACTTCGTACTGAAGCGCACCAACCGTTCCGATGATTTTTCTGTTGTTCATTTCCAGCGTAAATAACTGAGCAACACCTTCATCCATTAGCTGGTCAACACCTTTAGCCAATTGTTTTGCTTTCAATGGATCATTGTTATTGATATAACGGAAATGTTCCGGAGAGAAACTTGGGATTCCTTTAAAACTCAATTTTTCACCAGCTGTCAAAGTATCACCAATTCGGAAACTTCCCGTATCGTGAAGTCCTACAATATCGCCTGGGAAACTCTCGTCCACAACTTCTTTTTTGTCAGCGAAGAACGCGTTGGGAGAGGAAAACTTCATTTTTTTACCTTCTCTTACAAGCAGGTAATTTTCATTTCTTTTGAAAGTTCCGGACACGATTTTAACAAATGCCAGACGGTCTCTGTGTTTCGGGTCCATATTTGCGTGGATTTTGAAGACAAATCCTGTAAAATTATTTTCTTCAGGTTTTACCAATCTCGTTTCACTTTCTTTCGGTTGTGGCATTGGTGCAATATCGATGAAAGCATTCAATAACTCACGAACGCCAAAATTATTCAAAGCAGAACCAAAGAAAACCGGCTGCAGATCACCATTCATATAATCTTCACGATTAAATTCCGGATAAACCGACTGGATCAGATCTAATTCCTCACGCAAAGTCGTCGCCGCTTTTTCACCAACTAATTCATCAATTTGAGAATCGTTGATATCATCAATTTTCAGAGATTCTCCAACTTTCTGTTTTTTCTCTTCCAAAAACAACTGAATGTTATTTTCCCAAATATTATAAATCCCCTGGAAGTCACTTCCTATACCAATTGGCAGAGAAAGCGGACAAACAGTCAAACCTAATTTTTGTTCCACTTCATCCAGCAAATCAAAAGCATCTTTACCTTCACGGTCCAATTTGTTGATGAAAACAATCATCGGAATGTTTCTCATTCTACAAACCTGAACCAGCTTTTCCGTCTGTTCTTCAACCCCTTTTGCAACGTCAATCACAACAATTACAGAGTCAACCGCAGTCAGCGTTCGGTACGTGTCTTCCGCAAAATCCTTGTGACCAGGCGTATCCAGAATATTGATTTTATGGTCTCTATATTCAAAAGCCAAAACCGAAGTTGCCACAGAAATCCCTCTCTGACGCTCGATTTCCATAAAGTCGGATGTCGCACCTTTTTTGATTTTGTTGGATTTTACAGCACCAGCTTCCTGAATCGCTCCTCCAAAAAGCAGGAGTTTTTCCGTCAAAGTGGTTTTTCCCGCATCGGGGTGGGAGATGATTCCGAAAGTTTTTCTTCTGCTGATTTCTTGTTGTAAAGACATAATAAAATTTGAGATTGCAAAAATCGTGATTTTAGTTGGATTTTGAAAATCGAGTTTTTATAAAAGAATTAGGAGCTATTTCCCGCTTTCCGCTATATCTTTTTTGTCTCAGAAATTTTGTTATCAAAACAACTTTTCCAGTTAAGACAAAAAAGGATGCCGCTGCAATCGGGGCTAGGAATTTTGTCTTCCAATCAACATAAAAGCTTAACCACAATCTTTGTCATTCCGTAGGAATCTCGACAGTGAAATTTAGATTCTTACGGAATGACAAACTAAACGTTGAATAAATGTCAGTCTGAGGCTCTCGAAGACCTATAAAAATAAAAATTCAATATTTACTTTGGGACTTTTAAAACATTTAGGATGTAAAAAACTTGCGCCTTTGCGATAAAAAAATTAATTCTTCAAAACTCCATATTCCGGATCTTCGATAATGTTGATATCAACCACATTCTCAGCATTTTTTATCAGTCTTCTGCAATCCGGACTCAGATGTTTCAATCGAATCGTTTTCCCTTGAGTTTTGTAACGTTCAGTCAGTTTATTTAGAATATCAATCGCAGACATATCAACGACTCGGCTTTCTTTAAAATCGATAATAACTTCTTTTGGATCATCCATCACATCAAATTTCTCTGCAAAAGCAGTTGTAGAACCGAAAAATAATGGTCCGAAAATCTCGTAATGTTTTACTCCTTCATCATCTACAAATTTTCTAGCTCTGATTCTTTTCGCACTTTCCCAAGCAAATACCAAAGCCGAAATTACCACACCAATCAAAACTGCCAAAGCCAGATTGTGGAGGAAAACGGTAATCAAGGTCACGACGATCATTACGAAAATATCAGATTTTGGGAATCGTTTTATAGCTTTGAAACTTGCCCATTCAAAAGTTCCGACAGAAACCATGATCATTACGCCAACCAATGCCGCAACTGGCATCTTACCAATAACTGGCGCTCCAAAAAGAATGATTAAAAGAATGACCGAAGCAGCGATAATTCCTGATAATCTTGCTCTTGCTCCAGCTGATAAATTAACCAAAGTCTGCGCGATCATCGGACAACCGCCCATTCCAAAAAAGAAGCCATTCAGAATATTTGCGGTTCCTTGTGCAATACATTCTCTGTTGCTGTTTCCTTTTGTATTTGTGATTTCATCAACCAGATTTAAAGTCAGTAGACCTTCGGTTAATCCAACGGTTGACATTATCAGAGCAAATGGAAAAATGACTTTCAGAACTTCAAAAGAAAACGCAACATTCGGAATATGAAATGGCGGAAAACCTCCGGCAATATTAGCAATATCATTCACAGTTTTGGTCTGGATCCCAAAGATCATTACCAACGCAAAAGTCACTGCTATGGCGACCAAAGAAGCCGGAATTTTTTTTGTGAATTTTGGAAATATAAATACAACACAAATCGTCAGAGCAACCAGACCGAGCATTGTATAAAGTGGATTTCCCGACAGCCAATTGTCCGTTCCCTGAACCTTAAACTGATTGATCTGTGACATAAAGATCACAATCGCCAATCCATTCACAAAACCGTACATCACCGACTGCGGAACCAATCTGATGAATTTTCCGAGTTTAAAGATTCCGATAACAATCTGGATAACTCCTGCAAGAACGACGGTTGCAAAAACATATTCGATTCCGTGTGAAATCATTAATGGAATCAAAACAATAACAGTTGCGCCGGCACCTCCGGAAATCAATCCTGGTCTTCCTCCTAGAATTGCGGTAACCAATCCCATTATAAAAGCAGCGTACAAACCTGTCAACGGTGAAAATCCGGCAAGAATAGCAAATGACAAAGATTCCGGAATCATCGTCATTGCGACAGTTAATCCGGCAAAGATTTCATTTTTATAATTTACTTTTTGAGAGAAATCAAAAAGATTGAGAACTTTCTGCATAAAAATTTAAAATGCGAAAATAGAAACAAACTTAATAGAATAAAACATATTTTATTTTTATCTCGCAGATTGATATGATTTTGCAGATTTATTTTTACATATAAAATCTGCAAAATTTGCAAAATCAGCGTGGGTTTAAAAGTCCAAAGACTCAATTAATTATTTGCTTTGAGTCATCTTGAGGTAATAAGCCAAAGCTAAACCTAGCATTACGATTCCAATACTGAACGGGAAAATGTAAGGCAATCCAAATGCATCAGCAACACCGCCAATTAATGGACCTGTCACCCCAAGAGAAATATCAATAAATAATCCATAACCAGCCAAAGCCGAACCTTGATTGGAAGAAGGAACAGTTTTCATCGCCATTACACCCAAAGCCGGAAATATCAATGAAAATCCTAAACCTGTGATTCCTGCACCAATTAATGCAAAATAAGGATGATAAGACAAGCTAATAATCGTTAATCCAAGGGTTTCTACAGCTAAACTTGCAATTGCAACGTTGATTCCTCCAAATCGATTAATCGCATTGCTGAAAACTAATCTTCCTGCAACAAACAAAATCCCGAAAACAGATAAACACATCGCGCCGTTTTGCCAGTGGTAATAATCGTAATAAAGCGTGATAAATGTAGAAATAGTTGCAAATCCTAATCCTCCCAAAGCCAGACAAAGTCCAAAAGGCGCAACTTTTCCTAACACATTCCAAAAAGATTTTTGTTCTTCTTCAGAAGCGTGTTTTCCGGTTTTGTTTTCTTTGGTTCTTGCCACGAAAAATCCAATTAACCCTAAAATTACAATCAGAATTCCTAAACCATAAAAATTGAAGTTCTTAACAATCGTAACGCCCAAAGATGCTCCTAATGCCAAAGCGCCGTAACAAACAACACCGTTGTAAGAAATGATTTTTGCAGTATATTTTTCTCCGAAAGTCATAATCGCCCAGTTAATTGGGCTTGCGCCAACCATTCCTTCTGCACCTCCGGTAAAAAGTCTCGTGATAATTAGAAATAACAAACTTATCATAGGAGAGAATCTGAAATAATAGGCCATTATCAATACCAATCCCGTAAAAGAGAAACTTATCATACTTGCTAAAACTGCAGGTTTCGGACCTTTGCTGTCAATGATTTTTCCTGAATAAGCTCTCATCAAAAAAGTCATTATGTATTGTAAACTAATCACAATTCCTGCAACCAGCATACTAAATCCAAGACCTTTGCTAATGAAAATTGGTAAAACAGATAATGATAATCCGATGATAAAATAACCTATAAACGTGAAAAACACATAGGAAATAATGGAATAAGAGAAGTTTTTGCTTTGTTCAATCGTTGCATCCATAACATTAAAATCAAAGGTGTAAAATTACCTCTTATAAATATTTTAGCAGGAATGTTTACGGTTAATTAAACAATAATTTTTTATAGACGAAATCTATAATTTTACTTATTACTCAAATAATCTTTAATAAATACCGTGATAACGTCCAATTCTCCATAAGTTCTTTTAAGGATATTGCCTTCAGAGTCTACTAAAATCTGCAAAGGGTATCCGGAAGCATTTAATTTTTTCGGAAAATCTTTGTTTTTATCAAAATAATTTTCCCAGGTGATGTTATTTTTCTTCAGAATTTCGGTTGCTTTGGTCACCCTTCCAAGTGTTTGTTCATCAGCAATAGAAATGAAATTCACACCTAGATTTTTATATTGATTATAAAGCTCAACCAATCGTGGCATATCTTCTATGCAAGGTTTGCAAAACGTTGCCCAGTAATCGATTAAAGTTAATTTGTAATTTTTAAATGTTTCTTTTGATAAATGATTATTGTTATCAAGGTTAACATCAGGAAAACTATTTTCCGCTTCCAACTTTACAAGTTTACTGAATTCTATGTAAGTGAATGTTTTTTTGACAGTTGAATCGAATAATGTTAAATTTTCAGAGTAAATAGGATTATAACCATATTTGGAGAAATCACTAATAATTTCCCAAAGAGCAACAAAAGACTTAGGATTTTTTCTGATATATTTCTGAATTTCTAATTCTTTACCTTTCAGATTTTCAGCATCATTACTTTCGTAAGGTTTTAATTTGCTCTCATACGGTTTAAGAATCGCACTTAATTTATTGAATTCAATATTCGCTGGAGATGTGGACAAAAACTCAAAATTTAAATTGTCATCTTTTAATAATAATTTCAAATTTCCAGCTTCAACAAAGAAAGGCAGTGACTGCATTCCAGAATTTTTAATCGCATCATAATAAGAAATTGATACAGGTTGAGGATAATCAAATTTCGTTATAATCTTTGCAGTTTCTTTTATTCCCAATTTCAAATCGCCTTGTTCAGAAATTTTTTTCGAACCTTCAGAAGTGAATTGATAGTTGTGTAAAAGATGCGTATTTCTGGTAGCAGAAGGGTATGATACAAAGATGGTATCAAGTTTTAAATTTGATGCATCAATTTCTAAACTTGAGCTTTTTTGAGAATAAAATAATTGGGACGAAATTGATATCAATAAAAGGACAAAATATTTTTTCATTGGAATTTTAATCGATTTTAAAAATACATATTTTTTGTAAAAGAAAAATAATAGAAAAATCTGTAACTTTCGGCTTCTAATCTTTTTGAATCCAATTTGAAATTACTCATCATCATTCCTGCTCACAACGAAGAAAATAATATTTCTCTCTGTCTCGAATCTCTGAAAAGCCAGAGCTTTCAAGATTTTGTTTGTGTGATTGTAAATGATGGCTCAACAGACAAGACCGCAGAAATTGTCGAAAATTTCAAACTTCAAACTTCAAACTTCAAATTAGAAAATCTTCAAATTTCTGAACATCAACCTGGAGCAAAAGTCGTTCGGACTTTTATTAAAGGTTTAGAATCTGTAGATTGGAAAAGCTTTGATGTGATTTGTAAATATGATGCAGATATCGTTTTTCCTCAGAATTATTTAGAGAAAGTTAATCAGATTTTCGAGTCATATCCAAAAGCCGGAATTGTTTCTGGTTTGGTTTACATTAGAAATTATAAACAGAATCCTGAAATTAAAAATCTGAGAAATCCGAACGAAAATTGGTCAGATTTTAGTAATAAAAATCACGATTGGGTTTTCGAAAATCTATCTTCCAAAAATCATGTTCGTGGTCCGATAAAAGCTTATAGAAAAGAATGTTTCGAAGATATGAATGGCTTAAGAGCTGTTTTGGGCTGGGACAATTTGGATATTTTGTTGGCAAAAAAAAGTAATTGGGAAATAGTCACAATTAAAGACCTTTGGGTAAAACATTTGCGCCCAACTGCTTATAAATATAAAGACCAAAAAGCAGAAAAACTGGGTCAATATTTTTATAATATTGGATTAAGTTTGCCTTTGGCAATGATTTCTTCTGCTAAATCCAGCTTTAAAAACCGTTCTGCGAAAGAGTTTTTCATAACAATCAATTCTTTTCTTAGGCAAAAAGATAAACGAAATCTGAGTAAAAAAGAAATCAGATTTATCCGAAATCTGCGTTGGAAGGAGTTTTTCAAAAATTTTGGATTATGAAAAGAATCGCTTACATAGAACTCGATACACACGCAGAACTAGCAAACAATTTCTATGAGCTGACTAAAGATTCTCAGAATATTTCTGTAGATTTCTATTTTTCTGATAAGATTTTCAAGTTAATAAACATTCATGAGAAAAATATTTTTCTGACCGACTATTCTGAACTTTTGGAAACATTGGAGAAGGAAAAATATGATTTGATTATTATTGGAACTGTTCATCGTCATTTCATTTTCTACAAAGCGATTGTAAAGAAATTCAACACCGCAATTCTTGTTCATAATTTAAATTTTATCAAAGTTTCAAAATGGGAATTATTTAAGAGTATTTTCAAAAAAGATTTTAAATACAGACTTAAATTATTCCTCAAAGAAGGACTTTTGGAGGCTCCGAAAGTTTATCAACAGTCAAAATATCTTTTAGCAATTGATGAATTGATTTCTCAGAAATATAATCTTGAATTTTTACCAATTTATTTTAATCAATTTGATTCTCAAAATTCTGAAAAAGTATCAATCAGAATTGTGATTCCTGGTGCTGTTTCGCAAAGGAGAAGAGATTATAATTTGTTTCTTGACAAATTAAAAAACTTTGAAAATACCGGAATCAATTATGAAATTATTTTCTTAGGAAAAGCAATTGGAAGAGAATTAGAAAAATTAAAGTCAATTGTAGATAAACTTCCACAATTAATTAAAATACATTTTTTTGAAAATAAAATCCCTCAGCAAGAATTTGATAGTTGGATGAAAAAAGCAGATGTTTTATATTGCCCAATTCAAAATGAAACTGAATTTTTCTCTGTCAAAGAAATCTATGGAAAAACAAAAATCAGTGGTAATATTGGAGACGCGATAAAATACGCAAAACCTGCTATTTTTCCAGAAAGTTATCAATCGGATTTAGAATTTATTAACGAAGAAAAAAAGGATTTGCAAACTCAATTTTCGGAAGTCAGAAATCAGAAATTTAATTTTGAATTGTATTCGTTAGAGAATGTTTCAAAAAAAATATCGATATTAGTAGAAAGATTAACTACTAAAAATATTTAGATGAAAAATCACACACTAATAGCCATTATTTCTTTAGCAATTCTGACCTTAACTCAATTAGTTTACATATTTCCTCAAGTAGGTTTTTCACAAAACATGTATATGATAAGCAGTATGTTACAAGTTTTGGCATACGCAGGCCTTACCGCTTTCTTTATTAAATTATATCAAAAACAGAAGTAATATGAATAAAGAATTTAATGAGTTATTTGATATTAAGGAAGACAATGACGACAAACCCAACGTCCAAATTACGACTCAAAAAATAGTAATTCACACATTGATAAGGACTATAGTTCTAGTAGTTGCAACAGCGGCTAGTTGCGTTCTTTTATTTATTGCTGCTTACGATTCGCAAATTAGTCTGGGAGTTTTGGCGCTTCTAATTGTTGTTGGTTGGTTTAGTTTGATGATAATGGAAGCGATTAGACTGAATAAAAGCAATAAGACTCAACTATCTACAGCTAATATGATTTTGGTAGGATTGGCAGTATTGATGATTTTTATACTGATTTTAGGTATAAATTAAGCCCTTAATTTTATTTTTGAAAGCTTTTCCTCAAAACAACTTTCGACCTTCTCAAATGTTTGATAGAGTTAAATCTAATTCTCTCATTATACAAAAACCAACCTCCAATACAACCAATTACGCTTCCTATTAAAATTTCTAACAATCTCATTTGTAAAAGATAATCGGGATTAAGTGAAGTAGAACTTCCGGTTTCAGCCAAGAGAATTCCCATTGGTGTAAGGAACATCACAGCTAATGCATAATGTCTTGTAATTAGCATTTCTACGATGATTTGTAAAGCAATTATGCAAACACAAATTAGCAAAGGAGAAGTTACCAATGAAAAAATCAACCACGCGATTCCAAGTCCGATTGTAGTTCCAATAATTCTATGCAAACCTCGTTTCCAAATATGATATTGATTCACACCTTGCAAAACCGCCAAACTGGAAATCGGAATCCAATAGGGATAATCGAGATTGAAAAACTTACCAATAAAAACCGAAACCAACATACAAATCCCAATAATAAAAGATTCTACAAGATTGACGTAAGGGTTGATATGGAAGGTCGTCAGGTTTTTCTTTGTTTCTTTTTTAGAATTTAAAACACAATAAATTAAACAAATAATACAAGCATTAACCGTTCCGATGGTGAAAATCCCAATTCGTTTCGGAATCAATTCTGGATGATGTGGAAGCCCAATTGCCATAGAAGCCATCATAATAAAGAAAAAACTTCCCGGTGGTTTCAGATTAAAATATCTTGCAATATAATAAGCGATTGCCGAAAAAATCCCAAAAACCAAAGATGCAATCCAAAGATTAAAACTAAAAGTCAATCCCAAACCATAAGAAATAATCATCCCAAAAGAGCAGACAAACATTTTCATCATCGTCTCAATAAAATCATTACTTGTTGGAATATAAATAATTACCAGACCTGCCAAACTAGCTGTGAGAGCAGATTTGATATCGCCCAAAAAGTAGCCGAACATCAGCGGAATCCCAACTGCCAATCCAGCCAAAAATGGAATATGCCAACTTCTAGGCGAAGGCTTCAATTTGAAAAAAGAAAGAAATTCTTTCTTGATATAGTCAGATTTCAAGATTACTTTGATTGATTTTTAGAGTGTTATTGGATTCATTTTTTATGCTTGCAAAATTACCTCATAATTGTTGAAATTCAAATTTATAACGACTGAGAAATTGCATAAAAAAAGCTATTTTTGTTACCTTAAAATTTTGAGAATAGAATGGATTATCTGAAAGGACTGAATGAGCCTCAGTTAGAAGCAGTTACCACCTTGCAAGGCCCCCTGATGGTTTTGGCTGGTGCAGGTTCTGGCAAAACGCGTGTGCTCACGATGAGAATTGCGCATCTGATTACGAATGGAGTAGACCCTTTCAATATTTTGTCTTTAACTTTTACCAACAAAGCGGCAAAGGAAATGAAGGAACGTATCGCGAAACTCGTTGGAGACAGCAATGCACGCTCGCTTTGGATGGGAACTTTTCACTCGGTTTTTGCTAGAATTTTGAGAAGCGAAGGTCATCATCTCGGTTACCCTTCCAATTTCACGATTTATGATATGCAGGATGCTCTGAATGTGATGAAAAAAGTCATCAAGGATATGAACATCGATTCAGAAATCTATAAAGCCAAGAAAGTTTTATCAAGAATTTCTCAATATAAAAACAATCTTATTACAGTCAATGCTTATTTCAATAATCCTGACCTGATGGAAGCTGATGAAAAAGCGAATATGAGATTGATGGGTGACATTTATCGTAAATACGTTGAAGCTTGTTTCAAAAACGGTGCAATGGATTTCGATGATTTATTATTAAAAACCAATGAATTACTAACTCGCTTCCCTGAAGTTTTAGCAAAATACCAAGACAGATTCAGATATATTTTGGTGGATGAGTATCAAGATACGAACCATTCTCAGTATTTGATTGTGAAAGCTTTAGCATCTAAATTTGAAAATATTTGTGTAGTTGGAGATGATGCACAATCGATTTACTCTTTTCGTGGCGCAAATATCCACAACATTCTGAATTTCAAAAAAGATTATCCAGATGCAGTGACGGTTTCTTTGGAACAAAATTACCGTTCAACTCAAAATATCGTGGATGCGGCAAATGTTGTGATTTCGAAAAACTTACAACAATTCAAGAAAAATGTTTTCAGTGAGAATGAAATTGGAGACAAAATAAAAGTTTACCGAAGTCTTTCCGATGCGGACGAAGCGAATTTCGTTTCTGCCAACATCTTCGAATTACATAACACGCAACAGCGTCATTTCTCTGATTTTGCTATTCTTTACAGAACCAATTCGCAGACTAGAGCTTTTGAAGATGCATTGAGAAAAAAGAATATTCCCTACAAAGTTTATGGCGGATTATCTTTCTACCAAAGGAAAGAAGTGAAGGATTTGCTCGCTTATCTTAGAATTTTGGTTAATGAAAATGACTCCGAAGCGTTGTCAAGAATCATCAATTATCCGGCAAGAGGAATCGGCGAAACTACCCAAAATAAGCTAGTTGTTTTTGCAGATTCTCAAAATGTTCCTGTTGCTCAAGTTCTTGATAATCTTGGGTTTTATGCACCACAATTAGGATTAAATAATGGCGTTCTTACCAAGTTAGGTGATTTCTGGGCAATGATAAAAGCGTTCCAAGTGATGTTGAAAACAGAAAATGTTTACGATGTAGCGATGGAAGTAGCAAAGCGAAGCGGACTCATCAAATTCCTGAAAGAAGATGCAACACCGGAAGGTATTTCCCGAGTAGAGAATATTCAGGAATTGCTTAACTCAATGCAGGGTTTCATCGAGGAGCAAATTCAGATTGAAGGTGGTGACCCAAGTTTGTCCAATTTTATGGAAAATATTGCGTTGTCTGCAGATACTCAAACTGATAAAGAAGATGACGGAGATAAAGTATCGTTGATGACCATCCACTTATCAAAAGGTTTGGAATTTCCTGTGGTTCACTTAGTTGGACTCGAGGAAAATCTTTTTCCAAGCTTTATGAGTTCGTCGACAAGAGAAGAATTGGAGGAAGAAAGACGTTTGTTTTATGTGGCGTTGACGAGAGCTGAAAAGCAAGTGTTTTTCACTTATGCGGTTTCCAGATTCCAATGGGGGAAAATCACTGACGCTGAACCTTCAAGGTTTTTAAGCGAAATAGATGACAAATATGTAGAAATGATAAATCCTGTAACGGAATTGAAATTCATCAACCGTTCGGGAATCAATTCTAATATCTTTGATGATACACCTTCAGAGCCTCGATTTTTCAAGAAAAAAGAAGAAAAGAAAACAATTGAACGAAATGTAAACACTCCAGTCCCTAAACAATTGAAACCAATTGCTACTGCAAGAATCATCAATCCAAGTGGTTCGTCTTCAGAAGATATTCAGGTAGGAGACAACGTGAGACACGACCGTTTCGGAATTGGAAAAGTGGAATTTTTGGACGGAACAGACCCGCAAAATATCAAAGCAAAAGTCATTTTCAAAAATGAAGGCGAGAAAAATCTTATCCTGAAATTTGCTAAATTGACCAAAATATAACTCAATATCACATTAATAAATGATTCGAGCAAAAAATATACACAAATCTTATGGAACTTTAGAAGTTCTGAAGGGTGTTGACATACATATAAAACCAAGTGAAGTAATTTCTATCGTGGGAGAATCCGGAGCAGGAAAATCTACTTTACTTCAAATTTTGGGAACATTAGACCATCCTTCTAATATTGATAAATACGGAACAGAAATCAGTCTGGATGGTAATTCTTTCTTGAAAATGAAAGATAAAGAATTGTCAAAATTCCGTAATAAAAATATCGGTTTTGTATTTCAAAATCATCAATTGTTGCCAGAATTCACGGCTTTAGAAAATGTTTTGTTACCAACAAGAATCGGTGGAATTGCTGAAAAAGAAGTCATTGAAAAAGCACATTCCCTGTTTGAGGATTTGAATATCGCTAGTCGATTGCATCACAAACCATCAGAATTATCAGGTGGAGAAGCACAAAGAGTGGCGGTTGCCAGAGCATTGATTAATTCTCCAAAAATTATTTTCGCTGACGAGCCAACCGGAAACCTAGATTCCAAAAATGCGGATGCACTTCATCAGTTATTTTTTGATTTGAGAGACAAATATCAGCAGACATTCGTGATTGTAACCCATAATTCTGTTTTGGCAGAAAGTACGGATAGAAAGTTGGTTATGAAGGATGGGCAGATTGTTTTGGGATGAATCAACTATACAGATTTTTAGTTCTCTTGTTATTAATTCCGAACTTGATTTTGTCGCAAGATATCTCTATTCGCAATACAAAATCAAAATTAAATAAAGACATACCTCTGTTAAAAAAGAAAAAAACAACTGTAATATTTTCTTACAATGTAATTGGTTGTATTTGTCCTAATTGGAAAAATAAGAATGATTTTTATTATTTAGAGCCGATTAATAATAGGGTGAAAAACGCCAGTGATTTATGGAAAGGTAATAATCTTCCCCTAATTGTTAAACTTACAGGAAGTTTGGTTGAAGAAAATGGTTATCCAAATTATTTTACAGATAAACAATTAAATAAAGGAGCTAAAAAAGGAAAAGTTTTTCGATATACGAAAATTGAAGTAATTGCAAAATAAATTATACTTTCATTATTAAACACAAATGAAAACATTTTTACTAATATTTTTATCATTTTTATTGATTTCCTGCGAGGTAAAATCTCAGGAAAATCAATCGGTTAATTATATTAACACTGAAGATAAATTTTCTCAAAAAATCTCTGAAATAAAAGATTTTGTAAAAGATTCAGATTACAATTCTAATAAAGCTTTTTTAATTGATTTTTCAATTGCATCTTCCAAATTCAGGTTTTTCGTCATTGATATTAAAACCGGAAAAATTCTTCAAAAAGCTTTGGTTGCCCACGGCGACGGCTCAGAAAATGGAAAAACTAAGAACGGTTTGAAGTTCAGTAATTTGGAAAATTCTCATTGTTCATCTTTAGGAAAATATTTAATTGAGGAGAAATATAAAGGTCAATTCGGTTTATCATATCGATTAACAGGATTAGACGAAACCAATAGTAATGCGAGAAAAAGAGCTATTGTTTTGCACAGATTGAGTTGTGTTCCAGATGTTGAACAAAAAACAGATATTTGTTTAAGTTTTGGCTGTCCAATGGTTTCTGATGATTTTTTCAAGATTTTGGAGCAACATATTGACAAATCGAACAAAAAAATAATTCTTTACGCCTATAACTAATGAGTATAAAATCCCTTGCGGAAGACGACCGCCCAAGAGAAAAATTCCTGTTGAAAGGGAAAGCTTCAGTTTCCGATTCGGAACTGCTGGCAATCATTATGGGAAGTGGAAATCGTGAGGAATCTGCTGTAGAATTGGCAAGAAGAATTTTGAATTCGGTAGAAAATAACTGGCACAGATTAAGTCAATTATCTATAAAAGATTTGATGAAGTTCAAAGGAGTAGGTGAGGCAAAAGCTATTTCTATTGCAACGGCGTTGGAAATCGGGAACAGAAAATCTCAACAGGAAGTTCTCGAAAGACAGCAGATTTCCAGCAGCAAAGACGTTTTTGAAGTTTTGCAGCCACATCTTTCAGATTTGTCAACAGAAGAATTCTGGGCGATTTTCCTGAATCATCAAAACAAGATTTTATATAAAACCTGTCTTTTCAGAGGTGGAATTGCAAATTCTGTGGCTGATGTAAGAGTAATCTTCAAAACAGCTTTGGAACATTTTTCTACTAGAATCATTGTTGCACACAATCATCCTGCAGGAAGTCTGAAGCCAAGTCAGGAAGATATTAGTATTACAAATAAGATTAATGAAGCTGGAAATTTGTTGGATATAGAATTACTAGATCACATTATTATTGCTCAAAATAAATTTTATAGTTTCAAAGAAGAAGGGATTTTATGATTAAACGATTGAAATATCAAGAAATTAATTTTGAAAAGTACAATAGATGTATTGAAAATTCTGTTCAGAAGAAATTATACGCTGAACGTATTTTCTTAGACATTAGCACAGATAAAAATTGGGAATTACTGGTTTATAAAGATTATGAAGCGGTGATGCCCGTTCCATTGATTTATAAATTTGGAATTAGGATTGTCATTAACCCTAAGCTTTGTCAGCAACTGGGCATTTTTTCCAAAATTGATTCCACAGAAATAAATGATTTGTTCTATACTTATTTTGTCAAACATTTTTTAATTGTCTACTATGGATTCAACGATGCTAATTCATTTTCAAAACCATTAAAGAAAAGAAAAAACTTCTTGATTTTTCCGGATAAATATGAAACTGTAAGACAAAAATATTCACCAAAAAGAAAAAGAAAACTTAGGTTAGATCAAGAAGTTTTGGATAATTCTGAAATTATTAAAAATTTTGATTTACAAACTATTAAAAATTTTATCAGAAGTACAGGCTTAGGTGCAGACGCTAAAGATTTGGAAGACTTTATTAATCTTTTATCAAAATTTCATCTTAATGATAAATTAGATTTCTACGGTTTTTTCTATCATCAGAAATTGATTAATATGATTGCTGTTTATAGAGAAGACTATTCTTTGACACTATTAGGCACTTACAATGAAAGAGACTATGTAAAATTGAGTGGGTCATCTTATTTAATAGATAAAGTAATCGCTGAAAATATAGAAACCAAAATCTTTGATTTTGAAGGTAGCGAGATTCCTGCTGTGGAAGAATTTTTCCGTGGTTTTCGACCTGAATTGAAACCTTATCCTTGTATTCAGGTTAGCAAAAAGAACTTAATCTTGAAGATTATTAAGAAATTATTCTTTCTAAATTAAAATTCTTTATTAAGTCAAAAAGTATTAATTTTGCAATCCGATTTCAGATATGTTTGATTCAGATTATTTACCTTACGCTGTTGCAGTTATCATCGCATTGCCATTCTTGGTTTTTGCGAAACAATTCGTTAACAGTTTTATCAGACTCAAAAAACAGGAAATCAATTTCCTTGCAACAAAATCAAACAGCGAGATCAAGCTTCAGGCTTTAGAAAGAATGACTTTATTCTTAGAAAGACTTAAGCCATCCAATCTTGTAATGAAATTCGATAAAGGTCTTCAGCCTCACGAATTCGTTTTTCTTACTGAAAAAAATATCACAGAAGAGTTTGAATACAATGCTTCCCAGCAACTTTACATTTCAAAATCTTCCTGGCAAGATATCTTGACTAGTAAAAACAACGTCATCCAAGCCCTTCATAAAACCTATGAGGAACTGAATGAAAACTCAAAATTAGAAGACTTCAAAACTGTTTTCCTGATGAGTTATCTTAACTCCGAAGATTACATTTCGGACACGATTGAGAATCTTAGAAAAGAACTTAACAAAATAATATAAAATAAACATGATTCCTAGTTTTAAAGCACATCCTTGGCACGGGATTTCTGCTGGAGAAAATTCTCCTGAGATTGTAAACGTTTTTGTAGAAATCGTTCCAACGGACACTATAAAATATGAAGTAGATAAAGAAAGTGGTTATCTTAAAGTGGATCGTCCACAGAAATTTTCCAACATTATTCCTGCGATGTACGGTTTCGTTCCAAGAACGTATTGCGAGGATGAAGTTAAGAATTTAGCGGTTTCAACTGGCGCAACAGACGTTACAGAAGGCGATCACGATCCTTTGGATATCTGCGTTCTTAGCTCGCACAATTTCACTTCTGGTAACATTATTTTGCAGGCGATTCCAATTGGAGGTTTCCAAATGATTGACAAAGGAGAAGCTGATGACAAGATTATTGCAGTTCTGGTAGAAGATCAGGTTTACGGTCACATCAGGGATATTTCTGAGTTGCCAAAAGCAGAAGTTAACCGTTTGTTACACTATTTCTTGAGCTACAAAAACTTGCCAACAGAACCTGCAAAAGTGAAAATAGATTTGGTTTACGGCGCAGATCAGGCAAAACAAGTCATTATTGCCTCACAAAAAGATTATACAGATAATTTCGTTGAAAAATTGAAATAATCAAAAATACCAAATGCCATCTTTTATAAGGTGGCATTTTTATTTAAATATTATTTGAGCGCCTTTATCCGTCCTCCGTTCCCGCTTTTTTCTTTTCAAGAAAAAGAGCTCCACTCAGGCCGGGGCGCGCTACGCCAACGTCGAAGATTTGCCTACAATTAGAAATTTAAACAAATTATAGAAGTTTCCCCGTAAGGAACAATCCTGCAACAGAGAAGTAGATAATCAATCCTGTAACATCCACAAGCGTTGCGACAAAAGGAGCAGAAGAAGTCGCTGGATCAAGTTTTAATTTTTTAAGAACAAAAGGAACCATCGATCCTGAAATTGTTCCCCAAAGAACAATTAGCATCAAAGAAACGCCGATACTTAGTCCAACAAAAGTCCAATGTTCTCCATAATTAAATAATCCGACTTGTTGCCAGAAAGCAATTCTCATGAACCCTATAATTCCCAAAATACTTCCCAAGAAAATCCCTGTGAAGATCTCCTTTTTCATCACGTACCACCAATCCTTCAGTCCAATTTCTTGTAGAGCCATTGCACGGATAATCAAAGTTGCAGCTTGCGAACCCGTGTTTCCACCACTCGAAATAATTAGTGGAACAAATAACGCTAAAACAACAGCCTTTTGGATTTCGTCTTCAAAATGTCCCATTGCAGAAGCGGTCAACATCTCGGAAAAGAAAAGTACAACTAGCCAGAATCCTCTTTTCTTCACCATTTCAAAAACGGAAGTTTGTGTGTAAGGAAGATCCAATGCATCCAAACCTCCAAACTTCTGGATATCTTCAGTATTTTGAGATTCAATTTGATCTAGGATATCATCGATAGTCACAATTCCCACCAAAACACCATTTTCTGTAATAATAGGCAAAGCACTTCTATCATATTTCTCAAAATACGGAACTGCATTTTCTTTGGAAGTTGTTGTTTTGATTGCAACAAAATGGTCATCACAAAGTTCAGAAATCAATTGTTCTTCATCAGCCAATAGGAGAGAACCTATTGTAATATCGTCTATCAAACGATTTCTTTCATCAACAACATAGAGGAAATTGAGCGTTTCTACCTTCTTTCCAACTTTTTTGATTTGCTGAAAACATCTTTTAACGGTCCATTCTTTTCGGATCTGAACATAATAAGGCGTCATCAAACGTGCGATTGAATCCGCTTCGTAGCCTAAAAGTTTTAAGGCAACTCTACGCTCTTGCGGATTAAGAAGGTTGATAGAATATTTGATTAGTTCATCCGGAAAATCCTCAAAAAGTTGAGTTCTGTCGTCAGGCGACATTTCGTTCAGGATGTCAGAAACTTCGTGACTCGCAATACTTCTGATAGTATCTTCTTGAAAATCAGGGTCAAGATGCGAGAAAACTTCTGCCTTCTCAGATCTTTGTAATTTCAAAAACTGCAAAATACGTTCTTCCGCTGGCAATTTGCTCAGGGATTCGGCAATATCCGCAGGATTTAATATGATTTCTTGATTCTCGATACTTAACTTTTTTGCATTGCAAAAGTATTAAAATCTTAAGAAAAAAAGTATTAAGATTACGTAAAATTAAGATGCTTTTCTTAGGATTACTTGTCGGTTTCTCAGTTCTTTTTCCATTTTTCGGATAGCTCCTTTTGTACCGATTATTACAGAGTTTTCTGCACTTCCCAACAATCTGGCATTTCCTTTATAAGTATCGTAGGAAGTTTCCATTACAAAATCACCATTAGAATCATAAAGCTTCAAACTTACAACCACTTGATTAGAAAACACATACTTTCCAAAGCCAACTTTGAAATATTTTACTTTTGGTATAACAGCAACATCTGCATTATTATTTTTACAGATTTCTTTTACCGTTTTAGAATCAACTTCGTCAAAAGGAATAGAAGTGTTGACCTGCAAATATTTTACATTTCCTATAGATTTCATCTTGTCAGAAGTTGCATTATAAAAAGCAGAAAATGTAGGATCTTTAATCTCAGTAATATCAGGAAACACCTCTGGTTCAAAGTAAAGAACAGTTTTTATAGCATTGATTTTTGCATCTTTATTAAAATAAAGAAGACTGTCCCCATAACTGGCACAGGAAACTAAAAAGCAAAGGATAAAAACAGAATAAAAAGAGTAGTTTTTCTTCATCGTATTGATGTTGCAAAAATACAACCAAATTTCCTTATTCGTAATAAAAATTTAAGATTTTTTAACAGACACATTTTTTATTTTTTCGATGTAACCATTCACAAAATCGATAACAATTGATTACTTTTGTTTCTATGACTTCAACAGACAAAAGATTATATCTTATAGATGCTTACGCTATGATTTTTCGTGGCTATTTTGCATTCATCAAAAATCCGAGAATTACAACTAAAGGTATTAATACTTCAGCAATCTTCGGATTTACCAATTCATTGATTGAGCTTATCAAAAGAGACCGACCAACACACTTAGCAGTTGTTTTCGATGTTGGTAGAACCAATGTACGTCATGATGATTATGCAGAATATAAAGCCAATCGTTTGGAAACGCCAGAACCGATTTTGTTGGCGAAACCTTATATTAATAGTATTTTGGAAGCAATGCATATTCCTATTTTGGGAGTTGAAGGTTATGAAGCAGATGATGTTATCGGAACAATTGCCTGCAAAGCAGAAAAGCAAGGTTATCAGGTTTTTATGGTGACACCGGACAAAGATTTTGCGCAATTGGTAACAGAAAATATCAAAATTTATAAACCTGGCTTGAAAGGTGGTGACATCGAAATCTTAGGTGTCGAAGAAGTCAAAGCTAAATATGAGATCAACGATCCAAAACAAATCATCGATTATCTAGGAATGATGGGCGATGCTGTGGATAATATCCCGGGTTTGGAAGGTGTTGGTGAAAAGACAGCTAAGAAATTCATTCAGGAATTTGGATCAATGGAGAATCTTTTGGCAAATACGCATACTTTAAAAGGGAAACTTAAAGAAAAAGTTGAAGCCAGTGCAGAAAGAGGTTTATTATCCAAAAAGTTAGCAACAATACTTTGTGATGCTCCGATAGAGTTTTTAGAAGAACAATATGATTTGGATATTCCGGATTTTGAAAGAGTAAAAGAAATTTTTGATGAATTGGAATTCCGAAGACTTTATGAAAATCTTTACCGCGCATTCTCCAATAAAGAATATGTGGAAGAGCTGATGGAAGTAGATAATCCTGTCGCTGGAAAAATTGAAACAAAAGTTGCGTCTCATAAAAACGGTACAATGGATCTTTTTGCAAGTTTCGAACAATTGGAACAAGCAACAACGACAAAAACGAATATCGAAGAAAATGATCACCTTTATCAATACATAGATTCTCCAAAAGCTCAGAAAATCCTTGTAGAAAACCTTCTCAAACAAAAAGCGGTGTGTTTTGATACAGAAACAACTTCTCTTAATGAGCTGGAAGCTGAATTGATCGGAATGAGTTTTTCATACAAAAAAGGCTTGGCTTATTATGTTCCGATTTCTGAAAATCAGGAAGAAGCACAAGAAACAGTTGAGATTTTCCGTCCGTTTTTTGAAGATCAAAATGTTCTGAAAATTGCTCATAATATGAAATATGATGCTAAAGTTCTTCAGAATTATAATATAGATGTGACGGGCAAATTGTTCGATACGATGATTGCCCATTATCTTCTGAATCCAGACGGACGTCATGGAATGGACTATCTTTCCGAAATGTATCTAGACTACAAACCTGTTTCCATCGAGACTTTGATTGGAAAAAAAGGGAAGAATCAATTGACACTTCGCGAAGTTGATTTGGTGACTCAAACCAATTATGCGGCGGAAGATGCGGATGTTACGTTTCAATTATATGAATTATTTGCGCCGCAATTAGCCAAAGAAAATTTGGAGGATTTGTTCTACAATGTTGAGATGCCATTGATGAAAGTTTTGGCTAAAATAGAATTGACAGGTGTTAAACTTGATGAAAAATGGTTGGCTCAGGAAAGTATAGATTTGGAAAATGATTTGAGAATTCTTGAATCAAAAATATTCGAATTGTCTGGAGAAGAGTTCAATATGAATTCACCGAAGCAATTGGGAGAAATTTTATTTGATAAAATGCAATTGGATCCGAAAGCTAAAAAAACCAAAACCGGACAATATGCAACCTCAGAAGATGTATTACAAAAATTATCTTCAAAACATGAAATCATCACTTCGATTCTGGAATACAGAACTTTACAAAAATTAAAATCGACTTATGTTGATGCTTTGCCGAGTCAGATTGATAAAAAAGATGACCGTGTGCATACAACTTTTGCTCAAACCGTTGCTGCGACCGGACGTTTGGCAAGTGTGAATCCAAACCTTCAAAATATCCCAATCCGAACTTTGAGAGGACAACAGATTCGTGGTGCTTTTGTTTCGGATGAAGGAAAAAAAATCATTTCTGCCGATTATTCTCAAATTGAATTAAGATTGATTGCAGAAATTTCCGGCGAACAAAATATGATAAAGGCTTTCCAAAATGGTGAAGATATTCACGTTTCTACAGCGGCAAAATTATTTGATATTCCTCTGGAAGAAGTGACGAAAACTCAGAGAGGTCAGGCAAAAACCGTTAATTTTGGGATTATCTATGGTCAAGGTGCTTTTGCTTTAGCAGAACAAACCGGACTTTCCAGATCGGAAGCCAAGAAAATGATCGATTCTTATTATGAGAATTATCCAAGACTGAAAGAGTATATGGCAGAGCAAGTCAAAAAAGCTCAAGATTTCGGTTATGTAGAAACCATTCTCGGTAGAAAACGCCATTTAAAAGATATTAATTCAAGCAATTTTGTAGTTAAGGCTCACGCCGAAAGAAACGCCGTGAATGCACCAATCCAAGGAAGTGCGGCAGACATAATTAAACTCGCAATGATAAAAATTGATAAAGAGTTGGAAGCTCAACATCTTGAAACCAAAATGCTTTTGCAGGTTCACGATGAATTACTTTTTGAAGTTCCCATCGATGAAATAGAAACTGCAAAATCCTTAATCAAAAAAGAAATGGAATCGGCATTTGCTACAAGCGTTCCGCTTTTGGTGGAAGTTGGCGTTGGCGATAATTGGTTGGAAGCACATTAGTAGAAATTATGAATTATAAGTTATAAATGATTAATTATTAAAAACATACAATATGAAAGCAGTAGTATTTTACGAGCACGCAACAGACAAATCAATGGATGAATTTATGGCTGTGTTTCCACGCCACGAAGAGTTTGAAGCAGAATTTATAAAGTCCGGAAGAGTTCTTGGAACAGGCGCTTTTGCTAATGCTGGCGAAGGTGCAATGGCAATTTTTGTGGACAGACAAGCAGCGGAAGATTTTGTAAATGGCGACCCTTTTGTTCAGGAAGGTTTGATTGCAAAAACGACTATCAGAGAATGGAATGATGAATTGGCATAATTTGTTCTGTTTAATTGACTTTAAACATTAAAAATCAATATTATGATTTCACAAATAATTCCAAAATTACCTTTTATCAACAAAGAAAAAACCTTACAGTATTATCAGAATTTAGGTTTTGAATTTCCTGCAGATTATGATCAATATTTGATTGCAGTTTATAATAATTCGGAGCTTCATTTTTTTGAGTTTGAAAGTTTGATTCCTGAAAAATCAGATTTTATGCTTTATCTCAAAATTTCGAATAATATTGATAAATTTTATCAGCAAATTCAGGATAAAGGAATTGCTATTCATCCCAATGGAAGCCTTGAAACAAAACCTTGGGGAATGAGAGAATTTTCTTTAATTGACCCGAACGGAACTTTACTGACTTTCGGAGAGAAAATGAATTAATATTATGGAAAATTGATGCTAAGTCCCAATATTATTAGACTGATTTTCATATTCACAGGATTGATTCAGATGATTTTTGTAGCAAAAAAGATCAACAATCTTTACGGTTATAGATCAAGAAAAAGTTTCCTTAGGAATTGTAACATTACTTTTAGAAAATCGACTTAATAATAAATTAACTTTATGAAATCGCCATTAAATGTGCAATTCCATATGACAATAAAAAAATAAATATCTATATATGAGAAATGTAAAACTATACGGATTTTTCATTGGTGCAGCGCTTTTGACAAGTTGTGCGTCCAGTAAAAATTTCGGTTATGAAGGAAAAGGTTTCAAAGACGCCTATAACAGTATTACTGCAGAAGAACTGAAAACCAATCTTTATGTGATTGCTGGTGATGATATGGAAGGTAGAGATACCGGAAGTGCGGGACAGAAAAAAGCCGGCGTTTATATGATTGAGCAGTACAAAAAAAATGGAATTGGTTTCCCATCGGTATTAGGTTCTTATTATCAAAAAGTACCTTCTGAAGCTATGAAAAAATACGGTGAAACTCTGCCAGATTCTGAAAATATAATGGCTTATATAGAAGGTTCTGAGAAACCAAATGAAGTGATTGTAGTTTCTGCTCATTACGATCACGTAGGAATGAAAAAAGGCGAAGTTTACAACGGTGCAGATGATGACGGAAGTGGAACTGTGGCTGTAATGGAAATTGCTCAAGCTTTTCAGGAAGCTAAGAAAAAAGGTTATGGACCAAAACGTTCTATTCTTTTTCTACATGTAACAGGTGAGGAGCACGGACTTTTTGGTTCCGAATATTACTCAGAGCATCCGGTTTTTCCTTTGGCTAATACTGTTGCAGACCTTAATATTGATATGATCGGACGTGATGATCCAGAAAACAGAGGCAAGCAATATGTATATGTGATCGGATCTGAAATGTTGAGTACAGAATTGAAAAAAATCAATGAAGAAGCCAACAAAAAATCGGTGAATCTGGAACTAAATTACAAATATGATGATCCAAAAGATCCACAAAGATTGTATTACAGATCAGACCATTACAACTTTGCGAAGCATAATATTCCGGTTGCATTTTTCTTTGACGGAATCCACGAAGATTATCACAAACCGACAGATACGCCTGACAAAATTGATTATCCATTGTTGCAGAAAAGAACGCAATTGGTTTTCACGACTGCCTGGGAATTGGCAAATAGACCAGAAAGAATTGTTGTTGACGGAAAGAATACCAGATAAAATTCTAAACTATCAAATAAAAAACCAGCTTACTATTAAGCTGGTTTTTTTATTTGAATTAATTACCAAAATCATTATTCTTGACTTCAGGATTATCTAAAAATCTATAGAGATAAGGCGCCTTGTTTGCTGAACCACTATAATGTTTTTCCAGTCTTTCCAAGATATTCATGCTCAATATTTTTCTTTGAAAATTATTCCTTCTGAGTGGTTCTCCCAAGATAGATTCATAAAGATTTTGAAGTTCTTTCATCGTGAATTTATCAGGTAAAAGATTACTACCCATCACTTGATAGTCTATATTTTTCCTAAGATAGAGGAGTCCTTTTTCAATCATTTCCTTGTGGTCAAAAGCGAGATTCGGAATTTCATCCACATTAAACCATTGGCAAACTTCATTGAATGAATCGGGGAAAGTGTATGTTAGAGTATAATCAATCAGAGCATAATAACCAACAGAAATAAAACGCTGATAAATCCAGTGATTGGTATCCACTTTAATATTTTTGTTCTCTAAAAGTTTTTGGTGTGTATTGTTTTCTGTCCTTTTGATATCACCAAAAGTGTAAAATTGCTCCATATAAACATCCGAAAGATGTGTTCTCTCGTACAAAGTTCTGGCAGCAGCGTCATTCAGATTTTCATCATTAAAAATAAATCCTCCGGGAACTGCCCAAAGATCCAAATCATGATATTTTAACAACAAAACCTTCAGTGTATCCTTATGAAATCCGAAAATAACACAATCTACAGACACGTGTTCCACGAAGTCTTTTGTGTCTATAAGTTCCCTTAAATTCTGTTTATTCTTGTTGGTTTCGGTCATAGGTTATCGTTGTTTTATTAAGAAAAAAAGTGAGACCAAATATAATTAATAATGGGAATAAAATAAATATTGGATAAAAATTACTTAGATTTTTATGAAAAACTCCTGCCATATACAGAGAACCGACTGAACTTCCTAAGGAGGAACAAATCATAACAATTGATATTAGCAAGTGTGTTTTTTCCTTTGGAACTTTATTCAAAACTTCTGCATTATAGAGCGGAAACAATGGTGCTAGAAATAATCCAATTAAAGGCATCAAGAATATAAGCAGGAATTTATAATCCAAATAAAAATTTGAGATAATGATTTGACAAATTGCCAATATGGTGAAGACGGTAAAAAGACAAATCAGTACCAATTTAAACCAATGGAATCTTAAAATCAATCTGCTGTTAATCAATCTGCCAAAAAAAGAAAATAATGCTAAAAATGCTGAAGCCTGCAATGCAAAATAAGAATTGAGTTTCAAATTATTTCTAAAAAAACTTGGTAACCAGGAGTTAAAACTTTGCTCTACAAAAACCATAAAAAAGACAATGACAAAGAAATAAATGATTTTTAGATTAAGAAAAAACTTCCATTCGCCCGATTTTTTTTCTGTGTTTGAAATCTTAATTTCATCTATTTTCAGAGGTTTCAGCATTAGAATATTAATGATACTTAAAACTGCAATTACCCAAAATCCGAATTTCCAATATTCGGAAAAAGAACTAGTTAACAGACTTCCGAAACCTATATTGACAAAGAAAATTCCAATCATAAAAGAGGCATCCACACTGCTGATTGAACTTGCCAACTGTTTGTCCTGAAAATTATTTTTGATAATACTGAAAACCGAGATTTTAGCCAGAGCAAAGCTTACCCCAACAATACTGAGCCAAATCTTGAAAAACCAAAAAGCATCCACGAGAGGAAGTGCAATGCAACTTACGAGAATAAAAATCAATGAAAAAATAAGGGCGTTTTTATTTCCAGTTTTAGCAATTAAATTAACACAGAACAATGACACAATTGCCATCGGAATATCTTTAAATGACTCCAAAACCCCCAAGCCTTTGTATGAAATCTTCTCCGAAAGTTGCAGAATAATCACTCCCATGCTGTTAAGCAACATAGAGAAGATTAAAAAGCTCAACATTAGCGGAGGTTTTAGAGATTTTTTATTAACATTCATTTAATCGACCTTAACTTAAACTTAACAATTGGAAGCGTTTTTGGGGATTCCAAATATAACAATTATAATGATATTACTGATGATAAGCATCGTTAAATTATCGATAAACAGTAGTTTTTTGAAAAAAATAAAAAATAATTTTGTTATATCGAAAAAAAAGATACTTTTATTGTCTCAGTTTGAGATTAACAAAAATTAATTAAAATATGAACTTAAAGTATTCAAAATGTCTTGGGTTAGCCGCTGTACTTTACTTCACAGCCAACTACTCAGCTCAACAACGGGTAAGTGACACTGCTTCTAAAGAAAAAACAATAGAAGAAGTAGTCGTTATCGGTTATGGGACTCAAAAGAAAAGTAATGTTACCGGTGCGATTGCTAGTATCAAGGCTTCTGACATCGAAAACATCCCTGCTGGAAAGCCTGAACAGGTTCTACAAGGCAGAGCAGCCGGTGTCTCTGTAGTTACTAATTCTGGTCAGCCAGGAGCTGCTGCAACAGTTCGTGTAAGGGGAATTACAAGTTTTGGAGCAGGTAGTAACAGCCCTTTATGGGTTGTTGATGGAATTGTTGTTGATAACATTGGCTGGCTTAATCAATCTGATATAGAAAGTATTGAAGTATTAAAAGATGGAGCTTCATCAGCAATTTATGGTGTTTCTGCTGCAAAAGGGGTAATTCTTGTAACAACCAAAAAAGGAAAGAAAGGAAAATTAGGCCTCTCTTATAATGGCTTTTATGGATTTGGTAATGCTGCAAAGAAATTGGATCTTCTAAACGCTACGGAGTATGCTACTATTATCAATGAAGCTTTTTCAAATGATGGTAAACCAATTCGTTATGCTGACCCTTCAAAATTTGGAAAAGGAACAGATTGGCAGGATGCGATTTTTGGAACTGGTGAGAAATCTAATCATGAAGTAAGTATAACGGGAGGAAATGAAAAATCTACTTATTATGCTTCTTTTGGATATCTTGATCAGACAGGAATTGTGTTGAGTGATATCTCTTATTACAAAAGGTTAAACGCAAGATTAAATTCAACTCATAAGGTTACTGATTATTTAACCATCGGACAAACGTTTGCTTATACTCATACAAAATCTCAAGGTATTAGTGCAAATGAAGAATTTGGAGGCCCGTTAGCTTCAGCAGTTAATCTGGATCCTACAACTCCTGTAGTAGTAACCGATTGGTCTATGGTAGATCCTAGTGGTTACACAAATCCATATATTGTGCGCGACCCTAATGGAAATCCTTACGGAATTTCACGTTACGTAAATCAAGAAATGACCAACCCAAGAGCTTTTCGTTACATCCAACAAGGAAACTATAGCTGGTCAGATGATTTTGTGGCAAATATTTTTGCAGAACTAAAACTTCATAAAACGCTTACTTTCAAAACAAGTTTGAATGGTAAAAAATCTTACTGGGGAAGCCGCGCTTTTACTCCAAAATATTACTTAAGCCCTAATTACAATAACACTACATTCAATAATCTGAATAAAGTTGATCAAAATAAATTTGAATGGAGTATGGAGAATACTCTAACTTATCAAAATAGATTTGGAGATCATAATTTAAGTGTGTTAGTAGGTCAGGGTGTTTATGAATATAATATTTCTGGTGGTACAAGCTTAACTTATACCAATTTACCAATTGATAATTGGCAGGATGCTTCATTCAATTTTGACATTCCTCAAGATAATATTACCGCTACAGGATGGGACGGGATAAAAACTCATAAAGCATCTTATTTTGGTAGAATTATCTATGACTATGCAGATAAATATTTATTTACTGGAACTATTCGTAGAGATGGTTCTTCGAAATTCGCAACTAACAAACACTGGGGAACTTTCCCATCTATGTCATTGGGATGGAATATTAATAAAGAGAATTTCTGGCCAGAAAATAAAATTATTAATACTGTAAAACTTAGAGGAGGTTATGGAGTTTTAGGTAATGATGAAATGGATAACTTCAAGTTTGCAAATTTTATGGTTTCCGGAAGTAACTACACCAATTCAGGAAATAATATCATTATCGGATATGCGCCAAGTACATTGGAAAATCCTAACCTGAAATGGGAAGAAACAAGCCAGTTAAATATTGCTGCTGATTTTAAAATACTTAACAATTTTACGTTCACTGCAGACTGGTACAAAAAGAAAACTACAGATATCCTAAGACAAATCAATGTTCCTGGTTACATAGGTGTTCCTAATTTACCATGGTCAAATGTTGGAGATATGGAAAACACAGGCCTGGAACTTGAATTAGGTTATAAAAAGAATTGGGGAGATTTTGGTATTTCAGTTAATGGAAACTTTGCAACAATTAAGAATAAAGTGTTGAGATTAGAAGATGATATAGAGTACTTCAACCTTGCTTCATTCCAAACTATGGGACCTATCTCTCGAGTACAGGTCGGCCAACCTTACGGATCTTTCTATGGACAAACTTATAGCGGAGTTTTCCAAAATCAGGCTCAAATCAACTCCTACGTAAATAGTAATGGAGATTTATTACTACCTAATGCAAAACCTGGAGATTTTATATGGCAGGATAATAATGGAGATGGGAAAATTGATCCTAATGACAATGTAAATTTAGGAAGCTCTATTCCAAAATATACTTTTGGTTTAACTGTCAATTTGAATTATAAGAATTTTGATTTTATGGCGTTTGCACAAGGACAAGCAGGAAATAAAATTTTCCAAGGACTTAGAAGATTGGATATGCTTGATGCCAATTATCAAACAAAAATTTTAGATCGATGGACTGGGGAAGGCTCTACAAACGATAACCCAAGAGTTACAAGGGATGATACTAATCATAATTATTCTTGGATGTCAAACTATTATTTACAAAAAGGAGATTATGTTCGTTTGAAAATAATTCAGTTAGGATATACAATTCCACAAGATGTTACAACTCGTTTTGGTATGAGTAAAGTAAGACTCTACATAACTGGTGAAAACGTCTTTACTTTCACTAAATATACTGGTTACGACCCGGAAATTGCAGGAAGAAATAATTCTGAGCAAGATATAATAGGAGTTGATAGAGCTTACTATCCGCAAGCTAGAACTTTTTTAATAGGTGCTAATATTCAATTTTAATTGTAAACAAAAATGAAAAATAAAAAATTTTTATATAAGGGACTTGCCATTACATTCTTAACTGGTTTAAGTTTTACTAACATTGCTTGTAATGATGCATATCTAGATGATGTACAGAATTCAGGATCTTTCAATACAGATTTGTATTTCAAAAATGAACAACAATCTTTCAGCGCATTAGTTTCTGTATATGATGTTTTGAGAAAATATTCTGGAGGTTTTGAGAATAGTGTCACTTTCTTTAATGCTGGTTCAGATGATCTTTACTCAGGAGGTGGAAACTCCAATGATGGTGCGGGGATCCAAGGTATTAATAATTATACAATCAATCCTAACACAATGCCAGCCAGCTATTGGAAAGATTATTACCAAGGTATTGCGAGAGCCAACTTATTGATTGAAAGAGTTCCAGCTGCAGATATGAGTGATGGTTTAAAAAAGAGATTCATTGCAGAAGCTAAAGTTCTTAGATCATTATATTATTTCGAATTAGTAAGAATTTTTGGAAATATTCCTCTGATATTAAACTATATTAAATTCGATGATGATTATTGGAATATTCCGCAAGCAAAACCAAGTGAAGTATATGCACAAATAGAAAGTGATATAGTTGCTGCAATTCCAGATTTGATGCTTACGGCAGATACAAATGATAAAGGAAGAATCACTCAAGGTACTGCCAGAGCAATACTAGGGAAGATTTATCTTTATGATAAAAAAATGCCCCAAGCAGCAGAACAATTTGCACAAGTTAATGGTGTGCCTGGAGGAACCAGCCAATATGGATATAAACTTGTAGCAAATTATGCTGATTTATTTAAAGTTGGTTTGGAAACTGATCCGGATCCAAATAGATATAAATTCTTATCAGAATCTATATTAGAAGTAATGCATACTAATAAAGCAAACTCTGATTGGGGTTTCTGGGGACAAGGAAAAGATGAAGGAAATTCAATCAATATTATGGTAGGACCAAGATCATACTCTATAAAAAAAGATTTTCCAAATAATAATGCACCTGATTTATATTCAGGATGGGCATTTAATACTATAACAGACGATTTATTTAATTTCATGCAAGGAGATCCTAGATTAGATGTCACAATTTTCAATGCAAAAAAATTAGTAGAGGAAGGCAAAATTTCTTATAGTCCTGCATATTCAGATACAGGTTACTTCTTAAATAAATATTTGCCTACCAATAATCTAAGAAGCTCTCTACCTGGAGCAACGGAACTAAATTTCCGTCAAAACTATATTGCAATTAGATTAGCAGATACTTATTTGATGGAGGCTGAAGCACTTGGTGCAACAGGTGGAAGAGCTCAAGCATTACTAGATGCAGTTAGAGCAAGAGTTGGATTAGGCTCAGTTCCTGTTTCAATGCAAGCGATTAAAGATGAGAGAAGAAGAGAATTGGCAGGTGAAGGTCACCGTTGGTTTGATCTAGTAAGATGGGGAGATGCTCCTTCTAAATTAGCATCTAAAGGTTTTGTAGCTAATAAAAATGAAATTATGCCTATTCCATTTAACGAACTACCTAATACAGCATTGAATCAAAATCCTCATTATTAATTTTTAGTTATGAATAAATATTTAAAACATACAATTTGTTTGAGTTTATCGGTATTTGCACTTTCTTGTGTGCCAGATACTATAGATGGAGAAGGTAACGGACTTACACCTACTAATTCTGACGCATCATTTACCGTAACAAAAACATCAGAAAATCATTATAGACTTTCGTCTTCTAATAATAATTTCTTGGTCTCTAAATGGGATTTAGGTGACGGAGGTGGATTTGGAGTTGGTCCTAATATTTACGATGTTTTTATCCCAGATGAAGGAACTTATAATGTTCAACACCAAATTATTGGTCAAGGAGGAATTGTAGGTGGTACAGCAACCCAAACCATAAAAGTTGATAAATCTGACCCTGCTGCAGGAAATATGATTCAAGGCGGAAAGTTTGCTGATGCCGCAGATATTACCAAATGGTCATTAGCTTTCCCTAATCCTTCCAACTCCGCTTTATGGGTTTGGGATCTTACAAACAAGAAAGCAACATTCACAGCAAATGGATGGGATAGAAATGTAATGTATCAAGCTGTTGAAGTTGTTGAAGGTCGTAAATACAAAGCAGATGCAGTTGTTAGCTCAAAAGGTGTTTCAGATTCTTGGTTTGAGATTTACGTAGGTTACACAAAACCAACGGCTAATACAGATTACACAGGAGATGGAAATGATTCCACCTGGTTAAGAGGAATCAATACTTGGGCTGGAAGCGGAACTTCTGCTTTCGACGGTAAAATTTCTAATGTAGGTTCTAAAAATGCTAATAATCCGGATGGTATTTTTACAGCTACCAAAACAGGTGTGGCATATTTTGCAATCAGATCAGGCGGTAACGATATGAAAGATGGAATTTCTATTACCAACATAGAATTCCGCGGCGTTAACTAATTTTTTCTTATCATATTCTTAGGTGAAAGAGGTCCTCAAAAACCTCTTTCATTTTTTAATTTCAAATCAAAATATAGTTTTCTAAGCTTCTCTTGAAAAAGAGAGCTGTATTGGGAAATCACTATTCCAATACAAGTCTCTTATTAGAATCAAATATTTTAAATCAATCTAATAAAATGTACAGCAACAAAATTTTCCCGAATAAATTATTTTTCTTAGGACTCACCGTTTTCTCACTTTTATTTTGTCAAAGCAATAGTGTAGATGATTCATCAAATCCTCCGGCTGACAATGGTGGAGATAACAGCAGTTATGCCTCAGCAAGTGTCTGGCTCACAAAAGCAGACGAAACCATAAAACTCCAAAAACAAAACGATATTTTCTTCAATAATGCAAGCAATAACTATCAAACTCTTGATGTTGATGCTTCGCAAAAATATCAGACAATTGATGGTTTTGGATATACATTGACTGGCGGAAGCGTTCAGGTAATCAATCAATTGTCAACTTCTAAGAAAGAAGAATTATTACAGGAATTATTTTCTAATAAAGATAATTCCATTGGCGTGAGTTATATTAGACTAAGTATCGGCGCATCAGATTTAAACAGCAGTGTTTTTTCTTATGACGATATGCCTGCTGGACAAACGGATACTTCTTTAGCTAATTTTTCATTAGCCAAAGATCAGGCATTAATCGATATGCTGAAGAAAATATTAGTCATCAATCCAAATATCAAAATTATGGCAACCCCTTGGTCACCTCCAGTTTGGATGAAGGATAACGGAAGCAGCATCGGAGGAAGTTTGAAACCAGAATATTATGGCGTTTATGCTCAATATTTTGTAAAATATATTCAGGGAATGAAAGCGCAGGGAATTACTGTCGATGCCATTACTCCACAAAATGAGCCCCTGCATCCAGGAAACAATCCAAGTTTATTGATGACTGCTTCTCAACAGGCGACTTTTATCAAAAATAATTTAGGACCAGCATTTAAAGCAGCAAATATCACAACGAAAATTGTTCTTTATGACCACAATTGTGACAAACCGGATTATCCTTTGGAAATTTTAGCTGATGCAGAAGCTGCGAAATATGTAGATGGTTCGGCTTTCCATCTTTATGCAGGAAATATATCAGTTTTGAATAATGTTCATTTGGCTCATCCTTCTAAGAATCTTTATTTTACGGAACAATGGACTGGTTCTACATCATCTTTTTCTGATGATTTGATATGGCATTCCAAAAATGTGATTATCGGTTCTATGAGAAACTGGAGTAAAATAGCTTTGGAATGGAATCTTGCCAATGACCCACAATTCAATCCCCATACAGAAGGTGGTTGTACACAATGTAAAGGAGCTGTAACAATCAATTCTAGCGAAAGTTTGACTAAGAATGTAGCTTATTATATCATTGCTCACGCTTCTAAATTTGTTCCTCAGAATTCTCAAAGAATTGCTTCGACTCAGCCGGGAAATCTAAGTTCTGTGGCGTTTACAAGACCTGACGGAAAAACAACTTTGATTGTCCTGAATGAAGGAAATGCAACTGAGAATTTTAACATCAAGATGAATGGTAAATCTGCAGCAACTTCTTTACCAGCAAGAGCTGTAGCGACTTTTGTTTTTTAAATTTAAATCCTAATGAATTTCAAAACACTTAAAATAGTATCAGCATTTGCATTGATTTCTGTATTGAATATTTCCTGCTTGACTCAAAAAAACTCGGATAAAGGAAAACTCGTTTTTCAGGATGAGTTCAGTTATAAAGGATTGCCAGATTCATCGAAGTGGGAATTCGAAGTGGGAGGCGATGGTTTTGGGAATAATGAACTTCAGTTTTATACTAAAAACAGAACTGAAAATGCAAGGGTAGAAAACGGGAATCTCATCATCGAAGCTAAAAAGGAAAAATGGGATAAAAACGATTATACATCGGCAAAACTGATTACCAAAAATACTTTTCCATTCCAGTACGGAACTGTTGAAGTTAGAGCCAAATTACCGAAAGGAAAGGGAACTTGGCCCGCCATCTGGATGCTTAGTCAGAATATCAAAGAATGGCCGGATGATGGTGAAATCGATATTATGGAACACGTGGGTTACAACCAAGGTTTTGTTCACGGTTCTGTTCATACGAAGAAGTATAATCACATCATCAACACGCAGAAAACAGATACGATTGTCATCAAAGATGCGTCAGAAAATTTCCACATTTACAGAGCGGATTGGTCGCTAGAGAAAATCGAGATGTATGTAGACGATAAAAAATATTTCACCTACATCAAAACTGAAAATGATTATGAAGCGTGGCCATTTGACCAACCTTTTTATTTGATTCTGAATCAAGCGGTAGGAGGGAATTGGGGTGGAAAAGAGGGCGTAGATTCTAGCATTTATCCACAAAAATTCTGGATAGATTATGTCAGAATTTATAAAAAATAACTAATAAAAATGATGTTCATCTGTGACATCTAATTTTCTTAAAGTAAAAATGAAAAAGACAATTGTACTATTTGCTGCATTAGCAATTGCATCAAATATGAATGCCCAGAATTACTGGAAAAAAGGAATGAAAGAGGGTAGAGTTATAATCACTTCTCAAAAAACAAATGAGAAATTTGCTAAAAAAGCGAATGCCAAATTTGTAGATTTTCCTCAGCCAAAAGAAACAGATGTTTGTGTTTTTGTAGATCCAGATTTCAAATATCAAAAATTAATTGGAATCGGAGGTGCGATTACGGATGCTTCTTCGGAAGTTTTTGCAAAAATACCTAAAGAGAAACAGAAAGAATTTATCGAAGCTTATTACGGAAAATCGGGGATTGGTTATAATATTGTTCGAACCAATATGAACTCTTGCGATTTCTCCAGCGACAGTTATACTTATATTAATGATAATGATGAATCTTTAAAATCCTTCGATGTAAAGCACGATGAACAGTACAAAATCCCATTAATTAAAGCAGCTCAGAAAGTAATTAATCCAAAAGATTTCAGATTTTATTTCAGTCCTTGGAGTCCGCCAGCTTGGATGAAATCCAATAATAATATGCTGAAAGGCGGAAGATTATTGGACAAATATTATCAGGTTTGGGCGAATTATTATGTTAAATTCATTCAGGAATACGAGAAAAGGAATATTCCGGTTTGGGGATTGACTATCCAGAATGAACCAATGGCCGTTCAAACTTGGGAATCTTGTATTTACACAGCAGATGAAGAGGCAAAATTCCTAAAAGAAAACCTTGGTCCAACATTATGGAAGAATAATTATAAAGACAAAAAAGTCATTATTTGGGATCATAACAGAGACTTGATGTACCAACGCGCTACAACAACTTTACAAGACCCAGAAACTTCAAAGTACGCTTCCGGAATCGGTTATCATTGGTACGAAACGTGGAATAACAAATCTCAACTCTTTGATAATCTTGCAGAAACACACAGAGCTTTTCCAGACAAATTCTTGATTTTCACGGAAGGTTGTAAAGAACAATTTGATTTTTCTAAGATTTATGATGTCAGCTTGGGAGAATTGTATGGTAGAAATATGATCAATGATTTCAACAAAGGAACATCAGCTTGGACTGATTGGAACATTCTTTTAGACGAAAAAGGCGGTCCAAATCATGTAGGAAATTTCTGTTTTGCACCAATTATTTATGATACAAACAAGCAAGAACTTCATTATACTTATGAGTATTACTACATCGGTCATATTTCAAAATATGTAAAACCAAATGCTCAACGTGTTGGAACCTCCACCAATAAAGATTTCCTATTATCTACAAGCTTTTTGAACGAGAGTGGGGAACTGGTAGTTGTGGTGATGAACGAAGGTGATGCAGATACGGATTTCAATCTCTGGATTGAAGGAAAATCTTCAAAACTCTCTGCACCAGCGCATTCTATTCAGACTATAGTTTTATAGTATATATTATTTTCTTGTGAACAGCAGCTTTTTTAAGGCTGCTGTTTTCATTTTAATTTGGTTTCAATCATTTTACAATCTGCCGGAGTCAATCTTTGACCTTTGGTAAAATTGATGACTTTTGGAGATTCGTAGACGGATTTTGAAGAATTAGATTGCGCATATTTTCCGATGCCTTCCAACAAAACGCCGCTGTCTTGTAAGAAGTAAATTTCACGTTCGCTGGTAGAACCTTCAGAAGCAAACTTATAATTGACCTTCAGCGTGTCACCAAAAACTTTTCCTGAGATCTCGCCGGAATTTGAATCTTTTTCGAAGTTTTTGTATTTCAATTTACCGGTGACATTTCCATTTGTTATTTGGTAAGATAGAAACATCGAATCTTTTGCTAAGACATTCATATAACAATAATCCACATTTTCAGCCAGACGAATCTGATTGGTTGAATCTTTATCAACAGCTAATGTATCAGGTTTTCTGTTTTCAACGTTGATTTGTTTGCCATCGTTTTTTTCACACGAATAAATCAGGAGCATAGTTGTTGATAATAATAAAAAGGCTTTTTTCATAAACGCTTATTTTAATCTGATACCAATGCAGAAAATAATATACCAAATTGATTTATAAAGGAATATGACAGCTGTAAAAGGCAACAATTAAATAATTATAAAATGTCCTATAATTTATATTATGTTAAATTGAATATTATAACTGACTGATTATTAGAAAATATTATGTGAGTATAACTTTTAAAAAAATATCCAAAATTTTTACAAACTTTGGATATCAATTTATCTGTGCGAAATTATATTCGATTAAAAATTTATAACAGATTCTCAACGATTAGAAATTAAAAATTATTCCGTTTAAAATCAACAAAAAAATATCGTCTGTGCAAAATTATATTCGATTAAAAATTTTATAACAGATTCTCAGCGATTAGAAATTAAAAATTATTCAATCCTAAAATCAACTAAAGAATCTAGTTTCGGAAATTTCTTTACAGATACAAATCGTTTATCCGTACAGTCGATTTCTGTCCAGCCTTTTTTATGATTCAGATCTCCAACTTCAACTACGTATGGTTGATAAGTCAGTTTTTGATTGTCATCCAAAATCTCTCTGTATTGTACAGCAATATCCAAAATACACTCAAAATCTGTATTCAGCTTTACATTTCTATAAATTAGGTCAAAATGTGTTTCTTTATTTTGAGGAATATCAAAATAAGTTTCATAACTCAAAGTATCACCTTTAAGCACTGAGATTGCCTTTAAAGCAAAGTATAAAGCCTGAGTGTAATATTCTCGGGTTTTACGACGTTCCAAATCATTCTCATAAAATCCACCTTCAAATAAAATCGCAGGAATGCCAGATTTCATAAAATTATCACCGCTGGATGTTGGGTAAAATTCGTCTGTATATTTTGCAATTCTATTAGGCAAAATCTGTTTCATCTGCATATAGATGGCCGCAATTACAGCCATACTTTTCTTTCTGTTTTCGGTAATATCTCTTTCAGCATTTTCTGATGGCGATAAGAAGGATAAAGTCGCCGGATGAATTCCGTCTGTAGTGAAAATTGTTCTCTGGTCGTGAAGGTTTAACAGATAACTGTAATTTCCGTTTAGCACAATAGATTTCAAAACACGGATTTCATTACTCGAATTTCGGATAAAATCTCTGTTGATATCAATATCGTAGGCATTTCTTCTTGTCCAGGCTTCGGAACCATCAGGATTTAACATGAAAATGAAGTCCAACTGAATTAATGTGAAAAGTTTGTCTTTCAACTCAGGATTCATGTCAAATATGGATAACAAATCCAGCATTGCCAATGTAGCTGTAGATTCATTGCCGTGCATTTGTGACCAAGCTGCGACTTTCAAATTTCCATTTCCTAAAGACAACATATAGATTGGCTTTCCCAAACTGGATTTTCCAATTTCTTTTATATAATCGCTGTAGTTGTGCTGTAAGTAAGAAAATAAATTTTCAGGGAAAACATAGCGATCTGGGAAGTTAGGATTTGGGAAATATGGAAAACTAAAATTCATTTTTTCTTTGATTTGATTTGTCACAAAAATAACATTTAATCCGAAATAAACTAATTTACATTTGTAACATCTTTAAACAACACCAAATGTCACATTGTCTGTTTATTATTTTGTGGAATACATTATTGTTATTTTAATTTTTTAAAACCAATAATATCAGCATTTTATAAAATTTAAATAAAGTTATTTTTTAAATTTACTTTAATACTCATTTTGCTGATGTAGTTTGATTTGTTCAACAAAACACTAAACGTGTTTTTAATAAATAATTGACTATATATTACAAATGTATAAAGAATTATGTATCACTAGTTTCTCTATTTCTACCCGCCTTTATCCACAGTTGTTAATTTGGATATGTTTTTATCTTACTTTATTACTGAACAAAATAATTATGTTAAATGGATTCGTATAAAAAAATAGTTGTAATTAACCTCTTCCCTGCTCCACTGTATAGTTTTAATCGTAGAAATTGAATTTATACTAACTCAAATTTTAGCAATTCACATTCTTGAACAAAAATATATTTAATGGTAATGGAAAAATTTGGATTTGAAAAAATCATATAATGTTACAGATTTTGTGTTTATTAGAAATATTATATAATAAACTATATCCTTACTAAAAACTATTTGTTTCAGAGAATATTTGAGCGACTATAAATGATTTTTATAATTAACGAAACAGCAAGAACGTAAATCAAAAGAATGAAAATGACAGATGAAAGAAATAACAATGTTTATAAAATTGAAATATCACTATTTCTAGAATATTGCTGTTAATAACTGTTATTTTAAAAATTTTAAAAAATTAGTGTAAATTTTATACAGAAGTAAACATCTGATTTAATTTACATTATATAGATTATTTCAAGTTAAATATACCAAATTGAATTTAAGACTTGATTGTATCAACAAACTTTTATGTTTATATCTAATGATTTTCAACACGACGTTTTCCACAATTGTCAATACTTAAGACTTTTAAACAACCTTATAAACAATTGTAATTGTAAATAACTGTAATTGAACATTTTATATTGAATATAATCAGTTTACAAAAGTAAATCAGCAAAATTCACAAATGTAATTGATGATAAATTAAAATGCGTTACATTTGTAAAATGGATTTTAATGATAGATTTACAAAAGTTATCGAATACTCTGAACTAACTCCTGCTGAGTTTGCAGAAGAAATTGGTGTGCAACGTTCGAGTATTTCACACATTATTTCTGGAAGAAACAAACCTTCTCTTGATTTCATTACCAAGATAAAATCTAAATTTCCAGATCTTGAATGGGATTGGTTGATTAATGGAAATGGTGAAATGCTTATTAATAAAGAAGAAATTCCAGTTACAATTCCTATAGCTGAACCAGAGGAAAAAAAACCGGCGAAAAAAACTTTGCCAGATTTATTCTCATTAATTAGTGATGAACAATTTGGACAACAAGAAACGGATAAGAAACCCGAAAATCAAATTTCACGAGAATCTAATATTTCTGTACCAATTGCAGAAAAAAATAAAATATCCGATTCTCAGCGATTAGAGAATTTTGATAAAAAACAAGAAAATTCGTCAAAAAAAATTAGACGAATTGTATTTTTCTTTGAAGATGGAACTTTTGAAACTTATGAGAATTAAATATTATGTTAAATTGAGTACCTAATAATTATAAATCTATAAGAATCTAAAAAGCATAAGCCGCTTTATTTTCAAAAACATTCATTCCCGTCATGCGATCTTGCTTATAAATAATCTCGACTGAAAAACATGAGATTTCATAAAGTACAAATTTTAGCTCATTAACTGTGCGCTGTTCTCTGATATGACCTTCTTTTTTAGCCATCTCAATTTGTTGATAATCCGGAAGATTCTTAAAATCGTAGAAAGATATTGTCATAACATTTTTATTTAATAGTTCTTACTTTTGACTATACAATTTGTTTACCAAAATCTAATTATCATTTTAAAATTAACAAGAGAGTTAAAAATTGTTGATAATATCACAATTGATTGAGCATTCATTTTTCAAATCATATGAATCAAGATTTTGAATTAAAATTTATAAAATTTGATTTGATGAATGTAAAATTTTAACTTGCAATATTATTGATGGCTTTGGAGACTATACAAAGTGCTGAAGTAATTTCTGTTATGAAGTTTAAACTTATCTTTTTATTTTTTCTGATTTCGAATTTCTTATATTCTCAAAGTTCTAATGAGCTTCTGAAAACATTGACCAAAGAGATCAGTCAGAAAAAAATGTACAGTGATAAAAAAGAAGCGGCTATTGAAGATTTAAAGAGAAAGAAATCGCAGAATCCAAATCAGGAATATATTAATAATGAAAATATTTACAGATTGTACAAGCAATATCAGATTGATTCTGCCGTGCATTATGTAAAGAAAAATATGGCAATTTCGGAACAGCTTAATAATCCGAAAATGATAGCTGAATCAAGTCTTCAACTGGCGCATCTCTACTCGACTTTAGGAAAGTTTAAAGAGTCTGAAAATCTTTTAAAAAGTATTAATATAAAGAGTTTAGACAACGACACCAAAGCCAATTATTACGACACCTACAGCAAATTCTATGAGCATTACACCACCAACATTAATGATGTCAACGGTATAAAAAAAATTGAACTGTACCGTGACTCACTTTTGATGATGCTTCCCAAGTCTTCTATTCAGTATAAAATCAATCTTTCGCAAAAATATATTCACGAAGGAAAACTGGATAATGCTGAAAAGCTTCTTCACACTTTGATTAATGAAGCCAAGAAGAAAAATCTCGATTATGCAATGTCGGCTTATCTTTTGGGAGATGTTTACAAACTGAAAAATAATAATGAGGATGAACTGAAATATTACCTTATATCAGCGATTACCGATACCCAAAATGCGATTAAAGACAATGCTTCTTACCAAAATTTAGCAATGATTTTTTATCATAATGGAGACATTGATAAAGCCTATCTTTTTACAAAATCTGCGATTGAGGACGCTATTTTTTGTAATGTGAAATTCAGAACTTTGAATATTTCTGAAATGTATTCCATCATCAATAAAGCATATGTTGATAAAGAAACGAAATCAAAAAGTCAGCTGGAGTTATATTTAATTTTCATCAGTTTGCTTTCTGCGATTCTTGCCGGATTGATTATTTACATTTACCGTCAGATGAAAAAGGTTACTCGCATCAAAGAACAGCTTTCAAAAACGACGGAACAATTGGAACTTTCCAATTCTGAAATTACAAAAACCAACGAAAAACTACAGCTTCTCAACCATCAATTATCAGAATCAAACCTTATTAAAGAAGAATATATCGCCTATTTTTTTGATACCTGTTCGTCTTATATCAGTAAATTAGAAGATTACCGAAAAAATTTAAATAAAAAAGCGAAAGACAATCAGCTTGATGAACTTTTCAAAACATTACGTTCAAATACATTGATCGAAAATGAGCTGGAAGAATTGTACCGAAATTTCGACCAGATTTTCCTGAATCTTTATCCGAGCTTCGTCACCGATTTTAATTCTCTATTAATTCCTGAAGAAAAAATCATTTTGAAAAAAGGTGAACTTCTGAATACCGAACTGAGGATTTTTGCCCTCATCAGATTAGGAATTACCGACAGCGTAAAAATTGCAGCCTTCCTCAGATATTCTTTAAGCACGATTTACAATTACAGAACCAAGACCAGAAATAAGGCCGCTGAGTCCAGAGATTTGTTCGAAAACAAGGTGGCAAACATTGGAGAAATCGCTTCAAAATAACTCAAATTTTTATATTTCCGCTACATTTTTTGTCTTATTTAAATTTATAAATAATTAATTTCCATATACTTAATTTTAAAAACCACTACTTTTTAGCTTTCCGATCCAAATCCGCTTCTATTAAATTTTAGTTTTGCCTTAAACGGTTCAATTAACATTTAATTTAAATTATTTTAATAATGAAAAGGATGGTTATCGCAGCTTGTATGGCGGCAAGTATTTCTCAAATCGATGCGCAGACAGTTGCTCAATATGAAAAGGTAAAAATGGATAAATTCATCACGGAACTGATGAGCAAAATGACGGTTGAAGAAAAAATCGGTCAGCTCAATTTTCCGGGAGGTGGAGATGTCACGACAGGTCAGGCAAAAAACAGCAACATCGCAGATAAAGTAAGAAAGGGAAATGTAGGTGCGATTCTTAATCTTAAAGGCGTAGAAAAAATCAAAGAAATACAGAAAGTTGCAGTTGAAGAAAGCCGTCTGAAAATCCCTTTGTTTTTTGCTTTGGATGTAATTCACGGTTACGAAACAGGATTTCCAATTCCACTTGGTTTAGCGGCAACGTGGAATCCAAAAATGATTGAACAATCCGCAAGAATTGCAGCAAAAGAAGTGAGTGCAGACGGAATCAGTCTGACTTTTAGTCCGATGGTTGACGTTTCGAGAGATCCGCGTTGGGGAAGAGTTTCTGAAGGAAATGGAGAAGATCCGTTTTTGGGTGGAGAGATTGCAAAAGCTTTGGTAAAAGGTTATCAGGGAGATAATACCTACAAAACCAATTCCCAGATTATGGCGAATGTGAAGCATTACGCTTTATACGGAGCGAGTGAAGGCGGAAGAGATTACAACACGGTGGATATGAGCCGACAAAGAATGTTCAACGAATATATGTATCCTTACAAAGCCGCTGTAGATGCAGGAGTTGGAAGTGTGATGACTTCGTTCAACGATATCGACGGATTGCCTGCTTCTGCCAACAAATGGCTTTTGGATGATGTCTTGAGAAAACAGTGGGGTTTTACAGGTTTCATTATGACAGATTACACCGGAATGAGCGAAATGGTTGACCACGGAATCGGCGACCTTCAAACCGTTTCTGCAAGAGCTTTGAAAGCCGGAGTTGATTTGGATATGGTTAGTGAAAGTTATTTGGTTACTCTGAAAAAATCTCTTGAAGAAGGAAAAGTAACAGTTGCCGATATCGATAAATCTTGCCGTTATATTTTGGAAGCTAAATATAAAATGGGCTTGTTTAAAGATCCTTATAAATATATTGATGTAAAAAGACCTGCAAAGGATATTTACACCAAAGAAAACAGAGAATTTGCCAGAAAAATAGCTGCTGAAAGTTTTGTTTTGCTTAAAAATGAGAATGTTTTACCATTAAAAAAGCAAGGAACTATCGGAGTTGTTGGTCCACTAGCCAATACAAGGTCGAATATGCCCGGAACGTGGAGCGTTTCTGTAGATTTGAAAAAACCATCAACTTTGGTAGAGGGAATTCAGTCTGTTGCAGGAAAAAATGCGAAAGTTCTTTATGCAAAAGGAAGTCATTTGACCTCTGATCCGGAATTAGAGAAAAGAGCTACAATGTTTGAGCGCGGATTGGGAAGAGAAAACGAAAAACGCAGCGATGAGGAAATGATTAAGGAAGCACTTGAAGTCGCTTCAAAATCGGATGTGGTTGTGGCTGCTTTAGGAGAATCTTCGGAATTCAGTGGAGAATCGAGCAGCAGAACAGACCTTAATATTCCTGATGTTCAGCAAAAATTATTAGCCGAATTATTAAAAACCGGAAAACCAGTTGTTTTGGTTGTGTTTAACGGAAGACCTTTGACTTTGAATTGGGAACAGAAAAACGTTCCAGCCATTCTGAATGTTTGGTTTGGAGGTTCTGAAGCTAGTCCTGCGATTGCAGATGTTTTATTTGGAGATGTAAATCCAAGTGGAAAATTACCGATGACTTTCCCGCAAAATGTTGGTCAAATTCCGATTTATTACAATCATAAAAATACAGGAAGACCTTTGGCAGAAGGAAAATGGTTTGAGAAATTCAGGTCAAATTATATTGACGTCAGCAATGACCCGCTCTACCCTTTCGGATATGGTTTGAGTTACACCAAGTTTGACTACGGAGATATTAAACTAAGTTCAAATCAATTGGATCAAAATGGGCACATCACTGCGAGTGTAGATATTACAAACAAAGGTTCTTTGGAAGGTCAGGAAGTTGTGCAGTTGTACATTCGTGATATCGTCGGAAGTATTACACGTCCTGTAAAAGAGCTGAAAGGTTTTGAGAAAATTTCTTTAAAACCAGGTGAAACGAAAACTGTTACTTTCAAAATCACTCCTGAACTATTGAAATTCTACAATTATGATTTGGAATATGTGGTTGAACCAGGAGATTTTGATTTGATGATTGGGGCGGATAGTAAGAATGTGAAAACAGTCAAGTTTAGTTTGAAATAATTATTAGTAGCAATTTGTAGTGATACATTTTAATTACTTCTATTTATAATTAATTTTTTGTTAAAGATAAAGAGAGCCAGAATCTGGCTCTCTTTATTGATTTTTGTTAATAGAAATAAAAAAAACCTCCTTTACAGAGGCTTTTGTGGTCCCACCTGGGCTCGAACCAGGGACCACCTGATTATGAGTCAGGTGCTCTAACCAACTGAGCTATAGGACCTCAAAATTTGGTTAAATTTTGTGTGTGCAAAAATAACAAAATTTCTTTATCTACCAAACCTTTTATGGTTTTTCTTGACACAATTCTACCAATACTCCATTAGTTGATTTGGGGTGCAGAAAGACAACTAATTTGTTATCAGCACCTTCTTTCGGTTCTTCTGATATGAAAATAAATCCTTCTTTTTTTAATCTTTCGATTTCAGTTTGGATATTTTCTACTCCAAAGGCAATGTGATGGATTCCTTCTCCTTTTTTATCGAGGAATTTTGCAATTGGACTTTCGGGGTTTGTAGCTTCCAAAAGTTCGATTTTGCTTTCTCCAAGTTCGTAGAATGATGTTGTCACACCTTCTCTTTCTACCGATTCCTGTTTGTAATTTGGTTTTCCTAAAAGTCGGGTAAACAGATTATCAGAATCTGATAGAGATTTGACTGCGATACCGAGATGTTCTATTTTCATTTTTGTAATCTTAAAATTTTAGAAAAGGAAAATATGGATAAATTTCAATTTTTGACAAAACTGGTTTGGATAACAAATCCCCTAGCCCCGATTGCAACGGCATCCTTTTTTGTTTTTGTTCCTCAGTTCGATTGAATGACAAATCTTCTAAAAACAAAAAAGATATAGTGGAAAGCGGGATTAAGCTCTTAAAAAAATTGTCAAATCGAAAAAACTTTGGTTACACCAGTTCTTCGATTTGACAAAATGTTATTTTATTAAAAATTGAATCCTTCGATAATCTTGGAAAAATCTTCGATTTTAAGTGCTGCACCACCAATCAAACCGCCATCAACATCTGGCTGAGAGAAGATTTCTTTAGCGTTGTCCGGCTTTACACTTCCTCCGTAAAGGATAGAAACTTCGTCAGCAACTTCTTTTCCGTATTTGTCAGCAATCAGACTTCTGATGTAAGCGTGAACTTCCTGAGCCTGCTCTGCAGTCGCTGTTTCGCCGGTTCCGATAGCCCAAACTGGTTCGTAAGCAATGACTACTTTTTTGATTTCCTCAGCGGAAAGTGTGAAAAGAGCAGTTTCTGTTTGGTTTTTTACAACTTCGAAATGTCTTCCTGCTTTTCTTTCTTCTAATTTTTCGCCATTGCAATAGATTGGCGTCAAACCTTTGTCCAAAAGTGCTTTTATTTTTCTATTGGCGTGGCTGTCGGTTTCTCCGTGGAAAGTTCTTCTTTCCGAATGCGAAACCAAACTTCCATCTGCATCAACAGAAGCCAGCATATCAACAGAAATTTCGCCTGTGTAAGCGCCACTTGCATACTCAGAAACGTCTTGAGAGAAAACGCCTACTTCCCCATTTTTGAAAACTTCCTTCGCCGCTGTAAGATACAACGCTGGCGGAGCGATATAAACTTCGCAGTTTGTAGTGTTATTTTTTTTGTATTCTAAAAGCTGAGCCATCAATTCCTGTGCTTCAGCATACGTTTTGTTCATTTTCCAGTTTCCTGCAACAATGTTCTTTCTCATTATATTTTAATTTAAGTTCCAAATATTTTTTAACAAAGTGTAAAATTGATGCTCCTCATCACTTACTTCATTGTCAGCTTTAATCAATGATTTTGCAAACTGGATAAAGTCTTTTCTTTCCTGTTCTGTAGAATCGTCTTCAAAACATTTTGCATGGAATTCAAAATGGTCTTTCCACTGGTCTGAAGTGAGTTGTGCAATGATTTCCAATTCATCATCCAGATTGAGACGGAACGGAAATTCTTCCGCCATATATTCCTGAACTTTAAGACCTTCTTCCGGTTTGATAATACCGTCCACAGCGGACAAAATCATTAGCAAATGATAGCCGGCGATAGGTTTATTTGATTTTCTCATTATTATAATTTAATCTTGATTTAAATAATCTTTTGCTCCCAATTTCTCAACTACTTTTCCTTTTTCCAAAATCAATACAAAAGGATTGCTTCTTGCGATGGTTTTGATTACGATTTCGTCCATTAGATAATTTGGGATTTGTTTATAGAAATTAGGTTGTGTGCTGATTCCGTAAACCTTTGCTTTTTCAGTCAAAGCTTTAGTTTCTGTTTTTTTAACTAACTCTAAATCCGCCTCTTTTGGCTTATAAGTGAACACTAAAACAACTCTTGGTTCTTTCAGAATTTCGTCTGTAATAGGATTTCCATTAGCATCTTCTACTTTGAATTTCGAGATTTCAGACTCATAGCCTTTTTTCGAGATTTCAGAAGTTGTTTTACCGTCTTCGATTTGCCAGTTGGTGTCTTTCCAATATTCTTTGTTGATGTATTCGTCCTGATCCACTTTTTTAACCTCATTGGTTTTAGAATTTTTAAGTGAATAAAAAGTCTTGTATTCAGAAGGATTCTGTGCGATTTTTTGTTTCTCAGCCGCTAAATCTGTTCCGATAGAATAAGCTCTGAAATCTATCATCGGCTCGTGAGCAATTCCTCTGTACATAACAAAAATCATTACTAAAATAAATACTCCTAACAATGGTAATTTTCCAAATCTTACCTTTTCATCTTCTTCTCTTTTTCTATAAAGAAAAGCCAATATGATTAATAAAATCAAAAGCGTAATATCTTTCCAGAACGATTGCCAAGGCGTGAATTTCAGGGCATCTCCGAAACATCCACAATCTGTTACAACATTATAATAAGCGGAATAAAACGTCAGAAAACCGAAGAAAACACAAAGTGCAATCAATGCATAAAGCGTTTCTTTAAGCTTGATTTTCATCAATAACATAAATCCTAAAACCAACTCCAGAACAACAACAATGATTGAAAATGCCAAAGCATATTTTTCCAAAAACGGTAAATTGAAAACAATTGGAGAGAAATACTCTTCTAACTTGAAAGAGAATCCTTTTAAGTCAACTGCTTTTACAAATCCGGAAGCGATGAATATAAGTGCAACAATGTAGCGTAGAACTGCTTTCATAATTTTTTTCGGTATTAATTTTTAAATTTAATCAGACAAAAAACAGCATAATTCAACATATCAAAATAGTTGGCATCCAAACCTTCCGAAACCAAAGTTTTCCCTTGATTATCTTCTATTTGCTTGGTTCTCAAAACCTTTTGATAAATCAAATCTGTAATGGACGAGATTCTCATATCTCTCCAAGCTTCGCCATAATCGTGATTTTTTCGTTCCATCAGTTCTTTTGCTTTCTGAGCATAAGAATCGTAGAGATTAATAATGTCTTCAGGATTAGCATTTAGTTCATCAGAAAAACCCTTCTCCAGCTGAATCAACCCAATAATAGAATAATTGATAATCGCAATGAATTCATCTTCCTCACTTTCATCAACCATTTTCACATCCGTCATTTGTAACGTTCTGATTCTATTCACCTTGATATAGATTTGGTCCGTGATAGAACTTGGACGAAGAACGCGCCAAGCTGTTCCATAATCTTTCATTTTCTTTTGAAAAAGGTCTCTGCAAGTCTTGATAACGTCGTCAAACTGGGCGGATGTATTGTGCATAAATCTGTCTAATTGGTCAAAGATACAAATTTAGTTGTTTTTAATTTTTGATTGCCAACCAGAAAAATTATCTATTTTTATGATTCTAAAAATTATTTATGCGATTTGTCATTTCTTTTTTTATAGTATCCTCTGTTTTTATCAATGCTCAACAGAAATTGGAACTGACAACAGAAATGGCCAATAGGCTTGCTTCGATGCCTTTGAAATGTATCAATCAAGAGTATCCCAATAAAACGGCACACGTCATCAATGCTGAAAAAGACGCTATGCTTACTCCAAAAGAATTGCATCCAAGTTTTTATGGTTGTTTTGATTGGCACAGTTCTGTGCACGGACATTGGATGTTGTTGAGATTATTGAGAACTGTTCAGGATTTAGAAAATAGAGATAAAATTATTTCTATTCTGGATGAATCTTTTTCACCTGAAAAAATCAAAGAAGAAGCGTCTTATTTTACCAAATATCAAGTGGCGCAAAATTTTGAAAGAACTTACGGTTGGGCTTGGATTTTGAAATTGGACGAAGAATTAGCAAGATGGAATCATCCAAAAGCCAAAGTCTGGCATCAAAATTTAAAACCTTTGACAGGTGAAATTCTAAGGCTTTGGAAAGCCTATTTACCCAAACAAACCTATCCCAACAGAACAGGCGTTCATCCGAATACCGCATTTGCAATGAGTTTCGCTATCGATTGGGCAGGAGAAGTTGGAGATCAATCATTCGAGAAAGAGTTATCTGAAAAAGCTAAAATTTTCTATTTAAATAATACTAAAACTCCAGCTTACCTGGAACCTGATGGAAGTGATTTCTTTTCACCAAGTCTGGAAATTGCAGAGTTGATGAGCAGAATTCTACCTCAGAAAGAATTTGAAAAATGGCTTAATCAATTTTACGAAAAAAGAAGTTTGGAAAATATTGAGCAAATTCCTATTATAAGTGATGTTAATGACTATCAAACAGTTCATCTTGTGGGACTATCATTTTCGAAAGCTTGGGCAATGAAAAAAATTATCAATGCTTTACCGGAAAAGAATTCCATCAGAAAGCAATTTGAAGTGACTCGGGAAAAATTTATTGAAAACTCATTACCAATTATTTTTCAAGGCAATTATGGTGGTGATCATTGGTTGGCGAGCTTTGCTGTCTATGCTTTGACTAATTAAAATAATATTTTTTCACACAAATTTACTTTACATTATTATAAAATTTCAAATGGAATTTTCTGTTACCAATTCTAATCAATCAAGATTTTTCTCAATCAATTGCAATGGCAGATTGATTGATTTGTCAAAACCCAAACTAATGGGAATCTTGAATCTAACGCCTGATTCTTTTTCTGATGGCGGGAAATTTAACAATGAAAAATCAGCTTTGCAACACGCTGAAAAATTATTGAAAAATGGAGCGACAATTATTGACGTTGGTGCACAGTCAACCCGTCCAAATGCGGAATTTTTGAATGCAGACGAAGAAATCAGAAGAATCGGAAATGTGATTTCATTAATCAAAAAAGAATTTCCGGAAAGTTTGATTTCGCTGGATACATTTTATTCTGATGTTGTAAAGTTTGGTTATGATGAAGGAATTGATATTGTAAATGATATTTCTGCAGGACAGTTTGATTCTGAGCTTTTGGATACAGTTGCAAAAACCGGTTTACCTTATATATTGATGCATATTAATCCGACTTATGGTTCGATGCACGATAAAATTAAATTCGATGATATCATAATCTCAATCAATCGATTTTTTTCAGAAAAAGTAAATCTTTTAAGACAAAAAGGAATTAAAGATATTATTCTCGACGCTGGATTCGGCTTCGGTAAAACAGTTGAAGACCAATATCAAATGATTAATGAATTTGACTATATTGGATTTGGAAAATTACCGATTCTAGCTGGGATTTCAAAAAAATCATTCATCTACAAACCACTTGGAAAACAACCGAACGAAGTTGAAAAGGAAACATTAGATTTACATCACAAGTTATTAGAAAAGGAAGCAAATATCATTAGGCTTCATAATCCGGAAAGTTTAATTAACTGATTTCCATTATTTTCGCCAAACAAATATTTAAATTTTTTAATATTTGTTTGGCGAAAATTTTAAATCATATGATTCTAAATATTGTGTGATTAAAGAAAATTATTTGAATATTTCATATTTATAATTGAATATTTAAATAATTTAAATCATAACAAAATTTAATTTGTCATATATTATTAACAATTTTACTTACTTAAATTTGGTTATTTAAAAATAATTTAACTAAATTTGAGAGAATTAAAAAAAAATAACTTATGAAAAAAAATCTATTTATTTATTTTATCTTGACAATTATTATTTCCTGCAATAATAGAATTGAAGAAGATTCATCCTTATTTAGTGATTCTAATTTTAGCTCCAGCAAAAGTGGTGTAGAGCAAAGTTCAATTTTATTTGGGACTATTAATCCTAGTACAGGAGAATTTATTAGTATTTATAATGATCCGTCTAATTTGAATTTAATCAGTTTTCCTTATATAGATTCATACAATGTTGCTTTTTATGATAATAGTTATCTTCTTAATAATTGTCTACAAAATGGTAAAGAATGTATTGATCTTTCTCATTTTATTGGAAAAAATATAATACCTATTGAATCTAGAGCCATTCCTACTTTCTATGGTGAATTTAATTCTGGATTTGATAATATATATGGATCTGTTAATTATAGAATTTTTGAGGAAAATGGTTATCAAAATTTACTAGTTACTAATACATGGATGACAAATGATGCAGCTAATACAGTTTTAAACACATTTAGAGCTGAAGTTCAAAATAATTACCAACTAAAACATATAAAAGCGTTTCGTATACACACGAAAGAGTATTTTGGACCGAGCAGACGCGTAATCGTGGAAATTAAAACAAATCCCTATTAATAATTTTATTATACATAATAACAAATAAAAATTAATTTTATGAAAAAAACTTTACTTAATTTGGTTTTGCTATCAATTCCTTTCTTTGGTTTTGCACAAAGCAATGTATTATTGAATGAAAACTTCCAAACGGGTACGCTTCCCACAACTTGGACAGTACAACAATCTAATCCTACCGAGACTTGGCACGTTGAGGATCCTCTTGCAGGTACAGATTATAAAGCAACGGTAAATTATGATGAATCAACGGCAGCTCAAAACGAATGGCTCATTACACCTAGTTTAGATTTTAGTGAAAGCACCACCTATACTTTGACTGCTAACATTGGATTAAGCTATTATTGGGCTGTGGATCCTGAAAACAACTATGATGCATTCATCAAGGTTTCTACAGACAATGGGGCAAATTGGACTCAGGTTTGGTCAGAAAATGATCTAGGAACTTTTACAAACTGGGTTATGAATCCAGTAACAGTTAATTTATCTTCTTATGCTGGAAATGCCAATGTAAAAATTGCTTTTCAATATGTTGGAGCAGATGGAGCTGCTTTATATGTTGATAATATAAAAGTGCAAAAACCAGCTGCTTCGGCTCCTAATTGTGCAATGCCAACACTCCCGGCAAATGCAGCAGCAAATGTATCATATGCATCATTAGCATTATCTTGGACACCTCCTTCTTCCGGTAGTTCAGTTGACTCATATGATGTATATCTTGATAAAAATACTAACCCAACAACTTTACTTACTAATGTTACAGGAACAACTTATACAGCAACTAATCTAGACCCATCCTCAACATACTATTGGAGAGTAATACCTAAAAATACAGCTGGTTCAGCTTCCGGTTGTGTTGTGTATTCTTTTACAACAATGGCGCCAACCTATTGTACCGCTGGTGCAACATCTACAAGTTTTGAGAAGATAAGCAATGTGACTTTTGCTACTATTAACAATAATTCAACAGCTACTGCAGGTTATGAGGATTTTACCTCAGTTACAGGTAATGTAGAGGCAGGATCAACTTACACTTTTACAGCATCATTCACTGGAACTTCTTATGACGAAGATCAAGTAACTGTTTGGATAGATTTGAATAATGATAAGGACTTCAATGATGTTGGAGAACAAGTTTTAGTAACTCCAATAAAAAAATCTCCTTGGACAGGTTCTATCACTATTCCCGCAAGTGCTACTATTGGCACAACTCGTATGAGAGTTAGATTGAACGATACAAGTTCTTCTAGTTCTAATACTACTCCTTGTGGAACTGCAACATTTGGACAGGTAGAAGATTATACTTTAAATATTGGACAGTTAGCTGTTAATGACGTTTCTAAAAACGGTATCAAAGCTTATCCAAACCCAGTAAAAGATATCTTCACTATTGAGGCTCAAGGAAAAATCAAATCTGTTAAAGTATTTGATGTAACTGGTAAGCAATTATTAACTAAAGATTTAAATGAAGCGACATCTAAAATTGATTTCACTAAATTTAATTCTGGAGTTTATGTTGTAACTACTACGATGGAAGATGGCTCTACTTCTTCTACAAAAGTGATCAAGAAATAATTAATTTTTCTATAATCAATTTAATCCCGCTAATATTTAGCGGGATTTTTTATATTAATTAGTTGTAGTTTAGAAAAAAGTTGTACTTTTGCAACTCGAATTTTTAATTAAAATTAATTAACATTATGAACAATTACGAAACTGTTTTCATTTTAACTCCCGTTCTATCTGATGGTCAGGTGGAGGAAGCAGTGAAAAAATTTGAAGATCTATTGACTTCAAACAATTGCGAAATCGTTGCCAAAGAAAATTGGGGACTTAAGAAATTGGCTTATCCAATCCAATTGAAAAAGAATGGGTTTTATACTCTAATCGAATTCAAAGGGGAAGGAACTGTAGTTGCTGATCTAGAAACTGCTTACAAGCGTGATGAGAGAGTTATCCGTTATTTAACGACTAAACTTGACAAGCACGCTATAGAATATGCAGTAACAAGAAGAAGCAAAGTAAAATCTGCTAAAGCTTAATTATTAATCTTTAAAATTTAAAACAATGGCAATAGACGATATGGCAAAACAAGCCTCTGCTGGAGGTGAATCAGAAGTGAAGTTTCTTACTCCACTTGATATCAATACAAAATCTGAAAAGAAATATTGTAGATTCAAAAAATTTGGAATTAAGCACGTAGATTATAAAGATGCAGATTTCCTTTTACAATTCGTAAACGAGCAAGGTAAAATTTTACCTAGAAGATACACAGGAACTTCTCTTAAATATCAAAGAAAAGTATCTGCGGCTATCAAAAGAGCAAGACATTTAGCTCTTATGCCTTACGTAGCGGATCTTTTGAAATAAGACAAAAATTAATAAAAGAAGTAGGTTTGCCTGCTTCTTTTGTTGCTGAATAATAATTTAATTCTAACTGTTTTAGATATTAGATATTAGATCTCAGATATTAGATTTTCTAACTTCTTATTTCTAACCTCTAACTTCTAGAATCTAAACAAGACAACAACAATGGAAATTATCCTAAAACAAGACGTAGAGAACTTAGGACTTGAGTTCGATACAGTAAATGTAAAACCAGGTTACGCTCGTAACTTTTTATTACCTCAAGGTTTTGCTCTTTTGGCAACTCCTAAAAACAAAGCGGCTTTAGAAGCTACTTTGGAAGCTAGAAAAGAAGAAGAAGCTAAATTGATTGCTACTGCTAACGCTGTTGTAGACCAATTGAAGAAAACTTCTGTTACTATTCCTGCAAAAGTAGGTGCTGGTGATAAATTATTTGGTTCTATCAACAATGCTGATCTTGCTGCTGCACTAGAAAAAGCAGGTGTAAGCGTTGATAAAAAATACATCAAAATCCCTGGAAATACAATTAAGAGAACAGGTAAATTCTCTGCAGTTGTAAGACTTCACAGAAATGTAGAATACAACTACGAGTTCGATATCGTTTCTGACGCTCCAGTAGAAGCTCCAAAACCAAAGGCTGCTCCTGCTAAAGTAGAAGAAACTCCTGCTGAGGAAGCTTAATTGAATTAATTTTCAAAACATAAAAAACCATTCTAAATTTTAGAATGGTTTTTTTTATATTTATATCTATGATTTTTTAGATCTCCAGCTATTAAAAAATTCTTTTACCTTCTCAAGACTATAACCACTTCCCTCTTCTAAAACCGAACTATCTTGAGTATGAATCAGTTTACCATTTTCATCTAAGACCATAAAAACAGGATAACCATATTTTGTTCCAGGATTATCATACTTGGAAAATATTTTTTCATTTTTATTTTCAGGTGACCAGTTCAAATGATAATACACATAATTATCATCAACAATTTGTTTTAATTCCGGTGTTTGCTGTACATAATTATTGAATCTTAAACACCAAATACACCAGTTACCTCCTGCTTGTATAATGACATTCTTATGTTCTTTTTTAGCTAATTTCACAGCATTCTGGATGTCTGCTTCAGCATTAGCTTCGGGATGATATGGTTTAGGTAGTTTTGCTTTTTCTTCAGCCGCAGCTTTCTTTTTAGCATCTATTTGCTCCTGAGTTAAAGGAGATTCTTTTGTTTGCGCATTGGAAAGAGAAAATAAAAGTAAACCTCCAACAAACAACAAACTCTTAACAGATTTTCTCATTATAATTGATAATTGATTTTAATTAAACATCAAAGTTAAGCAAAAATTCAGCCATTTTTCAGTATATTTGCCAATATTCATTATACATTGAATCAATTTTTATTCAGCATATTATTACTAATTTCCAGATTACCACTCAGAATATTATATTTCTTTTCAGATATAATGTTCTTTCTCAATTATTATATCATAGGCTATAGAAAAGCAGTTGTTTTAGAAAATTTACGAAACTCTTTTCCCGAAAAGACGGAGAAAGAGATAAAAGAAATTTCTAAAAAATTCTTTTCTAATTTTTGCGATTATCTTGCAGAAATGCTAAAGGCTTTCACAATTAGTCATACAGAGTCACGTGTTAGAATGCAGCACTTGAATCAAGATCTTTTCCATGAAGCGAAAGCCGAAGGTAAAAACGTCATCCTTCTTTCTGGTCACGTTTTCAACTGGGAATGGTTTAATGCGCTGGCAACACTTGTTCCTCAAAAAAATTGCCATCCAGTTTACAGAAAAATGAGCAGCAGTTTTTGGGAAGAGAAAATTAAAATGATTAGAAATCGATTTAATAATAAATCTTTAGAAGCCAACGAAGTTATTAAGCATATTTTCCGAACACCCAATAATGGAGAATCAATCTATATGTTTGTTGCCGATCAGACGCCGCACGTTTTGCACGTGAATTACGGATTGAAATTTTTGAATCAAAAAACACCGGCTTTTATCGGTTATGATAAACTATCTACAAGGATGGATATGGCTTTCATCTATTGTGAGATGAAGAAAGTAAAACGTGGATTTTATCAGGTTAATTACCATAGAATTTATCCTGATGGCGAAAAATTTGTGGAACACGAGGTGGTGAAAAAATTCCACGGCTTGTTGGAGAATACGATTCGAAAAAGACCGGATAATTGGCTTTGGTCACACAGAAGATGGAAATATAAAGATGCTATAAAAAACTACCAAGAATAATGACTGTAGCTATCGCAATCCTCAATTGGAACGGTAAAAGCTGGCTCGAAAAATTCTTACCATCTGTAATAGAACATTCTCAGGAAGCCGAAATTTATGTTATAGACAATGCTTCTACAGACGATTCTATTCAATTTTTGACGTCTAATTTTCCATCAATAAAAATCATACAAAATCAATCTAATTCTGGTTTTGCTAAAGGTTACAACGAAGGTTTAAAATCCATTAAAGCTGACATTTACTGCTTACTGAATTCCGATGTAGAAGTTACAGAAAACTGGATATTTCCTATCACAAAATTATTTTTTGAAGACCAAAATATCGCAGCCATTCAGCCGAAAATTCTGGATTATAATCAAATGAACAAATTCGAATTTGCAGGTGCTGGTGGTGGTTTGATAGATAATTTAGGTTATCCTTATTGCAGAGGAAGAGTTTTTGATGATATCGAAACTGATAACGGACAATACGACGATGAAACCGAAATTTTCTGGGCTTCCGGCTGTTCATTATTTATCCGTTCAGAAGATTTCTGGAATATGAACGGTTTTGACGAAAGATTCTTCGCCCATCAAGAAGAGATTGATCTTTGTTGGAGACTGAAAAACGCTGGAAGAAAAATCTATTACACTGGTAAATCTATAGTTTACCACGTTGGTGGTGGGACTTTAAACAAACAAAATCCTAGAAAGACTTTCCTTAATTTTAGGAATAATTTGACAATGCTCGTTAAGAACCTACCTATTTACCAAGTAGTTCCTATAATATTTACAAGATTAGTTCTTGATGGTTTTGCAGGATTATATTTTGGATATAAAAATGGATGGTCTCATCTTGGAGCAATCTTGAAAGCTCATTTTGGGTTTTATGCAGCGATTCCTCAATCTTTAAAACTAAGACAAACATATCAAGTGAAAAATTATTATCAATCAAAATGGTTGATATTTAAACATTTTCTAGGTTCAAAAAAATAATTAATAGATGGACTTTATTGCTTTAGACTTTGAAACGGCAACCCACGAGAAAAACTCCGCTTGCGAGTTGGGAATTTGCATTGTGGAAAATGGGCAAATCAAAGAAACCAAATCTTGGCTCATAAAACCACCTTCGTTTCCCTATTTCAATCATCATAATGTTATGGTTCACGGTATTACGCCGGAAGATGTAAAGCACTCTCCCACTTTTGCAGACGTATGGTATGAGATAGAAAATCTAATGTATGGCAATCTGATCATTGCTCACAATGCCGCTTTCGATGCTAATGTTTTGCGAGGATGTCTGGATCATTACGGATTTTTCAAACCAAATATGAACTATTTGTGCAGTATTGGAGTTGCAAAAAAAGCGTGGAAAGATTTGAAAAGTTACGGACTCAAAAGTTTGGCAGAACATCATCAAATCAATTTTAATCATCACCGTGCAGATGCCGATGCAGAAGTATGTGCGAAGATTTCTCTATTAAGTTTTGAGAGGCTTTTAATTACAAGAAATGATGAAGTTCGTGATGTTTTTAACAAGAAAATTAAGGTTCTTTAAAATATTAATTTGGGCAGCTTAATCCGCCTTCCACTCCCAATCTTTTCACTCCACTGCGTTGCGTAAAAAGGATTTCCGTTCAAGTCGGGCTGCTGCAATTCGATGTTCAAAAAGACGTTTCAATTCGAAAATCAATTACTCAAAACCTCAGAAACCAAATTGAATTTTGGAATCTCAACTGCAAAATTTTCTTTACTATCACTTTCAAATTGGTAAGAACCTTCCATATTCCCAACCCCAGATTTTAGAATCACATTAGAAAAATAGGTAAACGTTTCGCCCGACGCCAGAACTGGAGTCAAACCAATAACGCCAACGCCTTCAACCTCAGTAAAACCAAAGCCTAGGTCATAAATCATCCATTTTCTCCTAAGAAGCTTCACTGTTTCAGTTCCAAGATTCTGAATTTCAATATGATATTTGAATACAAAACGGTTTTCAGAAGGATAACTGTTGAAATTATCATATTCTGCAGTAACGCTGACTTTTATTTCTGACGTAATTTTTGACACCATTTTTATGAATTTAAAGGTAAAATACAAATATCTAGCCGAATATTGGATTAAAAAATCATAATTAAGTTAAATTGATTTCAATATTAATTAGATTTTATTGAATCGGTTAATTTTCTTAATTTTGTATAATCTAAAAAAGTAAAAAGAAAGAAATGAATTCCTACAAAAATCCATTGGAAGAGCGCTATTCCAGTGAAGAAATGTTGTTTAATTTTTCGCATAACAACAAGTTCCAGAACTGGAGAAAGCTTTGGATTGCCCTTGCTGAAATCGAAAAAGACCTTGGCCTTGATATCACAGACGAGCAAATCGCAGACTTAAAAGCCAATGCAGAAAACATCGATTATGAAAAAGCCGCCGAATATGAAAAAAAATTCAGACACGATGTAATGGCTCACGTTCACGCTTATGGTGATGTAGCGCCTTCTGCAAAAGGAATTATTCACTTGGGAGCAACTTCGGCGTTTGTAGGAGATAACACAGATTTAATTCAAATCCGTGACGGACTTTTAATTTTAAAGAAAAAGTTGGTGAACGTGATGAAAAACTTAGCAGATTTTGCTATTCAGTATAAAGACCTTCCGACATTAGGATTTACCCACTTCCAACCAGCTCAGTTGACAACTGTTGGAAAAAGAGCAACACTTTGGTTACAAAGTTTAGTTTTAGACATCGAGGAACTTGATTTCTTCTTAGAAACATTGAGATTTAGAGGTGTTAAAGGAACTACAGGAACTGCAGCAAGTTTCCTGGAGCTTTTCAACGGAGACTATTCTAAGGTGAAGCACTTAGATAAGGAATTATCAAAAAGATTCGGTTTTGAGAAAGTTTTCGGCGTTTCCGGACAGACTTACGACAGAAAAATTGATGCTAAAGTGGTAGCTTTATTAGGAAATATTGCTCAATCTGCACATAAATTTACCAATGATTTGCGTTTACTTCAAAATCTTAAAGAAATTGAAGAACCATTCGAGAAAAACCAGATCGGTTCATCGGCAATGGCTTACAAGCGTAACCCAATGAGAAGCGAAAGAATCGGAGCTCTCGCAAAATACGTAATATCCTTAACGACAAGTTCTGCAATGGTCGCTTCTACACAATGGTTTGAAAGAACTTTAGATGATTCTGCAAACAAGAGATTGACAATTCCTCAGGCATTTTTAGCGGTTGATGCGATTCTATTGATTTGGAACAACATTATGAACGGAATAGTAGTTTATCCAAACAGAATCAACAAACATATTATGGAAGAACTTCCTTTTATGGCAACGGAATACATCATTATGGAGGAAGTAAAAGCAGGTGGTGACCGTCAGGAAATCCACGAAGTAATCAGAGTTCATTCTATGGAAGCTTCCAAAAAAGTGAAAGAAGAAGGAAAAGAAAATGATTTGATCGAAAGAATTTTAAATGACGATTCATTAAAACTCGATAAATCAAAATTAAAAGAAGTTCTCGACCCGAAAAATTTCATCGGTTTTGCACCAATTCAGACGGAGGAATTCATCGCCAATGAAGTTCAGCCGATTATTGATGCGAATCAAGACTTGATTGGCTTGGAAGCTGACCTTAAAGTATAAAATAACTTGCAGTCTCGTTGACTGCATTTTTTATTAAAATAAATCTAATAAATGATTTTAGAATGAAAGCTAAAATCTCATATCTATAAAAATGAACAAAAGAATTTTCGTAGAAAAAAGGGGAATTTTCGATGTTGAAAGTCCAAAAATTTTTGATGATGTAAAAGCTGTAGTTCCGTCTATCCAAAGCGTAAAAGTGTATAACGTTTACGATATTTTTGGATTAAACGATGGCGAATTCGAAAAGGTGGTCAATAGCACTTTCGTTGATCCGGTTACTGATATTTTAATTGAGGAAAATCCTGCAAAAGGAACTCATTTCGCATTGGAATTTTTACCAGGACAATACGATCAGCGTGCCGATTCTGCACAACAATGTATCGCTTTACTGACTGGAAATGAGAAGTCTAAAGTAAGAAGCGGAAAGTTAATCGAGTTCGAAGGAGTTTCTGAATCCGACCTGGTTAAAATCAAAGACCTTTTAATCAATAAAGTAGAGTCTCAGGAAAAAGATTTATCAACTTTAAATATTCCTGCGGAAGAAACTCCGTCAAAGGTTATTGTTCACGAAGGTTTTATCAATTTTGATGATGCTCAGCTTGAAGAGTTCTTTAACAATCACGGTTTTGCTTTAGGATTAGACGATTTAAAATTCATTCAGGAATATTTTAAAACAGAACAGAGAAATCCTACGGAAACTGAACTTAAAGTTTTAGACACGTATTGGAGCGACCACTGTCGTCACACAACGTTTGAAACAGAATTGTCAAATATTGAGTTTGAAGGACAGTTTAAACATACATTGGAAACCATTTTCAATGATTATATTGAAAAAAGAAAATTCTTAGGACGCGAATTGAAACCGATTTCCCTAATGGATCTGGCAACAGTTTGCGGAAGATATTTCCATAAAACAGGCGATTTGGAAAACCTGGTGGTTTCTGATGAAATCAATGCTTGTACAATTCAAATCGAAGCTGAATACGATGGTAAAAAAGAACCGTGGTATTTATTATTCAAAAACGAAACGCACAATCACCCAACAGAAATTGAACCTTTTGGTGGGGCTTCAACTTGTTTAGGGGGTGCAATCAGAGATCCTTTATCAGGACGTTCTTTTGTTTTCCAGGCGATGAGATTAACGGGTGCTGCAGATGTTTTAGAACCTGTGGATCAGACGTTACCGGGTAAATTACCTCAAAAAACAATCACAAAGCAGGCTGCAAACGGATATTCTTCTTACGGTAACCAAATTGGTTTGGCAACTACAATGGTTTCCGAAATTTACGATGAAGGCTACAAAGCAAAAAGAATGGAAGTTGGTTTCGTTGCCGGAGCTGTTCCTGTAGATTGGGTAAGACGTGAAAAGCCTGAAGCTGGTGATTCTATCATCATTTTAGGTGGTGCAACGGGTCGTGACGGTGTTGGTGGGGCAAGCGGAAGTTCAAAAGAGCAGGACGAAACTTCGATCCACACGATGAGTTCTGAAGTTCAGAAAGGAAATGCTGTTGAAGAGCGTAAAATCCAGAGATTATTCAGAAATCCTGAAGTGACGAGACTGATTAAAAAATCGAACGATTTCGGAGCTGGAGGTGTTTCCGTAGCAATCGGTGAAATCGCTGATTCTTTGGAAGTTAATCTGGATGTTTTACCTTTGAAATATGAAGGTTTGAACGGAACCGAGCTTGCTATTTCCGAATCTCAGGAGAGAATGGCGGTTGTGGTTGAACCAAAAGATAAAGAAAAATTCATCAAATTCTGTGAAGCTGAAAATATTGTTGCTGTTGAGGTTGCAAAAGTGACAGATTCAGGAAGAATGCAGATGTTCTGGAAAGGCGATAAAATTGTTGATCTTTCAAGAGCTTTTTTAGATACGAACGGGTGTTCAAAAAGTCAGGAAGTTAAAATTACTCACCTTAATGAAGTAAAAGAAAAGACTCCGACATTTAATGAAGAGAATTTCTTGAAAATTTTAGGTGATAAAAACGTTGCTTCTCAAAAAGGTTTGTTGGAGATGTTTGATTCGTCTATCGGTGCGACTACAGTTGCGATGCCTTTAGGTGGGAAATATCAGCAGACTTTGATGGAAGGAAGTGTTCAGACGTTACCAATCATTGGAGCAAAAAATATTGAAACGGTTTCTTTGGCGAGTTGGGGATTCGATGCCGAGATTTCTAAACAGAATTCTTTGTTGGGAGCTTCTTACGCAGTCGTTGAAAGTGTTGCCAAAATCGTTGCGATGGGGGGCGATTACAAAAATATAAGATTCAGTTTCCAGGAATATTTTGAGAAATTGGGTCAGAACCCTGAGAAATGGGGTAAACCTTTGGCTTCTCTTTTAGGAGCTTATGATGCTCAGATTAATTTCGGTTTAGCAGCCATTGGAGGTAAAGATTCAATGAGTGGTACGTATCAGGATCTGAATGTTCCGCCAACGTTGATTTCTTTCGCTTGTGCCAACGGAGAAAAGAAAAATATTATCTCTCCTGAATTTAAAAACGAAGGAAATAAAGTGTATTTCTTCAATCATATCGCTCAGGAAAACGGACTTCCGAATTATGATGCTTTAAAGGAAATTTTTGAATTGATTTTCGAAAATATCAAAGTCGGAAAAATTGTTTCTGTTAAAACTGTGAAAGAAGGTGGAGTTGCAGTTGCTTTGTCAAAAATGAGCTTTGGAAACAGATTAGGTGCTGAAATTACAGTTGACGAAAATGTTTTATTAGCGAAAAATATCGGTAGCTTAATCATCGAATCTAAAGAAGAATTAAGTTCTACAGCTTTTCAATTAGTCGGAGAAGTTAAAGATTCAAATATTGTTAAAATTAATGATGCTGAATTTGCAATTGAAAAATTATTAGCTGCAAATACGAATACATTTGAAAGCCTTTTCCCAACGGTTGAAAAAGAAAAAATAACGGTTAAAATTGATGAAAAATTAAATTCAATCGACCCTAGAAATATCATCATTAAGAAACACGGAATCGCTCAACCAAAAGTATTCGCACCGGTTTTCCCGGGAACAAACTGCGAATACGATACGTTGAATGCTTTTGCAAAAGAAGGTGCCGTTGTAAGCAGCTTGCCTTTAATCAATATCAATCACCAATTATTGGATGAAAGTATTGATGCTTGGGTAAAAGAAATCAAAACTTCTCAGATTTTGGCTTTCTCAGGAGGTTTCTCTGCGGGTGACGAGCCGGACGGTTCTGCAAAATTCATCGTGAACGTTTTGAAAAACGAGAAAATGAGAAATGCCGTTCACGAATTGCTGGACAGAGATGGAATGATTATCGGTATCTGTAACGGTTTCCAAGCTTTGGTTAAATCTGGATTGCTGCCTTACGGAAGAATCAAAGATTTAGATGAAAATTCTCCAACGTTGGCTCACAACGCGATCAGAAGACATATTTCCCAAATGGTTAATGTGAAAGTTCTGAATGACGAATCTCCTTGGTTGAAAGGAATGAAAGATCAGGTATTCACGATTCCAATTTCTCACGGTGAAGGTCGTTTTATGGCTTCAGAAGCAGAAATCCAGAAGTTGTATGAGAATGGGCAGATTGCAACTCAATACTTGGATTTAGAAGGAAATATTGCTCACGGAATGCCATTTAATCCAAATAATTCATTGTTCGGAATTGAAGGAATTACGAGTCCTGACGGGAAAATATTTGGTAGAATGGGACATCCTGAACGTTTTGCAGAAGGTTTGTTTAAAAATATTCCGACAGCGAATTATCACAATATCTTTAAAAATGGAGTTGAATACTTCAAATAAACAATAAATAAAACCTCATAGATTTTCCTTATTCTATGAGGTTTTTTTAATAATGATTTAACAAATAAGTTCCTATTTTTGTATCATTACAATTAGAAAAAACTTTGACCAATGAACGAAGAACATTCTTCTGAGCCTAAAAAAGAAATCAAAAGAATAGACGCCAAATATATTTCGCACGAGATTCAACACCTTTTACATTTTGATAAAGGATTTCCTTTTACCTTCAAAGAACTCTTGATTCGTCCTGGAAAAGCGGTAAGAGAATATCTCCGGGAGAATCGTGAAAAGTATGTTAAACCAATTGTGTTTTTGGTTTTTTCGGCTGTTATTTACACGTTTTTGATTCATCTATTTCATATTGATGTTCTGATATTTAACATCAAAGGATTAGGAAAAACGCAATGGGAAAATAATCATAATATCGAAGCTATAAACAGCTGGATAGATTCTCATTTAGGTTACTCGGCTTTGATTATTGGATTTTTTATGGCACTTTGGACGAAAATATTCTTTTACAAAAAAGGCTTTAATATATTTGAGATTTTTGTCTTATTATCTTACATTTTCGGCGTATTTTTCATTTCAGTTTTAGTCTTTTTATTAATTGGGAAACTATTTAATTTATTTATTATCGCTCAAGTTGGAATATATCTGGTTCAGGTTTATTTTGTCTGGGCAATTGGACAATTTTTTGGAGAAAAGAACTTTTTGAATTACGTTAAGAGTTTGATTTGTTTGTTTTTAGGGATTGTTACTTATAAATATAGTTTAGTTCTCTTGGCTTATTTAATTCATTTATTTTAAATCAAAATCGAAATAATATAAAAATGACTGTCAATCTTGGCGGTCATTTTTTTTAGACGAATTGCAACATTATTTATAATCCTGCATCTTAATAGTAGAACCATCAAAAACTATTATATGAAATTCAAACTATTATTAAGCTTATCTGCAATCATCAATTCCATTGCAATATTTTCCCAATCGTATAAAATCATCTACGATTTCAAATGGAAAACGGAAGAACAATCAAAAGATTATAATTCGGAATTAACTGTTCTATTAAAAAATGATGAGAATTCTTATTTTGAATCCTTAGCAAAATTTAAATATGACTCCATAAAAACAAAACTTGTGGATGAAGGAAGCAGAAGTTTTCCAAGCCCAAAACAGCAATGGAAATTACAGCCTTTAATTTTTAAGGATTTGAAATCTCAAACTACAATTACTGAAGAGAATTTTTTCGATAAAGTTTACTTAACAACTTATACCTGCAAACCGATTTGGAAGATTCAACAGGAAAAAAGTAAATTATTCAATTATAATGTTCAGAAAGCGGAAACGGATTTTGGAGGGAGAAAATGGATTGCGTGGTTCACGAATGAAATCCCGATTAGCGATGGACCGTATAAATTTTTTGGATTACCCGGATTGATTCTTAAAATATCCGATTCTGAGGAGAATTTTATTTTCGAAATTAAAGGGCTTACCAAAGAACAATATAATATTGAAGGACGTAATGCCTACGATTCCAAAGTTAACCTTACGCCTAAAAAATGGGAGGCATTTTGGAACAAATATCAAAAAGACCCGTCGATGATTTTTGCTAATCTCAATTCTCCTAATAATACTTTTACTTACGTCTATCACGGACTAAGTGTGGATAGTAAAGAAGCCAAAGAGATTTACAACAAAACAGAAAAAGAAAAAATTGATATTTTTAAAATCCCAATTGAAATAAAATCTTGTGAACAATAATAAAAAAAATCAGAAAAAAAGATAAAAAACTGCAACATTTGTAAAAGGTCTGCGTCTATTATATAGAACCGAAAAAAAACGAATAACTTTTTGAAGACAACAACAGAAAATATCAGTGACAAAGAATTGTTGGAACGATGCTGTTCCGGAGACAATTCGGGGTATTCTCTACTCTATCATCGTTATTCAAAGGCTGTTTTCAATTCCATTTATCGTATCGTCAATGATAGAGAAGATGCGGAAGATATTCTTCAGGAGGTTTTTTTGAAAGCATTTTCTGAAATCAAATCTTTGAAAAATGTAGAAAGTTTTGGAGGTTGGATTAAGCGAATCGCTATCAATCAATCGCTTAATTATCTTCGGAAAAATAAAATCTATTTTTCAGAAATTGAAGATGATAAAATATTGGATATAGAAGATGATGAGTTGGAGGCAAAGCTGGCTATGGAATCTCGAGTAAAAGAACTTCAAAATATAATCGCTGAATTTCCTTTGCAAACCAGAACAATCGTCAATCTTTTTCTGTTCGAGGAAATGCCACAGGAAGAAATCGCAAAAATTTTAAATATCCCGCACGGAACCGTAAGAAGCTATTACCACCGTGCTAAAAAGAAAATTTTTGAAAAATTAAACCCAAAACACTACAATGAAAGATTCGCTTAAAAAATATATCAATGAACACCGAGATGAATTCGATAATCTCGAAGTTCCTGACGAAATGTTTGACAAAATAATGTCCAAGCTGGATACCTCTGCTCCATCTGTTGGGAAAACACGTTCGATATTTCCTTTGAAAAATTGGGCAATCGCGTCTTCCATTGTGGTTATTTTAAGTTTAGGAATCTTTAATTTATGGCAAGAAAAAGAAATCGATAAAACTGTTATTGCAACAAAGCAAACTCCGAAAAAAGAAGATGAAAATATTGTTGACACAAATTCTAAGAAAGAATTAGAAACATCAATAATAGAAAAAATACAAAAAAACACCGCAAAAGTTCTTGCAAATCACAGTTCTGATTCTCCAAAACAATCAATAGATAGTCAAAATTCTATTCCTAATTATAATATTGAAGGTGAAAATCATTCTGACCAAGCCAACGCAATAGAATTGATGAATAATGAATTTTCTGCAAGTTCCAGATTGCAAGGGATTGCTTTTGTAAAGAATTTTTCTGATTATGATTCAAAAATAATCGATTTGCTTTCTGAAAAAGCCATCTCAGACGAAAACACGAATGTAAGATTGTCTGCAGTTTCAGCCTTAGAAATGCAGAGACAAAATTCTGTTGTAACAGATAGAATTCAGCAGATTTTTGTTCAACAAAATGACCCGATGGTACAGAAAGAATTAATTTCCTTTTTGGCTGAAAAACCATCATCAGACTTAAGTCCAGAAGTTAACATAAAACTTTTGGCACTCGCTAAAGACCCAACAACAGTAGATTTTGTGAAAGACGAAGCATACGCTGTTCTAATGAAGTATTAAAAGCTTTTATATAAATAACTCATTAATTATTAACAAATTAGACATTATGAAAAAGATATATTTGATTATGTTTGCTTTGATGACAGTTTCCTTCAATGCGCAGGAAAACGCAAACCAAACAACTACAACAAAAGAAAATCCGAAGACTTACAAAGTCAACAAAAGCAAAGGAAAATTACTAATCAATCTTGGAAAAGTAACTGTTGAAGGTTACAAAGGCAATGAAATCGTTTTCTCTTTGGAAGGTAAAACGCCTGCGGAGGACAAACGCGCAGAAGGACTGCAGGCAGTCAATGCTTTAGGACTTATAGATAACACGGGACTCGGAATCAATGTTTCTGAAAAAGATGGTGTTTTGGAAGTTAATCCATTGAAAAAAATGTCGTCTCCATCAATTAAAATATTAGTTCCAGAGAATGTGATTGTTTCCTTCAAACATCAATCTCAATATGGCGGAAAAGTTGTGTTCAGAAATATGCAAAATGAAATCGAAATCGCTTCAACTTATAACGATGTTCAATTAGAAAATATTACGGGACCTGCAACTGTAAAATCTATCTACGGAAATGTGGAAGCAGTTTTTAGCCAAAATGTAAAGGGGCCATTGTCTATTATTTCGGTTTATGGTCACACAGATGTCAGCCTTCCAAAATCTGTAAAAGCCAACCTAAAAGCGACAACTTCTTATGGCGAAATCTACATTTCCCCGGATTTTAAAATCGAACAAGAGAAGAAAACGGAAGATGGTTTAGTTCGTCTTGATAATGACCTTGTCGGAAAAGTGAATGGCGGTGGAACGGATATAGAACTTCGTTCAGATTACAGTAAAATCTATTTGAGAGCAAAATGATAAGGCTGATAATTTTTGTAATGACTTTCATATTCGGAGTGATTACAGCACAAACACAGATTAATAAGAGCTTTCCTGCGACTAAAAATCAGAATATATCTTTGAAGTTTGACTATCCTCAATTGATTAAAGTCAGCACTTGGGACAAAGACGAAGTTCAGATTTCGGGAACGGTCAACATCAATGACAATGACAATAATGACGCTTTTCAAATCAAAGAATCAAAAGAAGGCAATTCTCTTGTTATCGAAGGAAATGTTTCCGGAATAGACAATATTCCTCACAGAATCACGGTTCATAAGGGAAATGAAAAATTGACATTTAAAACCAAAGAAGATTATCAGCAATATTGCAAAACCAACGGTGTCACTTTCAACACGATGTCCAATGGCGTTGATATCAATATTGAATTGGAAATCAAAGTTCCGAAATCTCTTAAAACTCAAATAGAAGCAAAATATGGATTGGTAGAAGTTAAAAACTTCGGTGGAGAAATCAGTGTGAATGCAACTTATGGAGGAATCGATGCTACGATTTTGGAGAAAAACACGGGGAAACTTTCTGCTGAAACCTATTATGGACAAATCTATTCTAATTTAGAAACCAAATTTGCAGGAAAAGATTCGGATGATTTTCATACCTTAGTGACTACAACGTTGGGGAACGGACCTCAATACAGTCTTGAATCCAAATATGGAAATATCTATCTAAGGAAATAATTAAATGAAAAACGAAATCAATAATAAAAAAATGACTGTCATCAATGGCGGTCATTTTTCAGATTTGGAAGGTTTCTATGAAGAAGTTTCTGAACTTTTTATGAAAGATGAAGATTGGAAAGTGGGGACTTTGGATGGTTTTGATGACATTCTTTACGGCGTTGATTCCGATATTACTTGGAAAGATTCTCAAAAATCGAGGGAAGATTTGGGATTTGATTTGACGAAGGAATTTTATGAAAATAAAATCAGGCAAGGAAAACCATTTAATGTCAAATTAATCCAACAAAAACTGGGTGATTTGATTGATGGAAACGGACAAACTTTATTCGAAATTTTGATTGAGATTATAGAATCACACCAAAATATTAAACTAATTTTGGAATGATTTAAAACAAAACAATGAACAAGATGATTTATGGATTATTCTTCGGAGACAGCATTACTTACGGAGAATACGATGGCGTTTTTGGAGGCTGGGTAGATATTCTGAAACGATATGCTTTGCAAAAATATAATGAAGGAAGTAATGAATTAATCCTTTTCAATCTCGGAATTGGTGGCGAAACAACAGAAGGTTTGCTCAATAGAATTCCGCACGAAATGAAAGCCAGAAATTCAGCTGACGGAAATATCGTTTTTATAAGTTACGGTGCGAATGATTTGGCTGTAAAAGATGGAAATCAAATGGTAAATCAATCACAGTTTAAGGTAAATATTGAAATCGCAATTCAGGATGCAAGGCTTTATTCCAAAGACATATATCTGATAAGCATTCTTCCTATTTCGGAAAACATTGATTCAAAAGTTTCTCCAACGGGAAAGATTAGAACCAATGAAGATGTTGTGATATACAACCAAATTCTTAAAAACATTGCAACTGAAAATTCATTAAATTATATTGATTTTCATTCAGCTTTCTTACAAGACAAAGAGATTCTGCTTTCCAAAGACGGCGTTCATCCCAACGAAAAAGGTTACGGAATGATGGCTGAAATTGCGATTCCAATTATCGAAAAATACTTGTAAATGTTCATAAATAAAGACTTGAAACCTTTCTCAAACCGAGGAAGGTTTTTTTTTGAATTAATTTTTAGCACAGTCTTTGAACTAATCATAAAAATCTAAGTTTATGACTGCGGGAAATATAACAACAATTTTGCTGAAAATATTAAAATGGCTGGGAATTACAATTGCTTCTATCTTATTCTTAATGTTCATTATTCCGATTCTTTTTCCTGGAACAATTGAAAAACAGGTTAAAATTTTCGCTAACAAGCATCTTGCCGGCGAGTTGGATTATAAAAAAACACACCTTACGTTTTTTCGCCATTTCCCATCATTAACGGTTTCCGTGGATGATATTTTGTTGAAAGGTTCCAAACCTTTTGAACAAGACACGCTTCTTGCTGCTAAAGAATTATCAGTCGGAATCAATCTTAAAAATTTAATTTTTGACCAGGAAATCAAGATTGACGAAATCTACGTGAATGACGCAACAGCCAATGTTTTCGTCAATTCCAAAGGTCAGGCAAATTACAATGTTTACGTTTCAAAACCTTCTGAAAAACCTAAAGATACAACGGAAGCCGGCGCATCGATAAAATTAGATTTAATCAAATTAAAAAACTGGAATATTAAATATAATGACCACGCAGCAAACGTTTTGGTTAATGCAAAAGGTCTTAATTACACAGGAAAAGGTGGATTGAGTGAAGATATTTTCGACCTCGAAACCGATTTGGATATTGATAAAGTTGATTTTGCTCTGAACCGAATCTGGTATGCACAACAGAAAACTTTACACGCCGATTTGATTACAAGAATCAACACCAATGCCTTGACTTTCGTTTTAAGAAAAAATGAGTTGAGAATCAATGAGCTGCCTTTGAAATTTACCGGTTTCGTCAGTATTTTGAAAGATGGATATAATTTGAACATCAATGCAGCTTCGGAAAAAACGACGATTAAAGATATGTTGTCCATTTTGCCACCGCAATATTTGAGTTGGGTTAAGGACACAAAAATTGAGGGAAATAGTGATTTATTTTTCAGTTTAAAAGGAAGATTCAGCGAGCCGAAAAACCAGAAACCAGATTTGAAAGCCAGTCTGAAAGTTGGTAACGGTTTTGTTTCTAACAGCAATGCGCCGGTTCCGATGAACAATCTGAATCTCGATTTGAATGTGGATTTACCTTCGCTGGACACCAACAAACTCCTACTCGATTTGAGGAATCTGAGTTTTGACTTAGGAAAAAATAATAAGTTCCGAGCCGTTGTGAGAACTCAGGGAATGGACGAAATGAAAATTAATGCCAACATCAAAGGCGGAATTGATTTGGCCACTTTGGATTCAGCATTGGGATTGAAAGATATTGAACTGAAAGGCCTTATGAATACGGATATTCAATCGAACGGAATTTTCAATTTGGATAAAAAATTATTCCCAAAAACGAAAGGTTATCTGAATCTGAAAAATGGCTGGCTGAAAACCAAATATTATCCAAATGCCATTCAGAACATAAATATTTTAGCGAATATTTATAATACAGATGGGACTTTCAAAAGTCTGGGTGTGAAACTTGACCCATTCAAATTTGACTTTGAAGGAAATCCGGTTTTTGTGAACGCCGACCTTCAAAATTTTGAAGATTTGTTGTACAAAGTCAGAGCAAAAGGTGTTTTGAACATTGGCCGAATCTATCAGGTTTTCAAGAAAGAAGGATTTGATGTCAGCGGTTTGATAATGGCCGATTTATCTTTGAATGGCCGTCAAAGTTACGCAACCACCGGACAATACAGCAAGCTTGATAACAAAGGAAATTTAATCCTGAAAAATATCAAAGCAACAACCGAATATCTTCCGAAATCATTCTTCATCAAAGAAGGAAACTTCGAATTTGAAAATGAAAAAATGTGGTTCAGAAAATTTTTCGCCAACTATGGTAAGTCCGATTTTGCTTTGAATGGTTATCTTTTAAATACTATTAATTATTTCATCGAGAGAAAAGGAACATTGCACGGGAAATTCCATTTGAAGTCAAATTATATTTTGATTGATGAATTTATGGCGCTGAAAGATGGAGACAACAAAGACAAATCGCTCGCTGTAGAATATGCGAAAGAAGAAAATCCGAAAAGCAGCGGCGTCGTGATTGTTCCTACAAACCTTGATGTTTCATTGGAAGCAAATGCGAAAAAAGTCGAATTCAAAGGTCTTGGACTGAATAATCTTGTTGGATTGGCTTCTGTCAACAAAGGTGAAGTTTATCTTAAAAATACAACTTTTGACATTGTCGGAAGCCGAATGGGAATCGATGCAAGATACCAGAACGAATCGCCAATTACCGCCAATTATGATGTCGCTTTGAAGGTTGATAACTTCGATGTTCAGAGAGCTTACAAGGAAATCGATATGGTGCGTGAAATGGCGACTGCAGCGAAAGATGTGAAAGGAATTGTTTCTTTGGATTACAAATTGAAAGGGGATTTCGATGCGAATATGAAACCAATTTATCCATCGCTTGAAGGTGGCGGAAACGTCAATCTAAAAGATGTCGAAGTCAAAAACCTAAAAATGCTTTCCGCCGTTGGAAATGATATTGGTTCAGAAGCGTTTAACAATCCTGATATGAAAGGCGTTGACATCAATACCACCATCAATAACAATCTGATTCACGTTGAGCCATTCACTTTCAAAGTGTCAGTTTTGAGACCTTCTATCAGCGGAACTACAAGTTTCAACGGCCTACTGGATTTCCGAATCCGGGTTGGCTTGCCACCTGGCGGATGGATTGGTTTCCCTGTTGTAGTAACCGGAACGCACGAAAAACCGAAAATCAAAATCTTCAGCAAAACCGGACAAGGCATCGTAGAAGCGTTGTATAATACCAAATCCAACAAAGTCATCCGAGAAGAAAAACGTGCTGAGAAAAAATCCAGAGCACAACAACGAAAAGACAAACGCGCTCAGGAAAAAAAAGCTGAGAATGCCGAGAAGCAGATTGTTAAAGATTTGAAAAAGAAATAAAATGAAAGCTCCAATTGATTTTGGAGCTTTATTTTTCTATTGTTGGTGCGAATCTTTCGCTCGTATATTACAATTCGCTAAATTTTATTTAAGCTCATTTTTAATTATTTCTTCGGCTTTCTTTTCACTATTAGCAATCACCCATTTTTTAACATTTTTAGGTGGTCTTTTTTCTTTAATATAATTAACGAATTTTATAGTGTCTTGATAATCTTCTGCGTCGGGTTGTAATTCAGTATATTTTTCTAATGTCTCCAGCATTCTATCTGTTTCTTCAAAGCTAAGACCCTCGGAGTATAATAGATTTCGATAGCTTTTGCCAATATAAAAATTAACTCCAAAAAATTGACCAGAGTTTTTATTAATTAAAGGATATGCTTTTTCAAAATATATTATTGCTTTTTTAAAATCGCCTTCCTTTGCCATAAAATTATTAATTCCTCCGTACCAAAGAGCTGCAACATTCAAGCTATCAACTTTCAAAACTTCCTTAATAGTTTCTTCCGCATCATTATTTTTTCCTTGATTAATTAATGCTAAAGCAATTTGATTTTTGTACATCAAATCTTTTGGATTTTCTTTAAGCCCATTTTCAAATATTTTTTGAGCTTCTTCATATTTCCCATTTTGTAGTAAACTATTTCCTTTTTCAAAATAATCATTTTGTGCAAATACTATTTGAAAACTTAGAAGTAGTAATAATTTAAATATTTTTTTCATCTTAATATTAAGCTATTTAAAATTAAATTTTTTCTGAGATTTGTAAGCGAGATATTCAGTGATAAAAATAACATTAATTCCAACACCATCAACAAAAACCACCCTCACCCAGTTCCGAAGTGGCTAAAGGTGGTTTTTCAAGTGGTCACAACCGGTTCTGAACCACCTATAACCACTTCACTAACTGGTTGCAGACGGTTATGCAAGTGGTCACGGGCGGTTCCTGACCACCCAAATGTGGTTGGTTAAGGGGCTCTAGCCACTTACACAACTGGTTACAGGCGGTTCCGAACCAGTTGCAACCATTTAAAAACCAGGTAAAGGGTGGTTCGGAACCAGGGGTACCCCCTTCCGAACCACCCCCTCTCAGAATTTCATAATTATAAAATGATGAGTATTGATAAGCATTGCAGAGCTTTCCGCTGAAATTTTCAATTGTAAAAATGCATTTAATCAGAAAATGAATTATTTGTTAACAAAATTTTTTGGTAATTCGAGAAAAGCTCTATTTTTAAGCAAAACAAAAACAATGTCATATTACCCGTTAACAAGCATACCAGATTATTATTCCATAGACGCTCTTTTGACCGAAGAACACAAGCTTATCCGTGATTCTGTAAGAAACTGGGTAGAAAGTTTCGTAATGCCACAGATAGATGAAGCAGCACAAAATCATACGGATATCCCCGGATTGATGAAGGAATTGGGAAATATCGGTGCGCTTGGCCCATACATTCCTGAGGAATATGGCGGTCCTGGCTTGGATCAGATTTCTTACGGCTTGATAATGCAGGAATTGGAAAGAGGTGATTCGGCGGTTCGTTCTGCAGCTTCTGTTCAATCTTCATTAGTGATGTTCCCTATTTTCGAATATGGTTCCGAGGAGCAAAAAAGAAAATATCTTCCAAAATTAGCATCAGGCGATATGATCGGCTGTTTTGGATTGACAGAGCCTAACCACGGTTCCGACCCTTCTTCTATGGAATCCAAATTCACAGACCAAGGCGACCATTATCTTCTGAATGGAGCGAAAATGTGGATTACAAATTCTCCTGTTGCTGATATCGCTGTAGTTTGGGCAAAAGGCGAAGATGGAAAAGTACGAGGAATGATCCTGGAACGCGGAATGGAAGGCTTCACAACACCAACCACGCATAACAAATGGAGCTTGAGAGCATCCAAAACCGGAGAATTGGTTTTCAATAATGTGAAAGTTCCGAAAGAAAATTTACTACCAAATATCGAAGGTTTGAAAGGCCCTTTGTCTTGCCTAAATTCTGCCAGATATGGGATTTCCTGGGGCGTCATCGGTGCAGCAATCGACTGTTATTGTACGGCTGTTCAATATACTAAAGAGAGAAAACAATTCGGAAAGCCGATTGCTTCCTTCCAGCTTCAGCAAAAGAAATTAGCAGAATTCCTGACCGAAATTACAAAGTCGCAATTGCTTTGCCTTCAACTCGGAATGTTAAAAAATGCACACAAGGCTTCACCTGCACAAATCTCTATGGCGAAAAGAAACAATGTAAAAATGGCGATTGACATTGCCAGAGAATCCCGGCAAATGCTTGGCGGAATGGGCATAATGGGAGAATTCCCGATGATGCGTCACGCAGCCAATCTGGAATCTGTGATCACTTATGAAGGAACGCACGACATCCATTTATTAATTACCGGAATGGATATTACGGGCATCAATGCCTTTGGATAAGACCAAATCAATCTTATATATTTTTAACAAAAACCTGCGGAATATTTTAGCAGGTTTTTTCGTTCAGATATAAACCACAAAAGTCACAAAAGATTTATTCTTTGTATTTGTGATTTAAAAAAACTTAATATGAAAAAATACTTCGTCATTCTATTCTTCGTTTCCATCACTATTTTTGGACAAAATTTTCAAACGAAACTCTCCAACGCAGCTATTAATCTAACTAAAGACAAAGTCGTTTATGATCCTACTTATTTTAATATAAAATATCCGAATGGCGATGTTCCGGAAGGAAAAGGTGTTTGTACAGATGTTGTCATCCGGGCTTACAGATCTTTGGGAATTGACTTGCAGAAGGAAGTTCACGAAGACATGTCCAAAAATTTCTCCAAATATCCAAATAAATGGGGATTGAAAAGACCTGATACCAATATCGATCACAGACGTGTTCCGAATCTGATGGTTTTCTTTTCGAGATTTGGGAAAGTAAAGCCTATTACAAATGATGCAAAAGATTATGTTCCGGGCGATATTGTAACCTGGGATTTGCCTAAAAATCTGACACATATCGGCATTATTGTCAATAAAAAATCAGCAGATGGCAAGCGTTATTTAATTTCTCACAACATCGGCGCTGGGCAGGTTTTACAGGATTGTCTTTTTGATTGGACGATTACAGGACATTATCAGTATTCAAAGTAATTTTTAAAAATTGTAAAATTGATTTTCGATGAGGAAAATATTTCTAATTATAATAGGTTCTTTATTAGTAATCTTTCTATTTTTACTTTGCTTTTCTAATAAAAGTTCAAATAGGAGAAGCCTTATAAATACTGATAATATCGAATTAATAAAAATAGGTATGAAAGTAGAAGATGTTGTTACTATTTTAGGAAAACCTTTGAAAATTACAAATAGGTATGAGAACAGAGGGAAAACCTTTACTTATACTGAAAAACAAGAAAATAAGATGACTTTTCCAATGCTTTGGGTTCATTTCGATAAAGAATTAAAAGTTGATGAAGTTTTCGCAAAAAAATATTTTCTTTGGGGTATGGATAATGAATGCATTTATATATTAGATTCTAAAGATGATAATCCAAAATTTATGAATACTCAACAACTTAGAGCTGCATTTGAATAAAATTATGAAAAAATTTATCCTAATATTATTTCTGAATTTCTCTTTCCAATTCCAAGCTCAAAATCTTAAAATCATTCAAAAACCAATTGATTATTCCAAGGAAAGAATCAAACTGAGTTTGGATTATATGAAAGAACATCACAATCTAATCCAGAAAACTCCAAATATCACACCGAAAATCATTGTTCTGCATTACACAGCTGGTGGAACTATTGAGTCCAATTTCAGATATTTCAACAATTTATATTTGGAAAGTCAAAGAGCTACGCTTAAGAAACAAAGTTCTCTAAATGTTTCTGCCCATTTTCTGGTTGATAGAGACGGAACAGTTTATCAATTGGTTGACCCGGAACTATTTGCAAGGCATACAATTGGACTTAATTACTGTGCAATCGGTGTTGAAAATATTGGAAGCAAAGCTCAACCTTTGACCGACAAACAAGTGGAAGCGAACGCAGAATTAGTAAGATATTTAGCAAAAAAATATCCTATTGAATATCTCATCGGGCATTCGGAATATGGTGTTTTTAGGAATTCTAAACTTTGGAAAGAAACGGATCCTAGATATTTTACTGGGAAAGAAGATCCAGGTGCTGGTTTTATGAAAAAGGTTAGAGAGAAATTAACTGATTTGAAACTGAAAAGCCAGCCTTAATTAATTTTATTCTAAATTTAGCAGATTCATTTTATCTGCTAAATCAATAGAATCTGTGAGAAATTATTTAACTACCAACTCACTTTTTCTTTCTCCTCAAAAGAAACCTCAGGATTCAGAATTTCAAAAATTAAGTTCCTGACAGAATCTTCCACTTCATTATCTTCAATATCAATAAAATTCAGTTTTTGTGGACCATTATTAACTTCTGCAAAAGACCAGATTGCCGTTTCAATATGATTTGGACTGATGTTCAAAACATTTTTGATACAATATTTATAAATTGAAAGCTGTAAAGCCTGCTTATAATCGTCTCGGAAAAATAATTCTGGAAGTTTTTCATCTTTATTTTTTCCAAGATTAATTGTTAGATTTTTTGGTTTCGCTGTTTTGTAATCAATTACTCTCGTAACTCCGTCCAACTTGTCTATTCTATCAATAAAACCATAAAAACTGATTTTGTCGCTTTTATTTTCATCGAGGAAAAAATCACAGTTGATTTCTTTTTCCAAATCCAAAATCTCCAAAGACGAACCATTTTTCACTAACTCCAAATCATACTCCACAATATTACGTACTACCCTTTTAGCAATTTCTTTATGGATGTAATTCATTCCACGTTCATAGAATTCCTGCTGATGTTTCAATTTGTCAATTGCAAAATCAATCGCTAAATCTGTCTGTTGAAGTAAACTTTCCAAATCATTAATTGACAACAATTTACCTTTAATTGGTTCATGTAAAAATTGCAACGCATAATGAACCAAATTTCCATAATTTCTTTGTGAAAGCTCTTCTTCAATTTCGTTGGTTTCTCTGGTTTTGAGGAGATTATTAAGATAGAAATCAATCGGATTATAAAGATAAGTTACGAGATGCGAAGGAGAAACACGATTTTTCCATTCGTTTAAAAGTCGCATTACTTCATCATTCTTATCGATTTTCATTAATTCCTGAGAAATTGGTTCAGAAGTATTTTCGATGATGATATGTTCGATATTATGAGGACTTTCCATTTCTAATTGTGTGATAAAACGGCTCTTTTCGCCTGTATTAACCCCAGAACTCAGCGCATTGTAAAGCAAATGAACATTCTCCGAATTCTGAATCAAGCGGTAAAAGTGATAGGCATAAATACTGTCATTTTCCAAGAAAGTATTCAGTCCAAAATTCTTGCGAACATCAAACGGAATGTAAGTGTTTTGAGTGTTTCCTAATGGCAATTTTCCTTCGTTGACAGATAATAGAATGATATTTTTAAAGTTCAGAAGACGTGTTTCCAAAAGTCCCATAATCTGGAATCCCGCCAACGGTTCTCCCACAAAATCAATACTTTCTGAATTGACCAATTGATTAATAAGAACTTCAAGTGTTTCTATTTTGACATCAATTTGATAAGGTAACAATTGATTTTTGATGATTTTGAAAACATTCTCAAACAATGCAATATTCTCATACTGAATATCGTCCAGTTCTTTGAATTTCAGCTCATAACAGAATTTAATCAATAAATCTAAAAATTGTTGAGAATTTTCCGGTTTTTGCAGAAGCTGGAAATAACTGAGTTTTCCAAGTAATTCTTTCAACAAAGATTTAGAAATATAAACAATGTTTCTTTCCTCTATTGATGCAATAAAATCTCTAATAACTTCTGAATCTTTTTCGTCGTTCGGAAGCTCTTCCAATATTGGCAAAACATCGGCGTAATAATAACTCGATGACTTTTTCTCCTGCTGTTTCTGAAGATAAAACAGTTTTTTAATAGCATTACTGAAAGACAAATTCTTCAATGGAAATCCCATTGTGATATTTACGCTTTCAACAACGTTTAAACTGTCTAAAACTGCTGGCAAAAGATTTTCATCCAGCAAAACCAAAGCTGTTTCCGACAATTCATTTTTCGGTATTTTTTTTAAGATTTCGGGAAGGAATTTTGCCTGAACGATGTTTCCAGAAACTTCGTAGGTTTTGATATTTTTTGGTTGATTGAATTGATTTTCAATCCATTTAAAATCTCGACTGTCATTGAATTCTTTCCATTTTAAAGTCTCTCTCAGGAATTTTCCAGATTCTTGTCTTTCGTCGTCAATGTAATATTGGTCGGCTTGGAAATAAGTTTCGGCTTTGTTCCACTGCAAAAGCTGTCTTACCAATTGCTCCTCCACTCTTGACAACGCATTAAATCCACAGAACACAAATTGACGATTGGTTTGTTTGGCAAAGTTTTCAATTCCGGAAAAAGCATCTTGATACAACATTCCGGAAGTGGCCAGATTTTCTTTCTTTAATTCTGATTTCAGGAGTGGCAAAAATTCATTCATTTTTCGCCAGAAATTAAGGTTTCTTTTTCTTGGATTATCGTCGTCTCCAAGATTTTCGCCCCAGTTTTTGATTCGTTCTTCGTCCAGCATCCAGAGCAGGATTTTTTGGTCGTCGTCTGAAAATTTCATCATATCATCCCAATCTTTCTGCAAAGTCGGAAACCATTTCAGAAAACCTGAAAAATCTTCTGAAGAATCAATTTTATTATAAATACGGAATGCAAATAACCAAAGTGCAATGCCTTTGATTTCTGCATTTTCTGAAAGTTCTGCGATAAGTTCGTCTATTGTAACGAAATTAGGTAAAAGTCCTTCGTATTGTTTTTGTTTCAGGATTCTTTTGATAAAAACCATTGGTCTTTTTCCAGGCAGAACAATGTCCAACTCGGAAATGTCCTGATGATTTTCTAATAATTCTGAAATGATCTTCTGAAGAAACTGCATAAAAAAGCCTTTAAAAACTTAAAGGCTCAATTTAATTATTTTTTTGATGAATACGTTGGATTTTAACGTAAAGTCCGCAAAGTTTTTTTTGAAATTATTGAAAATATTTTAAGGTTCACAAAGACGCTTCGCTCATCAAAGAATGATAAGATTTGTTGTTAATTTCTTTTTGATTTCAAAACTTTATTTGGGTGACAAATGCCTTAGCCCCGATTGCAACGGCATCCTTTTTTGTTATTGCGATGGCTGAATGATTCAACAGACTGCTTCACTTCGTTCGCAATGACAAAAAAGATATAGTGGAAAGCGGGATTAAGCTCCTGAAAAAATTACTCTACAACCACTTTTTTCTCAAGAAACGTGTTGGTTCCGGTGGTATCTTTTCCTGTCCAGAACTTGAACGTGTAAATTCCTGTTTTTACAGGTTTGAAGTTGATTCGGCTGCCATCTACATAGGTTCCGTCGCCACAAATCTCATTGGTTTTATAAGCAAAATTGGCGATTGTGCGGACAGAATCGTTGGTGTAATTGTAATCGTAACTGTAAATGCCTTCACACGTTTTTTTGAACGTAGAATATGCGAGAATCTCCTGTGTAACACCTAACGACATCGTATCCATCGGGATTTTCACACTGTCTATCTTGGTTGGGAAAACTTCTTCAATCTGGCTATAATCGTCATTGTCCTTGCAGGAAACTACCAATGCTGAAAACGCTGTTAAAACTGATAAAATAATGACTTTCTTCATAATCGTTTCTTATTTTAGTTATTGAAATTGCCTTTTGAGAGATAAACTACTTTTTTTGTATCAAAAAACTCGCCATCGAAATAATTTTTCAAATTGAAAATTTCGCATTTCAATCCTGCCAATTCTTCTGCCAATTCGCCACCTTTTAAATAGAGAACTCCGTTGTGTTTTGGATTGAATTGGTCTTTTTCAAATTTTCCTCTCAACCAAGTCAGGAAAACTGGCATTTGAGTCACTGCTCTGCTGACTACGAAATGGAATTTCTCTTTCAGCTGCTCTGCTCTCATATGATGAGCTGTAACATTTTTCAGACCAAGACTTTCCGCCACCCCTTTTACCACGGTAATTTTTTTTCCGATGCTATCTACTAAAGTGAATTGAACATTCGGGAACAAAATTGCCAATGGAATTCCTGGAAATCCACCACCAGTTCCGATATCCAGAACTTTGGTTCCATCTGCAAACTCCATCACTTTTGCAATTCCTAAAGAATGTAGAATATGTTTCTCATAAAGACTATCTGTGTCTTTTCTGGAAATGACGTTGATTTTCTCATTCCAATCTTTGTACAAAACTTCTAGTTCTGCAAATTGATTTTTTTGTTCGCTGGTAATATTGGGGAAATATTGTAAAATTAATTCTAAAGACATAAGGCGAAATTATGAAAAGATTTGTTAATATTAATTATAAATAAAAAACCATCAAAATTAATCTGATGGTTCTTTAAATTTCAAAGTTTTAAGTGTTTATTTTAAAACTTTTTTGGTCATCGTTGTATTTCTAGAATTCACTTTTATAATGTACATCCCTTCTGCAAGGTTTGTCTTATTAATTAAAACTTCTTTCTTTGCATTTTTTGTGTTATATAATAATCTTCCAACAGAATCGTAAAGACTTACTTCTTCTATATTATCATCCGACTTCACGATGAAATTCTGAGTATCTTTTGAAATGATGATTCCTTTTTTAGCTGTATTATCTGTTCCTAATGTTTCCAAAGATTTGTAGACCACTTCAAATCTATCTTCATATTGTCCAGCATTGGTATTGAAAACGTATCCGTTATCTGTAATGTTGATGACTTTATTCAGATATTTGTCTTTCAAATAAACTGCTTGATTTGAATTGAAAATCCCATCTCTGTCTGTTAATGCAATCGTATAATTTCCAGATACAGAGGCTTTGAAACCTATTTTTGCAACATCTTCTGTACTGAAGTTAGAATCTTTTGCCTGGATTGCTAACTTGTGGCTGTCTAATACACTCCAGAAAGAATCATTTCCGATTGCTAAAAGATCTGCATCATAATCGCTGTCAAAACCATTGGTTGCATTATTGATATATCCAATTAAAATCTCGTTGTTAATATCTGTTGGCGATTTGAACTCTAACCAAAATCTATTTTTCTGAACAGTGGTTTTATTGTAGTAATTGGCAATATCAGAATTTCTCATCGAGTTTTTGAATACCAACGGTTGGTTTTTACCAGCTGGCTTTGCCTGAATGATAAATCCTTGACCTACAGAAATATTACCATTTGGTTTTCCGTTATTCGATCCGTAATATGTTGCGGATGTTCCTCCAACTACTGTAGCAATCGCATAATTGTTACCATTATAATTACTACTTTGCTGAGATAATATCTGACCATCATTATTGGTCCAGAAATATCCAATACCATAAATCTTAGAGCTGTTTTCTGCAAAGAACTCATCAAAACTAATATTAGAAGGATAAGGATTTCCAACCATATTGTAACCGTGTTGTGCATTGGTATATTTCAAATTATAAGTTGCTACATCTCCGTTTTGAGGTGTTCCTACAAATTCGAATTTAGAAGTTGGAGAAGTTACCGTTACAGTTTCCGGGAAACTATTTTTTCCTCTAATCGCATATCCTCTTGCTGGCTGAAATACAGATGAAGAATTCAGTGTAATATCGTTAGCAATAGTTGTTACGAAATAGTCATTAGCTTCATTATAGACATAAAATCTGTTCCAAGGTGTTCCAGTTCCTGTTGTTGAAGCTTGGTTGTAACCATCTGAAAACTGGTAAAGATTCTGACCTATTACAGGTGTTGACCAATAATTATATCCCATTTTTGGAATAATCGCTGATTTTTTAACAGTTACATTTCCTGTATTTGAAGCATTACCTACTTGTAAAAGATTAGCATCGTGCTCTACAGTAAATGAGTTAGTTGCAGTATTATTATTTGCAATCTGACCATTAACCGTGATAAATCCTCCTGTTTTAACCGTCAATGTTCCTCCAGCGTTGATTGTTAAATTTTGACTTTCAAAGTTTCCGTAAACTGTTGTATCGTAATTGGTATCAATAACAGCATTTTTGGTTGCTGTTGGTACACCGTTACTCCAATGCGGGTTGGAGGCATTTTGCCAGATTGTATCGTTAGATGCAAATATATAATTGTAGTATATACCTCCAATCTCAGGACCTGAACCACCAGGAAGATATTGGAAAACATACTGCATATAACTTGTATTATAGAAATATAATCTGATATACAGTTTCTCGTTAGGTCCAACTTTCAATCCATCAGCAAAATTAGAAGTATTCAAAGTATATGCGCTTGTAACTGTGCCAGTTTTAAGCACTGAATAATCAGAAAAATCCGCATTTTTAGAATATCTCAATTCATAAGTAGCACCATTTGTACCTTTAGCAACATAGCTGAATGTTTTTGGTTCAATTGTTTTATTTGGACTCACATTATCCAAAATAAACTGTGCATATCTATTTGTATTGATAGTTGTAGAATTACCATTACTTTCCAGATAATAAGCCTTTGGATTAGTTTCTCCACCGACTGCCACTGTCATTCCGCCAGTTGTCGTCATTGTTGTAGAATTGATGAACGACTGAAAAGCAGTAGCTGTAAAGTTATTCTGATCCCAACGTACAAGCGGAGAAGTTGTATTTACATTGTTATTAATACTTACTGTTGCTGTGTTTGAAACACCATACTCATTGGTAATATAATATGAGAAAGAATCAGCTCCAACATAATCTTTTGATGGGATATAATTGATACTTCTATCTGCATTAAGCGATGTTGTACCGTGAGATGGCTGTGTATATGTTAATTTACTGATTTTGTTACTATAATCATCATTAATTAATACGTTGATATCGATATCATTGTTAACGATGTTAGTTACAGAATCGTCATAAGCAATAGGAGCAGTTGAACTGAATTCCACATTTCCGATAAATGCAGGACCAACATTGTCTCCGTTTTTCAACAGAATTTGGAAAGCATTCCAAGTATTATAAACGTAAACTCTCAGATATAAAACCTGTCCGTCTGTTGCAATTGGTTTTGAGAAATTTTTTAAAGATATTTCTTTTAAAGTATTTGTAACAGTAGTTTCCGGTAATACATTGAATGCTGTTGTAAAGCTGCTGTTAAGAGAATAATCGATTTTGATTTTTGCGTCTCCACCTTGTGTTAAACAAAGGAAGTTAAACTCAGAAAGATTCAGCTTATATCCATTTTTCGGACTGATCGTAAATTGAATATACTTTGATTTATCAATAGTTTCAACGTTTTTGTCTGGCCAACCATTGGTTTGAAAAGCATTGTATCCATTCAGACTGATATTTTGAACATATGACTGAGTCACCGTAGAAGTCATATTACCAACTACAACCTGCGAATTATAAACGCTTGGTGTATAATTAGAATTATTCCATCTGGTTAAAGCTGTATCAACGTTGTTGGCAACTGTAATACTAACAGTAGCTTCATTGGATAAACCAGTAGTATTGCTGATTTTATATTTGAAAGTATCTGTTCCTGTATAACCTGTTGTTGGTTTATAAGTTACATTGGTAGTTCCATTCACAGTTATTGTTCCGTGTGCTGGCTGTTGCGTTATTGTAATTCCATTAATAGTTGTAGTAGAAACATCATTACTTAAAATATCCAGTACCGCTTCATTATTTTTATAAGCAGTATAGCTGTCGTTATTAGCTGTTGGAACCGTTGGAGTATCTACAGAAACAGTTCCTGTAAAATTAGGTCCGGTTCCTGTTCCTCCGTTTGGAGTATAAGATAAATGGAAATTATTATAAGTATCGTAAATATAAAAACGTACGTAAAGTGTTTTCCCAGAAGCCAACAAAAGATTATTAAAACTCTGTGAGATAGTCTGCCAGCTAGCACCATTTACTGTTCTTGACAACAGAGTTTGTGGATTAGAAAAATCTGAATTCGTAGAATATCTAATCTCAAATTTTGATGTTCCACCTTGATTTCTGAATGTCAGATTTAAATTTCCTAAATTAATTTTATAATTATTGCTAGGATTTATAGTAAATTGAATATATTTACTAGTATCAATTGTACTGGAAGATGGTAATCCTGATATCAAGAAAAATGTGTCACTCCAAGAAGTTGGAGCTACGGATACCCCACCAGCAGTTGTTATGTTTTGTGCAATAACATTGCTTCCTGTTGTTGGCGTAAGATCATTTTTGGTCCATCTTACTAGTTCCGTTTGTGCGAAAAAGAAATTCGCAAAGAATAGTACAAAGAATAAAGTGTAGTGTTTTTTCATCGTTCTTAAGTGGTTTTTAGAGCGTGCAAAATTAAATTACAGATTCAAAATAAATATTAACATATGGTAAGAAATTTTCAAGTCGAATTTTAGCTGATTTTAGTTAAATCTCATGCTAAAAAGGATAACTTCTTCCATAGTTATGTACAATCCTCATTTGTGTGTTTACTAAACTGGTTGCAATATTATTGATAATAATACAGAATCTAAATTTTTTAGCGCTAAACCCTTATGAATAAAGCAAAAACTATCCCTTGGGATAGTCTTTGTATGGGCAATGTAGTAGGTGTTTTTACCTAGATGTAGGGGTAATGTAGTAGATGGAAAATTAATTATTTCTTAACTTCTGGAAGAAATCCTTGCGATCTTTGATATCCAAAATGGTGTAAATATTTTTAGTATGATACTTTACAGTATTTTCACTTATAAATAATTTTTCTGCGATTTCTTTATTTGATAAGCCATCCGCAAGATGGATTAAAAGTTCTTTTTGACGATCTGTTAACTCATCCGAACTTAAGAAAAAATATCTTTTTGAGTCCTGTAGGTTTTCTGAATTTTGAGAATAAGAATCAAGTTCCTGTTTCATCTGTTCCAACTCATATCTCATCAACAATTTGTCTCTTTTGATCTTTCTATTCTTTTTATAAAAATAGATCACAGCCAGAACAGCAATTAAGATGATAATACTCAAAATAATGGTTCTTTTCCAGATATCAGATTGCTCTTTTATTAATTGCTCTTTTTCTGTATAAGCTTTATCAACAATATGCATTTCAGAAATCTTGACTTCCTGATTCTCCAGTCTGCGGAGTGAATCAAGTTCCGAGCCAATCAGGTACGCTTTTCCAAAAAGATTATTTTCTTTATAGATCTTTTCCATTTCGGAAGCAGTGAAGATTTTGTATTTCAAGATATTACAGCTATCCGAAGTTTGCATGCTTACATCATAAATTTCTTCTGCTTTAGCAATGTTTTTTTTCTTGCTGTACAGATTCATCAGTTTTGCATAGACAATTGGAAGATTGCAAGAGTTGGCTGCCTGCATAATTTTCAGAGCCTCATAATATTTTTTTTCCGCTTCGTTATATTGTTTTTTGATCAGGAACAGATAACCTTCCTGCATTAGGATGTAAGAATTATCTTCAGGGTAAGAATTGAGGTATTTTTTAGCTGCAATTCTCTTCATCACTTCCTCAGACTTATCATATTGATTATTATCAAAATACACAAACGCGTACTCGTAATCAAGCTTCATGCGTAAAAGATTATCTTCCGGCAATTGTTCGGCAATTACACTCGATTTGTTAAGATAGTCTATGCACATCATATAATCGTTAACACTTCGATAGGTTGTAGCCATAAGAAACAGGATGTTTGCCTCCTCTTCCTTTGTCAGGTCTCCGGATAATAAAATATCAGAAAGTTTCTTTTGCGAAATTTGATGTTTTCCTTCTCTATTATTCTTAATGATTTCTTCCTCAATGGAATTGAGGTTGAGGTCTTTAGCAGAGAAAAATATAGAGAATAGTATAAAAAAGCCTAAGAAATACCTTGTAAAATTAAAATTCATCAGTGTCTTGTGTGTATTAATCAACCGTTTTTAGTCTCAATCGAAACGACAAACAATCTTTTAAAGATAATTGCAAAAATAATTAATTATATCTATTTTTTCTCAAAAAATATTTTATTTTTTTACGTATTTATATATTTGCTTTATTTTTTAAAAAATTATTCTAATCTGAAACTTATAAAGTGGTAGAAATTATGAATTAAAGCCGCAAATTTTTAACAAACCATTCAGCTTATAGATTTAAATCAATTATATTTGTCTCTAAATCTAATTTATAAAATAGTTTCATGAGTAAAATTTCGGATAGACTGAACAGACTGAGTTATTCTCAGACTTTCGTGATGAGCAACAAAGCACGCGATATGAAGGCGGCAGGAATTGATGTAATAAGTTTGACTTTGGGAGAACCAGACTTTGATGTTCCTCAAAAAATTAAACAAGCAGCCTTTGATGCTATTAATGAAAATTACAGCCACTACTCGCCTGTTCCCGGATTTTTAGAATTAAGACAAGCTATTTCCGCAAAACTTAAAAGAGATAATAATCTTAACTATAAGCCTTCTCAAATTTGTGTAGCAAATGGCGCAAAACAATCTATAATCAATGTTTTGTCAGCTATTGTGAATGATGGTGATGAAGTTATCCTTCCTGCTCCTTATTGGGTAAGTTATGACGAGATGGTAAAATTGGTTGGTGGAACTTCTGTGTTCATTGAAACTTCTATTGATACAGAATTTAAAATTACAGCTGAACAATTAGAAAAAGCAATCACACCAAAAACCAAAGCTTTGCTTTACAGTTCACCTTGTAATCCTTCGGGAAGTTTCTATACAAGAGAAGAATTGGAAGCCATTGCCAATGTTGTAGCAAAATATCCGCACGTGACTATTATTTCTGATGAGATTTACGAATTCATCAATTATGAAGGTGAACACGTTTCTATTGCAAGTTTCCCTCAGGTTTATGAGCAAACTGCAGTAATCAATGGAATGAGCAAAGCTTTTGCTATGACAGGATGGAGAATCGGTTATTCTGCTTGTCCAGAGTGGTTGGCGAGTGCTTGTGACAAAGTTCAAGGTCAAATGACAAGTGGCGCGAATACTGTGGCTCAAAGAGCTTCTATCACAGCTTTACAAATGGATCCGTCGGAGTTGCAATATATGATTTCGGAATTCCATAAAAGACGTGACTTGGTTTTTGATTTGATGAAAGATATCAAAGGCTTCAAATGTAATCTTCCAAAAAGTGCATTCTACTTCTTCCCAGACATTTCCTATTTCATCGGAAAGAATCTGAATGGTACTGAAATTAAAGACGCAGATGATTTTGCTATGTTTTTATTAGAAAATGCACATGTGGGTTGCGTTGGCGGTGTAAGTTTCGGAAGTCCGGAATGTATCCGTTTTTCTTACGCAGCTTCAGAAGCAGAATTGAGAGAAGCAATGAGAAGAATCAAAGATTGTGTAGAGCAGTTTTAGACTTATCTCAAAAACATTTAATAAATCAAACATCACTTTCTTAAGTGGTGTTTTTTTTATTTTAATAAGGTTTTTATAAATTCTTTGCCACCTTCAGTATTCAGATGATCCTGATCCCCAAAGTATTTTTCTTGATTTTTGTAAATTGATTTGTAATCAATAACTTTCAACCCGTTCGACAAAAAGAGTTTATCAGCACCATAATTCTTATCACGTAGTAGCTTTAGATATGAATTAGAAAGTGGAAATTTTATCCCAATGAGCTCTATATTATTAGTTTTACATAGAAAAATAATTTCTAAAAGTATTTTTTCTAATGCTTTACTTTTATTTTTCGAAGGGAATTGTCCATTTATTCTTTCTTTAGCTCTTTTGTTTTTTTCAGTTTCATTTAATTCATTCCAAACAAAATTACTCCCTGTATCATCCTTTAGATTCAAAATTTTTTCAATCTTAGTATCCAAATAAATTTTTAATAAAGGATTTATTTTTAATTGGAAAATTGGAAAATAATATTTTAAGTATTTTTCTTTGAAGTAATTCAAATTCATTGAAGAAGTGTAAATAATACTCTTGTCTGAATTATTATTCTGATCTCTATATGGACTTAATGAATGATCATCAACACTTAGGTAAATTGTTTTAACTTGATAATTGTTTTCAACAAGATAAGAGATTTTTCTCTTCATATCAAAATAGGAATCACTATTGGCAGAAAAATTATAAACCTTATAATATTCAGAATTTTTCTCAATAGGCATCCCATGGGAATCTGCCATTATAAACGATTTAAAATTTTTGCTTGGAAAATCTTTATAACCTTTATAATAGTTGTCATTTGCAAAAATAAATAAACCTATATTAAAAAGTAAAATGATTGTCAAAAAAATAAAAATATTATGAATAAACTTTTTCATGTAAAATATTTTTAAAATTGAAAATAGATGAATTCCACTGTCTCACCGAAATTACCGTAAAAATAAATTGACAGTAAAACTAATATATAGATGATCCATCGCAATGTTTTCGATTTTATAATTTTAAGTCTTTCCAAAGCGTATTTATTTTCTCTCCCCCGCCATTCAGTTATTATAAAAATAATTAATAAAACTATTATAGTTTTTGAATTCTCAATTCCATCAAATTTTGGAATATCAAAAACTGATAACGAAAAAATTCCCAAGATATAGTTGACGGCCTGTCCAAGATTTTCTGAACGGAAAAATATCCAAGCAAAAACTGTTAAACCAAATGTTAAAATCATTTGAATAAACTCTTTTATTGTGGGTAATAATCTTCCTTCAGCAACAGTTTTTATATTATTTCTGTTGGTTTTCATAATAATAGATGGCATAATAAATAAAGCGTTCAAAAAGCCCCAAACAATAAATGTCCAATTGGCACCGTGCCAAAATCCACTTATAATAAATATGATTAATGTATTGCGAATTCGCATCCAATCTCCCCCTTTGCTTCCTCCCAAAGGAATATATATGTAATCTTTGAACCAAGATGATAGTGAGATATGCCAACGTCTCCAGAATTCTGCAATATCTCTTGAAAAATATGGAAAAGCAAAATTCTGTAATAGTTCTATCCCAAATAAACGTGCTGTTCCTAATGCAATATCCGAATAACCGGAAAAATCTCCATAAATCTGAAAAGTAAAAAATATAGCTCCTAAAATTAAGGAACTTCCATTCATATCTGCATAATTGTTGAAAATCTCATTAGCATAAATAGCACAATTATCTGCAATAACAATCTTTTTAAATAATCCCCAGAGTATTTGCCGTAAGCCATCTATGGCTTGGAAATAATCAAAACTTCTTTGTTTTTTTATTTGGGGAAGTAGATGTGTAGCACGTTCAATTGGACCTGCAACCAACAACGGAAAAAAACTTACAAATACTGCATAATTTATAAAACTCTTTTCTGCCTTAATTCTATTTTTATAAATATCAATTATATAAGAAAGTCCGTGAAATGTATAAAATGAAATTCCTACTGGCAATATTATATTAATCATCAAGGGACTTACAGTCCATCCCAAATTTGACATAATGTCAGCAAAAGATTCTGCGAAAAAGTTATAATATTTAAAGATACCAAGGAAACCAAGATTTATAATAACACTCAACCAAAACCATCTTTTTTTCTGTTTTTGATTTTCAGAAGTCTGCATTTTAAGTCCTGTTAAATAATCTAGCAATGTAGAAAACAGTAAAAGAAACAGAAAACGCCAATCCCAACAAGCATAGAAGAAATAGCTGGAAATAAGCAATAATTTATTTTGAATTTTCAGATTTCTTTTAGTGAAAAACCAGTAAAGTATAAATACAATAGGTAAAAAAATTGCAAAATTAATTGAATTAAAAAGCATTATGGGTTTAAATTAGTTTCAATTTTAAGCAAGGTAATTTTAGCAATGCTTTATCTAATGCGAAAATATAAAAATTAAAAAACAATTTAAATTTTATTCTTATTTGAAAAATTATAGATATCTGATTTTGCTCATTCAAAAAGTTAATTATCTGTTTGAAATTTGATAGAGAATTGTAAATCAGAATGCTTTATTTATTATCTAAATTAAAATTTTTGGTATCGAAAACATATAATAACACTGTTAGTTTTGACGCTTTCAGTTCAATAGATTTTATAAATCAAAAATAAATTTATCATTCACAAAATCTTTGTAATTTCGCACTATCAAATTTTAAACAACAATTTAAACTTAAATATTATGTCATTAGTAGGTAAATTATTCCCAAATGTTGCGATTGATGCAATGAGCGAAATGGGTGACGATCTTAAGATCAATGTTTTTGAAGAAGCTTTAAACAATCAGCAAAAAGTTATTTTGTTCTGGTATCCAAAAGATTTCACTTTTGTTTGCCCTACAGAATTGCACGCGTTTCAGGAAGCTTTACCAGAATTTCAAAAAAGAAATACAATCGTAATTGGTGCTTCTTGTGACACAAACGAGGTTCACTTCGCTTGGTTGAACACGCCAAAAGACAATGGTGGAATCGAAGGTGTAACTTATCCAATCCTTGCTGATACGCACAGACAATTGGCAAACATCCTTGGGATTGTAGACCAAGATTTGGATTACGATGAAGAAGGAAACGAGGTTTACACAGGTTCCAACGTAACTTACAGAGCAACTTATTTGATTGACGAGACTGGAAAAGTTTTCCACGAATCTGTAAACGATATGCCTCTTGGAAGAAACGTGAAAGAATATCTTCGTCTAATTGATGCTTATGCTCACGTTCAAAAGCATGGAGAAGTTTGTCCTGCAAACTGGGAAGAAGGTAAAGAAGCGATGAACGCTAACAGAACTGGCGTAGCAGAATACTTCAGCAAGAATTAATATAACAATATAAAAGAATGTAACAGTTTAACAATGAACCGAATAATTGGTCAATTGATATACTGTTACATTGCTAAATTTTTAAAATTATGTACATAGAACTTACTGGAGATACATTACAGCAAATCATTCAGGAGAATGACAAAGTAATGGTTCAATACGGCGCGACTTGGTGTGGGAACTGCAGAATTATGAAGCCAAAGTTCAAAAAACTGGCTGCGGAAAACGAAGATATCCCTTTCTATTATGTGGATGCAGAAAAGTTGCCTGAAAGTAGAAAATTAGCAACAGTTGATAATCTACCGACTTTTGCAGCGTTTGAAGGTGGTACTTTGAAAAATCAGGTTCAGACCAATCAGGCTGAAAGTCTTAACAATCTTTTCAGCGAATTAAAAGATTAAAAATTAAGAAATTTCTTAATCTCTAAATCTTATAGAATTTCTAAATTTATTAAAATGAAATTACCAATCATAAGGCAGTTTTATCAGAATCAAACACCAGAAAATCTGGAGACGACTTTGGAAGTTTTAGAAAGCTTCTGCGAGTTCCGAAATGTTTCTGAAGAAGATATGAATGTTGCCGGCGAACTCATTACGAACATTTGCGGAGCCTTAGAAGTTCACGCTAATGTCAATAACGGAATGAGCGAAAAGGACGCATTGAATTCATTTGCTCAAAAAGTTATGGGTTCTATCGACAAATAAAAGTTAACTTTTATATAATTAAAAAGGCCTTAGAAATTTCTAAGGCCTTTTTAATTATATAAAACTAATATTAGCCTATTAATAGAATAATACGAAAAAAATCTATTTTTTTTCTTTATACAAGTAAATTTTCTCAATCAACTTACAGTATGTTTTCTCATTTCAAAACAGGAATCTCAACAAAACTATCGTTAAACCACTGGATGATCAAAGGTTCTTTTGCATCGGCAATGGTTTCGGTGGTTACTAATTTTCCGCTTCCGTAGTTCAGTTCTGAAAAAGCGTTTTTATTGACATTCAGTACAATGACTAGCTGGCTTCCTTTCTGCAGTTGTTTACTAACTAGATGTGTATTTTCAAATGTGACGGTTTCTTTTTTGCCAGGGGTCAGCAATTGTCTTTTAGTAATGTCTTTGGCATAGCTTGCACGACCGATATAGTAGGAAATATGAAAATATTTTCCTTCGGGAGTGAGTTCGTAAAGAGTTAGTCCAAGATCTACGTCTTTTTTGTTAATGCTCAGTTTTATATTTCCGAGAAATGATCCGTTCACCAACATAGCATCCAAAGGTTCACTTATAAAAACATAACCGTTACCAGCTAAACTTTCCCTAATAATGGGATCGGGATAATAATCATTATTGCTAATTGTACGGTCTGCAAAATCTACTTTTTGAACCAAATATTTATTGGGTTCGGGTTTATTTGGGCTCAACAAATACTCCTTCTCACTGACTTTAGAAGAACTTAGATAAAATTTCAAGTAACTGTTATGCATAGCCTCCAGTGAAGCTGCACTTCGCCATTCATCTGTTCCCATAACCTGATAATTGATTTTATCTTTCAGAAAAGCTGGTTTTCCAGCACCTTTCAAAATATAATCCAGCCATTGATAGGTGTAATCTTTGATCGGGAACAAAGCATTTTTACTCACTGCATATCCGTTAATCACTTCCTGCCCTCCCATCTGTGTTCCAAAATGACCATAAGGACCGATCACCAGATAAGCTGGTGTCTTAGGGCTGTATTTATTGAGCTCACGCAGATAATAAATTCCTGAATTTTGGGAATCATTATAGTAACCATCAAATGCTAAGACAGGAATATTAATTCTGGCAAAATCTTCCTTATATGGAGCCATATCTTGCCAATAAGAATCAAAGGCAGGATGACTTATCCAACGCTGAAAAAGTCGGTTTGGTGTTCCATCAATACTATCCATTTTATGATAGGCAACTCCGGTTTCCCACCATTTGAACATCATATCCCGGAATCTTTTTCGGTCATCTCCCGTTTTGTTATCCAGATATTTATTGTTTCCTATGTAGAAAGACCATTCATAATTAGGATTGATAAAAATGTTATTTTCCATAGGAAGTCCCATTCCTGGGCGGTTGGCAACATAAGGGACAATTGTTTTCAGTGCAGGATGAAGATTTTTAGCTGCCGCCCACTGTGTAAAGCCATTGTAGCTTCCTCCGTACATTCCTATTTTACCATTGCACCACGGCTGTTTGCTGATCCAGTCAATAACATCATAAGCATCTTTTCCATCGGTTTCATAAGGATAGATCTCGGACTGGCTGAAGCGCTTCCCTCTTGTATAAGCCATAACACCAACATACCCTCTGTCTGCAGCTTCTTTAAGCGATTGCATATCGCGTCCTTTATCACGTACATAGATTGTAAACTGTAATACGGCAGGTCGGGAAACATTGTCGTTCTTTTTACGTACAACCATTACAGAAATCTCCGCTTCATCTCTTGTCCGGATCATCACGCTATCCTGAATGCTGTATATGCCTTCCTTATCCTGTTGGCTGGCCCATAATGTTTGTTGAGCCTGGGCTAATGGCGCAAGCAGAAAATTCAATAGAATGAGAATTACTTTATGTACTTTCATAAAGCTATTTAAACAATTATAATTAATAATGTTCTTTATAAACATATGGAATGAATTTTATAATTAAGACAATCGTCACTTCAGGATTATTACATTTTTGATTTTTTATGATCTTATAATATCGGTTTGAGTGTGTACGTATTTGCTTGATCTAAATTCAGTTACTTTTTATTTATTAATTCAATTGTATAATTTAATTCCACATCTTGCTTACTAATCCAATTTTCGAATGTAATTGCTGTTTCGTGATCTGGTATTGTGCCGTGGCCGAAGTTTTTATTCAGGTCAACTGCGTTGGTGTAAAGATAAGCCTTATATTTTTCCGGCAGCTCAATTCCAGTGTGGAGGCACCCGATCTTAGCAAATAAAGGTTTCAGCTTCCTATAATATTGCAGCTGGGTCAAAGAATCCTGAATGCTCTGTCGAGTGGAATCAATCAAAAATCCAAATTCTTCCTTATCCGTATATCTGTAGAATCCGGGATGTTTTTTGCTGATTTCATCCATTAATCCCGATGTCCATTGACGTAAACTATCTACCGGATATTTCTGGTCAGATTCCTTTGTCTGCCCAAAGAAGTTTAGCGTTGAACTTATCCATATTATAATTATTAATACCGGTTTAATAATGTAATTTCCTTGTTTTGATAGATGTATCATTGTTTATCTATTAATTAATTGTAAAATCCTCTTATTTTTCGGTTGATATTTACTTATAAATGTGTCGTTATTAAAACAGAAGTATTTATTTCCCTGTCTTTTCGAGAGAATTATAGAAAATCATAAATATATAATCCAAATCACCAATAAGATGACAATTAAGATCAATTCCGTCTGATGAAGACCATTTCTGAAAAAATTATTCCGCGAATGAAATCCGGCTACAGCCAGTAATGAATAGGTATTATTATATACTTTGCCGATTCCCCACGTACCTAAAAACAAGACACCAAGAAAAATCATATTGGAATCTGTGAATTCAAAATTCAGATGCCAGATAAACCATAAAACAGTGATAATGATGATGCTTTGAAGTTTCGGCAGATTTTTCAATTGTTCCTGTAAAAATCCACGCCAACCGATCTCTTCCAATAAACCATACACCAAAACTGTGAAAAGAAGCATAAAAGGAAATTGTCCCTGTTGAATATAGCTGACTTTTCCAATGAGAACGACCGGAACAATGCAGAAAACAAACAAAGGCAGAAATAAGTTTCGGTAATTTCCTTTCAGGGAAAACTTTAAGGGAACATTAAACAATTTAAACTAAACAAAAGCACCGATAGCGGGGCCAATCCCTCGGAGTGAAATTTTTATAAATTCGTTGTCGGTAAAATCAAACAGATGGGTTTTCACCGCCAAAAAGCGAAACAGAATGGCAATAGCATAAAAAACGACAATGCTCCCAAGTCGTTTTCTTTCTTTCTTTCTTTCTTTCTTTCTTTCTTTCTTTCTTTCTTTCTTTCTTTCTTTCTTTCTTTCTTTCATGTTTTTTTGAATTAGATCATCCAAAATTAATTATATGAAATATAAATCCACTTGACGATGGGTAAGTTTTACTTCCCGGTAACTCTTTTTATGAGGCGGATAAGACTTTCCGCAGTTAATCCCAGGTAAGAAGCGATAATTTTGAGAGGTGTACGCTGGAAAATTTCAGGACGCTGATTGATGAGGTTGAGATAACATTCCTCCGGACTCAGTGTCAGAAGATTGATCTGATCCTGTTGTTTTCGCAGGAACAATATTTCGGGGATTGCTTTACCAATCCTTAATCCTGTCTCATTCCGGGAATAGAGTTCATTGAGGTCTGGATAGCTGATCGACCATAATATACATTCTTCTAATGCTTGTGTTTTAATGCCTGAAGGTTGCTGTTTGAGGAAAGAAAAATAATCGCTCATAAAACTGTTTTCATACAACAAGTTGATGCAGATGTCTTTTTTCCGTTCCAAACGAATAAACCTACAGAACCTTTGGCTACAATATTCAAATATTTTTCTACGCCCTGATAGCCTTTTATGACCTCATTTTTCTGAAATTCTCTGACCATTATTTTTTCCGAAAAGCGCTCCCAGATATTGGTTTCAGCGTTATAGAATGGAGAAAAAACCTTTTGAATTTCTTGTGGTGTGGGCATTGATAAAATTTACTTAGTTAAACATTTCAAACAATTTATGGATCATTTCATGTATTAGCGAGATCAGCATTTCATCATAATTACAAATCTCATTAATAAAATTATAAAAAGATGATTATCAAGTAATTAATTATATCTTATGGCTTTATCAACTTCAATAGGATTATTATATTTTCTTATAATGGTCTGCAGGTTCTTTACCTGGGCATTCAGTTCTTCGATATTGCTGATCTGTTTACCTCCTATATTAATATTCAGATTAGAGCTATTTTTCAAATTGGTTCTTTCAAAAGAAAAAGGATCGTTGTAAAAATCCATCAATAATTTTTTCTTTTGTTTTTCATTGATAACAACAGCCTTATTTCCAAAATTCGATTCCAGAAAATCATCTGTTGCAAAATTTTCTGAAAAGTTCTGATTTTTAACAAGCTTATAGATAAAGTTGCTCTTATCATCCTGAATTTCAAAAATTAAACCCGGTAACCCACGAAATTTATAAGGTCCTTCATTAAAAGGAATATCCTTATTGAACCAAGCAATCCAATGCCGTCCTCCAAAATAAGCTGTCGCCTTCTGAAGATTATAATCATTATATTTTTTGGTTTCATTTTCAATTTTCCAATTGATGATATCAGTCGTTTTATAAGAATAATAGCCGAATTTGATATTAATGAAATTTTCGTTTTCATAATAACCGTTATTTCTTTTGACAATCTGACCGGTCATATCAACATGCTTATTATCCATGTTGCCAAATTTTTTATTTAAAGAATCCGCGATCAAAAGATTTCTTCCATAGAATTTGGTTTCGTTTTTATTGATATCCAGTATCATATAAAATTTCTGATGCTCATTTTCAGTAGAGTCCATTTTTAATTGTAATTCATAAATATACCTATGTGTTTGAGCCTGAAAATGACTTCCGATAAATAAGCAAAATAATATTATTGTTTTCATACTACTGGATATTTCAAATCAAATATAATTATTTATAGAACGTAGAATAAAGAAAAAAATTCATTTGCACGTCCAAACTTGTAACCTGTTTATTTATTCAATAAAAAAAGACCGATTGTTCTATTTTTTATTTAACTTTGTCACGGATAAGAATTATTGCTAATGAAAACTCAAAAATCCGAAAATACCAAGCAGCTGATCATCGAAAAAACTTCGACCGTTTTTAACGTGAAAGGTTACGCAGGTACATCCATAAATGATGTAATGAGCGCCACCGGACTTTCAAAAGGTTGTATCTATGGTAATTTTGAGAATAAGGATGAGATTGCTTTAAGCGTATTCGACTACAATTTTGGCAAGGTAACACAGCATATGAAAGAACGTATTTTAGCAACTGAAAATTCTATCGAAAGATTGCTGGTTTATCCCCACACGTACAAAAACTATTTCAGATATCCGTATTTACATGCAGGCTGCCCAATTTTAAATACTGCTACTGAAGCTGATGATACTCATCCGGCACTCCAGAAACGTGTACAAAAAGTCCTGGACTTTTGGAAAACATCTATCGAAAATCAAATCAAACGCGGGATAAATAGAAATGAAATAAAAGCAGATACCAATCCGACCGAAATTGCAGTAGTAATGATCTCGATGATCGAAGGTGCGTTTATGCAGGCAAAGGTCAACAACCATATGAAAGAGCTTAATATAGCGATGTCTTTTTTAGAGAAAATGATCAGAAATTTGAAAGCATAATTTTTTTGCTTGTAAAAAGACCGATCGGTTTATTTTTTTGACAATTAAAATATTTAAACAATACAATGGAAACATTTGATATTACCGTAATAGGGTCAGGTCCCGGCGGATATGTAGCTGCTATCAGAAGCGCTCAGTTAGGATATAAAACGGCCATTATTGAAAAGTATAATACTTTGGGCGGCACTTGTACCAATGTAGGTTGCATTCCTACCAAAGCGTTGCTGGACAGCACCCATCATTATTCAGATGCACTCAGCAGTTTCGAGGCACACGGCATTGAATATTCGAATCTCAGGTTGAATGTTGAACAGCTTTTTAAGCGAAAAAGCGAAGTAGTGACCAAAAACACACAAGGTCTGGATTTCCTGATGAGAAAAAATAAGATTACGGTTTTCCACGGCTCAGGTTCTTTTGTTAATAATGAAACTTTGAAAATTGTACACGATGATCATACTGAAACTGTTATTAATTCAGATAAGTTTATTATTGCTACAGGATCGAAACCGTCCACAATTCCGGGCATTACTATCGACAAAAAGAGGATCATCACTTCTACCGAAGCTTTGGAATTGAAGGAAAAGCCAGAGAGCATCATAATTATTGGCGGCGGCGTAATCGGTGTGGAAATGGCTTCCATATTCAACAGGATCGGAACCAAAGTAACTATCTTAGAATACGCTGATAATCTTATTGCTACGATGGATAGTGAATTAGGAAAAGCCTTATCGAAGATATTAACTAAAGAAGGTGTGGAAATCAAACTTCAGCAAGCCGTTTACAAAGCTGAAAATCTTGGCAACACCGCTAAGGTGTATTTCAAAAATAAGCAAGGAGAAGAACAAGAGCTAACCGCTGATTATATTCTGGTGGCTGTCGGCAGAAAACCTTACGTAGCCGGTCTGGGCTTGGAAAATACTACTGTGGAATTGAATAGCAATGCTACGGTGAAGGTCAATGAATTGCTTCAGACAACAGCTCCAAACATTTATGCGATTGGAGATGTCGTTGGTGGCGCAATGCTGGCTCACAAAGCAGAGGAAGAAGCAGTATTTGTAGTGGAAAGAATCAATGGTCAGAAACCTCATATCAATTATGACCGTATCCCTTCGGTAGTGTACACCTGGCCGGAAGTGGCTTCTGTAGGCGCCACCGAGGAGCAATTAAAGAAACAGGGAGTGGAATATAATATCGGTAAATTTCCGTTTGCCGTGAATGCCCGAGCCCGAGCGGGAATGGAAACGGAAGGTTTTGTAAAGGTTCTTTCCGACCCTAAATATGGCGAACTTTTAGGAGTGCATATTATCGGCGCACGGGCTGCAGATTTGATTGCACAGGCTGTTGTAGGACTGGAATATGAAGTAACCGCGAATGATATGGCTACAATGAGTTATGCCCACCCAACCTATTCCGAGGTAATGAAAGAGGCTTATACAATAGCATCAGGAAAACCATCACTGAATATTTAATATATTTATAGCTATTATTTTTTAGAATTATGTCAACACAAATCAGGCTCGCAACCCTAGAAGATTATCCAAGAATTATGGAAATTTGGGAATCTGCGGTTAAAGCTACTCACGGCTTTCTTGCCGAAGAAGATTTCATTTATTTCAAAGAAGTAATCCCAAAAGATTATCTGCCCAATCTCGAAGTATACCTTTTTATACTGCAAAACCAACCGGTAGCATTTGCATCAGTATCAGAAGGAAGCTTAGAAATGCTGTTTGTTCACAATGACTACCGTGGTAAAGGTTATGGAAAGGGTTTAATTCAATTTATGGATGAGACGAAAGGCATAAAAAAGGTTGACGTCAATGAGCAAAATTATCTGGCCGTTGGATTTTACGAAAATTTAGGGTTCAGAAAAGCAGGAAGATCAGAAAAAGATGGCTCTGGTAAAGATTATCCGATTATTCATATGGTAAGATGAAATTGCCGTCATTATCACAATACTATAATTATTAAAAATAAATTATAAAAAATGATTGAAGGATTATATGAGACACACATTCAAGTAAGCAACTTGGAAAACGCAGTTCAATTCTATACTCAAATATTGGGACTTGAGTTTGCACACTATGATGAAACCAGGCCAATTGCGTTTCTTTGGATCGGAGAAACTAAAGAGGCAATGCTCGGACTTTGGGAACAACAGGTTAATCTCCAGACAAGACATTTTGCATTCAGCTGTTCCAAAGATTTTATTTTAAAAGATGCAAATACATTTTTAGAGAAAAACGGATTAAAAGCCTATAATTTCCTTAAAAATGGCAGCAATGAACCAATGGTTTTTGCATGAATGCCTGCACTTGCCCTTTATTTTAACGATCCAGACGGAAACCAACTGGAGTTTATCCATATTCTGAACGGCAAAAGTCAGCCAGAACTTGGTGTACTCAGCTACGAAGAATGGCAAAAAATCAATTCACCTCAGTAAATAAATAATATGAATTCAGAAGACAACTATTTGGAAATAAACAGGGAATCTTGGAATACCAGAACAGAAGCTCACATCAATTCTGACTTTTATAATCTGGATGCTTTTTTGAAGGGGAAAAGTTCTTTAAAAGATATAGAGCTTAATTTACTTGGAGATTTAACAGGTAAATCTGTATTGCATTTACAATGCCATTTTGGACAGGACAGTATCTCTTTAAGTCGCCTGGGAGCGGACGTAGTCGGCGTTGACCTTTCGGATGTAGCAATAGATCGTGCACGGGAACTGGCAAAACAGAGTAATGTTTCAACAACTTTTATCTGCAGCGATGTTTATGATCTGTCCAATCATCTGGATCGTCAGTTTGATATTGTCTTTACCAGTTATGGGACCATCGGCTGGCTTCCGGATCTGGATCGGTGGGCAAAGATCATTTCGAAATTCCTGAAACCCGGCGGTAGATTTGTTTTTGTAGAATTTCATCCAGTTGTCTGGATGTTTGATTCGACGTTTAAAAAGATTGAATACAGATATTTTAATTCCGGAGCCATTATAGAAACTGAAAAAGGAACTTATGCAGATAAAAATGCGGAATTTGAAGTCAAATCAATTGGCTGGAACCACGGCCTAGCTGAAGTAATAGGTAGTTTGATGCAAAATGGTTTAGAAATAAACTCCATTGAAGAATTTGATTATTCGCCATACAATAATTTCAATAATTCAATTGAATTTGAACCTGGTAAGTTCAGAATTGCTCATCTGGGAGACAAAATCCCTATGGTGTATGCGTTGACAGCCTCAAAAAAGCATCTTGTAGATACGGAACAATAAATCTGATGTTGTCTCTAAATTAAAATTAAGTTCAAATTATATGTTTCTTAGGTTAATAATTCTTTATCTGTTATTTCTTCCACTTGCTATTAATGCTCAAAATAGTACTCAAACAAAGTATGTATTTTTTTTGCATAATAAATTTTTGGAAGAGCATCCGTTAAATGCATCTCATCCTAAATACGGACCAGCGGCATATACAGCTATTTTAGAAAAACTTCAATCCACAAATTCTGTCATATTATCTGAAAAAAGAAAACCCGGCACTGATCCTAAGATGTATGCAAAAAAGATAATCATTAAAATTGACAGCTTACATAGCTATGGAGTTCCTTATGCCCATATTTCAATTGTTGGAACATCTCAAGGAGGTTATATAGCTCAATATATCTCCTATTATGCCAAAAATCCAGATTTGAAATTTGTTTTTATTGGCTCAAGCTTTAAAAATGATTCGATGAATAAAGATCGAAAGTTCAGGCTCTACGGTAAGATTTTATCGATTAATGAAAAAACCGATGTCGGCGCTGAACCATTATCAAGTCAACATAGATTTAAAAATTCTGGTTTAAAATCTTTTAAAGAAATTACCCTCAACACAGGTCTGGAACACGGTTTTCTGTTCAAGGCATTAGATGAGTGGATAATGCCTGCCAAAACATGGATCAATAGTAATAAAAATCTATGATGAATCACTTCTACTTCGGATTCGGATCCAGATGTCCCAGCCATTTTAATGGTGAATAAGTATCCCCGATACAGAGCTTTAAAATCTGTGCATTATTTTTTTCAAAATTCTCACTATTGCTTAGGATGATTACAGCCGTTCCACTTTCCGGAAAAGCAACAGCATAATTCTGATTGGCTTCACCATGACCTGTATGGAAAAAGGCTCTAACAAAAGGTGAATCAAAAATTCCTACTCCCAACCCCCACGCAAGGTTAATAGCATCATTATCTATAGTCATACTATCTTTCAATGGTCCGAACCCCCTCTTACTCTTGACTTTAATTTGCGGTTTAAGCATCTCAAGATAACTTTTACTGGTTATGCCCTTCTTTTTCATCAGGTTGATCATAAAATTGGCATAATCATTGGCAGTAGTAGACATTGATCCGGCCGCTCTGCTGCTTTCTCGCCTTTCAGAACCATATTTTTTGCCATCTTTGAAGTAGGCATTGGAAAAATTGGTTTCAAATCTATCTTCCCAGATCATGCTTGTATATCTCATCCTGAGTGGTTCAAAAACTTCTTCCCTTGCAATATCTTCAAGTTTCTTTCCTGTATATTCCTCTATTATAAATCCCAATAGATTAATCCCTTCATTGGAATAATAGAACTTTTCACCGGGCTTGGCAATGAGATTGACTTTATTACCATACAAGTGCCGAAGAACCGGCAGTCCGGAACTATGACTTAAAAGCATTCTGGGTGTAATCTGATTGAAAGATTCAGGATCGTCTGCCAGGTCTTTCCATTTCGGGTACTCTCCTATCGGTTTTTTAAGATACTTATAAACTGGTTGATCGAGGCTGAATATACCTTTGTCTACAAATCGGATAAAAATATATGCACTCACTGGTTTGGTGAGTGAGGCTGCGTACATTATTGTACTGTCATTCAGCTTCTTTTTGCTTTCAATATCCTTATAACCGAAACTAGATGAATAGACTATTTTGTTGTGGTTGACAATGGCAATCTGCAGACCGGCAATCTTTGCACTATCCACCAAATGTGATAAACGTTGTTGGAGAATCTGAGTATCGATCGTTTTGCCATCAAGGTGTCTGATCTTGATTTTTTTTTGAGCAATTAAAGGTAATATCCAGATTAAGAATAATACGGTGAAAAGTTTTTTCATTAGGAAAATATTTGTGACAAATTTAGCGGCAAATTGCTATAAATCCTCAGGACACTTTCACGACAAGTTTACGCCATTTGTTACTGGAAAAGACTTTCAAGGGGTTTATCGCAAAAATCGATAGGTCAAAGGATAGGAACTTACTCTTTTATTAATGCTTCTGAAAATATTGATGATGCACATGACAAAAGCATAAAAATAGATGATTAGCACCAATGGAAATCCAATAAAAAACACGAAAATCATGAGTACAACTGCCGGTATAAAAAGAAGAGACATTGAGATCTGAAAATTAACTACCAACTTACCTTCCTGGTCGTAAGCCTGGGATTCATCTTTTTTAATGAACCAAAAAATTACTGGAAGAATAATATTGAAAACAGGAAGAAAAAGCCCGATAAGTGCCAACATGTGAAAAACTGGTTTTATTTTATCCAGGCTTTTTATCTCCGTGGTTTGTGGTAACTGTTGATCTATTGTTAACTCTTCAGTGTCTATTTCAAGTGCATCTGCGAGCATCTTCAATGTTGCGGGATGTGCTTCAACCTTTCCGCTTTCGATGCGTTGTATAGTTCTTGCGCTCACGCCAGAAAAATCTGCAAGCTGTTGCTGGCTCAGTCCTTTCTTACGTCTGTAATCTGCTAATTTTGAAGTCATTGTCACACAAAAATATGTAAATTATTGCTTACGAAAAAGAGCTTGCACTTAAGTTTTAGCATTTTTTTACAATCATAATATCAGATACTTGATGCATTAAAATTTGGGTTAAAAACGATTTTGTTCTCGCTGCCGAAAGCGTTGCACAGATAATCAGTTATTTAGTCAATAAGCTTACTAAGATATAATTGTAAAATAGATTTCTTTGATGTCAATTTATTTCTTGAGCTTAAAACATAACTTTATTCTTCCGCATTATTGCCAGATGCCTGATATCTTTTAATAATTAAATCTCTTAATCGCTCTTCGTGTTGATCTCCCCACTGTCCCAAAGCACCGACAACAGGAATCAAACTTTCACCAAACTCAGTTAAGCTATATTCTACTTTTGGAGGTACAACAGGGTAAATTTTCTTCGTGACCAACTCGTGGTCTTCCAACTCTTTTAGCTGAATATTTAAAACTCTTCGCGATGCATCCGGAATTTTACGCTGCAATTCGCTTGGTCTTTTATTTCCCTGATTGATAAACCAAAGAAGACGGATTTTCCATTTGCCGTACAGCACTTCACCGATCAGGTCAAGACCACAATTCAGATTCGGAATTATTTTTCTCTCATACATAATGTAAAAGTAAGCGTATGTTCCGATTTTTGCAATAGGGGAATAATTTATCCCTATATGAATCGTAATTCCGTACTTGTATGAACTGTTTTTATACCCCAATTTTGTCCTATAAAACAAATCTAAAAAATGGAACAATTTAATTACAACAATGAGTTGTCAGGCAAAATTGCATTGGTAACAGGAGGTACAAAAGGAGCAGGAAAAGCCATTGCAGACAGACTGCTACAAGCTGGCGCAACGGTTATTATTACCGCAAGAAATGCCCCTGAACAAGAAAACAGTAATCTGCATTTCATTTCAGCAGATCTGAGTACAGCAGAAGGCACCCAAAAAGTAATCAGCGAAGTGCTTTCGGACTACGGAAGACTGGATATTCTGGTTAACAACCTCGGGGGATCATCTACTCCGGCAGGCGGGTTTGCCGCGCTTAATGATGAAGATTGGGAATCAACACTACAGGCTAATCTTTTGGCTCCGGTTCGGCTGGACAGGGGATTTTTACCGCAAATGATCGAGCGAAAAGCAGGTGTTATTATTCACATCGCTTCTATCCAAGGTAAACTGCCTCTATATGATTCTACTTTGCCTTACGCAGCTGCAAAAGCAGCACTGAGAAACTACAGCAAAAGCTTATCAAACGAAGTTACTCCTAAAGGTATTCGTGTATTGGCGGTTTCTCCAGGATGGATCAATACAACAGCATCGGAAGCATGGCTGGGCGAAATTGCAAGAAATTCGAACAGTACTGTAGAAGAAGCGCAACAGGGCGTAATGGATGCATTGGGAGGAATTCCTTTCGGAAGACCTGCTGAACCTGCCGAAGTTGCCGAATTTGTAGGCTTTCTGGTTTCACCAAGAGCTAGTTATTTAACAGGAACAGAATATGTAATCGATGGCGGAACAGTACCAACCATTTAATAATCATTAAAAAAATAGAAAATATGAACTTACCAAATGTAATCAGCGAGTTAGTTAAAACACAGAATAATTTTGATAGTGCTGCTTATGCACAATGTTTTGCAGAAACAGCCGTAGTTTTTGATGAAGGCAAAACCCATAACGGAAGAAAAGAAATAGAACAATGGATTGACAAATCCAATAAAGATTATAAAGCCACAATGGAACCGATTGATTATAATGAAAAAGAAAATATTCTATCGGCTAAAACTTCAGGATCATTTCCGGGCAGCCCAATTATTTTGAAATATTATTTTCAATTATCTAATGGACGCATTCAGTCGTTGAAAATAACAAGTTAGTATTTATAGAGGAAATCATAATAAAGCTGAAATATATACTTCAGTTTTTCAAACTCTGCCAAAGTGTATGACAGAAAGGAGGAAGCAAAAAACAACCTCCTAGGATGATCGAGATTCAATAGTGTAACAGACAGATCTTATAATTGGTTTTCCTTATTGGAAAACCAATTTTATATACCAACGGGATAAAATTAATTCGCTATCAATTTTAATGACTAAAAGTTATAGATGGATTATTTTGGGCCATATGCATGTTGTGCCTATCACTGTAAGCCTCCCCGAAGTTTGAACAGAATTACACCCTCATTTTGTTTTGTAAAACCATAAAATCTTTTTCAAGCTGTTGTATTAATTTGAATTTCGCCAAAGTAAAAACGTAATCCTTAGCCTCTGCGAGTGATATATCATATTTAAGTTCGATTGTGGGAAATTCAATTGGAAAAGCAGAGAGCAGCCTGTCATAATATTTATCTAACAACTTAGCATCCGGCATCTCGAAATTTATCCTAAGTTGAAAGATCAAATAAATTCATTATTTTTAATTTTAGAATATCAATTACAACAGAATATCTTCTAACTTAATATTCTTTCTAATGTCCTAATAATCTTATAATTTATTTCCACCAGTAATAATAGTTGTGTAACCCATCATATTCAAATCCACAACGAGGATATAGTTTATTTCCTATATCGTTTGTTTTTTCGGTTTCAAGCATTAATCCACAAGCTTCTGTTTCATCACACCATTGTTTAGCACGTTCTATAAAAGCCACTGAGAATCCTTTTCCTCTGTAATCAGGATGTACAAACAGATCACTCAAAAGCCACTGTTTTGCTAGCTTAACATAATGGTACAATTTGTATAACTGTAAAATCCGATAAAGATTGAAGAGTTCTGCAGCTGCATCCAAATTTTCGAGATTTGCTTTTTTAATTGTAAAATTCATTTTTATTTGATTTTGCTTAATGTTGCAAATTTATATTACAAAAGGACTATCCTTATAATCCAGTTTCAACATAGATAGTAGTCCATATGATTCCTTTTGACCGAATTGTAATTATTGAAAAAAAACTAAAAATCCCAATCTACAGACAAATCGCAGTGAGTATTACCAACGCGATTAGAAATGGAATTTTAATGCTGGAGCTCACTTGCCAGGAAGCAGCTTAGGATGTCGTTATCTATGTATTCGAAAACACAGGCAACTTATAGTTGAGCTTCTACAGAAGAGAATCCCAACCATCGATCGAAATTCCATCCACAGAACCCAAATTTTTGATGTCCCATTTGTTGTCGGAATTGAAGAGTTTGCAATTGCCGTTTGAGAAAAAGTTAAAGTTGAGAAAACTAATCCTGTAATTAAGAATGATTTGTTTAAGGTATTTTTTACTATATTATTCATAATAATCTAAACTATAGTTACATCATCATCGGAACTTCCATCAACAAAATCTCCGTATTTTCTGAAGTCGATTTGATCTTCAAATCTGAAATATCCCAAACTCCAAAACCATCTCTCGTTTCCACTTTCTGTCCTTCGATTTCTGCGCTTCCTTTTAAAATAAAAGCATATACACCGTTCCCTTTTTTCCTGATTTTATAGTTGATTTCAACATTATTTTCGAAGTTTCCTAAGTGAAACCACGCATCCTGATGAATCCAAACACCTTCGTCATCCGCATTCGGAGAAAGAATCTGCTGGAATTGATTCTGCCCTTTTGATTTTTCTAAAGTAATCTGGTCATATCGTGGAGTCACATTTCTTTTGTTTGGATACACCCAAATTTGTAGAAACTTCACCAAACTGTCATTATTTTTATTGAATTCGCTGTGCATAATTCCGGTTCCTGCACTCATCACCTGAATGTCTCCACTCTTAATAATCGCCGAATTTCCCATACTGTCTTTGTGCTCCAAATCTCCTTCCAACGGAATGCTGATGATTTCCATATTGTCGTGCGGATGCGTTCCGAAACCTCTTCCCGCCTCTACTTTATCGTCATTCAAAACTCTGAGAACACCAAAATGCATTCTCTCCGGATTATGATAATTCGCAAAACTAAACGTATGATTGCTGACCAACCAGCCGTGGTCGGCTTTCCCTCTGGAATCCGCTTTGTGAATCACAGAATTGTCTTTAATTTTTGAATCGGTGTTTGGTAAATGATTGTATCCAATCGGTTCCAGTGGCTCGATTTCGTCAATCTCATTTTTCATTGTATTTCCCAATGAAGCAGTTGCTACAAACATTCCTGTTCCGAGTAATCCTTTCTTTAAAAAATCTTTTCTGTCCATATCTGTTAGTTGTTTATTCATTATTGATATGACAAATTTATGGCGATGGAAATTGCTGCGCATTTAACTAGTTTAATAAATTTGATTTGAGCAAAAAAAAATGCCAAATAATTTCATATTTGACATTTTTAGTTTTATTATTTTCCTTTATTCGCAAGGCGTTTTCGGATTGTACTCACAAATTCCTTTGAAACTCCGAGATAAGAAGCGATGTAATATTGCGCAACGCGCTGTGGAATCGTAGGATATACTTTTATAAATTCCAGATATCGGTCTGATGCGCTTTTGGAAATGGTATTCACCAGACGGTTTTGAAGGGTAAACAGATTTCGCTGAACCAACATTCTGAAAACCCTTTCGAATTTCGGGATTTCCTGCAACAGCTTTTCTTTGGTGGTCGGGTTCAGCATAAAAATCTCTGAATCTTCAATCGTTTCAATATACAAATTCGAAGGTTTCTGTTCCTGAAAAGACGCTATATCACTAATCCACCAATCTTCGATGGCAAACAAAATCGTGACCTCAAAACCATTATCATCAAGGTAGTAAGCCCTCAGACAGCCTTTGTGAATGAAGCCTTCAAATTGGCAAACTTCACCTTCCCGCAACAAAATTGTTTTCTTGGGAATGGTTTCACAAACCAATAAATCGGTGAATATTTTCTCTTCTTCGCTGCTCAGGCTGATAAAACGCGTAACGTTCTTGATGATATTTTCAAACATAAATTAAGTTTACGGCTGCAAATTAGGGAAAAGTGCGTAAACTTCGTTCTTCAAAAGCCCACTTCCGCCGCCGTAATGGTCAATCACCTTCACATTTTTGTCCAGATTTTCGCAAAAAACTTTGATATCGTTTTCAAATTTTTCTTCTAAGCCAGAACTTAACAAAACAATATCAACCTGATTTTCTTTAATATAATCATAGCAGACCGTTTCATCGCTCTTGATTTCTGCCTTCCAGCCTACATTATTTTCGATAATTCTTTTCAAGGTATCAAGAATTTCCTGATTTTTCCCAATCACTAAAAAGTTTAAAGTTTTCATTTTTTTAATTTATAAATGGATGAACAATGATGTTCGCATTTTCTTTTTGAGGTTCTTGGTTTTGTGACCTTTTCCAGAAATATCTTCAACCAAAAGAATTTCTCCGGTTTGAAATTGTCTGATTTCACCAAGCGAAGTTTTAATCTCAACACCGCCATCCAACAAAACAATATATTGCTTTTGCGGAGCGTGATGAAAATCGTAATCATAATCAGCAGAAACCTTTCTGAATTGAAGTTTCTTAACATTAATATCTTCTGACAAAAATCCGATTTCACCTTGATTGATTAACGGAATTTCGATGTCTTCGAAGTGAGATTCGCCGTTTTCATCGCTGAATATTCTTGTGATTTTCATTGCTTTTAAGTTTTGGCTAAAGCCAATTGAATTATTTCAATTAATTAAACGGGCTAAAGCCCGTTTCTATTGAATATAAAATTGTGTTTATTTGTGAAAATATTCGTGACCTTTTGTGTTCAAAGAATTATTTAAAAACAATTGAATTCGCCAATTTAATTTCTTCCTGATTGATTGAATGTCCGAAATTGGCATAAACTTTTTCCGTAACATCAGCATTCATTTCCTTTAAAATATTGGCTGTCGCATAGACTCTTTCAACAGGAACGTGGAAATCCGGATTGCTTGTTCCCAGGAAAATCGGAGTCTGTGCGAAATCACCTTTGTAATTTTCACGATTGATTTTTTCACCAATCACACCACCGATAATGGCCACTGCTCCACCAAATCTTTGAGCATTTCTCGCTAAAAATTCCAAAGTCAAACACGCACCTTGAGAAAATCCGAAAAAGTAAATATTCTCAGCTTTAATGCCTGCATCCAAAGCCGTTTTTACGGTTTTTCCAACAGTTTCAATGGCTGAGGACAACCAAGGTTCATTTTGCTCAACCGGAGCGATGAAGGATAACGGATACCAACTTCCATTAGTTGCCTGTGGCGCGAGCAAAGCATAATCTTCTACATTCAAATGTTGGGATAAGCTCAGAATATCCTGAGCGCTTCCGCCTCTGCCGTGAATCATTATTAAAACTTTTTCTGCTTCATTCAATGATTTTCCGCCTGTTTTTATATCTAAAGTGTGACTCATTTTTATCTAAATTTTTCTGTAGGATAATTAATTTTTGGAAGAATATCAATTAAGTGTCCTCTGTTTTCTTCAAACTGTTCCGGCAGCATCAAATCTTCACCAAGAGAAGCCAATTCTTCATCAATGTCAAAGCCAGATCCTGAAGTGGCGATTTCAAACAAAACACCACCCGGCTCTTTGAAATAAATGGAAGTAAAATATTTTCTATCTTTAACTTCCGTATGCTGCAAACCGAATTGATTCAGTCTTTCAATCATCTCCAATTGTGACTGCGCATCGGGAGTCGCAAAAGCAACGTGATGAACCGTTCCTCTTCCTGCCAAACCTTTAAGAGAATTGGGAGCGCAAAGCAAATCGACATATTTTCCGGGTTTATCTTCCGTTCCAAATCTGAATCTGTCAGAGCTTTCAGCAATTAATTGATGGTCCATTTGAGTAGTCAAAAGCGCAGCAGTTCTTTCATAAGCATCAACCCAAATCTCGACGTGATGAAAACCTTTGATGGCAAAATCCCGCGGAATCAATCCGTTATCATACCCTTTTCTGTCATCTTTTTCATTGAAAACCAACTCCAAACCTAGTCCGTCAAAATCTTCCAGATAAATAAAGACTTCACCTGAAAACCTTTGCTGTGACTGTTTGTAAGGAATATTAAATTTATCCAGACGTTCCAGCCAGTAATCAAAAGCCGCCATCGAAATGGAAAAAGCCGTTGTGTTAAGCATTCCTTTGCCGTGTCTTCCGTTTGCCAAACCTTTTCCGTAAGGAAAAGTCGTTATAATCGTTCCAGGTGTTCCGAATTCGTCCCCGAAATAAAAATGATATACTTCAGAATTATCGAAATTGACGGTTTTCTTAATTAATCGAAGTCCCAAAACTCCGGTGTAAAAATCTATATTTTCCTGTGCATCGCCTGTGATAGCGGTGACGTGGTGAAGTCCTGTGATAAGTGACATTGTAGTTGATGGTATTTGGTTGATTGTTGATGGTTTGGTGTTTGGTCTTCAGATTTTATGCTTCTTCTTTAAACCAAACATCATTGTATTCTTCGGGATTGCGTTTGAATTGTGCGTGAACATACGGACACAGCGGTACAATTTTTAAATCGTTTTCTCTGGCGTAAGAAACCAATTGATTTAATAATAATTTGGCAAAACCTTTTCCGGCATATTCTTCATCAACTTCTGTATGATAAACCGTTAATTTATCTTTGATGACCGAAATATCCATTTTCCCTGCTTTTTTATCGTCTGAGAAAAGCTGAATTTCGCCTCTCACATTTCCTAAAATTACTTCTGTTCTTTCCATTGTAATATTTTTTCTTTTTGCTAAATTAGGTTGTTAAATAGAAAAAAGTGATGACTTATGATAACTTCGGTAATACCTCTTCGATTCTTGCACGTAAAGGTTCGTGTTGTTTTGGAAGTTTTAAATTGATTCCTAATTCATTCAAAGGTTCATCAACCGTGAAGCCAGGATTATCTGTTGCGATTTCAAATAAAACGCCACCCGGTTCACGGAAATACAATGAATAGAAATAATCTCTGTCGATTTTCGGCGTGATATTCAATCCTGCAGACAAAACTTTTTCACGGAATTCCATTAAAACTTTATCATCTTTCACTCGGAAAGCAACGTGATGATTGGTTCCTGCTGCATTTCTTCCAGCCTGAATTTTATCGTTTTCAATAATGTCAACAAGGTTTGCCGTTTCGATGGCATCAGTTGCAAAACGATATCTTTCATCTTCCTCTTTTTGTAAATTGTATCCAAAAATATCGGTTAAAACTTTGATTGTCGGATCAGCTTTTTTCAAAGTCAAAGTGATATTATGAAAACCTTTCAAAGCATTTTCATCTTTAATATCATCGGTTGTCCATACTTTTCTGTCATCACGTCTTGAAGATTCGATGAACTGTAGCTGAAGTCCGTCTGGGTCTTTGAATGAAATCAGTTTTTCACCAAAAATTTCGCCTTCTTCAAAGTTTACATTAAACTGCTGAAATCTGTTTTTCCAGAATTCCAAACTTCCTTTTGGAACTGAATAACCGATGTGTGTTGCCAAGCCAGAACCATTTGTTCCCTTACCAATTCCTTCCCAAGGAAAGAATGTTAAAATTGTTCCAGGAGTTCCTTCCTCGTTACCGAAATAAAAATGATAAGTTCCCGGATCGTCAAAGTTAACGGTTTTCTTTACCAATCTTACGCCTAAAACCTGAGTATAAAAATCTAAATTTCTTTTTGCGTTGTCTGCAATTGCTGTAATGTGGTGCAGTCCTAATATTCTATTTTCCATTTTGTTGATTGTTTAATTTTGATATGACAAATTTATGGTGGTTAGAAATCCTGCACATTTAACTAGTTTAATAAATTCATTTTTTGTTTAAAATATTAATGAAACTTAGTTTAGCCCACTCAACGACTCATTTTGCCTATTTAACGAAAAACCTCTTAATTCCAAGACATTCCGACCGAACTTTACATCATCAAAAAAGAACAACTTAAATCTTAAAATTATGAAAACAAACATCGGACTTACAGAGCAAAACACAGAAGCTGTTGCAGAACAATTGGCAAAACTTTTAGCTGACGAAACTGTACTTTACATCAAAACCAGAAATGCACACTGGAACGTCACCGGCGACAACTTCCACGCCAACCATATTTTCTTCGAAGAACAGTACAAACAGTTGGACGAATTGATTGACAGCGTTGCAGAACGTCTAAGAAAAATCGGTCATTACGCACCTGCAACTATGAAAGCTTATTTAGAATTGACGCATCTCACAGAATACAGCGACAGAACCAATGACGGTTTGGGTTATATGAAAGATTTATTAAAAGACCACGAAAGCATCATCGATTTTCTAAGAGGAAATGTGACGCCTTTTGCCGAAAAATACAAAGATTACGGTTCCAGCGACTTCATCACAAGCCTGATAGAAACACACGAAGAAATGGCCTGGATGATTCGTTCTTACTTCAGATAAAAACGTTGCCACGAATACACTAATTTACATTAAAAGAATATATTATTCGTGTATTCGTGGCATTCAAAACTTTCGCAATAGAATCAAAAAAATTAAGCAAAAAAATCTTAGTAGTTTTAATTATATTTGTGTCAACCATAATAAACTATCCCTATGAAAGCCCTGATTGTTGATGACAACGATATCGCAAGAACCACACTCGCACACTTGGCAAAGCAGATTCCCAATCTTACAATTGTCAGTGAATATTCCAACGCGATTGAAGCTTACAATCATTTGCAGAACAATCAGGTAGATTTGATATTTTTGGATATCGAAATGCCGGAAATGACCGGAATCGAACTCACTAAAAACCTTTCTGGGAAAGACATTATCATTATTTTCACCTCATCCAATAAAGATTACGCACTTGAAGCTTTCGAACTGAATATCGCAGATTACATCCTGAAACCCGTGA